>NZ_JANQJQ010000010.1 GCF_028281565.1 Seonamhaeicola sp.
TAAAACTCATTATTCTTTATTGTTTTGTTCTTGTAATTGTTCTACTGCCTTAATTTGGTTTGCAAAGAAACTACTTTTTTCTGGATATTTCAAACTTAAAACCTTATAAGATTGAATTGCCTTTTTGTAGTTTTTTTGCTCTACATATATACGTGCTAAAGTCTCTGTCATTAAAGCCTCCGGCTTTATCATTTGTGCTTTTGCCAGGTTGCCTTTTTTGTTTGAAGCAACCGACGGACTAATTTTAGGGTTTTTACTTATAAACTTATCAATCAGCTCAAACTTTTTGGCCTTATCCAGGTCGGTTGCAGACGCTTTGTCTTCTTTTGCTTCCGGTTGTGTTTCAGGAGTTTTATGTTCCCTTTCAATAGGTTTAAACCTGGTAAGTTTTAGCCATTCGTTGAAGGAGTGTTTTTCATTTTTGTCAAACTGAAGCGGTTTGCCTAAATTCAATATTTCTGTAGGCGATAATTCAGGTACTTCAGTGGTTTCTGCTGAGGTTTCGATAACTTCAGATGCATCCAGGGCAAAACTGGTTGCCTTTTCAGGAAGGGGTTCCTTAGGCTCAAATAATGCCGGATCCAGAACACCTTTGGTTTCTTTGATCTGTTGTTTTAAAGCGTCATCAACTTCAACACTTTTATTAACCGAAATATCTTCTACGGAAACATCAATATCTTTTAAATGTTCTGCGTTTTTCTTTATGAATTGCGAAATTTCGTTTTGAATAAAGGCATCAGATGTAATAAAATCAAATAAGATACTGCGATCTGTGGTATAGGCAGCGGTTATTTTTAATTCCTGATTGTACTTAAAACTACTTTGGTTTTTGAGCCCTTTAAGGTAAACGGCACGCGCCGATTGAAAATAAGGAAATTCATCAATAATAGCTCTTACAGCTTCAGTTTGCTGATGTGTAATGTCTTGCGGATGCTGTAATATGTTTATAAAATCTGATGAATTCATGGCTTTAGCCAAATGTAATCATTATTAACGAGATTCTTCACTTCGTTCAGAACGACAACGGCATTTAATGTTAACTGCCTATTTGGTAGCTGAGGCTCTCGAAGCTACCACCTGGCTAAAGTGGCATTAAAAATATCCTGTGTTAAACGATCTAAAATTTCCTCATGAGCCGTTTCTTTTTGAGCACCGACTAATTGGGAGCTACCGGGGAAATCATAGAAAAAAGAAAATGATTGATCTAAATCGTCTTCTTCGTTATTTGTATTATAGAATCTCACTTTAACGGTAATGGTTAACCTGTTTTGAGCGGCTGTATTTTGAGCCGTAGCTGTTGTTGGCGCAATTCTATAATCTGTTATTTCTCCTTCGTAAATTAAATCGGCACCGGAAGGCTCTAACCTGTAATTTGTTTGATTTTGAATTAAATCTTGAAGCGTATTTTGAAATAGTAAATCCAAGCCGGGTTCAAATAACAAAGAGGTGTTTTCAAATCTGTCTACCTGAAATGTTTCTGCTATAATAGACGTTGGAGGCGTAAAGCTATATTGTACTTTACAGTTGGTGAAAGTTGAAAAGGTTAAAATTAAAAAGAGATATTTTATGTGTTTCATTCGATTTAAAAGACACTTCGACTGCGCTCAGTGTGACATTATGTTAGTTGTTTTAAAACGATTCCTTTTTTATAATGTTGTAATAGTTAGTTATACTGAATACTGCGACTGCCAACTGTATACTGTTTTAAAGATCGTATTGTTTAATCTTCCTATATAAAGTACGTTCGCTGATGCCCAATTCGGCAGCTGCTAATTTACGCTTTCCATTGTGACGTTCAAGCGATTTTTTAATTAATTCCAGTTCTTTATCATGTAATGACAATGTTTCCTCTTCTTCAATCTCTTCGGCAAAATGATATTTGTCCTGGACATTTTCAACCTGCTCATGATTTGTAACGTGCTCCGGGATGGATAAAACTTCGGTTTCCTGAACCGGTTCTTCATAAACCGTATTATCAGTATCGTCCTCACCATAGATCTTTTGGATGAGGTGCTCGTGATCTTTCTCAACTTCTTTAACATTACCGCTTTTCATGAGTTCCATGGTGAGTTTCTTTAGATCGTTTAAATCGCTTTTCATGTCGAATAAAACTTTATAAAGAATCTCACGTTCGCTGCTAAAATCACTTTCAGATTTTGATGTTTTAACAACCGCTGGCAAATTAGTGCCTGAAGTTGGTAAATAACTGCGAAGTGTCTCGGCTGAAATCGTTCTGTTTTGCTCCAAGACCGAAAGCTGTTCGGCTATATTTCGTAACTGACGGACATTACCGCTCCAACGATATTTGGTTAAAATTTGAACTGCGTTATCAGTTAACTTAACAGTAGGCATCTTGTATTTCAAGGCAAAGTCACTGGCAAATTTCCTGAAAAGCAAATGAATATCTTCCTGTCTTTCACGCAGCGGTGGCAGATGAATTTCAACGGTGCTTAATCGATAGTACAGGTCTTCCCTGAACTTTTCTTTTTCAATGGCCTCAAACATATTCACGTTCGTGGCGGCCACAATACGTACATTGGTTTTTTGTACCTTACTGGAGCCTACTTTTATAAACTCGCCATTTTCTAAAACACGTAATAAACGCACTTGAGTGGTGAGTGGTAATTCCCCAACTTCATCAAGGAAAATGGTACCGCCATCGGCTACTTCAAAATAACCGCTACGGGTTTGTGTAGCACCTGTAAAAGCCCCTTTTTCATGACCAAAAAGTTCACTGTCTATGGTACCTTCAGGAATAGCGCCACAGTTTACAGCTATGTATTTATTGTGTTTTCTATGTGATAATTGATGTATTATTTTTGGAATACTTTCTTTACCTACACCACTTTCACCGGTGACCAACACCGAAATGTCTGTTGGTGCCACCTGGATGGCTTTTTCAATGGCACGATTTAGTGATGGCGTATTACCAATAATACCAAAACGTTGTTTTATTGCTTGAACTGATTCCATTTATTTTTTTAAGATTTGAGATTGCAGAAAAAGAGAAAAGACATTCGTAGTCTTTGTTCTTTTATCTTTAGTCTTTATTCTTTTTTCTTTTTAGTTGTTTTCTGAATACCCAACTGCCTCACCAATTAAAGTGGCACTGGTGCAATCGGTTACTTTTACATTGACAAAATCACCTGCTTTATAGTGTTCTTTAGAGAAAACCACCACGGTGTTCTGGCTGTTTCTGCCGGCCCAATGTTCATTGGATTTTTTTGATTCCTTCTCAATCAGAACTTCTACAGTTTTTCCTAATTGGGCTTCGGTTCTTAATTTACTGTGCTTTTGTTGAAGCGCGATGATTTCATTTAATCGTCGTTTTTTAACTTCCAGAGGAATATCGTCTTCCAGCTTACGTTCAGCTAGTGTACCCGGCCTTTCGGAGTAGGCAAACATAAACCCGAAATCGTACTTCACATATGCCATCAAACTTAAGGTATCCTGATGATCTGCTTCCGTCTCCGTTGGGAAACCGGCAATCATATCCTGGCTTATGGCACAATCCGGAATAATACTTCTGATATTATCAATCAACTCAAAATACTCCTCACGGGTATGCTGACGATTCATTTCTTTTAGAATGCGATTGCTCCCGCTCTGCACAGGCAAATGAATGTACTTACAAATATTGTCGTACTTCGCCATGGTTTCAATAACATCTAAGGTCATATCTTGCGGATTAGATGTTGAAAAACGGAAACGCATTTTAGGCTGCGCCTCAGCACACATGGATAGTAATTGTGCAAAATTTACAGCAGTTGCTTTTTGGATATCGCCGGCTTTGTCGAAGTCTTTTTTAAGTCCGCCTCCATACCAAAGGAAACTGTCTACATTTTGCCCGAGGAGTGTTACTTCTTTATACCCTTTATTCCACAGATCGTTTACTTCTTCAATAATACTCTGAGGATCTCTGCTGCGCTCTCTGCCACGAGTAAACGGCACAACGCAAAACGTGCACATATTATCACAGCCACGGGTAATAGATACAAAAGCTGTAACACCGTTACTGTCTAAACGCACAGGAGAAATATCGCCATAAGTTTCCTCTTTTGAAAGGATCACATTAATTGCGTCTCTGCCTTCATCAACTTCAGCTAAAAGGTTAGGTAAGTCTTTGTAGGCATCCGGCCCCACCACCAGGTCCACAATTTTCTCTTCCTCAAGAAACTTACTTTTTAGGCGTTCTGCCATACAGCCCAGGACACCAACTTTCATATTCGGGTTGCTTTCCTGTTTAACAGCATTATATTTTTCCAAACGTTTACGAACCGTTTGTTCTGCTTTATCTCTAATAGAGCAGGTGTTTACCAAAACCAAATCGGCTTCTTCTAAGTTTTGAGTCGTGTTGTAACCTTGTCCGTTAAGAATAGAGGCTACTATTTCACTATCAGAAAAATTCATTTGACAACCGTAACTTTCAATGAACAACTTACGTTTGTTGCCTTCCTTTTGCTCTAAAACTAAAGATTCGCCCTGTTTTTTTTCGTCTATAATCTTTTCCATAATATACTTGAACCGGTTATGGTCAATATTCGTGCCTGCCTGCCGGAAGGCAGGTGCAAAGATACAATTAATTTAGGTTTTCTGACAAAGTGGCAGGTTCTAATTTTAAGTTAAATATTAAAATTTTGAATGGTTTTTCGCGCAACCATTTCAGAAATAAAGTATCTAGTAAATAAAAAAACCAGCTATCCTGAGAATTATGATCAAATTGACTAAAACTGTACTGTTCTTTTTTGTTATATCCTTTTGTTTTTTTAATACGCAATGTGAAGATGATGATGTAGTAGGGGATTTGATTTGTGATCTTTCTACTATTGTCAGTGCGTCTGAATACAATAATTTGAATTCAGACAATTTTGCGTTTATAGATGCTGAAATAGACGGCGATTGTTTAGCGATTACCATCGGAGCTTCGGGTTGTGATGGCAATACCTGGGAATTCAGTTTAGTGGACTCGGGAGCTGTTGCCGAATCATCCCCTGAACAACGGTACTTAAAATTGGATTTTGACAATAATGAAGACTGTCTGGCCTATTTTGAAAGAGTAATAACGTTTGACTTAAGCCCAATCAGAGTTGAAGGTAGTAGCAAAATAATACTTCATATTCATGGTTTGGACGAGTCCTTAGAGTATTCTTATTAATATCAACTATAAACAATCATACAAAAACTAAACGCTATGAAACTAAACCGTATTTTTTTAACAGTTATCCTTTCCATCGTCTTATGCGCTTGTAATAATAACGATGATGAAGATTTAGACCTTGTTGCTGTAGCTACTCCAGAATTTGTTAGTAAGACAGAATTTAGGAAAATGGTAGACATTGGGGCACCAAAACCAATTGTGCAAGCGGGTAAAATTTATGCCTATGGTCATTATATTTTTGTAAATGACGTTAATAAAGGGGTCCATATAATAGATAACACCAACCCGAAATCGCCAAGCGCTATTAAATATATAAACATACCGGGTAATGAAGATATTTCCATAAAAAACAATTATTTATATGCCGATAGTGCTACGGATCTGGTAGTTTTTAATATTTCGGATATTAACAATATCACCCAGGTAGAGCGATTGGAAAACGTGTTTGAAATTTATAACTACAACATTCCGGAAGAAGCAGTAGCCACTGATTTTGGTGATTATGATTGGGAAACAGATATCATATTAGGTTGGAAACTTGAGCAAAAGCCTAGTGAAGAAGTTGATCCCAATATTTGGATAGAAAGAGGTATGATCTTTAATGATGCCGTTATGGCTGCTGCTGCCGAATCTAATGTAGGCGTGGGTGGCTCTTTGGCGCGTTTTCAAATAAAAGACAACTATTTATATACAGTGGGGTCTTATAGTATGGCCATTTTCAATATTCAGGACCTGGCAAACCCTGAATTAGAGAACACCCAATATGCAGGGTGGAATATTGAAACCATGTTTGAAGCCGATGATTACCTGTATTTGGGAAGTACCAACGGTATGTATATTTATGACTTAAATAACCCGGCTGCACCGGCGTATGTGTCTGAATTTGTGCATTGGGAAGGCTGTGACCCGGTAGTTGTTGATGGTGATTATGCGTATTTAACACTTAGAGGAGGTAACCTTTGCGGGCAATTGGAAAGCGTTCTGGAAGTCATAGATATTAGCGACAAAACTAATCCAACCTTAGCAAAACGCTATACGCTGGATAACCCTTATGGCTTGGGGATAAAAGACAATATGCTCTTTGTGTGCGATGGTACTTCCGGCTTAAAACTTTTTGATAGAAATACACCCGTGGACCTAAACTTGGTAAGAACCATAGGCAATATTCAGGCAACCGATGTTATTCCTTTAGAGAACAGTCTGGTAATGATAGGCGATAACACCCTGTATCAATATAAATATATAGGTGACAATATTAGCTTTTTAAGCTCATTTTCACTCAATTAAAACAACTAACACTATGAGAGAAAATCTGCCTTCGGGCAGATTTTTTTGTTTGCACCTGTAACAAATTGTAAAAAACGGTTACCTTTATTGTATACAATATTTACTAACCAAAAACAATAAAATGAATTCCGTTGACACTTTAATTGAAAAGATAAATGGTGCCAAAGCCTTAGATTTTGGTGACATTTTTAGTAATTCTATTGAACTTTTTAAAAAGACCTGGCTTCAAGGGTTTTTACTCCAGGTATTCACTGTTATAGTCATGTTGCCTTTAATAATTGTTCTTTATATTCCTTTAATAGGAATGATCATAGCGCAGCAAGAAAGTGGTTATGCCAATACCGAAGCATTTGAGAGCTTTTTTGCAGGTATGTCCTTTCTATATGTATTGTTCATAATAGTTGGATCATTAGTGTTAGGTGCCGTTTCTGTTGCATTAAATGCCGGTTTTTATAGAATTATGAAGAAACTGGATCATGATGAACAAGTGTCTACTTCTGATTTTTTTCATTTCATCAAAGGAAAATATCTATCTAAAGTGTTTGTCTTAATGTTAGTGTCTTTTGGAATTGCAGTTTTAGCAACTTTGCTATGTTATTTGCCAATTTTTTATGTCATGGTGCCCTTATCATTGTTCGCCATTGTATTTGCTTTTAATCCCGATTTTAGTGTAGGTGACATTGTAAAAGTCAGTTTTAAACTGGGGAATAAAAAATGGTTATTGATCTTTGGGTTATTAATAGTTTCAGGATTATTAGCAGAAATAGTTGGGATATTGTTATGCGGTATAGGGTTGTTGTTTACAGCTGCTTTTCCGTACCACCCAATTTATTTTGTATATAAAGAATCCATTGGATTTGAAGAAACCACCGCCATTGAAGAAATAGGTACTATTACCGAATAAAAATTTTTAACAATACATTTAAAAGCCCGTGTTTACTAAGTTTAACACGGGCTTTTTTTGAAAATTATTATACAGATAATCTATAAAATGCAGCAGATAAACTTTTTTTCATATACATTTGTAGCTTCAAAAACGGATGTATGGCGAAGAATTTAGTGATAGTTGAGTCACCTGCAAAAGCAAAAACCATTGAGAAATTCCTGGGAAAAGATTTTAAAGTAGAGTCAAGCTTTGGGCATATCTCAGACCTACCTTCAAAAGAATTGGGTGTAGATGTAGACGGTGATTTTAAACCGAAATATGAAGTTTCAAAAGATAAAAGAGCGGTTGTAAAAAAACTTAAAGAGCTGGCTAAAAAAGCAGAAATGGTTTGGTTAGCAAGTGATGAAGACCGTGAGGGAGAAGCTATTGCATGGCATTTGGCCGAGGCTTTAAAATTGGAAAAAGAAAAAACAAGACGTATTGTTTTTCATGAAATTACAAAGTCAGCTATTCAAAAGGCTATTGAAAACCCAAGAGGTATCGATTATGATCTGGTAGATGCACAACAAGCGCGTAGAGTATTGGATAGAATTGTGGGGTATGAGTTATCTCCGGTTTTATGGCGGAAAGTAAAAGGCGGTTTGTCGGCAGGTAGGGTACAATCGGTTTCAGTACGATTGATCGTAGAGAAAGAAAGGGAAATTAAAGATTTTAGACCTGTAGCATCCTATAGAATTGTTGCCGAATTTTCAAATGAGAACGGGCAGGCATTCAAAGCCAAATTGCCAAAGAATTTTTCAACTAAAGAAAACGCCCAGGCATTTTTAGAACAAAATGCTTCCGCAAGTTTTAAAGTTTCAGATTTAGAAAAGAAGCCCGCAAAAAAATCGCCGGCGGCTCCGTTTACCACATCCACTTTACAGCAGGAAGCATCCCGTAAATTATATTTCTCGGTAAGTAAGACCATGACTATGGCGCAACGCCTTTATGAAGCCGGTTTGATTACTTATATGAGAACCGATAGTACCAATTTATCTGATGAGGCCAGATATGGGGCACAGGCAGAAATTGAAAAAACGTATGGTTCCAGTTATAGTAAACCAAGGAACTATACGGGAAAATCTAAAGGCGCACAAGAGGCGCACGAGGCTATCAGACCTACTGATTTTTCTAGACAGAGCGTAAATATTGATAGAGATCAGGCCCGTTTATATGAATTAATTTGGAAGCGCGCCATAGCATCGCAAATGAGTGAAGCGCAATTAGAGCGTACCAATGTGAAAATTAGTGCTTCAACACATAACGAGATTTTTATAGCCAACGGAGAAGTAATCACTTTTGACGGCTTTTTAAAAGTATATCTGGAAGGTACCGATGAAGAAGATGTAGAGCAAGAAGGGATGTTACCGGCTATGAAAACCGGGGAAGGACTTCTCAATAATTATATCACGGCTACCGAACGTTATACGCGTCCGCCATCGAGATTTACCGAAGCATCACTTGTTAAAAAGTTGGAAGAGTTAGGGATCGGGCGTCCGTCTACTTATGCACCAACCATTTCAACCATTCAAAACAGGAACTATGTTGAAAAAGGTTCGGTTGAAGGCGTAGAAAGAAAGTATTCACAACTTACTTTGAAAAACGGAAGTATTACTGATAAAGTACTTTCGGAAAAAGTGGGATCTGATAAAGGAAAATTAGTGCCTACAGATATTGGAATGATTGTAACCGACTTTTTGGTGAATCATTTTGATCAGATCTTAGATTATAATTTTACTGCTAAAGTTGAAGAGGACTTTGACAGTATAGCCGATGGTGAAGAAGATTGGACTAAAATGATGAAATCGTTTTATAAGAACTTCCACCCAAAAGTTGAAGATGTAAAAGAGAATGCGGTAAGAGAATCCGGAGAACGTATTTTAGGAGTTGATCCAAACACCGGCAGACAAGTGAGTGTGCGTTTAGGTAGGTTTGGGCCGATGGTTCAGGTAGGAACCTTTGAAGATGATGAAAAACCGTTGTTTGCCAGTTTGAGTCCGGACCAGCAACTAAGCAGTATTACTTTTGAAGAGGCTATGGATTTATTCCAGCTCCCGAAAAGTTTGGGAACCTATGAAGGAGAAGATATTCAGGTTAATAATGGTCGCTTTGGACCGTATGTAAAATTCGGTAAAGCATTCGTATCTTTACCAAAAGGTGTAGATCCGTTAAGTGTGGATCTTGATGATGCTATAGTTTTAATTAAAGAAAAACAAAAAGCAGATGCACCTATATATATATATAAAGATTTACCGGTGCAAAAAGGTAAAGGTCGTTTTGGTCCGTTTATAAAATGGAACAATATGTTTATTAACGTAAACAAGAAATACGACTGGGATAACCTGTCTGATGAAGACATTGTTGAGTTGATCGAAACAAAGATTCAGAAAGATATAGAGAAGGTTGTTCACAACTGGGAGGTCGAAGGCATTAGAGTAGAAAAAGCCCGATGGGGCAGACATCATGTGTTAAAAGGAAAAACAAAAGTAGAATTAGCCAAAACCGTTGATGTTTCAGAAATGACTCTAGAAGAAGCCAAAGCCCTTATTGAAGCCAACGTACCAAAGAAAAAAACAACCCGAAAAAAAACAACAGCCAAAAAGAAGTAACGTAAATGAATTTTAATTTTCTTTCTCCGGTTTCAGATTTAGTGTTAGCTCATAACGAATTATTATCTGCCCAGGCTTTAGGAAGAAGACTAAAAATCCACTCAGAGCAAAACGGCATGCCGGATCTGGACGATGTTACCATTGCCATTATCGGTGTTTTGGAAAACAGGAACGATGTTAACTATATAGGCGAAGCGTTTCAGTTGGATGAAATCAGAAAGTCTTTTTATGGTCTTTTCCCGGGAAGCTGGAATATAACTATTGCAGATTTGGGTGATATTAATAAAGGTGAAAGTGTAGAAGATACCTACTTCGCATTAAAAACAGCCGTTAACATATTAGTTAAAAAGAATATCATACCTATTATATTAGGAGGCTCTCAGGATTTAACCTATGCAAACTACAGGGCCTATGATAATATAATCCCCATGGTTAACATAGTGAACATAGACAGCAAGTTTGATTTGGGTGATTCTACCAAACCCATTAAGAACAACAGTTTTGTTGGAAAGATCATTTTAGACCAACCCTATAACCTGTTCAATTACGCAACGGTTGGTTATCAAACCTATTTCAATTCGCAGGAAGAAATAGATCTAATGGATAACCTCTATTTTGAATCTTACAGGCTGGGAGACGTGTCAAGTAATATTTCAATTGTAGAGCCTGTTTTAAGAGATGCCAATATTGTGAGTGTTGATTTAACATCGGTAAGAAGTGCCGAGGTAAGTTTAAATCAAAAGTATTCGCCAAATGGTTTAGACGGAAAAGAAATTTGTGCCATAGCAAGGTATGCAGGCATAAGTAATAAGGTGTCGTCATTTGGGGTCTATGAATATAAACCTTCAAAAGATGATGACATGACTTCCATGTTAGTATCTCAAATGTTGTGGTATTTCATTGAGGGTGTAAATTACAGGGTACAGGATGATGATTTTTCGGATGAAAGAAACTATCAAAAGTACATTACCCTGGTGGATTCGGAAGAACTCATCTTTTATAAAAGTAATAAAACTGGAAGATGGTGGATTGAGATTCCTTTTTTATCTGAAGTAAATAATAAATTAAAAAGACATACGTTATTACCTTGCATGCATGAAGATTATCAGGATGCCTGTAATAATAAGGTACCAGACCGCTGGTATAAGGCTTTCAGGAAGAATAGTATGTAATAGGCAAAGTATAGCTAAAAGGGTAATTTCATCGGTGAAATGCTATTTTTTTACGATGAAATGTAATTTTTTTATGAAAAAAGTTGTTTTTAAAGAAATTTATAAATATGTTTACGCCACGAAAAATGAAGCTTAATTAATTAACCTCGAGTTTACTATAGATATGAAGAAGTTTATTTTATTAACCGCAGTAATAACAATACTAGCTAGTTGTGGCTCTAAAGATAGGGGCGAACTAGTGGGTGTTAAAGGAAAAAAATGGCACCCTGAAAAGCCTTATGGGATGGAGCTTATCCCCGGTGGTGCGTATATTATGGGTAAAGCAGACGATGATTTAGCGGGTGTAAATGATGCACCGGCCAAAACAGTAACTGTAAGAGCCTTTTACATGGACGCCACCGAAATAACAAATAGCGAGTATCGCCAATTTGTGCATTGGGTTAGAGACTCCATAGTGAGAATGAAATTAGCAGTTCTTGCAGACGAAGTTGGTTTAACACAAGAAGATGATGGTACTATTGGTGAGTATGCATTTAGAGATGCAGACACAACTGATATGTCCGTTTATGAGAAGTATATGTTTGAAAACTATACCGGCCTGGGACCTACTGGCTATGAAGGAAGAAAGATCAACAAGGATATTGACCTGGTTTACGATACTTCAGAATATATCGACGAGTATTATGCCGAAGTGATGGATACCATGTACCTGCCATTAGAAGAGTCTTATAATGGACAGCGTACCTGGGATGTGAAGAAATTCAAATTCCAGTATAATTATATGGACATCAGAGAAGCGGCCAGAAACAGAGGCGTTGATAGAAAAGATGTTATAAGGAAAGAAGAAATTGAAATTTATCCGGATACTACCGTTTGGATCAGAGATTTTGCTTACTCATATAATGAGCCGATGCACAATGATTATTTCTGGCATGATGCTTACAGTGATTATCCGGTAGTAGGTGTTACCTGGAAGCAAGCCAAAGCATTTTGTGAGTGGCGAACTATTAACAAGAACTCTTATCAAAAATCTAAAAAAGGAGCTTCTATGGTTAACAGATTTAGATTACCGTCGGAAGCTGAATGGGAATATGCCGCCAGAGGTGGTCTTCAGGCAGCAACTTACCCTTGGGGTGGTCCTTATACAAAAAGTGACAGAGGTTGTTTTATGGCAAACTTCAAACCGGTACGGGGAGATTATGCTGCAGACCAGGCTTTATATACTGTAGAGGCAAAATCTTATGAGCCTAATGACTATAACTTATACAATATGGCAGGTAACGTTGCAGAATGGGTAAATGCATCGTATGATCCGTCTTCTTATGAGTACACGTCAACCATTAATCCTAACGTTAATGATCAGGACAACACACGTAAGGTTATTAGAGGCGGCTCCTGGAAAGATGTTGCATACTTCTTACAGGTAAGTTCAAGAGATTATGAGTATGCAGATTCTGCAAGAAGTTATATAGGTTTCAGAACCGTTCAGGATTACATGGGGACACAAGTAACAAAAAACGCTAGAAACAAATAAAATTTAATCAAATCAAATTTAAATATTATTAATTAACCTACTTAAGTAAATAACCTACTTAAAAAATTTAAAAACCGAGAAATTATGGCACAGTCAAAAGCAAACAAAAAGTTTATGAATTTAGCTTACGGATTAGGAGCATCGATTGTAATTATTGGAGCCCTTTTCAAAATCATTCACTTTGAAATTGGACCTTTAACGGGTAATGTTATGTTAACAATAGGTCTTGTAACCGAAGCTATTATTTTTGCAATATCAGCATTCGAACCAGTTGATGAAGATTTAGATTGGTCTTTAGTATATCCTGAATTAGCTGGAGGACAAAAAAGTAAAAAAGAAGAAAATCCTCAGGGATTATTATCTAAGAAATTAGACGAATTATTAAAAGAAGCTAAAATTGATGGCGAATTGATTTCAAGCTTAGGAGAAAGCATTAAGAATTTTGAAGGTGCCGCTAAAAATATGTCATCAACTGTAGATTCTATCGAAGCTACTAAAAAATATGGTGAAGAATTATCATTGGCTGCCGCTCAGATGGAGTCCTTAAACAGCTTATACAAAGTACAGTTAGAAAGCATTAACAAGCAGGCAGAAATTAACGAAGAGTCTGTAGAAAATGCAGCTAAGTTAAAAGAGCAAATGCAATCATTAGCATCAAACCTTTCTTCATTAAATGGCGTTTACGGAGGTATGTTATCTGCTATGAGCAAAGACTAATTAGGGTTTGCCCAAATTAATATTAATTAACCAAAACCTAATTAGAAAATGGCAGCAAATAATTTATCACCAAGACAGAAGATGATTAATCTGATGTATTTAATCTTCATTGCGATGTTAGCATTAAATATGTCTAAAGAAGTGCTTTCGGCCTTCGGATTAATGAATGAAAAGCTTACGGAGTCTAACGAGGCTGCAACAGTGCGTAACGAAGCCTTTGTTGCAAGTTTAGACCAAAAAGCTACAGATCAACCAGAGAAATATGAGCCTTTAAAAGATAAGGCGCATCAAATAGACGTTTTAGCTACTAACTTTAATAATTATCTTGAAGGGTTAAAGTCTAAAATGGAAAAGACCGTTGATGATCCTACCGATTATGAGATCATGGATAAAGGGGATTACCTGGATGAAAACTTTTTCAAAGGCGATGTTTTAAAACCTGAAGGGAAAGAGTTTTTAAATCAGATAGCCACTTTTAGAGACGGTGTGTCTGAAATTTTATCCGATGAAGAAGGGATGGAAGACATCATTAAGGATGTTCAGACAAACTTTAATACAGATGACATCAAGCGTGGAGCTGGAAAGCAACCGTGGTTAGACTATCATTATAAAGGATTCCCATTAGTAGCATCATTAACAAAAATGACGCAATTACAAGCCGATATTAAAACTACAGAGTCTCAGATATTATCTGCTATGTTACAAGGTACACTTTCCAGTGAGGTGTCTATGACAAACTATACTACTTTAATGGAAACATCAAAATCTGCTTATTTCAATGGAGAAAAATTTGATGGCGAAATTGTGTTGGGTAGAAAAGATGCCACCACAAAACCAAAAAGAGTTGAGTTGACTTTAGATGGCAGACCTTTAACAGAAAATCAATACACCATTGAAGATGGTAAAGTGAAATTAAATGTGAATTCGGGAGCTGCAGGTGAGCATAAGATTGAAGGAAAATTAATTTTCGGTGAAGATGGAGAAGAAATTGAAGTACCGGTTAGTCAAACTTTTGCAACCGTGCCAAAACCAAACGCGGCAACTATTTCTGCAGACAAAATGAATGTAGTGTACCGCGGTGTTAAAAACCCAATGACTATTTCATTTGCCGGAGTATCTGATAATAAAGTGTCAGCTAATGCCCAAGGTTTATCAAGAATATCCGGTAGTAAATACGTTATGGATGTAACCAAGGTTAAAGGACGTGAAGTTACTATTAATGTAACAGGTACATTACCTGACGGACAAAGAGTAAATGATAATGCTAAATTCAGAATTAAAGATTTACCAAAACCATTAGGAACATTCAGAGGAGAAGACGGCACTTTAAAAATGCCTAGAAACTCTATTGAGATCTCTACTATTGGTGCAAAATTTGATGATTTTGATTTTGAGTTACCATTAACCGTTAGAGAATTTAAATTTAAAGTTCCTGGTCAACCAACCATTGTTGTAAAAGGAAATAAATTAGACAGTAGAGCAAAAGGTGCTTTACGTAAAGCTAAAAGAGGTTCTACCATTCAAATAATTGACATACAGGCAAAAGCTAAAGGTGTTGATATCAAGCTTAAAAAGATATCACCTGTACTGGTTGAAGTTGCTAATTAATAATTGGTAGAGACGCCCTAAATAATAATAAATTTATAGAAAAATGAAATTAAGAAGTTTTTTATTAACCGTAGCAACTGTTTTTACAGCTACCGGCCTGTTTGCGCAAGCCAACATTCTAAATGCTAAAAGCCCTGAAGAAATTGGTGTAAGAACAGCAGCGCAAAAGTCTGTAGATAATGATAAACCTTTAGAGTACGGTTATGTAGATGATAGAGATGTGTTGTTTGCCAAAATGACCTGGGAACGTGTAGTTCTTGATGAGCGTGTAAACTTCCCATTATATTATCCCATAGATACGAACAACATTGGTAAAGACAGACGTTGTTTATATGACGTTCTTATGAAGAATGTTAAAAACGGAAAGATAAAAAACATCTATGATGACTCCTATTTTTCTACAAAGCGTACTTTAAAAGATATTGAAGCGGCCTTAGTAAGAGTGGATACCACTGAGTTAGGTATTGAACAGTATAATGCCGGTGAGGAAGTATCTAAAGAGTACATTGTTAAAACACAAATTACAGCGGCTGACATTGTGGAATACCGCATTAAAGGACTTTGGTATTTCGATAAGCGCCAGGCTGAAATGAAATACAGGTTGTTAGCATTAGCGCCTGTAGCTCCGGATGTTAACTTTATTGATACGGATAGTCCTGATTTAGTGCCTTTATTCTGGGTGTTCTTCCCGGATGCCAGAGAGGTATTACATGAGGCAAAGTCGTTCAATACTAAAAATAGCTCCCTACCTTATTCTTTTGATCATGTATTAAACTCAAGACGATTTAACGGTTTCATTTACAAAGAAGAAAATGTACATGGCGACCGACAAATCAGTGAGTATGTATCAGACAACTCTTTGATGCAGTTACTGGAGTCTGAAAGAATAAAGGATAAAATCAGAGATTTTGAACTGGATATGTGGACCTACTAGTCCGTATATTTGACCATAATTTAAAAACGCTCACTTTTTTAGTGAGCGTTTTTTATTTGTTATTCCTGCCCGGGCAGGAATCCATTTTCTATCTTCGCAGCTATGCAAGTAGATTATATAGTTGTAGGCATCGGGTTGGCCGGTATTAGTTTTTGCGAACAATTAAGAACTAACGATAAAAGTTTTGTGGTTTTTGATAACGGTTCACAGCAATCTTCCACGGTTGCCGGCGGACTTTATAACCCGGTAGTTTTAAAGCGATTTACTTCCGTTTGGAAAAGTAAAGAACAGTTGGGAATAGCTTTACCTATGTACCACGCTTTAGAAGCATTGTTAAACATCAAGCTGGATTATAAAATACCGGTTTACCGAAAATTTGCATCAACCGAAGAGCAAAATAATTGGTTTGCAGCTTCAGACAACCCGTCGTTATCCGAATTTCTTTCAGATACCATTGTTAAAAATACCAATGCCGGTATTGAGGCGCCTTTCGGTTTTGGTGAGGTTTTTAAAACCGGAAGAATTGATGTGAAAACATTGGTCAATACTTATAAAGACCACTTGCTGAAAGACCACCGATTTTTTGAAGAAGGTTTTGATCATAACATTTTGAAAACAGATCCTGAAGCGATTCAATATAAGTACATAAAAGCCAAGTATATTGTATTCTCTGAAGGCTTTGGTGTTAGGGGGAATCCTTTTTTTAAAGACTTGCCACTGGTGCCTGCAAAAGGGGAGTTGCTAATCATTCAAGCACCGGAATTAAAAATTGATTTTGTTTTAAAGTCGGCAGCTTTTTTAATTCCGCTAGGCGATGATTTATACATTGTAGGTGCCACCTACGAATGGAAAGATTTAACCAATAAAATATCCCAGGCTGCCCGGGAAGTACTCTTAGAGAAGCTTGAAAAGCTCATTAAATGCCCTTTTAAGGTAGTAGATCAGGTGGCAGGTGTAAGACCCACGGTTAAAGACAGAAGACCGCTTGTAGGCCGGCATAATACCCATAAAAATATGTTTGTATTAAACGGTTTAGGTACCAGAGGTGTGATGATCGGGCCTTATGTGGCACAACAGCTTTATAATTTTATTGAAAATAATGTGCCGTTAGAAAAGGAAATTAATATTAGCAGATTCCGTTAAACTTGAAGAGTCATTTCTTAACCAGCGACTCATCGTAATGCATAAAAAAATTGATCCAGATATTCCTGGAAAGGCGCATGATTATTGGCATAAATACAACCAATGTGCCAACAATAGAGATGAAAGTAACCTTTAAACTGGCATTAAAAATAAGATTACTGATAACAAAAGCAGCCACCGCAAAGGCAATACCTACGGCATAACTTACATACATGGCCCCGTAAAAAAAGGAGGGCTCTATACGGTATTTAGTATCGCATTTAGAGCAACGTTCGTTTACTTTTAAAGTATCGGTTATCACATAAGCATTTTTATTGCTGTACATGGATTCCTGATGACATTTAGGGCAACTCCCGGTAATGATACTATAAAGTTTGGTTCCTTTTTTAAACATTTATTTTAGTGTATTTTTCTTCTGTAACCATCTTTCGACAGGTTCAGGACATCATTTTATTAGTACATTTTTTTTAATTGCGTTTGTGTAAATTTCTCAATAAAAAAATTCATGTACTTTTGCTTGCGCTTTTATAATGCAAAAGTAGTTGTATTAGTTTAAAAATCCGTAACTAAAGTCACATTTCTATGCTTAATATTCATAATTTATCAATCTCATTTCAGGGAGAATATCTGTTTGAAGATATTACGTTTAAGCTGGGAAATGGTGACAGTGTGGGGCTTATTGGTAAAAACGGTGCCGGTAAGTCTACCATGCTCAAAATTCTATCGAAAGAATTAGAACCGGATTCCGGGCAGATTGCTACGGATAAAGCGCTTAAAATAGGGTTTTTAAAACAGGACATCGATTTTGTTTTTGGAAGAACGGTCGTTGAAGAAGCCTACGAAGCTTTTACGGAAATAAAACTTCTGGAAGCTAAAATGGAAACCATTAATACCCAGTTAGCTGAGCGTACCGATTATGAAAGTGAAGGATACAACCAGTTAATGATTGACATTAACGAGCTTCAACATCAATACGAAATACTTGGTGGTTATAACTATCAGGGTGATACTGAAAAGATCTTACAAGGACTTGGTTTTCAGCGGAGTGAATTTAATAAACTAACCGATACCTTTTCGGGGGGCTGGCGCATGCGTATTGAGTTGGCTAAATTATTACTTCAGAATAATGATGTATTACTATTGGATGAGCCTACCAACCATTTGGATATTGAATCTATTATTTGGTTAGAGCAGTTTTTGAAAAATTATGCCGGTGCTGTGGTGATCGTATCACATGATAAAATGTTCCTGGATAATGTAACCAACAGGACCATTGAGATCTCTTTAGGGCGGATCTACGATTATCCTAAACCGTACTCAAAATATTTAATACTTCGTGAAGAGTTAAGAACACAACAATTAGCATCACAGAAAAATCAGCAAAAGCATATTGAGCATACCGAAAAACTGATTGAAAAGTTTCGAGCCAAGGCGTCTAAAGCAACCATGGCGCAATCCCTTATAAAAAAGCTGGATAGGATTGAGCGTATTGAAGTTGATGAGGATGATAACAGTGTCATGACACTTAATTTTCCGGTATCGGTAACTCCCGGTAAAGTGGTTATTGAAGCGGAGGCTGTTTCAAAAAATTATGGAGAAAAAGAGGTGCTTAAAAATATCGATTTGCTATTAGAGCGTGATAGTAAAACGGCTTTTGTTGGTCAGAACGGACAAGGAAAATCTACTTTGGCAAAGATCATTGTTGGTGATATACGTTTTGATGGCCATTTAAAATTAGGACATAATGTACAGCTAGGGTATTTTGCTCAAAACCAGGCAGAGTATTTAGACGGCAATAAAACCGTTTTAGATACTATGATCGATGCTGCTAACGAAACTAACAGAAGCAAAGTAAGGGATATTTTAGGCTCGTTTTTGTTTAGAGGTGATGAGGTTGAAAAGTATGTTAGAGTGCTATCCGGAGGGGAACGTAACCGTCTGGCTTTGGCCAAATTAATGTTACAGCCGTTCAACGTGTTGATCATGGATGAGCCTACAAATCACCTGGATATTAAGTCGAAAAACGTATTAAAAGAAGCCTTAAAACGATACGAAGGCACTTTGATTTTGGTGTCTCATGATCGTGATTTTTTACAGGGACTAACCAATAAAGTCTATGAATTTAAAGACCATAAGATAAAAGAATATTTAGGTGATATAGATTACTATTTGGAGCAACGAAAAGTTGAGAATTTACGTGAGGTGGAAAAGCGAACTGTTGTCAAAGAAGCACCTAAAAAGAAGAAGCACCAATCCTATGAGGAGCAGAAAAAATTAAAGTCTTTAAATAACAAATTGAGCAATGTGGAGGCTAAGATCAATCAGCTGGAAAAAGCGATCAAAGCCATTGATTTAGAGCTTGAAATTAATTACGAAGAAGCCACTTCAGCGCCTGATTTCTTTGATAATTATCACCAAAAAAAGTCGGATTTAGAAGCATTGATGGAGAAATGGGAAGCAATCCAGCTCGAAATCGAGCAGTTTACCGACTAGAATTTGTTAAAATTTTATGCATTTCATCGATTAAAATGGGTTTTTGTCTTAATTTCCTTTAGTTTCGTAGTAGAATTAATCCCAAATCTATTCTAACAATGAAAACCTTAAAGCTACTTGCAATTTGTTTTTTAACAACTGCTTATTCATTCGCTAATATTTCCTCTACCGAAAAGGATGCCCTTATTGCAATATACAATGCCACGAATGGTGACCAATGGAACACTTCGTGGGATTTAAACGCAGCCATCGATTCATGGTATGGCATAACGGTAGAAGATAACATGATAGTTGAAATTAACTTACCGTTCAACAACCTTCAGGGGGAGTTGCCACAAGACATTGGAAATCTTTCTAACCTAAGAAAGATCAATTTAGGTTTTAATAAAATATCAGGAACCATTCCTGCGTCATTAAGTAATTTAAAAGAGTTAACTTCTTTAGAATTATTTATGAATGCTTTAGAAGGTAATATCCCTTCAGAACTAGGCGAGTTAAAGAAATTAGAATCTTTAAAACTGTATAGTAATAAATTGTCCGGAGATATTCCTAATGAACTTATGGGTTTAACTAACTTAAAAGAGCTTTTATTAGGAAGTAACTTTTTAACAGGAACCATTCCTACAGATATTTATGCGTTATCAAAGCTTCAGAAGTTAAGCTTAATGGACAATAAACTGGAAGGAGAAATTCCGGTTGAAATTGCACAATTAACAGATTTAGAAGAGTTATTATTATCCACCAATAATCTTACCGGAGACTTACCGATAGAGTTTATGAGCTTAACCAAATTAACTACTATTATGGTAAGTGATAATAATTTAAATCAGGAATACATTAGTGTGTCAGGTAAAAACCCTCCGGGAATTATGACTGTGAACCCAACAGCTACAGCTGTATTAGATATTGAAAAAGAATAATTTCAGTAAAGTTTTTTATGTTTGTCTAAAAGTGGCTAATTAAATTAGCCACTTTTTTTAGTTTTAGGGTATGTTAGAACATTATTTTACCTGCCCGCATTGTTGGCAAACCGTTTCGGTGTTGTTAGATAATAGTATTAGCGTTCAAAGCTATATTGAAGATTGTGAAGTGTGTTGTAATCCTATTCAAATTAAAGTGGTGTTTTTCAATTTGGAATTATCGGAGTTTCAGGCTACTAGTTTGGAACAATAATATTTTTGGGGATAATAGTTGTTAAAATTAAAAAGGATTGTATATTTGCAGTCCTATATCGCGGGACGCTTCGACAAGCTCAGCGCGAGATTTGAAAAAATGAAATGAAATTTTGGGTGAGGTATTTGAAAGTTTAGCTTACTCATTAAAAATATACATCGCGGGATAGAGCAGTAGGTAGCTCGTCGGGCTCATAACCCGAAGGTCACTGGTTCGAGTCCAGTTCCCGCTACTAAGAAGAAAGTCATGACTAAATACTAGTTGTGACTTTTTTTATTTAATGGATTAAGTCTGGACGAGAAGTTTACCCTGAGCCCAGTCGAAGGGAGTCCAGTTCCTGCTACTAGAATGAAGGTCATGACTAAATACTAGTTGTGACTTTTTTACTTTTAGCCATCAAAACCTGTGAAATAAAAATCAAAATCGAAGTGTCATTCTCAAAACCTTCGCGTATTTTCTGGTAGGCAATGCGCATCTGAGATTCAACGGTTTTAATTGAAACGCCTAAATGATTAGCAATTTCCTGATACCTAAGTCCGGATAATTTATTCAACTCTAAAACTTCTCTGCATTTAGGAGGTAAGGTTTCAACAATTTGTTTCAGTTTGTTAATCCTTTGCTGCGCAGCGTCTTTATTTTCTGTAATAGAATCTCTTAAAGCCTTCTCTTTTAATTCATCAAAAAAAGCATCTCTTCGCTTATTACTTCGGTAATGATCTATATAGGCTCTATGGGCAACCGTGTACAAATAGCCTTTAACAGATTTGGTAACATTTAATTCGTTTCGCTTCACCCAAAGGGTTACAAATAATTGTTGCACAATATCTTCGGCGGCAGGTTTACGTCCGGTATAAGTTGTTATATAGCTCACAAGATCACCATAATACTTTTTAAATAACATTTTAAAAGCACTTCTGTCATCTTTTTTAATGGCAATAATGAGCTCTAAATCTTGCATTAAATGGTTGGTTGTATAGTACAAATGTGAAAATATATCGGCTAAAAAAAAAATTTTAAAAAAAATGTTAATTTCTTTAAGGGTTTTTATAAAAGCCGTTCGACATTTAAATATAACACCACAAAATTTTGCAGAATTGAAAAAAATAATTTTAAAATACTTAACCGACTCTATCTCTGAAATAGAACTGACTAAACTACAAGATTGGTTAAGTAAGCCGAAGAATCAAAATAAGTTCAAGTCATATATTAAAGATGATTACAATCTGAATAAATTGTACGATACGGTTGATGCTGATATGGCTTTTGATAAGGTTTGGAGCGGTATAGAAAAACAAACCAGGGTGATGCCATTATACAAAAGAAATGTATTCAGGTATGCTGTAGTCGCCTCTGTGGTGTTATTAATTTCATTGACTTTTATTTTTAAGAAAGAAACCCCTGTAGTTAATACCCCAATCATTGTAAACAACAATATTGAAACCGGAACTGATAAGGCTACTTTAACATTGGCAGATGGTACGAATATAACTTTAGAAAAAGGACAAAACTATATTGCCAATAATATTACAAGCAACGGAGAAGAAATAGTTTATGAAACACCTAATACGGCTAAAAAGGACATAGCTTACAACTATTTGACTATTCCCAGAGGCGGTCAATACTATATTAAACTGGAAGACGGTACCCAGGTGTGGCTGAACTCAGAATCGCGACTTAAATATCCGGTAAGTTTTATTGACGGTGAAACCAGGCAAGTTGAGTTGGTCTATGGTGAAGCCTATTTTGATGTATCACCAAGCACCGATCATAACGGTTCCAGGTTTAAAGTCTTAACCGGTGATCAGAACATTGAGGTTTTAGGAACCGAATTCAACATTAAAGCATATCAGGATGAAGTTTTAGTGTATTCAACCTTAATTGAGGGTAAAGTATTAATGACCACTGATACTTATAGTACCGAGTTATCTCCTAACCAACAAACGGTTTTAAACGTAAACAACAATAATGTTGAGCTACTTACCGTAGCAGACACTTACAGTATTACCTCCTGGCGAAACGGCGTATTTAGTTTTAAAGACATGCCGTTAAATAAGATCATGAAAGTCCTGTCCAGATGGTATGATGCAGATATTGTTTTTGTAAATAAAGAAGTTGAAAATATTCATTTTACGGGGGTTTTGGGTAAAGAGCAATCTATAGAAAATATACTGTCAGCCATTTATAACACCAATAATATTATGTATGAAATAAATGATAAAACCATAATATTCAGATAAAAAAGAAAGGGAACTGAGGTTCGGAATTCTCACAACGCAAACCTTATGTCCCCTTGTATAGAATTAATCAATTAAATGTTTAACTAATTAACTCAAGCAAATTTATGGAAATTAAATTAACCCGTGTTCTTTTCTTTTTTAGAAAAAAACTCTTAAAAATCATTATGAGAACGCTTATATTCTTGTTGTGTACTGCAGTTTTTAGCTTTACTTCAGAAAATATGCTTTCACAGAATGTGAAGATTGAAATTTTAGAAGATAAAACGATTACTGTTGATCAGGTTTTCGACATTATCAAAGCACAGACAGATTATAGATTCATCTATAGGTCTGATATGTTCAAAGACTTCCCTAAAGTATCTGTTAAAAAGGGTATTATAAAAGTCAACAAGCTGCTTGAAGAAAGTCTTTCAAGGGGTAGTTTCAATTTTAATTTTGCAAACAACAACACTATTATCATTAAGGAAAAAGTGTTGCAGGAAGTAACTATTTCAGGTGTCGTTCTAGATAAAAACGGCGTGCCTATACCAGGTATAACGGTCTATGTAACTAACCGGGAACCATCAGGAGAGCGTATAAATAGTGATTTCTTAGTAAGAGGTACTGCTAGCGATTTTGATGGAAAGTTTTCCCTTGTTGCAGAAGTTGGTTATTATTTGGTTGCTTCCGGGATTGGATATGAATTTCACACCGAACAGGTTACAGCCGAAAAAACAGTTTACAACATCACACTTCTGGAAAGGATAAGTGCCCTTGAGGAAGTAGTTATTGTAGGATACGGAAGCACGGTAAGAAAAGATTTAACAGGATCTGTTGGTTCAGTGAAATCTGAAGAGATTCAACAAATTAAATCTCAGACCATAGATCAGGCCCTGGTAGGTCAATTAACAGGGGTATACGTTAATGCGCAATCCAGTGGTCCTGGTGGTGGCGCTCTAGTTAATGTTAGGGGGTTGAGCCAGTTAATTGGCGACAACCAGCCACTTTATGTAGTTGATGGTGTACCTATTGTCACAAATCCGCTTTTTTCCAATGTAGGTAGTATTGGCGCTTTCGGTGATCGGGAAAATCCGTTACTGTCTATAAACCCAAATGATATTGAGCGTGTTGATGTTTTAAAAGATGCTTCATCAGCCGCCATATATGGTTCCAGGGCAGCTAACGGGGTTATTGTTATAACTACTAAACGAGGTAAAAGAAATAGTAGAACCCGTTTTAATTTTGCCTACAACACTACTATTCAAAATCCTTTAAATACTTATGATGTGATTAGTGCCAGCGAATGGCAACAAGTAATCACTGACTTTGGTTTAGATAATCTTATAACCTTTGGTGATGAAGATACGGACTGGCAGGAGAAAGGGCTTAATAATAATGCTCTATGGAATCAGTACGATTTTAGTGTATCCGGAGGCTCAGATAAAATTAATTTCCTGGTATCAGCCCGAGTATCAGATCAGGAAGGTATCATGATAGGTAATAAATTTAAACAATATAGTTTTACAAGTAATATTGATGCGGATCTGTCAAAGCGATTAAAAGCCGGAGCTAATATTAGCTATAATTATTCGTTAAACAGGCGTTCTGGTTTAACCAGCTTAAATCCTTTGGCTATGTATAGACCGGATATAGGCGTATTTAATGAGGATGGCTCTTATACTGGTAGAACAAGTTTCCTTGGATTTGAGAGAAATCCACTGGGAGATCAGGCAAAAATTAAAAACAGAGCCAGATATCAAGGGCTTATAGGGTCTGTTTACGGACAATATGAAATTTTGGAAGGCTTAAACTTTAGATCGCAATTAAGCATTAACTTGAGTAACGACAGAAGCTCTGACTTTTCCCCTTCCTTTACAGGCAACGCCTTGTTTGGAGCATTTAGAGGTACCCAAGGCGCCTTATTAGATGTACAACATTCAACGCTAAGAAGCTCTTCATGGGCCAATACCTTAAACTTTAACAAAACAATAGCAGAAGACCATACTATTAACGCAGTAGTTGGGGTTTCATGGGATCATTCCCGGTTAGATTTAGAGTCTCAAGGCTATGCGGGCTTTCCGGACGACGAGGTTTTAATCAATATCCAATCGGCTCAAGATGCCTATCAATGGAATAGTGACGTGAGTGAAACCGCTTTAAACTCAATCTTCGGAAGGGTGAACTATAACTACAAAGACCGTTACTTAGTAACATTTACCGCCAGATCTGATGGGTCTATTAAGTTTGGACCCGATAACCAGCGAGGATTTTTCCCTTCCGGAGCTTTAGCATGGAATGTACACAACGAAGACTTTTTAAGCAATAATAACTTAATTAGTCAATTAAAATTACGTGCCAGTTTAGGACGTACCGGATCTGATAACTTACCTGCGTTTTCCTATATTTCAAATTATGCCTCATTGGGTAATGGCGATTCTTTTTATGACGGAATTAATGGTATAGCCGTAGAAGGCGTACCTAATACGGAGATTAGATGGGAAGAGACAGACCAGTTAGATTTAGGTGTTGAGTTTGGGTTGTTTAACGGCCGGTTAAATGGAGAAGTGGTATACTTTGAAAAGAAAACCAGTGACATCATTCTGTTAGTACCCCTTCCCGCACAAACCGGCAGTTCGTTTTGGAATGCCAATATCGCCGATGTAACTAATAAAGGTTGGGAAATTGCCTTAGGCGGGGACATCGTTAGAAGTAAAGATCTTAGATGGAACTCATCGTTTAATATTTCCTTTGTAGATAACAACGTGGATGCTTTGAATGGTGGTAGCACCACAGCATTTGGCAGTGCCGGTATACAAGAAGGGTCACCAATTGGGTTCCACTTAGGTTATGAGGTTGTTGGTATAGCACAAACACAGGAAGAAATAGATGCTTTGAACGCCGGAGCTCCGGATGGCAACTATTTTAATCAGTTGCAACAACCGGGAGATTATATATTTAGGGATTTAAACGGAGATGGAGAAATTAACCCTGCAGACGACAGAAAAGATTTAGGTAGTATTAACCCGGAATTCTTTGGGGGCTGGAACAACATAATATCTTGTAAAAACTTCGATTTCACCTTCAATTTCAATTTTGTTGATGGCAACAAGAGATATTGGCGAGAAGGTGCAGAAAACATGCAGTTTGTTAATGTAAACAAGAACTATTTTAGATCGTCATTAGATGATACCTGGACACCGGACAACCCTAATGCTACGTATGCGAGACTAGGTTCCGGAACCCATGGTGGTAATTTTGATGAAAACTCAAAGGTTGTTGTAGATGGATCTTATATAAAATTAAGGTCGGCTTCCATAGCTTATAATATACCTAAAGAGATATTAAAAAAGACTGGCATTAACAATGCTAAAATTACAGTCACCGGCAACAATTTATTTGTAATCACTGATTATCCGGGGCTTGACCCGGAAAATGTAGGGCCGCAACGAGGTGGTGCTACTGTAGACTTAGTAAGTGACCAGGGATTTTCATATCCACAGGCAAGAACCTTTACTATAGGAGTTAATATAGGCTTATAAAAAATCTTAAAAAGGAAAAAACAATGAATACAATAAAATATATCTATATAATCATGATAAGCCTATTGCTAGTAAGCTTATCATCTTGTGAGATTGCAAAAGACTTAGATGAATATGAACCAAATTTTGCACTACCGGCCGAAGGTGCTATTACTAACGGAGAAACAGCCGAATTAGCGTTAGCCGGAGTATATGCCGGTTTCCGGCAAAGAAGTGCTGGTGGAGGAAATCCGGACCTGTATTTATTACCATCGGTACTAAGTGGTACGATGGAAAGAAGCCCGTTTAGTAGAAACCCTGATATTCTTAGCTGGCAACAAAACAACCCTGATGTCACCGGAACTACTAACTTAGGGGCTTATACCCGTATGTACGATTTAATAAATAGAGCTAACTGGCTACTTCAAGAAATTGATAATGCACCTGCCGACAGCTTTTCTTCCGAAACTAGAAAAGCCGAAGTTATTGCAGAAACCAAAGCCTTAAGAGCCACTGCCCATTTATATTTATTACGTCTTTGGGGACAGTTTTATGATACCAACTCAGAATATGGTATTGTTATAAAAACCGAACCATCCCTTTCTGATGAGGTATTCCCAAGAAACACTGTCGCAGAAACATACGCAGCTATTATTGCCGACTTAGATGATGCCATTGCTGACGCTCCGGACTTAAGAGCAAAATATTACACCAATAAAACCTACGCTAAGGGGCTGAAAGCTAAAGTGCTTTTATACATGGGTGATTATGCCGGTGCCGCCACATTGGCAAAAGATGTTTTGGACAACTCAGGAGCAAGCTTCGCTTTAGCGCCAACCTATCAGGAAATATTTCTAGACCACACCACCCCGGCTTTATTTGAAAGCACTGAAGTGGTATTTGGTTCAAGAGGTGCTCCCGGAGAAGGTTTGGGAATTGGAAACTTCACTGACTTTGCTTATGCTTTAGGAGCTGGTTTTATTGATTTTGGGGCCGGTTCATGGCAAATAGGGTCTCAAAATATAACCTATGATAGCGATCGTATATCTTCAATGGTTACCTTGGCTTTTGGTTTTATACCGGATACGCGTAAATATACAACCCGCGAACCAGGGCAGGATTACGAAATGATCTATCACTTAAGAATGGCAGAAGTGTATTTAATTTATGCTGAGGCAGATGCACGCGCTAACGGCAGTGTTTCTTCAGATGCCTTAGATGCCTTAAACACGGTGCGTTTAAGAGCCGGGGCAACTACAACCGGAGGTGATGGATTCGAAACCTACCCTGCTACTATCACTTATGATCAGTTTATTGAAGCGGTTCGTTTAGAAAAATATGTAGAATTGGGAGGGGAATCTGGTGAAGAATGGTTCGATTTGGTTCGTTACCATTTTGTTGATGGTTTTGATGTGACTACTGTAAAACCAAGCGCTACGGATCCTGATAAATATATACTACCTATCAATCAAAACAATATTGAAGTTGGCGGTAATATTGTAGTACAAAACCCAAGTTACTAATCACATTAAATCCCCAACCTCATATTTTGAGGTTGGGGAATATTTTAATCCATTTTTTTCTTATTATGAAACGGTATGTGCCATTATTCCTTGTCTTTTTGACTCTAAACCTTACTTACGCCCAAAACTGTAAAGTTTTATTAAAAACGATTAATGAAACCTATAACGGAGACTGTAAAAAAGGAAAAGCCGACGGTGAAGGTACGGCTAAAGGAGTAGATACTTACCAAGGGCAATTTAAAAAGGGGTGGCCGCATGGTAAGGGCACCTATACCTGGCGTGATGGAAAAACCTTTACAGGTGAGTTCAAAAATGGTAAAAAAGACGGACAAGGTAAATTAACCTTTAAAGCAGACAGTATCATTACCGGTTTTTGGAAAAAAGACCTGTACATAGGGTTATTTGAAAAGCCGTATAAAACCTCAAATAAGTCTCAAAATATTTCGGGTATTAACTTAAGGAAAACACAAAACGATCTTAATAATTTACGTTTCTACCTTAGAATAGACCAGGCGTATGAAAAGTACCCGCAGTTAAATTTTGTATTGATCTCCGGGCAATACCAGGACGTAATCAATAATAATGATTTTACTGAGCTTACCAATGTAACATTCCCCGTAAAACTAAAAGTCTTGTACAAACAGGAATATTTTGAAGTAGAGATCTTTCGGCCCGGACTTTGGGAAATAACTACAAATATCACGTATATAAAAGGATTAAACACAAATAATTAAATCAATCAAAATAAGCATATGAAATATATACTCAAAATTCTCGCAATAACTTTACTGGTAGCAGGCTGTAAAACAGAAAAAACCTTAGAACCGAATCACTATAGAATTAAAGGTACTGTGAACGGATTAGACCAGGGAGAAATTTACTTATTAAGTTTTCCAAATTCGATAGATACCATCCCAATAAAAAACGGAACATTTACTATTGAAAAAGCGCTTGAAAATATTGTTGGGTCAGTTTATTTAAGCAAGGATGCCAACCTAAGAAATATGGATCAAAAGTTAGCAGCTTCCTTTTTTGTAGAGCCGGTTATCATGGAATTAAATTTAGATTATAATAACTTTTCAATGTCTAAATTATCAGGCTCCAAAACACAGGATGATCAATATAGATTGGATGCCATAAGAAAGGAGATTGCAGCAAACTATAAAGAAGAGCAAGCCCATTTTGAAGCTGTTAGAAAAAAATATAATGAAGCAGCTGCGGCAGGAGCCAGTGAAGAGGAGTTAGAAAAAATTAAATATGAAGACAATGACGCCAGAGGCCAATTAGCCCCAATGTGGGAAAAACAAGGTGAAGCCACTTTGCAATTTATTAAAGACAACCCTAAGTCCTTTGTGAGTGTGCAATCCTTAATGTTTCAACTAAGTGATATGACCTATGATGAAGCGAAAGCTTTGTTTGACCAATTCAATCCGGAACACTTAAAAGTAGGATTCGGTATTCGACTTGCTAACGAGATTGAAAATATGCAAAAAGGGATTCCGGGGGCCGTGGCAGGCAACTTCAACACTGTAGATATTAATGGAAACCCTTTAACACTTGCCGATTTTAAGGGCAAATATTTATTGATCGATTTCTGGGCCTCCTGGTGTGTCCCCTGTAGAAAAGGGAATCCACATTTAATAGAACTGTATAAAAAATACCATCTTAAAGGCCTGGAAATTTTAGGAGTTTCTGATGATGATCGTAACCACGACAAATGGCGTAAAGCTGTTGAAAAAGATCAAATTGGAATTTGGCATCATGTGTTGAGAGGCCTGGAGTTGGATCCAAATACACGTCAACAAATAAACAAACATAAAGATATAAGTGAAGGTTACAACATTAGCTCCCTACCAACTAAAATATTAGTAGACCCGGATGGCATTATTATTGGCCGCTATGGCAGTGGTGGTGGGACTGATGCAGATATGGATCGTGATCTGGCCGAATTGTTCAAATAAAACTAGTATGATGAAAAACGTATATTTATTATTGGCATCCCTGGTGTTATTAGCAGGGTGCAAAACCGCAAAAGAAGAGCCAACTTCCTATGTCATTTCCGGAACAATTGAAGGAGCTGCAGATGGTATGATTGTTAAACTAAGGGCTAGTGATACCGATGCTATGAATGCTGTTTTTAGCAAGCCCATAGACAGTACTGTTATAAATGAAGGTAAATTTGAATTCGAAGGAACTTTTGATTACGCTCACCTAGTATCAGTTTCTATTGAAAAACCGGAAGATCAAAATAAACCCTATACTTACCACCCGGCAATCCCAATTTTTATGGGTAATGAAACTGTTACGCTTACAGGTACCTTAGACAGCTTATCTACTCAAAGAGCTTTATTTTCGGAGGGTAGCTATAACTACGACCAAGTAAAAATTGAAGGAGCTACTATACACAAAATATATAAAAAATATCTAGATGGTGTAAAAGACGTCAATGCACGACGAAATAAAATCCGTCAGGAAAGAATGGCTTGGTATGGTTATAATCCAGATGGTACCAAGGGAGAAAAAGGGACTGTTTCAGAGGGTATCGCGCTTAGTAAGAAAGAAAACAAGATTTCTGATGAAAAAATGGATTTTACCTTTAATTTCATTAAAACTAATGCCTCCAATGAAATAGGGTTAAACCTGGCTTATAATGCTGCTTCAAGCCTTAGCGTATCTCAAATTGATGAATTACTAAACCTCATACCAGAAGCGATAAAAACATCTCCTTACGGAATTAAAGTGGTACAAAAGGCTAATGAGCATAAAAGAGTAGCAGAAGGGGCCAACTATGTAGATCTGCCCTTTAAAGATATACAGGGAAACCCTTTAAAGTTATCAGATTATGTTGGTAAGGGCAAATATGTACTCTTAGAGTTTTGGGCATCCTGGTGTGGTCCTTGCAGAGCTGATATTCCTCATTTAAAAGAAGTGTACGAGTTATATCACCCGGAAGGTTTTGAAATTATAAGTATTTCTATGGACGAAGCACATGATAAATGGTTAGAAGCTGTTGAAGAAGAACAAATGTCATGGTTGCAAGTATCAGACGGAAAAGCCTTTAAAGGGGATTTGGCAGAAATCTATAAAATAAGGGGTATACCAACTTGTGTGCTGGTAGACCCTAACGGAAAAATAGTGACTAGAAATATGAGAGGCTCCGAAATGGATCGGCGCCTAATAGACATGTATGGTAATAAGTTTGGAGAGAAGTTTTAATGAAAAACGGAATGAAATTGATATTAAAATATGCAGCTATTTTTTTAACTCTGATTTTAACCTTTAATTGTAAATTGGAAAAAAAAGAGACTGGTAAAGAAACGGGCTTTGAAATAACCGGGACCATTATTGGTGTAGATAACGGTACGTTAACAAGTAACAAAGACACTATAACCATTACAAATGGTAGTTTTACCCTAAAAGGTAAAGTGGATGGCACAAGAAATCAGTATTTTAGAATTAATGACACATTTGGTTTTGGCCTGTTGCTTCCTAACGAAACCTTCAGTATTTCGGTAGATGTTAACAAAGCGGATGAAAGAGGTCAAATCAATGATATTGATATTACAGGTTCTCCCACTAACAATGAATTGAAAAGGGTCCGGGAATATTTACAAAACATGCCGGAGTCTAAAAAACTAAGTGAATTGTTTGAACATGGCAAAACGCTTGAAAAAGGCAGCGATGCTTATAAAATGAACTATGAGGCCGTTTCCAATGCCAGAGAAGCCACAAGAAAAGTAAGGACTTCCTATATTAAAGATTATGCGTTAAACAATCCCAATTCTGTGGTTGCCGCATTTTATATGCGGATGCAAGCCAATGAAGTAGATCAAACTTTTGAGGAGTTTGAGCAAATTGTTGAGGGCTTTGGTGAAGAGGTGAAAAAATCCAATTTTTACAAACCTTTAAAAGATGAATTAGAAGCCCTCAAACGAGTCGCCATTGGTGAAATAGCTCCGGACTTCACTTTAAAAACAGATTATGGTGAAGACTTTACGTTATCATCCTTAAGAGGCAAAAAAGTTGTTTTAGTTGATTTTTGGGCCAGTTGGTGTGTGCCTTGTAGGAAATCATACCCACACTTAAAAGAAGTTTATAGCAAATACAAAGACAAAGATTTTGAAATAGTAGCAGTAACCAATGACAGTAATCATGAAGCCTGGAAAAAAGCCATTGAAGAAGACCAAACCAGGTGGATCCAGGTAGCGGATATATTCCCGCCAAGAGGCAGTGACGTTATGACCGCCAAGGTTATTACTGCGTACGCAGCTCCTTATTTACCTTCAACATATTTACTTGACAAGAACGGTGTGATCTTAGCCAAAAATTTGCATGCCGACGAGCTGGATAAAAAGTTGGAAGACATCTTTGGGTTTTAGCAGAATTTGTTAGTTTTTAAAAGATTCAAATTTTTCCAATGCCTTAACTAAAAAGTTTGATATTTTTTCTGTACCGGCCACACCGGTGAAATTTATAACCTTTTTGATAGTTTTTTTTTGATTATATGATAAATACGCGATAACATTAATAATAAGAAAGGTGCTTAAGTAAGCACCTTTCTTCGTCAACTAAACATAAACCAATTAAACTACTACTGTTTAACCAGCTTTAAGCTATTAATCCCCGAGAGTGTTTTTATTTGAGCAAAATACAGACCTGTTTTTAAATTGGAAGCATCTATTTCAACTTCGTTTGCATTTGGGGTTAACGATAACACCGCTTTGCCTAAAATGTCAAATACTTGAATAGACTCCATGTTTTGTCTGTTTGTTTTAATGGTCCAGCTATATTTTGTCGGGTTAGGATAGATTTTAAAAATACTGGTTGGGCTATCTTCTGTAGATAAACTGGTAACTTGTTTTACATCATCAAAGTAAAAGGTAGACGATGCCGTACCATCACCTAAGTTTCCAATGTCAAACATAAAAACTAACTTATCAAAAGAACTCGCTCCCAAAGCTGAAAAATCCCAACTTAATGTTTCCCATTGTCCGGTAACAGTCGTAGGCGTGGCTAACTCGGTAGCAGCGCCACCACTTTGCTGTTCAAGCTTGATTTGCATTTGGGTACCAACAGGAGCCTCGGTCCAAACTCTTAGTGTTATATATTTGTTAGTTGAAAAGTTTAAAGCATCATTTAAATTCAGATAAGCTCCTGCCCAGGCCTGGCCGCCATTTCTAACTATTTTAGCCAAATTACTACTGGTATTGCCGGTACTCTGAGGAGCGGATACAGCCTCTACGGTTGCTGTACCTCCATCAAAATTATTAAAGTCTGCTGTAGTAGGAGAGGTCTCAAAGTCAAATGGCAAGCCAGTGTTTTCTCCCGGAGGTGTGCATGCTACGGCATTATAACTAAAGGTCATTCTACCCAGATTAACCTCTCCGTTAGTAACCACCAACCTTAATACATGTGTGCCTGCAGTTAGATCCACATTACTTGTTGCTTTGGTGTTCCACGTACCCCAGTCTCCCGTATAGGAAAAAGCAATATCCTGGCTTACTTTAACTCCATCAATTTCAAAATAAATGGGGCCACCGCCACTGGTGTTTCCCGAAGCGTAGCGAATACTTAGATCATAACATCCGGTGGTTTGTACGTCAATGGTATACTCTAACCATTCGCCTCCGGAAATCCAACCTACCGTATCGCCTTCTGAACCATCTGAAACGGCGTCAACATATTCACCGGTTCTAAAATCCCCCTGATTATCTATTGATGAATCAAAATAGGCAATATTCTGTCCATTACCTCCTTCAAATGCATCATAATGGCCGGCTTCTATGGTTCCGGGGATGGCATTTGCTGAACCGGAGTAAGGCACTTGACTGCCTATCTGGATGCTAATGATATTGGTAACGTTAAAACTTGTTCCTGCATATACTTTAGCATACATACTGTGAATACCAAATGGCAGTGCCCCCGTGTTAATCTCATAGGGCGCTGTGGTATCTTCCCCTAAAAGGGTATCACCGTTATAAAATGCTACTTTGGTTATGCCGCTACCAGTTGTTGTGGCCGTAAGATTGGCACTGTCATTTTCATTGGCTTCATAAACATCAGAGGCGATGATGCCCGATACACTGACATCTTTACTGGTTGCCATTTCATTAGCCGGCACATCCAGCATAAAGCCATCGGAAAAAGTAACTGTGATGGGAGCATCTGAATAGTTGTGTGCTACATACGTTTTATCGCCGCCATCATTAAATACAGCCGCAATGGGATGATTGGCTGTAATTGTGGCGTCTAATTGTCCCATAGCATTCATGGCGTGCAACCAATGGTAGGTTTGCGCATCCGAAACGCCAAATTTTAAAATCCTGTCAGGGTCAGCATCATAAAGTGTAATGGCTTCTGCCGGGTCTAAAAAAGATAAATATTTCCAGATGGTATCATGCCATAAATTGGGATTGGTATCATTGGGATCTAAAATACCTGTATGAAGTTTAAGTTCGTCCCATATTTTTTGAACATAACTTGTATTCTGCCCCAGATATAAGGACCCGCCATGCATAGGATAAAGCTCAATCACATAGGAGGCTGTGATGTCTGATGTCCAGAACGTACCATTGTCATAAGAATTTCCCCAAACCCGGGATACTAAACTGTATGGGTGTGATGGCTGAAAATTGCGCTCATGCATATCAAACCAATATTCTTCTACAGCCTTTTGTTCGGTGGTGTATAAATAAATACCCAGATCCCTAATCGCATCATTTCCGGTAATGGTGCCCCAGTGAATTAGTGATGAGTTAAATTGCATACTTTCCGAGGTGGACTCCTGGTCATTACCCTGTGGGAAGGATGCGGTTCCATTAGCCCAGCAGTGACCTGCGTATGGGCTGAAATTTCTCAAGAACGGAAATAATGTATCACTTCTGTTTGAAGAAGCGGCATCCCTGATCAACAGGTTAACCATGTCACCCCAATCATCTGCCCAACCGGGTTCAAACTGTTCCATAAAGGCAGCGGCATGTATAAAATAGCCCCAATGAAAATGGTGGTCGTTAATATTAGTGTCCTGACCATGTCCTGCCGGATAGCCTAACATGGCTGTCCAATCACTGTTATAGTAAAATAAAAAAGCCACTTCACCACTTTCGTAGGTGAGCCAGTCTTCCAGGCGCTCTTTAATGGTAGCAACCATTTTGTCTCTGGCTACAGTATTACCCATTTGATCTGCTATTCTGGCGGTTTGGATCAATCGGTTCATGACTTGTCCTTCATTGTATGAGTCTGTCCAGGTCGCTAAAGCATCATTTTCAATTTGTGCAATTTTAGTGTGTAAATTGGCCGGACTAAAGCTTGAGCTATAATTAGCTAAGTAGGGTAGTGTAGGCAAGATGCCCTTAAAGATATTTTCAGTCGTAAAGGTATTGCCATCCAGTGTTTTTATTTCGCCTCTAACTGAACTATAACTGTAACCGCCGGGCGTAGCTGAGCCTGAAGATAAGTTATCCCATTGATGCGGTAATAACCCTTGAAGCAAGTTAGTATTGGTTACAGAGCCGTCTTTAACATCCACAGTGACATCAAAGGTTGTAGTCAGGGCCGAGGAACTCTCATTAAAACTCCAGGATACTTCAGTATTAGAGGGAAACACATAGGCATATTTTTTATACTCATTGGCTACGGTTGCCACACTTGATGCTGTTAACGGGATCATAGCCATAGACCAATAGTTGTTGCCATTGAGTGTAGAGGTATATGTATTCCCATTTTGGACCCAGGCACTTCCCGGAGGTGCGTAAATAGCAAAATCGCCACCATTTCTCGCATCCGTAACAGTGATCATTTCTCCGGAAACGCTAACAGTTCCGGAATTTATAGTTATGGATGCTGTTTCGGAGGATGCTTTTTCAAAATAAATAAAAGGCATCCCAATACCGGCAGTGGCGTTAAATTTTGCTCCCCAGTCCATAGTTACGGTCCAGTCCGAATAGTCAGACACTGTAGCCTGATTTTCATTAAGGCCCTGAACCCCTACAATAATGGGTTGAATATCATCTATAACGCCCCATGGAATATAGGTGACAATTAAACCACTGTTAATGGTTTTCATTGTCATGGGATAATTAAATAAATTATCGGCGTGATTATTCTTGATGAGCGCAGACCACCAATCATTTGTCGGTACCGGTTTTCCAGCTGCAGTTCCTGATAATTGTGGTGTTCCGGAAGGAAACCCGTTTCTTCCTGCTGAGTCGGTACCGGGAAATGATGTTGTATAGCTGCCATTTCCAACTGTAACCTGTCCGTAAGACTGTATATAAGCAAATAGGAATAATGCGATTAAAAGCCTAAATGCTGAAAAATATGTTCTATTCATTTTGATAAGGTTATAAAAAAAGGTGCCTGGTCAGCACCTTTTTCACATCAACTAAACTAAACAACTATTAGTTCTTTACTAATCTGAGCGATTGCAAACCATCAGTTGTTTTTACTTGGGCAAAATATAATCCTGATATTAAATCAGAGCCATCAATTACCGCTTGAGAACTATTGGGTTTAAAGCTTTTTACTGCTTTACCTAATAAATCAAACACTTCAATAGTTTCTATTTGTGTGTTGTTTTTGGATTTAATGGTCCAGTTATCTATTGTTGGGTTAGGGTAAGCTTTAAAGCTCACCAATTTATTATCTTCAACTCCTAAAGTGGTATTTTTGTGAAAATACAGGTTATCAAAATAGAAAGGGCCATAGACATCCGGTCCTGCTGTTTGAAGTATAATCTGCTGAATTTCATCTCTGGCGTAACCCGGATTGCCATCAAAATCGGCAAAGGCTATATCCATCTCATGCCATGTGTCAGGAGATAAAGATGTTACATCAAAATTCTCCTGAATATTTGTCCCATCAGAATATTGTACAATTACTATAAAAATTGTTCCAGCTGTAGTTGGAGATCCCTCAAAGTAAAAATCAATATGCATGTAATCAAAATCTGTTAAGTCAAGATATTGGGGACTAACTCCAAAGTATTGGTATTGAAGCCCTGCACCTGAGACCGGAGAAGTTGCCTTTAAAATAGTATTGCCGGAATAATCAAGTTCGGTAACCACAGAACCTCCAAAAGTTTGATACCCATCTGTTGGGGCAGTTGTATACATATTGCTATAAACAGATCTAACATCATTCACATCTCTTGCAGGCGGTGTTGTAGGTGCAGCTGCCGGTCCTTCTTCTTTTATTGAAACTGTGTATGTCTTTGTTGTAGTGTTGTCACTTGCCGTAACAACTACAGTAGCATCACCAGGAATGGCGGATGCCTGTGTGATTACAGTAGAAGCTCCGGCCTGGGTTGTGGTTGCTGCTGTTATTTGAGGCACAACAACAGTTCCTGTAGGTACCGTGTATGTATAGTCCTCCGTTGCTGGGCCAAAACCATCTATGGTGGTGCCATCAACTTTTAAATCACTTAACGTAGCATCTGTAGTAGGATCGGCGGGTGCCTTCCAAAAATATAAATTATCTACATAGATTGCATCGGTAGTACCGTTGCCTCCATCAAACTTAAACTGTATAGCGTTTGAGGTATCACCGGTTATTCCAGAAACAGCGATATCTACACTAATCCACGTGTTTGCTCCTGTATTTGTAATAGGGTGGGCTATTTCTGCTCCCGAACTAATGACAAATACATTAGGGTTAAATGAACCATTAATATAAATGTCTACATGCAAAAATTCCATTGCTGCAATATTTTGAGTACTTCCAAACTGAACCCCCTGGTAGTTAAAATTAGGATAGCCTAAAACCAGGTTGCCTGAGCCTGTATCTAATGCAGTATTTGCTGAGCCAAAACCACTTTGTCCCCAATTAGGGTTAAAATCTGATCCTACAACATCTGTATATTCCGCACAAAATATGGAAATAACATCTCCCGCGTCTCGTGTCGGAGGCGTGGTCGGATCCGTCGTTGGTTGCGCATATCCGAAATATGCCGTAAGTAAAAACAGTAATAATGTAATTTTTTTAGTCATAATAATTTAGTTTTATGTTTAAACAATGGTATTTGAAATACGGAATTGGGGCTAACGAATTTCTGGTTTTCTAAAGATAAAGGATAAGATTGCAGGAGTCTATATGTTGTACCACTACAAAAAACATACATGTTGTCGATTTTGTGTTTTTCAAATGACCTGTATTTCGTCTTTGTATTTGTGTTTTTCATCGATTTTTTTGAGATTTTAGATCAATTTTTTCCCTCTTTTTTTGTTTTGTTTTTAGAAGTGTAGGGGTAATGTTGTGGTAAAATAGAGCAGTGTTGTATTTGTTGAGAAAGGTGGGTTTCTTATAAGCTTAAATGTTTAGGTACATTTTGACTTAATTCAGGAAATAATTGGAAAAATACGCTTAAGATATACTTGTTTTTAAGCGTTAGAAGAGAACTTTTTAGAGAGTAAAGTATTGATGTTTAATTAATTATGATTATAGGTAGTTTCGTTTTGACTAATAACCTCTGCTTTAAGTATATTTCAGACCTTCAAGTTATGATGAAAGGCCAGAGCAGTTTATTGATTAATTATTCCATATGAAAACTCCTGGAAGCTGAAAAAAGAAGAGGCTTAAATTCACAAACAGAATAAAAGCCTCTAATTAAAAAAAGAAAGCTAAAATAGCAGGGAAATAGAGTTAGTCAACTTGTTATTTGTTGTTGTTTTTTTAATATTTTAAACGTTCATTGGTATCCCATAGCCCCCAATAGGCACCTACATCACCTTCGGAGCCTACCTTCCAATTCTCATCAAAAGACGAAAAGTAGAACATAGGAATAGCTTCTTCCGTGCTCCATTTTTGCGAGCCGATAAAGTATTTAATGGCGTTCTCTTCCGATGGGAATGCGCCTTTTAAAGCTGTTCCCTGGCTGGGCCATCCGGTTTCAGTTATGATCACCGGTTTTCCGTTTCCGGCCCGTTTGGCGCGGTTGTACATATCTTTCATGTAAAGTACGGCATAATCCTGATCACAACCTTCCCAGAACGGGTAACAGTTGGCAAGAATAATATCGCAGGCTTCTGTGATCTCAAACCTGTCCATAAACTCATAATAGGCATCTACATAACCCACGGGTACATAGTCTATTTTTGATTTGGCGTAATAAATGAAATCCAATAGTTCCTGTTGGGTTAAATCGCCACGGTACATCACTTCGTTTCCAACGGCTGCTATGTCTACATACCCGTCATTGCAAAGTTTTATAAGGTTGGCTACTTCTAAATTATTGGTTTTCTTATTTTCTCCCAACCAGGCACCTACCAATGTTTTAATACCGTATTCTTTGGCTATAACCGGAATGAGTTCGTTCCCTTCGGTGCAGGAAAATGACCGGATCCATTTGGTGTATGGCTTAACAATTTCCAAACGTCTCCTGATTTGTGCTTCAGATAGTTGATCGCCGGGTTTCTGCCATTGGGTATAAGGGCTAAAGCATAAGCCATGCATACCGTTGTCAAGTGTTTCCTGAAGTAATTCCTTTAGCTCATCAAGTGATTTATTTTGAAAATCCATTGATGATAGCGCTAGAAACTTTTCTGATCTTCTTGACATCTGTTTTTTTGGTTAAAGTTCTTTTTTTCTTTTGTCTAACTCAGCTCTAATGTCATTGGCCCGTGCTTCTGTAACATCATAATTGCGCATAATATACATGGCAAGGAGTGTCCCTATCATAGGGAAAAAACAAAAGAAAGCGTGCAGACCATCTACGGCAGATTGCTGATCTGTAGTAACCAGGTCCGGGTCAAACCCAACAACGGCAATAATAACGCCACTTAAACCACCTGCAATGGCAAAACCAACCTTGACCATCCACCAATAAATGGCACCAAATATCCCTTCTCTGCGTAAACCGGAGTTTAATTCGTCTATATCAATGACATCGGCGGTCATTGACATCATTATAGTAAACAGGCTACCTATGCCGAAGGAGAAAAACGGTAATGCTATAATGTACATCCATGGCTTACCGGGAACAAAAAGAAACCATAGCATGATGTATCCAACAACTGAGATTCCTTGAGACAACAAAAATGCCTTTTTCTTGCCCATTACCCTGGACATCCAGGTTACGGCTGGAATAACAATAAATGTGGTGCCCAATGCTCCCAAACAGCCAAATAAGGCAACCCAAATTCCGGTAGCGGCCACATCACCGTTGAATAATTTATAAACAATGACAAAATAGGTAAGGGCTGCCACCGTATTGAAAGCATTAAATATTAAGAACGTGGCCGCACACAATTTTCTAAATTCCTTAATCTTGAATGCTTCCTTAAAGCTTTCAAGGATTTTCTCTAAGCTACCTCCAATATTGGATAGCGTAAGTGGCTCATAATCTTCATCAGCTGTAGATTTACTTTTTATAAATAATGCCGGAACCATAGCGCATATGGTGCATGGAATTGCTACCCAATATGCGAGTTCCCGAACAGCGACATCCGAAGAGGGGAATAAATCCTTATCATCCATAATAACCCAAAACCAAGGTGCAATAACCCAGGCCCATTGCCCAATCCATTGGGCCACTGCCATAATATTGGTACGCTCATGAAAATCGTCACTCATTTCATAGCCCATGGCTACATAAGGGACACTAAAAAAAGTAAGTCCGAGATAAAACACAATAGACCACAGGAAGAAATACCAAAAATTGTAATTAAGTGTATTTTCCTTAAATAGCTGCCACATGAATATATAGGCAATGCCCATCATGATGGCGCCAATAAAAACATATTGTCTGCGCCTTCCCCATTTAGATTTAGTGTTATCCGATATAAATCCCATTATCGGATCGGTTATGGCATCGAAAATTCTTGGGAAAAAATAAACAAGAGACCACATCCAGCCATTAAACCCCAGGGATTTCACAAGAACCACCATGAAAATACCAAGAATAGCAGGAAACATTTGGTTGGCTAACATGCCTATGCCAAAGGCTACCTTTTGTCCGGTTGATACTTTATTTCTTGTTATCGTTTTGGTTATCGACATAGTTTTGAGAGATACTTCCAAGATTGATTTTTATTACTATTAAAACTTTAAATTTTCATGCTTGTCCCATAATCCCCAATAGGCGCCAACATCTCCTTCATTTCCTGTTTTCCAGGACTCATCAAAAGATGAGAAATAGAAGATGGGTATATCATTTTCCTTGGTCCATCTAATAGTGTCAATGAAATACTTCATGGCTGCCTCTCCTGTTGCAATGGCACCGTTAAGCCCACCACCTTCACTAGGCCAGCCTGTTTCTGTAATGATAATGGGTTTTCCCTGAGCGGCATCTACCACCGAGCCATACATAGCCTGCATGTGCCCTAAGGCATATTCTATAGGGCAGCCTTCCCAATAGGGGTATAGATTTGCCAAAACCACGTCGGTACTTTCAACTAAAATGGGGTGTCTTGAAAATTCGTAATAGGCATCTACATAACCTACCGGAATGTCTAATCCTGCTAAAGCTTCCTTAACGCGATTTATATACCCAACCAGTTCATCCAGGGTCAAATCATTTCTGTATAAAACTTCGTTGCCTACGGCTGCTACATCTACATTACCGGATTTGGCAAGTTCGATCAGACCTGCTATTTCCCTTTCATTATCTTCTTTATCATTGCCAAGCCATGCCCCAACCAAAGTTTTAAGGCCATGCTTTTTTGCCATTATTGGCACAAATTCGTTTCCTTCTATACATGAAAACGAGCGTATAGCCTGAACATAAGGTTTTAATATGTTGACACGCTGCTCCACTTGTTCCATGCTTATTTCATCACCAGGGGATTGTCCGTCCCTGTACATACTAAAGCATATACCGTGAAAACCTTCCCGGAGGGTTTTATGCCATAATGCTTTTAATTCCTCTAATGAATACTCTGCTAAGTTTATACCCTGGGTAGCTATTTGGCTATACCCTTTTGGCTTATAATAGGATTCTTCTCTGTAAGACATCTTTAATTCTCTTTTTATTTAGTTAACTGTTTCGTGATTAATACTGCCACCGGACTCTGTTTTGTTTAAAACACGCCTCTGCAGTTTTTCCTTGTATATATCTTGATTCTGTCTACTTCTTTTGCTCCGGCAGGCATTTCTTCAAGTGTTAAGCCCGGATAATCTTCGGTTTCTTTCCAGTTTGCTATAGTTTCGCTAAAGAAACCTGAAGCTGATGCATCTGTTTCATAAACAATTAGGTCATATGCCTCGCCTAAATCGCCTCCAAAACGAGTTACCACTTGCCACTCCCCATCTCTTTTATAAGACGTATTGGTATGGTCTGACTGCGGATAGTATTTATCATCCGTAGGTCTAATAACAACCCATATATCTTTGGTGTGGGACTCAGGGTATACTCCCATGGTTAAAATCCGACAATCCACAGAATCCTGATCAATGGGAGAAACTACTTTAACCGTTTCTACAGGACCTGTTATGTTTAATTTTTTACCAATAGAAACTTGTTCAATTTGACTATTGTAGCTTACCAGATCAGATGAATAGCTTCCATATATCATCATTAAGACACCGATGATACCAAAAGGTATTATTAGTTTGGTGTTAAGCAAGCTATTTCCGGAGCTTCCTTTTTTACTGCCGAATACCGCGATTAGCGTTAATAAGGCTCCTATTATTAGTATTACTATTTTTGTTGACATTTTGATGTTTTTTTAGTTATGATATCTATTTAGCCTTGCTGCTATAACACACCTCTTCTTTCTTCTAATTGCGCTTTAATCTCTTTGGCTCTTTCTTCAGACAAACTGTATTTCCACATGATCCAAATAGCCAAAGCTGCTGTTACTACAGGAATGATGATATCGGCGATCCTTAATTTTGTTAAAGTATCAACAGTCTGTGTGGCTGCGTTACCGTCAAATCCTATTAACTTTAATACCAGGCCTCCTAAAACCAACGCCAATCCTTGCCCGAGTTTTACAACCCACCAGTATAATGCGCCGAAAGTCCCCTCTTTCCTTGGCATACCATTACGAAGTTCATCTAAATCACAAACATCAGCCGTCATACTCATCATCAGAGTGAATAAACTTCCTAAACCAAACGACATTAGAGGAATTGGAATAAAGGAAAGCCAAATATTATCAGGAGTGAAAGCCCACCACTTCATAAGGTATCCAACAATAGAAAGTGCCGTGGAAATAATGAAAGCTTTCTTTTTGCCCCATTTGGTAGACATTGCCGATACAATCGGGATCACTAAAAATGCTGAAACCAATGCACCCACAGAGCTAAACCAGGCCGGCCATGTTGCTGTGGCTTCATAGCTTCCGTTAAAAATGTAAAAAACGAAAATAAAGAAACTAAAGGATGCCACAATTTGGTAACCGTTGAACACCAAAAACGTGGCGCCGCATAATTTCATAAAAGGCCTGTTCTTTACAGCTTCTTTTATACTACTGAATAGATCTTTTAGATTGCTAAAGATAGAGGTTAACGTTAGTTTTTTCCTGTTTCCCATATGAGAGGCATCTATACCTCTACAAAAAATGGCGGGTAAAAGGCCCAATACCAAACAAGCTGCACCAACATAAATGGCCATGGTTCTTACACCTTCAGCCTGATTGCTAAAAATATCAGGGTCCGCAATAATGACCCAAAACCAGGGTACAATAACCCAGGCCAACAGACCTACCGTTTGCGAAAAGGCCATAAGACGGGTCCGTTCATTATAGTCGGAAGTCATTTCATATCCCAGGCCTACCAACGGCGTGGCAAACATGGTGTTCCCAATAAGGAAAACCATGGACATGATCAGGAAGTACCAGAAGTTATAATCTGATGAATTATTTTCATTAAGTTGCCAAAGCAGTACAAATGTTATGGCACTTAAAATACCACCAACCAAAATATACGGCCTCCTTCGGCCCCATTTTGAACTGGTGTTGTCTGAGATGAATCCCATAATAGGATCGGTGATCGCATCAAAAAACCGGGGCAATCCACCTAAAAGGCCTGCTAAAAAGGGATCCATCCCAAAAGCAGTCAGTAAGAAGAACATAAAGAACCCCAGGGCTCCCGGATATAGGTTCAAAACCAAATGACCGGCACCAAAAGCGGCTTTTTGACCAATAGGGACTCTGTCCTTTGCAGCTGTTTTTACGTTTGACATAATTAATTTAATTTTTTAGTTAGTTGAGTTTGTACATTCTTATGGAATTACAATAGTTTGAATAGCCTGCGCATCTATTGAAAATTCTACATGCTTGTCGTTTAGCGTTAGGTTTATGGTTTTTGGGGTATTAAACTCATTAAAAAGGACCACCGCCATGGAGCCATCAGGATTCTGAGCAGCAGCAGCCAGTAATTTTTCGTCGGTGTTTTCTAATCCAATGACTTTAGCTTCCGGCCTGATGTATTTACTAAAGTGTGCCATGGTGTAATACAGTGGGGTAAAGTACACCTCGTCTTTATCCGGATCTACAATCACAGGGGCAATACACCAGTTTTTAAACCAGTTGGGGCCTCCTTTGGTATCAAGTACCATATTCCAGTCAACCCATCCGTCCACCCAGTTATTCAGGCAGCCAATAATATCTCTGGCGTATCTGTTCACAGGGGCATATTTGGGATGAAAGTGTTTGTCTTCTTCCGGAGCCCAATCCCAACCCCAATCTGTGGCTTCTTTTTTCCAATACCAGGCATCGTCTTGCCACACAGGAACTTCGGCGTCCACGCAAGCTTCCGACTGAATTAAAAGTTTGTCTGGTGCTTTATTATGGGCATATTGCAGTTCTTCCGGGAACACATGAAATGTGCTTGCATACCAGTGGATAGCCGTGCCATCAAAATATTTGGATGTTTCTTCATTTTTATATTGAGAATCAACCCATTCTTTTAAATGTTCCCTATTTTGATCGTAACCTAAAATTTTAAGGTCCCCTTTTCCGTCTGCTTCCAGTTTGGGTCCTAAATGATTCTGAACAAAGTTGGTCATTTCATCGGGTGTGTAGTGCATACTTTCCCAATTGTTACCATTACCCAAAGGTTCGTTTTCCACGGTAAAACCCCAGATATCAATCCCTTCTGCTTTGTAAGCATCTGCAAACTTAGAGAAAAACAAGGCCCATGTATCATAGTATTCCGGGAGCAGTTTGCCGCCCACCCAATGGTTATTGTCTTTCATCCAGGGCGCCGCGGTCCATGGCGAACCAAAGATTTTAAAACCGTCCGTTGAAGCTGCCATAGCATCTTTTATGAATGGGATTAAATCCTCTTTATCTTCTTCAATAGTAAAATGCTCCAGGTTTTTATCGCCTTCCACGGGTGTGTAAGAGTAATTGCTTACAGAAAAATCGCAGGAGTTCATATGGGTTCTGGTTAAAGAATAGTGGGCGCCTTCTTTTGAAAAGTAAGCTTTTATTATGGTGTCTCTATTCTTTTTACTTAGTTTATTAAGTAAGTACGCTGAAGATTCTGTAAAAGCCCCTCCAAAGCCTGTTATGGTTTGAAAGGTTTGTTCCGGTGTAAGCTTAATTGTTACTTTTTCATCAGAGTTATTAAACTCGGTAATTTTTGAAAGTTTATTACCGGCTGCTGATGTTTCAAAAACTTCAACATTAAGTTTTTTATCTTCTTTATTACAGCTTATCATCATCAAGATTACTACCACTAATGCTATATGTTTTAATGTTTTCATTTAGTTAGTTTTTATTGCTATTGCTATTGCTTATTGGCATGCCATGCTTCGGCAGTGGGCGGTACCTCAACATCTTTCATTAATGCTTCTTTATCTCCATTGTAAGTTTTGGTAATTGGATTGCCGTTTCGGGTTAATCCCTTAAAGGTTCCCTTGTCAACTTCATCCCAAAGGGCAAATTTTGCTTTTCCGTCAACTTTAAATAGCCCAAAGTGTTTTTCAGAATTTCCCGAATTAGTTCCGCCTTTCCAGGGTTCATCAAATCCTTCAAAGTAAAAACATGACATACCGGCTTCATTGGTCCAGTCTCTCATGTGCTTGTAGTAAAGGGCTTCCTTGTATTCATCACAGGCTTTAGAACCTTTGGTTCCGTAATGGCCTGAAGAAAAACTGGCCCATCCGGTCTCTCCTATATGAATAGGTTTATTCACACCAAGGCTTTCCATATACTTCCTGACGTTTTCATATTGCATCATGGCATATTCCTTGGCCCTTAGCATGGAGATTTCGATTTTCTCCAAATCTGTTTTGCCTTCCAGGCCTTCGGATTTCAACCAAAACTCCGGTTGGTAATGGGTGTCATGCATAGGGTAGGTGTGAACGGAAAGAAAATCTACGGCCTTGATGAGTTTATTAAGATCTTCAACATGGTATTCTTCATCACCGCCACCCCAGGACGCAAAATTATCTGAGCTTGTAACCCATAAATCTTTGGAAAGTTTGCCCTCTTTCTTTAAGTCTTGAAGGTAATTCACCCATTTTAGGATGACCCAGGGTTCTACATAGTATGAGGCTGCCCATTTCACCATAGCTTCGTTACCAACAGCGATAACTTTTACGATATCCGGATATTGATTAGCAAGGGCAACGGCTTTTTCCATTTGTGGTTTGTTGTCCTCGCTTTCTTCGTTGTGAATGGGTTCTTTATCAGTCCAGGCATTTTTACAGTCAATCCAGGCGCCAAGCATCACATACATTTCAAAATCCGGATCCTTTTGTTTTATTTCGCTAATAGCCTTCAAAAGATTTTCAGCCTGAGGTTTGTGTACTTTATAGGTTCTAACCAATCTTATTCCTAAGGCATGCAAAAGATGCATGTCTTCCTTTAACTCATCCAGAGTGGGTTCAATGCTGTGATCAGCATGTCTATAGCCGCCGTAGGACATAGCCTGGTATTTGGAGTTACCCAAAATATCTTTCGCAGTTAATTGATTTTTTTCTGCAACTTGATTCGTAGTGTTGTTTTTTGTTTTATTACAAGACCACATAACACATATTAAGATGATTAACAGATACTTTTTTTTCATAACTAATAGTTTAATACAATGTCTTCTTTCAGATGAGGTATATCAACCGTATTCATTAACTCATCTTTATTGCCATTATAGGTTTTAGTGATTGGATGTCCACCTCTGTTCAAACCTTTGAACAAACCGGCATCAACCAAATCCCAAAGCGCATATTTGGCCTCACCCTCAACGGTAAACAAACCAAAATGATTTTCAGAACCCTTTTTATTATGGGCATCTTTCCACGGTTCATCAAAAGCTTCAAAATAAAAGCATGAGATCTTATTTTCTTTGGTCCAGGCTCTCATATGATTGTAATAAAGCGCTTCTTTATACTCATCTGTGGCTTTGGAACCATTGGTGCCATAATGTCCATTTGATAGGGTGGCCCAACCTGTTTCACCAATATGTACTGGTTTGTTGACTCCCAAATCTTTCAAATAATTGCATACACTGTCATATTGCTTCACAGCAAACTCCTTGGATCGTTTCATGGCAGCTTCTATTTGTTCCTCTTTAGATAAATGACTTTCTTCTCCCAGTACGCCCCAAAACTCCGGGTTGTAATGGGTATTGTGCATAGGGTAGGTGTGCATAGATATATAATCTACCGCTTCAATAATCTTTTCCAAATCAGGTGTACGGTAGGAAGGGTCTCCGCCTCCCCAGGAAGCAAAATCATCTGAACTTGTAATCCATAAGTCTTTTGGTAATTTCCCTGCTTTTTTAAGGTTTTGCAGATGATTGACCCATTTTAAAATAACTTCCGGTTGTACATAATAACTTGTTGCCCAACGTACCATAGCTTCATTACCAACTGCAATTATTTTTACAATATCCGGGTATTGTTTTGCCAGGGCCACGGCTCTGTCTATTTCAGCAGCATTTAGAGGGCTTTCAACATTGTGATCAGGTTCAAGCTCGGTCCATGCGTTTAAGCAATCAATCCAGGCACCTAACATCACATACATTTCAAATTGTTCATTTTCCTTTTTTAACTCAGAAATAGCCTTAAGTACATTTGAAGCATGCTTTAACTGCACATTGTATGTGCGCAGTATCTTGATGCCCATGGCATTAAGAATTTTTAAGTCTTCTTTTAGTTCTAAAACTGTTGGTTGAATATCGCGGGTATTCTTTCTGTAACCCCCATAAGAAATTGCCAAATATTCCGGATTTCCCAAGATATCTTTAGCCGTTTTATTCCTATCTAAATGCATGGATTCTTCTTTTGTCTTTGGTTTGTTAGTGCAGGACAATAGGACTGTCACTACAGCTATAATGGTTGCTATTTTTTTTAAAGTTTTCATTTTTTAGCGAACAATATTGTTCAGTTTGACCTCTATACGCCTGATGACGGCAGTTCGTTCAAATAACAGATCTGAAGTTTCAAGATCTAATTCAAGGTCATTAAATACCTTTTCGGTGTTATCATTAAAAAACACATGGATTTCCTGGTTGTCAGACAATTTATAAATGATCGGAACCTGGCAATGTGTAAAGGCCAAAGCGTTTTCCGGTAAATCTATTTGCTGTTTTTCACCGGTAATGTCAATGTAATTAAATACCGAAGGTTCGCTAATGAACTCTATACGTCTTAATAACCCCGGTTTAAACGTTAATTTGCCGTCTTTAACTGTGATGCCTAATTCCCCAATTCTGCTTAAGATATCTTCCTTTACCTGTCCTGTCATGCCCGGTTGCTGGGCCCCTTTGGTTGCCGGTGTATGAGAATAGGGGTCGGTAGGGAAGGCACCATACAGTTCAGGAGATTTATGGGCGCCTATTCCGGCCTGAATTTCATAATAGTGTTCTAACAATCTACCAATAACCGCTTCGGTTTCGTTCCGGTTTATGGCCGCTATACAATTTTCCTGAACCGCCAGTAATAACTTGGAAACCATATGCCAATAAATAGACCCAAGGCCTTCAAAACCAAAGAACGTCCCGGATCGTCCGGTGAATTCTTTGTGATTGAACACGTCCTCAAAAATTTCTAAAATGTTAATCTCTTCTTTGGTTTTTAAATCAGTGTAAGTTTCCGGAAGCTGTTCCAGGGCGGCTTTTAGACTATTGGCATTGTTGAAATTTCCATTAAAGTGATACTTGCCACGACAGTCTTTTTCAATGATCTGAGTATTGCCGTCATTGATGAGCTTTGTCAACAAATCCGAACTTTTAACAGAGGTCTCAGGTATGACGTTTTTCTTTGTAAACCTGGGAAGTTCCTTGTCAGGATATAATATATAGCTGTACTGGTCCGGTCTGAATAAAGCGCTGTCTTTTAAACCGTCCAGTAAAGCCAGGGCTTCTTTAGGGGTGAGGTAACCGGCACTTAGGGCTGCTACCTGGCCCTCAAGCATTTCAGACAAGTAATCAATAGAAACTTCTTTGTCACTTTTAAGGGTCATGATGTTATAGGCATGATACATATGATCGTGCCTTTTATTGGCTCTTATGGTGTGTTCCAGGTATAGTTTGGTAACCTTTATGAAATTTAAAAGGCTGGCTTTTGTGATCGTACTTTTTTTACCTGTAAAGCTATTTTCATAAATATTGAGTCGGTAATCACTTGCAGGTTTAGCCAGGCCATCCAGAACTGTTTTTCTGTCTGTATCACTAATGGCGCCTTCAAGGATATCTGTATTATTTATTAATGTGTCCACCACATCATTATAAAATGCCAACAGTTCTACTGAAATTTGAAGGTTTTCGGTGTTAGCGTTTTCTATGATGGTCTCAAAGAAGTTAAGGAAACGTTGCAGGTAACAAAGTGTTACCATAGACACTCCATTCCCAACTAGAGCATTATTAGCATCATTCCACTCGGGGCGCTGGGTATTCAACCAGATACCACCTTCCGGAATAAAGTTTGATACTTTGGCAAGTACCGTTGCTAATAATTTTTCTATCAGGTTAACATGATAGATCTGTCCGTTGGCATCTTTTAGAAGTGCTGCGTCTGCACCTAAAACAGTTCTTTCGTTATTGATTTCCTGGTCCAGATCATGGTTAAAATCTATTGTGTCCTTTGAGTTTTTGAGTATATCACTGTATGATTTGATCTTGTAAGGCACATTGGCGTATACAAAAACATCCTGTTCAAAAAGGTTTTCTAAAGTTTTAGGATAATGGTCTTCTATAAATTCCAAAAACTTTAATAGATAGATGATCTGATGGTCTCCCCAGTATCCTATGTAAGACCAGGGATCATCCGGTTCTATGATCTCCCAATCAAAGCCATCTTTGGTCACTCTGTATGGGTTATAACCATCAAATGTTGTGGCATTTAAAAACTTATGGATCATACTTTCCATAAACTGTGGATAGGCATGCGCCAAGGCTTCCCAGTTTTGGAATATATCGCGCCAGTTACCCTCGTAATCAAGAATTTTAGAGCCATCTTCACTGGTAGTGTTTATTGAGAATCTATTCCAGGGCCTGCTTGGGTCACCGTGTCTTCTGCTGAATTTTAAAGGTAGATATTCATAACACAAACGTTTAAAATCAGGATCTTTATGATTATTAGCCATAGATCTGACCGTTTTAACCGTGAATGTTTCATCTAAGGCTTCTAAGACGGATGCTTCTCTTTGGAAAACCACTTTGTTAGCTTTTTCAAGATACTTTATGAAGTCGTCTTTCTCTATGATATAGTTGTCATCAAAAATACCACCGCGCATAATATTAAACAGCGTATTGGCAAAATGCCTGGTATTGGTTATAGCATCAGCTGTTTTCTGTAATCCATCGGATGAAGCTGTTAGATTCACCAGATTTGTTGTGCCTAATGCGATATCAGCTTCCAACTTAGTAACCAATTGCATGTCTTCTAAAATACTTTTTTCCAGTGCGTGTACCTGACTCGCACTTTGATTAACATTAGCTACAAAGCCCCAGTGCGTTTCGGCATTAGCACCTATTTGAATGGAGCTGTTAATAAAGTAAGCACCTTTTTCCGCTTTAATGTCTTCTTCCTGATTAACCGCCTCTCCTTGCCTGAAGTTATCTAATTGCGTAGACGACAGGAGGTATTTGGGATGTTGTAAACCAAAAGACCAAACGGTATTTGCTTTTAGAGCTTCGCTGGGTTCAGCTTTATCTACAATGATGGCACTTAAAGTGAACAGACCAATACCTGATTCAGAAAGCAATTCCGTTCTTTTGTAAGCATCAACTAAGTTACTTCTTGTGTTTTGAAGGTTGGATTCTACACCCCAGGGCAATATGTTTTGTAAACCATCCAACACATTCAAACTGATACTATTGGTATTCGAGTTTATTAGTTTGGACTGTTTTACAAATCCGTATTTGTCGGAGTTATTCCATGCATACCTGAATGTTAATCCCAGGTCGTGATTTATCTCTTCAAAAACAAGTTTATTTCCGTAAATGTTCTTGTAAAGGTTTTGTTCTATGTTATAGACTCCTATTTGCCTTATACTGAACGGCTCCCAAATTTTAAGTTGATCATTATGAATCACCTGAAAAATGGTTTTACTACCGGTGATATCAGCAGATTCGGTTATTTTGTCATCCGTATAATAGGGGAATAAGGCGTATTCCGAGTTTTTTCTACCCGCCGATAATCCACCGTTACTTGAAATAAACATCCAATGGTTTGCATCTGAAACAATGCTCATAAAAAACGGACGCATTTTATTACTGTTGGATATTTTGTAATACGTCTCGTTTTCAAAAGTCACCAATGCTCCTTTTATCTCCTTTGTTTCCATAGAAACCTTTTGTATTTCTGTAGCTGTCATAGTTGATTAAATAGTCTGTAAAAAACTTTAAGGGCTAGCTAGCTATTTACTATGTAGCTAACCCTTTTAAAAGTTGATTTTATTCTTCATCTGCTGAATACACTCTCACGTAGTCAACATACATTGTTTGAGGGAATACGGTTTCTGGTGTTGGATTTCCATCAAAGTTGCCACCAACAGCCAGGTTTATAATCATAAAAAATGGACCATTATCATAGACCCAGTTGGATCTATTTACATCTTCCTCTTCAAGGGTGTCCGGTGTTATTTGAAAATATAACACGTCATCGATGTAGTAATTAATGTACTGTGGGCCCCATTCAATGCCATAGATATGGAATTCAGTGTCTACTCGAGACATTTCAAACTCGAACTCCTTTTTAATGGCATCTCCACCTGAATGTCCTGGTCCATGAATAGCGCCACTGGCCACTGTTGGATTGGAACCACCATTTTCCATGACATCAATTTCGCCGCAGAAAGGCCACCCAATCTCATCAATATTAGCACCTAATAACCAAAAGGCAGGCCACATGCCTTTACCGAATGGTAATTTCATTCTGGCCTCAAACCTTCCATACTGCTGCTCAAATAACCCTTTTGTTAAGAGTCTGGCTGAAGTGTAGCCGGAACCTTCAAAAGATTCCTGAATTGCAGTAATTTTAAGCATGCCATCTTCTACAACTACATTTTCAGGTCTGTCCGTATAATATTGCAACTCGTTATTTCCCCAGCCATTATCCCCGGTTCCTATGTCAAAGCCCCATATGGCACTGTTTGGTGCTCCATCAACATCGAACTCATCACTCATGGTTAAAGTTTCAAAGTTTGTAACGACTTGTGTCTCATCTGTGTAGCAACTTAAAACGGTGCTTCCAATTATGACTAATGTCAACAAAGCACAAAGTGATTTAAGTTGCGTTGATTTTATTCTATTCTTAAATTTCATTTTTTCTTTGTTTTTAATTTTCAGCATAGTAGTATATGTTATCAAGAGATACATTAGCTATAGTGCCATCTGATACAAATAGCATCATCCCAATGGCATCCCTAACACTTAATCCATCAAAACTAGATAGCGGTATATCGAATTCTACCCACTCATTACTTAATAAATCGGATGCACTAAAAGTAAATGCTCCTGAAACTTCGCTAGGCTGTGTAAAATTGTTATGTAACGACATTGTAATGAAATCATCAGGATCCAGACCTTCATTTACCCTAATATCTATGTGAAGATGCGTCATCTCAGTTGCATCAACAGGTTGGATACCACTGCCTTCTCGTCCATAATACTCAATGGCTACAAAATTCAACATGGTATAATCTATAATGTTGTTTCCGTTCTCAACAATTGCTCCTCCCAGGGTAGTTTGAAATGGTTCATAGAACCCGTTATAATTATCAACGGGGATATTGGCGAATACATCGCTAAAAATGGAAATCACATCAATGTTTACTGCCTCAACTGTTAATGAGCCGGCAGCTTCAATACCTCCAAGGCTTGCTGTAATTGTAGCTTTATTGTCTCTTTCTCCTGTATCCGGATCGATGTTGCCAATGCCGTCAATTGTGATTATACCGGCATCGCTTACCGAGGCTACGAAAGGGTTAGAAGTTTCAAAGTCAAAATAAAAAGGTGTAGTGGTTACCGTTATATCCCCGCCATTAGGACCATTTAAGGTTTGTGTAAGGCCAATAATTGGAATCTGACTGTCTACGTTGGCTTGTGCCGTTTGATCTTGTCCACCTAGAATTGCCGGCCTTGGCTGACCGATGGTTCCTAATTTTTCAAATCTAAGTTCATCTATCCAAAATGTGAAACCTTCACCATTGGTGCTTTGGGTTCCTGCTGAAAATTTGAACATCCCTTTTTCCTGAACCAACTTTGAAGGGTCTGGTATAGGTATTATTATTTTTTTCCAGTCTGTAGACAATTCTACATTATTAATGTCAGCAACATATTTATTTTCCTCAAAATCGGTTCCAAAACCGAATGTTTCAACTATCGCAGTAGTAGAACCCTTTAACCAAAAGGTAAGAGCATCATACCCTGTTAAATTCCTTCCTGCTCCTCTGTCGGTAAATATTCCACCTATATAAGCACCGTTAGGGTCAGTTGGTGTTGGCACATCAACTCTTATTGAAGTGGTTCCCGCGTATGCTTCATTTTCGTCAGTACTAAAGCCTTCTGTATTGGCTCCTGTGGCTGGATCAAAAGACTCAAAAAATTCATCTGTAAGACCAACAGGAGCATCAGTGAATATATCTGGTGTGTTTGGAAAAGTGGCAAAATCGATGTCATCGGAAAAGCCTCTTTCGCAACTTGCCATTACGACACATATTAATCCTAAAAGAGGAAAAACAATGTGATATTTTAAATTTAATTTCTTCATAATTAAAGCTTTGTTATTTTCCTATGTTAATATGTATGTATGTTCTAATTTCCCATTCTGAGCCATCGGGAAATCCAACCGGGCTTAGAAGTGGTGGTGAATTAGGGTTAGTCGCATTCGGATCGGCAGCGAGCGGCGAATACCTTGGTGAATTCGCATCTAAAGAACGCCACATCCCTCTAATTCCAATTTGTGTACTAGGTAAAATGAACCAATCTGGTTTTCCTATAGTAGTAGACACATCTAACATCATTTGTAGTGGAAAGGTCAAGTTAAAATCACGATGGTAATCAAAAGGTCCCCAATCATTTACTTTAAAGTGCGACATTATTTTAACTCTATCCATTAATATTCTTAAATCTGCACCAAAGCGTGTGATGGTTCTTTTTGAATCACCATTGGCTTGACCGTTACCATAGTAAAGGTTGCTAACAAGTCCGAAGTCGCGACTCATCTTTGACACCACGCGGGCATGAGCTTCCCATAGGTCTACCGCCGGAGCAGATTCCCCAAAGGCGAAGAATGTACGATCGGCAAAGAACCCGATGTGTCCATCCATAGTTGTTGGCAAGTGTTTATACACAAAACCTGCGCTAAATGCTAATTTTGCATCTTCTGATCTATCGCTGTCCCAGGCATACATCCAGGTACCCGGCGTAGGGTCGAAGGTGAATAATATCTCACCAGCGGCTGTTTCCCTGTTACCATTTCTAACTGCAAATGGGTCGTCAATTACATTTCTTAAACGACCGGGACCAGGAACTCCATTAGGCATTGGATCTATCAACGGCTTTTGATACATGAAGTTAGGTGCGATTTGTAAATTTCCAGCCGAAAATGTTAAACCTGTCAGGAAGTTTGACATATTACCGCTTCCCGAATCTTTAAGTTTCCACCCCGTGAAGGTTCTGGTTTGGTCAACACCACCGTTGGCTACAAGACCCATATAAGATCCCTGGGCGTACCAGTTAAAGGCACCTTTTTGATAGGTGATTTTAGCTTTTGCACCCCAGTTGTCATCACTATTGATTTTATCTACTAAAACAACATCGGTATCCGGTTCAAATACCTGGAATGAACTGCCGTTTAGAGGTCTACCGCCCCAAATACCACCAAGGGTAATTCCAAAATTGCCAAACTCTCTTTCAAGAGCAATGGTTGCTCTTTCAGTCGGCCAGGCAGGAATGATACCCGAACGTACTTGATTTTGGTTTAAAACACGTCTTCCGGTTTCGTCAAATTGAAGATTTGTGTTTAAATCTCGGTGATATATACCGGTGACGTCCCATTTGGCTATATGTCTGGAATATTTTAATAGCACGGTTGGGTTTGCTCCCCACCATAATTGTGGTCCAAACGCTGCTTTAAGTCCTTTTAAAGAACCTTTGGCATCTACTTCAACACCTAAAATTTCACCGTTGTAGATATCTAAGTTAGGTCCGTAATTTGCTTCAGGATAAAGATTAAAGAAATCTCCTTCATAGGCCCAATGGTAGTGCCCTGTTCTGTAAAATCCTCTTAAATCAAAATCTTTGGCATTCCATTCAAATTCTGCTTGATACACACGAACCCGATTATTATCGGCAAGCGTTACCTGATCACCATCGGTGTTCGTAACAGTCACCGGTCGACCCACATTCTCATAAAAGATTTCATTTATCGGGTTACCGGCTACATTACCTAAAATATTGAAATCTACATTAGCTTTCATTTTTGAGGTTGGTTTTCCTTCGATTCCTACGAAATAGGATTGCATATGATCAAACCCCAGTTGATTGGGAAATGTTTGAGCATCATCAGGATTTGCTGTATCAGGCGTTCTAATTAAAGTACCTCCCGTATTGAACGTAGTAAACTTGGCAGTCAATCTGCTAATACTTAGTTTTTCCGAATCCCTTCCTCCAAGAGCGGCTTTATCACCACGCGCTCTTAAAACGGCATCCGTAATATTGATATTCTCAAAGTAGTTTTGAATGAAGTCCAGATCTACACCTTCGCCATAAGGATTTACGGCATGCGCCTCTTTTAGTGTATAATATGAGGCACGAGGGTACAGGTCATATAAACCACGTTGATCCGTTGGCCCTTTGGCACAAATACCAAACCATTCCTCATTCATGTTGTTAGAACCGTCTTTGGTATCGTGGTAGTAACCACCGTTACTCCAGGATGCTCCGGTTTCATGTGAGTCGGCATTCTCTCTATCATCAAAGCCCAACTTCCACCAGCCATCACTGAATTGGAATGTGAAACCTCCTATGGAGTTCCCCACTTTTCCTAATCCGGCAGCATTTTCATAAATCTCTTTCCAGTTCAACAGATTATAATGGGCCTGCCAGTATTGATCTTCTTTATCGGCTAACGCATTATAGGCATCTGCACCAAATTCAGTAAACATGACCGGTATATCCAATTGGTCTTTTACTACCTGGAAGAAATCGCCAAAAGACTCTCCCCTGTATGTATTGGCACCATATACATCAACGTCCTTACATTCTTCCGCAATGATATCAATGAATAATACGTCACCATTACAAATAGCAACCGGGTGGTTTGGATCCATGGCTTTCATTTTCAGAGCGACTTCATTCATCAATTTATACATGGGTCTTCCCCTTTTTTCTCCAACGGCTCTTTTTTGTTCTTCGCCTTCCGGAAAATCTTCGGTTTCAGCGCCTTGCCAAAAGAGTCCGTAGTTGTTCTCGTTACCCATCATATACATCAAAATCCCGGGAACATCTTTATAGTCTTCAACTAATTTGATCATTTCTGATACTAGCTGTTCCTGCGTTTTTTCATCTGAGTATATTGTAACCGGTGTCCAAACACCATCAATAGTTAGCCCATAGCGTCCAAATGAGTGATTTAACAGGGTATAAATACCGTATTTTTCATAGATATAGGTAACCCACTTAGCCGGTACACCAACGTATTGTCTAATACAGTTGACGTTCATATTCTTTAAAAGGCTCATTTCGGTATCCAATCCCGCCCTAATAACGTCATCGGATTGTTTGTAGAAGTTGGCATTGGTTACATCGGTACCAATTGGAACATAATCCCAATTCATACCATTGATCATAAAGTCCTTGCCATCTACGACTAATTTGGTTCCCTGGTCATTCTTTACTATCTCAACTTTGTTGGCCTGAGCAAAAATTGCAGAAGTAAATAAGAGAAACACTAATTGTAATAAATTGTTTTTCATATTTTATTTAGTTATGTTGATACGAGTTAATTGCATCTGTTTTTAGGCTGCAAAGGGCATCTTTATACAGATACCCCTTTGCATCTAAATCAGTTTTATAGGTTAACTGTTACTGTCTTACTAATTTGAAAGACCAGTGACCGTCTCCACCTACCTGGATATCCAGTTCCAGGGTATCACCATCAAGGTTAGCAATGTAAGTAATGGAATCTGCGGCTTCAGAAGGGCTGCCTAATTCAGCACCATTGACTACTTTGGCCAGGCCTAAGAAGGCTCCTTTTCCATTTAAGGTTATAGTACCTCCTGATTCATCATATACGTATGTTGCCGAAGCTGTACCATCATGAGGGAATACAGGTGCCCCACATTCCTCAGCTGAAGCGCCTTGCCAAGGTTCTATCCATGTTTGATCTCCTAAAATATTTTGGAATGTACCATCATTATTAAACACATATTCATCATCAAATAAACAGGCTCTTGTAGTCACGTCCTCTGAAGAATTAGACCACCATGAGATATTATCTAGCCCAGGGCCAACACCTAAAGCAGCGGCTTCAGGAGCTAATTTCCAGGTACCTACTAATGGATTTGCCGGTGGTTCCTGTTTGATAAATTTAAATGACCAGTGACCATCGCCACCTACCTGAATATCCAATTCCATGGTATTACCGTCTATCTTGGCTATATATGTTATAGATTCTGCTGCTTCTGCCGGACTTGCCAACTCTGCACCATTTACTACTTTAGCTAAGCCCATAAATGCGCCTTTGCCGTTAATAGTTAAAGTTCCTGCACTTTCATCATAGGAGTAAGTGGCCGTAGCCGTACCATCATGCGGGAATACAGGAGTACCACATTCCTCGGCTGATGCTCCTTGCCACGGTTCTACCCATGTTTGATCTCCTAAAATATTTTGGAACGTACCATCCGCATTAAATACGTACTCATCATCAAATAAACAGGCTCTTGTAGTCACATCTTCCGATGAATTAGACCACCAAGAAATATTATCCAGACCAGGCCCAACACCTAATGCCGCAGCCTCCGGAGCTAGTTTCCATGTACCAACGATGGCGTTAGATACTTCTTCCTTAATAAGTTTGAAAGACCAGTGTCCATCTCCGGCAACCTGGATATCCAACTCCATAGTGTTGCCATCAATTTTAGCGATATAAGTAATAGCATCTGCTGCTTCCGCCGGACTGGCAATTTCCGCACCATTGATTACTTTTGCCAAACCTAAGAAGGCCCCTTTACCTGTAATTGTAACTGTTCCTCCGGCTTCGTCATATGCATAGGTTGCTGATGCGGTTCCATCATGAGGGAATACAGGCGCACCACATTCCTCGGCAGAAGCTCCTTGCCATGGTTCTATCCATGTTTGATCTCCAAGAACGTTTTGGAACGTTCCATCTTCCTTGAAAATGTATAAATCATCAAATAAACAAGCTCTTGTTGTTACATCCGCCTCATTATTGGACCACCAGGACACATTGTCTAATCCAGGGCCAACACCAAGCGCACCGGCTTCCGGAGCTAATTTCCAGGTACCAACTATCGGCGAAGCACCTCCACCGCCAGGGCCCGGGTTTACAACAGGAGTATAAATAACCGTAACATCTTTTGTAATGGTCACATCTTCCCGACCGGCTAAAGACGCCGTTACGGTGATTGTGTATGTCACTGATTCTTCAACCTCCGGATACGTATAAGTCACCATAGGGCCACTTGTTTTAAAAACATCTTCCGCATCGTCAGGATTACCAAAGTCTATGGTGTAAACAATTCTACCATCCGGTGGTACGGTTGTTGCAATGACCCCGAATTTGGTTCCTTCAGGATTTAATTCTGCAATATTAAAGTCTAATCCCGCAATGATATTTAATTGATCATCTTCTTCGCAAGCTGTGGTAATACTTAATAAAAGTATCAGCGCTAAGAGTTTGTATGCTACTTTTTTTAATAAATCCATTTTATTTTTTTTTAGTTTATTGTTTTTAGTTTAGTATTAATATCCAGGGTTTTGTCCCCATCTTTCTTCAGCATTGGCTAATTCCAATTCTATTAGTGGTATAGGGAATAATTCATGTTTGTTTTCAACAAAGGTTATAGCCACAAAGTCATCAGGTTTTGTGGTATTGTAGTTGTCAAATGCGGCCTTAGCTCTTCCGGTTCTTACCAGATCAAAGAACCTGTGGCCTTCGCCTGCCAGCTCTTTACGGCGTTCGGCAAATATGGCATCTGCTAAAGCCCCTTCACCTGAAGTATAATCATGACTGTTGTCGCCATAGGCTCTGGCTCTTACCTGGTTTAAGTAATTTTCAGCATTACTGCCACCGCTCTGAGCTTCTGCTTCTGCAGCCATTAACAGGACATCGGCATAACGAATAGATCTGTAATTGTGCGGGTGTGTCAATTCTGCGGTTGCAGCACCTTTGTCTGCTTTACGAGGCATGTATTTATGATTATAGAAACCGGTATCTTCTCTTGGTGGGGAATACGAAGAGTTATCGCCTGCTTCTTTTAAATCTGTTAAATCAAAAATGGTAACAGCTCTTCTCATGTCATCATCATCAAAGGCATCATAAAGTTGTTGTGTAGGTAAACAAAAGCCCCATCCGGATGCATAAACAGGATCGTCATAAGGCGATCTTGGTCCGTTAAATTGTACAAAATACGAGCCTTCACTACAGGCCAGGCAGCCCCATCCGGCACCTTCTAAATTGGTATATTGAATTTCAAATACGGATTCCGGGCCATTTTCACCATCTATAGTAAACAAGTTGGTGTAATCATCACCGGTTACCAAACTGTATTGGTTGCTTGAAATAACCTGGTTTAAGACTGCAGCAGCTTCGGCGTGTTTGCCATCAAATAGATATACTTTTCCCAGCAATGCCTGGGCAGCGCCTTTGGTGGCTTCATAAGGCAAGTCCTGAGTTACCGGTAAGGCGGGAATGGCTGCTTTCAGATCTTCCTGAATCAGACCATAAATAGCCGAAACACTTGCCGTTCTTTCCATAGTGAACTGGTCTCCCGGGATCACTCTTTCGTCCTTGATTCTATTAACACCATTCCGATCTTCAATCTTTAGCGGTACATTACCAAAGAATTTGGCAAGCTCAAAAGTGTAATAGGCTCTTAAGAAATAAGCTTCCGCAATGATTTCTTCTTTACCGGCAAAGTCTAATTTATCTTTGTTCTCCAACAGATAGTTGGTACGATTGATACCGGCGTACATCAGCGTCCATATATCCCTTAATTGGTTATTGTCTGACGGTGTTTGTGTCAGGTAATTTACATTTTGAAGGGTCGGCTGGTCAATGGTAAATGAATCCCCGCCGGCAATGATATCATCTGAAGCCACCACACTGGTGAGTACATTCCAAAACGTGGCTTGCAACAGATCATAAGCTCCTATTAAAGCGTCTTCGTATTCTTCAGGCGAATTGAAAAAATCCTCATCGGTCTTTCCTGCCGGTTCTACTTCAACAAAATCATCACATGAAGGATAAATAAAAAGAAGCAGTATCAATAAATACTTTAATGTTTCTATTCTTTTCATAGCTTGTTTAAAATTTTAAATTAACTCCTAATAAATAAGATTTGGCTACCGGATAAAATCCTTTATCTATACCGTTTCCAATGGGTTCGTTAGATGCGGCAGAAGGGTCAAAACCTTTGTAATCCGTAATGGTAAATAAGTTGTTACCTGATACGTATATGCGCAGTCTGTCTATACCTAAACTTTCCAGAACATCCTGATTAACGGTATACCCTAATTGCGCATTCTGCAGACGTACAAAAGAGGCGTCTTCAACAAAAAAGTCTGATAATAAGTTGGTGTTAATAGAACCTCCTGAAGTCACTCTGGGGACTGAATTACTGGTTCCGGTTCCCTGCCATCTGTGCAGGATATAATCTCCAATATTTCCTGTAGGGTCCTTACGCTCATAATCCCTGATCATATCATTCCCTATGGAAGCAAATGCATTGGCACTAAAGTCAATGTTCTTGTACGTAAACCCGATATTAAAGCCCATAGTTAATTCAGCAATAGGATCGCCTATTACGGTTCTGTCATCCGGGGTGATCTCGCCATCGCCATTTAAGTCAACAAAGATCAGGTCACCTACCTGTGCACCGCCATTATCGCTATGATAAACACCGCTAGGAGCCGTAGCATTCAGGGCATCTAATTCTGCTTGTGTCTGGTATACGCCATTGGTTTTGTAACCGTAAAAATGACCTAGCGGTAATCCCGGTACCATACGTGAAATACCGGTTTGACTGATACCTACTCCAAATTCGCCACCTACGGGTGGAATTTCACCATTCACTGAAACCACTTCATTATCTAATGTTGTCAGATTGAAACCTATATTGAATTCAAAATCATCAGAAAAATTGTCGTTGTAAGAAATGCTGAACTCAAGCCCCTTGTTCTCAACGGTTCCCGCATTAACCAATGGGAAGCTCGATGGATTTAAACTTGGGTTGATGACCCCGGACGCCTGTGGTGCAAATAATAAGTCTTTTGTTCTTTTTCTATAAGCATCTGCGGAGAATCTTACCTTGCTATTAAACAACCTGGCATCTAAACCTACATTGGTTGATTCCTGCTCCTCCCATTTTAGATCGGGGTTACCGGGTACACCAGATGCAATTCCGAAAATCAAATCATCTAAAGTAGTGGCATTTCCCGGTGCTATAGTAGCTTCTCCGTTAAGTCTGGTGATAAAACCAAAAGAACCTATTCGGTCATTTCCAATGATACCGTAACTTGTTCTTAATTTTAACGAGTTTATTATACCGTCCTGGTTCCAGAAGTCTTCGTCAGAAATATTCCAACCTATAGAGCCTGAAGGGAAGTATCCAAACTTATTGTTTGGTCCAAAATTACTGGATCCGTCCCTACGTAACACAGCGGATAACAAATATTTTCCCTTGTAGTTATATTGTACCCTGGTAAAGAATGATTGTAAGCGACTATCAAAGAAGTCGGCACCGGAGGCCAAAGCAGCCTCATCAAAGCGCGGTACTATACGTCCGTCAACTCTATCACCAACCCAGCCGTCAACAAAGGCATCGGATACCGAATTACTGCCATTTGCTAAATTGAACCCGGTATTTCCATAATAGTGACCTCTTGTTCTGAAGGCTGAGGCTCCCAATAAAACTGTAAGATTGTGATCTTCTGCAAACGTGTTATTATAGGTGATATAACTGTCCCAGGTGTAATCAGTGAATATAGCATTAAAATCCTGTACTTCATTTTCTGTTCTTGAATTTGATTTACTACCACCGTTACCGAAATCAACTACAGGCCTGAACACGTCATCTAATACGTTGGCATAGTTAATTTGAAACTTGGAACTTACCGTGAAGTTTTCTAGAAATGTATAGTCTAAACCTATAGTAGCACTATATCTGTCTACCCGTGTAATGTTATGATTGTTAGTAATTTGTGCTACAGGGTTGATGATCTCAATACTTGAAACACTTTCTGCTAAAGAAAAATCGCCATTTTCATCATATACGGGTAGATCCGGATTGATATTTACCGCATTGTAAAGCGGGGTTCCTATACCACCTTCCGGCAAGTTATTCTTTTTAGAATTGGTATATAGTCCGGTAGTGGTTAACTTTAAGTTTTCCAGAATATCATAATTGTATGATAATCTGGCCGTGGTTCTTCGGAAATTGGATTTGCCGCCACCAACAATACCGTCCTGGTCTAAATTTGAGATACCGAAACTGTAGGCAGATTTTTCTCCACCGCCACTGGCACTAAGATTAATATCGCTAATAGAGGCCGTTTGAAATACCTCATCCTGCCAGTCGGTACCTTCCTGAGGATACACAAAATACCTGGTCTCATCAAAAGCGTCATTTACATAAATAGCAAAATCCAGAGGACCTAACAGGTCAATCTCTTTACTTGTAGACTGAAACCCGGTAAAGGCATCTAAAGTGAATTTAAGTTCAGATCCTTTGCGTCCGGTCTTTGTCGTGATGATGATTACCCCATTGGCACCCCGAACTCCATAGATACCGGCAGTGGCATCTTTAAGTACATTAATACTCTTAATGTCGTTAGGGTTTAAAACAGAAAGGTCTGAAATGACGTTTCCGTCCACCAAAATTAAAGGTTGGTTGTCACCGTTTGTAGTGATACCCCTGATCCTGATATTAGAACCGGCACCCGGTGAACCGGAATTAGAAGCAATATTTACACCGGCTATCTGGCCCTGTAAAGCCTGTTCTACCCTTGTTGGGTTTAACTTTTCAATAGCTTCTGTGTCTAATACAGCAACTGCTCCCGTTACTTCTTTTTTCTTCTGCGTACCATAACCAACTACGACCACTTCGCTCAATTGCGCAACGTCAGGGTCTAATTGAACGGTAATAGCGTCAGAATTTTGTACTGTAATCTCCTTAGTTATATAGCCTATATAACTAATTGATAAAACTGCACCAACATCAATGCCTGATAATGTAAAATTACCATCAAAGTCAGTAACAGTTCCGGTTGTAGTGTTTTTTACTATGACATTAGCACCCGGTATTGGCATCCCAGTATCATCTACTACGGTACCATTTACATCTGTTGTTTGAGCATAAACAGAAAGGGAAAGGCATAATGCCAGAATAAACATTAGTTTGTCTTTCATATTTAGTATAGTTTTCGTTTATGATAAAATTATGTTTAAGGTTTGTGAAATCCTTATTTTTTAGCACTACAAAAAACATACATATCAAAAAAAGACGAATTTTTTTAATGAAATCGCAATGTTACACCGAAAACACTGATGTTTTGGGACTTCAGGTATTCAAAAAAAAATGAAAGATATTGGTGATGTTGTGGTAATGTATAGGTGTTTTACAATTTTGTATTGGCTTTATATTTCCAGAATGTAGTTTGTTAAGCTTGCTTCATGGGCTAAATTCATCTTTTTCCGAAGCCTGTACCGCTTCACTTCAACACTTCTGGGTGAAATATTCAGAAGTGGAGCGATCTCTTTTGAGGATAGGTTTAACCTCAAATAAGCACAAAGCCTCAGGTCGTTAGAGGTCAATTCCGGGTGTAAGTGTTTTACTTTTTTAAGAAAGTCTTTATCCGCGTTGTTGAATGCTTCTTCAAATAGTTTCCAGTCGTCTCTGTTATTTAAATTTTGATCAATGATCCTGACGATCCTTTTTACCTTGTCGTTGTTTTCAATATTAAGAAGCTCCAGTTTAATACTGTTCAGGAAATCATTCTTCTTTATCAAGCTCATGGTGGATATACCGAGTTCTCGGTTCTTGCTGTCAATATCCTGTTTGAGCTTTTCATTTCTAAAACGCATTAATTGTTGTTTGTTTTCCAGTTCTTTTAATTCCAGCTCTCTTTCGTTTTTCTTAATTAGCTTTTCCCTTTGTTTTCTATAGTATCGCTTGTAAATATTATGCACAATAAGTACCAGGAAAATAGTTGTTAACGCATAAAGTGTTATCATGGTATTGCTTAAGTACCAGGGCCTTTCAATGGTGAAACTGTACACGCCTGTGTTTTCCGTAGGCGTGTTGCCTACTTTTGCTCTTACTTTGAAGCCGTATTTGCCGTAAGGTAAATTTTTAAAAAGTACATTGGAATTTGATGTCCATGGGCTCCAATCCGAGTAAAAACCTTCTAACTTATATTGATATTCCGTATCAAGGTGCTTATTAAATTCGGGAACGCTGTAATTGAATTCTATGTTGTTCATATGGTTCTCAAAGCTTCCCGGTTCCTGCCTTAATGCATTTAGTGCTATTTTGCTTTCCTGATCGGTAATGTTTATGGCATCAATGGAAATTTGATAGGTTTTCTGTTTTACTTTGTCCAGGTCTATGATCGTATAGCCGTCAGAGGTGCCTATTAAGTAATTCCGGTTGTATAAAGGTGAAATGTTTTCTGAGCCTGTTAGGCCGTGTGGCAGGGATTCTGAAAACGGGATGCTTGTTATGGTTGGATTAGTAGACAGGCCACTGGTAGTAATATAATTGAGTTTTTTCTTTGAGAAGCCCCAAAGGATATCATTGTCCGTATCTGAAATGAGTTTTCCGGAAGTGAATTCTTCTTTCTCAAACAAACGACTTATAAGGGTGTCCTTTACAAATTTATTCAGGTCCTCAGCATAGGTATAGACCCCTTCTTTATAGGCGTATAATATCTTGTCGTTGTACTTCACAAGGCTTGAATAAATGCCTTTGTCTACGGAAGCGTCCTGAGTAGTCTCTATGACTTCTGTGAAGTCCTTATTAAGCTTTAATTTAAAAACACCTTTATATTCATGGCTTACAAAAACAACATCGTCCTGATATAGTTCAAAAAATTTACTTGAAATATTGAACCCTTTTATCTGATGTTTGAAGTTCCAGCTTCCGTTGGCCTTTTCAAGAACACTCAGGCCGTTATAGTTTCCCTGTAACAAGAGGTTTTCATGATTTGGGATGCTTATAATGTTCCAGGTGCCATCCGTATCTATTTTGCGTTTGACGCGTCCGTTTTCTATTATAAAGGTTCCGAAATTATGTCCGCAAAACAGAGCACCCTTATGGTTTACCAAAGACCAGACGGGGCCTTCAGTCCCTTCAACGAAGGTGAATTGAAAATCTTCAGTATCTAATCTTTTGTAGAAAAGGCCCTGGTTGGTACCCAGGTATAAATGATCATTATGAATAGCAGAGGCATAAGTAGTGCCTATTTTACCTTCTTTATCATGGAAGAACAGGAAAGGGGATTCCACGTTAATACAATTGATGCCATTTTCCAGTGCCAACCAGATGTTATGCTCGGCATCCTCAAAAATATCGTGAATGGAATTACTAAGTAGCCCGTTAGAAAAGTTAATGGCATAGTCAATATGACCGCCTGAGGTTAAATGAAATACCCCATTAGAGCGGGTTCCCAGGATATAACCATTATTTGTTTTTTTACTGCGGTAAACACTTAGTGAGGCTATTTTGCGAGCGGCAGGAATATCCCATGGGCTTAAGTTTTTATTAGGGTCTAAAACAAAAAAACCGTTTTCTTCGGTTTGAATGAGAATGTCTTTGTCTTTTTCATAGATATTGACCAGATAATTGTTTTTTAGAACAACATCATTACTCACCAGCTGCGGTTCACCCTGGTCAATTTTGAATAACCCCCGCCTGACTTCCTGAAAATAGATGGTTTTATTTATTTGGAACATCTTGTAGATGCTGGTGTCCGAATCAATTACAGAATAAGACGCATCCGCTTTGTTATATATGTAGATACGCTTAAGCGACTGAAATAAAATATAATTATCAACAGCAATAATGTTCCAAAATTCCTCATCCTCTAAAAAGTCAATGTCAAGTTTTTTTGAAAGCGACGTATAAGCCATGGCACCGTCTTGCTTTTTGGTCCAAAAACCAAACTCCCTGTAAGAGCCGGAATAAACCACGCTGTCAATGACCTTAACAGACCGCATTTTACCACTGGGAGACTCATATAATTTCCAGGTTTCACCATTAAATTCCAACAAGCCAATATTATTGGCTACATAAATTAAGTGGTCTTCAGTTTGAGCAACGGACCAATTCTGATTATCTGCGTTGTAAACCTCCGGGGAAAAGGCCTCAATTGGAGGTAATTCCTGGGCGTTTAAACAGATATGGAAGCATAATAAAATGGAATAAATTGTATACCGCAACATGATGACGTTAATTTAGCTATACAGAGTTGTTGTGTATACAATATAAGACAAATACTTTAAAATTAGGGTTTTTTTATTGTTTTGTTTGGTTTTTGAGTTGAGATTAAAGTGCCAAAATATAGGTGATCATGGGGCATAAATTGGAGCTAATATTAAATTCGATATAAATATTAGATTTTCTATCTTTGAGACGCACTTAATGTATATTCTCTTGTATTTGGACGGTTTCCTTTGTAATAAAGCTTTCGGCACTTTTGGTAAGTTTTGTATTTGTTGCCTTGTAACAGGTCTGTTTACCGTGGGCTTACGGGCCCAGGAGGATAGTTTAAAAGTTGAAAGGCTTTACAGGTCGGGTTTTGAATATTTAAGAAAAAAGCCAAAAATCGCCCTGCTCAATTTTGAAAGAGCCGTGCGTATTATCAATGATAGTATGCCGGTTGACAAAAAAGAGGGCCGGTATTTTTTGATGAGAAAGGCCTTAATGCTTGATGAATTGAGCTATGCCTACCGGAGGGACTTTGATTTTGCCTTAAGTTTAAAAGCCATTCAGGAAAGTTTGGAAATTAAAGAGTCATTAGGAGAAACCTATACCTTACCGAAAACCTACCGTATGTTCGGGTTGCTTTATTTTAAAAAGCAAGATAGTGCGGCCTCCGGAAAGTACCTTGAAAAAGCTCTGGAATTATCAAAGACCTATAAAAATGATGAAGAATACGTTTATACACTTAACGCGCTAAGCGGCTATAGTTTTTCCTATGATGACCTGGAATCGGGAAGAACTTATGCCCAAAAGGCTTATGTGCACGCCGATTCTGTTGGATTTGACAGGGGGAAGGCCGGGGCGCTTACCTATTTATCAGGCTATGAACGCAGAAAGGAACGTTATGAGGCCGTAGTACCGTATTCCGAAGACGCTTTAGTCCTTTATCAAAAGGAGGGTGACAGCATTGGTATTGAAAAGTGTTTTAAGCAAATTGGATACGCCTACCGTAAATTAGGCCAACCTCTAAAGGCTAAGCAGTATTATATCAAATCGCTGCAGATGGCCAAAGATATGGAGATTGAAGGTTTATGGGCCAACAGGTATTTATCGCTTAGCAACGTGTATACCGATTTGCAACAATGCGATACGGCCTTTGGGTATTACAGGTTGTATAAGCGACAACAGGTTAAGGACCTGAATGCAAAGAGTAATAAGGAGTTTTTTGAATTGGAAGCAACCTATCAATACGATAAACAAATAGAGCAGGCTTCCTCAAGGTTTTGGAAAATAACCTCCGTTTTTCTGGCGCTGTTCGGTATTATAATTATAGCGATAATCTCTGTTTTGTTCAAAAGGAAGGAACAAATAAAAATAGAAAAGCTTCATAATGACCTCTTGCAAAGGGAGGTGGATCACAAGCAGAAAGATATTTCGGAGTTTGCCCTTAATTTAGCGCGAAATCGGGAGCGTACCGAGGAGTTGTTAAACTACATAAAGAAGATCAAAAAATCGGGGGTACTGAACAATGATGCCAATTTTAGGGATCTGGAGCAGGCTGTTTTAAAACAGGAAATTACAAATAAGCACATTACGGATTTTCGAAATAAAGCAGATGCTTTAAATACTGCTTTTTATAAAAGGCTCCATGACAGGTTTCCTAACCTGTCTAAAAATGAGGTTAAGCTTTGTACCTATATCCGGTTAGGGATTGATAATAACGAAATAGCCATTCTGCAAAATGTAGCGCCTGCATCCATCTATAGAAGCCGCTCCAGGCTTAGGCAAAAACTGGGTTTGTCTCAGGATGAGGATTTAAATCTTATTTTAAAGGATATTTGATTAAATTTCTGTAAACCAGCTGTTTGTTTTTCTTACTTTATCAAAATGTACATCATTTGTGCATACGCAGAAGACTACGCGTACATGAATTGTACATAAAAATACCTTTAATTCTAGGGGTGTTTGAAATAGTTTTGACATTTGAGAACCAATATCCGGAAGTTTCAGGACTTTATGGATGGCTTTTCAATGCTTTTTTATGTTGTCATACAACGTGAAAGTACAACCAAAATAAGACCCTAAAAAACTGTGTAATTTCAAAAACAGCATCCTTATGAACTGTAAACTACTATCCCTTTTACTGATTTTAGTAACGTCCCTGTCATTTTCCCAGGTAACTATTGGTACCGGAGATGATGGCGATAGTGAATTCTCACCTCCCATAAACCCATATTACGGCTACACTTACGGACAGTCTATTTACCTGGCTTCAGAAATTAATGCCAGTGGGGATATTACCTCCATAAACCTACAACTCAATCCCGGGGCCAGTATTGCTACCTGCGATGAGATGGTGGATGTATGGATTGGCCATACCACCAAATCAAGTTTTGATAGTGATGAAGATTGGGTAGATGTTTCTACTTTAACCCACGTATTTGTAAACGGGACCATTACGGCGGCCAATGATAAGATCACCATTCCGTTCAATGCGCCCTTTTCATACAATGGCACGGATAACCTGATCATTGCCATTGATGCCGATGAACCGCTTTACGGTAACGATATAGATTATGTGTTATCTACCAATGGCCCCACTGGTGGGCTTAGCCTCCTGATCCTGGACGATGAAAATAATCCCGAGCCGGGGTCACCCCCAGGTCCGAGCAGTGATTCATATATAATGCAACAAAGGGGAAACATTACCTTTAACGGCATTACTCAAGCTTGCCCAACACCTTTGAGCCTTGAGGTGTCACATGCCTCCACTACAGAATCAACGGTAACCTGGAATGCAGGTTCCGCAACAAACTGGTCTTATGAGTACGGTGCTTCGGGCTTTACACGTGGTACGGGGACTTCGGGTAACACCACAACCAACACGTTGGACATTAGTAGTTTAATTGCCGGGAATAGATATGATATCTATGTACAGGCCAATTGTGGCGCTAGCGGGAATAGCAACTGGACCGATCTTAGCTGGAGGCAACCCGATGTAGGTGATGCCTGTAGTGTGCCCATAGCAATAACTGTTGAATCAGATTGCAGTACGGCTACACCTTATACAATGGTTTTTTCTACGACTGCTAGTCTGGGCAGATCGGTAGGATCCTGTGGATCCAGTGGTTTACCTAATAGAGGCGACTGGTTTGAGTTTACGGCACCGGCAACCACCGGTGTTAAGGTTAATTTTAATAGCTCATCGGGTAATGCCAGAAATTATTATGCCCTTTATGATAGTTGTGGTGGAACGGCTTTAGTCTGTATCAGTTCACAAAGTAGTGAAGCATTACTATCCAATCTCACGCCGGGACAGGTATATAAACTGGCTGTTTGGCGAGTTTTTGATGTTGTGGGAACCTTAGAGCTTTGTTTTGAAGCCTTTACGCCACCACCAACGCCGGATTGTGCAACCACCCCGACACCTGCAGATGGCGCCACAGCTATCCCAACCGGGAACATTACCTTATCGTGGAACGCTCCTGTATCGGGGCCAACGCCTACAGGATACGATCTGTATATAGGGTCACTGGCTAATGGCTCTGACTTAGATTTATATGAAGGCAACATTACCGATACTACTTTTAATTTAACAGGGTTTTATGAATATAATACTACGACATACTGGAAGGTCATCCCTAAAAACAGTACCACACCGGCAATCGGTTGTCCGTTATGGAGTTTTACCACCGAAGCCGCCCCACCACCACCGGCCAATGACGATTGTGCCAATGCCATAGCACTTACAGTGAATGCAGATGTAGCTTGTGGTGCGGTTGCTTCCGGAACCATAGAGTCTGCCACCGATTCCGGTGAAGGCGATAACGGTGCAGGTACACCCAATGACGATGTATGGTACACGTTTCAGGCTACCGAATCTACACATCAAATTAAATTGCTAAATGTTAACGGAAGCAGTACTACCATGGCACATGAAGTTCTTAGCGGATCCTGTGGCAGTTTTACCAGTTTAATTATAACCGGTGGTTTTGATTCGGATAATACGAGCCTGGTAGGAGGCCTGACACCGGGACAAATCTATTACGTAAGAGTCTTTGGGTATTATAGCGGTTCGGAACAAACAACTTTTGATATCTGTGTAGGGACACCACTTCCGCCACCGTCCAATGACGATTGTGCCAATGCGGTGACGCTAACCGTAAATGCGGATGTAGCTTGTGGTTCAGTGACTTCAGGAACCATAGCATGGGCCACCGATTCGGAGGAAGGTGATAACGGCGTGGGTACACCTAATGACGATGTATGGTATACGTTTCAGGCTACGAAATCTGAGCATCAAATTAAACTGCTCAATGTTGCCGGGAGTAATACCAACCTGGTACATGAAGTCCTCAGCGGATCCTGTGGCTCCTTAGCCAGTCTCAATATAAGTGATCCCGATACGAGCCTGGTTGGAGGCTTAACACCGGGACAAATCTATTACGTAAGAGTATTTGGGTTTTATAGCATTTTGCAACAAACTACTTTTGATATCTGTGTGGGAACGCCACCGCCACCCCCGGCTAATGATGACTGCGCTAATGCCACCGCGCTTACAGTGAATTCGGATGTCTCCTGTACGGCAATGACTCCGGGGACCATAGCCTGGGCCACTGATTCCGGAGAAGGCGATAACGGATACGGGAACCCGAATGATGATGTTTGGTTTAGTTTTGTAGCTACCAAAACATCGCATTATATTTCATTACGGAATATTACCGGAACCTATACAGATCTGGTCCATGAAGTATTAGGAGGGAATTGTGGCTCGCTCTCTAGTGTGTATCTAAGTGCTTCCATTAAAAATAGCCGGGTTAATAATCTAACACCGGGGCTCACTTACTACGTAAGGGTTTTTGGGCAATCTGATATAGCGGGGAGGGATACAACCTTTGACCTGTGTATAGCAACACCTACGGCAACAACCCCGTCTTCCAATGATGCTTGTGCAAACGCCACAGTAGTCACCGCGTTGCCTTTTAATGAAACACTGGATGCCTTCACAACCAATAATGATGGTTTTATAGCAGCATGTGGTAATGGTATGAATGATGGGGTCTGGTACACCTTTACCGCAGCCGGTTCCGGTACGGTTGATATTGCTGTCACCAATATTTTTGGCTGGGATGCTGAAATAGGTGTATACGATGGGTCCTGCGGCGCATTTAATTGTATCGCCTCCAGGGACAGTTGGGGCACCAGCACTGATGAGATCCTTAACGGAGTTAACGTAACAGCCGGAAAACAATACTGGATCAATGTAGGGTCATATAGCGGTATTAACGATGGCAGCGAAGGGGCATTTACCATAACTGTTACATCAAACAACGTTACCCTGGGTGTAGAAGCTAATGCCATTGAAAACTTCTCATTGTATCCACGGGTAGTTAAAGATGCCTTATGGTTTAAAGCGCAGGAACCGGTAGATACCATGACTGTATATAATATGATGGGGCAGGAAGTGCTTTCAATCCAGCCCAACCTGGCAAGTTCCAGGGTATTGTTAACCGAACTGACAACGGGTCTGTATATTGTTAAAGTAAAAGTGGGGGATGCTATAGGAAGTTATAAAATAATTAAGGAATAGCCTTTGTTTAAAAGGCTTTTCCTTTTGGAATCTGATGAATGACCATAGTCACGAAAACTAAAAAGAATTAAAAAAATAAAGAAATGTCTGTTCAATCATAAATACTTGTGTCACCCTGAACTTGTTTCAGGGTCTCATTATACAATGTTGATTTACGGTTGTTATGAGATGCTGAAACGAGTTCAGCATGACAGGAAAATCTGTATTTATGATTGATAACCGTTGTTAAACTGTGTACTTTGAATGGGAACACTATGGTAAAGACGTTTATAATAGAATGATTAAATATCATAATGTCCGGTTTTAGTTCAAAGTCCCTAAGGAGGAGACCGTTAATAGGTATACTGTTAATAGCAATTTTCAACAAAGGTTTATCCTAAGAGGACTTCGGGTAGCAGGGCCAGTTGCGTTTATGCAACTGGTCTTATACCTAAAATTTAAAAAAATGAGGCCCTTTATTAAAAAAAAGGGAAACCATATAAAGACATTAGCACGAGCGGGTTGGGCTGTGCTAATAGTTGCCTTGGTTTGGGCTTTTTAGAATACCTCGGGAGTGAGAGCCCGAGGTATTTAAAAGACAGATCAAATGGGCGTTTATAGGATCTTAACACAGAAACAGGTATGCCATGAAGTATGAATATAGTTCAGGAGAACGATGAGAGATCATTTTATTAGAATTGGAAGCTTTGTGGTGCCTGTAATCCAAATGAATCGTGTTTAAAAATGAAAAAGTGGAAGACCGTATTGTCACTTGTTTTTATGGGCTTGGCTGTGTACTTTGATTGGCAATGGTTTTGGGCGGTGTTTATCCTTCTTGGATTAATTCATGTGATAAGAAGCGGGGAAATTCACTTTGTAGAAGCCGTTTCAAAAAAAGAAACACCCGGGCTATACCGCATTATGATCATTATCTGGTCATTACTGGCATTGTATTCCATAGTTAATTATTTGAACGTTTTTGATATAGGTCAAAATTAGTGACACCGTTAAACAATACTTTTGAATTAAATATTTTGAAATGAAAAACAGCACCTTACTATTCAGAAGCCTGGCCATCATTATCCTCATTGCGGGAGTTGCCCACCTGGTTAGATTGGGTCGAAGTTATACAACAGGAGAATCCGTGAGTTATACAACAAGCCCGATCGTAGATGAACATACTAATACCGACTTTACCGAAAGTGACTCAAATTCAAAAAAGATACTTAATTATAATGAAAATACCGATTATATCACCGGAACATGGCTTGCGAATTATAAGTCGGCTGAATTTGAAGGTGCGGTGCTTTACCATTTAAAAAAGGAAGGCAGGGTTTTTAATGCTTATGCTATGGAATATCAGGATGTCCATGGTAATTCTCAAAAAGCAGAGGGCCATAAAGTACTTACCATAAAACGTTTTGACGGCTATAAAGGAAAGGGCGTCTATAAAATGGAATATAAGGGGAAAATCCATAACATGGATTGTAGTATTGATATGGTGGATGAAAACACCTTTAAATTAAGCTATGACTACTACGGTTATAGCGATGTTGAAACCTGGAAAAGACAATAGATCATGGTAGAGATGTTATCTGAAAAATTAGAATGGATCGATGTGCAATACTGGTTTTATGTACTTAATGATCTCAGTTTATTGTACCTGATCATTCCCTTTTTTGTTTTAGAGCTCATTCGTTATGCCTTTCTTAAACAATTGACCAAAGACCTGATCTTTGATTCGATAGCCAGTGTACTTACCTATGGCGGCTTTTTGGTTGTTGGAATACTATTGGGTTTACTGGCCGTGACCAAGGTGTATTTTTGGATACATAATAATTTTAGTTTGCCACATCTTGAGCTTAACTGGGTCACCATATTGACTTGCGTCCTTCTTGCCGATTTTGCCTATTACTGGGAGCACAGAGCCATGCACCGGATAGGCATTGGATGGGCTACGCATACCGTGCACCACAGTTCGGAACATTTTAATATGTCCGTGGCGTATCGTTTCGGCCCGCTGGATGCCATTATGCCCATCATTTTTTCAATACCTATTGTTATGTTGGGGTTTGACCCCGTACTGGTATTGTTATCAGAGGTTTTTGTTCAGGTGTTTCAAACCCTGTTGCATACCGAGATCATAGGTAAGTTGACCAAACCCGTAGAGTTCATTTTTAACACGCCCTCCCATCACCGGGTACATCATGGTTCCAACCGGCAATATTGGGATAAGAACTACGCCGGAATCCTCATTATTTGGGACCGGATGCTGGGGACTTTTGAACCTGAAGTAGAAAAAGTAAAATACGGTATTTCACAACCCATAAATACTAATAACCCCATCATAGTCTTTTTTCATGGGATCAGTCGTTTGTTCAAAAAGATGAAAAAGGTTAAAGGGTTTAAAAATAAATTACTGGTATGTCTTAAACCACCGGATTGGATGCCTGCTGATCCGAAATAAAAAAAAGGATAAATCAGAGAGAAGTTAAATTAAATTATGAAGCTATGACGCGTAACGATTTTATTAAAATGTGTGGGTATTTGGGAATTGCATTGCCTTTGCCCGGGGTCTTGACGTCTTGTAAAAAAGATGATGGGCCTGTTACTCCTGATGAAAAACAAGATAAAGTACTTGTTATTGGTGCCGGCCCTGCCGGTATGACGGCCGGTCATTTATTAGCGCAACAAGGTGTTGATTTCCAAATATTGGAGGCACTGCCAAATCCAGGAGGCAGAATTAAGACCAATAAGACCTTTGTTGATTTTCCAATACCGCTGGGAGCGGAGTGGCTCCATGTAGAAAGGAGTGTCTTTGATGAAATTGTAAATGACCCTTCGGTAGATCCGGAGGTCAATACCGTAGGTTACAATCCGGCAACCGATGTTTATATCAATTCGGAGAATGGAGAACCTATTTCCTTAGAGGAAGTAGGCTTTTCCATAGACAGGAAATTTGTTGACTACAGTTGGTTGGATTTTTTCTCAGACTATGTGCTGCCAAATATCCAATCCAGGATCTTATATAATAAACCGGTAGTTAAAATCGATTATTCAGGGGATCTGGTTAAAGTAAGTACGCAGGATGGTATGGATTATACGGCCGATAAGATCATTTTTACGGTGCCGTTAAGAGTTTTGCAATCCGGGGATATCAGTTTCGTGCCGGCTTTACCGGCTTATAAGCAAAATGCTATCAATACCACACAGGTTTGGAGTGGCTTTAAGGCATTTTTTGAGTTTAAAGAGGTGTTTTACCCCACCTTAATTGGATTTGATATCCAGCCACCTACTTTAGGTCAGAAAATGTTCTATAATGCATCCTATGGCCAAAATACTGCACACCATGTTTTAGGGGTATTCTCCACCGGAGCACCAGCAGAACTCTATATCTACCTCTCCGATGACCTGCTTAAAGATTATATATTGAATGAATTGGATGAACTATTTGAAAACCAGGCAACGCCAAATTATATAAAGCATGTGACACAGAACTGGAATGGAGAACCTTATGCCCAGGGTGCCTATTTGTCGGCTCATGAAGACGCTTCCAAGGTAAGGGATCTCGAAAAGACCATAGATAATAAGGTGTTTTTTGCCGGGGATTCTTATACCTCAGGAGATGATTGGAGCAGTGTGCATGCGGCGGCACGTTCCGCTATAAAAGCCGTGGATAAAGTGTTGGTGTAGAGTAGAGTATGAAAAAATTATAGAAGAATAGTGTATAGTTTTAGTTTTTAGTTTGATTTCCAAAGGGGAGGTATTTGCTCTTTATAGGACACCGTCAGGTGATGAATTTCCCAAGTAACTAAGGAAGCTTAGCCTCTTTTAGTAGCAAGGACCAGTTGCAGAAGCAACTGGTCTTTCTGTTTTTATTGAAATAGGTATGAATCTAAAACTTAATCTAACCTGAGTTCGACATATTATAAGATGATAATAAGCGGTTTAACTACAATAATCATATTAACTATGTCATTCCAAACGAGGAACGAGGAGGAATCTCATGCTAATGAGATATCTCGTCGCTCATACTTCGCTCTGTCGATATGACAAATCACAGTTTTCTCGATATTATTATGGCAATGATTCATTTGCTAAAATTTAAATCGAACTCTCGTTAATCTACCATTTTAATCAAATTTTGATAAATAGCTTCAATTTTGTTCATGAGTTTAAAGCCATCATGAATCACACGTGATTTCACCACGATTTCTGCGGAGATCCTATGGTCTGAAACGTTGGATTTGGTTATGGACAATCTTTCATTAGGAAAGAAGATCTTAAGGGTATCCGACCCATCCTGTAAGTTCAGATCAAACTCACCGCTTACCCAGTTCAGAAATTTTCTGTAGACGTCCATGCTATGGAAGGATTCTTTTCTAACAAATTGATGAAACGGTCTGTCAAATGAGATCTTTAATTTATTAGCTATGCCTGAGGAAACATTAGGATGCATGATTTTTCATTTTTAATAGTTTTAAATTATAGTTTTTGTTAAGTATAAAATTGTATAAGAGTACCTTATACATCTGTTTATACCGGTTCATTAACAATATTGTCAATTATATTATCAATAGGCCTTCTGATAAAATGAGTGGCCTTCAGTCCTTTTTTACTAAGCGCCTGCTGAATATAGTCTTGTGCGAAATAGGCAATAGACCCTACAAAATGTAAAGGCACTGTTTTAAGTTCTTCCTTGTGTTGGAGAATGTGGTTTTCAATAAATACAGTCATCCCGCCCAAAAGGACTTTTTTTATGAAAGGATGGGTTTCATTTTCAAACAGAAAACGGGCAAAATCCGCCAGGTATTTATTTGGTGTAGTTGATTTATACAACTGCTTAACGACTTCTCTTTCTTTTAAATTATAAGCTTTTTCAAAGCGAACCCTTAATGCTTCAGGCATTTGCTTATAGTAATAAGCTTTTAAAAGCTCCTTTCCGAAGTAGTTACCACTGCCTTCATCCATTAAAATATAACCTAAAGCCGGTGATTTTAAATGGGCCTCCTTACCATCAAAGTAGCAACAATTGGAACCTGTCCCCAATATACATACCACCGCGGGTGTACTTGTAGTGGCATAAACCGCTGCCATAATATCTTCATGTGTTGAAGCGTTGGCATTCTTAAAATGCGATGTTAGAATTTTATTGACCTTATGTTGATTCTTTTTGGTACCACATCCGGCTCCGAAAAAATGAATGGATGTAACCTGGTCTTTATAGGAAAACAGGTCTTCGTTCCCGGTTATTATGGATTTAAGTTGCTTTTTTGACAAAATAGCCGGATTTAACCCTTTGGTTCTGATCTTTATAGGGTTTGACCGGTTGTCACTGTATAACATCCAATCACATTTTGTAGAGCCGCTGTCTGCTATTAATATCATCAGTTAAATTTTTAATTGGCTAAATAATGTGTTTCGTAATATCCGGTTAAGGTCTTTAGGGCATCGGTTACCACAACTTCAACATCTGCAAAAGGTTTGTTCAAGGTTTTAAGGTGTTCTTCAATAGTGTTTAAATCGGCTTTTGAGATTTTTTCCTGCGCTACTGCTTTTGAAAGGACTTCTGCCGTTTCCGACAGGGTTTTCGATAAGCTTTCCAGTGGCAATAATTTAGGGTTCTTGCTAAGCTTTGAGAACGCATTATGATTGTTGCTCCAAAGTTTTAAATAGTATAATAACTCAGTTTGAATGCTGTCATTACCGTTTACAAATTGAGAGACCAGGGTGTTAAATACTTCAGCATCTTCTGCATCCACCACACAGGCATCTGCAAATAAGGTGAATGGTGAATATGATTTATATTCTATACCGCCTTTATTGCGTTGGTAAACTTTTAACGGTTCACATACCTTTGAAAGTGTAGTTAAGGCCGAGATATCCTGGTTATTGGTAAGGTTTCTTAAAATAACCGCTCTGTTTTTTATATGTGTAATCCCTAATTCTTCCAGGTTGAATGATACCGTTTTCAAACGCTTTTTCATAGCATGCACATCATTAACATCTTTGGAGGACCAAAAACGTTCGGCAATAGCTGCCGTTCTTGGCCATATCCGGGAATCTATGGTCAACGGGGTAACCAGTTCGCTCCACATGGTGGTTTCGCCACCTAAAATTCGGGATCGTTGGGCAGGCGTTAGTTTGATATCCCCAATGGGGTCAACACTATAATGATGTGCAACGGGTAACATTCTATCAATATAATACCCATTGGAAAGGACCGTTTGATAGCCGTTTTTAGCAGCGGCAATTAAAGAACCACCATTTGGCACACCTTCATTTTCACCGCGCCAGGAATGAATAACAGCAGTTGTAGGCATGTCAGGGGTCATGATCTCATCCCAACCCATCAATTTTTTGTTGAGTTTGGATAGTATTTTTTCCAGTTTGATATTGAAATGGGTTTGCAGGTCATGATTGGTTTTTAAACCATGTTGCTCTTTGAAGGCCTGGATGGTTTCGTTTTCATCCCAATGTTTTCCTTCGTTTTCGTCTCCCCCTATATGGAAATAATCATCAGGGAACAACGGCGCCATTTCAGAAAACAGGTTTTCTAAAAATTCATAGGTCTTTTCATTGGTAGGATCAAGCGTTGGATCGAAAACGCCGGAATAGCGTTCAATGGCATAATGAAAACCGGGTTTGCTTCCCAATTCGGGATAGGCTGTTAAAAGCGCTGAGGCATGCCCCGGAACATCAAACTCCGGAATCACACGAATGCCTAATTTGTCGGCATAAGCCACTACATCTTTAATTTGTTCCTGAGTGTAGTATAAGCCATCTGAGGCAAATTCCTGAAGTCTTGGATAGACTTTGGATTCTGCCCTGAAACCCTGGTCATCAGTCAAGTGCCAATGAAATACATTCATTTTTACCGAAGCCATGGCGTCTAAATTGCGTTTAAGAACCCCCACAGGTTGAAAGTGCCTTGCTACGTCAATCATCAGGCCACGCCATACAAACCGGGGCGCATCTTCAATATGAATTCCGGGAAAATAATAATCTGTATCGCTATGCTGTGTTAATTGTAATAGTGTTGCTAAACCACGAGTGGCCCCTACATCGGTTTTAGACCTAATGGTTATTGAGGAATCGCTAATGTCCAAACTATAAGATTCATCGGTATTGATGCTTAAAGTGGCAACCTGGTCAAATGTAATTTGAATGGTTCCGTCTTTGGCAGCAACAGGAAATCCCTCGTTTAAAAACACACCGGTCCTGTTACTTAACCGTCTTAAAAAATTAACAGCGGCATTACGAACTCTTCCCGATGTATCATCAGCATTTATAGAGATCGTAACGTCGCTATTAATTAAAAACTTAGCAGGGTTTTCTGTAATGTCTTTTGGCCATGGCATTAAATCATACTGTTCCATTAACGCATTTTGCCCATTGGTATCACCACTTGAGCAATTAAAAAGTAAAAGAAACAATAGGATTTTTTTCATGCGTTCTAAATTTTATAATTAATTTATTTTGATGTACTTCTCAATTATTTTTCGGTTAATATTTGCTTTTTTTGCTTTCTCGATCCCGGATTGGATCAAGGTGTCACCCGCAAAGTCAACTTTAAAGGAAAATGTATGTCCTTTAAGGGCTTCAACAGAGGTATAGCTTAAGGTCTCAACATAATTGTTGTTGTTTAAGGTATAGGTGCCGCCACCGCCATAAAAATGCTCGGTGGATTGATTATGCTGGTTGAAAAAAGCAAAATGGCTGTCATTTATGATCTTTATAAATGCGGTGTTGGTCAAATCCTTTACTGTTAAAGAGTCCTGTTCTAAAGTTTCGGCATACACCATTTTCCAGGTCCCCAATAACGGATTGACCGGTTGCTTTTTAGCACAACTTAAAATCAATACCACTAAACATAAAGAAAACAGAGCCAGAGACTTCATAAGACTAATTATTTACTTTATAAAAATTCATAAATTTTGCCTAAGAAAAAATAAATTTAGACAGACAACGTAATATCTAAGCTAAATGCTTGAATAACTGGTACTAAAATGGGATTAGAAAATATACCTTTTGAATGCTTCAATAGCTGCGTAATCCGCTAAGCCGAGATCGTTATATTTTTTGGCTGTTAATCTGTTTCTGTCTTCGGCACGTACCCAGAATTCCCTGGAGTCACCACCCTGGAACATCACACCGTCTTTTTGCGATTGGTGATAGAAAATAGCATGCCGTTTTTTAAGTACCTGGTCCGGACTCATTGGAACCGCCATTTCAATTTGATAGGATTCCCACTCGTGCCAGGCACCCCGGTATAACCATACCCAGCAATTATCCATATAATCGTTATGCTTTAATGCTTCTATAGCCATAAACAAGGCATCTAAACACACTTTATGGGTCCCGTGAGGATCTGCCAGATCGCCTGCGGCATATATTTGATGCGGTTTTATGTCATCAATTAACGCTTTCATAATGGCTACATCGTCATCACCTATATTATTCTTTTTTATGGTGCCGGTTTCATAGAACGGTAAATCCAGGAAGTGTACGTTCTCATCCTTTAGATCCAAATATCTTGTAGCGGCTAAGGATTCACTTCTACGGATCAACCCTTTAAGTTTTCTTACTTCTTCGGAATCAATATCGTTATCGGTCTTTATTTTCAGGAAATTGATGATACTCTGAGTTTCATCACAATCCGGACAAAGCGATTGGGTGATTTCAGCAAATTTTAAAGCTTCTTCATCAGATACGGCAATATTTCCGGACGTTTGGTAAGCTACATGAACGTCATGCCCTTGCTCTACCAACCTGTCAAAAGTGCCTCCCATGGAGATCACATCATCATCCGGGTGCGGACTAAAAATGATCACACGTTTACGTTCGGGAGTGGCGCGTTCGGGGCGATTAGAATCATCCGCATTAGGTTTTCCCCCGGGCCATCCGGTAATGGTGTGTTGTAATTTATTGAACATTTTTATGTTCAGATCGTAAGCCGTGCCTTCTTCGGTTAACAGACCAGACATCCCGTTATTGTTATAGTCAGAATCTGTGAGTTTTAAAATAGGTTTTCCTGACAGTTGGGAAAGCCATACCACAGCTTTTAATTTTAACGGTTCGTTCCAAACACAAGCTGTAACCAACCAGGGTGTTTTTACACGGGTTAGCTCTGATGCAGCACCTTCATCTAAAATAAAGGTAGTGTTATCATGGTTTTGTAAATAAGTTGCCGGAACTTCAGAAGTAATACCCCCTTCAACCGTCTTTTGAACAATTTCTGCTTTATTGGCGCCCCAGGCTAACAACACAATGCGTTTGGCGCTCATTACGGTGCCAATACCCATGGTAATAGCTTTTCTTGGTACGTTGTCAATGCCTAAAAAAGCAGGGGTAGCGTCCACACGGGTGATATGGTCTAATGTGATATTTCTCGTACCCGAATTATAATGTGATCCGGGTTCGTTAAAGCCAATATGCCCGGTTCGGCCTATACCTAACAATTGAAAATCCAAGCCGCCAACAGCTTTGATCTTCATTTCATAATCAATACAATATTGATATAGATTTTCACTGCTTACTTTTCCATCGGGAATATTTATGTTTTCAGGTAAAATATCTATATGATTGAACAGGTGTTCATGCATAAAATAAAAGTAACTCTGAATGTTACTTTTATCCATAGGGTAATATTCATCCAGGTTGAAGGTAATGACATTGGCAAAACTTAAACCTTCTTCCTTATGCATTCTAACCAGTTCTTCGTAAACTTTTATAGGAGACGATCCGGTAGCTAATCCCAGAACACAGGATTGGTTTTTTACCTGTTTTTCACGGATAAGGGTCGCTATTTCCTGTGCAACAAGAACGGAAGGTTCTTTAGAGTCTTTGAAGATAACGTTATGAACTTTTTCAAAACGTGTTTCTTCAAACATACCGGCTTTTGTGTAAGCTATATTTTTATGATCTGCAATTTTCACAGTGTTTCTTTTTCGGGTTAAGGATTTTTGGAAAAGCGAACGGAAAGGTTACATTTTCCGTTCGCTAAACATTAACTAAACTAATCTATGCTCAACTACTAAGCGAATATGAAAATTAAAAGTTTGGTCCTCCGGTATCCCACCAAAGGCGCGTACCGGCATTATCAGGGCCACTTAGTTTGTTAACGGCATCTGCCACACCGGCCGGATTGGTAGATAGTTCGCTGTCAACAAATGGAATACGTCTTATTTGAATATCTGTATCTACCACACCGCCGCTTTGATTGCTCACAACCGGGAAGATCTTAGGATATCCTGTGCGTCTGAACTCACTCCAGGCTTCCTGTCCTTCCGGGAACATAGCAATCCATTTTTGGGTAATGATCTTCTCCAGTTTGGTTTCGTTATCATCAGCATCGTTCCAGGCAATAGTGGCTGTACTAAGGGCAGCAATACTGTTAGCCGCATTTACAGGGTCTACATAATCTGCCGGTACAGAGGCGTTATCTACAATATAAGCCGCAGCACCGCCAACACCATGTTGATCAAAAGAGGTTTGAATGCCCATCTCATAATTGGTTTGGGCATTACCCGCACCGGACCAGCCTCTTAAAGCTGCTTCAGCTTTTAAGAAATATACTTCGGCACTGGTCATTAATTGTACCACTGAAGTGTGTATCCCATCATTGATTGCTGAGAATCCGATATAATCTGCTTTTTGCGCCAGCTCATCTGCATATCCCGGTAATAATGGTAATCCGCCTCGAATGCCTTTTACGGTTCCTGCTACACTTGTTGGGGTATCAAAATAGCTTTCTGCTCTGCCATCACTATATCCGGTAAGGATAGATTCCATAGAAGCATTCATTCTGATATCACCCCAGGAATTATCAATGATAGAGATTGGATGGTCTAATGAACTGTTTACATTAAAATTATCATCATTACCAGCCAATAATCCTAAGGACTGCGATAAAGCTTTTTCACCTTCGGTTTGGGCTTTTGAGGGGTCTACCTTAGAAATGCGGATAGCTAAACGCAATCTAAGCGAGTTGGCCAATTTTACCCATTGCGTATAATCGCCTCCGTATGATAAGTCAAACGCTGTAAACCTTGGACTGTCAATATCCGCCATTAAATTGGCTACAGCGGTGTCTAAGTCCGCAAAAAAGGCGTTATAAGCTTCTTGCTGCGAATCGTATACACCGGCATTGGCTAAATCGCCAAAGTTTGTATACACTATTGGTCCGAACACATCCGATACACGGTGCATAGCTTCAACTTTTAAAATTAAGGCTACCGCATGTAGTGTTGGAAATTCACCTTCGGTTAGTTCGCTAATCGATTGTACATTATTCATAACATTTGAATAAGGTACGGACCATATGAAGTTGTTCCATCCGCTTACTAAACTGTATGTTGTATTATTGGCGCCTGCCACGAATGGACGCGGGTTGGTCATATATCCCGAATATACATCGGCATTCAGGTTTTGTTGCAGCTGATAAGACCAGGCTGGTGTGTATTGATAAATACTCTCAAAAATAGGTTTGTATTTAGAACCTACGTGTTGAAAGTCAACTTCCAACTGATCCTGCGATATATTTCTTTCGTTGCCATTAAATTGTTCTAAATCACTACAGGACGTATTAATCAGACCTAAAACAATCAAACATGCTAATAGTTTATTTATTCTTTTCATTGTGTTCATTTTTTTAGAATGTTACATTTAGATTTAGACCTATGCTTCTGGATGATGGAAGTCCTAAAACATCAACACCTTGCAATGCATTTCCTGTACTTAAAGACAGGTTCGGATCATGTGGCGAATCTTTATAGAAGAAGAACAAGTTAGTTCCTACTAATGATGCTTTGACACTTCTGAATAAAGAGCTTTCACCAAGGTTGAAATTATAACCCAGGGAGAATTCCGCTAATCTTACATTGGTAGCACTGTAAATGTACTCGCCTGTAAAACCGTTTCTACCACCAACTTTTCCGTAGTATTCCTGTGCCGGCATGGTAGTAGCTACACCATCAACCTGAACATTTACAGGGCCATTATTGGTTTCTCTTGCCGAGTTATTACTAAACCCTTCAACAATAGCTTCGGTCATGCTCATGGTTTCTCCGCCAAACTTACCATCTATCAAGAAATCAACAGAGAAGTTTTTAATCCTAAAGGAGTTGTTCCATCCTAAAGTGAAGTCCGGGTTGGCATTACCTACTTTGGTAAGTCCGTCAACCGTATTATCATCGTCTGCAATTACGGCATCACCTTCAATAATAGGTAGACCATCTGCAGTCTTTCTAACTACCTGGGCATAAATATCTCCAAACGAACCACCTTCAACCAGGTAAGAACCAAACGTATTTACACCTTTACCGGAGAGGGTAAAGAATTCAGGTTCGATTAAGCCTTCCAATTGTTGACCATTATAAATTCTAACAATTTCATTTTTATTGGCTGCAAAGTTTACGTTTGTTGTCCATTTAAAGTCTTCTTCCTGAAATGGAATGGCAAACACAGAAGCTTCGATACCTTTGTTTAGTATTTCACCGGAGTTTAAGTTTGCCTGAGGAGCTCCGATAATGGATACGGAAGTAGAGAATGCATAGTACTGGTCAACGGTTTTTGTGTTATAATAACCAATATCAAATCCTAATCTGTTATTGTTGAATCGCCACTCCGTACCAATTTCAAACGATTTTTGTCTTTCAGGTTTAGGAGTAGAGCCCGGGAACGGTCTGATAGGATCGGTTGGATTTACACCACCGCCACCAAAAATGATACTGTTGTTTGGTGCTATCAGGTCTGCGGCAAAACCGTTACCTACTTCGGCGTATGATGCTCTTACTTTAGCGAACGATACGCTTTCAGGTAAATCTAACAATTCGCTTAATACACCTGTTACACCAACTGAAGGGTAAAAGAACGAGTTGTTTTCTGCCGGTAATGTTGAGGTCCAGTCGTTTCTGGCTGTTAAATCAACATATACTTTATCGTTAAACCCTATGGTTGCACTGGCAAATACCGAGTTCACCCTGGTTTCCAGAGAATTTTGAGTGAAAGTAACCGCCGGGTTTCCGTTAAAGTTTTGGTAAGCAAACACGTTTGCAAATTGTAACCCGCCGTTAGTACCGGAATCTGCATTAAATGTTTCCGTGGTAGTGCGGGTTGTACTGGTACCTAAGATAGCCGTAACCGATGTGGTCTCGTTAATATTGGTATTAATATTGGCTATAAAATCACCGTATAACTGCGTGTAGTCATTTTCAAAAACAATGTATCTACCATTAGCCGGGGCTAAAGTAGCTTCAGTTGTAGCGTGAATCCTTCTTTCGAAGTTAAATAAAGACTGGTCATAAGTCCCTCTGGTTTGTAATGATAGCCAATCGTTAATGTTAAAGTTCAAGCTTAAGGAGGCAACCAGCTTTTTATTGGTGTCTTCAGAAGCATTACGGTTAATGATCCAATAAGGATTTTGTTCAATGTCTGATGTGCCCCTGAACCAACGTTGCGCCATAATATTTCTGTTAGGCTCGAAAGCCTCAAAATCGGCATAATCAGATAAACGTTCGCTTGCTGACTCAAAAGCATAGGTTCCAACTAACGGGTTGAAATATAAACCTGAGATTGGCCTGTTTTTAATGTTTTGAGTAGATGCCATCACAGAAGCATTAATGTCTAATTTGTCGTTAAACAATTGTGCTGTTTCTCTAATATTGAACGTGTGTTGCTTTAAGTTATTAGTTGGTAAGACACCTGAAGCAAAGGTGTTGCTATAAGAGAAATACGTTTGCGCTTTTTCGGTTCCACCGGAAACCGATAAAGAGTTAATATTGGTAATTCCCGTGTCTAAGAAATCATCGATGTTACTTTGAGCCTCATCATTGAAATCCATAGTGTAGGCGGCACTGTCAACCGTTAAGTTTGAAGCGAAATCAACTTTAAAACTTCCGGAACGTCCTTTTTTAGTGGCAATTAAAATTACACCATTCAAACCGGCGCTACCGTATAAAGCCGATGCCGACGCTCCTTTCAATACGGTTAAAGATTCAATGTCATCCGGATTAATTAAGGCTAAGGCATCACCACCATCGCGGTTACCACCGTTAATATCTCCAAAAGTTTCAGCGGGCTGACTTGCAGATGGATTAGACAGTGGCACACCATCTACCACATAAAGCGGTTGGTTGTTTCCAATAGATGAGTTACCACGTAAAGTCACTTTAACAGAACCACCAACACCGGAAGAACTTCTTGTTATAGAAACCCCTGATACTTTACCGGATAAACTGTTTATCGGGTTGGTCTGTCTGGCTTTGTTCAACTCGTCTGCATTAATGTCCTGAGCCGCATAGGTCAAAGACTTTCGGGTCTTTTTAATACCTAATGCCGTTACAACAACCTCTTTTAATTGTTGTGCGTCTTCCTCAAGTTGGACATTAATAGTATTAGAGTCGGCGACGGTTATTTGTGCAGTAGTCATTCCCACATAAGAAAAAACCAATACATCTCCTACATTTACCGTTAGGCTGTAGTTTCCGTCAAAATCTGTTTGAGTACCGTTAGTAGTACCTTGTACAATAACATTAACCCCGGGAAGAGGAATGCCATCAGCTTTAGAAGTTACTGTTCCTGTAATATCCTTTTCCTGTGCAAAAGAAAACTGCACTACAAAAAGTAAAAAAGAAAACAAGAATAGTGTACGTAAGTTTTGTTTCATAATTTGATTTATTTTGTTTTTTAGTTGAGCCAAACTATCTATTATGAAAATTGTTTTAAAAAAAATTATACCAACAGCATGGTTTTGCACACAGACAACCTTCTAAATTCGATAAGTGATTTTGGGATAATAAAGAATTGTCGATTTAATTGTTAATTAATGAATATATCACTAAAATTGCCTAAGATTAATAAGGTTTTTCTAAAGAAATCTGGTTAAAACTGAGAATTATTTCATTGTTTAGTAAAAAAATAGGACAGACCATTCCCATCAGATATCATGTGATATTTTGGCTGGGGTACTTCACTTTTAATGTGATCAGGTGGGGAAGTTATTTTGATGATTATTGGTATTCATTAAAATCCAACTTAGTTGAGTTCCCAATCCATATCATCATAGTTTACAGTAACATTTACTATTTGATCCCCAGATTTATACTTCGAAAAAAATACGGGGTATATATTTTTTCTTTAGCGTTTATGTTAGGCATGGTTTATTTGGTTAGAACCGGGCTTAACTATTTACTGGTGACAAAGGATATCTGGCCTGAAGCCGAAGACCCTGCCAAGTTCATGGAGCTGAACCATATTATAGCTGTAGTTTTAGGCGAATTATACGTCATTGGTTTTGTAACTGCTATTAAAATTGTCATAGACTGGTCTATTGAAAAGCGAAGAAATGAGGATTTGGCTAAACTTCAAATGAGTACCGAACTTAAGTTTTTAAGGACGCAAATTCAACCACATTTCTTTTTTAATACGCTAAATAATTTATATGCTTTAACTTTAAAAAAATCAGATAACGCGCCACGCCTGGTGATCAAGTTATCAGATATGATGCAATATATTCTGTATGATGTAAAGAGTTCCAAAGCCAGTTTGTTACAGGAGATCAATCACATCAATAACTTCATAGATATTGAACGTATCAGGTTTAAAGACCGGGTGGACGTAGAAATGGATATTACAGGCGATATTGAAGATATTGAGATCCCTCCCTTATTATTACTTTCATTTATTGAAAATTGTTTTAAACACGGTACGGTTGAAAATGATGAACTGAAAATTCAAATGAGCTTTAATATTGTAAATGACTATTTAGAGTTTCATTTAAACAATAATTTTAACCCTGAAGCTACTAAACCGGAGACCAGGGGCATTGGCAATCAAAATGCAAAAAGACGATTAAACCTACTGTTTTCTAATAATTATAGTTTAGAGACTAAAGTTGAAGGAGCTATTTATAATTTGTTCTTAAAAATACCTGTGTAATGAAGATTAAGTGCCTTATTATAGATGATGAACCCTTAGCGATTTCAGTGATTGAAGAGCATTTAAAGAATTTTGATCATATTGAAATTGTGGAAACCTTTAACAATCCTTTAAAGGCCTACAGGGTTTTGGAACAGGAAAAGATCGATGTTGTTTTCCTTGACATAAATATGCCGCAAATGACAGGGTTTTCATTTATAGAAAATCTAAGTTATAAGCCTTTAATAGTTATTACAACGGCTTACAGAGAATATGCTGTTAAAAGCTTTGAATTAGACGTTTTAGATTATTTAGTAAAACCAATTCCGTTTAATAGATTCTTAAAAGCTGTGAATAAGATATACCAGCAGGTTTATGTAGCTAATACAACCGCTGATGCCAGTTTACAACAAGAACCGCATATCTTTTTAAAAGTTAATAAGAAGCTTATAAAGGTGAACCTTAATGACATTCTGTATATAGAAAGCCTGAAAGATTATATTAAAGTGATTACCAGTTTGGGTGACTACGTGGTACACAAATCATTGTCGGCCATTACCGAAGAATTGCCACAATCCAACTTTATGCGCATTCACAGATCCTATACCATTTCAATTAATAAGGTCGTGGCCTTAGACGGCAATACGGTAGAAATATCAAACCAAAAAATCCCTATTGGCCGAAATTATTTAAAGCAAACCAAAGAGCGCATTTTTAATATTAATGACGATAAAAACAAATTATAAACCCTTTTAAATTCCATTCATGACCATGACTACTCAAGACGTTCAATCAAAAAATAAGTACTTAGTTCCCATCCTAATTATAGCCGGACTATTCTTCATTTTCGGCTTTGTGACCTGGATCAACGGGGCTTTGATTCCTTATATGAAAACCATCAATGAGTTAACCGATGCCCAGTCTTATCTGGTGGCTTCGGCATCCTATATTTCATTTGTGGTCATGGCACTTCCGGCATCGTACGTTATTGGGAAGGTCGGGTATAGAAAAAGTATGTCTTTAGGTTTGATCATTATGGGATTAGGCGCTTTGGTATTTATTCCGGCGGCCAATGCCAGAACCTATTGGATGTTTCTAACGGGTATTTTTATTCAGGGTGCCGGTATGACGTTGTTGCAAACGGCAGCAAATCCGTATATAACTATTTTAGGGCCAATTGAGAGTGGGGCGAAGCGTATAGCTATTATGGGAATAGCCAATAAGGTAGCAGGCGGATTGGGCTCTATCATTTTTGGAACTATACTGTTAACAGGTATTGATGATGTTAAGGAACAGCTTAAGGTGTTAACGGGGCGGGAAAAAGCAGATCTGCTTGATGCTACCGCCAGTGGCGTTATCATGCCTTATATAGTCATGGCTGTGGTCCTTTTTATACTGGGTCTGTTAATTAGAAAGGCATCATTACCACATGTGGAAGCAGCACCTATTGACGAAGAAGCCTCCGGAAAAACAACCAAAACCAGTATTTTACAATTTCCACATTTATTATTGGGCGTGTTAGCGCTATTTGTGTACGTTGGTGTTGAGGTTATTGCCGGAGATTCCATTATTTCTTACGGTATTTCATTAGGTATTTCAGCTGAGGAAGCTACATTCTTTACATCGTATACGCTTATGGCTATGGTATTTACTTATGCTTTAGGGGTTATTTTAATTCCAAAGTATATCTCTCAGGCCTTTGCATTAAGAGCCAGTGCTGTTTTAGGAATCGTGCTGTCTTTCTGTATCGTGTTCACAAGCGGATTCACTTCAGTACTTTTTGTGGCTGCTTTGGGTATTGCCAATGCTTTGGTGTGGCCCGCTGTATGGCCTCTGGCACTTACAGGATTAGGGAAGTTTACCAAAACAGCTTCAGCCTTATTGATCATGGCCATTTCAGGTGGGGCCATTATTCCACCGCTTTACGGCGCTATTGTAGACCATAGAAAGGAACAACTAATAGCTAATGGCATAGAAGAAGTAACAGCCGTAGCAGAATCGGCATCAAACGGCTATTGGATCTTATTACCGTGTTATGTCATCATTCTTTATTATGCCTTTTGGGGACATAAAATAGGGTTAAATAAAAGCTAAGTTCTGATATTATGAAGAAACGGATAGAGTCTGTAGATATTCTACGAGGTTTTACTATAGTAGCCATGATACTGGTAAATACGCCGGGAACATGGAGCCAGGTATATGCGCCTTTGCTACATGCAGAATGGCATGGTTTAACACCTACAGATCTAATATTTCCTTTCTTTTTGTTCATTGCGGGAATATCTATTTTCTACGCTTACAGGAACAAACCCAAAAGCAGATCAACCTATAAAAAAATAGTAATACGAAGTTTGAAACTTGTAGGTCTGGGACTTTTTTTAAATGCGTTTTTGCCGTATATGCCATTTATTAAAGATCTGGAAACCTTAAGGTTTCTAGGGGTATTACAACGTATTGGCATTGTGTTTTTCATTGCTGCGATAATGTTTCTGAATTGTAATTGGAGGACACTCCTGGGAATAAGCGTTTTTATTTTGGTTGGCTATTGGTTGTTCTTAGGATTTGTACCATTGCCTGACGGGCTATCTCCAACATTTGACAGAGCCCCGAACAACTGGGCCAATTACATCGACCTTAATATTCTTGGAAAACATATGTGGCAACCGGATTATGACCCCGAAGGTATTTTAAGTACGTTGCCTTCTATTGTGTCATGTCTCTTTGGTGTTTTGGTTGGCAGGGTTTTGTCCGGGCTTCATAAGAGCAATATTGGGTTCCTGTTTGCAATTTCGGGAGCATTCCTGTTAACAGGTTATGTTCTTAACATTTGGTTCCCTATTAATAAAGCGATCTGGAGTAGTAGCTTTGTTTTGGTCACCAGTGGCTGGGGCACTTTAATTTTGGCAGTTATCTACTATTTAACAGACGTTAAGAACCTGAAATTTGGTGCTGTTTTCAAATATGTAGGTATGAATGCTATAACCATTTATTTCCTCTCTAGTTTTATTTCGAAATGTTTTTATATGACTAAAGTAGGAGAAAACAGTAATATTCATTCGTATTTATTTAACACCATTTTTGTGCATGATTTTCTATCCGCTAAGATGTCTTCTTTATTATATGGACTGGCAGTAGTACTGTTTTATATGATTCTTGGATACGTTCTTTTCAGAAGAAAGATATTTATAAAAGTATAGTTACTTTTTTATTGCTGAAGACGCTCTTACGATCAATTCTGCATCTAAAATTTGCTTGTTAAGCGATTGGGTAATCACCTCTTTTTTGGCATGCTCTAAAAAGGTAAGTGCGGCGAGTTTTCCAATGTCCGCACTGTGCTGATTTACGCTGGAAATGGTTGGTGTAACCATAGCTGTAAAGGGTTCGTCTCCAAAACCAACCAGGGCCATATCTTGCGGGATGTTTATATTATTTTCGTTCAGAACCTGTAAAGCCCCTAAGGCGGCATAATCACCGGCAACGTAAACGGCATCCGGCCTGTTTTTAAGATCTAATAGTTGTTGCATTTTAACCCTGCCATCTTTGGTGGTCAGGTTGCTTTCAATTAACAGGTCGTCTTCAAGAGGCAGGTGGTGTTTTTTAATAGCATCTATATAACCTCTGATCCGGTTGTTATAAATCCTGGTGTGTTTATAACCACCAATATGGGCGATTCGCTTACACCCCTGATTCACCAGATGCTCAACGATCATATGGCTACTGTCATAGTCGTTAATACCAATATAGTCTACATTTAAATCGTTTTCACCACGATCAAACAGAATAAGGGGAATGCCTTTGGATTTCACTTTTTCGTAATAGTCTAATTCCACCGTCTCATTAGCCATGGAGGCTATAATACCATCTACCTGTGTGAATAAAAGGGTATCAATATTATCACATTCCTTTTTATACGATTCGTTCGATTGCGTAATGATGATATTATATCCTTCTTTATTCAGAACTTCTTCAATATTCTGAATGACGGAAGAAAAGAAATTACTATTGGTCCTGGGAACAATGACACCAACCAAATTACTTTTGCCTTTTCTGAGGGCACTTGCTAAATGGTTTGGTTGATAGTTTAAGTTTTTGGCAACCTGTCTTACCGCCTTTTTGGTTTTTTCACTAATTCGGGAATCATTATGAAGGGCTTTGGATACTGCTGCAGGGGAGATGTTTAACACATTTGCAATATCTTTTATGGTCGCTTTTTTTTTGTTTCCCAATTTTGTTATATATTTGCTTAATCGTTTAAGCAAATATATTGCTTTAATAGAATAAATCAAAACGTCTTAACCTATTTTAAAGAGTTTTGATTTATTTTTTGAATATTGCTTAAACGTTTAAGCAAACTAATTAATATTTAAATAAGAATTTAAAAAAATGGGTAAAGTAGTAACGTTTGGAGAGATCATGTTAAGATTGGCTCCACAAGGATTTTTAAGGTTTTCACAAGCTAACAGCTTTGATGTAATTTATGGTGGAGGTGAATCTAATGTAGCAGTTTCATTAGCAAATTACGGCGTTGATGTAGACTTTGTAACGCGTTTACCAAAGAATGACATTGGTGAATGTGCTATGATGGAAATGCGTAAAAGAGGCGTTGGTGTAGACAAGATTGTTTGGGGTGGAGACCGTTTAGGGATTTACTTTTTAGAAACCGGAGCAGTTTCAAGAGGTAGCAAAGTTGTATATGACAGAGCACATTCCGCCATGTCTGAGATTGAATCAGGAATGATTGATTGGGATGCTGTTTTTGATGGTGTGGAGTGGTTCCACTGGACAGGTATTACACCGGCCATTTCTCAGGGATCTGCAGATGTTTGTTTAGAAGCAGTGAAGGCTGCCAGTGCTAAGGGCATTACTATTTCAACAGACCTGAACTATAGAGCTAAACTTTGGAAATATTGTGATGCGGCTCATAGAGAAGCAATCATGACCGAATTGACTTCTTATTGTGACATTGTTTTAGGTAATGAGGAAGATGCTGAAATGCACTTTGGAATTAAACCGGAAGGCATTAGTGTTCAAACCGAAGGACACAATGTTAAGGCAGAGGCATTCTTGTCTGTTTGTCAGCAAATGATGGAGAAATTTCCAAGAGCTAAAAAGGTAATTACTACTTTAAGAGGATCTATTTCTGCGTCTCATAATACCTGGGCAGGAGTATTATATGATGGAAAAAAACTATTTGAAACACGTCAGTACCAAATTACTGATATTGTTGATAGAGTAGGTGGTGGCGATTCATTTATGGGTGGATTGATCTACGGATTATTAAAGTACCCGGAAGATGATCAAAATGCTTTAGATTTTGCTGTGGCAGCATCTTGCCTGAAACATACCATTAAAGGTGATGCTAACTTAGTAACTGTTTCTGAGGTTGAAAAACTAATGGGTGGGGACGCTTCAGGGCGTGTAGCCAGATAAATAGTGTTTAATTGTTGATCTGTTGAATCGTTTATTCGGTTTAACAGTTCAACAAAAACACGAATCAACGATTAAACATTAAAGAAAATGGCACAATTTACAAGAATTGAAGTTGCTCAGGCAATGAAAGAAACAGGGATGATCCCTTTATTCTTCAATAATGATATAGAATTAAGTAAAAAGGTATTAAAAGCATGTTATGACGGTGGCGCGCGTTTAATGGAGTTCACGGCTCGCGGTGATTTTGCTCACGAAGTTTTTGGTGAATTAACCAAATATGCCGTTGCCGAATTACCGGGTATGATCATGGGCGTTGGCTCTGTTACTGATGCAGGACAAGCGTCTCTGTATATGTCTTTAGGAGCTAACTTTGTGGTAACTCCGGTTTTAAGAGAAGACATTGCCATCGCATGTAACCGTAAAAAAGTACTTTGGTCTCCGGGATGTGGAACACTAACAGAGATAACCAGGGCAGAGGAATTAGGTTGTGAAATAGTAAAACTATTCCCCGGCGATATTTACGGGCCGCAGTTCGTAAAAGGCATTAAAGGGCCGCAACCCTGGACAAGCATTATGCCTACCGGAGGGGTATCTCCAACAGAAGAGAACTTAAAAGGTTGGTTTGATGCCGGTGTTACCTGTGTGGGTATGGGATCAAAATTAATCTCAAAAGATATTATCGCTAATAAAGATTATGCTAAGTTAGAGCAAGATGTAAAAAATGCTTTAGCTATCATTAAATCTGTTAGATAGTTATAATAGGTATTTAAGAATTAAGAGCTGCAATTTATTGTGGCTCTTTTCTTTTTATTCTGAACTTAAATTCGTTAATTCGCAACGCATTAAAAATTAATAAACACAGAAATATGAAAATAGGAAAAATTTTAAGCGTTTTTGCTATAGCTTTAATAGTGGTGTCTTGTAATAAGAACGGTGCTCAATCCAAATCTTTAGAAACTGCTACAGATTCTTTAAGCTATGCCATTGGTATGGATGTAGCCAGAAATGTTGCTTCAAGTTTTGAAGGCGATGAGTTTGATCATGATCTTTTTTACCAGGGGTACATGAGTGTTACTGATTCTACAGATCTTTTAATAGATAAAACACTTGTTCAGGGCATTATCCAAACCTACATGCAGAAAAAGCAACAAGAACAATTTGCAAAACAACAGGAAGAAGCAGCTAAAAAAGCTGAAGAGCAATTTGGAGATTTAAAAGCTGCCGGAGAAAAATTAATGGCGGACAACATTTCTAAGGAAGGCGTACAAACTACAGAAAGCGGTTTGCAGTATATTGTTTTAAAAGACGTTGAAGGTGACAAACCAACAGCTGCCGACAGGGTAAAAGTGCACTACCATGGAACCTTGTTTGACGGTACCATATTTGACAGCTCTGTTGACAGAGGTGAACCTTCTACTTTTGGTGTTGGTCAGGTAATTAAGGGATGGACAGAAGGACTACAGTTAATGTCTGTAGGATCTAAATACAAATTCTATATTCCTCAGGAATTAGCTTATGGTCATCAACAAAGAGGGCAGCACATCAAGCCTTTTACACCATTAGTATTTGAAGTAGAGTTGATTGAAATAGTGAAGTAATAACTACAGGTTATAAATATTCGGAAAGCAGGAAGTTTACTTCCTGCTTTTTTGTTTGTACTATTATAGTGCAATAAAGCGATCAAGGTTGTAACTTTGCACGGTAATTAAAAATCATATATGGCTCATAAAGCAGGTTTTGTAAATATTATTGGTAACCCTAATGTGGGTAAATCCACCTTAATGAATGCGTTTGTAGGTGAAAAACTATCCATAATAACCTCTAAAGCACAAACAACAAGACACCGTATTTTGGGTATTGTAAATGGCGATGATTTTCAGGTGTTGTTCAGCGATACCCCGGGCATCATCAAACCGGCATACGAGTTACAGGCGTCTATGATGGATTTTGTGAAGTCCGCTTTTGAAGATGCTGATATATTGGTTTATATGGTTGAAATAGGAGAACAAGCTTTAAAAGATGACGCTTTTTTCAAAAAGATTACCAATTCAAAAATCCCGGTTTTATTATTATTGAATAAGATTGATACATCAGATCAACAGAAACTGGAAGCACAGGTTCAGCTTTGGGCAGAAAAAGTACCAAATGCCGAAATTTATCCAATTTCGGCCCTGGAAGGGTTTCAGGTAAAAGAAGTATTCAATAGAATAATTGAGTTACTTCCGGAGTCACCGCCTTTTTATCCAAAGGATCAATTAACCGATAAACCGGAACGCTTTTTTATTAACGAAAGTATCAGGGAAAAGATCCTGCTTCATTATAAAAAAGAAATACCCTATGCCGTTGAAGTTGAAACCGAGGCGTTTCATGAAGAAGACAATATTATTAGAATTCGCTCTGTCATTATGGTGGAACGCGAAACCCAAAAAGGCATTATCATCGGTCATAAGGGCAATGCCTTAAAACGTGTTGGCGTTGAGGCCAGAAAGGATTTGGAAAAATTCTTCGGTAAGCAAATTCACTTAGAACTTTACGTAAAAGTGAATAAGAATTGGCGCAGTAATCAAAACCAGTTGAAACGTTTTGGTTACAACAATTAAAAGGTAACCTACACTTTATTTTTAGATAATCATAACTTTACATAACTAAAATACATTTGTACCATCAGAGTTTGTTAAACTTTTGAGTTAGTTAGTTTAGTTATAGAAAGTCTTAAATGAGTCCTTCAATTAAGACTTTTTCTTTTTAGTGAAACTCAATTTTGAGAAGCCTCATAAAACGTGGTCGAAATTGTATGTTGGACTAACCTTGATGTATATCGGGGTCTGCTTCAGTCTCTTTTAGTACCCGATTCATAAAATTATTGAGTTTGTGCATCTCTCCTTTGCTGGAGGCTTTTCCAATACTACCCGCAAAATACAGGGTAAACCAAATAATTACCATCAGGATCATGATACTGACTTGAAGTATAAAATCACTGTCTAATTTCCAGTTGGAATAAGCCCAGATGCCAAAACCAATAAATAAAGTAGCTACTATAAAATGCATAAACATGAACATGGTCCAAACCGTTGGGTTGGGGCCGAATAAGCCATACAGAAGACTTGTTTTTTCATCAATTTCATCAATTTCCAAGTGAAGTTGTGGGGTCCAAAACCGTTGGTCTTTTTTCGGGAATTTTATAAAGACATGATTGTCTAATCGGGTAACAATAAATTCAGATTGCTCCTTTTTAGCATCCTCAAAGGCTTTTAAAACAACTTCATTATTCTCATTAAGTTCTTTTTTAAACCGGGGTCTTAAAACAATGTCGTTAGCTGTTGGCATTTAGTGGGTAGTTTAGGTTTGTTAAAGTACTATTTTTTATTTAAACCCTAATAGTTTCTAAAAAGATGTACTTTTGCAAAATGTTTCAAATTGAAACCGAAATCATTTAACGCATATGAGTAACATAGTAGCTATTGTAGGGAGGCCAAATGTTGGGAAATCAACGTTTTTCAATCGTCTTATTCAAAGACGGGAAGCCATTGTTGATGCTGTTAGCGGCGTTACCAGAGACCGTCATTATGGTAAAAGTGATTGGAACGGAAAGGAGTTTTCTTTAATAGATACCGGAGGGTATGTTGTTGGGAGTGACGATATTTTTGAAGCTGAAATAGACAAACAGGTGGAGCTGGCCATTGATGAAGCTGATGCTATTATCTTTATGGTAGATGTAGAGACCGGTGTCACGGGCATGGATGAAGATGTTGCCAGGTTATTGCGAAAAGTAAACAAGCCGGTGTTCCTGGCAGTCAATAAAGTAGATAATTCCAAAAGGGCCGAAGATGCTGTTGAATTCTACGCTTTAGGGTTAGGCGATTATTATACCATTGCGAGTATTAACGGTAGTGGTACAGGCGAGTTATTAGATGCTTTGGTGGAAGCGTTACCTGATAAAGAAGAGGTTGAAGAAGAAAACTTACCGCGCTTTGCGGTGGTTGGGCGACCTAATGCCGGAAAATCATCGTTTATAAATGCCTTGATTGGCGAAGACAGATATATTGTAACGGATATTGCCGGAACCACCCGTGATGCCATTGATACCAAATACAATCGTTTTGGTTTTGAGTTTAATTTGGTTGATACGGCCGGTATTCGCAGAAAATCCAAAGTAAAGGAAGATTTGGAATTTTATTCGGTTATGCGTAGCGTCAGAGCCATTGAACATGCGGATGTTTGCCTGATTGTTCTTGATGCTACCCGTGGTTTTGACGGTCAGGTGCAAAATATTTTTTGGTTAGCTGAACGTAATAGAAAAGGTATTGTCATTCTTGTCAATAAATGGGATTTGGTGGAGAAAGACCATAAATCTGTGAAGGAATACGAAAAAGCTATACGGAAGCAAATAGAACCTTTTACAGATGTACCTATTATATTTATTTCGGCGTTGACCAAGCAGCGTATTTACAAAGCTATAGAAACTGCTGTTGAGGTTTATAAAAGTCGCTCCAAACGTATTAAAACCAGTGAACTTAATGATGTGCTTTTACCTATAATAGAACATTATCCGCCCCCGGCGTATAAAGGCAAATTCGTAAAAATTAAATACATCATGCAGTTGCCAACACCGCAGCCACAATTCGCGTTCTTCTGTAATTTACCTCAGTATGTAAAAGACCCCTACAAGCGCTTTTTAGAAAATAAACTCCGTGATAACTTTGGGTTTACGGGTGTGCCTGTGAGTGTCTATATGCGTAAGAAATAACATTTCTTTACAATAGTTTATGCTTTCTTTAAGAAAGTTCATACTAAACTAGTTTTATCTTCGCTTTAGGTTTTTTTCTGTTTGTAATAAAATACGGCATAGAATTTGTAGTAAAATACATTGTTTTTTCATGCTGTGATTACTATTAAACACACATTAAAAGCTACATCAATCAATTGAACTAATCATCATCAATCAAAAAATGAAGCAAACCTGTTTGTGTTTGGCATTATTCTTTACACTATGGTCTTTCTCTCAATCCAGGCCGTTTAAAATTTCAGGAAATTTAATTTCTGAAGAAACCAATGAACCTTTAGATGCAGCTACTGTTTATTTGCAACGCGTTAAAGACAGCGCACTCATTTCCTATACTATATCAGATGAAAAAGGAAAGTTTATACTGGAAGACAAAACGTATGATGCTTCTGCCAACCTTTTTATTTCTTATATCGGCTATCAGACCTATTTTAAAAACATAGAATTTGACAAGGAAGCGGTCGATTTAAAAACCATAAAACTTAAACAGGATCTGAATAATTTAGATGAGGTCGTCATTAATGCCGTAGCACCGATAACCATTAAAAAAGACACTATAGAATTTAATGTAAAGTCGTTTAAAACAAAAGTAGGCGCCACTGTTGAAGACGTTTTAAAAAAACTTCCGGGGGTCGAGGTAGACCAGGAAGGAAAGATAACGGTTAATGGTAAGGAGGTAGATAAAATACTGGTTAATGGAAAACCTTTTTTTGGTAACGACCCCACCATTACAACCAGAAATTTAACCAAAGATATTATTGAAAAAATTCAGGTGGTTGATACTAAAACAAAAGCTCAGGCCTTTACCGGTGAACAGAGTGATAGTGAAAATAAGACCATTAATCTTACTATAAATAAAGAAAATAATAAAGGAGTTTTTGGTAGAGTATCCGGTGGCTTAGGAACCGATGAGCGCTATGAATATGCAGGGATGTTTAACAGGTTTGATAACGATCAAAGACTTAGTGTGTTAGCCGGCGGGAATAACGTGAACTCCCCCGGGTTTAGTTTTGGAGAAATTGAAAAGATGTTTGGTGGTGCCAGGTCCGTTAGATTTAATGGCAACGGCTCTTTTGAAGTTAATGGGCGTTCCTTTGGAGGCGGCCAGGGTATTACGGAATCCAGAAATGCAGGGGTGAATTATGCCGATGATTTTGGTGAGAAACTGGAGCTAAGCTCCGATTATTTTTATTCAGGAAGTACCTCTGAAAATGAAACCAGAACCCAACGGGAGAATATTTTACCGGATTCCAGGTATTTCACAAATTCAAATTCAAATAACGTCACAGACACAGATAATCATAGTTTTAACATGGGGTTTGATATAGAAATAGATTCAACCTTATATATCAACATAGATCCGTCATTCAGGTATTCAAGTACACAATCTGTTAACTCAAATAATCAGGAGTCTTTTAACGAATCAAATGAATTAATAAATGAATCGAGCTCTGCATCGGTCGTGGACAATGCCTCTAAAAACTTTAACAATAGGTTGTCGCTTACCAAGAAATATGGGGCTAACGGGGGCTTTATCAGATTTCATTTGAGCCATAGGATTAATGAACGGGAGAGCGAAGACTTTTTTAATTCGGAAATTAATATTTATGGTGACAACCCAAGTGATCTTATAAGAGACCAGTTCACAGATGGTGAAAACAAAACCAATAATGTAAGCTCAAACATTTATTACAGAATACCCCTTATTTCGAATGAATTTTTCTTAAATCTAAAATACAACTACTCAAATAATAAAGAGGAAAACAGACGCAGCACTTATGAAAAAGATGCGTCTACCAATGAATACGATTTGTTTAATACGGATTTGAGTACGGATTTTGAATATGTAAACGAACAAAGCATACCGGGAATTGGTCTTAGTTACCGAAAGAAGGACTGGAACGCCCGGGTAGAAGGCAGTTATGTGTTTAGAACATTGGAAAACGCTGATGTACTCAGGCCTCAATTTAATCTTAAAAGGCGATTTGAAGCCTTAGAATTAAGTTCCAGGCTTTGGTACAGGCTTAGTAAAACGGCTTCCATGTCTTTAAGTTATAACCTGGATAATACGCCCCCGTCCATAGCTCAGATCCAACCCTTCAAAGATGTTACAGATCCCTTGAATACGCGGGTTGGAAATCCGGATATTAAGCCAACAAACAGGCATCGCTTCTTTTTGTGGTTTCATAAATTTGACTTTCAAAAGAAAGTCGGTTTTAACGGTTCTTTTAGCGGGAATGTTATTCAGGATGAAATTGTTTCCAAAACAACTATTGATGAAAATTTTGTTAGGGAAACAACGTATGCCAACGTTAACGGAAATAAGAATTTCAGAGGGTGGTTAGGTTTTAATAAGGCGGTTAAAATAGATACTTTAAAAACCATTAAGTTTAATATGGGAGGGTCAGGGAACTATAATAAAAGAGTGAATTTTAATAATGATGTAAAATATGCCAGTAAGGTTAGTACCGTTTCTCCGTTTGTTGAAGTGTCCCTGGATTGGAAGGATGTAATGGAGTTTAGTACAAGATACCAATTGAATTTTACAAAAAACACCTATGACCTGGAGTCTTTTGATAACAGGGATTTTACATTTCACTCCCTGCACTTCAATACTGCTACGTTTTTACCTAAACATTTGGAATGGCGAAATAATGTGCAGTATAATTACAATCCTAATATTGCCGAAGGGTTTCAAAGAGGTGCCTGGTTTTGGAATGCCACACTGTCGTATTCTTTTATGAAAGAGAAAGCTATTTTGTCATTAAAGGCTTATGATCTACTGAACCAGAATACCAATGCAAGACGTACTGCCAATCAGAACTTTATACAGGATTCACAGAGTACCGTGCTGCAACAGTATTTTATGTTAGGTTTTAGCTGGAAGTTTAATAGCCTTGGAAAAAAAGGGGAGATTAGAAACCGCAATTTCCGTTGGAGGCATTGATAGAGGCAACCTAAAACCTATTTAGTTATAGGGAAAATAGTTCGGTCTTTAATTAACATAGTATTTATATTTATTTCCAGTCTTTAATAATGGAATCAAGGACTTTGTCTATACCCTGATAATATAGTCCGTTTTTAAATTCAGGTACAATAATGTTATCAATGATCCCCTTGCAATAATCATCAGTTAAAATTTTCTCTGTGCCATACCCGGTTGCAATACTTATCTGTCTATCATATTTTGAAACGAGAATCAAAAGACCATTGTCTTTTTCTTTTTTGCCAACACCAAATTGGTTAGCAACTTTTGTTGCATATTGAAGCGCTGTAAAGTTTTTTGGTAATGAATCTAAAGTGTAAATACATATTTCATTTGTAGATGTGGCTTCGTAATCAATTATTTTGTTAGTTAAACTCAAAACTTCCTCTTTAGAAAATAATAAAGCATTATCCTGAACAACTTTTTGATTGAATTCTAATGTGTTTTGCGAATTAGTTTTGCAAGAATATATCAGGGTAAATAGTGAAATAAAAAGTAAAAACTTCTTCATAATAAATTTTAGGTGTAAATATAATTTACCAACCACCACTGGCACCACCGCCACCAAAACTACCGCCACCGAAGCCGCCACCAAAACCACCCCCTGACGACCAGCCACCACCGGAGCTGCCTCCGCTGGATCCCCAACGACTACCAGATGAACGCCCCATATTACTTAGAATAATGGCGTCCAAAATATCTATACCGCCGGATCTTCCACCTCTGCCACCTTTTCCGCCACCGCGTCTACCTTTTGAAATGGAAATAAGTATGACAAAAAAGATCAGGATAAAGATTAAAAAGAAACCGACAGGAAAATCGTTATTAGATTTTCTTGTGCCTTTATACTCGCCAGTTAAAACTTCAAAAATAGCATCGGTCCCTCGGTTTAATCCGCCATAATAGTTGTTTTGTTTAAAGAATGGAATGATATCACGCTCTATGATCCGTTTCGACATGGCATCGGTTAACAGATGTTCCACACCATAACCGGTATTGATGGCAATCCTTCTGTCGTCTTTAGCCAATAGAATTAAAATACCATTGTCTTCTTTTTCTTGACCAATACCCCAGGCTTCTCCCCACTGTGCGCCTAAATATTTTATTTCCTCTCCTTCAGTTGAACTTATGATGGCAACAACAATTTGCGTGGAAGTCGTATCGGAATATTTTCTAAGTTTAATGGCTAAATTCGTTGAATCTCTTTTGGATAGAAGTTTAGGCTTAGTATAGTCGTAAACAAAAGTCTGTTTGCTGTCTGAAGGTTTTTCCGGAATTTCAAACTGGGCAACCGAAATATTAAAAGAAAAAAGCGTAAAGCAAAGTATTGAAGTAAAAGAAATAATTTTCATTTTGGAATACTGTTTACTGAATACTGATAACTGCATACGGGTTTTAGCCTTTAGAAATTTCGTCAGAGAGTTCGTTAGTGTCAGAATCGGTATATGGGAAATATTTTTTTAGTTGTTCACCGGACATTAAAATACCTTCTACCAGCCCTTGTTTAAAATGACCCTGTTTAAAATGAGATTGTATAACATCTTTAGTACTGTCCCAAAAATCATCAGAGACCACATCATTGATGCCTTTGTCACCATAGATCACAAAGGCTCTGTCTTCAACGGCAACATAGATCAACACGCCATTTTGCTCTTTGGTATTATCCATTTTAAGTGAGTGGAAAAGCTCTAACGCTCTGTTGGGAGCATCACCATAAGATGTTTTCTCAATATGAACCCGTATTTCTCCGGATGTGTTTAGCTCTGCTTTGCGGATGGCTTCAACAATCTCTTGTTCTTCAGCTGCAGAAAGAAAATCTTCAATTTTAGACATTTAAAACTCTACTTTAGGGGCATTTTCACTACCCGGATCACTCTTATATCTAGGCATTTCTTCAAAACCGAACAATCCAGCCAATAGTTTTCCTGGGAATTCAGTTGTATGAATATCATATTTATTCACAGCCTGATTATATCTGTTGCGTTCAACATTGATTCTATTTTCAGTGCCTTCAAGTTGAGATTGGAGTTCTAAAAAACTTTTGTCTGCTTTTAAATCAGGGTAGCGCTCAACTGTAACCAGAAGTCTTGAAAGCGCACCACTTAACCCTTGTTGGGCCTGTTGAAATTGCGCCATGGTTTCAGGTGTTAAATTATTGGCGTCAATAGTCGTTTTTGTAGCTTCAGAGCGAGCTTTGATAACACCTTCCAGCGTTTCTTTTTCATGGGCTGCATACCCTTTAACTGTGGCTACCAAATTCGGAATTAAATCGGCGCGTCTCTGGTAAGCGCTTTCTACGTTAGACCAGGCGGTTTTAGCATCAGCTTCATACCTCACAGCAGTATTATTAAACCCTTTTCCCCAAGAGTATAATCCAATGACAAGAATTCCAATAATGATCCATGGTAAAAATTTCTTCATGATAAATAGTTTAAAATAAATTTATTAATGGTTAACTATGTGACACGTCGTTTATTAAAAAGTTACAACAATCAAGAAATCTTTTTTAAAGATGCTCCTTGATTTTTAATAACTGCACTTTAATATCTTCCAGTTTACTGACAATTTCAAAATTGCTAAGTGCTTCTTTTTTGTCTTCTTTAAGATGCGTTTTGGCACCTTCCAGAGTAAACCCGCGCTCTTTAACCAAATGATAGATGAATTTAAGGTTTTTTATATCCTCCGGTGTAAACTTACGGTTACCTTTTGCATTTTTTTTAGGCTTAAGGATATCGAACTCTTTTTCCCAAAAACGAATTAAAGAGGTGTTAACACCAAAAGCTTTGGCAACTTCTCCAATACCGTAGTAGCGTCTTTCAGGTAAATCTATGTGCATTAGTCGAGGGATTGATTTTCTAAAGAAGCGTGTTCCAGCAATTTACTGAATTCTTCAGCTGTTAAACTTCCGTAGTAAAAGTTTATAGGGTTGATGCGTTTACCGTCCTTAAAGATTTCATAGTGAAGATGCGGTGCTTCAGAGCGCCCGGTACTGCCAACAAAACCTATAAGGTCACCGCGTTTTACTTTCTGGTTTTTACGTACGTTGTACTTATATAAATGGGCATACAAACTGGTATAGCCAAAGCCGTGATCTATACGTATGTGTTTCCCATAACCACTGGCCCGGGAATCTGCCCTGACTACTTTTCCATCACCACTGGCATAAATAGGCGTTCCCCTGGGCGCTGTAAAGTCCATGCCCCAATGCATTTTTCTTGCCTTGGTAAACGGATCCGTACGCATACCGTAACCGGAGGCCATTCGTGTCAGGTCTTCATTACTTACCGGTTGAATAGCCGGTATGGCTGCAAGCAATTTTTCTTTCTCCTCGGCAAGCGCCGCTATTTCATCCAGCGATTTAGATTGCACCACGATTTGTTTTTGAAGTATATCTAAGCGTTTGTTGCTTTCAATAATGAGTTTTGAATTATCAAAACCTTCTAAATCTTTGTATCGATTGATACCGCCAAAACCGGCTCTACGCTGTGCCTCAGGTATTGGGTTGGCTTCAAAATAAACGCGGTAAATATTATTGTCCCTGTCGGCTACATTAGCTAAAACTGCTTCGGCTTCGGCCATTTTCTTGTTTAGGATCTCATACTGGAATTGCATGTTTTGCAACTCACGTTTAAAAGCTTTTTCCTTGGGAGATTCAATATAGTGGCTTCCTATAAAAACAAATCCAAAAGCGAACAAAGACGAGGCTAAAAGAAACACCATAATGTACTTAAATGTACGTCGTTTTTTGCGCTCAATTTTGCGATAAGAAAGTGATTCCGGATCGTAGTAATATTTTACCTTACTCATTACGTTATTTATACTATTTTTGCATCGAATAAATTCAAGCCTAAGGCCTGAGTTTTTAATGCTAACGACCAAACCTAACTAATTATTATTTTGATGTTTGCAGATGGTTTATAATAGAAACAGGTTCACAAACACCAAAATTTATTATAGAATTTGGTGAGTAAAGATAGAAATTGTTTTACAATTTATATAATTTAACACAAAAGAGAATACCCTTAGAATAAATGAAGTCACAAGAAGTCAGATCTAAATTTTTGAATTTTTTTGAAGGTAAAAAGCACAGTATTGTACCTTCGGCACCTATGGTATTAAAAGACGACCCAACCCTGATGTTCGTAAATTCGGGGATGGCGCCATTTAAAGAATTCTTTTTGGGCAATGCCGAACCCAAAAGCAATAGGATTGCCGATACCCAAAAATGCCTGCGTGTGTCAGGAAAACACAATGATTTGGAAGAAGTAGGTTATGACACATATCACCATACCCTGTTTGAGATGCTGGGCAACTGGAGTTTTGGGGATTATTTTAAAGAAGAAGCTATTGCCTGGGCCTGGGAGCTGCTTACCGAAGTCTATGGCATTGATAAAGACATACTCTATGTAACGGTTTTTGAAGGTGATAAAGGCGATAACTTACCTATGGATATCGAAGCCTATGATTTCTGGAAAAAACATGTGCCGGAGGATCGTATTTTAAAAGGGAACAAGAAGGATAATTTCTGGGAAATGGGTGACCAGGGACCTTGCGGGCCTTGTAGTGAAATACATGTGGATATTCGTTCAGCCGAAGAAAAAGCCAAAGTGGATGGGAAAGATTTAGTGAATATGGACCATCCGCAAGTGGTGGAAATATGGAACCTGGTATTCATGCAATATAACCGAAAAGCCAACGGATCATTGGAGCCCTTACCAAATAAACATATTGATACCGGTATGGGCTTTGAACGCTTATGTATGGTGTTGCAAGGGGTGCAGTCTAACTATGATACCGATGTGTTTACGCCCATTATCCGCGAGATTGAGACCATTACCCGCAAAGATTACGGTAAAGAAGAAAAGGTGGATATTGCTATTAGGGTCATTTCAGATCATGTGCGTGCCGTAGCATTTTCAATTGCCGATGGCCAATTACCTAGTAATAACGGGGCAGGTTATGTGATTAGAAGGATTTTACGACGTGCAGTACGTTATGGATTCACCTTTTTAGATAAAAAAGAACCGTTTATTTACAGGTTGGTGGACGTGTTGAGTGAAAAAATGGGGAAAGCCTTTCCGGAGTTAAGATCTCAAAAGCAACTGATCCAAAATGTTATAAAGGAAGAAGAAAATTCTTTTTTAAGAACCCTGGAACAAGGGTTGATCCTGTTGAACAGAATAGTAGATGAAACTAAAGGCGATACGGTTTCGGGTGAAAAAACCTTCGAATTGTATGATACTTACGGTTTCCCGATAGATTTAACATCGTTGATCTTAGGAGAAAAAGGGTATAAGTTAGACGAAGCAGGCTTTAACAAAGAACTACAAAAACAAAAGGACCGTTCCCGTGCTGCCAGTGAAATGTCAACCGATGACTGGACCATTTTAGTTGATGATTCGGATCAGGAATTTATAGGGTATGATACTTTAGAGGCCAATGTGAAAATAACGCGGTACAGAAAAGTGTCTTCTAAAAAAGAAGGTGATATGTATCAGTTGGTGTTCAATCTAACACCTTTCTATGCGGAAGGGGGCGGACAAGTTGGAGATAAAGGGTATTTGGAAGATGCCCACGGGGATGTGGTTTATATTTTGGACACCAAAAAAGAAAACAACGTTATCATTCATTTTGCTAAGAATTTACCGAAGCATATTAATGAAACGTTTAAAGCGGTTGTAGATGCCAAACAACGTTACAGAACAGAGTGTAACCATACGGCAACACATTTACTTCACCAGGCGTTAAGAGAGGTTTTAGGAAATCATGTAGAGCAGAAGGGTAGTGCGGTCCACTCAAAATATCTGCGTTTTGATTTTTCGCATTTTGCGAAGCTCACCGTAGAGGAATTACGTGATGTGGAAAATTTTGTAAATGCCAGAATAGATGGAAAACTACCGTTAGAAGAAAAGCGAAATATCCCTATGGAAGAAGCGATTGCAGAAGGCGCTATGGCTTTATTTGGTGAGAAGTATGGTGATACGGTCAGGGCGGTTCGTTTTGGACAGTCCATAGAGCTTTGTGGTGGTACACATGTAAAGAATACAGCAGATATCTGGCATTTTAAGATCATTTCGGAAGGGGCTGTGGCAGCAGGGATCAGGCGTATTGAAGCTATTACCAATGATGCGGTTAAGGATTTTTATCACGAGAATAACCGGGCTTATTTCGAGATGAGGGATTTACTTAACAATGCCAAAGAACCGGTAAAAGCACTACAGAATTTACAGGATGAAAATGCCAGTTTAAAAAAGCAGATAGAAGCCCTTTTAAAAGATAAGGCTAAAAATATTAAAGGTGAATTGAAAAGTGAGTTGACCGATGTTAACGGTGTTCAATTCTTAGCCAAAAAGGTGGAGCTTGACGCTGCCGGCCTTAAGGATCTGGCCTTTGAATTAGGAAGTCAGTTTGATAATTTATTCTTATTACTTGGGGCGGAACAAAACGGAAAAGCCTTATTGTCATGCTATATTTCAAAAGAATTAGTTGCCAGTAATAACCTGAATGCCGGGCAAGTGGTACGTGAATTGGGCAAATATATCCAGGGTGGCGGTGGCGGACAACCATTCTTTGCTACTGCAGGAGGTAAAAATCCTAATGGGATAGAAGACGCTTTAAAGGCTGCTAAGAGCTATATAAATTAGTTGTCATTCCTGCGAAGGCAGGAATCCATTTGTATGAACCTTCAAACCAAAATACCATTATCCAGGCAGTCTGATAATCAAATAGGTTATGAGTCTGAAATGCTATTATTAGGTTCCTGTTTTGTTGAGAATATTGGTGAGAAGTTAGGATATTTCAAGTTTCAATCTGAGGTAAATCCGTTTGGGATTTTATTTCACCCGCAAGCCATTAAAACATTAGTTGAAAATGCTATTAAAGAGAGGCATTATACCGATGAAGATGCTTTTTTTAATAACGAACAATGGCACTGCTTTGACGCACATTCAAGATTAAGTAACAGCTCAAAAGACAGTTTGTTGGGTGCCTTAAATAAGCAGATCAAATTAACTAATAAACAAATCCACAGTGCAACGCACATCATTATTACTTTAGGAACTTCGTGGGTATATCGGCATAAAGAAACCGGGAACATAGTTGCCAATTGTCATAAGGTGCCTCAAAAGCAATTTTCAAAAGACCTATTATCAGTTGAAGAAGTTGTTGAATTATTACGGAATACCACCGACTTAATCAGAAGCGTAAACCCTAAAACTTCAATCATTTTCACAGTTTCTCCCGTAAGACATCTAAAAGACGGTTTTGTAGAAAATACGCAGAGTAAGGCACATTTAATTACAGCTATCCATCAATTTTTAAATCAAAACGTGTCCATCGAAAATCGTAACTCGTTTTACTTTCCATCGTATGAAATCATGATGGACGAACTGCGCGACTATCGTTTTTATAAAGACGATATGATACACCCCAGCCAAATAGCAGTAAATTACATTTGGGACAAGTTCAACCAGGTGTGGATAACTTCTGAAGCACAAAAGACCATGGAGGACGTTGATGCCGTTCAAAAAGGGTTGTTGCACAAACCGTTCAACCCCAACTCAGAAGCACACCAAAAATTTCTCCAAAAGCTTGAAGCAAAAATTAATAAACTTCAATCCAGGTACTCACATATTAAGTTTTAGCTAATTCGTCTATAATCTATTCTCTAAGAGCGAAGCGATCTGTGTTCTAATTAGAAATATACGCAATTCATCGTATTGATTTGATTTCTATATAGTTGCAATTTTGAGATGCTATTAATTGTAAACAAAATTCAACAATGGGAAACTTAAAACAACTAGTGATGCTGATAACGGTTATGTTACTGGCGCACACAGGATGGACTCAAAAAACCACTCCAAATTATCAATATGCTTTTGATGGTCAGGTAAAGTGGTTAATACTTCATGAGTCCGGAACTTTACTGGCTTCAACTGGTGAAGCATTAGCAGGTATTAGACCTAATAGTAGTGAAGTATCTTTTAAAATGGAACGATTAAAACGTGTTAAGGAAGAGCATTTAGAGTTTGTGCCTAATACGCCTTACGTCATCATCAAACCCCGTGGTATTTTTATGCATACAGTGGTGATTGATGTAGTCAAAGGAAAAATAGTGTTCGATTCCAAAGCTGAGGATTGGCAAAACGGGGTTACAAGCAGGTATTTTTTATATCCTGAAATGATGTTTGTGGTTAACGGGATGCATAAAGAAGGGGGCGGGAAATATACCGCAGGAGTTGGTTTGTATGATTTAAAGACCGGTAAGCTGGTTAAAATATTTGAGCGCAAACCATCCAACCCGATGACCGGTGAACCTGATATTATGGGCGATAACATCATCATTCCGGGATTAAAAAATGTAGAGTGTTATTCCATAAGTTCCGGAGCCGTAAAATGGACGGCTGATGTAAAAAATGCTACCAATATTATTACCAATGAAGCCTCGAACGAAGTATATGCGTTCCGTTCAAAGGGGGATAATACTGTAGTTTATAAAATTAATGCTAACAATGGAGCTTCACTGTGGCCCGACGGTAATAAGATCAAAGGCGTCATTTCTACTATAGAATTTACCAAAGCAGGTTTAGCCATAGTAACCAATATTGTTAGTGGTGGTAATAAATTAATGAACAAACTAAAAGGCTCGGGGACTTCAAAAGTATATTTACTGGACCTAAATTCAGGGGCAGATCTATGGGATAAGTCACCTAAAACTAAAGGCATCATCAACCATTTTTATGTTGAAGAGGACGGTATTATTTTCGGTGTATCTGACGGAGGTATAAACAAAATAGCTTTTGATGGAAAACCACGATGGAAAAAACCTTTAAAAACTGGTCCTGGCATTCAAATTATGGCAACGGTTCCAAAAGGATTGCTATATATCTCTGAAACGGATACTGATATTATTGATATGGGAACAGGCGAATCGGTATTTGGGAAGGCCATCAAATATAAACGCTCTGCCGCAGTAGCTTCTACTTACGATTCTACAAGAGATCGTTTTCTAATCACTTGTAAAGATGGTGTTTATGAAGTTGATGGTAATAATGGTGAATATAACCTGATTTCTAACGGGACCAAGTTTGAAGGTAAAGAGGACCCAACAGGTATTGATGTAAGGGACACAGGAATACTACTTACGGCTTCACAGAATTTAGAAATGTTGGATTTTCAGGGAGCCTCAAAATGGCATACTTATAAAAGAGCTCCTGGTAAAAGTGCTTTTGGAGCTGTGCTTATGGGTGCACTTACGGCTGCTTCAATGACTATGGGTGCAGCGCATTCAGCCAGGGCGGGTTATATGAAAGGTGCCGGAGTTCCTGCGTATCATTCAGCAGTTCAAAGGGAAGAAGATGCTGCCGCTGCCTATGCAGCTATTGCCGATGCCTCCTTCCAGGAAATGATGAAACGCTTTAAAGCGACCAAAGCTACTGCCAATTCATCGTTTATTTTGACCAAGGTTGACGGGGGCGTTGCTCTAGTGAAAGTTGATAAGGATTCCGGGGAAACAATGAATGAAATTGTAATTAAAGATAAGAATCCAATGTACGAAGTAGATGATATTGCCGGCTTCCTCTATTTCAAAGACAAAAGCAACAACATAAGTGCTTACAACTTAAATCAGTAAAATCTTGTTGTTGAGATTTGTTCGATTAGGCGTGATAAATATTTTATTGCGCTTAATCTTTTTTAATAACAGTTTATCGAAAATTTACCCCACATATAACATATAGTTGTAGATTTAAAATGCTATTAATCAGTTCATATCAAAAACATCAATTGCTCAGATCTTGTAGAAAAGAATGGCGATTGGTGTTTTTTTATGTACTAATTTCAACTTCATTAAGACTAAATCACAGTAGTTATGGACTTTAATTTGGTTTTTGAAGTATTAATTGCTCTGGCTATCCTTATAGCGGTTATTTGCATAGTTCAGGCTCAAAAGAGGGTGATACATTTAAAGAAAAAGGGGCATTTAAACGACCATGATTTAAGGCTTAAATTAGAAGTTGTAAAACAAAAAAATATCAGGTTGAAGCAAAAGACGGCTCTTAATGATGACATTAATTCAATATTGCTCCCGCGTTTTTTTGATACTATAAAACAACTTCTTTCGCTTCAAAAAGTTATATTTGAGCAAAGCCGGTAAATTTTATAGTTTTTCAACCTATATTTATAGAAGCAACCAACCCTACCAACCAAAAAATAGAAATAAACAGATGAAAAGAAAGTTCCTCTCGCTTACTTTTTTGTTGCTTATTACGTATTGTTTCCCCCAGGATAATTCAAAGATAATTGACAGCTTGAAGAAGGTAATCTACAATAAACCTTCAGATTCAGTTAAGATAAAAGCTTATGGCGATTTGTGCTGGTATTACAGAACCATATCTGTGGATTCGGCTTTCAAATATGGGAATTTAGCTTTAAAGCTTTCAAAGGAAACCAATAATAGGGTAGGAGAAGCACAGGCTTACAATGATTTGGGAATCATTCATTACGGCCTGGCCCATTATCACGAGTCTTTGAGTCACTATAGAAAATCGTTAAAAATAAGGACAGCGCTTAATGACACCATTGGTATTGCAGCCCTTTATAATAAAATAGGGCTCATTCATCAGAATACATTTAAGCTGGACTCCGCTATTTTCTACGCGACCAAAGCCCTGAAGATATACGAGGAAAAGAATCATACACGATACGTTGCTTATATCAAAACAAACATAGCCAATATATACCGAGGTTTAAAACAGTATAAAAAAGCACTGGATACACATCTAGAAATTGCTGAGGTCAACAAACAGATCAATGATAATTTAGGGCTAACAAGAACTTATAATAACATAGCCAATGCTTACTTGTTTTTAAAAGATACGGCGCAAAGCGAAACGTATTATTTAAAAAGTATTGATTTAGCTGAAAAACACAATTACAAAAAAGAGTTGGCGACTCTTTATAATAATTACGGAGGCATATTACACGATATGCAGGAATATGACAAAGCTATTGATTACAATACAAAAGCATTAAAACTAAGAAAAGAATTAAACGATAATTACGGTATTACAAGTACCTCCTTACACCTTGCCGGGTTGTATATAGACCTAAAAGATTTTAGCAAGGCGAAAAACTATTTATATACGGGATTAAACCAATCGGAAAAATTCAATATAAATGAATTAAAAATGGATGCCTATGATAAATTGGCTTCCTATTATGCCTATAAAAGAATTCCGGATAGTGTTATGTATTATAAGGCGTTATTTAAATCTTTAAACGATTCCATTTACAGTAGTAGAATAACTAAGGAAGTGGCCGAAATTCAAGAGAAATACGATACGGCCGAAAGAGAAAAAGAAATTCAAACACAGCGCGCGGAAATAGCTGAAAAAGAACTCAATTTAAGTAGAAAAAATACGCAGATTATCGGTTTGGTTGTATTAACTGTAGTACTGATCATTTTAGGATACTTACTTTATAACCAGCAAAAATTAAAGAACCGGCAACTACAAAAAGAGAATGAACTTAAACAGGCTCTGGCTGAAATTGAAACCCACAATAAACTACAGGAACAACGGCTAAGGATTTCCAGGGATTTACACGATAATATCGGAGCACAGTTGACTTTTATTATTTCATCTATAGAAAATTTACAATACGGATTTAAAATTACCAATGATAAGCTCAAAGGCAAACTAACTGATATTAGTGATTTTACAAAAGAAACTATTTATGAATTGCGCGACACTATTTGGGCCATGAATAAAAGTGAAATTACTTTGGATGATCTGCAAGCGCGCATTTCAAATTTCATTGATAAGGCCAATGTATCGGCGACCGATTTGGGCTTCAATGTTACTATAGATGAAGCGCTTTCAAAAACGTTGGTCTTCACTTCGGTAAAGGGGATGAATATTTATAGAATTATTCAGGAGGCTGTAAACAATGCTATTAAACATGCCGAAGCTTCCAATATCGATGTTCAGATCCAAAAGAAAAATGATTCGGTGGTGTTTTTAATTAAGGATGACGGAAGTGGGTTTGATATCCATGAGATTGAAGCAGGCAACGGATTTAACAATATGAAAAAACGAACTGCCAATATAAAGGCCGAGATCGTTTATAATAGTATAAAGGATAAGGGAACTGAAATTATTTTAAGTCTACAGCATGACCATTAAAGTAGCCATAGCAGATGATAATAGCTTTTTAATAAAGGCAGTAAAGGAAAAGCTTTCTTTTTGTAAGGATGTAAAAGTGAGTTTTACCGCTGTTCACGGTGATGATCTATTGGTAAAACTTGAAGAAAATCATAACCTGGACCTCATTTTAATGGATATTGAAATGCCCGTTAAAAATGGTATTGAAAGTACTGAAACGGTAAAACAAAAATATCCGCATATTAAAATAATTATGCTCACCGTTTTTGATGACGATGAAAATATTTTCAACGCTATTAAGGCAGGAGCCGATGGGTATTTGCTAAAGGAAGTGGGCCCAAAAGATTTATATGACGGGATAAAAGACACATTGACCGGAGGTGCTGCCATGACCCCATCTATTGCTTTAAAAACACTCAAGCTTTTAAGGAATCCAGATTCTTTTGAAAACGCTAAAGAAAAAGAAGACATAATTTTAACTAATCGGGAAGTTGACGTGCTGGAACAACTTAGCAAGGGTTTAAGTTACAATGCCATTGCAGATAATTTAATTCTGTCAACAGGAACTATTAGGAAGCATATAGAAAATATATATAGAAAACTACAGGTGCACAATAAACTGGAGGCTGTACAAAAGGCTAAAAAGAATAAGTTAATATGAGAAAAACTATAGACTTTCTAAGAAGCCAACCTAAATCACATTGTCAGTTTGAGCCTGTCGAAAACGATCTTGATTTTGGATGAGTTAAAATACTTCGATAAGCCCAATGAATCTTTTAAAGCCTTTAAAAGGCTTATTTTAAACATTCTTTAACTTTTAGATAAACTAGCTTTCAAACACCGGGCTTATATTTGTAGTGTTAGTTTACATTCCATAAATGCATTGGTTAGACTTCTTATGTCGAAGGAAACTAATGTTTTTTTTATGAAACTCAATTTGAGAAGCCTATTACAGGCTTTCTCAATTTGCAAGTTGTCCCAATAGCTATCGGGATAATCCAGCTGAAAAGTGGGATCTTAAGTTTATTGTCTTCATGATTGCATATATATGTGCTTAAGTTTTTCCTCCAGAACGAATACTTTTTTCTGGCCAAATTAAATTGATTTTTCTATATAATGTCTAAATTAGTAACATGCGAAAAATTCTATTTGGTGTTGTTATAACATTGGTCGTTCTTTTTACGTTCAAGTATTGTGACGACAGAAGAAAGGACAACATAGTGCTTCAGGAACGTTCTACACTTATACAAGAACAAATTAAAAATGTTGGAAAGCTGGTTGTCACCGAAGGGCATTTTAGTGAAGTCTTTAATTATAAGAATTCAAAAGAAATTTTTGGTGACTATATTACCTCTGAGAAAAAAGCACTTGTGGTTGTTAATGCCAGTGTTACTATTGCTTACGATTTAAGTAAAATTGAATTCAAAGTTGACGAAGCCAATAAAACTCTGCATATTTTAAGTATTCCGAAGGAGGAAATCAATATCAACCCGGATTTAGAATATTACGACATACAAGCAGACTTCTTTAATCCGTTTGAAGCTAAAGATTATAACGCTATTAAGAAGGCAGTTGATGTGTCTTTGGCAAAAAAGATTGAAGCATCGGATTTAAAAAAGAATGCAAAGAACCGATTGATAAGTGAACTTTCTAAATTCTACATTTTAACCAATTCGTTTGGGTGGACACTTCAATATAATGAATTGCCCATGACCTCTTTAGAATCACTTCAAAATTTAAAACTATAGCTGTCCGGATAAACTTTGCCAGCCACCACCGTTTAAAACTTCAATACCATGAGGTTTTAAAATGCGGCAGGCACTACCGGATCTCATACCACTGGCACAACAGGTAATAACAGGCTTGTTAAGTTTTCTTATGGCGTCAATTTTAGAGTTCAATGTTTGTAACGGTATGTTTTTAGAGCCGCTAATAGCACCTTGTTGATATTCTTGGGGTGTTCTTACGTCAATAATAACAGCACCTCTGTTTTTAAAATCTTCAATCCTGTTTTTTTTAGTTCCAAATAGAGAATTTACTAGTCCCATCGTTTTAATTTTAAGCAAATATCCTTATTAATTTATTAAAGTAATGTAACCTCTGTTACCGTGTAATTTTAGTATATTCAGCAAATGAACAAATCCGATCTACAAAAAGTTCACCGTCGTATTAAACCATATATCCACAGAACACCTGTGTTAACATCCCAGCTATTAAATCAAATTAGTGGCGTGGACTTGTTTTTTAAGTGCGAGAACTTTCAAAAAATGGGGGCTTTTAAAATGCGGGGTGCCACCAACGCCATTTTAAATTTAACCAAAGCGCAGCAAAGTAAAGGCGTGGTAACACATTCATCGGGTAATTTTGCCCAGGCATTAGCCTTAGCGGCAAAAAGTGTTGGTGTTAAGGCGTATATAGCTATGCCCGAAAATGCTCCTCAGGTAAAAAAGGATGCCGTTTTAGGGTATGGAGGCATTATCAGGGAATGCGATTCCAATACGGTTGCCAGGGAAGCAGCAGCTGATAAGATCCGGCAGGAAACCGGTGCCACTTTTGTACACCCTTCAAATGACCATGATGTTATCCATGGCCAGGGGACAGCAGCCATAGAACTTTTAGAAGATTACCCTGATTTAGATTATATTTTTACACCGGTTGGCGGCGGCGGATTGTTGGCAGGAACCATTTTAGCAGCTAATGCCTTTTCCGAAGTATGTAAGGTTATTGCCGGTGAACCGGAAAATGCAGATGATGCCTATCGCTCTTTAATTTCAGGCAAAATTGAGTTAAATGAATCAGCCAATACCATTGCCGATGGCTTAAGAACTAATTTGGGCGATAGAAACTTTCCCATCATAAAAGAATATGTAGAACAAATAATTTTAGTTAACGAACAAGACATTATAGACGCTATGAAACTTATTTGGGAACGTATGAAAATTATTGTGGAACCCTCAAGTGCTGTGGCATTTGCAGCACTTTTAAAGCATAAAGATCATATTAAAGGCAAAAAAGCAGGCGTGATACTTTCCGGTGGAAATGTTGATGTTTCAAACTTGCCTTTTTAAACGAAAGGACCTCTCCAATGCATGCATTGAGGTGCTTTTTGTAACTGTCATTCCCGCGAAAGCGGGAATCCAAAATAAAAGAATTTTTCAAAAAGTATTTATGTAAAATTCTTGCTAATTATTGTAATTTGCAACCATGACAGAACCTTATGTAACCTTAACAACTGAAGATAAAATTGGGTTTATAGAATTTTTTCATCCTAACAGAAACTCTATGCCCGGTGATGTTTTGCATCAATTGGAGCAGACTATCATTGAAGCTGGGAATAATGAAAGTGTTAAAGTCATTGTACTTAAAAGCGGCGGCAACAGAACCTTTTGTGCAGGGGCCAGTTTTAATGAGTTAATTGCTATTGAAGATACCGAAACAGGCAGACAATTCTTCTCAGGATTTGCGAATGTGATCAATGCCATGCGCAAATGTCCTAAACTGATTATCGGCAGAGTGCAGGGAAAAACCGTTGGTGGCGGTGTTGGTTTGGCAGCGGCTACAGATTATTGCCTGGCAACGCAATATGCCTCAGTAAAATTAAGCGAATTGAGTATTGGTATTGGTCCGTTTGTGATAGAACCCGCTGTGTCCAGAAAAATAGGAAAAACAGCCATGACTCAAATGACCATTGATGCGGAGACATTTTATTCTGCCGATTGGGCAAAAGAAAAAGGCTTATATGCCGAAGTATTTGAAACTACCGATGAATTGGATGAAGCCGTGAAAGTTTTGGCTGAAAAACTAAGTAGTTATAATCCTGATGCTTTAAATAGCATGAAACAAGTGTTTTGGGAAGGAACCGATCACTGGGATACACTATTACAGGAAAGGGCTGCCAAAAGTGGTACCTTGGTTTTAAGTAAATTCACAAAAAAAACGCTTAAACGTTTCAGATAGGGAAGCTAATAAACAAAAATGCTCAAGAAAAGCTTTGAAGCTTTAACTTGAGCATAAAACCAATGTCACTGTTATTAAATTTAAAAGGGCTCTATATTTATAAACAGTAAACGTAATTGAGTTTTACTTTACCAATATGCTTGTGATACTATGACACAGTAATTTCAATTAGGTCACATAATTTATTTGGTTAAAAGATTAACGCTTAGTTGAATGGTTTTTTTCATAACGGATCATGTTTAATCCGTCATCAATTAATTTCCCGACATCAGGCCTGTCTTGTTTAATAGTTTCCAAATGCTCTAAGATAGTTTGGCATAAATTAGTTTCATTACCAATAAAAGCTAATTCATACAGTTCAACCGGCAATAACCAATCGTTCGGATGATTTTCAATAAGTTCCTCAAGGACTTTTGTTCTTGAAATGGTCCTGTTTTTACCTTCCCTGTAATCTCTCACTTGTTGGTATAACGCTTCTAATCGCAATCGCTCTTCAGATTTTTCAATATGAATGGTTTTTTCGGAAGGCACATGTGTAATTAGATCAAAACTATTCAAGTCTGCAGGGCCTGAAAATGCCGAAACTATTTCTTTTCCTACCGCCATATCGTAAATGCCCCATTCCGGTTTGAACAGCACTTTGTCATGGTGTGTTACCGTACAATCTTTAAAGCTGATTAAAATGATCTTGCCCTGTAAATTGCGTTTTCCTGTAATGATCTCGCCAGAAACTTTAACCCCGCCTTCAAACTCCAGTGTGACGGTCTGTTCTTCATAAATGTTATAGGCCGCAAGGTCTCGCGGACTCATATCTTCAATAGCCAGATTAATACCTTTTAACTTCCCGATAGGAGAACCATAACCCTTGGTATGCGTTTCAATACCATGACCGACCAATTCTTTTTCTCTGTAAGCCAGGGCGGTATTGCCGGTAGTTTGAATATAAACAGGTTGCCCTTCGTTTTCAATGGTCTCGGTAAAAACACCTGAAATTTGAATACCGGTACTTAGCTCAATGGTCCCTAAAGCTCCGGATTCAATAAGCTTATTGACTCCTGAAAGCCCTCCTTTTCTAACAGCCATGGTGTTGGCGAATTCTTCCAGAATTAAACTTAAATGAGCAAAATCCGGTGTGACATAAAGCTGCGGTTGCGGTTTTGTAATATCGAAGTTTTGATAGGTAGCTTCTATGGTGTAAGGCAGTTTTTTAACAGCGTCGGTCATACACCATTCGCTTTCGCCAATAGACGATAGTAAACCGGCACCGTAAATTTTTGGATTTTCAACCGTTCCTATAAGTCCGTACTCCACAGTCCACCAGTGTAAATTTCTGATAAGCGCCATTTCACTGGGGGCTCCCATATTTTGTTGTAGTGCTTCAACCTGCTTTTCGGCTTTAATAATGTCTTCCTCTTTAGTAGTTGGTGCTTCTTTAATAATGGATAAATGCCTGACGGCTTCATATAATTCGTAATCTTTAGCCGATGAGATCGCTTTGCAACCAATCTCTCCAAAGCGTCTCAGGTATTCCGCATATTCGGGATTCGCTATTATGGGGGCATGTCCCGCACCTTCATGGATAATATCTGGAGCAGGGGTGTATTCAATATGTTCCAATTGCCGGATATCACTGGCAATGACTAAAACATTATAAGCCTGAAATTCCATAAAGGCATTAGGCGGTATAAACCCGTCAACCGCTACGGCGGCCCAACCTATATCTTTTAAGATCCGGTTCATACCGTACATGTTTGGGATACTGTCAATAGAAATTCCGGTTTGTTTCAAGCCTTCCAAATACGATTTATGGGCAACCGTGCTTAAAAAGTTTACATTTTTGCGCATAACGTAGCGCCAAACAGCCTGATCAATAGCCGAATAATCCTCATAGTTTTGAGGCTTCATGAATTGTTTTAAATGCCTGGGCAGCTTATTTAAAATAGGATTGGTCTCAATTAAATTTTTCATGATATGCTTTGGAAACTTTAATGATTAAAAATACGAAATTCTTATAAAATGGATTTTATTTTGAATTATTTTTATTAAAATTTAACGTTTTCTCGTTTTTATTCAAACGAAAGGATTTTTATATATTTATGATTCCTTACAAAACACTATGTATACAAGAAGAATATTTCCAATAAAAGGCGTCATAAAATGGACACGCCGCCACATCATTTTATTTATTGTTTTAGGACTCGTTCCGGTGGTGCTATTTGATATTTTAGAACTGAAATGGTTACATGTACCCTGGTTGCCTTTAGGCGTTTTAGGTACGGCCGTAGCTTTTATTGTCAGTTTTAAAAATAATGCCTCTTATGATCGGTTATGGGAAGCCCGGAAGATTTGGGGAGGTATAGTAAATGCTTCGCGTTCCTGGACCATCATGGTAAAAGATTTTATAACAAATGACCATAAAGCCACGACTAAAACACCCGAAGAATTACAGGCCATCAAGCGCGAATTGGTACACAGGCATGTGGCCTGGTTAAATGCACTGCGGTACCAGCTTAGAAAAGATAAACCCTGGGAAATGCACTTAAAATCTCAGCGGTCCAATAAGGAATTCAGGGCACAATATTATAGGGTCTGTGAGGATGTTGAACCTATAGAGGGTGCTGTGAAGCCCTATATTTCCGATGAAGAATATAAAGAAATATTTGCCAAAGGCAATAAGGCATCACAATTATTGGGAGTGCAATCCAGGCGGTTAAAAGAACTTATGGAAGCCGGTTTAATTGAAGATTTTCGTCATATGGAAATGATGAATATGCTGGTAGAATTTTACACGTTGCAAGGAAAGAGCGAGCGTATTAAAAACTTTCCGTATCCAAGGCAGTTCGCTACCTTGAATTATATTTTTGTCTGGATCTTTATTTTGCTCATACCTTACGGTATTATGGAAGAATTTGAAGGGTTTGGAACCACCATTCTGGACCATCTTAGTACACATACCGACCAACTCTCTTTGATTCATAGATCACAGGTAGCCATTGCAAAACATTTTGTATGGTTTTCGGTGCCTTTTAGTGCCTTAATTTCATGGGTGTTCCATACTATGGAAGCCATAGGAGAAAATTCAGAAAACCCTTTTGAGGGCGGGCCAAACGATGTACCCATTACAGATTTAAGCCGGGGTATTGAAATTGATATCAGACAGCTTATCGATGATACCGATATACCGGAGCCTTATGTTTGGGAGAATGATATTGTAATGTAATAAAAAAGCGACCGTACTTCGAGAACCTCAGTAACCGGTCGCTTTTAAAATATTATTGTAATGCTCCCGGAGGATATTTTTCCATTATTTTAGAGACAAACTCTTTAATACGCGCTTCCTTTTTCTCCATCTTCCTGGTCAAATAACCGGTTCCAATACCTTGCCAAACCAGTTCTTTTTTATTGGCATCAATCAGGTCTATGAATAAAGTTCCTTGTGTACTGGTTGAAACCATCGGCTGATTCCAGCCCCAGCCCCAACCTGGACCCCATCCGGGTCCCCACCAACCGGGACCCCAGCCCCAGCCACCCCAACCCCAGGCGCCCATGCCCCAGGCATTGTTGTAAACATCTACACGTTGTTGAGATTTTGTAAACAGGCTAACCAGTATATCCGGACTTTCGGATTTTGTATAGCCTTTGGCCATTAGTTCGGCTTCAATAGCCCTAAGGATTCTTCGTTTATCTAAATCGCTGATTTCAGCTTTGTCAATTCCCGTTTTAAAAAATGCAAAGGATTTGTATTCGTTAAACTGCGCATTTTTATCATAATCTGCTGCAACCCTCACAGAGGTACAAGATGTAACCACAAATAAAACAGCCAATAGTGGTAAGGCTCTAAATAATGTTTTCATAATGCAAAATTTTAATGGTTATAGTAAATTTAATAAACTATTATCAACTGTGTTAGGTATTGGGCTTTTTTAACAAAATAAAGCCTTAGGTAGCAAATAATGGTTATTCGGTTTAAAAAATAACATCAAGAATCATACCAATAGTTAATGAGGTTTAACTATTGTTCTTCTTGATCGTATTGGTGTTTTTGCCTGTTCGGAGTGAAGTTGAAGGGTTATAACCATAAGGGCAATGCCTGCAGCCACTCTCACAACAATAGCCTCTTTTTAAGTGATATTGTTCCGTAAAGCACCTGTAACCCTCTGGCGTTAGGTAGTAATCGCCCTCCTCAATGGGAATTATTTTTTTCATAGGAAACAAAGATAGATTAATTTGTAAAAAGTATCTTCGCGGTAATGCATTTTAAGCTTGAAAATAGTATCAATGAACAGGTTATTTTGTCTGAAAACCCGGGCGTAGAATTATATGTAAAACGGGAAGATAAAATTCACCCGTTTGTTTCCGGAAATAAATACAGGAAGTTAAAATACAATCTTTTAGAGGCGAGATCTTTGGGCCATGATACGCTTTTAACCTTTGGGGGCGCCTACTCTAATCATATAGCTGCTGTGGCTTACGCCGGTAAACTATTCAATTTTAAAACTATTGGTGTGATTAGAGGAGACGAGTTAAAGGGTAAAGTTGATGACAATGAAACACTTCGTTTTGCGAGATCCAATGGCATGCAATTTGAATTTGTGTCCAGAGCCATTTACAGAACCAAAGCCGATGCCGGTTTCCTGACAGGTTTAAACGAGTTTTTTGGAAATTTTTATTTAGTACCGGAAGGCGGCACGAATGATCTGGCTGTAAAAGGATGCGAAGAGATTTTAACGGAAACTGATGCAGGTTTCGATTATATCTGCTCCGCTGTTGGAACAGGCGGTACCATTTCAGGGCTTATAAATTGTTCAAAACCCGGTCAACAAGTTTTAGGTTTTCCTGCTTTAAAAGGCGACTTTTTAAAAGAAGATATTAGTAAATTTGTCTCTAAAACCAATTGGGATTTAATAACCGATTATCATTTTGGGGGGTATGCCAAAATAAACGAAGCATTGATTACGTTTATCAATAAGTTTAAAACCGAGCATAATATTCCTTTGGATCCGGTTTATACAGGGAAAATGATGTTTGGTATCTTTGATTTAATTGAAAAAGGGTTTTTTAAAAAAGGAACCAAAATTTTAGCAATCCATACCGGAGGCCTGCAAGGCATTGAAGGGATGAATGCAGTTTTAAAAAAGAAACATTTACCTATAATCGAATAGATGAAGAGAATACTGCTTATAATATGTTTAGGGTGTTTTTTGTTTAGTTGTAAAACAAGGAAAAAGATCGTGGCCAAGCCTGAAGAACCTAAAACGGAAGCGATTGTAAAAACAGAAGAAACCCCGGTTGAAGTAACTAAGCCTGAAAAGGTTTATGCCAGTGATACCGAAAGATATATTGATATATATAAGGCTATTGCTCAAAACGAGATGGAATTATATAATATTCCTGCAAGTATTACACTGGCACAGGGAATTTTAGAATCGGGATCCGGAAACGGCAGGTTGTCGGTCAAGGCCAATAATCATTTCGGTATTAAATGTCATGGGTGGACCGGTGCTAAGATCTATCATGATGACGACAAGAAAGGGGAGTGTTTCAGAAAGTACAGAGATGCAAAATATTCGTTTAGAGACCATTCGCTTTTCTTAAAAGAACGGAAACGGTACGCCGGTTTATTCAAACTGAAACAAAGTGATTATAAAGCCTGGGCAAAAGGCTTAAAAGCAGCGGGGTACGCCACCGATAGAAAATATCCGCAAAAGCTGATCTCTTTAATAGAACGTTATAAGCTGTATGAGTACGATAAAGAAGTGTTGGGCGATGCTTATAAAAAAATTAAAGCCCCGGAAAAACAACCAGCTACCTATGTGGTTGCTAAAGGAGATACTTTATATTCCATTTCAAGACGATATAACATTACAGTAAAAGAACTTCAAAATATGAATGGTTTAACCGGAACCACGCTTAGTATCGGACAAGAGTTGCAGGTTGAACCATCATCAGAAAACTAAAATTTAATGATTTACAAAAGAAGTAGTGCTTTGTTTGCCGAAGCAGAAAAAGTGATTCCCGGTGGTGTAAATTCTCCGGTAAGGGCATTTAAGGGTGTTGGAGGAACGCCTGTTTTTGTTAAAGAAGCCAAAGGGGCTTATTTGTACGATGAAGATGGAAACCGATTGATCGACTATATCAATTCCTGGGGCCCCATGATTTTAGGACATGCGCATAAACCGGTTGTAGATGCGGTGGTTGAAAAAGCTCAAAAAGGAACATCATTTGGAATGCCAACCGAGATCGAAACCAAAATTGCAGAATTAGCCGTCTCCATGGTGCCAAATATTGATAAAATCAGGTTTGTAAACTCGGGAACCGAAGCCTGTATGAGTGCCGTTAGATTGGCGCGTGGTTTTACGGGGAAGGACAAGGTTATAAAGTTTGCGGGCTGTTATCACGGGCACAGTGATTCGTTTCTAATTCAGGCGGGTAGTGGTGCCAGTACATTCGGAACCCCTAATAGCCCAGGAGTTACACAAGGCACGGCCAAGGATACTTTACTGGCCAGGTACAATGATATAGATAATGTAAAAGAACTTGTTGAAGCCAATAAAAATGAAATAGCCTGTATCATTATCGAGCCTGTGGCTGGGAATATGGGCTGTATCCCTCCTAAGGAAGGGTTTTTACAAGCATTAAGAGATGTGTGTGATGCCAATGATATATTACTGATTTTTGATGAGGTAATGACCGGTTTCAGATTGTCTAAAGGCGGAGCTCAGGAGTTATTCAATATTAAAGCAGATATTGTTTGTTTCGGAAAAGTTATTGGTGGCGGTTTACCGGTTGGTGCTTTCGCCTCAAGAAACGAGATTATGAATCATTTGGCGCCATTAGGGCCGGTGTATCAGGCAGGAACTTTAAGCGGGAATCCTTTAGCCATGGCTGCCGGTTTAGCTATGATAACAGAGCTGGACAATGATGATGAGATCTTTACGCGTTTGGAAGAAAAAACAAAATACCTTCATGAAGGGATACGTAAAGTTCTGACTGAAAATAACGTGGTACATACTATCAACAGGGTAGGTTCTATGATCTCGGTTCATTTTGATGAAGGTGCCGTTACAGATTTTGAAACAGCCGCGAAGGGAAATAATGACACTTTTAAAGCCTTTTTCCATGGCCTGCTCAATGAAGGCGTTTATATTGCGCCAAGTGCTTTTGAAACCTGGTTTATTACAGATGCTTTGAGTTATGAGGATTTAGATGTCACGATTGAAGCCATTGATAAGGTGGCAAAAACATTATAAAATGAAAAAAGGCAATTCAACATGCTGAATTGCCTTTTTTACTAACAAACTATAATCAATCAACAAACTAAAATCTTATTCTGTTTTCTTTTGCATTCTTTTCTTTCCTTCTCCTTTTTTCCCGGCCTTAGACCTCTGAGCCATTTTGGCTTGTACTTTTTCCCATTTAGCATATTGCTCTTCATTTAAGATCTTTTTCATTTTCGCTTTCATAGCAATTTGGTGATCTAATCTGGCGTTAGCCATTTCAAGACGTTGTTCTTTTGTTGGCTTTTGAAGTTCCCCGCTTTCTTTTTTAGCTTTCATCTCCTCCATCTTCGCTTTTCTGGCGGTGGCATTGGCTAATAAAATGGCTTTAACTTCTGCTTGTTGCTTTTCGTTTAAATCTAAATGTAAAGTCAACTTTTTTGTTTGTAAAGTGGCTGCTTCTTCCGGAGAAAGGTTGTGCATTTTATGAGCTCTTTCTTTGTTTTTCTGACCCTGGTTAGGTTGTGCAAAAGCCTGAACGGAAACAAATGCTAATGCAATCAATATTAATCTTTTCATTCTATTTAAGTTTATAAGTTTTTATTTGCCTTTTTGACTTTGACAGATGAAAAAGGTTTAATAGAAAAATAATTTTAACTAGAAATTAACAAATAAATCTTCAGGAGAATAAAGAGCAACTTATTATGGTACTAATGTGATTTATTATAATGATTTGATCTATGTTTATAGTGAGATGTCAGGTCGAGCGCAGTCGAGACCTAATGAACATATCGAATTTTTGAAAACCTCTCGACTGCGCTCGAGGAGACGTTTGCAAATTTTATGTTCAACTCGCGTTACATTATTAAAAAACAGGCACTTTTAAGTGAATACCGGTTTGAAAATCGGGGGCATTATTTACTTCAAGGTCTTGCTTCATAAAAAGTGAAAGTTTATAGTTAGAACGACCATAAGTATAAACTAAGGACCAGGTTGAAAGGAGGTCGTATAAGGTTCTGACACCATGATGCCAGCCACCGTTTATTTCTTGCCACTTGCCTCTGAGGTGGTAATAGCCGGCTTCTTCTTTTTTATTATATCGGGTTTGCATTTGAAAGTTTATGCCCAATGCGTTGTAGTTATTCTTTTTAGTGAATTTGGTGACTTCAATATTTCCCTCAAAAGTACCCAAATAGGGATTGTTTCCAAGGTCAATGGCATCATCACTAAATGTAATCAGGTTTTTGCGCAATATATTTATGCCAAGGCCAATATCCAATTGATACTGATTTTTTAAAGGAAGGTGCTTGATTGCATTGGCCGAAATTCCCAAATCCAGGGAAGGGTTAAATTTAGAGGCGTTAATTCCTAGGTGACTGCCAAAATTTACGTAAATGTTTCTGCTTTCATTTATGGATAATTTTGGATAATAATAATGAGAAAACTCAATGCCTCCAACAAAGAAATCATTGTTATTTAGCTTAAGTGTGTTGCCGTTCCGGTCTAAATATTCAAAATTCACCTGATTTAAGCCGTAGTAGCGCCTCCCGAAAGGGTCTTCGCCGCCGGCAACATGACTATGAAACCATTCAATGGCTTCATCGCTTGTAAAAACTGAAAACGGATATTTCCCCTTGGTAATTAAATAAGACCTGAGTGCTATTGCAAATTCCTGTTGTTCGTTAATAGGAATATCAAAGCGCGCTCTAAATTCTTTTATAACCGCATCAATGACAATACGCATGTAGTCTGCAGGTGTTGTTTCCTGATCAATGAAGTTAAACCGGCGTTGATACCAAATAACCTGACTAAGTTGTTTTCTAACTTCGGGATCTTTAGGGAAATAAGACTCTACAAATGGGTGAAAGCTGTTGCCACTGGTGTAATTAAACGATAAGGTTTTATGTTTTGAAGGTTTAAGCTTAAAGTTGGTATTGAGCCTGGAATTAAAAATTCCAAAATGATGCGTGCTTAAAAGCGATGGGTTTTCAATACCATTCTTAATGGATAAGCTATCCTGTTTTTGGGCAAACAAAGATGTTGTGAAAATCACTGCAAAAAGTAGGATAACTTTTTTAGGCATTGGGTAAAAGTACATGAATTTTTTTATTTGAAGATGTACTAAAACCAAATGTAAGCATTGCACGGACGGGCGAAGCGGTAACCAAGGCAAACTAAAATTTTAATTAACCATTTTCAATAAGGTCTAAAGTAGTTTCGTAAATAGGTTTTTTTATCATTTTACTTCGCAACCAGGCATAAAAGCTCATTACAAAAATATCTTCGCGTTCTGCGCTGATCCATTCAAACGAATTTTTAACAGTGGTTTTAAAGGTGTCTGAGGTTATCTCTTCCGGATGTTTGTAATAATGTTTTACCCGTTCTAAAAAAGTGATAGCACGTTCCTGTTTTGTGGCTTTTAAGTATTTGTAATGATTTCTCTGAAAACTCAGTAATCTGGATTCTACCAGGTCAATGTTTTTAAGTTCTATATGGAGTAATATTTCCGCTAAGTTCTTTTTTAAGACCCAGTCAATGCCTGCTTTTTCAATGTACCATTTATCGGTGTGATAAAATTTTGAAAAGATATTGAGTGCTTTTTTAAAGTCATGTTTTTGAAAATAGAACATCATCAAACTCAAATGAATATCTAAAAGCGATTCTAAGTCGGCATGCCTTTTGTTTAAAAAGGGCTTAAGTGTGTTTATGGCCTGTTCCTGGTTATTGATGAAATTTAGGTTTAAAGCTAATAGTAAGTGATATTTTAATGTAAAAGTGTTGTAATATTTCTTCTGATGAAGTAACATTTCACGATGCATCCGGTTAAGGTAGTCTAATGAGGCTTCAAATTTTTTATTTCTAAAAAAAGTATTAGCTATCATGTACAGGATCTGAATGTGGTAAAACGGCAATTTTTCCTCGCTCTTATACGATAAAATGGAATTGTAGGTGTTTACTAAAAACGGTTCAACTTCTAAATAATCGTTAGTGGCAAAAGCTGAAAAACTTACAATACTCATTAATTGATATAGCGATTTGAAAGACATGCTTTCATCAATATCGATGTTGTATGCTTCAAACAGATCATTTAAAATAGCCTGAAAGTCAATAATTTCACCTTTATAAGTCATAGAGTTTAAAGTATGCTTTACTTTGGCGTAAATGATGTTGAGCTTACCTTGCAATAAGAGTTTCTCTTCGTTTTTACTGAAGTCAGAAATTAGGGTGTCTAAGTTAATGTCCGGATTAAAGTCCGCATACTGAATTTGTGTATGGTAAATTTCATTAAGTAATGCGAACAGGTGGTGTTCTTTAGCTATGGTTTCGGCCTTTTTTAAAACTTTAAAAGCGGGCCTGTATTGTTTTTGTTGAAAGAAGAACCTGGAGGCAATAGTGTATTTTATAACACTGTTTTCAACAGAGTTTTCCTCTTGCAAGCTATTGTTGGCAGTAAAGTTTATGATGGATTGGTATAAACGTTTTCTCAGAGCATGATAAGCGTCTTTTTTATGACTGCCGTATAGTTTTAAACAGATGTCTTTAGAACTTAACTCGTCATCTAATAAATATTTAAATAAACTGATGTTTTTGACATCTTCCCGTTTGTTGTTTTTTTCAAGGTAGTTTAAAAAACGTTGTTGGTTTTCGGTAGAGAAGGCTGAAATTAAAGTGTTTAAGTTGTTCATTAAGTCGTCAGTAAATATTGTTTTATTATAATAAATGTAATTATTTTTTAATAAATAATATAAAAAATATCGTCAGTTTTAAATTAATATTGTCTTTCCTGACCGATTAATACTTCGCAGTTTTGTTTCGTAATCATTAAAACAATTATTATGAAACTGTATCATCAAGTAATAACATTTGCTGTTGTACTGCTGTTAATTACGGTTTGCGTACATCCTGTTATATATCAGGTGGATAAGGTGTTATCCAATTATTCGGAACTTGTTTCCAATCAAGTAGTAATACCTGTTTAGAATGAAGCTTAAGAATTTGAATTCGGCCTTTATAGTTACTACAGGTATATCGGTTGTAGTATTTATTTATCTGGTCTTTTTAGGGTATGATGAAATAAAAACCTTTAAAGATGTGATTAAAATTATTGCATCTATTTTATTCCCGATCCCTTTATTGTTTTTTGTCAGATTCATTTTAATAGAACATTTTCTACCTGAAAATACAGATGCTTATAAGCTAAGAAATCAAAAACCCGCAACGGTTTTATTACTGGTAACCATTGCCCTGTGTATTGGTTTAATGCAATTGGTTGAGTATTTAACTCACCAGAAACTGGAAGACAATTTGATCTTTGCGCATTTAATTAATTCCACAACGGTTAGCTCGTATGTGCTTAATTACATTTTATACAACAATTTAAGGGCGAACGGGATTTTAAGTGGTGTAATGTTAGCGCTGGCAGTACATGTTTTTTTCTTATCAGCGTAAAAATTTACTTATTGAAAATCATCAAAAATTATAATTATGAGTCAAGTTTTTTTTAAATCATCAGAAAAAAATAATTCCGGTAAAAGAGAATTATTATTTACGTTTCAATCCATTATCGTAATTGGATTATTAACCTTTACGGCTATTGCGTTTTTCTTTTATAACAATCTGGCTATTGAAAAAGGAATTAAGGTCATATTTGCACCATTTTTATCGGTGGTTCCTCTTTTGTTTGTGTTGTCGGTTTTAAGAGACCTTCGAAAAGGGTTTATTGAGGGCGATTACAAAAAAGAGGAAATTATCAGGTTTTGCCTGATCACTTTAGGCATTACAGCGGCTTTTACAGGAATAACCTATTTACTGTCAATGATTGATGCACTGGAAATATTATTAGCAGCCATCATAGCGGTATTAAGTGTTGTATTCTTTTTAAGAAGTAAGATTAAGGACATTTTAGGAATGTCTATAATAACAGGGATAGCAGAAGGTATTATTATTTATATGATCTTTTTGTTTTGATGATTGGTTAGCTAACTGAAACCTCGCAGTTGTTTTGCAATTGCGGGGTTTAAAACAACGTTAAAATGAAATCAAAACTCACCTCTTGTTTAATTGCTTTTTCAAAGGAAAAACTAATTTCGGATAGAATAAGAATCCTGGAAATAATAGCAGTTGCATTGACTGCCATCGGGAAATTTATTTTTATGGATTATCTCAATTGGAGATTGCCTTATGTGGTTTTTGCTGTAATAGCCTGGGGAACTTATATATTTTACCGGTTTAAAAAAGAAAAAGGTATTTTAAAATACTGGGGATTTAGAACAGATAATTTTAAAAAGGTTTTTAAATTGATGCTGCCTTTTGGCCTTGCCTCAATTTTTACCTTTTTTGTTATTGGTTATTATCAGAACACCATTAATCTAACATGGCATATATTACCGCTGTTACTTACATATCCCATTTGGGGTGCAATACAACAGTTTTTAACTATTGCATTGATAGCAGGGAATTTAAAAGACCTGAAAAGTAAAAAGTTGAATAAGCTATTAATTATTTTAATTACGGCTGTGTTGTTCTCGGTGGTTCATTTTCCTTCAGTATGGTTAATGATAGGGACCTTTGTACTGGCGTTATTTTATGGCTATGTGTTTTTAAAGCATAAGAATGTTTATGCTATGGGCCTGTTTCACGGTTGGTTGGGAGCGCTCTTTTATTACACGGTTGTAAATAGAGATCCTTTTCAGGAAGTGTTTTTAACCATTTTAAATTAAAACAAAAATGAATTCAAAAATTCAAAGTGATATCAAAGAACTTGTGGAGCAACAAGTTATATCACAGGAAAGTGCTTCAAAAATTGAAGCCTATTATCAATCTAAAAAAGTAAATACACCTAACAGATTATTTACTGTATTCGGCGTATTAGGATCTTTACTGGTTGGATTGGGAATCATTCTGATCCTGGCGCACAATTGGGATGACTTTTCAAAGGCAACCAAAACCTTTTTTGCCTTTTTACCTTTAGTTATTGGCCAGATATTTGTTGGTTTTTCAATTCTAAAGCACAAAAGTGCTGTTAGGAAAGAAGCTTCGGGAACTTTTCTCTTTTTTGCAGTGGGTTCCGCTATCTCCTTGATAAGCCAGATTTACAATATACCAGGCAATTTTAGTAGTTTCCTATTAACCTGGATGTTGCTCTGTGTGCCCTTAATTTACCTTTTAAGGTCCCATGCGTTAGCAATACTCCATGTCGTTTTTATGACTTACTATGCTGCCGATCTGGGATATTCTTTTATAAGTAACGGACAAACTCCCTGGTTTTATTTGTTATTGCTGGCTTTGGTTTTACCACATTACGGGCAACTTTTAAAACATAAAACTAATGCGAACATAACCTCAATTTTTAATTGGCTATTGCCATTAAGTGTCACCATAGTTTTAGGAGCTTTTGTTGATAATATGGATGCGTTTGGTGTATTGATGTATGTTGTTTTATTCGGGTTGCTATATAACATAGGCAAAATACCTTTGTTTAATGATCAGAAGTTAAGACGAAACGGTTATTTGGTCTTAGGTGCTTTAGGAACCATGTACATGCTCATCCTGACAAGTTTTGATTGGTTGTGGGAGGATATTATTAGAAATACTTTGGCTTACAATTCTCAGGAGTTCTATATTTCAGTAGTCTTGTTTGTAATCACTACGGGAATTTTAGTGTATTCGTTTTCAAAAAAGTGGGTAGCAGCATTTAATCTTTCGCATTACGCTTTTCTGATATTCACGGTTATTTTCTTTATAGGATTTGATAATAAATTCATTCCGTTAACATTAATAAATCTGTTGATCTTAATGATTGCACTAATTACGATAAAAATAGGGGCGGATAAATTTCATTTTGGAATTTTGAATTATGGACTGCTTATCATTGCTGTATTGATTATTTGCCGATTTTTTGATACCGATATGTCTTTTGTGATTAGAGGCCTTCTGTTTGTAGGCTTCGGACTAGGGTTCTTTTTAGCTAACTATTTAATGCTTAAAAAGCAAAGGGAAAATAAAGGTGAATTAAAAAAACAATAACATGAAACGAAGATTAATTAATTTATTAACAGATGATTATCAAAATTTAAACGTATGAAAGCAGGATATATATTCATCATATTTTTAGTAGTGGCAGCGGTTCAAATAGTTGTTCCTACGCAAATGATCCTTAACAGGGAAGAGGTGCTTAATACAGGAGCTGTCTATAAATTCAAAACCAGGCCGGTTGATCCGGCAGATCCGTTTAGAGGAAAATATATTGCTTTAGACTTTGAAGCAGATTCGTATAAAACAACAAATGCATCATGGGATCGTAAAGAAGCTATTTTCATTTACCTTGATATTGATAGTCTTGGCTTTGCTGAGATCTATAAAGTGAGTAAAGACATTTTACCGGGTCTGGACAAGGATTACGTTAAAGCTAAAGTAGATTGGTATGCGGATTATAATGGCGAGCTAAACATTGAATATCCTTTTAACAGGTTTTACATGGAAGAAAGCAAAGCTTATGAAGCCGAAGTGGCGGTTAGAGAGAACCAACGCGATTCGTTATTAAATGATGTTTACGCTATAGTTTATGTAAAAGCAGGGGAATCGGTTTTAAAAGATGTTATTATTAATGGTATGCCTATTAAAGACTATGTAGAAAAGGAGGTAGAAAACAATTAGGCTATTTGTTGTATATTAGTATCAAACAGGTTTTAAATGCCTTATTGGTTGCATATATGTCTTATAGTTTTTATTGCTTACGTGGTAATTAGTATCGCCTTGTATTATTTACAGGATTACATGTTATTTAAACCTGAGAAACTTCCAAAAGATTTTAAATTCCATTATGAAAATCAGGATACCAGGGAGTATAATTTGGAAACCAGGGATGGCGCCATAATAAATGGGTTGCTGTTTAAACCCAAAACAGAATCTAAAGGTGTTGTTTTATATCTAAAGGGTAATTCTAAGAGTATTAAGGGCTGGGGTAAGTTTGCCGTTGATTTTACAAGACATGGTTATAACGTTTTAATGGTAGATTACCGTGGTTTTGGCAAAAGTACCGGGCGTCGTTCCCAAAAGGCTATTAAGAGGGATTTACAGGTTATTTACAATAAGTTAAAAGAGCGGACCACAGAAGACAGAATTGTGTTGTACGGCAGGTCATTGGGTTCGGGTTTTGCTGCAAAACTGGCCTCTATGAATCATCCCAAAATGCTTATTCTGGATGCGCCTTACTACAGTTTAACAAAAGTTACCACCAGATATGCCCCTTTTATGCCTTTGTCGCTGTTGCTAAAATATCCGCTTCCAACTTATAAATGGCTGAAATATGTGCAATGTCCCATCCATATTATCCATGGTACAAATGACAAGTTGATTCCTTATAAAACCAGTGTGAAGCTGTCTAAGGTAAATCCAAAACTAACAAAGTTACATACTGTTATAGGTGGCGGACATAAAAATCTGAATAATTTTGAATCCTACCATGAAATGATCCATGAGATATTGAACAGCACCCCGGAAAAAATAGATCTGTCAACCACCAGTATAAATGTTAAACACGCGTCAAAAAGGAATAAGCAGAAAGCTTAAAAGGGTAGTCGCTTTTCTAATAGTCATTTATGTGATAATAGGAGCATCCTTATACTTTAACCAGGAGCGGTTCTTGTTTTTACCTACTATATTACCTCAGGATTATGAGTATAGTTTTTCGTATCCTTTTAAAGAAGTTTTTTTGGAGACTGATGGCGGTGTTATTAACATGATCCATTTCAAAAGGGAACAACCCAAAGGTGTTATACTGTATTTTCATGGAAATGCAGGCGATTTATCCAGGTGGGGCATTACAGCGGAGTATTTTGTGGAAAAACAATACGATGTATTAATTATGGATTATAGAACTTACGGTAAAAGTAGGGGGAAATTGAGTGAAGAAGCCCTTTATAGCGATGCCCTTTATTGTTATAATTATTTAAAGGAAAAGTATGAAGAAACGAACATAACAGTTTACGGACGGTCTTTGGGAACAGGAATGGCTACTTATGTAGCTTCAAATAATCACCCTAAACAACTCATACTTGAAACCCCGTATTATAGTATAGCCGATATAGCACAATCCAGATTCCCGATGTTTCCAACAAAATGGCTTTTAAATTATAAGTTTGAATCTTTTAAGTACATATCCAATATTACTTGCCCCATTACCATCTTTCATGGTACCAATGACCGGGTGGTTCCTTATGCTTCCGCAAAAAAACTCCTTGAAACCGCTGCAAACAAAAATGTTGATTTTGTTACCATTGAAGGTGGCAACCATAACAATTTAAGACACTATAAGGAGTATCAAAACAAGATAGATGATATAATCAAATAAATTTGTCTGAAAAAAACGGGTTTCGTGTTTATAAAAGGTAGTTAGCCCGACGAATATTCTTAAAAAATTTATAAAATTTATCTAAGGCTGTTAAACATTTCTAAACAGGTATGGATATATGGTTTTTTTGTTGTCAATTTGTACCAGAATTTGATTTTCATAAAAGAAAATTTATCTAAAAATTTAGACCCGGTGAGAAGGGTCAAAAATTATTTAGTATTATATTTAGTTAAGTTGTTAGTTAGTTTTTAAAACCCGGTAATGAAAATTACCGGGTTTTATTTTATACGTTATTCAACTTCAAAAGTAGATAGGTGATAAACCGGAATACCGGAGTCCGTTATACCTTCAATTTTAATGGCATAATTACTTCTGGCATCACTGGTAAAGAAAGAAACTTTGGCGGAATTATCATCCATTAAAATTATTTTGGGTTCCCAGTGTAGTGTGGTCCTTATATCCTGCCTGGAGGCTTCTTCAAAACCAAACATATGATCCGGGGCATAGAACTCCCGGGCCGTATAAAATCCGGTAGATGTAAAGTCTATGATACCCGGTTTGCGTTTAACGTTTTTAGCAAAAAAATCAGAACCGTCTTTTTGATGAATAACTATAACGCCGTTGCCGCTATTAGGGAAAAATGACGCATCTGCCCCTTTTAAAACATCAATGAAATCTACTTCAAACCCGGTCATATAAATAATATCGTTTAACTCTACAGGAATATTGTTTAAATAAATGCCAGGGGTGCCACCGCCTCTAATGGATATGGAGTCGTTAACAACATTAACTCCTGGAAGCATATTTAACAATTCTAAAATTGTAAGTTGTTCCATATTTTCATATTCTTTCATATCAATTCTATTGGTCGCGTGGCCATAGAACGCTTTTTCATTAAGTTCCTCGGTTCGCTTTTCTTTTTCAGACTTTATAGTAGCCGTAACCACTACTTCATCAAGTAATTGGGCTTCCTCCAAAAAAGCTTCATTGATTTTAGAAATGCTTTGGGATTGGTTTATAAAGTTTGTGATTTTAGTCTGGTCTTCTATATGCGGCATTAGAACAGACTTACGTGTAATTTTAGGGCTCGGACCATAACTTCTATCTAAACGAATATCAACCATCCGGTTGTTATTCGTTTCATCCTTCTGAAACTCTTTCACACGTGCTTCAAGAATGGTTGGCATGGTATCCATAAAGACAAAAGGCCCATATTTAAAGGATCCATCTGCATCAGATTGTTTTTTTTCCTGGTATGGAAACTTACCCATAAACGTAATTCTGGTGGCTGCAGAAATCTGTTCTTTTTTTCTTTTTGAAATGGTGCGTCCGGATACATAAATGCCTATTTCAGGATCAAACGTGTTTTTATCTTTAATGTTTTCATAAAGAAGTTCGTTCCAGGTAAAGCGCCTCCACCCGTGAGTAAGCATGACCAAATCCAATAAATAACGTCTTTTGGCATCGTTTTCTTTTTCAAAAAAATAGCCCGGATTATCAATATGGCCTCTTATATCAGAATTGAGTAACAGATATGTCTTAATATTTTCACTTTTAGAACTATGGCCTACCGCATCAATATCGGTCACAGACATAGACAGGCTTCCTGTTATTGGGGTTCCATCTTTATCTTTTAAATCAATATTCAGGGTCACTTTATCTCTTCTGTTAGGGGTTGGATTATCCGAAACAAGATTCACAGAAACATTATCTTCAGGATTATCAACATAGACTAAACGTTCACAAACAGGTTTCCCCTCATTATTGAACAATGTGAAATGCGTTACACCATCCGTAATGGTGGCGGTGTTTAGCTTAATGGTATATGAATTGGTGTTTTCCGTCTCTAGTTTTTCATAAACCAAAGAGCCTCTTAGGTGTGCCAATAAATAAGAATTTTTAAGCCCTAGTGTATTGTCGGTAGCAACATTAACAATAAGATGGCTCCCGTTGTTCACAATGTTAAGATTGTATCCGTTAGGTAAAGCTTTTGGTAGCGGGTATGTGTATTCAACATCATTGATCATTACAGAAGCATGGTACGTTTTTTCAGGTTGCGGTATTAAGGTGACAATGCCTAACCCAAATTGAAAGGTTTTAAAAGAAGACACTGTTTTGTTGTCCGAATCTTTTATGTCACCATTCACAACAATATCCCTGTTAAGTTTGTCCCTGACTTTGATACCAACTTTTGAAGCCAGACCATCAATTAAATAACCACCTTCGGGATAAAACTGAATATCCGGTTTTTCTTTGAGTTCTATTTCTTTTTGAGATGCTGTTTGAGAGGTTACTTCTGTATTGGAAGCCATGTTGTTAATACTATCAGGTTCGGTTAAATCCCAAATAGGAATTTGTTTTTGAAAGAAATAATCGGCACCCTGATTTCTCATATAGTTGGTATAAGCTCTAAGGACATAATTCCCCGGTTTCCAGCTCTTTTTTATTTTGAAATCACCTGGAGCATTAACATTAAATACAAAAAGTTGCTTTTTAGAAACAATGCTATCCGCTTCATTAATTAATTCCACATAAACCACTTTGCTTTTATTGGTCTTTCTGTGATTGATAGCATTAACCAAATAAGTGTTATACCAAATATCTTCGCCAAGAGTATAATACGGCTTGTCTGTTTGCACATAAATTTTTTCAGGATAATTGTCAATGTAATCGGCTAATTTTTCCTGTACCAGGTCTCTAAAATTATTTGTGATGGTAAATGATAACAGTACAATAGCAACTAAGCCCAGGGCAAATTTTTTAATCATTTTTCAGGTGAATAGGAAGATTAATTTCTAATTATTAAATGTACGATAAATCAGATGAATATACATCAAAAATTGTACCGAATGTTAGACTAAAAAAGAAGCCATTAGTTTAATTAAAAAATGAAGTATTTTATTTTTTGTAAACAATCCCCGCTTTCATAACAAAGGTAACATGCATTAAAGTACTTATGTTTTCCAATGGGCTACCGCCAACGGCAATGATATCAGCTATTTTTCCGGTTTCAATAGTTCCTAATTTCTCAGACATCCCTAAGAGCTCCGATGCGGTAACGGTAGCAGATTTGATGGCTTCGTTTTCATCCATTCCGTAAGCCACCATAATTTCAAACTCCCGGGCGTTGGTACCGTGTTTACTAACACCCGAGTCGGTGCCAAAAGCGATTTTCACCTTCGCTTTGAGTGCTTTTTTAAATGAGGCCTCCACAACAGGGGCCACTTGCAGGATCTTTTCAGCTACATTGGCAGGAATGTTTTTATTTATTTTTAATTCTTCGGCAACAGATACACCGGCTAATAGTGTAGGAACCAGGTAGGCATCTTTTTCAAGAAAGAGCTTAATAGATTCGTCATTTAAATAGGAACCATGCTCTATAGAGTTTACACCTGCTCTTAAAGCGGCATTAACGCCTTCGGCTTCATGGGCATGTGCTGCCACTTTTCTTCCTAAACTATGAGCCGTTTCTACTATGGATCTTAATTCATCATCAGTAAGTTGTTGCCCAACACCGGCATTAGTGTTACTTAAAACGCCACCTGTGGCTGTGATTTTTATAACATCGGCCCCTTGCTTAACCAAATCTCTTACGGCGCGACTACAATCGTCAGGGCCGTTACAAATACCAACGCGTTTATCGACAGCTTCCAAAATTTCATGCCTGTAACCATGAAAATCAGCATGGCCGCCGGTTGGAGAAACAGCGCCGGTTGAAGCAATGATCCTGGGGCCTTCAACTACACCCATATTTACGGAACGCTTTGCAGCATTAATTAAATTAGGGTCCGCGCCCAGGTTTCTGACTGTTGTAAAGCCGGCATGAAGTGTTCTTTTTAAGTAAGGAACCGCTCTAAAAGCATAATCTTCATCATTCAGGGTGGTCCATTCATGAGGGTTTTTACCGGGTTCTCGTTCTTTGGTAATATGTGTGTGAAGATCTATTAACCCCGGTAATACAAACTTGTTTTTTAAATCAATAATGGCAACATCGGTTTCGGTTAAATCCAGATCTTTTGCTGAAACAAATCCTTTTTTTACATCCTTTATGATACCGTTTTCAATAATGATGCTTCTGTTATTTTTCGGATCATCACCGGGGGTATCCAATAAGGTGCCTGTATGGATAATGGTAATGTTTTGGGCGTTGATAAAGAACGAAAAACATATAGATATGGTAAGTAGAACTACTGATTTTTTCATTGCCTGGATTTTGATAATTTGAACTAAGATAGCTATTTAGCGTGTACAAAATATTATAAAAAAAGGGAACCACTGCATGTGATTCCCTTTTTCTAAAATTTTATATTGAAATTAAACAACCTCCACAAACAGGCCTTCTTCTGTTTTTTCAACTTTAGCCAGATTGTTTTTGGTAAGCTCTTTAATGGATTTATCCCATTTTTTGTTTGATAAACCGGATTGTGTTTTTAAATCACCTAAAGGTAATTTTTCAGCTTTCTTTAAAGTGTCAAATACAGCTTTGGCCTCGTCAGTCAATGCAACTTGTTTTTTCTCCGGGCGCATTTGCGGGAAGAATAGCACTTCTTGAATAGACTGATTGTTTGTTAAAAACATAACTAATCTATCCATACCAATACCCATCCCAGATGTTGGAGGCATACCGTATTCCAAAGCTCTTAAAAAGTCCAAGTCTATAAACTCGGTAGCTTCGTCATCCCCTTTTTCAGCAAGCTTTAATTGGTGTTCAAAACGCTCACGTTGATCAATAGGGTCGTTCAATTCGGAATAAGCATTAGCTATTTCTTTGCCGCATACCATCAACTCAAAACGCTCCGTTAATTCCGGGTTATCTCTGTGTTCTTTACACAACGGACTCATTTCTTTCGGGTAATCTGTAATGAATGTAGGCTGAATGTAATTACCCTCACATTTTTCACCAAAGATCTCATCAATCAGTTTCCCTTTACCCATGGTGTCATCCACTTCAATACCCAGGTCTATAGCCGCCTTTCTGATCTCGTCTTCGGTTTTACCCGTAATATCAAACCCTGTGAAATGCTTAATGGAATCCGCCATAGTTACACGGGCGTAAGGTGCTTTAAAATCTACTTCATGTTCACCAAAAGTAGTTTTAGTTGTACCGTTAACAGCTATTGCACAATGCTCTAAAAGGCGCTCACAGAAATCCATCATCCAGTTATAGTCTTTGTACGACACATAAATTTCCATTGCTGTAAACTCGGGATTATGGGTTCTGTCCATGCCTTCATTCCTGAAGTTTTTAGAAAACTCATAAACACCATCAAAACCACCAACAATGAGTCGTTTTAAATACAATTCGTTGGCGATTCGCATGTATAAAGGCACATCCAAAGCATTGTGATGTGTTATAAAAGGCCTTGCTGCGGCACCGCCGGGAATAGGTTGTAAAACAGGTGTTTCCACTTCAAAATAACCGGCATCGTTAAAAAACTCCCGCATGGCATTAAACAACTTGGTGCGCTTTACAAACACATCTTTTACATGCGGATTCACAACCAAATCAGCATACCGTTGTCTGTAACGTTGTTCGGGATCTGTAAACGCGTCGTAAACTACACCGTCTTTTTCTTTCGGTAGCGGTAGTGGTTTTAAAGCCTTACTCAACAACGTGAAGTCTTTAACACGTACACTTTTTTCACCCACTTTAGTAGTGAAAAGTTCGCCTTCAATACCTACAAAATCACCAAAATCCAATAACTTTTTAAAAATATCGTTGTATTTGGTTTTGTCTTCACCAGGGCAAATTTCATCTCTGTTAAAATACACTTGTATTTTTCCTTCGGCATCCTGTAATTGTGCAAAACTGGCTTTCCCCTGTACCTTGATCATCATCAATCTACCGGCAATAACCACCTGTTTGCCTTCCTCAAAAGCGTCTTTAATTTGTTTTGAAGTATGGTCTACAGGATATAGATCTGCAGGATACGGATTAATACCTAATTCACGTAATTTTCCTAATTTCTCTCTTCTTACAAGCTCTTGCTCTGATAATTGCGACATCTTAAATACTATATGTAAATTTTAAGTGCACAAAGATAATCATTTGATTTTCGATATGCGATTATTGATTTACGATTTTTTGTGGCGTAATGTTTAAGGAAAATGTAACAAAGTTTATGGAGTTACGTCAAACCAATACATCAATCAAGAAATAAAATATTTATATGAGTTTTTGGAGAGTTTTACTGTCTATTATATGCCCGCCTTTAGCTGTTCTGGATAAAGGCTGTGGCTCCATTTTTATTGTTTTCCTTTTATGGCTATGCGGTTGGGTTCCGGGCGTTATTGCTGCCCTGGTAATTCTCAATAATCCTAACAGATAAAAGCGTATCTTTGGGGCTTGATTTTAAACCTTGAAGTACCGTGAAATTTTTCCGACTATTAGCCCTAATCACCCTTACTGTTTGTTTTACTAATTGTACCATAAAAGAACGCGTTGTTTTTAATGAAGACGGTAGCGGAAACTATTTGATGAGCTACGATATGGGGGAGTTTATGAAGCAAATGAAATCTCAAATGGGAGGAGGAGACAGTTCTGAGGAAAAGGAAGGAAAGGTGATGGATACCACTATTGTGTTTAAAGATATCATGGAAACCTATAAAGATAGTGTTGCGGCCTTACCGGAAGATAAACGAATGGCGATGGAAGCCGTTAAAGATATGTACATGACAATGACCATGGATGAAGCTAAAAGCGCTTTTGATTTTGGGATTGGACTTGATTTTAAGTCTATTACGGAGTTAACAAATATTCAGGAGAAGATTGAAAAAGTCAGAAGCCTTAATGCACAAAACGACCAGGTGGATGCTATGAAGGGTTCGCCTTTAGGCAAGTTTATGGGAGAAGATAGCTATGACTGTAGTTACGAATATACTGAAAACGGGTTTTCAAGAAGCACCATACTTCCTGAAGATTGGAATACTGAGGCATTGAAATTTGATGAAAATGATGAAACCGATAAAGAGTTTATGACGTATTTTGAGAATGCTTATTATGTTATCGAGTATACCTTTCCAAAAAAGATAAAGCGCTACTCCGTAGAAAACGCAAAGCTTTCAAATAATGATAAAACCATTATTTATAAAGTTAGCTGGCTGGATTTTCTTAAAGACCCAAAACTTTTGGATGTTAATCTGACGTTTACCGATGAATAAAACAGTTGAGTTACAAGACTTAGGATTTAAAGACTACAAAGACACCTGGGATTACCAGGAACAGTTGTTTAAAGGCATTGTAGATACCAAGGTTAAGAACCGGCGGGAAGATGCTGATCTGGACACCAATAATTATTTTTTATTTGTAGAGCATCCGCATGTTTATACATTAGGTAAGAGTGGCGACTTGTCAAACCTGCTTTTAAACGAGGAGCAACTTACCGAAAAAGGCGCCACCTTTTATAAAATTAACAGGGGAGGAGATATCACCTATCATGGTCCCGGGCAAATAGTGGGATATCCCATTTTAGACCTGGAAAACTTTTTTACGGATATTCATAAATACCTACGGTTATTGGAAGAAATGATCATTTTAACGTTGGCAGAATACGGCTTAAAAGCAGAACGTAGTGATGGAGAAACAGGGGTTTGGTTAGATGTGGGCACTCCGTTTGCACGTAAAATTTGTGCTATGGGTGTACGGGCCAGCCGTTGGGTAACCATGCATGGGTTTGCATTAAACGTTAATGCCGATTTAGGATATTTTGATAATATCATCCCTTGTGGTATACGTGGAAAAGCCGTTACTTCTTTGAACGTGGAGTTAGGTAAAAAAACGGTTGATGAAGCTGAGGTAAAAGAAAAACTTCTAAAGCATTTTTCTAATCTTTTTGAAGCGGAGTTTTTTTAAGTTTTTATAATCCCGGATACATCTAATAGTCGGAATACCCGGTTGGGTATAGCAACATGATGTCAGCGTGGGAAACACTCTTTTTATACTTGTCCATAACTTTTAAAGCACTCCATTCAGGGGATGCAAAAAATGCCTTCCAAAGGGAGTCCCGTACCGTCATATTCGGGAATGTAGTCATATACATTAAGTTTGGCATTTTAGGGCCCGAAATGACATCAGCATAAAAAACTGCGTTAAAGTTGAGTCTCTTGAATAGTTTAATCTCGCCGCCTTCATTAAACATATGGACTTTTCGTTTGTAATAGGCTTCTGTTGGAGATTCATAACTTCGCAATTCATAAACACGTTCAGATTTTTTACCTTCCACAGGGGTTGCCTTCATTTCAGGCATATCCGTAAATGCTCTTAAAAGGGTGGATTCAAACCTCTTATAAGGGCGCGCATTATGAAGCGCATTAATATAGTCGGTTCCTGCCTCAAGATAAATGGAGTCTTGCTCTAAGGCAGTTTCCAGGTTTAGAAAATCATCCATTGCTGAAAAAGGGGTCAGGATGTACGTTTTATGAATGGAATCCTTTTCGTTTAAACGGTTTTTAAAAACACCAACATTTTTAATATGCAATCTTTTTAAAGCCGGTAAATAAGCATCCCTTAGGTAAGTGTCCGTTTTTTGCTGTTGTGTCTCATTATTAAATGAATAGATCTTAAGTTGATAGTATTCCCGGTTTGAAACCGCTACCTGATCTTCAGGCGTATTCTCAGTGTTTTCTTTTTTACATTGAATTAAACATAAAATAATCGCTGAGAAAAAAAGGAACTTAATTGCTTTCATTTTAAGAGTGATTGGTTTTATTATTTATTGCGTTTATTCGCTTCAATTTCAATAAATTCCGGGAGGTAGTTAGGCGTACACCCTCTGGATACTTTTTTTTGTCCATGATAAGAATAACCAGTTGTCGCGTATTGAATGCTGCGGTTGACCAAAGTTCTAAAGCCAGGACATGGTCCTTTTTTATGGCTTTGGCTATGTTTCGTAAGTCACCAAGTTTAGTGTCCTCAGAATGTATCTGAGTATATATGTGCCGCGCTTTTGGTGAAAGATCCATTTTTTAAAGATATTAAAAAAGGATTAAAATGGTAGCTACGGTACTCAGCTGCTGTTTAACCAATTTGACTAATTTCTGAAGCCAAATTGAATTAGTAATTAATACTTCTCCGGGATAAACGTTTGATAATCCATGGGTGGACGTACATAGGCCTCTTTATCCGGCAGTTGGGGAAGGTCAACAGGCTCTAGGATCATTTTTTCATGCGGGATCTTACTCAACACATGGCTAATGCAATTTAAGCGTGCCCGTTTTTTATTATCGGAGTTCACTACATACCAGGGGACTTGTTTGGTGTCGGTATGTGCAAACATTTCATCCTTAGCTTTTGAGTATTCCAACCATTTTGAACGCGATTCTAAATCCATAGGGCTGAATTTCCAACGTTTTAGGGGGTTATTGATCCTGTTTTTAAAACGTTTTTCCTGTTCTTCATCGCTTACGGAGAACCAATATTTGAGCAGAATAATGCCGGATCGTACCAACATGCGCTCAAACTCAGGGCAGGAGCGTAAAAACTCTTCATATTCTTCCTGGGTACAAAAGCCCATAACTTTTTCTACACCGGCTCTGTTATACCAGCTTCGGTCAAACAAAACGATCTGTCCGGCATGAGGTAAATGCTCCACATAGCGCTGAAAATACCATTGTGTTTTTTCTTTTTCTGTCGGTACGCCCAAAGCAACCACTTTACATACGCGCGGGTTTAGAGGTTCCATAAATCGTTTTATGGTACCTCCTTTGCCGGAAGCATCCCTGCCTTCAAAAATGATAACTACTTTTAATCCGTGATTTTTAACCCATTCCTGCAAATAAACCAGTTCTGTGTGAAGTTCTTTTAAGGTTGTTTCGTAATCTTTGGTGGAGATGGTTTTTGACATATGCTATTGAAAATTTGCTGTTGTACTCAAATTTAAAAATTTAATTAGACTTTTTAGATGCTTTTATTGCTAATGGAAAATAGTTGGCAACAATTTACTTGATATAAACTTGACAAATAAGGTTTTCTGTTTGGGCATATTGTTTTGGTACTTATTTTTGACGTTACACTAAACTTTAAGCTATGTTAAGAATTATAACTATTTTATTCTGTCTTTCATTTTTAGGCTCTTTTTCACAAGATTGGACCGGTATTCCGGTGCCCCCAGATGCGGGAACAGGTAAAGAATGGCAATTACAACAGGATGTTTCAGATGATTTTAATTATGCTGCTCCTGCGGCTAGTAAAGGGAGCACATTTTTGACAAAATGGGATGATTGGTACCACAATGCCTGGTCCGGACCGGGGTTGACAACCTGGGCCAGGGACCATTCGTTGGTTGAAGGAGGCGAATTAAAACTCATAGCCTCCAGGTACTTGACAAATAGAGTGCATGCCGGCGTAATACACTCTAATAACACAGTGGTATACCCTGTATATGTAGAGATACGAGCCAAAATAATGAACTCCGTGCTGGCTAATGGCGGTTGGATGTTAAGTCCGGATGATACTCAGGAAATTGATTTTATGGAAGGTTACGGAGCAACCTGGTCAGGAAGTCAAAGCTCGGACCAATCCTGGTATGCGCAACGTATGCATATGAGTCATCATGTTTTTATCAGAACACCTTTTGCTGATTGGCAACCCAGCGAATTTAGTAACACCAATGGTAATCCGTCTGTGCATCCAACCTGGATAACAAGAAATGACGGGGCGGGAAATATTAACTGGAAAGACGATTACCACCGCTATGGTGTGTATTGGGAAGACCCTACCCATTTATACTATTACATTGATGGTGTTTTGGTTACTCAAAGAGAAGGGATGGAGCAAATAGACCCGTTGTATCATACTAATGCTGTTAACCCGGGCGATACTAACAACGATACCAGAACAGGTTTAAATAAGCCTATGGATATCCTTTTTAGTGTTGAAGATCAAGATTGGAGGTCTGATATGACACCGCCTTTAACACCAACAGATACCGAATTGGCAAATGCAGATGATCATACGCTTAGAGTTGACTGGATCAGGGTTTATAAACCTGTTGCTACAGCATCTGTTGATGAATGGTTTACCAATAATTTAAAAGTGTATCCTAATCCGATTAAGGACTACATAAAATTACAGGCAGACGTGTCATTAAACAAAATTAAAATTTATAGTATTGACGGAACTGAAGTTTTTAAAAAGGAGGATATAAACATGTCGTCTGATAGTTTATCAATCAACACCTTGAGTGCCGGTTTATATATTTTAAAAGTGGAAAGTGCCAATGGAAAATGGGCTTACAAGAAAATAGTGAAAAATTAATAGTTATGTTTATATAAAAAAAGAGCGGTATTACCGCTCTTTTTTTTAGTTTTCAGCATTAAAAAAGACTTTGTAGTAGTGCATTTTCTTCTCCTCGTCATAACCGCGCTCCAAATATTCAATGGAAGCATCCGGAGCATCAATATCCAGCTTAATTTGAATGTTGGTGTCTAATTTAATGTCGGTTTTGATCTTTTTCTTTTCTTTGTTTACAACACGTTCGGCCACATCAAATTGATTTCTAATGACAATACTTTGTTCGCCTTCAAAACTTTTTTTGTAGTCTTCAAATTGGGTTTTGTACTTGTCTTCTTCAAAAAGCTCGTCTTTGAACCGTTCAACATTAATCACCTCGTTTTCTTTAAAAAAATCGATGGTTTTGGCCAAAAATGTATTTTGTTCCTGGATGCCGTAACTGGTTTTTAAGATGTCTGTTGAAAAATCTTTACAAAGTTCTATATAGTGTTGCGTATGGCTATTGGCATCATCGGCATATTTGATATTTAAGAACTGATTGATCCAATATTGTGCATCGTAATTATTGTTATCTACACTGAAAATAATATGGCCTTCCGTATCGGTTTGGTTTAAAATCAAACAACCTTTATCTACTTTTTTAGAGTTGATCCCTTTTTGAACCAACACGTCATAACTGTTATTCTCTAAATAGGTTTGAAAGAAGTTAACTTTGTTTTCAATCTTAAATATCCCTAATGCATTAGTAGTAATATCGTTAAATTCAATCCCTTCAAATAATACAACTAATACATCGCCGGTTTTAATATTGGCTGAGGTAGATTGTTCATATAAATGCATAACGATATGTTTTGAAACTTCAATAAAAGCCTCATCGTCATTAAAAATTTGGGAACTGTAATTGTTGATTTCGTTCAGACTGATGTTAGCATGATGGTTAAACCTGTAGCTTTGTACAACACTGCCAAAAGGCCTTAACAAAAAAGGTAACATCAGATCATAACTGGCTTCGTCAAAGTTGACGATTTTTTCAGAAAATGCATTTTTTGTATCGTTGAATTTGTTACCGACTTTGTGGATAATGCATTTTGAAATGGAGGCGTTCTTACGTGAGATCATAGTCTAATTTTTATCACTGCAATAGTACTAATTTAGAAAGAGAAACCCATAAAAAAAGCGCCAAAGCATAAAACTTTGACGCCTAAGATCTGAGGACTTCGGGTAATAGCAATTATACCCTTATATTGTTTTTTAAGATGAATACATTGAAAAAAGGCTTAAAACCTGGAGCACGCATTGTAAATATCTGATTAATAGCTGGCTTAAAGATAAAGATTAGTTTTTTAACAGCAAACAATTTCACACAATTTGAAGTATTTCAACCTATAAACCGTTTAGTTTATCTGGTATAAAATAATGGAATTGCTTTCTCCCTTGGTAACAAATTCAAGGTTTCTGTCTCGGTCTATATTATCTAATGTAATGGCAGAATTTCCGTAAACCGGAAAGTTGGATATTAGTTTAGATAAACTATCAAAAAGATACACTTTATGCAGTTGCTTATCGGTTACCGTTACATAAATCTTATCGTTTATGTAGAAAATTTTTGGTTCGGAATAATCACCAAAATCAAGCTCGGACGTTTTACTTTTAATAGTGAGTTTATTTTCGTTTAATGCTACCAACGTTTTACTGGTAGTGGTCAAATAATGATCTTCGGAAAGCCCTAAGTTTTTTAATGATACGTTACCATTGGTCCTGACCGATATTAAATTACCGTCTTGAGTGGTGGTGGTGAACTGATTATTGTACAAAAATACAGGCTGGTTGGAATAGGTGTAATTAGATTTTGGCCTTACACGGGTATGTCCGGTCCGGTCTAAAATATAGAGCCTGTTTTTAGTTTTAAAAGTTAAATAATCTTTACTGCCAATTCTAAAGTGTTTTGGTTGTGAAATAATAGCACTGTTAGCAGATTTAAACGTGAAACCGTTTACAATTTTAGCGTTCACATCATACATTAAAAGGTTTTTGCCCTGGGTTACAAGCAGTCTGTAATTTTTCTTTTTATCATAATCGAAAACGGATAAGGGCTGCGTGATTTGGTCATTAAACCTACCCGGGAAAGGAGCGACATCTCTTCCGTTTCGATCAATAACGTAGACTCTGTTCGGTGTGGCAAAACATAATTGTAATCGGCCATTTTTATAAATATCTATTTGATTGATAGTTCCTAAAACCGGGCCTTGCAGTTTCTTTTTCCAAAGGATCTTTCCTCTGTTCGAAATTAAATACAAATTATTATTTATATCCTGAACTACAATTTCTTTTTGTTTGGTAATGTGGTTGGTAACAAATTGCGGATTGTTTAAAATATCGGTATCCAATTTGATATTCCATTCTTCGGAAACCGAATTCAACGTAGCATTGGATTTACTCTTTTTTATCACACCGTTTACATGGGCGAAATTAGTATCGTAAATAAACTGAAGCGCAGAAGTATGGTATTTACTCAATTTATAATCTTGCGTTTCTTCTAAATTAATATTAACGATCTTGTTTAAGGTTGAAGGGGTGTAAACACACAAAAGCGAAGATTCATCACTTAAGTGTTCCTTGATGTTTTTGTAATAGTTCCGTTCACTAAACGTTGTTTTGTTTTGATAATTGGCAATGATGTTTTGGAGCAGATCTTTAGAATCAGCAAACACAAAAAAGGTATCGATCACACAATACATATTGGCATTGTTAAACGATACAAAAGGTGTGAATGTCTTTGAAAATATCAGAGGGTCATCAAAATCAAAAATTTTGATTTCTCTATACGTATCAATCACATTTTCATTGCCAATCAGTGCGTCTTTAGTAGCAATATTATCAACAGAATTTAAAACCAGGGCCTGTTGTTTTCCCTGGTAGATAATTCCAATTTCAACAACATCGTTAAATAAACTGGGGCTGATATAAGTCGAGTCTTTTTTATTAAAAGCGATTAAATTGGTTTCAAAAGCTTTAAAACTATCAAATGTAATACTCATAAATCCGTCACTATTTGAAGGCGCCACGGTTGGTGTTAGGTTTTCTTGCGGAATGGTATTTTTAAAAAGATTAACAATGCTTTTAAGGGAGTCTGTCGCTTTTGTAATTCCGTTTAATACAATTTCATTTTGACTTGCATCAATATCCAAAGCAACGTAATTGGTGAAATTGCCGAATTGAAGTTGGTCTTCTATGGCGAACTGTTTAATAAATAAAGAATCCGGTCTAATTATTATAGCACAGGTCTTGTCATTATTTGTAGTGCTATATATTTTTTTGAGGTCATAATTGGTTTCGGAATTAATAAAAACAGCATCTAAAATGTCTTTTGACGACGATGCGAAAAATGTGCTGTCAACAATAGTACTGTATAAAGCTTCATTGTTTAAAGTGGATTTTATAACCGTTCTGTTTTTGTACTTTAAAGTTTCTTCAGTGTAATTTTTTAATGAATCGGTTTTAAATAAGTTTGAATAGTACTTAGTTATTATAGCATACTGTAAACTGTCTTTGGAGTCTTTTGAAAAACAGATCAACACATCGCCCGATGGTTTTATCAGTGATGAATTTTCTAAAGTGCTTTCTAAATTTTTATAGGTGTTGCTTTTTGAAATCTTCTGTAAAACATCATTGTTGGAGATGGCATTTTTAAGGCTTTCAAGGTTTGAGGTCTTTACTATTACAGAACTGTTTTCAGGAGCAAAATCAATGAGTTCGGTACGTTGGGTTGTATGATTCGAGCAGTTATATAAAGTGAATAATAGTAAAAGGGCAAAGAAATAGGGTCTCATCAACAGATTAATTTTCCGTAAAGATAAATAACTTATAAATCTAATTTTAATTGTTCCGGCAATAATCTAAAAGACTTTCTGTGGTATTTGGTAATACCATATTTTTTAATGGCTTCCCTGTGTTCTTTGGTAGGGTAACCTTTATTCTGTTTCCAGTTATACATGGGATATTCTTCGTGAATTTTACTCATATATAGATCCCTGTGTGTTTTTGCTAAAATGGAGGCTGCAGCAATGCTTAAATATTTTCCATCGCCTTTTATAATGGTTTCGGAAGGAATGTCTTTATAAGGTTTGAACTTATTGCCGTCTACAATTATAAATTCAGGTGTAACATTCAGTTTGTCAATCGATTTATGCATGGCTAAAATAGAAGCATTTAAAATATTGATACTATCTATTTCTTCTTGAAATATATGAGCAACACCAAAGGTTAAAGATCTGGATTCAATAACAGACTTTAAAAGGTCCCGTTTCTTTTCACTAAGCTGTTTGGAGTCGTTTAAAACCGAGTTTTCAAAATCTTTTGGTAGTATAACAGCGGCGGCGGTAACAGGGCCTGCAAGGCACCCGCGCCCGGCTTCATCTGTGCCACATTCCAGTTCAAAATCAGAATGATTAATTAACAGCATTTATTTAATTGATTTGTCAAATCTATAATTTTATAAACAAATTATTATGCATACATAATGTATTTATATGATTCTTTACGGATTTTTTAATTTATCTTGAAGATTAGATAATATTTAGCTTAAAAAAAGCATTAAAACATAAAATAAGTGTCTTTTTTTTGATGATTTAATAATTTCAAAACCTGTAAATTGTCAGTTTTTCGTATGTTTTTTGTCCGTTTTTTTGGTTTTTCGTTATAATATTTAGATGTTTGTACCTGACTAACTCAAAATAAATATTCTTGTTTAATATTTAAAAGAAAGCCAGCATGTGTTGCTGGCTTTCTTTATTTAAAATAATTAGAGGCACTTTCCGTTCAAATAATTACTTTTGCTTCTTGAAAAAATAATTATAAAATACCGCTACATAAATTTCGTTATAATCGAATATGTCCTACATGTCAAAAACACTTTTTAGAAAAAGAAATCGAATCATAATGAAAACAGTTTTGGCATGTTTGTTTATCGGCTTTTTAACGTCTGCAAATGCCCAAGGAGAATTAGGAGATAATGTAAAGCCACCGGGTGGAGAACAAGATTCTATTTATAATAGAATGTCGACGCAGAGAGGTGCTCAAAGAGGCTCTAAGGGAAAAAAGGATGAGAAAGCTAATATTGAAGACTACTTAATTATTTCTGTTGAGAATGATACTACTTATGTTGATACTACATTAACTATTCAAAAGGAGTATAAATTCAATTATATAAGAAAAGATAATTTTGGTTTAATGCCATTTGCTAACCTGGGGCAAACCTATAATAGTTTAACCTATGATTTTCAGAGCACCGATTTAATGCCGGGTTTTGGTGCCAGGGCGAGACATTTTAATTACTGGGAAATTGAGGACGTTCATTATTACAGGGTCCCGACACCTTTAACCGAGTTGTTTTTCAAAACAGCTTTTGAGCAGGGACAATTGGTAGATTCGTTTATTACCATTAATACGTCGCCTGAATTTAACTTTTCAATAGCCTATAAAGGATTGCGGTCATTGGGTAAATATCAAAATGCATTGACCAGTACCGGTAATTTCAGGTTCACATCAAATTACCAGACAAAAAATAAACGATATAATGCCCGGGGGCATATAGTAACCCAGGACTTAATGAACCGGGAGAACGGTGGGCTGGACGCTACCAGTGTGACTAATTTTGTAAATGGTGCGGAAGAATTTCTGGACCGTTCCATCCTGGAGGTCAATTTTGAAAATGCCGAAAGTATTTTCTTAGGGAAACGATTTCATTTAGAGCACGATTACAAACTTATTCAAAAAGACTCGCTCTCTAAAAACGAAATTAAGCTGGGGCATATCATGTCATTTGAGGATAAATATTTTCAGTATGATCAGTCATCAGCTATCACCAGTTATTTTGGAGAGGCTTTTATAAGCTCCAATATAAAGGACAGATCAACGCTTGAGAACTTTTATAATAAGGTATATGTAAATTACAGTAACAATATAATTGGCGACCTACAATTTAGTATAAGTAACAATAATTATAACTATGGTTATGATAAAGTTGTGGTTCTGGATAATACCACCATTACTAACAGGCTAAAAGGTGATATTTTTTCTGCCGGTGGGAAGTACAGAAAACAATATAAAGGTTTTGAGTTACAGGGAGCATTTGGTTTAAATGTAGCCGGTGATTTCGATGGTAATTTCCTAAAAGCAAAAGCCACATTTAATTTAAATGAGGATATAGCAGCATCAGCCGCATTAAATCATAGTTCCAAAGCACCAAACTATAATATGTTACTGCATCAAAGTAGTTACAAGAATTACAATTGGCGAAATAGTTTTAATAATACCGAAACCCAACAATTGACTTTTAATGCCAGATACAAGCAACTTGCCAATATAACGGTAGACCTAAACACGATAACAGATTATGTTTATTTCAAACATGACGATGCCGTTGCGAATACAGACCAGGCTATTAAAGCTTATCAAAACAGTAGTACCATAACCTATTTAAGAGCCCAATTGGAAAACGAGATCAAAGTAGGTAAGTTCGCTTTAAATAATACGGTGTTGTACCAAAATGTACAGGACGATAATAATACCTTAAATGTGCCGGAGTTAACAACGCGTAATACGCTGTACTTCTCCAGTCATTTGTTTAAAAAGGCCATGTACCTGCAAACCGGAGTCACGCTCAATTACTTTACCAAGTATAATATGAATGCCTACAACCCGATATTGGCAGAGTTTTATGTGCAGAACACAGAAGAATTTGGAGATTTTCCGCGATTGGACTTTTTCATTAATGCCAAGATCCGTCAAACACGCCTTTTCTTAAAAGCAGAACATTTTAATTCGGCATTCACAGGTTATGACTACTTCTCGGCACCTAACAATCCGTACAGAGACTTTACTGTACGTTTCGGTATTGTCTGGAATTTCTTTCTATAGAATTTGTTTAAACAGGCACATAGTTGTTAACTTTGCCTACATATATAGGTTCTAAAAAATATGGAAGAAACAGATAAAATAGAAAGGCAAAGGGTGCATTTTGAAAATATTTCTGAAAAATATTTTGAATCAAGACAATCCGAAAATCATTTGTATTTAAAAGACCTTATGTGGTCTTATTTTTTTAAGGACAAAGACTATTTAAAGAAGAAAGATGGTTTGTCTGTTCTTGAACCTATGTGTGGCTATTCCGAAGGCAAAAAGATCATTGAAAAAAATGTAGGGGCCATAAGGTATTATGAGGGCTTCGATTACAGTTCTGTTTTAATTCAAAAAGTAAAGGAAAGGAACAAGAATTTGAATGTATATGTACAAGATATCACCACATTTAAATCTGATAAAAAGTTTGACTTGATTATATTAATAGGAGGCTTGCACCATGTCCCCGAATTTTGTGAAGATGCGGTAAAACTGCTAAAAAAGAATTTAAATGAAGGGGGGGATTTTGTGGTTTTGGAGCCCACTCATAACAACTATGTTTTCAGAAAGATAAGAGAACGTATATATAGGAAAAATACTTTGTTCGATGAGCAGACCGAACGCGCCTTTACATTAAAAGACCTCAATGATTTGTATTTCAAGAATGATTACGTTTTGATTGACCAGATGTATCCGGGTTTATTATCTTATACATTATTTTATAATCCGGACGCATTTCCCTTTCTTAATCTTGGAGGTAAGAAACTGGTGAAGTTCTTTTTTAAGCTCGACAGTTTATTTTTTAGAAATTTTGTTGGGAGAAAACTGTCCTTTGCAACGCTTAGTCTTTTTAGGAATGAACAACCGGGACACAGAGCATAGGAGCATTTAACGGACTAAATTAAAATTGCTATTTATGTGTTTTTGCTTTAATAAGGTACAGAGGTCTGGACTTTACTTCATTAAATATCTTAGCAACATACTCCCCGATAATTGATAGAATTAGTAATTGAATACCTCCAATTATTAGAATGGAAATCAGGATAGAAGTCCAACCGGTTATGTTAATACCACTAAAATAATTGAACATAACATAAGTGCCATAAACAAGGCCTGAAACAAAAAAAATAAACCCAAGGTACAGGGATAATCGTAATGGTTTGGAGGACATACTTGTTACACCATCAATGGCCAGGGTAATCATTTTTTTAAGGGAGTAACTTGATTGACCGGAGAATCTTTCATTAGTCTCATAATCAATAATGGTTTGTTCAAATCCAATCCACCTTATCAATCCCCTGGTAAACCGGTTGTGTTCTTTCATCTTTAGAAAAGCATCAACAGCTTCTCTGTTCATCAGGCGAAAGTCCGAACTTTGAGGCTCTATTTTTATATCGGATAACTTATTGATCAATATATAGAACCACTTTGAAGAGGTTTTTTTAAATACGGTTGTTTTCTTGTCATATTTTCGCCTGGTATTGACTATGTCGTAACCATCTTCATATTTTTCAATTAATTGCGGAATGATTTCCGGAGGGTGTTGTAAATCTGCATCCATTGTAATAATGACATCGCCCGTAGCATTTTCAATACCTGCTAGCAAAGCTATTTGATGTCCAAAGTTTCTTGATAATGCGTAACCTTTGACAAACTTATTTGACTTGGAAATGTCATTAATGATCTTAAAAGTGCTGTCTTTGCTACCATCATCTACAAAAATTATTTCGTAAGTAAAAGCAAATGGTTTTAATACCAAAGACAATTCTTTTATCAGTTCAGGAATATTACTTTCCTCGTTATGACAAGGGAGTACTATAGACAATCGATCTATTTTCATTTAATTCTTTTTAAACGATTTGGACAGTTGCTCCAATAAGTTATTATTTACTTTGACTCCAAGCTCTTTGGCCTTTAAGATATCCGTATAGCCTAGAGAGCCCTTATCTAAAAATAACCTGGATAACCCTCTAACATTATAATACACGCCATCATTATCTTTTAATTGGATTGCCTTTGTTAAATACATTTCGGCATTCTGGTAATTTTTTAATTTATAATAACTATGTCCAATTAAATAATAAGGGATACTGTTCTTAGGGGCACTCTCAATTATTTTTTCCGCATCATCAATACATTCTTTATACTTTTTTGTAAAGAAATAAGCTTTTGCTCTAGCAGTTAAATACGTTTCATTTTCTGGATTTAATTTAATCAGATGGTTTAGGTCTGGGATACATTCATCGTATTTTTTTAATATTTCGTTTATACCAGCTCGATTTACATAATTACGTTCATGATTTGGCTTCAGTCTTATGTTTTCATTAATATGTTCTAAGGCCAGCTCGTATTTATGCTGTTTGTAATAAACTTTACTTATATTAGAATGTGCCAGGTAATAATCTGTTGAGATTTCAATAGCTTTTTTTAAATGTACCAAGGCACGATCTAACTCTCCATGATTTAGATAATAATTTCCTAAATTATTATGTGCAAACCGGTTCTTGTTATTGACTTTAATAGCATCAGTCCATAAGGTTTCTGAGTTTTTAAAAACGGTAACCCTGTTAAATGTTGTAGCGATAAAAACTACTATGAGAGCTATTCCCAATATTTGGGCAATAAAAATTTTCTTTAAAAGTCGGTGTAATAAATTTAGGAGATAATAAAGAATAAAGCCAAAACCAATTATGGCCAGATAAGCATATCTATCTGCCATAAAAGTATCCCTTAAATGTAAAAAAGTAAAACTAAGTGCTAAACTTAGAAAACCTATAGACCAAATAATTCCAAAACACAATTCTTTGTTCTTGACGGAAGTAATTATACCAATAACTATTAGGCTTAGAGTGGAAGAGATTTTTAAACCGGCATTGACGGGTTTTAGAACCTCCTGATACGGGTACGAAATAGACAGGTTAAAGGGGAATAAAAAATTATAAATATATCTTAATATAGATTCACTGAATATATAGAATTTAGTATATAAAGAAACATGAAGACTGGTTACATCCGGGCCTCCTGTTTTTGTTATCCCTAGTGTAATAAGTCCGAAAGCAAGAACAATCAGCCCTAAAACAATATTTTCAATAACAATTTGTTTCTTTAATAAGGAATGTCCCATCTTTATGTTTATGGCTAAAAGCCCGATGGGAAACAAGATGGCTTGTTCTTTGGTGAACAGGGCCAGAATAAAAAAAAGGATAAAAATCAGCGAGTATTTTAGTCTTCTCTCCTTTTTAATGTACTTACAATAAAAAAGAAATCCTAGTAGCATAAACGTAGCCGCGATTCTAAAAATTGCAGAAAGCCAGCTTATAGTTTCAACTTGCATGGGGTGGATGGCAAATACAAGCGTAACGAAAATAATAAGATATCTATTGGAAGATAAATTTTTGAATAGTTTATATACTAAGATACTGTTGAATATATGCGTAAGAACTGCGAAAAATTTGAAGGCAATGGCATTGGCACCGAAAAAATAATAAATGATAGCGTGGTAGGTGACCGCAATAGGTGAATACTGGCCGTTTTCTGGAGTGCTAAAGATATTGACAATGGTTTTCCACGAAAGGTTGATTACATTTTTGTTTTCAGAAATATACCACTTATCGTCATAATCGGTAAATTCATGACCAAAGAAAATATTTGAGAATGCTAAAAAAGTAATTATGCTGATGCTTATGATTATTGAGGTATCAGATAAGCGTTCTATGTGTGTTCTGATGTTATTTATGATTTTCATTCCTGGGAATGAGTTTTAGTTTTTAAGGAATCAAAAGTACGAAAATATCACAAGTATCTTGTGAGATTAATTATAATAAGCAGTAAAATTAGTTGCAACCTGGCTTTATAGGAAAGGAGTCTTTTGATTGAATTTTTTTCAATGGCGTTCCCTTCGTACCTCAGGTCGGGCTTTCTGCTATATCTTTCTGCGCAGCAGTCCGGAACTGGTTTTGGGATCTCATTGAGGAGTAGGCCCTATCTCATGACAGGAGTTTTTCTTTTTAAGGCTGTGCATAAAGGATGCCGCTACAATCCCTAACGCGTTTCAGTATGCAGTGTTCAGTATGCAGTGTGCAGTATTCAGTAAGCAGTACTCAGTATTCAGTAAGCAGTACTCAGTATTCAGTAAGCAGTGTTCAGTGTTCAGTAAGCAGTGGCAGTGAGCAGTATTCGGTTCTTAATATATAATATAAGGAGTAGGATATTAAGAAAAGTTTTAGTCTTCAGTCTTTGGTCTTTTGTCTTTGTTCTTGGTTCCTGTTTCATGTTTCCTGTTTCATTATTAATTATTCACTATTCATTATTTCAGTCTCCTGCTTCGTACTTCGAGCTTCCGTCTTCCGTCTTCTGTCTTCGGTCTTTTGTCTTCTGTCTTTGGTCTTTGGTCTTCGGTCTTTGTTCTTTGTTCTTTGTATTTTGTATTTTGTATTTTGTATTTTGCTTGTTATTTCGTATTTTATAGGTTTGTGATTTCCGCGGGTTTTTTATTTTGAGTAATTTTTTTCAGGATTTTTTTGAGTTGTAACCTACTGGTTATAAGGCTATAGAAGAGGTGTTTAAAAAAGATTTAAAAAAAGGTTGTAAAAAGGTATTGTGGAACGGAAAATAGGTATTATGTTTGCAGCCGCAAAAATGGGGAATTAATTTTTGTTTTTGCGATGTTCATAATAGGTATTTGGATTTAGAAAAAGTGGTAAAAAATTTTTTCTAAAAAAAATATAAAAAGTATTGTGGGTAAAAAAAAAGGGTTTTATATTTGCACCCGCTAAAGTCGGGAAGGCTTTAGATAAGTATATAATAAGTTCATAAACATATTGAAATTGACAGCGTAAGTAGCAACTGGAAACGGTTGTTACAGACAAGAGAATAAACCATTTTGAGTACTGAAGATTCTATTTAGTTGTTAGAAGATAAGAGCATTTTTTAAAGTGCTTAACAATTTAACGATGAAGAGTTTGAT
>NZ_JANQJQ010000002.1 GCF_028281565.1 Seonamhaeicola sp.
TGACTTCTTTTGCTCCTAATAATTAATCTTTGAAATTACTTTTAGTGGCTCCAAGAAGAATTTTGATTTACCTAAGGGCACACCTCATAGAAATTTAAAACATACCTAAAAACAAAAAAATCAATTTTCTTACACCCGATGGCAATCGGGAGAAAAAAGGAAAGCTTTCCTTTGGTTTTACTGGGAACTATACAACTTCTATAAACGAGATCGTTTCCTTTGCTAATTTCATGGATAATGGCATCCCCTTTCTTCGGAATAGTCCTCCATATCGGGGTTGTTGAACGGCGAGAAGTAACCGCCACTGTACAACCCTCCCTATATAATCGGTGATACCATGGCGGGCCGGAAATTTGCCGGTTATGATAGCCCAGATCGTCTACCGGTATGAACAGTACATTGTATTTTGTTTTTTGGGCTGCGGCTTACAGGATCCCATTTTTGTTATTGAGATTATCGATACACTATCAATAATGGTATGTTTTCTTTTGTGCTCCTTCTCATTTTGGCGTGTCTTGATCTATTCAAACGGGATGGCTATATTGCCGGTTACGCCCTTGTCCGCTATGGCAACGTAAAGCATAATAGGTTTGCCCGCTGCATCCGTTAGGATGAAGGGGCGCTCTACCCGATCTGGCTTCCAAATACTGCCATCTTCAAGCTCTATTTCTTTTTTCTTGAACAGCGGGTTATCCGCCTGCCGCCATTGATGGCCGTTCTTGGATGTGAACAGCGCTAGATCTGGACTGTTCATCACATGGCAGGCCATGTAATAGTCTTCTGTTCGCTTATCGTACCAGATTCCGGCGTCTTCGGTCTGTGCCTTATCGTATACCGGCTCCTCGTTGAACGTGAACGGCCCTTCTGCATTGGTGGCATGGCCTACCAGCTGTATCCGGTGCCAGTCCTTTACCTTTACATCATCGCCCTTCATGATCATCACATAGGTGCCATTCACATAGGCCACCGCAGGGTTCACCGCTATGTTCTTAAATGCCCCGTGCGGCTCTACGACTGGTCTCTTGGACCTGATAAAGGGGCCTTCAGGGGAGGTGGCCCTCGCAACGCCTATTCGCTGGGTGTTGCGCACCAGGTTCCAGTTCTTGCCGAACCAATCGATGCTAGGGTAGTTATTGTCATTCTCCTTTTCGAACTTCCCATTTAGATCGTTCGATATATAGTACAGGTTGATGGTCCAGTTGGAGATACATACATTGGGGTTGTGCGCATTGCTCACGTCCCAGCCCCCGGGGTTGTGATGCCCCAAAACCACGTTCTTGAACACGAACGGGCCTTCAGGCCTGTCCGACTCCGCATGGGCTATCTCACAATGGCTAAGCCACGCCCCATGGCCCAGGCTTTCCGGCCACCTCGCATAGTAGGCATGGTAGCTGCCATCATCCCAGGGTATCACGGAGAGGCCCCAGACCCTATAACCAGGATCTACCAAAACGTGCGAACCCAATTCCTTTTTAAAGAACTGCTCCTTTACGATTCTTGGAAGTGGTTGGAATTTATACCGCTGACTCTTTGCTGTATCTATTGATATTGTTTCTTCCACTGATATCTCAGACTCTAAAACGGAAGGATTACCCTGGGCTCTGCACGTGGTTCTCACCAACAACGTGAGTATGACCGTTACTATATATTTGGCAATGTAACTCTGCCTCGCGAACAATTCATAATTATTAGTATTTACATTCAGCATAAAATTTTCCAAGATTATTTTTTACATTTTAGACTTTTAACTATGGATTAGCCTCGTTCTATCATTAGATAAGTTCCTTCTTCTGAATATGAGCTTAACAGCGTGAACAAGGTGACTAAAAAGAAAAGGTTTTTCTATTAAAATTATTTTAAAGTAACTTTTATTAAAAATACTAATTGCTAATTCATTTCGGTCTTACCCACATACAATGTCCTCCCCCAGGGGCCATTACTGCTTTAATAATTTCTCCTTTTTTTAATATCCCTTTTCTAATTCTATACGCTTCAGGATTCGTATCGCAATGAGTTTTCTCTGCATCCTCATAATAGGTAACCTTATATTCCTTTCCAGGCTTCAAAAAGTCTAGCTGGATATCCAAGGTTGCTCCTACTTGACTAGCTACGCTTCCAATAAACCACTGCTCACCCTGACGTCGTGCTGTCGATATGTATTCTCCAATTTTCCCGTGCAAAACTATGCTCTCATCCCATTTACCAACGGGTTGTTTTTGAATGAATTCAAATAAATCCGATTTCGCTTCATAAGCTTCTGGCGCATCAGGTAAGCAAACCAAACCACTATGTATAATTAGAGTACGAGCCGCCTCTGCTGCCACTGTTGAAAGATACGTATTAACTTCCTTCGGCCCTTTTCGTCTTTTTCCAGCATCAATTCCCGTGATGTCAAAATTGCCATTGTTCATATCCAATGGGCCTTGAACAGCGTTTATAAGTGCCATTTTAATAAATGTCTCTGGTGTGAAAGCCCTACGTGAGTCTTGTTGGGCATGACAGTACTCTCTGGTAATGGCATTGGGCAGTGTGCGACTTATTCCAGTAAAAGGAACCGGGCCATCATGAAAATCAATCAGGAGTTTACTTTTGGCACTCAGTTCAATCGCACTTCGTGTAAAGGGCACATTATCATTCATAAAACCATACTTGATTCCCTTCATTCCTAAGTCTTGATAGTGATCAAACAGGGCTTTATCACCGTAAGATCCATGTCTCCTATCATAGTACAAAATCAAATCTACGCCCTTCTGTTTTGCATATTGGTTCACTTTTGGTAAATCCAATTTATCGGAATGGGTGATTTTCCCCTCACTCACCTGAGTATACCAAGCATCATCGATCAAAAAATATTCAATCCCATTTTCTGCAGCAAAATCAATAAAACGCAGATAGCTTTCGGTGTTAATTCCATATTTGAATCCATCAGGAGCCACATAACCATGTACCCGCCAATCCCACAAAGTCTTACCAGGTTTTATCCAGGACACATCTTCGAGTTGGTTGGGAGCGGCAAGGTTCAGAGGAACAGTGTTTGTAACCAACTCTCCAATATTTTCCTCCAAAAGAACCACTCGCCAGGGAGTTACAATTTGTCCGGTTGCAGTTTCTACCTGATTTGAAGAGTATAATAAATCCTGATTTATCTGAAAATCCATCACCTTAAAACCCGGAGCGCTATAGAGGTCAGATTCTAACAATGACATATGTTTGCCCGAGCTGTGTTCTACCACTACAGGCAGTTTGACTTTTTCAGTTACATCTCCAATAGCTATAGGCCCGATTGGTTCTTTCTCCCCGGATGGATAATATATTTCGCTATCAGATGGAAGGTTAAAATCACATCGGTAGATCGCCTTATTTGTGGTTTGGTGTCCACCTGTTTCGAATCGAAACGCAACTCCATTGTTATAGGCTCTGCATAAAAGTCTTGCTTCACCCCCTTTAAAATCCAAAGTAACAATTGTCTCATTGTATTGATCTTTAATAGAACTGAATTGTCCCCAAACGGGCTTCCAGGTTTCATTTACACTACGGGTAGATATGCTCTTAACAGTGAACTGGTGATCAGGCAGTAATGACAACACCGAACTGTCCAACATTAATTCACCCTGCCATGAAAGCCTATATTTAAGTGCACCACTTTCCGAATTGAGTTCCAATGAAACCTTACCGTCGGGTGAATTTAAGAAAATGGCACTATCCGGTTTTTCGATACATCCCTGGATTATTACAGAGGCCATTAAAAACAAAATACGTACTAATTTTCTTATATTCATATATTAAATCTATTTATTATGCTTTACCCTGCCTTTAAAGCTACCATTATAGACTACCAAGCCAATGAAAAATAGCCTCAACACATAGATAAATATTCCTTTTTAAAGCTTTCTGAAAATTAAGATTGGAAACAATTGACTTCGATTATTCATTTTCATATTCTGGATTAGGATTTGGCATTTCTACCTGAGTTTCTTGTTGCCACTTCTTTAACTTCGAATACATATTTTTTACTTTATTTGGATGTTTATCCTTCAAATTCACAGCTTCACTTATATCTTCTTTTAAGTTAAACAGACTCAGTTCTTCACTTTCAAATTCCCAGATCAATTTCCAATCTCCTATACGAATAGCTGCACCCATGGATTTCTCCATCTCTCGATGGTGCGGAAAATGCCAATAGATAGCTCTATCAATATTCTTTTGTTTTTGGGTAAGTAGGGGCCACAAACTCACTCCTTCAAGGTCTTTATATCTTCCATGTGAAATCCCTACTGCTTCCAGAAGAGTCGGGAACAAATCAGGACTTGTGACAGCTACATCATTTCTGGTGCCCGGTAATATCTTTCCAGGAAGACTGAATAGTAAGGGTACGCGAATACCACCCTCAAATAAAGAGCCCTTATTGGCACGCAGTGGAGAGTTTCCGTAAACCCCTCCATTGTCTGAATAAAATATTACCAGCGTATTATTATCTAAGTCCAAAGCTTTAATCTTTGTCAATACTTTACCCACATTTTCGTCGAGTTTTTCTATCATAGCAAAGTATTTATTCCCCTTATTTTTGTTAATTGTTTGTTCTGGTGCCTGCAAAGGGGTATGCACGGTATATGTAGATAGGTAAAGCAAAAATGGACGTTCTTTATTTTGTTCTATAAATTGACACGCCTCCATGGCCAATCTATCTGTCAGATATTCCTGTTCAGGGCCATCGATGATGGTTCCGTTTTTATATGGAGAAAAATAATTTGCGGGTTGGCCATAGGCACATCCAGCGATATTGATATCAAACCCTTGTTTTTCGGGATGAAAACGTGGATCTACAATCCCATCATCTGTCTTTGCAGATCCTTCACCAGCCAAATGCCATTTACCCATAAATGCCGTGCTGTACCCATGTTCTTTTAGCACTTCAGCAAAGGTTAACTCCTCTAATGGTAATCGGTCGATGAAGGACGCTTCCATCAGCTTTTTTCCTTTACTCTGTTTTGTCACATACTGTTCCATACCCATACCTGGGATATGACAGGTTAAATTCAAGGTTGATGGATATTTACCGGTTAGGATACTTGCTCTGGTTGGTGAACATACAGGTGACGCAGCATAGGCATTCGTAAAAATCATACCATTGCTTGCTAGTTGATTAATATTGGGCGTATTAATTCTGATTTTTTGGCTCATATAGCCAACATCTGAATAACCCAAGTCGTCCGCCAGTATAAAAACGATATTAGGCTTTTTTTTGTCTTTTTTAGATTCTGACTGAAGACATTGAACTATCATATTGGTGACTGGGTTTGCCAACAATTTATAGCCTTCAGGTGTGTAATGCACGTCCCCATTACCAATGGCATATTCGCCATGAATTCCCTCTGACAGTTCATTCAAATGATTTATTTTGACCCCATGCCTTTTCATTATTTCTATCGCCACTTTATTATAACGTTTGTCATCATTTGCAATACGTCCAGCTTCACCATCCGGCACGTGAGTGGTAGTGGCAAAAATAAGTTGGGCGCCCGTCAGTTTGAGTCTACTAACCAATTTTTCCAGATTCCTTTTATATTGCTCTATTGTAAATGTCAGTATTCCGTTTTTTTTGTCCCTACCTCCTTGTACCTGAGAATCGGGATTCCTGTAACACAAATCCCATAATCCCCAATTGAAATGAATGACATCCCATTTTGTTTCTCCCAGCCAATCATCCAATTTTTCCAAACCATTGCCTGTGTGTTTAGCATTCCCAAGGTTATGGCTTACGTTGGCCTTTTCTTTAAGAGCCGCTTTTACAAAAGGTGTGTACCCTATGGATATCGAATCTCCAATAATCAACACATTTGGTAAATCTTTTTGTTTAAATGCTACAAGCATCAGGGCTAGTAGAACAATTGTTATAATTTTCATCGCCGATTTATAAGTCAACTTCATCATATTAATAGTGGTATTAAGACATATTCGCTTGGTTTATCATTCAATCTTTATAATGGGCTCATCCGTTAAATATCCAAGCGACTGCATGAATTTATCTGTTTGATACATGGTTTTTTTATATAAAGAAAAATTTCTGTAATTAAAAAAACCATGCCCCTTTCCTTTGTATAGGTTAAGTTCACACCTGCGGTCCATATTTTCCATAACTTTTTGGTAGTACATAGCTGTCTCTACAGGAACTAAATCATCTTCGGTCCCAAGAAAAAAGATAGTCGGTGGTGCTTCCATATTCAGGTTATGAACAGGAGAAAACTTCGGGTACTCATCACCTATTCTTTCATACCCATACCCTCCGGGGCCATTATCAATGACGGGATTAAAAAGCACTAAGGCGTTTGGTACGCATCTCACTGATAAATCATCTGCAAGGATATAAATAATGTTGGGCAAGTGCCCAACTTTTGTTCTTTTTGTTTTTTTCCTAAACACAAAAAAACAGGACCATTCTAACTACTATCATGGTGTATTTATTACTCCTAATTTTAAAGTTTTCTTCATCCCTTAATTGCTGTTTTCAACATTTTTCAACTAAGTTATTCAAATTTTATATGACACTATCTACATTCAATTTTCAAGCAGACTGCTTCTTTAAAAGGTGCTTGATCAGGCAATTCAATGATGATATTCCCGTTCGATTTCTTCCATGCCAACTGACCAACACCTAGCAATTCTACAGATTTTAAAGCTTCTAAAGATAAATGCTTTTTAAGAGAAGAAATAGAGACCTTTTCACCATTTCCTGGCCAGCTCATTAAAAATGCATAAATAGTTTTACCATCCTTACTTTGTGTGAAGCGAATGTCCTTTGCTCCCATTTTACGTTTAGTATACCTCAAAACATTGCCCATTTCATCAGCTTGTTTTACCATTGTAGGCTTTCCTGAAACTACTGCGTCATACATGGGGCCTTCACCAAATACCTTCCAAGGCCTTGTAGCGTAGATACCCTCGCCATTTACTTCCATCCAATTTCCAACATTTATTAGAGTTTCCACTGATTTTTGTGAAATGTGTCCGTCTGGATGATTGGGTATATTTAAAAGCAGGTTACCATTTTTACTGACAATATCAATCAAAATATCAATTACCCAATTGGAATTTCTCCCAGAATCCTCACCAGACCACCACCAGGCGCCAAGTGAAATATCAGTCTGCCACGGTTCTGGTAAAATTTGATTGAGCACTGATGCTTCTTCATCTAGTATAGCCATACCCTTCATATCTTTTTTTGGATCGAAATGTGCTTTTAGCTGCAATACAACCTCCTGTTTGCCATCGTATTTTTGTAATCCCTGATTGAAGAAATGCGCAAACACCTTTCTCCCAATTTCCTGTTCCCAAAACATAAACCCTTGATGATCTAAATAAAACAAATCAGGACGGTGTTGCCCTATAACGTCAATCGTACGGTTGTACCAACGTTTTGGCCAATTATATTCTTCAGGATTGTCATAATCATGAAACAGATCGAAGTTCTTTGGATCTGCTCCATCATAGGGCATTCCTTGAAATGGCCCTGGACGGGGATCCGACTGGTGAGCAATTCCAAACCAGGAGTCCGTGCCCGGCCATGTTTCTCCATTTCTTCGGATTCTCCGTATAGCATCTTCCCATTGCGGGGCATAACTTGTCCAAACATCATCCCACTTGGAGTCGCCATCCGGCCTTCCCCGTATATCAAAGCTACGCCATAAGTGTGAGGTAAGTCCAAATTTCAACCCTGCATTTTCAGAAGCCTTTTGCCATATACCAACAATGTTTTTTTTGGGCCCTTTATTTATCGAATTCCATCTATGGTGTTTGGAATCCCAGTTATCAAAATTATCATGATGGTTTGCTAATGCCATAAAATACTTAGCCCCTGCCTTCTTATACAACATTAGCAATTCATTGGCATATTTTTGCGTGAATTTCTCCGCCTTCCACATGTCAATGATTTTTGTATAGCCCACTTGACTTGGGTGACCATATTTTTCGCTGGTTAGATCAATATACCTGCCATTGGGGGCCAGGAATTTAGATTCCGGAATGTTATTTTCCTTATCTTCCTCCCATGCATACATTCCTTGTGCCATCCAATCTCCTGCTACGGTCATGGATTGAGCCCCCCAATGCGCCCATAATCCAAATTTTGCATCTCGGAACCATTCTGGACATTCAAACTTTTCTAAGGATTTAAACGTAGGACGAAAAGGGCCTTCAGCAATACCTAACTCGTTAATAATCAAGGCTTCGCCCTTAGCTTCACCAATATTATGTTCTTCATATGTGTAAGCAGATTTTTTCAAAACGCATCCCGACAATAATGATATCGCCATCAGCAACGCTACTTTAAGCTTATTTGTAATTATTCTATTCGATTTTATTTTATCAAAAAACTCGCTACTTGAAAAACATGAAAAAATCACTGACAATAATACATTTACAATTCTCATCTTAATTTTAATAAGGGGTTTATATAAAAAATGTGTCACAATAACGTAACAAACAAAATCAAACTATGCTTTCTAGTAAATGGTTAAATTTTAAAACATAACCTCTCTTAACCATTTTCAAGTCTTTTAACAATGTAAAGACAACTAGAATTGAAAAAACCATGACTCTCTTTTCATTTTTTTAGTTAGTGTTAGAACATATAATTCTCTCCATTTATAATAAAATTAGGTATATATGACAAAAACATAATGGACGCAATAAAAGAAGGGAATAATGGATGCATGCAGAAAGCTTTATACGATATTATATTATATTAACTATATGATTATATTCGAGTTCATCCAATTATATGCAAGCGCGAGACCTAGTTCAAAACATCTTAACTGATATAATGGCTTAATAGACGTTAACCGAAAAAACTTCATTAAACAACCCGTAGTGCATTTAGGCTAAATTTTAAGGTTATTTATATTTCTAGTATGCACAAATTTATTTATGAATTGAACTACAGTGAGTGCAGTTATTTTGCTAAAGATTCTAGTTTTAAATCCATCGAATGATTTAGCATAATTTCTGCGGATCATAAATTGGTCGCATAATTGCGAGAATAACGTTTCAATACGTTTTCTGGATTTTCTAAAAATATAAGGTTGTTTCTTGTAATAATGCTGATTTACTCTCATGGAAGCATCTAACTTAATATTGTAAGTTTCAAATAAGTTGAGTTGTTTTTCAGCATTTTGTCTAGTTTTAGATTCTAATATGCTTTAAAAATCAATGGTCTAAAATTCTGAAACATGCTTAGAATGACAGATTTTAATACCTTTCAAATAATTTCTCGTTTCAATTCCTATAACTTTAACATGAATTTACTTCACCTCAAACTTTACTGTCTCGCCTTCTTTTATGGTTTTGGCCTTTTTAAATTTCTCCTCCCCAGCTCTTTTTAACTTAAAGGATTTTAAATTAAGGTTCCACCATCCAATACCATGAGGGATGCTACTTTCTTTCCGTTTTCTTCTTTAATGGTTACCGTTCCATATTGATAACCGTTTGACCAAAACCAGTGCCCATTTTTATTATTAAAAGCCATAAACTGATCCATTGCTGAATATTCAAAGCCAGTATAGACTATTGAAGTTCCCAAAGACGGTCATGGTTCATGGATAGTGATTGCCGTATTCGGCTTCGCTAAAGGGACTTCTTTTGTCAGTCATACCTGTTACGCATATTTTTGATACATGTAAGAGCTTTTTTTACTGTGTATTACCATAAAATCTTAAGGCTATTATTTTCAAATCATACTTTATAATCCCATGCTTAAAAAGAAGGCATTTCTTTGATCAGTTGAGCTAAGGCTTTTTTTATGTTTTCGTGTTCTTTATTATTGGCCAAATCAACTAATTCATCCGGATCATTGGCTACATGGTACATTCTGTAGGTATCTATTTTTGGGTAATGGATGAGTTTCCAGCCGTCTTTACGTACCATGCGTTGCGAAGCACGATAGATACCTGTAATGTAATCATATGACGTATTGCGCTCTTCATCAATAATGGGTAAAACAGATTTAAAATATATACCCTCTTTGTTTTTTGCTTTTGCCAAATCTAATGTGGTAGGTACTACATCCTGTAAATAAATATCTGAATCTATTATTTTGCCTTTAGGCATGGTAGGTCCAGAAATAATAAAAGGCACCCGCATACTATGGTCATACATGTTCTGCTTTCCTAAAAGACCATGTTTACCCACGGCCAAACCGTGATCTGCGGTAAATACAATATAGGTGTTTTCTGCCTGTCCTGAAGCATCTAGTGCATCAAATATACGTTGTATTTGATGGTCCATATGGGTTATAATAGCGTAATACTCCTGAATGTTCTTTTTTACCGCGTAAGGTGTTCTTGGGTGTGGTGCCAGTTTCTCATCCCTTAATATAGATTCTTTGGGTGTTCCTATATTTGAAGCCAAATCAATATCGCCTCGATACGGATATTCTGGCTGAAAGGATTTGGGCAGGGAAATGTTTTCCATTGGGTATTTATCCACATATTCTTTAGGGGATTGACGCGGGTCATGGGCTGCATTGAAGGCTACATACATAAAAAACGGATTGTCTTGTTGCTTTGCATCACTGATAAAATCCAATGTTTCATCGGCTATGATTTCACTCCAGTGTTTTCCACCTTTCCAAAAACCTTCATTGTTTTTGTCCCAAGGTTGCCAGGTTTCTTCTCCTTCAAATGTTCTGTCATACCTTAACTTAGTTTGGTTGGGCATACCTCCTCTTCGAGTTCCCACTACATCAAAGCAGTCTTCTAAATTGGCACTAACATGCCACTTTCCAGTAAAGTAAGTTTTGTATCCCTCACCTTTTAAACGCTGCGGCCAGGTGTTTTTAATACCTTCTTCTGTTTTCCATGGGTAGCTCTTTGCGTCCCAAACTCTCTGACCAGACAAAAGCATGGCACGACTTGCCACACACACGGCACCTCCCCAAGCGCCCATATTATAGGCATGAGTAAAGGTGGTTCCAGAATTTACCAACCTATCTAGTGCAGGGGTCTCTATTTCTGTGTTTCCAAGTGCATTAATGGTTTCAAAACACTGATCATCTGCAAAGATGAAAAGGATATTTGGCTTTTTACTTTCTACCGTGTCTGATTCTTTTCCGGTTTTACAAGCTACAAAGAGCAAAGAAAACAATAGTACTGTTATTAGTCTCATGAGTTTGTTTTTGTTATGTTCTTATTTATAATCTCCTCCTTGGTCACTGGCCTCACAGGAAGCTTCCCAAGCTTCCAACGCTGTTTTCATTACAGCTATCTTTTCAGGATATTTAGCAGCGAGATCTTGGTCTTCATGCAAATCTGTTGGTAGATGATATAGTGAAAACGTCTCCCCTTTATCATTAGAATAGATTTTGTACTCCTCGGTCATCCACGCACGTTGTTTTTTGCTTTTAAACCCAATGGGCATATTTCTGGTGGTCTGTTCGCCATTGATTATTGGCAATAGACTAATACCATCCACAGGGTTTTCAAAAGTATCTTTATGTATTCCTAACATATCCATAACTGTTGGGAAATAATCTGAAGTTACCATTGGTATATCAGTTTTAGCATGGTTCTTTATCTTTTCTGGCCATACTAAAACGGCGGGCACTCTAACGCCTCCTTCTAGAAGATCTCTTTTTCTTCCTCTGAACGGACCAGCCAGACCTCTAGTTGTCCCTTTCAATTCTCTCCCTTCGGGACCATTATCTGAGCAAAACCAAATCATTGTATTCTTGTCTACTCCCAATTCTTTTAATTTATTGCGTAATCGCCCTATCTGCTCGTCCATGGCTGTAATGCATCCATAATAGTGCTGTTCCCCTTCTGAATAATCACTGTACATGGCGCGGTATTCGGGACCAGCAACCACCGGCGCATGAGGTGTGTGAAACCAAACGGCACTAAAGAAAGGTTTATCATTATTAACGGCATTTTCTATAAAGGGTAGCACCCTGTCCATGATTACCCTAGAGTCGTCCCCATCAAGGTTAGTTGTGGCTTTTTGTTCTGGACCTATCCAATAATCATTTCCAAAAGGCTCTCCTTCCAATGGCTTTTTGGAGCCTTTAGGAGCAACCATAGGGTTCCAGGTAGGTACTTTAGACTCTGTAACAAAACAGGTGTCATAGCCATTTTTCCAAGGTGGCGAAAAGTTTCCTTTGGGATCTGCTGCCCATCCACCCCAGCGGTTCTGGTCTTCCTTGGTAAGTGTTCCCAAATGCCATTTTCCAAAATGTCCCGTTGCATACCCATGTTCCTTCAATACTTCTGGAATCAATACCTCTTCTGGTTTGGCATGGCCCTGCATAGCAAAATAAACACCATAACGGTAGGGATGTCTTCCTGTAAGGCAACTGCCTCGTGTGGGTGAGCAAACAGGAGATGAAGCATAAAAACGATTTAATTGCAAACCATTTTGTGCCATTTGATCCAAATTGGGCGTTTTAATAGTTTTATTACCATTGAAACCTACATCGCCCCAACCCAAATCATCTGCCATTATAAAAATAATATTGGATCTACTTTCAACAAACTCCGTTGTTACATTAGAAACTTTTAACTCTTTTTTTTTCTTATTGCAACTCGATAAAAACAGAAACGATAAAAATAATGGAAAAAAGAGTTTTGCTATTCTATACTTTGTTTTGTACCTAACTCTAAACAATAAATGATTCATTCTTTATTATTTTTTATAATGACTCGTATAATCTTCTTAAATTTAGAGGATCGTCTAATTCTTTTTGTAATTGTAATAAATCTGCGAATAGTGATTTTATGCGTTGGATTTGTTCGGGATTCTTAGAGATGTCATTCATCTCTTCGGGATCATTTATCATATCAAACAATAACACTTTGTTTGTTAATCTTCGGGTATACGAAAATCTTATATCTATTTTTCTTTATCATTCATTGATAATCTATTATTGGCCAATATCCTACTCCAAGTTTGAGTTAAAGCAGTAGAGTCTTATTTAGCCCATACTATCCTTTTCCTTAGCGTTCCATATAAACGAACCTGAAATCATCATAGATCTGGAGGCAACACATACAGCACCGCTCCGGCCCCCTAAATTGTATACGTGCGTAAAGGTAGTTCCTGAGTTTACTAATCGATCTAGATTGGGTGTAAACAACTCACTATTACCCAAAGCATTTATTGATTCGTAGGTTTGATCATCAGTATAAATAAAAACAACATTTGGCTTCTGTACTCCCCTTTTTCTATACTTTTATCAGTATTTGATTTACACGTTATTAAACATAATATGTAGCAAAGCAATCGTAAATTGTGTATAAATAAAACTTTTAAATAATTAGCGTCATTCATTTTTTAACCTCTTAGTTTTATTAATAGTTAGGATTGGACAAGTTGATTTACCTAAATTCATAAAGATGAAATGTTCAAATCTTAGGTTCAAAAAATTAGGAAGGATTGTCTTTTTCTAACAACCCTTCCTTCATGTAATGGTAGATTTTATCTAATCTGTATAACCTGGATTTTGATCTCCTTCCAAACCTGGATTATTTAAAATTGCAGAAACGGGAATAGGCCATAATACATGATGTGGCTGAATAGAAACATCTGGCCTTGCTGCTTGCACATTGCTTACAAGGTTACCCCATCTCAATAAATCAAACAGTCTATGGCGTTCATCATACAATTCTGTTCTTCGTTCTTTCCTTACAGCTTCTCGAAATATTGACTGATCAACTGATGCAGATGGATTAACTACTTCTAAGTTTGCTAATCCGGCCCTATTTCTGACCTCATTGATATACATCAACGCTCCAGATGGACCGTTGACCTCATTTTCAGCTTCTGCCGCCATTAAATATACGTCAGCCAACCGAAGATATATGAAGTTATAGCTAGAATTATTATTAGACTCTAAGCCTTCGATGTATGCTGTTGGCGTTCTTTTAATACTATAATTAGGGGTCAACCCATCAGCATTAAACTCAATGAGAGTACCATCACTTCTGACAACACTCGTGGCTATGTAATTTCTTCTATCATCACCCGCCTCAAAGTCATTAAGCAAGTCATCCGTTGCAATATATACCCCGCCCCAGTTGGGACCTAAGAAATAGTCATCTGCTCCTGTAGCTCCAATACCTCTTGGCCAATTCGCTACCTGATTACTTTTTTCGACACCAATCTGCATTTGAATTTCAAAGATAGATTCGTTATTATTTTCATTAGCATCGTCGAAGACATCACCATAATTTTCCAATAAGCTATGTGGTCCCTGGTCAATAACCTCCTTTGCAAGTTGGGCAGCATTTGTCCAATTCTCTTGAGTAAGATACACTTTTGACAACAAGGACATTGCAGCCCATTTCGTAGCTCTCCCCTCTAAAGTTTGAACTTCAGGTAAGTTCGCAACTGCATATTCCAAATCTTCAACAATCAAGGTATATATTTTGTCTATATTATCAACTCTTTCTAAACTAAGTGCCTCTTCAGCAGTTAACACATTTTCATATAAAGGTACTCGACCCCATAACCTCACTAAATGGAAATATATATAAGCTCTAATAAACTTTGCTTCTGAAATCAAAGCCTCTTTCTGATTGAAATCTTCCATAGCTCCAATCCCCTCAATAGCCGAATTAAAAGTATTAAGCCCTGAGGTAAAACTTCTATAAGACTCAAAAATCATAGGTTCCTCTGGAACCATCGAAATGAACAAACTAACATTAATAGTTCCTGAAGCAGGTCTGCTTTTAAAATCATCATTTATATATTCAAATATCCAATCTCTCCAATCCCCATGAGTCCCTTTATTACCCGCTCCAAGTTTATTATAGCAAGCTACCACAGCAGCTTCAGCATCGGCCTCCGTAGCAAAAAAATTATCAGGGCTTATAAAAGAGGTTGGTGTTTCCTCCAAAAAACTATCGCAACTTGATCCTAATAGCAATAGAACAGCTATCATTAGACTTTTCTTTATTATATTTTTCATTACACTATTATTTTATTTGTTAAAACTTACAGACCAATATTTAGTCCAATTCGATAAGATTTTGTAAACGGATAAGTAAAATTATCCTTACCTACAACTTCAGGATCTAATCCAGAGTAACCCGTAAAAGTCAAAATATTCTGAGCACTTACTGATAGTTTCAGTGAGGAAAGTTTCAATTTTTTAAGAAATGTTGAAGGAAAATTATAATCCAGTGTTACATTTTTCAAACGTAGATAATCTGCTTTTTCAATGTAATTACTAAGTGTGGCTTCCGCAGGGTTTCTAAAGGGGTCAGTAGAAGTTAAGGAGGCGACTGTATTGCTGGGGTTTGAAGGAGTCCAGGCATCAAGAACTTCTGTAAATCCATTGGCAACACCAATAAAGCTGTTTACACTTCCATACCTCACTTTGTTATTTATTTTATGACCTCCTGCTCCTTGCAAAAACAAACTCAGGCCAAACCCTTTGTAGGTAAAATTAGAGTTAAAACCATATGTGAATTTTGGTTGTTCTTGACCAACTATTGTTCTATCCTCTGCAGTATAAACTCCATCACCATTTACATCTCTATACTTAAAATCTCCAGGTACACGTCCAAAACCAGCTGCTTCTGTTGCCTCGTTACTCTGCCAGACGCCAAGAACGTCATAGGTATACCAAGCTCCTATAGATTCACCTAAAGCATGTATTTGATCTTTCTGTAAATCAAAGTTGGATATCGATTCTACACCTCCAAGGTCTAAAACCTCATTTTTATTGTAGCTAAAGTTAGCATTTAAGCCAATACCTAATTCCCCAATATCCAAAGTCGATCCCATTGTCAACTCAAAACCTGAATTTTCAACACTTCCAGCATTTTTTAAAATACTACTGTAGCCTGTTTCCAATGGTAAAGGAAATTCAAATAATAAATCCGATGTTACTCTTCTATAATAGTCTAATGTAATATTCAATTTTTCTTTAAAAATGGTTGCATCAACACCCATGTTAAATTGTCGCGTTGTCTCCCATGAAAGTTCAGAATTACCTAAACCATCAAGTGCAGGTGCAACACCAACAGCCGCTGTTGATCCAAAGACTTCAGTTACGGTTTGATATCTTGGTATGGATCTATATGAACCAATTTCCTGATTTCCAGTAACACCATAACTCGCTCTCAATTTAAGATCATCAAAAACGCCAAGATTACTAATAAATTTCTCCTGACCAAGTTTCCAAGCTACTGCTCCAGAAGGGAAAAAAGCATACTTATTATTTGCCCCAAAACGAGAAGAACCATCATAACGACCACTAAAGGTAAATATATATTTATCCTTATAAACATAGTTAATCCGGCCCAAGGCTGAAACCAAGGAAGATTCTATCAATGAAGACTCCGGAATAATCTCAACTGCCCCTCCCGCTAAATTAGTTGTTCCAAAAGAATCTGTAAGGAAATTTTCTCGACCAGCCATAAGACGTGATAAACGGTTTGCCTGCATACTAAATCCTCCCACAATATCAAGAGAATGGTTATCAAACACCTTATTATACGTCAATAAATATTCTGTCAACCAATTAATGTTAGTCGAGTTAATTCTCCTTGCCTGCCCTTGCTGTTCCATTCCTAATAATGTAGACTCTTGAGGAAAATAAGCACTTTCTTCTCGTGCAGAAATATCAAACCCAAGGTTTATTTTCCCTTTAAGACCTTCGACAAACTCATATTGAAAGTAAAAAGTTCCAAGTGATCTTAAAGTTTTATAGTTCAACTCTTGTTCTTTAGCAAGTGCCACCGGATTCGTAGTTGTGCCAGTAGGCCTTGAGGGGATTACAAAGTAACTTCCATCTGAGTTATAGACAGGATCCACAGGAGGCATGGATAACGTACTTATAATCACACCAGGGCCACTGAATGGGTCTCTTCCTCCAAATGGGATTGCATCATTAACAGTATATGACGCCGTAAAACTATTACCAATCTTCATTTTTTCATTTACATTAATATCAACGTTGGCTCGCAATGAAGCCCTTTTCAAACCATTATCTATCACGACACCTTCCTCACCAAAGTAATTCCCAGAAATATAATATTGTGCTTTCTGAGATCCCCCGCTGGCAGAAATCTGAAAATTATTGATAATAGCATTACGAAATACTTCATCCTGCCAACTTGTTCCTCCAGAATTTTCAAACCCTTGAACTTGAGCATCAGAATAAGGCCTTGTTACTCCAATTGCATCACTATATTCGTTTGTTGCCCTAGCATACTGAGCAGCATTAAGCAGAGGATAACGTTTAGATATAGTCCTTACAGAAGTATACCAGTCTACATTAAGCTTATTATTACCTACTTTCCCTCTTTTGGTCGTAACTACTACAACACCATTTGCACCACGCGATCCGTAAATAGCAGTAGCTGAGGCATCTTTAAGAACCTCTATTGATTCAATGTCATTGGGATTTAATGTAGCGAGAATATTCGTGGCGCTACCTGTCAGCCTATCCACCCTGAAACTTCCATCTCCATTCACTTCCTCATTATTGGGGAACACCAATAAACCATCAATTACATATAGGGGATCATTGCTGCTATTAATAGATCCCGCACCCCTAATACGTATAATTGGTGCAGCACCTGGTGAACCATTACCCTGAGCCACCTGTACCCCTGCTGACCTACCTTGTAAAGCTTTATCAAATGATGACTCGGTAACCTTGCTTAAGTCTTTAGCTTTTACCGAAGAAACTGAACCTGACAAATCAGATTTTCTTTGAGAACCATACCCAACTATTACAATTTCATCTAGTTTAGATGCATCATCTTGCAATGTTACAACTATAGATGTTTGGCCATTTAAAGCAACTTCATTTGTTAAAAACCCTAAATATGAAATCACCAAAACCGCATCTTTATCTTGTATAGTAATAGAAAAATTACCATCAAAATCTGATTGCGTACCGTTTGTGGTACCTTTTTCAAGAATATTTGCCCCTGGTAAAGGTTGCCCGTTGGAATCTTGAATTATACCATTAACTTCTATTTCTTGAGGTTTCACAACTTTTATAGGAGTTGATTTTTCTTTTATTAGAATCTCATTATTTGACGTTACTGTTAATTCAATATTTCTTTTTGACAAACTACGCTTTAACAACTTGTTCGTACTTATTATTCCTTTTTTAAGTTTTACTTTTGGAAAATCATCAAAAACCCCTTTTTCATAAAAGAAAACATAATCCGTTTGATCCATAATTAACAAGAAGACTTCATCTACTGTTAATGTCTTATCCTCATTGACTTGAATTTTGGAATTCTGAGATACAACATTATTAGTTGACAATCCAAATATGGTCGTGCAAAATAAAAAGATAAAAGTTCTCATAATGCAAATCAAAAGCCTTTTCCTAAACATGAAACAGGCACTAGTTAATTTAATTTTCATAAATTTGTGGTGTTATTAGTTAGTTAATATTTTAATTAATTGATAATAATTCTACAGGGGATAGAGCTTGTACTTTGGCGGTAAAACTTTATCCTCTTTTCTTATTTAGTTCATTGTTGTTTTACTTCATAGGCATTAATTATTTTTATAATTAGTATTTTCAATTATTATTATTAGATTTATTAACAAGACTATATTATTTCAATATTATCGTCTTACCATTTATTTCATAATTATTTATGGTGGTAGATTTCATAACGGCTAGAACTTCTTGAATACTCCTACTTTTATTGAGTGTTCCAATAAACTTAATTGTTTCCAGTTCTTCATTTTCGAAAATTATATCTACATCGTACCATCTTGATATTACTTTCATTATATCTTTTAATGGCATATCTATAAAACTAAATACTCCATTTTTCCAAGATATTTCCTTCTTTACATCAACTTCAGCGATTGTAAAATTGTTATCTAGGACATTAAGGTTAAACTGCTGATTTGGGTTTAAATTTTGCTTTTTATCATCGAAGCCTACCGCTATTTTACCTTCTGCCAATGTGGTATAAATATTTGTTTCGCCTTTATAGGCCTTTATATTAAACTCTGTACCTAACACTTCGACTTCTTGTGATTTATTAAAAACTTTGAATTTAGACCCACTGTGTTCAGAACTAGGAGACACATCAAAATAAGCCTCACCATACACCAATTCTACCTTACGTGTTTGACCATCTATAAAACTTATTGGATATTTTAATTGAGACTCTGAATTTAGCCAAACCTGTGTACCATCAGACAATACAACATGAAATTGCCCTCCTCTTGGTATGGTTAAGTAATTGTATACTAGTTCTTTTGTATTCCTGTCCCTAGCCCCATAAACGATTTGTTCACCGTTACTATCGGCATTTGAGGTCTGGAAAGCTTCTCCTTTAGCCAACTCTATAATAGAACCATCTTCTAATGTTAAGGTTGCTTTGTCTGTTCCTGGTTCAATAATCTCATTTACCAATATTGGCTCTATAACTTGTGAATCCTTTTTTATATTGAGTAATGATCCTAATGCAAACAACAATAGTACTGACGCTGCTATGGCATATTTATAAAAAGATTGAATTTGAATTGTTTTTTTATGTTTTACTAATTCAAGTCTTGATTCAATATTATTCAATGATTCTTTAGCATTGAATTCAATATTTTTGGTTTTTATTTGATAATCATCTCTGACCAAGTTTTTAAAAACCTTAACGTTTTCGTCATTTTTCAAAAGGTTTTTTAAAGTAATTAACTCGTCCTCTGAAATATTATTATTTAGGTATTTTTCTACTAAGAAAAACATATCTTGTTTAGCCATTTCTACTCTTTGTTATAACTTTAAGACAATTAAAATAGAAAAAACCATGACTCTCTTTTACTTTTTTTTTGTTTAATTTGTGTTAATTTATTTATTTCTCTCAATTTATAATGAAATTGGACATATCTGACAAGGAAATAATCTTAGCGATAAAAGAAGGAGATAGGGATGCATATAGCAAGCTTTATATACTGTATTACGATAGACTATGCAAGTATGTTTATTCTCTCTCATCTGATTATAAGCAAGCAGAGGACATAGTTCAAGATCTGTTAATAGGTTTATGGATTAATAGAGGTAAATTAAATATAAAAACTTCTTTGAACAATTATTTATATAGAGCTGTTCACAATAAATTTATTAACCTTTATAAGAAAAATGTACGGGAACAGTCGTTTATAAATAGTATACATAGAGAGGCTATTATTGAACTTGAATGTTTTGAAAGGGATATTAAAGAGGGGCGGTTAATAGCCCTCGAAAGGGTAATAGAACAACTACCTCCAAAGCGTAAAGAGGTTTTTATATTGAGCAAATTAAACAACTATAAATATAAAGAAATTGCTAAAATGCTTAAAATTTCTGAAAGCACCGTTGAAAGTCAAATACGTAAAGCAATGATTACTATACGGGGAGAAATGCACAAGCTTAGTCCTGATTTTGAAAACATAAAAAATCATATTGCAATTATATTTTTTATTTTATATACTCATCGATTAGATTTTATTATCAGTTAAAACGATTTAGGCTAAATATTTAGCAAATCTTCTAATTCTATATAATTAATACTGTACTCTTCCATAGTCCAAAAATGGACATTTCAATTCAGGGGTATTTGTATAAAAATGTCATAATACTAAAAATAAACCAAACTCAGATTCTCACACGTTTTCAAATGCATTCATTAATTCCCTCTCTTTTCCAACTTACAGTAATAATTAAATTTTAACCAAAACTTATGATTGGTTTGATCTCTGCTTAATAAGGAACCCATTCTATAATCCAAGCCAAATTCAAAGCGTTGTTTTTTTGAGATTGTATATCCCAATAATGGCACCAATCGAGTCTCAAGGCTGTAGCCGCTTTTAAATTTATTTAAACCTTCGCTATTCAACCTAAAATAAAACTCTTTTAGGTTTAAAACTTTACCGTTTAATGGGAATTCCATGGACAAGCGGTATCTAAATCTAAACTCGGGAACATCAGAATGCTCAAAACTTTGGTCTGTTCTAAATCTATGGGATAGTTTAAATGTCCTGTAGGTTGTTTTAAATAAAACCTGTTGAATAAAGCGGTGCATTATCCTTCGGTCTTCTAACCTTAAGAGATAGCCCCCGCCATAAGAACTGGTATTATTGACTTTCTTTGAGAATATTGTAGTCACATCAGTAAGCAAATACTGATAACCAAAATTTTTGGGCTGATGGAAAGCACCTTCTTTAAGGATTTGTCTGGACTCTATACTGGAACTTAAACGCCAATGCTCACCCAATTCATCACTTAAACTTATATTGGGTAGTAGGCCAAATTGATAAATCTCTTGCGAATGGATTTTTATACATAAACAACAAAGTATTGTTGCTAAAACACTCTTCCAATTGCGATGATTGAAGTTAATAATATAATCCCACACTTATAAAATCCATTTAACTTCATGACTTGTTTTTTGAAATAAAAAAGGGCCACCAGCTATAAATTGCTAACTCTCAAAATGGCATTTATTGCTATGCAGCCCAATCAAACTAAACTATCAAATATCAATTACTTTAGCATTTTTAAAATAATTTAAAGATTGCGATTTTACACCAATGAAATGTATAATGACATTATGGTATAATGGTCCTAATCTATTTGATTCCAAAATCTATATGGGTCATCAAAACGCTGCATTTCCTCCAACAAAAGATTCTCCATTTCATTTAACTTTTCTGAAAATCCAGGGTTCTCTGCCAGGTTTATTTGATTCTGTTCTGGTTCTTTACCTGTTAATGCAATAATTTCTTGAGAGTTATGTTCCTTTAGTAATTCGTATGGATTATCTTTAAGATTAAAAAGTTGTGTTTTTTGCACCTGTCCATCTAAAACATCATATTTGATTAATTTCCAATCACCTTTACGAATGGATCTGATGCCAGGCTTGGTTCCTCCGCAATAGACACCATACATCACATTGCGAATTACTTTTTCCTTCCCTTTAAGAACCGGAACAAAACTAGTACCTTCAACTGTAGCTGAAGGTCTGAGACCAGCTAAATCACACATTGTACTCAAAACATCTGAAAGATAGATATTTCCAAGTACCCTACCTTTTTTAATGCCAGGACCTTTTACTATAAAAGGCACTCTCCAACTATGCTCATAAAGATTTTGTTTCCCCATTAACCCATGCCGTCCAACAGCAATCCCATGATCGGAAGTATAAAATATAATGGTGTTCTCGAGTTCTCCAATTTCCTTTAGTCTCTTCAATACCTTACCAATCTGGATATCTATTTTTTCACTACAAGCATATTGCCGTCCAATCTCATTTCTAACAGTTGATTCATCCCTTCTTTTCCAGACACCAGAAACTCGTTCCTCATCTCTTAAAGCTGGATGCCCATGATGAAAAGGGTGGGCAGAAAGATAGTTAACTGGTAATGGAGGAGCCGGGTTGTCACTATCTGGCACAGGAGGATTATCTGGATTAATATGATTTGTAGCGCCATACTTTTTTAATAATTCAGGCGTTCCGTTTCGCGGATCATGAGGATGAGAAAAGCCTAAATAAATAAGAAATGGGTCTTTTTCAATTGTCTTGTTTCTTTCATTAAGATAATCAATAACTTGTTTGGCGTGCCAAGCGCTTCCTTCTTCGTCTGCCGCCCCCCTATTAGTCTTATCATTTTGAATATTAAACAATTTATTTGTTGCTTCATTCGAATTATTTACCTTACATGTCCTCATAGTCTCATATCCCGCTTTGTTGAAAATCGCGGGCATTGAAAATTTTGCCAAATTATGAGGTACTTTATTAGAATCTGCAGATACCGGATTCCTACTTATGATTTCATGATCCGGTACATGCCATACGGAACGACCAGACATTATCATATGCCTAGATGGTGCACATACAGACCCCTGCCATGATCCCATATGATAAGCCCCATCGAAAACCATTCCTTCTTCCGCTAAAGCATCTATATTGGGAGTTTGCAAAACTGATGTTGAATCATAAACTTTCAAATCAAACGGAGATTGATCATCAACGAGAATAAACAATATGTTTGGTTTTTTTAATTCTCTATTCTCCTTACACGAACAAACAAGTATAAGACAAACGATCATAAGGTTTCTAATTAAATATTTCATTTTATATTAATTCATTATTATATTAAACTACTTTTTCCTTTCGGCCCGAACTTCCTTCTAAAGCATTTTGCATATTAGTATTACAAAGTTTTAATAAGCCCCAACTTCATTTGAATCTGTTATTGCCGATCATCCCATTTTATTTTTATTACCCACCAACCAAAGTCATACCCTCAATGATCTCAAACCTTGAACAATTTGGACAAACCTATATTTCTGTTTTGTTCCTGCTAACATATTTACCGTCTACTTAAATCCACATTCTTAAGAAGGCATAATAACTTTTGCCAACCATATTAAAAGTACTTTATCTAATAATCTCATTTAAAAAAATTAACCATTTAGGATCTTCCCAGTAAATAGTTTGAGAATCCGATTAAAAACTTAAATAACCTTAATTTCCAAATTCAATATCTTGTTGAGAATTAAAGAAAAAGTCCCCATCAACGCAGCATTTTCTCCAAACGATGATCCTATGACCTTGACATTTGCTGAAAGATTAGGTATGGAATACTTTCTGACCTCCTTTTCTAGTTTATCTAACAAGAACTCTTTTGTCCTAGTTAATCCTCCCGATAGTATAATGCATTCCGGATTAAAAAGCTTGATTAGAGTATCCAACACTACCGCTAAATAATCTATACTCTTGTCGCAGAGCTTTAACTCTACCTTGTCCTTATCCCCTCCACCAACTTTATAAGCAGAACCAGTCTTTTCTTTTAACACTGCCGAAGCTTCTCTTTTAGCTAACTCCCCTTCCACCATTTGAGACAGCCCAATTGAACTACTCCCGTGCTCAAGAATAGACCGTCCGAACTCTCCTGCATAACCATTGGATCCAAAAAGTGGTTTTCCATTTATAATCATTCCTGCACTAATCTCATGGTCCAGATTTACACATATAAAGTCCTGGTACCCGCTCCCTAGTCCGTACCACAATTCGCCCAAAGCCATCAGGCGGGACACGTTATCACAAAAAACCGGCAATGGTGTATATGCCTTCAGTCCGCTTACGACATCTACGTTTTTCCAATTAAAAACCGGGGCCCGTTCTATGATACCAGTTTGTCTATTTACGGAACCTGCTACTGCCAGCCCAATTCCCAGCACTTTTGCGCCCTTATCTCCTCCTCTTAATATCAGACTGTTTATAACACTTCCAATCTGCTCCATTATTTTTTCATAACCATCTTCTAACTTAGTGGGAACCTCACGCTCTAAAATAAGCTCACCATCTAAGTTTGATAAGGCACCGCGTATACAAGTTGCCCTTAAATCTATTCCTATAACAAAGTTCTCTTTTGAATTGAACCTTAACATTTTTGGCCTCCTGCCTCCCTTTGATTCACCTTCGCCAACCAGCGAAATCAGCTTCTCCTTAGAAATTAAGTCATCTGCAATTCTTGTGATTGTTGGTGCGCTTAACTCGGTTTTTTTTGCGATTTCTGCTCGGCTAATACGACCCTCATCCCTGATAAGGCGCAAAACGCTTATTTTGTTGAGCCTGTTTATGTAACTTGAATTGACCGTACGTGACCTTTTCTCATTCATATGACGTTCT
>NZ_JANQJQ010000003.1 GCF_028281565.1 Seonamhaeicola sp.
AGAACGTCATATGAATGAGAAAAGGTCACGTACGGTCAATTCAAGTTACATAAACAGGCTCAACAAAATAAGCGTTTTGCGCCTTATCAGGGATGAGGGCCGTATTAGCCGTGCGGAAATCGCGAAACGGACGGGGTTGAGCGCACCGACGGTCACACGGATTTCGGATGACCTGATGGTCAAGGAGAAACTGGTCACTATGGAAGGGAAAGGGACATCAAGTGGTGGCAGGAGGCCAAAAATGTTAAGGTTCAACTCAAGGGAGAATTTTGTTATAGGAATAGAATTAGGTGATGGGTACATACGCGGTGCACTGTCAGACCTGGACGGAAAGTTCATTGTAGAGCTTCAGGTCCCTATAGCATCCAAAGGCGGTAGGGGAGTGATGGCACAGATCGGGGACATTGTGGATACCCTGATATCGCGCGGGGTAGATAAGGGAGCAAAGGTGCTCGGGATCGGGCTGGCAGTAGCAGGTTCCGTAAATAGACGAACTGGTATCATAGAACGGGCCCCGGTTTTTAATTGGAAAAACGTAGATGTCGTAAGCGGGCTGAAGGCATATACACCATTACCGGTTTTTTATGATAATGTGCCCCGTCTGATAGCTTTGGGCGAATTGTGGTACGGGCTAGGGAGCAGGTACCGGGACTTTATATGCGTAGATATAAATAATGGCATGGAAGCAGGAATCATCATAGAAGGAAAGCCTTTTTTCGGAGCCAACGGATATGCAGGAAATCTGGGACGGCCCATTGTGGAAGATGAAAGCAATTCTATCGGAACGATGAAAGCCTGCTTGGGGGATGGTGACATCAGGCGTCTGGCGATAAGCTTGGATACCTTGATCAAGCTGTTCAGCCCGGAATGTATCGTGCTATCGGGAAGGCCCTTGAGTGCAAAAGGATTCCTCAGGGATAGACTGGAAAACGAGGTGAGAAAGTACTCTGTGGCAAACCTTTCGGCTAGGGTCAGGTTTATGGAACCATCCTCCGGGGAAAATGCCGTGTTGATGGGGGCATTTTCATTGATTCTCGATAGGGTCCTTGACCTAGAGATTGGAGTTGCTTAGAACATCCTAAATCAGGCAAAAGAGTAAGGTGAGATGTAAAAGCATGCGTTGCCAAAGATATAGAAATGTCTAAGTCCGAAATAGAAACCTTGGCTAAGCAATTTGTGGTAGATTATAAAGGAATCCCCAGAATGGCCATAGACATTGAAATAATAGAGCTGGTATGGGATTCATACTAAGTTAATTTAAAAACGAAAAAGAGGATAAAATAAAACAGTCTTATGAGAATTAAATTTTTAGGTATCCTGCTTTTAACATTCTTGTTGAATATTAGTTGCAGAGATGAACGTGTTAAACGAGTTGGAATGGTCATTAAAATTAAACCGGAAATGATAAATGAGTATAAAAAACTTCATGCCGATACCAATCCAGGGGTAAGAGATTTACTTACTAAATATAACATTGAGAATTTTTCCATCTTTCTACAGCAAATTGATTCTGTGGAGTTTTATGAATTTGGATACTACGAATACACTGGTTCAGATTTTAAAAGAGACATGGAGCAAATGGCCAAAGAAGAAAGAACCATTGAATGGTTAAAGATCTGTGATCCCATGCAGATACCTTTGAAGGGATCCAATGGTTGGACAGAAATGGAAAGAATATACTTTAATGAGTAAAAGAATGACGTTTTCGAGACTTTTTGTAAATAATAAAATCGGTTTTTGAATATGGATATTGACAAAAATTCAAGTTTAGTATTATAGTGATTGTTGTTTTTCATTAATAAAAAAATAAGATTAAAAGCATAGTTGTTTAGTTTTAGTTGGATTGGGCTATTTGGCAAGGAATTATTTTTTGAGAGTTAGCGATTTCTAGCCGGTAGCCCTTTTTTATTTCCAAATAACAAAGAATATACTCAATTGGATTTCATAAGCATAGAGATGGTATTATTAATTTTAATCAAAGAAAATGGTTAAGAAATTTTTGCCAATATTATTTTGTTGCTTATTTATAAAGATGAATTCACAAGAGGCTTATCAATTTGGTCTATTACCGAATGTGAATTTAAGCAATGAATTGGGCAAGCACTGGCCATTTAAGTTCTAAAATAGAATCTAGGCAGGTTTTAAAAGGGACAGTTTCGAACGAACCTGATAATTCTGGTTATGATTATATTCTTACCGATTTTTCTGCTTTGGTATCCATGAAAAATAATGGAAAGAATTCCTTTGGGTTTGGATACCTCTTGCGCTTAGAAGAAAATAAAGCTATTCATAGGCTTATTCAACAAATAAAATTTAAGGTTTTAATGGTTATGCAAATAGGTATTCAATATATGTTCAACTTAGGGAGACAATGGATCTAGAAGAGCACAGGTTTAGCCTTGATTGGATAAGTTACCAAGGTTATGCCTCTTCAAAAGCGGAAACCATAAATTGTATGGAGCAAAGAACAAGTAAACTATTAAGTTTTGAACCTCAAGCACATTCAATTCCCGTAGGATATGTTAGGCCTTTTGATAAAAACACCATAGGAAACCAACAATACTTTGATTTCCCTAACGGAAGGAAAAAATTGTTTATGCCGATTGGGCGGCCAGCGGTAGACTCTACAAAGCCATAGAGGAAAAACAGCTAAACGACATAGCTCCCTTTGTGGTGAATACCTATACCGAAATTTTAAGTCTTTAGATAAATTTGAACTTTTTGGGTTAATATTATAATCTTTTTTCTCTCTTAAAAATCGACCTATAAAAGTTCACTTTTTACTGATGTCAAACAGTATAAAGTTTAGAGAGCTTATCCGATTCCTTTAAAAATACTAAAAAATTAAACATGTAATATTTTTTTTACTATATTTATAACAATTCTCTCATTACAAGACAGTTTTGATTATAAATCCAATGTCTTCTTAAGTATTTATTTAATAGCAAAAGTGAATGGATAGGTTAATCTATTTGATTTGCATTGATTAACATTTTTCTAGTTGTTTATATTATTTTATATGGTCAGTACCCGAACTATAAAATGATAAGGAACATGGTGTCAGGTTGACAATCCAAATAGTTAAAGTTAAGACAGGAAACAGGGCGAAAATATGATGTCTTCCTAGAATTTTATTATTAAGAAAACACTAAACAATTATATTATGGCAAGTTTTACGAGAAAAAATGTTTGGAGTAACAATAATGGCGGACAATTCCAAGATACATCAGGAAATTATACCGATCTTTTTTGGTATGCTAAAGCTATTCAGGTTATGCAATCACGCCCAATTAGTAATCCTGTAAGCTGGTGGTTTTATGGTGCAATTCATGGCGAATTTTTAATAAACCGAATTAATAACCCTAATTATCTATATCTGAATTGGCCCAATATTTCTTATATTACCTCGGATGCTAAATTAGGCACATTACCATCTAGAACCCTAACGAATTTGTTTTGGAATCAATGTCAGCATGGAACCTGGTTTTTTCCTCCTTGGCATAGAGGGTATTTAGTGGCGATTGAAATTATTCTACGTAACATCATTACAAACCAGTTAGACGGTCCTAAAGATTGGGCGCTGCCTTATTGGAATTATCTAAATCAATCAAGTCAGTACTCCCAAAATAATATTCCTCCAGCCTTTACAGTAACTAATTTGCCTGATGGTTCAGCCAACCCTTTATTAGTGCCACAAAGATACGGAACACAAGTTGAAGTGGGACCAAGTATGGATGGTACAGATGCCAATGATGAGTGCCAATGGGATAAAATTTATGAGTCAAGTTCCAAAGGCGGGTTATATGACTTTTACTATGGTGGTGGAGAAACAGGTTTTAGTCATGGAGGTTCAGAAACTGGAGATTTAGAAATGAACCCGCATAATTTTGTACATGGTATGGTGGGTAGCCAAAATACTGCAGGTCAGATGGGACTAATGGGGGTTCCGGGAACCGCGGCACTAGATCCTATATTTTTCCTGCATCATGCCAATATTGATCGTATGTGGGACGCTTGGATTATAACAGGTGGAAATAGTAATCCAATAGATCCTAATTGGCTTAAGGGACCTTCTGCAGGTGGTAACTCACGTTTTGCTATGCCTGTAGATGCAAATGCTAAAACATGGTATTTTACGCCAGATGATGTTCAAAGTACCACTAATTTGCAATATTTGGGGAATCCATATACTTACACATATGATGATCTTGCCTTGACCTCCTATGATATGACCCCACCAAAGAACCTATTTGCTTTAAGAATGCGTAAATTTGGTGTAGATGATATAGAAATTGAAAAAATTGATAAAATGTCTTTTAAGAAGAATGCAGAATTGGTAGGAGCAAGTGAGGGAGCCTTAAGCTTGAAAGGTGGAGGAACAGAAGTAGTGGCTCATCTTGATAGAACGTCATGGAAAAATGTTGAAAGAAGCCTTTTTAAAGTTTCTTCATCCAACATTCCTGATGAAATTTATCTACAGTTAGAAGGAGTAAGAGGGGGAAATGATACGAACTTTATTTCTGTTTATATAAATGAAGTATTAATAAAATCAGTTTCTTTATTTGGTCTGTTGCAAGCATCAACAAAGGACAGCCTACATGGCGGTGCAGGACTTTCATTTAAGTTCAATATAACGGACATTATTGATGATCTACATTTTGAAGGTAATGAGGATGTGGACGCTCTTAACATTCTTATTAAAACAAAATTTCCATTACTTAATGACGATGACTTAACTATTGATCGCGTAGGTATTTATCGCTTAGGACAATAATGTTCAATTTGGTGTATGAAGCTTTCAAGAAATAAACGGTTTTCGATCGATCTTGTAATCATAAGTACTAGCCTTGTTGTTTGGATGTTACTTTTAGTCAACCCTGGAAATATAATGACCATGGAGCATTGTCATATCTCAACCTCAGGGCTTTCCTCGGTATCCCTGCAAATGCTACTTGAAATGAATCCTCTATCATCGCAGTTAATGGGTTGGGGACTTATGGTTATCGCAATGATGTTGCCAAAATTAATCTTTCCGATTCAGTTTATTTACCTGCAAAGTTTGAAACGTTACCGTTTCGCTAATGCCCTGTTATTTGTTTTTGGCTATATTATAATTTGGATGCTGGCAGGGGTGTTGATGATTGCAATAATTATTTGGGTAAATTTATGGATGCCAATGTCTTATCTGCCCGCTATGATATTAGGTTTTATGGCCATACTATGGCAGTATTCCCCAATGAAACAACGTTTTTTAAATCTTGGGCATAACCATCAAACCCTATCTGCTTTTGGATGGAACACAATGATAGATGCCTTGTTCTTTGGTGTAAATCATGGCCTGGCATGTATTGGCTCAGGTTGGGCGTTAATGTTATTTCCAATGTTGCTTCCACAAGGGCATAATGCCGCCATGATAATTGTGACTTATATCATGATTGCTGAACACTTTGAGCACCCACGAGTGCCAAGATGGGAATTCAACCTTCGATTAAGGTTTACAAGAATGATTATTGCCCAAACAAAAATAAAACTTACTGCTTATATCAATTTTAAAAGAAATTAATTAAACCTTTCTTAAACTGAATTTTGGAGTTTCGTTTTGGAAGATTAATATTTTAATTCGTCAGATCATTGTCACTTTGAATATGTCTTTCAAAGAAATCTTGTAAAATATTATGGTAAAATTATGGGATTTTACACTCTGTTATAAGTTTAATAAGTTCATACAGATTTAAAAAAACAATTTCATTGATTATTCATTTAAAAAAACAAGATGTCACGGTTTAGTTTTTTGAATGGGTTTCTTATATTTTGAATTACGCTATCAGACCATCTTGAAAATCCGGTGTTCCCAAAGACCATATAAAACTATCGAAGCACTTGCATGGGCACCTTGGTCATGTTATCTGACACATAATAACTAAGGTTTTGATGGTTTATGAAAAAAGGTATATGAATGTACATCCAACTTAGAGGGACCATGGTTTTAGTAGAGCATAGTCATTAAAACCCCCTAAACAATTTTGAGTATTTTGAATCAGTTTTTTAGCAATAGGTTAACAGATGTTAAAAGCCTCTGCAATACAGATTAAGTTCCTTACTTTAGTATAGTTTTAGCCTTGGTTGGATCGATTGTCAAGGTAGCGCCTCTTCAAAAACAGAAACCATAAATAGTATGGAACAAAGTACAAGAAAACTATTGCGTTCTAAACCTCAAGAACATTCAAGTCTTGAGGAATATTTCAGGCCTTTTAGGGAAAACACCATAGGAAATCAACAATATTTTGATTCCCCTTACGGAAGGAAAAAGATCGTTTATGCCGATTGGACGGCCAGCGGAAGACTCTACAGACCCATAGAGGAAAAACTGCTAAAAGACATAGGTCCCTTTGTAGCCAATACACATACCGAAACGTCCATTACAGGTTCTGCCATGACCTTGGCCTACCACAATGCCAGGAATATCATTAAAAAGCACGTCAATGCCTCTGAAGACGATGTGCTGATTACCGTTGGCACCGGTATGACCGGGGCCATCAATAAATTTCAGCGTATTCTGGGTATCAAGCTCAATGAAAATCTTAAGGAGCATACCCAAGTTCCAGAGGAAAAACGTCCCATTATTTTTGTCTCCCATATGGAACACCACTCCAACCAAACCTCTTGGTTGGAAACCATTGCTAGGGTAGAGGTCATCCCTTCCAATGAAGCTGGCCTGCCTTGTACGGAAAACCTAAAGCGGCTTATTGAGAAATATAAGGACTGCCCAATTAAGATTGCAGCCATTACGGGCTGTTCCAACGTCACCGGTATTCGAACTAATTATCATGAAGTGGCAGGCATTATGCACCAGCACAATGGGCTGTGCTTTGTAGATTTTGCCTGTTCGGCGCCTTATGTAAATATCAATATGCATCCGGTTAATGAAGATGAATACCTGGATGCCATCACCTTTTCACCACACAAATTCCTTGGTGGACCGGGGGCCTCGGGCGTTTTGATTTTCAATAAAAAACTGTACAACAATTTGGTGCCGGATAACCCCGGTGGTGGTACCGTATCTTATACCAATCCTTGGGGTGACCATGATTATATAGATGATATTGAAACCCGTGAAGATGGTGGTACCCCAGGCTTTTTACAGGCCATTAGGATTGCTCTTGCCATTAAACTAAAAGAGCAAATGGGCGTTCAAAACATACTGGATCGGGAACATGAATTAAACACCATTATTTTTGATAGGCTTTCCCAAATTGAAAACCTGCAAATTCTGGCACCGCGGCATCGAGATAGGTTAGGGGTGTTTTCGTTTTATATCGATGATGTACATTATAATTTGGTGGTAAAACTGTTAAACGACCGTTTTGGTATACAGACCCGGGGTGGTTGCTCTTGCGCCGGTACTTATGGTCATTACTTGTTGAATGTTGATGAGCCTACCTCCAAGGTCATTGAACAAAACATTTTAGAGGGCTGCCTGATCGATAGGCCGGGCTGGATCCGTATGTCCATTCATCCTACCATGACCAATGATGAGATTCAATTTATTTGTGAAGCCATTGAACAAGTGGCCATGAACTTTAAGGCGTGGGGACTGGATTATAGCTATGAAACCGTTAAGAATGAATATAGGCACCTTAGTGGTGTTCAGGCTGAAGGAATAATTACAGGGGATTGGTTTGAAATTTAGTTGTTAGTTCCATGCTAGGCTTCCTAAGTATTAAGAAAGTTGTGGAAAAGTACATTGAATTAGTTATAACCCCGCAATGAACTATAACCTTAGTTATTTTTGCTTTCAATTAATTTTGCTTCAGGTTCTCCTTTTAAACTTGATTTAACTAATTCTGAAATGAATATTGTAAATGGTTCTATATTATCATTTACACTAGCTTCTTCCAAAGCCGTCATATAATCTTTCCGCCTTTCTACAGGGATTACAGTCCAAGGATAATTTCCCGAAGCTAACATGGTGTTCATTAGGAACCTTGCCATTCTTCCATTTCCATCAGAATAGGGATGAATAAAGACAAAAAAGAAGTGACCCAGTACAACCCTTGTTCCTGGATGATTTTCATTTATGAGCAATTCGAATAATGCTGGCATGGCATCTCTAACGGCTTCTTTGCTCATTGGTACATGCCTTGAATTAGAGATAAAAATAGGTCTATTTCTATACCCTGCTAAATCCGATGGTTTACATAATCCAGCTGCAACACTTGGGGAAAACAATTTTTGGTACCAAGTAGAATGATCTTTATCAACAACTTGACCTGAGTTGGTACCATTTAGTATTGTTTCAATAGAGGATTTTACTTCTCTTGAAGCGTCAAAATATCCTTTTGCCGCCATTGCGCTTTCAAGTTCTTTATGGTCGTCATTTTCTAAAACATTCCATGCGCCACTGCTTACAAGATCGATTAATTCTTCCGAGACCTTATATCTTTCAATGGATAAAGAATGGTACGCATCAGTTTTATAAATTTCATCAACAGAATTTAAATAGTCAATAACGTCTATAGGTTGGTCCGGTCCATCAGGAAAATGTTTAACTACCACTTTCTTATATTCTTCCCATTTTAGTTTGATTCTGTTGACATGTGGTGATTGCATTAAAGTTGAAAGATTTAATTTTAATTGTTCTTCAAAAGGGTCAACTTCCCTAACATCATGTTCTACAGCTCTCATGGTGCTAATTATCTCATCGGCAATTTTATCTTTACCCATATTTCGGAATGCGCCAGCTATTCTTCCGGCGGGTCTAGTATGTCCACCATCTAGCAGTGGGCCAAGTATTTGTGATGAGTCTTTAATCATTAGTAATGCTGCTCTCACATCATTTGGATTAGTTTTGAACATTACAGGTTGTATATTTATAAGTGACGACTCTAGGTTGTATACTCTGATATTATTTTTGATTTCGAGATTTTCTTCTGGGGGGAGTTTTCCCTTTAGTTCAAGTAGCACTGTTTCATAGAGAAGAGGGATTACTTTATTTGGTCCTTTTGGGGATTTTGTTATTAGTTGTTGTGGAATAGTCGTTTTTCCCACATGTAACAACAATGATTGCTCAGCGGAAACACAATAGTTTCCACTGTATTTATCTGCTAAATATCTAGAACAAAAATTCCAGTACGATGTATACCAAGACGTTGATTCACCTGGTTTATCGCTTGGATTTGTGAAAATGTACCATCCTTTGGAAACTTCCTTTAAAAAGCCATTTTTAGTTAATCTTTCCCGATGGGTCCTGTTGATTTCAGAAGATTTTATAGCAACAACATTTTCATTCTGCTGCAGTTTTTTTAATTCTTTTAAGGAAGCTGCTAGTTTTTCTCCTGGTGTTGCCATTTTTTTGCGTATTACTTTTTTACATTAACGGTCTTCATATGGTTTATCCCCTGTCATTTATTATCGAACAATTGTTAGTCTACGGTGATGGACATTTGTTAGCTTATAGAGATGTGCATTTGTTAGCTTGGTATGTTGTACATTTGTTAGCCTAAGATGTAAATATACTGAAAATAATAGTTTTAAACAAAGATTAATTCACGTTGTTTCAACCTATCTCACCTCAATAATTGTATGTTTTTTCAATTTGTTTTTCAGATTTTTATGTTTTCGTACGCTACATATATTTTTGCGTTATTTCCAAGGTCAACTACTTTATCGCAATTGGCTCTGAGCTTCTTTGTATAACCAGCTTGCATAAATTGAGATGTTATCTAATTAAAATAATAAATATTAACTTTGAAGAACTGGGCTATTGCTTTTCATAGGATAAGTGGTTGTGGATAGTTTATTAACCTTTTGAACAATCTTTAATTAATTTTATGTTTCGATACAAAAACTGTCCTAAAGGAATTCAAGGCGATATACAATTAGAAACTATTCTAACTCCGTTATTATTTCCCCGGACAAAACCTGGTAAAGGAGAACTTTGGGTGGGTTCTCCAATTGATACACAACCGAAGTTGAAGATTCTTGATGTTGGTTGCGGTTGGGGAAGACTATTAGCAGGCTTAATGTCCTTTCCACCTCACTTGACGAAAAATATAGAGTACTTTGGCGTTGAATCTTCTGTTTCTGAAAAGGAATTTTCTTTGAAAAGAATTGCGGACCTCGAAAGGGTTTTTCCTGGAAACAAAAAATTTTCAGATGTCATATCGAAAATAGATTTTGGTATATGGGATGATTTCAAGGACCTAAAGAGTGAGTTTGATTATGTTTATTTAGTTAATGTGCTTCACCATCTACCGCCGACAATGATTCCAACGATATTTAAGAATATTAATAGATTGGTCAAAGGTGGTGGATACTTGATTATACATGATTTTTATTTTCATAATCCTAGTGATAAATACGATTTGTCAAAGTATTGTCCAAATTCTATTTTTTTTGGACCTAATCACCTCTCATCTTTTTTTACAATGGCTTCTTCACAAACAGGGATATATAGGACGATGCGGAGAAAAACCGAAAAAGGAATCTACGACTTGTTTACTTTTATTTTGCATTTTGAAAACGAATTGGCAGAGCCATTGTCTGTAAATGATGATTTTTTTAGTCATGAATATATGCCTGTAGGTATAGATGCGAGTTTGGATGATATAATTAGTCGATGCAGTTCTTTATTAAAAAATGAATGGTTTTTGAATTATGTAGGTTATCTAAAAGAAAGTAAGGTTCAATTGAACAAAAATTGGCATTTATTGTATAAAACGGAGCAATCAAGGTCAGTTTCAAAATGGATTAATTCAATTTATTAAATGAGGTTCGTTAATCATAAAATTAAGCACAACTGTTATTTAAACACCTTTGTATTTATACCTACGATATTTAGTATACTAAAAATATAGAACATTCCAAATATGCCAACAGGGTTTTTAAAAGAATTAGGGTGTCGGAATTAACTTAGGTTTTAGGCTATTATTCAAAAAGACAAAACCTTAAATGTTCAGGTAAAATTGGTTAATCGAATCCATTGTTTACTTTATAATAAAACCTATAAATAGGTTTTATGAATATATAATTCTTAGTGTTCAGGGTATAGAATACACTGTTCTCTGCAAATTTACTTGTAACCAGATAGTGTATGGGGATTTTGGATATGCTGTTTGAATTACATAGTTTCGAATCTTCACCATTCTGGTGAGAAGTAATTGTTTGAATGAATTTTGTTACATCTTAATTGTTATATTTACAAGGTATACGAAAAAACACAATAGAATAATCCTGTATATCTCAAGGCTAAAATGGAGGATGCCGAATCTACTAACATATCGTTCAATACGCCAGAAAGCACATTAAGCCCAATTAAAGTTATTGGAGTGGGAGGAGGTGGAGGTAAAGCCGTTGCCCTAATGTATCAATATGGTATTGCAAAGGGGGTTGGTTATTATGTGGTCAATACAGATGTTGAGGCCTTGCAAAATAGTCCTGTGCCCAATAAACTTCAAATTGGCAAAGATAAAACACAGGGATTGGGAGCCGGAGCCGACCCAAATGTTGGAGAGCAGGCCGCAAGGGAAAGTAAGCAGGCCCTAAACAATATTTTAGGTACCCAAACAAAGGTGGTCATTATAATTGCTGCTATGGGTGGGGGAACAGGTACCGGAGCAGCTCCATATGTAGCACACTTGGCTAGGGAAAAGAAAATTTTAACCATTGGTATTATTACTATCCCTTTTCAATTTGAGGGAAGGAGACGGTTGGAACAATTCGAAAAGGGAAAAATGAAACTTTATCAAATTCTTGATTCTCTTTTGATAATTAATAATAACAGACTTCGAGAGGTTTTTGGAAACTTAGGGTTTGCAGCCGGTTTTTCAAGGTCAAATGAAATATTGTCCATTGCTTTTCACGATATAATTGGTGCACTTTGCCAATATGATGCAGCAAATCTGGAGCTGAGTAGGGCAAAGAAGTTTTTTGGAAACAAAGGAAGGGCCATCATGGGAATGGCATCGGCCTCGGGGGAGAATAGTGGCAAGAAGGCGATATCTGATGCGCTCAAATCTCCTTTTTTGGATGAGAATTCCATTTACGGGGCGAAAAATGTATTCTTACATATTATTTATGGCACGCAAGAACCAGGTTTAGATGAAATTGTTGAGATAAACAATGCAGTTACTAAAGCCTCCAGTGAGCAAACAGAAATCGTTATGTCCCTTACTCAGGATGAGCAGCTGGAGGATGGTATAGCGATCACCCTAATAGCTAACGGATTTTTTGATGATGATTTGGAATTGAAAACTGAGACTGCAAAAAAACATTTGGAATCACGTGCGGATATTGGGCAAAATCTTGTTAGGGAGCTTGTAAATAATAAAAAACAGAACCAATTCTTCAAAAAGGAGGTGCTGTTAATTACACTTATGATTTTTTTTATTTTGGGTTATTTGTTTGTCCTGAATGGATATAACAATATCATTGCTTTTAGTAGTTTTATGGTTACCATGGGGCTGCTATCCCTAAAATTGTATTATGTTTTTTTACAAAGACAAAAGGAGTATGATAAGCTGATAAAGGAGGTAGGTGCGGGCTTTAAAAAGATTCAGCACGGTTCTGAAAAACGTGAAAATAATGAGAGCCTGGAAAGTGCGATTCAATTATCATTTGATCTACCACAAACCAGAAAATTTGAAGAAAGTGATTCCAGTGAGTTCGATTACGATATTTTTCGGAACATTGAAGGTATTTCTGTAAATGATTACACTGAATTGGTCACGTTTACGGAATTTAGTGGGGACATTGATGCAAAATATGTATTTGATTATTCAATTAAGGCTGGAACCGCAAAAGTGGCTGAGGAAGAAATGGGGCCAGTAAATTTACCAATTTCAGAGCTTCTCAAAGAACGCGCCGAAGAGCGTAGGCTAAAGATGAAGTATTTTAATTATATGTTCAGCAAGTCAACGTCGGACGATGTAGAAAAAATATCGCCATTTGAAAGGCAGCCTAGAAAAATTGAAGAGACCCACGATGAACAGGAAGAGGATGATATACTGTTAAAGGGCGATAAAAGTAAAAAGGAAAAAAAATAATCCCTATATCATAATTAAACCATTAAAAGAAAGAATTGAATATTGTAGGTAGATTTATAGCTTGGTTAAAAAGAGTTTCGTTTTATAGAACCAAAGTAGTTTTGTTTACAGCATTAATGACAGGAATAATGCTGGATACCTATATCGAGGTAGATTTAGAAAGTTGGTCTTTTAAATATGGAAATAATGCCACCTCTGTTATTGTTCTTTTAGCGCTTATATTAACCTGTATCATCTTTGTTAGCTTCGATTTTTGGCTAGAAAGGGTCAAAGTTAAGGAGCGTAATAAAAAAGAGATGTGGGAAGCCCTTAAAAGTGCAGAAATCCCCAAATCTGCCAAAAAAGAAATTGTAAGAACATTGCTTTCTGAAAAATAGTTGTTTTGTCTATTAGGTCTTTCAAAATACTCACTCCAAAATAGGCCGCCGCATAGAAGTTTTTCCATCAGATTCCTTCTCGGTTTTATGACTATACTTTTCTGGAAAATTTATTAAGGCAAAGTTAGAGGATATTGTGATAAGAATGGACTATAAACCTTCTGGTTGGTTGAGGGCCTTTTCTTCAAATGTGTATTTCCCAAGCCTTAAGATGCAAAAGAATACTAATGAAATAGATTCGAATTTATAATCAGAAAATTGTAAAAATGAATGGGCAATATTATTCCGTAGATTTTTTCCTTTTGATGTAAAAGTGTATTTAAAAAGTTCAATGTCTTTTTGAGTAAAATATTTCTTCGTGGTGGGATTATCCAATAATTCTTCTAGCAGCTGTTCTTGAATTTCACCCCTTTTCGATGTAGATGTATTCCCTCCAGATAAAAGAATAAAATCCCTTAAGGCTCCCTCAAATTTTATAGTCAAAGAATCCATTGCTAATATGAAATTATTGATTTTATTCGTGTTCATTAATACTGAAAGCTCAAACTGTGCGAATAGATTATGGATTCCCGGAGCAAGCATTGTTAACCAAGTTGAGTTTTGATCAATTTCATTATCAGTCATCCCGCGTTTGAATTTGGTTCCGTACCACGTGTAAGTTTCTAAATATTCAAATATTTTGTAATAATTCAATTTACCGGTTAAAATTCCATCTACGAGTACTTTTAGGAAAAGGCTTGAACATTTAACTCCATGTGATATTGCATAATTTTGAATTATTTCTTTATCAATTTTGTCCGAATCTTTTAGGTTTTTAAAATTACTATTTATATCAAAAACACTAGTGTTAAATAAATGAGCAACAGATTCCTTTATTGATTTTTTGGCATTTTCTTTATTTTCAGTTGGGTCAACAAGTATATCTTCATTCACTGAAAAAAAAGCAAGGATTCCCTCAGAGGGCATATTTAATATGACTTCAGATTTCATATTTAAATATTCGTTTAGCATTTCGGTTTCCTTATCACCTAGTTGCCATCTAAAATGTCCCAACTTTACAGTTTGTTTTAGCCTATTGTATTCTTTTAAATTCTCCTCAGCCTCATCTGTTTTTCCTGCAAGTCTTAGGTATTTGGCTTTAGTTCCTATGGTTGTGAATTTAACAAAGTCAGTATCTTCCGGATGTTCCTCTAAAATTAGATCTTCATTTTTTGCGAGTAATGCGTATAGATTGTTTAATGGAAGTTCCAGAGAATTATAAAGTCTTATTCCGGTTTCTAGTTTGTTTTTGTTAAAAAAATAAGAGGTTACATTCTTGTTTTCAGTCCAACTTGGTAAGTCCGCTGCAATTTGATTTAGATCATCCTTTGATAATATGTTATTGTCTAATATTGCATTGAGTATATTGGACTTAATCCAAATAGGTAAATCATTGATAAGCGTCAGAGCTGTTTCTTTAGCATTGTCTATTCTTTTTTTCGATTTTTTTGAAATGTATAGAATAGCTGATAGAATAATTGGGAGCTGATCAGCTTCTTCACCTTTAATATTATTTATGTTTATGATATAATTATCAATGGCTGTTTCCGCATATTTATTGTGTTTGGTTTCTTGCCATAATAAGTGTGCATATCTTGCTTTTAGCCAAATATTTTTGGTTTCCGCCAGACGAATTTTTAAATAATCTAAATCTTTATCTTCAAGGTTAATATTTGCAACTTCGCCTTTTGAATCAATCACTTGGGAATTCGTTACCAAAAGTCCCTTGTTTATATTATAGTTTAACGCCTTTCGTTCCGTTATTAACTTGTCTTCCCAATCACCTTCAATTCTTTGAGATGGTTTAATCTCTCTCATAATTCTCCAAGTACTTAAAGAACTAAGATTTTCAATTGAGTCATAAAATGTTTTTAATTCGATTGGGAATTCAGTCATAAAAGTTGCTCAAATTTGAAGATGTTTTTTAATTTGGATTGATGTACTTTTTATATACTAGTTAAGGATTCAAATTCTACATGATTAATTAGGGTTTATCCAAGAGTTTAAGGAGAACGAAGGTTGGATAAGTTGAGTGTTCTTTCCTTCTTTGTACGCTATAATAACATCTGAAATACTTGCATTGTCTAACCAAACTAATTGTGGATATGATTCTTTTTTTAATTTGGTTTCAAGTATTAATTTCATTCCGTAACTTATGACATCAAGACCGATAGTGTAACAACCATTAGCCTCGGGTTGGTGTTTAAAATTAAAACCTTTTTCCATCATTGCCTGATGTAAATTCTCCGCTTTTTGTTTGTCCTTTCCGTATAAAATTATTGCTTTCCGACCTTGTTGCTCTATAAATGCAATGTCATTAAATTCTATGTCTTTTATGTTCTTAGCAGTCATTATCGCTTAGTTTGAATTAGCTTTATAGTATAAATAAAACAATTGTATTTGTTTCTGTTATATGTAAATATAAAAGTAGATAATATGGAGGAATTATTTGCAGAACCTGATTAGATGTTTAATCCTTTTTCCTAAACCTCAATCTAGGTAAAACAATTTTGTATTCCCTATCCTCATCTTTGTTATACCAGTAGACAATATATTGTACTTTGGCCTCTTCGATGGCATATCCTTTGTTTAGCATTGGGTTATACTGTTCCTCAACAAATTTCCTAGAAAATAGCAGTAGATTACCTTGGTTGTTTTTACACAATCCAGGTGCTTCATTATCCGCAAATTTCATAATATCCTTTTCTAACATATCACCAGTTCTTATAGTCCTTAAAATCGATTTTGATCCAGGATATTTTAGGGAACTTAAATTAATGTCTTTGTGGCTTAATATCATCTCGTACACCAAAGGTTCTTTTAATTCCCTGTGGAATAAACTTCTATGAATATATTCTGTATTAATTTGATCATAAAAATTCACATTGGAATGAATGTGCAAGGTCTTTTTTGCTCTTGAACTTGCCACATATAGCAATCGCCTTGATTCATCAGAAGAATAGTCATAATCTTCCACCAGCATATACACATGGTCAAATTCCTTGCCTTTAGCCTTGTGCATGGTGGAAACAACAACGACTTCCGAGTCAGGTTTAATGACATCTTCCATATTGATTTCACGGCAATATTCCCTCCAGTCAACCAAAAGTTTTTTATCCAGGAATACATGATCAAATTTATTAATCAACCCAATACATGTTTCGTAATGCTCATTGCCTCGATATGTTTCCCTAAACCAATCAACCGTTAATTCCCAAGTTGTCTCTAATATGATTCCGGTATTTCCTGCTTCTTTTTTTAGCCGTTGATCAAAGGTTCTTATTTCATATAAATCAGAAACTCGAAACCCTTCAAACCCCGCCATTAATCTAACCTTGAACCCCAAGTCTTTAAGTAAAAAACTAACAAGAAGCGCTTGCATATTTGTTCTTGTCAAAACAGCTTTACTGCCAGACAAACCAATTGTATGCAAATAATCAACTATAGGTTGTTCCAGGTGCTTTCCATTATATTTTATTATGGAGACACTTCCTTGACCTCTTGTATTGCTAGCAACCAATCGTTGCCTTTTTAATCTATTTCTAAGGTAAATTAAGGTGTGATTATTAAAATCTACTATTTCAGAATAGCTTCTATAATTCTTTGGTAGCGTGTACAAGGTGGCAGCATAGTCATTCTTGAACTTGCTCATAAATGCATTAGAAGAGCCTCTAAAACTGTAAATGTTCTGATCATCATCTCCAACAGCTATGACTCTAGGACTTTCAGCTTTTTTAATAATTAATTCTATTAACTCCCATTCTTCTTTATTGATATCCTGAAATTCATCAAACATCAATATACTCTTGTTTTCAATGGAAGTAATATCTATTTCTTCCTCTGTAATGGCCTTTATACAAGCCCTGATTACGTTCTGCGACTTCTGTAGGTCACCTAATTGTCCAAGTAGCTGAAAACAAAAACCATGAAACGTCGTTATCTTTATAAGACCCGAATATTCAGGAACCAAGTTCCTTATACGCTGCTTGAATTCTAAGGCGGCAGCTTTAGAAAAGGTAAGCATCATAAATTGTTCAGGTTTTATATCCTCAATAAGTAGCAAGCTAGCTATTTTGTGAACCAATACCTTTGTTTTTCCACTACCAGGGCCTGCATAAACTAAAATTCTATTAGAATCATTATCTTCCATGACCTTCATTTGGTCTTGGTCTAAATTCCCAATGATTTCCTTGAACCGATTAGGTGTAATCGCCCTTTGGATATCTCTTTTTTTACGTGGAAAGTAACGGGCCAAAAACTCTTGATATTCTAAGGTGAAATAATCGTTCACGTAGGATAAAGCAGATTCATAATTTTGCACACATTTCTTGGCATATTCGCCTACTATATGAATCTGTTCTGTTCGATGAAGATAAAAATCATTCATCTTGCGATAGTGGTCGGTGGTGAAAACACGTTTGGTTTTGTCGACATCCGAAATATTCAATTTATTATAAGACACCATGAAGCCTCCTTCTAATTTAATGGCTTTTATGTCGTTTAGGTATAACAAACATCGTTCATACTTCTTAGTGTTTTCCTCCACTAAGTTCCCCATAAACTGGTTGGATGCTTTCAGCTCAAGTAATGAAAATGAAACCGGAACTTCATCCTTTCTCCCTTTATGATCTTTGTTGTTAGATGCGAGTTGTTCAAGATATCTAAAAGTTGACAATGTTAAATCATGGCGCCATTTTATATCGTCATTAAGAGTATCACGGTTTATAATTTCAATATCATATATATCTCGTTCTTTATCTTTTCTACTTTTCTTTATAAACCTTCTTTTATCCCAATAAGTTAAAAGGAGTCTGATGTGCTCAACACCTGATTCAACTACGCCATTATCCAGTAATCTCTGATTGAGCTCTCTTAATGGGATGGTGGTTTTTCTTGATTTTAGTAATTCCAACAGTCCTTTTTCAACCTTCAAAAAGGCCTCCATAATTTTTTTCGACCCATTTTTGGACTGTACTAAACTTAAAAATGCTGTAAGATCCTTTGCATCACCCAAAATGGACAGGTCTCTTAGCATTCTAATGACATCTTGAATTCTTTTAGCACTAAGTTGTGTAATGTCCGCTAAGTAATCAACCCTTGTTTCATCATCCGTAATTATTCGCTTCAATACAATGGCACAATCCTTTTTGTCCTCATCGCTTATCTTGTTGCTTTTTCGAAGTATTTCCTGTCCGCTGCCAAAATTCTTAACCAATAAACTATCAGCAAAAACCCTTGGCGTATTCAAAGACCTCACTAAAAAGCCCTGGTCTTCAAGTGCAGAAATAGCTGTTTTGACTTTAGTTTCCAAATCCAACATCTCGGCATCCCATCCTGATTTTTTGGCAATCTCCAGTGCTGACTGGCTAATCCTATCCCTATATTTGGATTGACTCTTTATCGCCCTCCAAACATCTTTTATTTCCTTATGATTTAGTTTTGTCTGCTGGAGTAAGCTGAAATGCTTATTTAAATCTTGTTCGGTAAATAGTATGTAGCACTTGGCATTAATTATTTCATTCCTACCAGCTCTTCCTGCTTCTTGGATATAATTTTCCAACGAATCTGAAATATTATAATGAATAACGGTCTTTACATTGTCCTTATCAACCCCCATTCCAAAAGCGGATGTTGCAACTATGATTTCCTTCTGCTCATTCATAAAGGCATCCATATGGACCTTCTTATTGTCTTTATCCAACTTCCCATGAAAAAATGTCGAATCAAATCCAGCCTCATTAATCAAGGTACTTACCTTTTCAACCTCTTTGGTCCTTGAAGCATATATGATAACCGGCTTTTCACAGTTTTGAAGGATTGGGAACAGATGATTCATTTTTCTTGTTGGATCCTCTACATTAATGACCTCATAAGAAAGGTTGGTTCTTCCTTTGTTGGTTACAAACTCCTCTAGCTCTAAACCCAAATGGTTCCCAAAGTATTGCTTTATATCCTTTATTACTTGGAGTTTTGCAGTAGCCGTAAAGCAGGACACAGGTATTGGATTGGTGCCTTTCTCATTTTCTACCTTTTTAATAAAATCTGCTATAAACAGATAATCTACCCTAAAGTCTTGTCCCCAACTCGAAAAACAGTGGGCTTCGTCAATAACAACGCGCCCAATGGAACGCGTTAGTATTAACCGGAATATGGAAGGGGATCTTAATGATTCGGGTGATACATACAAAATGTCAGCCCTGCCATCACTAACCATTTCAAATGCTTCCTGCCGTTCTAGAGGAGATAATAATCCATTGATGGCTACGGCTTTCGTTATTCCAAAGCGCTCCCTTAAATTGTCAACTTGATCCTTCATCAAAGAAATCAAGGGAGATATCACAATGGTTAGGTGTCTTGTTGATTGCCCTTTCATAAGAGCAGGCAATTGAAAAGTTAGTGACTTTCCACCACCAGTAGGGAAAACCGCAACAAAAGATGTTCTTTTTAATCCAGCCCTTACGGCTTCTTCTTGCAAGCTAATGGTTCTAAGGTTTTCAAATTTTCTAAAATCTGTATAACCGAAATATTCATGAAGTGCTTTTTTAGGGTTTAATTTGGTTGAACAATAGTGGCAATTGGTGTTAGCACAGGATTCAAAACGAATTTCATTTAAAATTTTTTCAGCCTCAGGATATTCATGTCGTACCCAAGGAGGTAATAAGGCATCTTCATCTCCAAGTTTTAATAAAGTAAATACATATGCTAATCCTACTGGATTATGGGTCTTATAATAAGCTAAATCAACATCCGAGCAGATAGCGCCATTCAATAATTCTCCAACACCTATGTTAATGGCTTTTGAAGAATCAAATGCTGCCAATTCAAAAAATACATTAAAGCTTGATTCATGTTTAAGTAATCCATAGTAAACGCTCTTTTCCTCAAGACTTAAGCTGCTGAACCTGTTTAGCTCTTGAACCAGGTAAGCTTCAGTTAATTTACAATCTGATAAAGGGTTGTTTACTTCGGAGGCATTTACAATGCGGTATCCTTTAGTAAGCTTATGGTTTGGTCTTTTAACAAAAAGCAACGGAGACCACAACAAAGTATCTATGAATTTTTTATCGGCAAAAATGTAATCTCCTAGTTTCTCCCTTAATATGGGTATATCATGATTTAAGATATTGTGCCCACAGATATATTCAGCTTCCTTGATCCATTGTTCTAATTTGTGGGTGCTTTTTTCATGCAGTTCCTGCCCCTTGAAAGTTGCGCCGTAATCAACTTTCTTTTTCTTTGGATGGGATTCTATATCTAAGAATAGGATGTTTTGCATGTGTACTCTTAATTCAGAGAATTAAAATTTCTTCATTTTTATGCTTTTCTACTTGAAAGACTTATCCGAAAACCTTCATAAAACTAATTCTATCAGCGTCAGAATTGAATTCAAACATTTTCATATGACGATGAGTCCTTTCCGTATTTTCAGTAAATATTCTTCGAGTATTTTCAGATGTGTCAAGCTCTATGGTTAACGCCTTAATATCTAGGTCATAGCATTCAGAATAGGATTTGTGTTTGGCAGAAGGGAAACTGTTTTTGAATTCTTTATTATATTTTGGCTGAAAGTATTTAATTAGGGCAGCCTCTGTAAAGTTAATCCTTTGCTTCTCGGTTAATGAAATACCATTGTTGTTAAAAAAATGTTTTTCTTTTTCGATTTCAATTTGAGAGTCTTCTTTTTTAGTTTTGATTAAATCATTCGGAGCTGAAAACAGCATACTTTGTTGACTGAAATTTGTAAGTAGTATCCAAATATCTGAGTCCGGATATTGAGTTAGTGAATGGGTATATATTTTTTGAACAGTTTCATGAGTGGATAACCTGTCCAATGCAGTTCTTTTACCATTTATTCCATAAGCCTGTCCAATGTATAATACCTCGTAATCTAAAAAAGGGACATCGATATTATCTTTAAGTTGGATACTGTCAATCAATGTGCTGGGCCGGGCGCCTAGTAGTACACCATTTTTATCTGAAAGGGTAAATAAATTATAAGGATATTCTGTCCGGAACTCCAATTCGGATTGAGCTTGCTGAAATTCAAATCCTACGTTGACCATGCCAACTTCATCCTTGTTATGAATTATAAAATTTAGGTTCGCTTTATTTCCATCAATTTTGATTGGATTAGGGTCGACAGTAACTTTGGGCCTTCTTAAAACAAAATAAATGTTACAGGGATTGTCTTCAGTAAACACCTCGTTGGCTTGTGCGTAGCTATCTAAATCAGACCCGAGAACAAATTGATATTGATTTAGATACATTAACAAAAACGTCTCAACACCAAAACGGTAGTTATTACCTCCTAAAATATCTTTCATCTTTAAATATTTTTTTTAGTATTTCAAATCAATAAAATAATGCTACTTACTTTTCCAAATAGTTTTTGTTTTTCAAATACTCCATCATTTCTTTAAGTATTTCAAAGGCCTTTTGGCTTAATTCATCAACTTTTGGATATGTTTTTTTGTTTTTCATATTTTAGGGAATTAAACTACTTTAATTATATAAGTCCTTGCCCTTTTCTTTTATCCCAGTCTCTAAGAATGAACTCACTAAAATCGTCGTCATTAGCATGCTCCAAAACAATAATCTGCGGTCTAAATCCAGAATTTTTTTCAATCAAGTCGATTTCTTCATTCATTACTCTAAATAAGTTCTTAACTTGTTCGATGTTTTCATCATATTCTTCTGCCTCTTCATCTTCCAGTTCTTGCTTATTCGCTGTCTTCGGGAAATATACTTGACTAGGTTGATCGAGGATTAGAAAAGTTGGAATTACCGATTTTTCGTTTGCACAATTTAAATGTAAAAATGAAAGAAAAATGGATAAATGGCAGGCCAACCAATTGGCACCACTGCCCATTTCGTCTAATCTAATTTTTCCCTTATTTTCATGATAAAAGGAAAAATCAGATAAATTAAAATTAAAATCTATTGGTTTTAATTCTTTTTCAAAATCTAGTTTATTTGCAATACGATCCATATTACCTTTTAAATGTACCTCGGAGTTTCGATAAAAAGTTTCAATGTCATATTTAGCCAGTGATTCCTTGTTGATTTTTAATTCGGATAACAATTCATTTAAGTCTGAATTTTCAACTTTTAGACTATTGTTTTTAAGGAAATTTTCGATTGTATTTTGAATTACTCCTCTATGGAAAATAAGTTTCTCCCTGTTATTTAAGCCTTCTTTAATCGCTTTGTTTTGAGCAGTTAATCGACTTATATATTTTGATAATTTATTTATTTCTTTATTTATTTCTTTCTTTTTTTTCCTAAACCTCGATACGATTTCAGTGTTGTCTTTGGAATAGGTTCCTAATTTTTTTAGTTCCTCTAAAAGCTTTTGTCTTGAGGAATGGAGGGTGCTTATATTATTGTTTATTTCAGCAACATTATTATTACACAAAGGACAATTAATGTCTTTATGATTTTCAATTTCATCATTTTGTTTGGAATGAATTTTTACTAACTCTTTAACGTAATCTAGACTTTCACCATCATTATCATATATGCTGTTAATTGCTTTTTCTATTTCTGCTCTTTCAGAATACTTTTCATTTAATTGCTTTTGAAATTCATTCAGATCTTTAAAAAGTTTCGATTGATTATCAATTATAATAGGTGGGAGAGGAAGGTTAATTGATATTTTTTTTAATTCTGGTAGGCTTAAATCGTCTTCTAATGTTTTGCCTAACATTGAATAATATAGTTGAATTAGATCTCTTAAATTCTTTATTTCATCCTCTTTTCTGCCTCTTAAAGTTTGAATGATTTTTTTTTCCGCTTTTATTTTGGTTTCAAGTTCTTTGACTTTTCTTGTCAACTCATAATAATTTTCATCCACAGAGCCGAATAAGACTGGAAAAGCTTCTATGATTCTTTTTCGCTTATTAAAGTCGTCGAATCGGTAAAATAGAGCATGTTTGTTTGCAATTAAATTTTGATGCTGAAACAAAAAGGAAACAGCATCTCTTATGGATAGTTTACCTAATTTCTTCTCATTCTCCGTATCTAATTTTTCTATAGATAATCCAATATGTCTCTCAAAGTCAGTCTGTACATCCCCTTTAATTGGTTTTGCGCTAATTTCATTAAAATATTCATATTGAAGATCTTTCAAATTATCATCATATTCAAACTCTAAACTAAAATAGGCTTCATTTATATTGCCTCCTTCCGGTGATGGTCTACCTACAATGAGATAATGATCTTCTAATTGATATATTACTACAAATAGGGAGGCGTAATTGGTAATCTTTCCTTTGGGAATACTAGATCTTGAAGAAAATAAGCAATAATCGACTATTTCAATCAATGCACTTTTACCAGTTTTCGAATCACCGGTAATGATATTTAAACCATCATTAAATTCAATATGTCTTTTTTCACCGGACTCTTTGAAAATAGCAATTTGCTTAATTATAAGTTTCATAATTCAGTTATTCTTAATTTTAAAAAAACATCTAAATATCTTTCTTTGGAGATTACCATTCCAAGGTTGTATGATGCCTTACTGATTTCCATTAAATCAGGATTCTCTTGTTTTGTATAATGAATTGGAGACGATACGGATATAAAGTTATTTATAGATATATTCTGTTTGTTTCCAAGATATATCAAAGCCTTATTTGTAATTCCTTTGTAATCGCTTAGCTTTTCGTTTAATAGGCTTAGAAATAATTGGTAGTCATTAATTTTTATTAATGAGTTTAATTTTGATTTTTTGTTTAATCTTGACAGCTTTCCACATAACATCTCATTATATATAAACGGAAGAGCAATATAAATTAGTTCGGTTTTAATTCCTTTTGGGTTTATTGATTGCGCACCAGAAATAAAGAATAATAATATTCTACTGGTATATAAAGGATTGAAAATTAAGTTTTCTAGTTCTTTAGCTTTCATCGTTTTCTTTTAGCATCCATTTAAAATTGTGATCTTCCTCGGCATTAAAATGCAATCTTCCTTTAGGGTAATATTCTCGCACACCCTTAACCCCTTCTATGTCTGTTTTAGCGGATACGTGTAATAAACATTCATCATAATACTTTTTAGACATTTCTTTGATTATTTCTTTATTTGGATTTTCTAACTTGTCAATGTGTTTAGCCTTAAACCAGAGCATGCTTTCTGAAATTTCCTCATCATAAAGATCTAATTCACCAGACAAATTGGATCTACCGATAATCATTTTTATCCTACTTTTTTGTGCTCTTAAGTAATCGTTGACAGCAAAACTTACCATATTCATGTAATCAATTTCTTTTAACTTTTCAGTAAAGCTAAACTCGTTCTCGTCACCTATAACCTCTGTTTTAGATATGATTGGAAAAATAAAATCTTCTATTTGATATTTTTTTAACTCGCTTTGTAATGTGCTTCTAAAATCATCAACATTAATTTTCCATATATAATTATTGCTGCCGGATTTTATTAGCGTGGTATCAATGTATCCCATTAACCTTTGAACCAATGGTTCTCTATTTTTTTCTTCAAGTGAATTAATAATAACTACATGGTTCAATAGTTTTTCGTTGTATAAATCATGTATACTAAGTTGTTTGTCTTCTATTACAAATCTTTCAAGAAGCCTGCTTAATTCGGAGGAATTACACTTTTTGACTTTGTCAAAATGCTTTTTAATAGTATTGTTTGGAGCTATTTTTAGGATACTGTCAGCCTTTTGTTTGGAACTTAAATTTTCCCAATTACTAAAAATGGAGCCTTCTTTGATTTTTGCAGTTGTATGCAGTATTAGTTTTGAATAGGAGCTAAAGGCTTCGTAGTCTTCCGCGATATTGCCTAAAGTTTTCCAAAAATCAATATGTGTCTCATGCAATGTTTTGTTTGGATCTATGGAGTGTTTAATTTCCGACGAAGTTGTTTCGTCTGATACATCTCCATTACACTCTAAATATATAATTGTATGGTCTTTTGCCTCAAGGCATTTTAGTAGAGCAATCAAATTCTGATACTCAAAACCCATAATATTAGGTGTAGCTCCTATATTAGACATTTATGCAATTTAAAAACCAAACACTATTTCAATTTCTTAGTTATGTAGTTTTAATTAATCATACAGATTAGCTATAGTCTACAGTTAATAGTGAGATAAATTCTAAAAGTAATAAATTTTGATAAGAAAATATGCACGAAAATCATTTGGATTAAATAATTCATAGTAATTCCAAATAATTATGGAGCTAATGTCAGAAAGGTAATAGAAGGCTTGATACAAGGTTTAAACATTATTGTTTATAAACTGAATATTAAAGCAACTTAAGTAATTGTCTGACAGGCTATGTTTTATATATAACATTCTAGTTTAGGATGTTCTTGGTCAGATTTGAATATTAATGTCTAAATAATTAAAAAACACAGCAAAATACAACCTTATAGGAAAGAGAAGAGGTGATTACATATCTTCAATCTCAAAATCAAATAGCTCTTTTAGAGAAACGCCTAATACATTCGCAAGAGCTATAAGAGTTTCAAACTTAGGATTAGTTTCGCCTCTTTCTATTGCACCCAGGGTCTTTTTTGTAATACAATCGCTTTTGTCGCTTAATTCTTGCTGAGATATTCCTCTTTCTGGATAATCTGCACTTCTAACCCTTTCTCTTAATTTGACTATATGTTTGCCAAACTTCTTTTTTGCTTCGTCATTATCTATTTTATCCATGACAATAAATGTCTCGGTTTACAAATAATATTTTGGTAACCTGTAGGTTACTATTTTAATTATTTTTATATCTTTGTTTCAGTTTACATACTTTTGCGATTCTTCATAATAAAATATTGAAGCTTTCGCTTTGAATCTCGCCATTGAAAACTGGTAATTTTTGCAACGAGATGATAAGTAGATAGGCTCACGACCTAGGCGTGGGCTCACTTATTGTTGCAAGGTATACCAGTACCCCAATGGCAGTAAGCTGAGTTTCACGCTTTTTTGTATACTGCATTTTAGGGGTGAACTTGACTATTTCTTAGCGGTACTTTTTAGAAGTCTTGCAAGTATTGATAAGGCCATTTACAAACCAAAGGTTCTATTAATTGGAGACTAAACGTCCATACTTAAAAGTAACACCTACCAATTACCCTAATCATGGGGTTGGTATCAGCTACCAATCTGGTAAAACCAATTACGAGCTCCTATTTGTAAAAAAGCCCAAATGCCCCATATAGGCAATTTGTTATGGGATAGACGATACACTTTTTTTTCTCGGATCACGACAACCCTTGTATCCCATAACCTCACGATTCACTTTTTTAATGGTATCCGAGCCAAAGTATAATTAATAGCTCAAGTAGCGGTGCTTTTTACAGCCTGAGGTATGCCTTGTTATGAAGGAAACTGTCATACAAGAAGGTATATAAGGTAAAAGCGCCCATGTTTAACCTTTAAACCAAACCGCCTATGGATAGACACTAAAAAATAAAGCCTCCTAGTAAACTTTTGCAGGGTTCTTAGGAGGTCTTTATGGATTAAACAATAAATGTTCAACTTCTAATTCAAAATTATGAAAAATAATTATACAACTAAGGGTAGGAGCCTGTTATTCTGTATGGTTTTTTCCTGCCTGTTGCCCCTGTTTACTAATGCTATTCAACAGCTTCAAATCCATGGGGTTATAACCGATACCTCGGGCAACCCCTTAGCCGGGGTGCACGTGATGGTAGAAACTACCAACAAGGGCGTGGTCTCCAACTTTGATGGTTCCTATAGTATTAAGGCCTCCACGGGTGATACTTTGGTGTTTTCGGCCCTGGGCTTTGTAAGGCAGACCGTAACCATCAAAAATGGTACAGCGGTCAATGTCCAGCTTGAAGAGGATATCACCCAACTGGATACCGTAACCCTTAATGCCGGGTATTATACCGTTAAGGACAAGGAACGCACGGGCAGTATTGCCAAGATAGCGGCCAAGACCATTGAACAACAGCCGGTAAATAACCCCATGGCGGCAATGCAGGGGCATTTGACGGGTGTCAACATTGTACAGACCACTGGGGTGCCCGGTGGTGGCTATCAAATAGACATCAGGGGCAAGAACTTTATAAACGGTGGTACCGATCCCCTGTTTATTGTAGATGGCGTGCCTTATGGGGGCCAGTCCCTAGAGTCCACTTTGGTGTCCTCTGGTATCAATAGGGGGAACGTAAGCCCATTAAATGCCATTGATCCCTTAGATATAGCACGTATCGAGGTACTCAAGGACGCCGATGCCACCGCCATCTATGGTTCCCGTGGGGCCAATGGGGTGGTACTAATTACTACCAAAAAAGGTAGGGCAGGTAAAACAAAAGTGTCGGCTAGCCTAAGTACTACACTGGGACAGGTGCCTCGATTTATGGAACTCATGAATACTGAACAATATCTGGAAGTAGCCCGTGAAGGTGTGGTTAATGATGGCTTTGGCCCCTTTCTGGACAATCCGGCATTCGATTTTATTTGGCCCAGTTTAAAGACATGGGACCAAAACCGTTATACCGATTGGCAAAAGGAACTCATTGGAGGTACGGCCTACCGGAATAAAGTACAGGTATCCATTTCCGGAGGGACTGCCCAAACTCAGTTTTTGGTAAGCGGTAATTACCAAAAAGAAACTACGGTTTTTCCCGGGGACGGGAATTACCAAAGGGTTTCTGGGAGAAGCCATCTCACGCATCATTCTAAGGACGAACGTTTTTCGATTAGTTTGTCCACAAACTACAGTATAGAGGATAATAAACTGCCCCGTCAGGATTTTACCGTTTTGGCATACCGATTGCAGCCCAATGCCCCAGCATTATATGATGACAATGGCGACCTGAATTGGGAGGACAGTACTTGGGACAATCCTTTGGCATCCTTGCAACAAAAATACAGGGCACAAAGTAATACCCTAATAGCTCAAATGAACCTCTCCTATAGGTTGGCTAATAATTTGGAATTACGGTCCAATTTCGGCTATACAAATAACCAAATGGAATCCTATAGGGTGTTTCCCAGTATGGCAAGACGGCCCAATCTTAACTTGGATGCCAGTAGTTCCTCCTTTGATATCAATAGGAGCAGTAGGGATTCCTGGATTATAGAGCCTCAATTGAATTGGAATCAGCAGTACGGCCAATTGACCATTAATGTGCTGTTGGGCAGCACTTTTCAAAAGCAAAGAGAACAAAACCTGGTACAAACCGCTAGGGGCTTTTCTAGTAATAGTCTGTTGTTAAACCTTTCAGCTGCCAATACTATAGAAGTTTTTAGAGACAATAATAGCGATTATAATTATCAAGCCGTATTTGGACGCATTAATCTAAACCTCAGGGATAAGTATATCCTGAATCTTACTGGAAGACGAGATGGCTCCTCCCGTTTCGGTCCCGGAAAGCAATTTGGGAACTTTGGCGCTGTTGGATTGGCTTGGTTATTTTCTGAGGAAGGGTTGTTCCAAAACAGTACCTTTTTGAGTTTTGGGAAGTTAAGGGGCAGCTACGGGATCACCGGCAGCGATAACATTGGTGATTACCGATTTTTGAGTACCTATAGTATCACGGGCTTTGATTATAATGGTATTTCGGCATTGGAGCCCACAGGGGTTTTTAATCCCAATTTTGGATGGGAATCTAATAAAAAACTGGAGGTAGCTTTGGAGCTTGGATTCTTTAATGATGCCATAAGGCTAAATACGGCTTGGTATCAAAACCGATCTTCCAATCAGCTTATTGGTATGCCTTTGGCGGGAACAACAGGTTTTAACAGTCTGGTGGCCAATTTTGATGCCACTGTAGAGAACACGGGTCTGGAAATCGATTTCCGCACCACCAATATACAGAGCAAACATTTTAATTGGAGCAGCACCTTTAATCTTACGGTACCCAAAAATAGGTTGGTACGTTTTCCCGATCTGGAAAATTCGGCCTTTGCCAATAGGTATCGGATAGGGGAGGCCCTTACCAGTATACCGCTTTACCAAGCTTTGGGAGTAGATCCTGATAATGGGCTTTACCAATTTGAGGATTATAATAATGATGGCAACATCAGCGCCCTGGACGATAAGCAATGGTTCGAAGACTTGGCCCCTGAGTTTTATGGTGGTTTGGGTAATACCCTAAGTTATAAAAATCTGTCCTTGGATTTCTTCTTTCAGTTTAAAAAGCAAAAGGCCTTTAATTATTTAAACTCGGGGGCTATGGTCGGTTTTAGACAAAATGCGCCCATACAGCTTTTGGACCGCTGGCAAAATCCAGGGGATGGAAATCCAATCCAACGGGCTAGTGGTTTGGCACGCTATCCCGGTGTATCGGAAGCCGAAGGGTTTCAGCGTGAGAGCAATGCGGCGGTTTCGGATGCTTCCTTTATCCGCTTACGGAATGTTTCCTTGACCTATAAAGTGCCCCAAAGCCTGAGCAAAGGGTTTGATATGAGCTTATATCTGCAAGGTCAGAACCTGTTTGTTATAACGGATTATGAAGGCCCAGATCCAGAGCAGGCCTCATTTGAGATTCTTCCTCCATTAAGGCAGGTAACCTTGGGGCTTCAATTGAATTTTTAACATAAAAAAGATGATTATGAAATTACATATAAATAAAACTAGTGTATGGATGTATACCATATGCGCCATGTTGATCTTAACAACCGTAAGTTGTGATTCCTTTGTGGAAGTGGATTCGCCAAAAAACAGTTTGGTTACTAAAACGGTCTTTGAAGATGCAGCCACGGTTGAAGCTGCCATGGCGAATATCTTTGTTAAGATGCGCCAACAGGGGCTGGTATCAGGAAATTTTTCGATAAGCGCCTCTTTGGGAATCTATGCAGATGAACTGGACTATTTTGGAAATTCCCCGGATATATTAAAGTTATATAGCCATAATGTATTGGCATCGGACGGTCAGGTGTCCCTTTGGTGGAACCATGCCTTTAATTTGATATACGCTGCCAACGATATTATTGAAGGTGTGGCCGCTTCGCAGACATTGAGCGAAGAAGATAAGAACAGATTTACAGGGCAGGCGCTGTTTATTCGTACATATTTGAATAGCCTGTTGCTAACCCTTTTTGGAGAAGTACCTTATATCATAACCACGGATTATGTTGCGAACAATAGGGCCTTTAGGACTCCTGAAGCGGAGGTGTATGAAAAGCTGATTGGAGATCTTAATGAAGCTGCAAATCTGTTGGAAAATAGTAATCAGGGAAATGAAAATATCTTACCAAACTTACAGGTGGTCCATGCTTTATTGGCGAGGATTTATCTATATTCTGGAGATTGGGCCATGGCTGAGACCATGGCCTCCAATCTGATTGGTGATTATGCACTGGAGGATATCGATAAGGTGTTTTTAAAAGGTTCAAGAGAAACCATTTGGCAGTTGATGTTGGGTGACAACCCGGTGAATACTTACGATGCCCTACAACTCATAATTACGGGCATACCCACACAAGGGATGGCGTTAACAGATGATTTACTGGCTGCGTTTGAGGCTGGCGATATGCGGTATGTCCATTGGATAGCCAATATAACCAGTGGCGACGGACAGACAACCTTATACTATGCCCATAAATACAAAGCGACCCATAATACCACTAACCAATCCGAAGAATACCCTATTCTTTTTAGATTGGCCGAACAATACTTGATACGCGCTGAGGCCCGTGTGCAATTGGGTGATATTTCGGGAGCGCAAGCAGATATCAACGCCATTAGAAACCGGGCTGGACTAAGCAATACTGCAGCTAATGATAAAGCTTCAATATTGGATACCATACTTGATGAACGCCGTTTGGAATTGTTTACCGAACAGGGACACCGTTGGTTTGATTTAAAACGGATGGGAAAAGCAGATGCTGTATTGTCCCCGATTAAAGCTGGGTGGCGCAGTACGGATATTATATTACCAATCCCTGAATCGGAATTGGAGCTGAACCCCAATTTAAAACCCCAAAATGACGGCTACTGATTTTAAAATTATAGATTATGAGACGTATTATTATTTTGATTATTAGTTTAAATGTTTTGGGCTGTTCACAATCCCAAAACATAAACCCCCAAGAACAAAAGGATTGGGCCTATTTTCAGGCCAATAAGTCCAGACTATGCGAAACCACCGAACAGTGCAATGCCCTAGATAACTCAAACCTTTTGGAATATTCCAAACTTATTGATGCCGTATATACCAAGCGTTCCAAAATGGCCGAGGATTTTATGGATAAATATCCCAAGAGTGAGCATTATAATGAAATGCTCAACCATTTTTTGAGTGTTTATTTTGAGCCGAAGTTCCTTACGAAGGATATGGATGATAAACAGATAGAGTTTTTGTCCCAATTCATTGGTCCGGTCCGCTATGGTCCTAAAGTATCCAGTTTTTATAGGGCATTGCAAATTGACGGCGAAGCGGTGCAACAATGGGTTAAGAAGGGCAACCGATTGGTGAATCAAGTATTGGAATCTAATGCTACTATGGAGCGTAAGGCTGAGGTGGAGGTTCGCTTACTAAACCGGGATTTCCATATTGCCAAAAGGTGGTATGATGCCCTGCCCAAAATAGATAGAGAGAATGACTACTGGTCTCATTTTGATAGGCAGTATTGGAACTTTATCAAGCAACGGCTAGTAGGTCTATTGGAGAAGTACCCAGACTATGAGCCATTGGGAGGATATATCTTTTCCTTAGTTGATGATACCTTGAGAATTAGGTCAGCAAAATTGTCAGAAGAGTATATAAGATTTTTTCTTGAATACTCTGGTGAGCAAAATCCATTATCCAATCGAAAAGGCGTAAGAGCCGTATACGACAGGCTAAATGATTATTTGGAAGCTGTTAAGGATTTGGAGCAGGAGGATGCATCGGAGCATTTTGATGCAGAACTTATTGGCCTTGATGGAACAAAGCTTAACCTTTCACAATTAAGGGGTAAAGTGGTGTTGGTGGACTTTTGGTCCACCTGGTGTGCGCCCTGTATTAAGGAAATGCCCCATGTGGCCGCCCTGTATAAAAAATATAGGGAGCATGGCTTTGAGGTGGTAGGCATCGTGTCAGGGGGGAACAAGGTTAAGGAGTCTGTTAGGAAAATTACCCAAAGGCAAGGCGCTACCTGGCTCCAACATATGGATATGGGAAATAATTCAAAGGTAAGTTATCATGCCCTATATAAAGTACATTCCTTGCCAACAGTTTGGCTTTTGGATAAGGATGGAAAGGTTGTAGATAAAAAGGCCAGGGGAGAACGTTTGGAACCTTTAATTAAGAAATATTTGGGATTGTAATATCCCAAGTAGTTTGAGTTGGTCAAAGAAAAGGTGCCCGTTTAGGGCACCTTTTTTAATGAATTTAAGGCTGTCTTAACTCGTCGCCAGCATTTAAGGCAGGCGTGTCGTAAAGTTGGTAAACACCTTCTTTACAGAGATTGCCCGATCCATTTTTGATACAATTTGTACTGACTTCTTCAATGCCAGGCTCAAAAGGATCGTCATAATAACCAATTTGGCTAGAATTAATGGATTCGGTGGCAAAAGATATACCTATGGCCAATAAAATAGCGAATGCAGGTATAACCATTTTTAAAAATTTAGATTTCATAATATTCTGTTTTAAATTATGGCCTACTCTTTTTTACAGGTTTTCGGCCTTACCCCTGACACTACGTAGTATGTTTTGTTTTTCTCATTGATAAAATCCCGATTAGGGCAAGCACTATAAATGCCCCATTGAATATGATATGCTCTTTCCATCCCAGTGTAGCTAGGATACCTCCACATGAACAGGGTATAGAATCGCTAAAGTTTAAAACCACAATTAAGTAGGTGGTGAATATGGTCATTAGCGATAGATCTGAATACAAGGCCAGTAGCCTGTATTTTGGAAAAAGAAATAATCCGGTAATTAGCAGTTCAACGGAAGGGACGGCCCAAACTATCCAATTGGCATAAGGGGAGATATAAGGAGAACGGCCCAGTTGAGATTTAAAATGGTTAAAATCCATGAGCTTACTTGTGGCAGCATAAACAAACAGTATTATGAATAATAAACATATACTATTTGCTGTAATTTGATATCCCTTGTTAGAACGTTTCATACCTTTTGATTTGATATGATAAAGTTCCCCAGTATTATTTGTTTGTCAGGGATATGTTTTTGACCCTTAAGGATTTATGGTGTAATCGCTTAAAATTTCAGTTAGATTTCCTCATTGAGGGCCTTTTTCCGAAGTTCGCTTGGCGTATATTCAAAGTGCTTTTTAAAGGCTCTTGAAAAATGAGGGAAACTTTTAAAGCCTACCATATGGGCAATGGATTTTAGTTGAAGATCGGTGTACTGGATCATCATCTTTGATTTTTTTAGACGTTCCAATAACAGGAAGCGATACACGGTGGTGCCGTATAGTTCCTTGAAGCCATATTTCAATTTGAATTCATTGGTTCCCAATTGCAGGGCAAAATCCCTTAGTGAGGGCAATTCCTTATCTAGGTTATTTACAATGATATCGTGCCCTTTGCGTATTTTTCTAATATCATCATGGCTCAACCTGATTTTTGGAGTTTTAGATGTGTTTTTTTTTGTTTCTAACGAAGGTTCTTTTCTAGTGGATTTAGTGATCCTGTTTTTTAGCTTTTTTTCAATTTCGGCCTGATTTGTCGATTGATGGATTATCGTCACTATGACCTGGCCTTGTTCCTCCTTTTTATTTTTGCAAGTGGTTATATGGCATACTTTGGGAATAATCAAGCTACTTTTGGTTTTGAAAATCAGTTCCAATGAAGTGTCATGTAAGTTTTTTAGAACCAGGGATTCCCAACATTGCTTCCATTTTGTTTGGGATTTCTTGATGAGTAAGGTCTCAAAAGGTTTGTTAATGATGTCTGTACAGAGCATAGACAGTATGTTACAGGCCTCTTTATTGGTCATTATAACATGGCCATGCTCATCCAGAAGGAAGGTCATTTGGACTATCTGACTGAAAGTTTCATTAGTATTAGCGTAGCCTTGGTGTATTAGGATCTCTTGTATTTCCTCAGCTAACATATTCAGCATTATAATCAGCGCTTCAACATTATTATTTTGTGAAGACCGTTCTAGACGATAAAAAAAGTTACCAGATGCCATTTCCAAAAGCATTTGGTTTATTTGACGCATTCTCTTGTTTTTAGCCATGGTGTCTTATTAAGCTTAGAATTGGGTTCGGGGTATTAATGACCTCCAATAGTTAAGGGGTCATTTAAAGGAGTTTAAAAATGCCAAAGCTTCTTCCATATCAATAAAGGCCTTAGTTGGAACTGGGGGGTTACTGGTCTGGATATAGAACTCCGAAAGCATTTCTGAAACGGGTGGTTCCACAATAAAAGCTACTGCCTTTATCAAGGTGGAGCCTTCAATAGCCAGATATGCCCTAGCGGATTTGTTAACTTCTTTTACGTCGCGTATATCACATAGCACAGGTAAAAATTGGCTCTCGTGCAATGAAAGTCTGTCTTTTACAATTTGGATAGCGGCATTTAGGTCTATACTAACATCCTTAAGATATGTTATATACAGGATGCCTTCGTCCAGACTATATTCAGCATAATCATTTCTGAAGTAGGTCAACATAAAATTAGAAAACTGGTTTTCAATATAAACTTACAAAAATATCTATAGATTTGGTGTAACTATCTATTTATCAGTTGGTAAAATTGATTTTTTCTTGTCTTCAAAGGAGTAACAATTACCTGTAAGGGATTAAACGGAAGGTTGGTTTCTTTATTTCCTACAAATGATATTAAATTTTATGTCATCAAACCTACAATAAGATGGCAAAGATCAAACACAACAATTTTTTGGACACCGTTAATGAGGTGTTTACAGATGCAAAACAAGAAGGCGTTTTACATTTATACGCCGAAGGCAACCAGTTCTCGGGAAGAAAGATAGGGATTAAGGACAGGACACTGTTTCATTTTGGAACAACGGGTTATCTGGGACTGGAACAGGATTACAGATTGAAAGCTGCGGCCATTGAGGCCATTCAAAATTATGGTACCCAATTTCCATTGTCCAAATCTTATATATCGAATCCGCTTTATAGTCAATTAGAAGAGAAAGTGACCCTAATGTTCGAAACTCCAATTATAATAACCAAGAACAGTACCTTGGGACACCTTGGGGTTATACCCAGTGCGGTTAAGGATCAAGATGCTATTATTCTAGATCATCAGGTGCATTGGAGTGTACAAAGTGCAGCTAAGGTTTTAAAGAATAGGAGTGTGCCTATAGATATGATCCGACATAACAATCTCAATATGTTGGAAGATAAAATCAAATCACATTCCGATAAACGCAAAAAGATTTGGTATATGGCCGACGGAATCTATTCCATGTATGGTGATTATGCGCCTATTCAAGATTTAAAATCACTTTGCTTAAAATACCCCCAATTACATCTTTACATTGATGATGTCCACGGTATGAGCTGGATAGGCAAAAATGGTACCGGGTATGCATTGAGCGAACTAGGGGAACTTCCTGAAAATGTTTTAGTGTTCGGAACCCTAAGCAAGACCTTTGGGGCCAGTGGGGCCGTGTTGGCCTGTTCCAATAAAAAGATGTACCATGAAATAAAGACATTTGGAGGCCCCTTGACATTTTCGGCCCAATTGGAACCGGCATCCGTTGCAGCTGCGACAGCATCAGCTGAGATCCACTTATCTCCTGAGATTTATGAATTGCAAAATGATCTTAAAGAAAGAACCAAATACTTCAATGGACTGTTGGAGCAAACGGATCTTCCCTTGATCGATAAGAACAATTCTCCCGTGTTCTACATAGGAACGGGAATGCCCAAAACAGGATATAATTTTGTGAACCGTTTGATGAAAGAAGGCTATTATGTAAACTTGGGTATCTTTCCGGCCGTACCTGTAAAGAACACGGGTGTACGTATTACCATATCACGACATAATGAAAAACAGGAAATCAAAGGGTTGGTAGAGGCCATGACCTATCATCTGCCAAAGGCATTGGAGGAAACACATACAAATTTGGGACGTGTTTATCAAGCTTTTAAATTGAATACAAAATCAGTGGAAAAGGATAAAACTGAAGACAATTTAAAACTGCAATTAGAAGATTCTATTTTGAAAATCAATAAAACGCTATGGAACCAATATGTTGGAAAACATGGGGCCTTTGATTGGGAGGGGCTTAAATTTCTGGAGGAAACATTTAGTGACAATCCTTCGGAAGAACATAATTGGAAGTTTTATTACGTGGTCATTTATGATCAGGCTAACCGTCCTATTTTGGCAACTTACCTGACACTAGGTTTATGGAAGGATGATATGCTGGCCAGCGTGAATGCCTCAAAATCTATTGAAGAGGAAAGACAAAAGCATTCCTATTATTTAACGTCAAAAGTGTTAAGTATAGGGTCTCTTTTTACCGAAGGAGAGCACCTTTATATTGATGAGACCCATTCGTTAAAAAAACAAGCATTGAACACGTTAATGAAAACCTTGGAGAACATGGAAGATAGCTTAAAGGCAAAAATGGTAGTTCTTCGTGATTTTCCTGAAAAGGAACCTTTGCATCCCTATTTTCAGGGACAAGGATTTATTAGGGTAAAAATGCCCGCATCATGTACTATCGACCTTAAGGAGACAACATCTATTGAAGACCATGTTTCAAAGCTGTCATCTCGAAATAGGAGACACTTAAGAAAAGAGATTTTGGACAAGGAACCGTTTTTGAAGATTCAAGTTTTAAATAGTTGTGACTATCAGGAAATAAAGCAGGTACAAGAGTTGTACAACCAAGTTCACAAAAACAACCTGGGGTTAAATACATTTACCTTTCCCGAAAGGTTATTTAAAAATATGTCCAAACATCCCAATTGGGAGTTTATTGTGGTCAGTATAAAGGATAACCCCGAAAAGATGATAGGAGTGATGCTGTGTTACAATAATTGTAATTATAGTTATGTACCAGCTTTTATAGGAATGGATTATATGTACCTAAAAGAATTCCATACTTATAGACAACTTTTGTATCAAACTATAAAACGGGCCATTAACATGAAATACAAACATGTTGATTTAGGTATGACCGCTTCTTTTGAGAAAAGGAAATTAGGGGCAGTTGTAGAGGAAAAATGTGCCTACATTCAGACTTCAGATAATTATACCTTGGAATTAATTGGAGTGATGGAATAGGGAAGTGAAACATTTAATGGGGAAATAACGGGTGTGTGGAGACGGTATACCAAGAATTAGTATCTGAATTTGAGACCAAGTTGGAGACTTTGGAATCCTCTAACAATGATATACTGTATAAGGCGGAAACAGGAATTGCCCACACCGAGAGGTGCATGAAACAACTGCGAAAAAATGTTGTAAAAAAAGGATTTAAAACCATACAGGATGAGGTATGGTTTTTCAAGCATATAAAGCCACAAATCTTTAGTAAGTTAATCTATTATGTTAAGTTGTATAATATTGAAAGTAAAAGACCTCGGAGCAGCTCGAAGTTCCAGGTAAAATACTTAAATAACCAAATCAATAAGCTTCAACTTTATTTTAATGACAATTTAGAGTTTTATCACTACTATCGCAGGGGAGCGACCACTTTGGATGAACAATATTTTGTTAGAGGTCAATCGGATTTACGTTCACCGACCGAGTCTTTTCATTTCTTTATTGATGAAGAGTTTTCAACTTGCCAGGATTGTGCGGTGGCCGTTATAATGGCTTACGATATGCTCATAGTTTACCTGCAACAGGAAATTGAGAAATTAGAAAGCAATACAGAGAATTTTAAATCAAATCCGATGAAGCAATCATCAAAGCTTTTCTGGACCGGAAGCAAAACAGAATTAATAGAACTGATATATGCCCTGCATAGCAGTGGGGCCATAAATAGTGGTACAGCTGATATTAAGGAAATGGCAACCTTGTTCGAACAGGTCTTTAACATTGAACTGGGGAATTATTATCACACCTTTATCGAAATAAGGGCAAGAAAATGCAGCAAAACAAAATTTTTGGATAAGCTGACCGAAGTGCTAAACAGACGGTTTGAAGAATTGGATGAATAATCCATAGGTGCCCCCAAGTTGGGGAAACTATTCAAAAGATTAAATGTTACATTTCTATTTGAATTGTGTACTACTATTAAAAAAAGCTTCCTTCAGAAATTAGTAAAGAATATCAAAAAATATGATGGTAAAAATCTCCCACCTTGGGAGTAGATATTGATGATAATTGAAAATACGCTCGCAGATTTGTAATGCGAAAGTCAAATCAGGGTAAAGTCGTCCAAAAACTATTATTGGTTTGCCGACGGCTTTACTTTTTAAAACCAAAATGAATGGGAGCAACAATTATTACCACAGAGGATCTTTATGATTTTAAAATTGAACTACTAGAAGAAATCAAGCAGTTATTAAACAATCAGCACGGTCAACCTGCAAAGAAATGGCTGAAGTCGCCGGAGGTCAGGGAACTTTTAGGGGTTTCACTAGGGACCCTACAGAACCTACGGATAAACGGGACATTGCCATATACAAAAATAGGCGGTATACTGTATTATGACTATCAGGAGATCATGGAGGTTTTAGAGAAGAACAGGATCCATAATAAATTCTAAGTATTGTTTTGCAGGAAATCAATTATATCAAGCACTTAAATGCCGTGTTTGAACAGTTCTCCAAGGATTCAAGACTGAACCCTACCCATATTAGTCTTTACGTGGCCCTGTTTCAACTATGGAATTATAATTTTTTTAGGGAGGAATTCTATATCAGCCGGGAAGATGTCATGGAGTTTTCGAAAATAGGCTCTAAATCAACCTATCACCGATGTATCAAAGAACTTGGCCATTGGAGTTATCTTCTTTACATGCCCTCTCATAACCCATTTAAAGGAAGTCGGATCAAGATGTTCGATTTTGGGACAAGTACTGGACAAGCTCTGTACCTGGGCCGTACCAAAACCGAAACAAGTGATGGACAAGCAGTGGTACCTATATTAAAACATATACAAACTATAGAAAACAATAAAAACAATAACAAACAGCAAAATTTTAAAATTTTAAATATTTCCAATTCTGAAAACGGAAGCAAACAGGAAACAACCGTCCCAATAGGGGACAACCTTAAGACAACTTCGGATAAAAATTATAATGAGCCCTTATGAAATTGATAACCCCGCATATAATTACCGAAGGAGGCAAAAAATATAAGTTGGGAACATTAAAGGGGAATGAAATCTTATACGACTTTGACCAAATACTGATTTACTTGGAAGCCAAAGGGAAGTTGTTGTTTGGAGATTATTTTAAGATTCATAAATCTGATAGAGCCATAATATATAAACTTTGCAATTATCAAATACGGGATTGGGCTACCTGTAAAAAACTGGGTATTGATCTAAGAAAGGGCATTTTATTGTCCGGGCCGGTTGGTTGTGGAAAGACCAGCTTGATGAAACTTCTCCGCTATATAACGCCCCATTATGCCCATTACGATGTCATCCCTACGCGTAACATAACTTTTGCCTTCAACCACATTGGCTATAGAATTATAAAGCAGTACGGTGATCACTGTTTTTACTGCTTTGACGATTTGGGAATTGAACCCATTGGTCGCCATTTTGGTAAGGACTGTAATGTCATGGGAGAGGTTTTACTCTCACGTCATGAACTTTTTTTGAAATATAGGTTTAAAAGCCATGGGACAACCAATCTGAATGCACATGAATTGGAGGAGCGTTATGGAAGTCGAGTTCGAAGCAGGATGAGAGAGCTATTTAATTTGGTTGCCTTTGATAATGGGAGCAGGGATAAAAGAAAGTAAATTTTTGAATACTTCTAATAAATAGTATCATATATGATACTATTTTCAAAGGTAATGGTTTTTTTTTGAATTGTCAAGTTTTTAGAAAGTATTATTCCTTATATATTTGTTGTTACCTATTTTAAATCTTTCCCGCAGAATTATGATTGAAAAAATTAAAATGTTAACCTTACGAGCTTTGGTTAGTGACGAGAAACTCATGTATGGTTTAGTTTTGAAGGGAGGCAATGCACTTCAGTTGGCTTATAACATAACGGATAGGGCTTCTTTGGATATTGATTTTTCTATTGATGGAGATTTTAGTGAAGAGGAATTTCAACGTCTCAAAGGTATTTTCCATAGCTTACTTAACACCGAATTCAATAAGCATGATTTGGTAGTCTTCGATGTAGAGTTCCTTGAAAAACCAAAACAAAATAAGATTAAACAATGGAAAGGATATGTTTTAAAATTTAAAACTATTGATTTTAATAAATATGATCCGGACGATGAAGATGTTAATAGGCGTTTGGCCCATGTTATTTATAATAATAATTCCACTAAATTTCAAGTAGAAATAAGTAGTTATGAATACACAGATCCCAAAAAAATAGTTGAAGTAGAAGGAGCGGTGTTCTTTGTTTATACGCCAGAAATGATTGTTTTTGAAAAGATACGCGCACTATGTCAGTCAATGCCTGAGTATAAAACAGTTATACCAACGGCAAGACAGAAGGGACGTGCACGCGATTTTTATGATATATGGAACCTCAGTAGTTCTTTTCAAATAGATTTTACACTTCAATCCAACAAAATAATGTTTCAAGAGATTTTTGAAGCAAAGCTCGTGCCTATTTCCTTTGTAGAACTTTTGCCAAAATATAGGGATTTTCAAAAAGAAGATTGGAATAGTGTTGTTGATACCCTCTCAGGAGTTGAGGTTGAAGAATTTGATTTTTATTTTGATTACTTGATGGAGCGCATAGCACTGATTAAAAGCCAATAGGGTAATATACTTTCCAGCTTTTATCAAGTTTTTTTGTTGTCAGCCCGTAGGTTAAATAAAAGTTGATATTGCTTACCTGGTCAAGAAAAAATTTTAGTTCACTTTTTTGGTAGCCGGATTTTTCTAGATAGAAACCTACTAACTGGTGGTATGGGTATATGTAGTCCAGCTTATTTAGATAATCATTAAGTCTCGGTAAGCTTATTTTTCCCGCAGCCCTTTGGTAAGCCTCGAGAACCTGGAAAACACCTCCTGAATAAGCCGGCCTTACAGTTATATCAATTAAGGTCCTTTCTAAATCGGTTAATGGGAAACGCCCCCTATTTATGATTCCTACTTTAATCGAATTATGCTTTTTATGGAGGAATGTATATCTTATTTTATCTTTTCTCGAAACAAAGACATCTGTGGACATGCGCTGTTTATTAGAAAAGGCACTATCTACAGCTTCTTGTTCCAAAATAATGTCGCCTTTTGTTTGAAAAACCTCATATTTGTCGATACTGACATATATCGTTTTGGGTATTTGAAGGGTCAGGTTATGAATCTGCATTGCCGTATAATTACTCAGGTACCCTCCCTTTCTTATTGTTAATGCTATGTCATAATTAACGGCGTCCTCTTTAGTCCATATTTTTTTTTCGGAATTATCATAGCCGTCAAGACCATTCACATATAAAATCCTGCTTTCTTGTAAAAAATTAATAAAATCATAAGAATTGCGGTAAGCTGCTATTTTCCAGTCCTCACGATTTTCATCAAAAATCTCTCTTAAGTCATTTAAGGTATAAGCATACTCATTTTTTAAGTGAAAGAATCTTTCAATATAATCTATGGCTCGTTTAAATGATTCAATTTTCATAATGTTTTTTATATAGTATCATATATGATACTATATTGTAAAGATAGTGATTTTTTTTCAATTTGTCAAGGGGTAAGCTTATTTGGATTTTTCAATAGTTAAATTCTAAACTTGATGTTTTCTGGCACCCGTCAACCAAATAAATTTTAGGTTATCCACAAACACCTGCAAATCCAAAATATAATTTGGTCACAATTTACATCAATGATTAGCAAGTGTCATTAGTTTTTATTTTATTAACAATTACCTGTGAATCAGTTAGATGAAGGATAATTGGGCGTATTTTTCATATATCAAAATCAAGTAATTTTTAAATCGATTTCAATATGAAAAAATCACTATTTACAACCGTATTTTCACTTCTTATTTCTAATACCATTTTTGCACAGATTGGAGGTATTGAAGATTCCGTTAACGATGTTTCAGATACTATTAGAGCCATCTTCCCAATTATATTGGGAGTCATCTTCTTAATAGGCTTCCTCTTCAATGCCGGACACTTCTTTGGTGAAAATGCGGACCTCAAAAAAGGGATAACCCGTGTATTGGTCTTTGTACTTATTGCAGGAGCAGTAGTGGGCATCTTTACATATCTCATTGGCATCGTGGTGTAACATGAAACGCTATAAGGTCTATAAAGATATCCGAAAACGAGCGGTGATTATGGGGTTGCCCATTTCACTGTTCGCTTTGATGATGACTTCGGTCATAGGGTCGTTGCTTTTCATCATCTTTTCCTTTAACCTTTTGGTAATCATTTTGGTTTTCATCTTTAATGGAGGTCTTTATACAGCACTGACACAACTGTCCAAGCACTCCGCCTTATTGCATTTCAAAAAAGTATTCCCAACCACTATCTGTAACAAACGAGAAAGTCAACTCCAATATGAAGAAAATTAATCTATCGGCATACCACCCTATTTTAAACATAGAAAAGCATATCATTTTCGCCAGTAACGGCAATGTGGTACTATGTTATAAAGCCGATTTACCTGAAATATATTCCCTGTCGGAAAAGGATTTTGAAGATATTCACGGCACTTGGTTTCAGGCCTTCAAATCCCTACCAACAAGCACCGTAATCCATAAACAGGACATCTACAAAAAGAACCTCTATGAGGCGGATAATCTTCCGAATGAAAGCTTTTTGGAAAAGGCAACCTATCGTCATTTTAAGGGACGGGAATGCATAACCCATCAATCTTACTTGTATTTCACGCTGCCATTGGGTAAGGCTTTGAACACTTCAAAATTCACCAATCCATTTCGCAAGACAGAAAAGGGTATTCATAAACAATTGGACCATAATGTCCAGGAGTTTATTACTTCGGTAAATGATGCGGTTTCATTTATCAATAACAGCCGCAGGGTGTCCCTGAGACAATTAAATGAGAACGAAATTTTAGAGCTTACGAGTGTCTACTTCAATGGTTTTAATGAAGGTTTAGATACGGATATTCAATTGAAAAAGTCAACGATTGAAATTGGGGAAAACCATTTTGACGTGCTGGCAGTAAATAGCGAACTCTGTTTTGGTGATATGGTCCAAAGCAGTAAGACCAATGACAAATTCACATCCGATGATTTTGAATTCCATCAGGGCTTTATTGATGGATTGGGATTGAACCTAAATGAAAATCATATTATCAACCAAATCATTTACCTCGATGACAAACACAAATGGCGAAAATTACTGGACAAAAAAATTGAAGAACTTAACAAAAGTTCAAACTTCGGAACGCAGAACAAGGTCATTCAAAAGAAGATTGAGGCCATTGTTGCTAAGATTAATGAAGACGATAGTTCAAGAATTATACGTGGGCATCTCAACATTGTTTTCTGGTGTCCGGAAATCCGACAGCTAAAAAATATTGCCTCGAAGATTAAGGCCGAATATAAGGAGCTGGACATCGTGCCATATTACCCAAAAGGAGAAGAACGTAAGCACTATTTTCTAAATTCTTATTGTTGTTTTAGCTCCAATTTCTCCAATGAAGATTTGTACGTCACCGATTTAAAACATGCTTTGTGCTTATACATCAACAATACAAATTACTTGTCAGACGCCACTGGCGTCATTTTCAATGACAGGCAATACAATATTCCAGTTTTAAAGGATGTTTGGGACGAGCAAAAGAAACGTATCAAGGCCAGGAACTTTGCCATTTTTGCCCCTACTGGTGAAGGCAAATCCTTTTTAGCGAACAACATATTTCGTCAGTATTTTGAGCAACAAGTACGACTGGTCATTATCGATTTGGGAGGCTCGTATTCCAAGTTTGCCAAGCTCTATCCCGACAACCATATTATTTTACGATATGAGCAGGGAAAGAATTTGGGCATCAATCCCTTCTACATTTCCAATGAAGCCGATTTGACACCCGAACGACTGGAAGACCTGGCCTTATTCTTGTTGGAACTATTGGCGGAAGGAAACCAGGTATCAAAAGCAAAAGAGGTAGCCATAAAGAAGGTGCTGCTTCATTACTACAAGCACATCCGTTTAAATCATTCACTGAATTCTTTATTTCAGTTTATAGACAATAAAAAAGATAGCCTCATAGAGGCTCTTAATATAAGGGAAGAGCATTTTAGCGTTTACAACTTCCTGCATATTCTTTCGGAATATGTGGATGATGGGTTGTACAGCTTCCTATTCAATGTGAGTGAAGACCAGACTTATAAAATTGAGGATAAGCGAATGATTGTCTTTGAACTGGATGAAGTCAAGGACAACAAGGAGATTCTGTCTGTAATGCTGAAGCTCATCAAATCAGCTATTCAACGAACCATTTGGCGAAATCGTTCCGAAAGGGGCATCATATTATTTGATGAGTTTGCCAAGCAACTCAAATTCGGGAATGTCCTTGAAAGTGTAGAGTTCTATTATCAGGCCATCCGTAAACAGAATGGCGCCATCGGCATCATCCTGCAATCCATTAATCAACTGCCAAACAACTCCACATCAGCAAGTATCCTTGAAAACACACAGGTCATTTATAGCCTTAGGAATGAAAAAGGTTATAAGGAGCTAAAGGAAAGACTAAACTTGTCGAGCCACGATCTTAATCAATTAAAGTCGATTCGCAACAATCTTACCGGTGATAGGAAGTACACAGAAATGTTTATCAAGATTGGGAAGGAGAGCAACATATTTCGTCTGGAGGTTCCCAAAGAAGTATATGCCGCTTATTTGACTGACGGCAAGGAAAGTGAGGCCATAATGGCCATTTATGAAAAAACAAATGATATGGAAGTTGCCATTAATACATTCGTAAAACAACAGCCATAGGCTGATTTAATATTAACTTTTAAAACAATAACAAATGAATCACAAAATCAAAACACTAGTATTCTTATTAGCCTTAGCACTTTCATCATCCGGCCACATTGTGGCCCAGGGGATGCCTGTGTATGACAACACCAACTTTATCAGTTTTACAAAGTCGCTGATAGAATCCGCAAAACAGACGTCTCAATTATTAAAGACAGTTGAATTTTTAAAAACCCAAAAAGAAAATATTGAACAGGTCAATAATGTCATAAGGCAACTTAAAGCGGTTCGTGACATTGGCCGTAACAACCAACGGCTGTTTAACGTAGTACAGGAAGACCTGCGGGAGATACTTAATTCACCTTATATCAAGGCCGACGAAGTCAACCGTATTTCACAATCTTTCAATGACATTATCGAAAATTCATTGGACGGGCTCGATTATATAGAAGAGATCCTTTCAAGCAATAATCTAAAAATGACCGACGCCGAACGAGCCGAAGTTCTCAAAGATATGGAGATAAAATCCAAAGAAATGGTCGCTGAAATAGAATCAAAAACAAAACGGTATCGGGAGATCATTGCCTTTCGTGAAATGCAGTACAAAATCAACAACCGAGAAACTAATTATTAATGGCCGGTATGTTTTTAGGAATTGGTTTAGAGTATGTGGATTCAGTTTTTCAAACCGTAAAGGATAGTGATTTCTCACAATATACCATTACGGGAATGAAAACCCTGGCCATCTTATTCTTTCTGATCAATATCTTAAAAAAATACAATGAGGGGGTTGCCAAAAGCGATGGTTATACCTGGGGGCTGACACCAACCGAATTAGCGAAAAATTTTGCAGTTGTCATCCTGGTCATTTTTTCAACAGAGGTATTGGATGTCTTTGACACGATTCTGGTCGCCATTGAAACCCAATATAGGGACACGGCTCCGGCACTCCTTCCGTTACAAATGCAGGACATCGATTTGGAACAGGAAGTGGGGGCCTTGGAAGCCGCCAAAAAAGCCATGGCCATGCTTTACGAAGCCCTCGTAACTCCTTTGTACGGGTTAAAGATGGTGGCCTTTATCATTGGGATATTTCTTTGGTTGTTGGATCTGTTTATTTACCCGCTATTTCTGGCAGAGCGTTACTTTTTGTTAGGTATTATGCAGGCCTTTTTTCCGCTGGTCATTAGCCTGGCCGTATTTGAAAAATTTCGTTCGTTGGCCTATAACTTCTTTAAGTTGTATGCCGGGGTATATATGCTGGTGCCGGCCTTTTTTCTGGTCAATGTGTTTGTCAATAATCTTTATGTAGAAGTAAATACCAATTTCTGGAGCAATCTATTCGGGACCGATTGGGGCAGTTCCTTTTTTGCCCCGTTGTTACAGCTTGGTTCCATAGGGTTGATTGTTATTCTAAAATTCAAGCTCTATCGGCGTGCCACCTCATTTGTCTTTAAACTCTTTACCTCTTAGGTCAGCAAGAACAATTATTAATCCTGTCTGCGGCAAGGCAGGCATCTAAAATTTTAATTATGAACAAAATCAAAAATAAAGTCCAGCTCATCGGTAATGTAGGTGAAGATCCTATGATTACGGTTCTGGATAAGGAAAGAAAAAAAGCCCGTTTGTCATTAGCTACCAATGAGTACTTTAAAAATGCCGAAGGGGGAAAGGTAAAACGCACCTATTGGCATACTTTGGTGACCTGGGGTAAGGTAGCAGACATCGTCGAGAAGCATGTGGTCAAGGGCAAGGAAATTGCCATTGAAGGGAAATTAGTGTCCCGCTCTTACGAAGATAAGGATGGTAACAAAAGATATGTCACTGAAGTGATAGTGTCCGAAATTTTGCTTCTGGGAAGTATTGAAAAAAAACAGGACACAGATGATGACGCCCTATAAGAATATCTACAGCACCCTAAAGTTAAACCGTTTTATTGTACTTACTGTTGTTATAGGGGCTGTTATTACATGTGTTGTGTCTGTCTTGATGGTCATGAAATTACACAAGGAAACTGTCAATAATGCCTTTGTGGTCAATACTGATGGTCAGGTAATTCCATTAAAATTGGTGTCACAACAAGAAAATCTGGGTGTGGAAGTATTGGCGCATTTGAACCTTTTTCACACCTATTTCTATGACATTGATGCCAGTGACTATGAGAAGAATTTGGAAAAGGCCTTATGGTTGGGCAACAGTTCTGTAGATGCGCTTTACAGGCAAAAGAAAGCAGATGGTTTCTATAATCGCCTGATCCAATATTCATTGGTCCAAAAAGTCCTGAGTATAGAATCCAAAATAGAGATTCAAAAAAAACCGTATCGTTTTGAGACCACCACCATTTTTGAAATCAACCGAGGGTCCATAGTTGATACTTATGAATTGACCACCTCGGGAAATATTATCCATGTGGATAGAAACTTCCCCAGGAACACCCATGGGTTACTGATCACTAATTTTTTTGAAAACAAACTAAAAAAACTTGAAAACTATGAAGATAGAGAAGAATAAAGTCGTATTTGCCATGTTGTTGGTTTGTATAGTCCTGTTTATAGGGGGATACTCTATGTTGGTCATTGGAGAGGATGAAGAACCGCTTATTGAAAACAATCAGATCCCTATCCCCAAATTAGAAGAAGGACAAGAGGAATACAACTCTAAATTGGAAGCTTTAGACGACCTAAAAGAAGAACGGGAAACAACCGTGCCATCAGTTTATCCCGACCATATGATAGACGATAAGGGTTACTTCAATCCCCACTATATGGAATACGAAAAGCAGCGTATCATTGACAGTATATATAACGAAGGGCGTATCAGTTATTCTGATAAAAGTTTTAGAAAACCTGAAGTTAAAATGGAGCCTAAGCAAATTCAAATAGATTCTGTGCCTAAAAGTGAAAAGAAAGAAGTAAGTGTAGATTCTAAAGAATTAGGGCTGGAGCACCAACTCTTTTTTGCATCGAATCCGTTGGAAAATGAAAATCTCACAACCCAGAAAACTGACGCTTTCATTTATGTGCGGGTGGATGGTACTCAAACCGTGAGTAACAACCATCGCTTGGAAATGCGCCTTGTCAAAGATGCCATTATCAATGGTCATTCTTTGCTGAGAAATACACCTATTTATGGTTTTGTGAGTTTTAAGCCTAATCGAACCATTATAGAAATTGAAAACATCAATCACAGACCTGTTAAGTTAAATGCTTTTGATCTTCAGGACGGAAGTGAAGGTATTTACATTGAAAACAGTTTTAGAGGTGAGGCCAGACAAGAAGTATTAGGTGATGTTGTAGATGATATCAATATTGTAGGTGTTCCGCAAGTAAGTGGCATCAAAAGGATATTCCAACGAAACAACCAAACTATAAAAGTTACCATAACAGATAATTACCAACTCATCTTAAAACCTATACTATGAAAACAATAATCTTTATTACAATCACTCTATTTACAAACTTTGTAGCTGCCCAAAAAACCTTAGATACTATCTATGCTAATGAAAAAAAGAACGTGGCTTTGTTTTTTCCTGAGCCCATTCGCCAGGGAATAACCGGAACTCCCAATTTTGTTTTTACCTACAATAGAGAAAAAGAACAATATTTTGGACTGTTACAAGCTACTCCCGGAGCAGAGAGTAATCTACTGACAGTGACCAAAACAGGAAAGGTCTATTCTTATATTTTGAAGTATAAAGAACAGCTGCCAAAGCTGAACTATTTCTTAACGGCTAAAGAAAGTATCGGAAATGAGCGACCTCCGGTTTTCAAACAGAAGCCAATAGTTAAACTATCTGAGAGAATAGACTATTTCAAAAAATTCAGTCAACATTTGTTAAAATCAAAGTACATTTCCCTTGCTACTAAAAGAAAAAGAGGTGTCAAATTACAGTTACAAAAAATGGTTTACAACGCTTCTGAAGTTTATTTGGTATTAGAAATCAAGAACAGGTCTGAAATCGATTTTGAAGTAGATTGCCTCAATATCTATCGAGTAAACGGTAACAAAAAACGTAAAGCTTCCTATCAAAAACTCTTTATTCAACCAAGATATAAGTATAACATGCCTAACCGGGTAGGGGTAGGAAAGTCACAAAGGCTTGTTTATATATTGCCCAAGTTTGTATTAGGAGATAATGAAAAGTTGATGATTGAGATAGAGGAATCGAATGGAAATAGAAGGTTGGTTTTAAGGTAAGACTGACGGAAAATTGATTAAGCTTAGAGCGTCCTTATAAGGGCGCTTTTTTATTAGTCCGTTCTCCGTTCCAAGAAACATCAGAAGTCATTAATAAATCCCTGAGAAATTATGTTATTGTTATAAAGAGGTCAGTGAATGGCATCCCTGTTTGATTTTATAGAATCATGAAATAAACTTTTGTATTTACTTCCAATACAATGTGGGTATGTCGGTTATGGCATTGGATTTTGGTAATTAAAAAATTTGGTAGTTCACTTATATGCCCATTATTCATTCATTTTTAGTTTAGAATTTCTTGGATGATTGCATTTAATGCCAGGAAAATTAAAAATAAAAGTCAAAAAGTGTCAGTGAAGCAACTGGTTGCACTGTTATTTAAACAAAGTGTATTAATTAATTCTAAAAACCTGCTAAACAAAAAATGAAAAATAAATCCGATAAAAAAAATGCATCATTAGTTTTTGGGTTTGATGATATCATAAATGGTCAACCAATTATTGAAGATGTAGATGAAAAACAAATAACAAATGATTCGATATTTAAAAACAAGGCTGTAAAGTATGGCGATGATGAAAATGAATCAAAAATTGGAGACAAAGTTAACAGTCAAAATAATAGTATTTCAGACCTTCTTTCTGACAGTATAATAATTAAGGAAGACTACAGTAAAAAATGGAATTTAGTTTTGAAAAAGGGCGTAAAAGGCATAATTAAAAAATAGACATATGAAAATTTATGAAATTCTAGGGCTAGATGAAAGGGCTTGGCACATGTCAAGTGTTAGCATAAAAAAAAGTTATAAAAATATTGGCTATGCACTAATTTTCGTTTCAGTAATTAGCATAGCCACTGGTATAGAGATTACTTCACAATTTACTCACGCAGTTTCAATTTTGCTTTTTGGTGGTATTACATATGGTGGTATGGTTTTCTGTGTTGACTATTTTTTGGTTAGTGGAGAATCTACAAAATTTGGTTTTATTGTTAGGGCTATTTTCGGTTCTTCAAATGTAGTGTTAGGTGTCATAAGCTTCCTATTACTTATCAATACAAACGATATTAATAATTATAACCAATCAATTAATACTGACGAATTCAATTCATTAACCGATTCTTATCTTGAGGAAAAAGCAAAACGTTATAGTATAGCCAATGAGAAAGAAGCAATAATTGCTTCATATCATAAAGCAAACTGTGTTAAAGAAGCAAATATTGTATATGCTGGACCAAAGTATGATAAAATACATAACGCCTTTTGCGTCAAAGAAGAAGTTAAGCTAGCTGCCTTAAAAGAAGAATTGGACAAAGAAGAACTGGTTTTTAAAAAAATCTTTGAAGAAGAAAAAGCAATTTTAAATAATGTATCGCGTTTAGGGCTCTTTGAAAAAGTGGATATCCTATTAAAAAAAATAATCTTACCCAACCCTTATAAAATAGGATTTGCATTTATACTTTTTGTGTTTTTACTTGGAATGGAATTTACGGCTATGTTTTCAAAGCTTAATATTAAGAAAGACAATAGTTATAGTGCAATATGTGAAAAAATTGTTGAGGACGACATAAAAAAGGCGCATAAAAAATTAAGTGATGAGAATGAGATTAGTGAGATAGAATCAAATAATCACCAGAAACTAATCAAAACTGAAATGGAGATAGATTATAAGGTGATGGAGTTTTTAACTGTTGAACGCATGAAAACGGAATTCTTAAAAGCTAAAGCCGTTAGCCCTGAGCTCTGGACAGAAGATCTTACGGATAAATGTCATCAATATTTTGAAGAAAAAAGTTATAATCTAAGTGAGCACTTAAAGCAGGTGTTTAATATTGAGGTGGACCATAATACTATGGATGAGAAGTATAAATCCCCTATTCAAAATAAAGCTAACATATTCAATGTTTTTTATTTAACGGTCCCCATGAAGCTATTAGCAGAAAACTTGTTATTTGATGCAAAAAAGGACTTGCCAACATTTATCGTGTTGTTATTTGATTGGTCCATTAAAAACCTGTCTTACGACAAGGCTCACGACATATCGCACTATAAAAATGCTCGGGATGTTTTTAACACTAGGAGGGGTGTATGTGGTGAACTAACCATATTTTTCAATGCCATGTGTAAGTACGCCGCGATTAAGGCAGATTATGTTCATATTGATATTGATTTAAATGGCCAAAAAGTAAATCACGCATGTTCTGGAATTAACCTTAATGGTGATTACCAATTAATTGATGTTTCATACAGATTATTGAAAGGAGCTCACAGGCAATGGAATCCAATTTCTAATGAGCAGCTCATGCAAAATTTAGGACAATGGAACAGTTAACTAAATACAAAGAATTACTAAATAAATTCGATAATGAAATTGTTGATTGCTTAAATAATTTTGGCAATACGGTGGATATAATCAACAAGTTTATACCTCCGATGATTGAGGCTGAGAAAAATTTGAAGCAATCAATAATAGAAAGTAAAAGGAGTATTCGGAGCAAGTCTGATATAAATGAACTATCCAAATTCCATAGGCTAATTCAAAACTTATTGAATGATCTACTCCGAACGTCACCTTATAAGGAAAATTATAAAATTGTTGAAAAGTTGTGCTTTAATAACAATTTGAAATTAATGTTAAAGGTTAGCACATGTATAACAGGTATATTTTTATAGTTGTAGCACTATTATCAATTATTTATGGTGGTTATGGCTTATATGTTATTGGTCTAGATCATCCTTCCCCAACAATAATTCAAGCAGAGGGGCTTTTGCTGGATTCAAGTAAAACATACCACTTCAGTAATTATAAATCATTAGACGCCATTACTGATTCTAATCCTGATGATATAATTTTAAATTATACGGATTCCAACTTATATCCAAATACTTTGGGTAAACTGTACTATCTAAATGGTCGCTGGTCGTTTGCAGCCCATAAATCAGTAAGAAACCCTTTAGTCAATGACTCCAACCCCTTTTTACCATTTATTAGGCAAATAAATAAGACAGATGGAGAATTTACATTCTATCGAGGTGAATCCGATGTTTCGGAAGAAAATTTATTTCAGGGGATTGTGGTTAATTTTCCAGCAGGCAAGAAAGCACATAGAAAGACAATAAAGCTTAAGCGATCTAATGGGAAAATTGTCGTATTATGGAAAGATGATGGATTGGGAGTAAAATATATGTTGTCAAGAGGGAGAGATACCTTAGGTGTTAACTTTAATATGTCTCCAAATCAATATGGTAAGTATAATTATAACTATGACTTTGATAACACAACATCCCATAATGGTAAATACAAATTAATAATAGAGTCGTCACAATGGAGAAATAGTTATAAAGTATATAATGACAATAATGTTAAGGTGCTGCAAGGAAGCCGTGTTTTTGAGCTGGGAAATATACTATTTACAATAGATCAACGATTTTCTAATTGGAAAAAGATACTATTTATTTCCCACTACATACTATTAATTCTTAGTATACTTTTTTATTTTTTTGCACTTTTTAGAAACCAAAGGGAAGTTACTATTTCAAAAGAAATTTTTGGAGTTAATATTGAAATTCTTAGAGAGATTGTGAACCCAATTCATGAATCTTTAATTTGGTTACGCTTTCTTATAACCTTATTGGCACTTTTAGGGATTCCTATTTTGATCACAGCATTTAACTACAATACTAATGGGGGTTTTTATTCTATCATAGTTGTAGTAGTGATTCACATCCTGCCACTTACTTTGGTTTTAATGCCTATTTCTAAAAGTGTCATAAAAACTATTTTAGCTAAAAAACGAATTAAGGCTACTGACTTAAAAATTAAGCCTCTTGTTAAATTGTTAAAGAACTCAAAAATTATAGTTGTTTTCCTTTTTGCTGCCCTAGTAGTATTTAAATATGGAAGCTATAATGAAAGAGTGTTAGGTATGCCTTCTTTGCATCTTCAAAAAATTGCCATAGTGATTTCGTTTTTTCTTTTTAATTCATCAGCCTTTGATATGCTATATAGCCGTATAGATAAGGTTTTATTTAAATTAAGGAGGAAGGTGTACATACCTATGACTCAAAATTTATTTGTCATTTTTTACTCTTTGTTATTAACCATAGCCTCTTCGGATTTTGGAAGTTGCTTGTTCGTATTCATTTCAATATTACTGATTGAATTAATACTTAATGAATCTAAAATAAAAAAGGCATTCACTACATTATTTGTGGGGTTGGTAAGTATTTTTTTACTCATAAATGTCTTTGGGTTAAGTCAGCGCAAATTTTATCGGATTTATTATACTTATTTTCCTCCTGATAATAAATTTTATAATGGTTTCCATCAAGGAGATAAGGAATCCATAGCATATATATATACTAATTTAAAGAACTTAATAGAAAACCTTACAGGGTTTTGGAACGATTTAAAAATACCAAGACTTGCGCAATCTGTGGCCGATACAGATTATGCCTTTCATTGGAGTTTAATGTTGGGTGGTTTGTTTTTTATTGGCTTATTTTTACTAATACTGTTCTTTATATTATCTCATTTGTTTTTTGTTTTAAAAGTGACGACCACCAAGGTCAGGATTACGGAGACTGAAACTTATGATATTGCTAATACCAGTCAATATGGACGTGTTGTTTCTTTTTTAACTGCGATTACCTTAGTGCAATTTGTTTATCAAATTTTCACGAACCTCATGCTTCCTGGCGCCATCTTAACTGGGCAACCTCTAACATTTATAAGTGTTGGTGTTTATGATGCCATTTTCTTGGCTATTCTGTTTTTGCTACTGGACTCTATTTTTTATAACAAAAGTATTGGTCAAGAGTTTAGGGTGAAAGAAGCAAAGCGTAGTACACCCACATTAAGGCAGTTTAAATATAAATCAATTGCACTATCACAGGTCTTTTTCCTTTTCATAATGCTCATGATTGTTATTAAGTCCATTATGATTGTTAGGTTTCAAAAAGATGTAATTATTATGGAAAGACGATTCCAAAAAACTAATGATTTTGATAATAATGCAATCCCTTCTCAAAGTGATTATGGATCTCGACTGCGATACAATCAAGCAATAATTGAAAAGGCAAGTGAAATTTGTGTTAATGGTCTTTTGGATATTGAGAATCAACAGAAATCTATTGTCCGTAATCTGCAATCTTTGTATTATGCTAAAAGGCGAATCAAAGAATATTATCCCAAAGTTTTTAAATTGGAAGCTGAAAACTTAAAAAAACGTTTGAGTTATTCTAGGTTTTTTGAATTTGGATCAACTTTAATTAGTGATCAAAATGGTCCTTTTGGAGAAGTCTTACTTAAAAAAATCTTTTCAAATGGAGCCGCTCAACTATATGCTGATAATATTTATTATAGCAATATTGATTGGGCCTCCAGTGCTGTAAATGTCGATCTTAATGCTGAGCTTAATAGGGTTTTGGAGGGGCACATTGAACAGAGGCTTAGTCGTTATAATATCGAAGGTAGCATTATAATTTTAGACAATTTGAATAAACGTGAAATAGTTAATGCGAACTATCCGTTTTTCGAGGAAACACCAATGGCTTTTAAATCTTATTTTGTGGGAAGCGTTAAAAAACCGTTATTGTTATATGCGCTTTTAGAATGCAATCAAGGAAATGGGGCCTTTACTTGTCTAAATTCGAGAGGCGAGGTGTCTGGCATCAATTATTGGATGCGATGGAGTGATAACAACATGTCCGCTGGGGTTTTGAAATATTTAACCGAAAATGAGCAATATGAGTTTTCACAGGTACTGCTCAATGATTTTAATTTGCCGTTTTATTCACCGAGCACATCCAAATATAGCGATATGAGTTTTGATGAGTTAATGCGGATAAATAATTTGTCGACGTACCGGTCAATTGCAATTGGAGGAGTAGAGCCATATCAGCCTATACAGGTAGCGAAGTGGTTTAGCCATATAGCTGTGGATGCTTTTTCAAGTAATGAACCCTTAAAAGAGGCATTAAATTCTCCTTTAACAGGCACTGCTACTTCGACTAAAAGAGCTTTAGAGAATCAAGGCCTGAACCCGATAGACTTCATTGCTAAAACAGGGACATTTGAAAAGGATGGTGTGAATATTTCTTCTAGTTTTCTTATTTCTAATAATAGGTATACAACTTTAATTGTGCTTAATGGTGAACAACCTTCAAATTTAAGCCACAGGACTGCTAAGTATCTATTTAATGATAGTGTGCTACCATTGTTAATAGAGTACGGTGTTTTGTAATTATATAGAATTTTACTATCTTTAAAATGTTCAATATCATGAATAGAATTAATTGTTTTTTATACAACATTGAGTATTATTCTCATAAATATGAGGATGGATTGTTGTCAACATTAAAAAGCACATCTTATTTTTCTTTCAGAAAAAAACTTGCACCCTTAACAGAGACTATAACTACGCCCTTATTTGAAATAGGGTGTTTTTTTTTTCATCGCTATACTGCTCTGAATAAAATAGCACTATGGTTTTACAAAAAAACGTAACGAAATAATGGATAAAAAAATAAAACGAAATAAACTAATTGAAACAACGATTGTGGCTACAGTAGTTGCAGCAGGTCTAGAAAATAGACAAGGGCATAAATTAACTAGAGATAATGACGATAATGAGGTTTTTGATTGGATAGAAAAAGAAAAAGAAAAGGATAAAATTAAAATTGAAAATAGAACGGATAAGGAACTTAAAGATTCAATACTAAAAGGGGAGCATTTGTTAATGCGTTTATTAAAAAATTTACACGAACTATATCTTCAATATATTAACGGAAAAGTTAATATAAATAAGACGCTTAAAAATGAAATTATAAAGTATTGTATGCTTAATAATAAATTTGAGCAATCGATACGTAAAAGTTTCCGTAAAAAACTAAATATGGAATTACCTTCGAATTATACTTTGGACGACCTGTTTCCCTTACGGAATTTAACTACTACGGAAAGTCGTGGATTTCATAATTCATTAAAATTTAAAATTCAGGCGGATATTGCAGAGCTGGCCGAGTTTAAATTTTAACTATTTTAGAAACCTTCTTTGTCCAAGGAGCCATAATATTATTTGTTCGGTTTTGTGGTTTTCTTTATCGATTAATCCTACGTGACATTTTCTGAATGCCTGGGCACAATGTTTTCTCCGATAACTAACCATGTTCTGGATTTTCTTGATACGTTCCTTGTCTTCGTTATCACAAATAGTTTCAATCTCACAGCCACTGAAGCATCGAATAAGAATAAGTTTATCTGCTAAATCGAGATTTGCACTCAATATATAGTTTTTTGCAAATTCATCAACGTGAGGTTTTAGAAGCTTGGAATAAGTAATGTGTCTATTGTCTTCAGGTTGGGTGTCTTGTATTTTTTGGCGGAGACTAAACTCGCCAATTAGTTTTTGTTGCCTTTTGTTATGTTTTATCAAGTCATAATAAGCATTTTTAACCATCTTGTATACATACCCCTGAAAATCCCCTTCTGACTTAATTTTTTTAATATCTCTGCTTATAAAAGTCTTCGCTTGTTTATTGTGAAGTTTTTCTAATATATCCTGCTTAATATCATTTTTTTCGTCATAACTCAATTTATACTTCTTAAGGTAATAAGCAACTTCATGATCTAGTTTAGTCCAAATCAACTCGTTTTTCTTATCAAAGAACTCGTCCCATGTAGTCTTGTTAGATGCCATTTCCCCAAATTACATAGTAAAGATAGAATATTTTTTCTGCTTTTTAACTTTTGTTTAAGGTAAAATGTCTTAATTTTAACTATTTTGTAGTTAAAAAATTAAAAATGAAAAATAATCTTGTTCAGGTTTTTAAAAAAAACAACATAAAATATCAAGATTTTACTCAAGCTACGGGCATTTCTAGGTCTAGATTGCACACTTATTTTAATAAGAGTTTAAAAGATTTTAAAAGGCATGAGGTGGCAATGCTATGTAGTCTTCTGCCCATAACACCAGATTTTTTTGGATTAGACGATTCAATATATACTTTTAAGTATAAGGATAAAAGTGACTCGGCAATTTCATATAGTCATTTGAAAAAGAACGATTTAATAAAGAACTATCAGGACTTCTTGGAATTGTATTTTGATAGAATTATTGATGAGGTAAAAAAGGCTAAAGAAGAAATAATTGTACTGGATTATACAGGTGATAACTTGTTTGTTACTGAAAAATTAACTAGAAGCGGAAGTGATTTTAAAAGTTTTCATGATAATTATGAGAGATATCTAGAAGCCATTTCTGAATTTATTTATTCAAAGAAGAAAGAAAATCTAGCTAAGCCTGTTTACACAAGAATACTGCAGTGTCCGATTAATAAACTAGACCGCGGAATAAACTTCAATAATCATCTGGATGTTGTTTTAGACCTTTCTTACAATGATATGTTTGCTCAATTTGAACAGCTATATAGGGATGATTGTAAGGACTATTTTAATTTATACTCGATAGAAAAGGCGTTTCGTCCGTACAGTGTTATGATTATTGATAGAAAAATAATTATAACTGAATATGTACGATATAACAAAAGTTTGGAGGCAGTACCCGATATCCTTTTTATTGATTACAAAAGGTCGGATTCCGCAAATGATGTGGCCAAAGTTTTAATTGATACTCATATGACTTCCATAGAAAAGGTCTTGGCTGATGATTCCAAACTAGTTTATCGTGAAAGAGCCAAAAGGAGGCTGAAGATTATTGAGAATGAATATCTGAAAGCAAAAGAAAACATTGAGCCTGAAATTAAGGATAAAACAAAGAGACTTGGAAAATTAAGTATTGATAGGGAAAGTGAGCCTTTAGAGAAAGAAATTGGAGAATTAAAAAAGAATAGAAGGTTCCTTAAATCTAGGAGGAAACTTACCAGAAGAAAATTGAATAACATTTTGTATACAGATCATAAATTGAAAAAACAGGTCTAGATTTTTCTGTAGATCAATTGTTTTTCAGAATTCTATTTATTAATATCGATAAGGTGTCAAGTTCTTCTTCTGATACTGTATACTATTACTGTATACTATTAAAAACAAGGTGCTCCCTTTGTTCTATATATCTTGGGGCAATTAATTGAGTCTAATATTCATTATGAAATTCACGGAGCAAAAAGCATTAAGTATGTTGATTGTTTCAAGTTTACTTAGTTTCCTGATTATCTCATGAAATAAGAAACTACTAAAAAAATCTTGACGATAGAAATAACAAAGGATTTGAGAAAATGAACCCCTTTGTTATTTCTATCGTCTTGATATAAGATGATAGTAGGGGTTGGTGAGGTAGCCATCTGTAAAAGTGCTGTTTAAGAGCACTTTTTTATTTGATATGTTTTGATTAGTTTTATGGTATAGAAAGCGTAAAACGCTCTCGTTGATGTCTTAATTAGTGTCCTGTTTGGGAAATTAAGATTTAATATACTGGTAAACAATGGGTTGTGCAAGATGTTTTGAATCCTGTCATCCCGACTAAGAAGCATATCAATGCAAACTAAAACCTTGTTAATCTTATGATTATCAAGGTTTTGTGGTTTTTAGACTATCATAAGAATTGATTCAATATGACTTAATTCGGCTAACAAATCGGTCAACACTTTTTTAACTGTGTTTAAAGATTGACTTGTTTGTAAAATATTGATTTTGAAATAGTTGATTTATCTTTCGCCGTATTAGCCTTTATTTAATTAAATGTTCAGGGAAATTGCTTGTTTTTTGACAACAAATTTGTTCCATTACTTGTTGAACTTCCTTTTTTAACATTGTAATTGTATGATTGCCCCCTTTTTTACCCAAGGCACCAACACCGTACATAAAGCTGCGTCCCATAAAGGTGAACTTTGCACCACTAGCCATGGCTCTTGCTATATCCGGACCGCCTCTTAAGCCAGAATCAACCATTATACTAATTTGGTCACCATACTTCTGTGCCAAATTTGTCATTGGTACAATTGAGGATTCTCCACAATCTAACTGTCTTCCTCCATGATTAGAAACAATAATACCATCTATTCCCAGCTTAATGGCCCGTTCCGCATCTAACTCATTAACTATTCCTTTGATAACGAGTTTTCCTTTCCACTGGTCTCTTATTCTACTAATTCTTTCTTCACTTAATCTGCCGGAAAACGTTTCATCCATGAATTTAGCCAACTGTTGCAAGCTCATTCCTTTTTTCATATATGGTTTTAAACTTTCGAAATTCGGAATGCCGTGTTTTATGGTTTCAATGGCCCAATGAGGGTGTTTGAAAACTTCTATGATGTTTTTTAAGGTCATTCTAGGGGGCATCCCAAGCCCGTTCTTTGTGTCTCTGGGTCTTACGCCAAATGTGGGAACATCTGCCAGAATTACTAAAACACCTGTCCCCGAGGCTTGTGCTCTGTTTAAAATATCAACTTTTACGCTTTCTTCAGCTGGATGATAGAGTTGAAACCAAGATTTACCTTCGGTTATTTCTGAAATACGCTCAATACTTGAAGTTGTCACCGTACTTAAAATAAAAGGAATATTATGTTCAAAAGCTGCTTTTGCTAAAATTTCGGGAGAATTTGGCCACATTAAACCTTGAAGGCCTATAGGGGCAATCCCAAAAGGGGCATCATAGGTATGCCCGAATAACTCGGTTTTCATTTCTGATTTCTCAAAATCGGATAAATATTGAGGCATCAACTGAATTTTTTGTATGTCGGTACGGTTGATATGCAAGTTTATATCTTCATTGCAGCCTCCATCTAAATAATCAAAAGCGAATTTTGGCATTTTCTTCCTTGCACGGTTTCTTAAGTCATTTACCGAAGGATATTTTGTATTGATAAATGGTTTCATGTAATGTTTATTATATTACTTATAATCTTTACAAACTTGCCTGGAAACCCCTAAACCTTCTATGCCCAACTCCATGACATCGCCTTCTTTTAGGTAGCGTTTCGGGTCAAATCCAAAGCCAACCCCAGAAGGTGTCCCGGTGGAAATGATATCACCAGGCAATAAGGTCATGAACTGACTGATATAGCTCACCACCTGCTGTATGTTAAAAATAAAGTCCGATGTAGAACTATTTTGTAAAACTTCGCCGTTTAGTTTCAACCAAAGGTTTACGTTGTTCGGATCCTGAATTTCATCGGCTGAAGCAATAAAAGGGCCTATAGGTGCAAATGTGTCACAACTTTTTCCTTTAACCCATTGTCCCGATCGTTCCAACTGAAAAGCTCTTTCGCTTATGTCGTTGTGCAAGACATACCCGGCTACGTGGTCCAAAGCATCATTTTCGGAAACATAAGATGCCTTTTTACCAATAACTACGGCCAATTCTACTTCCCAATCTGTTTTGTTGCCTCCCTTAGGAATAATAACATCATCATTTGGACCTACAATAGAGGATGTAGCCTTAAAAAATATAACAGGTTCTTTTGGTATGTCCATACCACTTTCGGCGGCATGCATGGCATAGTTTAAACCTATACAAACGATTTTTGAGGGCCTCACCAGCGGAGGGCCCAAGCGCGCATCATCATCTATTTTCGGGCAAGCATCCTGATTGGTTTCTAACCATTTGACCAACTTTTCAATGCCTTCATTACCAAAAAAAGCCTCATCATAATCAGAGCCAAAACCGGACACGTCTATTTTTGTGCCGTTTGCTAATTGAACTCCCGGTTTTTCTTCTCCGGCAGTTCCAAATCTTATTAATTTCATCTGTTTATTTTTATTGTTTTTTATTTGTCAGATGTAATTCGCCATTAAACATTTCGGTGGGTATTCCCTTTTAGTTATTATGGCTCATTTCATAATGTATTATTGATTATTTCCCATTTAATGTTACAAATCCGCCGTCAATTGGATAGTTGGAGCCTGTGATAAAACCGGCTTCATCAGAGCATAAGAATAGGGCTAAGTCTGCTATTTCCTGTGTTGTGCCCATTCTTCCTATTGGCTGTGTTTTTGAAAGTCTTTCAAAATTTTCTTTTTCCTTTCCCGGAAAATTTTTGCTAATAAACCCGTCAACAAACGGTGTATGTACTCTTCCCGGAGCAATACAATTACACCTGATTCCATGATTTATATAGTCTTTAGCTACAGAGTAGGTCATGGTGAGTACAGCACCTTTACTCATGGAATAGGCAAAACGATTGTCTAACCCAACAGATGACCCAATAGAAGCTAAGTTTAAAATAACGCCACCTCCATTTTTTAAGGACGGGATGGATGCTTTTATGCAATTATAGACGCCTTTAATGTTTACTTCATAGAGGCGGTCCAAATCTTTCTCTTCAACAAATTCCACATTGCCAACATGAGCAATACCAGCATTATTTATTAAAATATCTATCTTCTCTTTTTCTGTGATTTTTTTGATAACGTTCTGTACATTTTGCTGGTTCGAAACATCACATTTATGGGCTTCTGCACTATTCCCAATTTCGGAAACAGTATCTTCAGCTGCTTCTAAATTGAAGTCTAAGATATGTACTTTGGCACCTTGATGTGCAAAGGTCAAAGAGATGGCTTTTCCTATACCGCTTCCACCACCTGTAACGATCGCTACTTTATTTTTTAAACTAAATTTTGTCATTATTTCTTAAGTCTAATTTCAATAATTCTGTCTAACCGGTTTGATTCCTCAGGAGGTATATCAAAGGTTAAAATCCCCTTTTTCATTTGATATTTTATGTTCTTTTGAGATTTATAAACTGCCATGTTCTTTATACGCGCTTTAAAATCATGAATTTTTATGGATTTTAGTTCTGAATTCAAAACATGAACATATAGTTTATCCTCGGTTGTGGTGGTAACAAAATCACCTTCCATTAAATAGCCACCAGCCGAAGTATGATAGATGGTTTCGCCGTGTTCTTTCAACCAGTCACCAACCTTCTTTAAGCGTTCTACATGATTTTCCTGAATTTTACCATTCGGCATGGGGCCTACATTTAACAAAAAATTACCTCCTCTGCCAGCGGCATTTACAATATAATGTATTAACTGTTCTACCGATTTATGTTTGTCATCCTGCAGGTTGAATCCCCAGGAATGATTAATGGTTTCACAGGTTTCCAACGGCAAATCGGAAATGCTCGCACTACCAAAATTTGTGGTGCTTTTTCCAGGTAGATCTTTTTCGAACATTTGAAAATCTTCACCGGGAAAAGGAGCAATATGATGATTATTTCCAATTAATAGTGCCGGTTTTATTTTGTGAACCATGTTGTAGGTACCAACAATATCCCACAAGTCTTCTCCCTGCTTTCGGGTTTCAGGCGTCCTTCCCTTCATTTCCAAACGGTCCCAAAAACCATCAAACCAAAAACCGGCTATATCATAATTCTTAGCTATTTCCCTAATCTGGGCATTTTGATATTTTAAATAAGTATTCCAATCGCCGTCCTTAACCCTTCCAACACCTGTACCGGTTTTTCCTAAGGGAAAATAATCCGGATGATGCCAATCCAATTGGGAGTAATAAGCAAATAATTTGATTCCATGTTTTTTGCAGGCCTGTTCTAAATCTCTAAAAATATCTTTCCCGTAAGGACTGGATTTTACTATAGAATAGTCGGATACTTTAGAGTCGTACATGGCAAACCCATCATGATGCTTTGTAGTAAAGGTAATGTATTTCATACCGGCCATTTTCGCCAGTTTTACAATATCTTCTGCATTGAATTCCTGAGGATTGAAAAAAGTAGGTAGTAATTCATATCTGTCAATTTGAATATTTTGATGATGCATTACCCATTCGCCATCTCCCAAAATACTGTAAACACCCCAATGGATAAACATTCCGAATTTTGCGTTTTCAAACCATTGCCTGGCTTCTAAATTGGAGTCTGTTGGAGTATAGTCTGCCTGAGAAAAACCTGTTGCACTAACCAAAGTGATACATAGTATGAGGAAAATTTTTTTCATGAGATATGTTTTATTGTTTTGATAATTGTAATTGAGAACTATAAGAGGGCGTTGTCTTAATTTTATACTTTTTTAAGTATTCCGAGGGTGTGCAGTTCATGATCGTTTTAAATTGGCGGTTAAAATTTGAAATATTCTTAAACCCGGATTCATAACAAATACCTGATATATTTAATTTATGCTCTATTATTAATTTACAGGCGTATCCTACACGTATCTCAGTGACATACCTGGAAAATGTTTTACGATTAATACGCTTAAAAAAACGACTAAAGGCTGAGGTATTCATACAAGCAATTTTTGCAGCCTCTTCCAATCTGATGTCTTTGTTGAAATTATTGAAAATGTAGGCTTGAACCTTATCTTGAGTGTCACTTTTAGCAGTTTTGAATGCATTTATGAAACCTGTACTGGCTAAGCGCTTGACGTCTTTATGTTTAGCTAGTTTGTTAAGAATGATCAGAAAAGCGGTGGTTTTTTCAAAGCCTTCTAATTCCAGCATCATTTGAATGTCATCGATAAGTTTTTTATCGATATTCAAAAACTTCAAACCAAACTTAGCACGACTGAAGAGTTCCAGAAGATGGATCATTTCAGGTGTTTCAAAAAAGGCTTTCCCAAGGAAGTCTTCTTTGAAATGTATTGCTATTGCTTTGGCACTTTTTTGGGAGTCTTCTTCAAAATAGGGAGTATTATTTAGCCACATATGGGGTAAATCTTTACCAATTAAAACAACATCTCCTACTTCGAATTTTTCTATACTATCACCAATAAAGCTGGTGCCTTCACTTTTAAGAATGACAACAAGTTCAAGTTCCGGATGATAATGCCAAATCTTTAGAAAATGAGGATACTCATTTATTTTTGCAGTGAACGAACTATTGTCGATACTACTTCTGTCTAAACGGTGAAGTTTCATTTTAAGAAAGCGTTGTATGTAAATATAATACTAAAAAAATGATATAATTGTATATAAATTAGATTAAGGCAAAAATAGTATCATAATTAGCAATATTTAGGACTATAATAAAAAGAATGAACAATTAAATTTATTTTTGGGTAATCCATTTAAGATGACAGCTTAAATAAGCTTGTTATCTGTATGTTTGTTTGTATAAATTGACAACTCATGTTATACCGATTGAAAACCATTCGAGAATGACGCCATTTAAAAAGGGAACATGTAGCATTTTTAGTTTTCTGATTTCATTTGTTTTGATAGCCGGATGCGCAAAACAGTCTAAAGAAGTTCATATAAATGAAACTTTAAGTGTTTCAGGAACCCTAATTTATGAGAATGATTTTGATCAAGCTATGGATGACTGGAGGGTTGAACAGGCTGAAGGCGGGAAAGTTGAATTAAATAACGGCAGATTAGAGATTACAGATGCTGGTGGTTGCACCATCTGGTTAAGGCAACAAATAGAAGGCCCTGTAATGATCGAGTATGATGCTGTTGTGATTGACAACGGAGGGCCCCATGACAGGGTATCGGATTTAAATTGTTTCTGGATGGCTAAAGACCCGAAAAATGAAAGCGATTTTTTTGCCGGATCAGATGAAAGAGGCGGTAAATTTTCAAATTATGATAGTTTGAGATTGTATTATACAGGCGTTGGAGGTCATTTTAATACCAAAACCAGGTTTAGAAGATATGTGGGTAATGGTGAAAAACCGCTTTTACCAAAACATGATTTGTCAGCTCCCGAATATTTATTAATAGCCAATAAATTTTATAAGATCAGAATAATAGCTTACCATGAGTACATTCAATATTATAGAAATGATCAATTGATTGTTGATTTTTATGATGCCGAACCCTATACTTCCGGACATTTTGGTTTCAGAACGGTAAATAATCATATGATCATTGATAATTTTAAAGTATATAAGCTAAGTCAAATTATTAATAAATAGTACTTTTGCAAACTAAAAACAAAACTAGTTAGGATAATCATATGGCCGGAATATTTCGTTTAAAAGGAAAAGTTCAAAATTATGCCTGGGGAGGCACGCATTACATACCTGATTTATTAGGAATTACACCTGAAGATAAAACATATGCCGAATATTGGCTGGGCGCGCATGTAAATGCCCCTTCAGTAGTAGAAAGTATTGAAGGACCGGTTAATTTAGATGCGTTTTTAAACCTGCAATTGGAAGCAAGTTTAGGGACAAAGGTTCAAAACACCTTTGGCAGACTCCCGTTTTTATTTAAGGTTCTTGATGTAAGTGACATGTTATCCATTCAGGTACATCCGACAAAGGCAGAAGCGGAAAAGGGATTTAAACGCGAAAATGATTTGGGCATACCGATAACGGCGTCTCATAGGAATTATAAGGACGATAATCATAAACCGGAAATTATGGTGGCTCTGAGCGAATTTTGGTTGCTGCATGGATTTCTATCTGAAAATAAGATCGTTGAAGTTCTCAGTACTGTGCCGGAGTTTTCAGGGTTATTGCCCATCTTCAATGAAAAGGGATATTTAGGGCTTTATAAAGCGGTCATGGAGCAAACTGATGCTGAAACTGAATTAATGTTACGTCCTTTAATTGACAGGATCCTTCCTTTGTACAGATCCGGTGATCTTCGCAAGTCAGATCCGGCCTATTGGGCTGCAAAAGCCATGGATGGAGCTCCAGCCTCTGCCAGTATTGATAAGGGCATATATTCCATTTATTTTTTCAATATCGTTAAAGTTAAAAAAGGAGAGGCCATTTTTCAGGATGCGGGCATCCCACATGCGTATTTAGAGGGACAGAATATGGAACTTATGGCAAATTCTGATAACGTACTTAGAGGGGGCTTAACACCAAAGCATGTTGATGTTCCTGAGCTGCTAAAGCATGTTAAGTTTGAAGAGACCATACCAAATATTATAACAGGGGAATGGCAACAAGATGCATTGGAATGTATTTATAAAAGCCCTGCACCGGATTTTGAATTGAGTCAAATCAGAATTACGGAACAAAACGTGTATCGCTCGAAATCACATAGTGCCCAAATTCTTATAGTTATTGAGGGTGATGTTGATTTGTCTGATGAGGCAGGGACTCTTTTAAAACTTGGCAAAGGGCAATCTGCTTTTATAATGGCGGATTGTGATTATTCAATAGCTACAAATGCATCAGCAGTACTTTATAAAGCAACAACTCCGGATTTATAATTTTCCTTAGTGCTAAAAAAAACCTCGCCTGAAACAGTTCAGGTGAGGTAGTTAAGTTCGTTTTCAGGTTTTTACTCCTCGATTGAAGGTTTTCCAGTAGAAGACAATGCCCCAATTGCCTTTAGTTTTTGAAATGAAGGTTTTTAAATTATTCGAACTTCTATATCGTCTAAACAAATACTGGCCCTTAAGCCTGTACGTCTAACAATTCCTCTTCGTATGCTGTTTTTGTGACCGGGCGTCTGACGCATGAATACTTGATTAATGATTGGATTTTCATTGGTTTAGCCAAAAGATGTACCAAAAAAAGAACTAATGTGTTTTCAGTCGGGTTTATGACATTTTTAATTAGCCTCGTTATATAATAAAATGTTAAACTAATAATAGACTGAACTTATGAAAAAAATAGTCTCTTTTTGTTATCTACTGATAACAATAATTATTTTAAACTTAGGATGTAGCTCAAATAACGGAGAACCTGATGTTGACGATAATACTCCGGATTTAAGCGCATATAAAACTGTTAAAGTAGATGTTATCCTTCCCGAAGGCATGAATATCGATCTTACATCAACTACGCTTTCAACTTTATTACTAGACGCACCGGTAAATTCAGGTGGTTCTGCTGAAGTACCCTTCAATACCGAATCTCCGGAAATAGCATACTTGAGTGATGCTAATGACAATATATTGTTGCTCGGTTTTATTAGGGGCAGTAAAGATGAGATTTCAATTGCAACAACGGCAGAAGTACTGTATTATGTTTCTTTGGGAACCATGTTCCTGCCATATGAACTTAAACAAAGGTTTATTGCAGAAATTGAAAGCTTTGAAGGTACGCAGCAACTCTCTGAACAATTAGCAGGTTTGGCAAAACAAGATCCATTATTTCTACAAAAAGGATTGTACAGAGACCAACTTGTCGATAACATCCGGAATGCTACCAAAATGGACACTGTGGATATTAGAAGTAAAAGAATTGATGTTAACGGTGCCGATATAAGAAGTGGCCTGCAATTAAAAGATATTGACTTTCAGAATATAACTATTACCAACACCTTGAGAAGAAGAGCCCATGCTTTTGTCTATAAGACGGCTTATAAAAACAACGAGGGTAAAGAAACTATCATTGATGATAACATTTCAGGGACCGATGTCCCTATGGCAGATACAAAGATCACTCAAACCACGGCTATACGGGAAGTTCTTGGGGTGCTTGCTGATTGGGCCGCAGGGAAAGGTGCAGAATTTGCCGAAACCGTATCAGACCCTATAACGCTTCCCTTGCAGGAAAATGAGAGTGAAGCTACTTACAAAGTTCGTGTCATAGGGCCTTCTGATGAAAATATTGATGAAAAGGCCTTTACAACTGTCGAAAAAGAAAAACTGTACAATCTGCATTTAGAAACCTTTATATTCGATTGGTTTTTACCGGTAATAACGGATCTTGGAGGTCATAAGAAATTGGTTAGAGATCTATCAGGCCAAAAGGTAGAAAACATTCTTGATTTTTTAGGGCCGGCAATATCGTCAATAAGTTCGGTTTACGAACCCATTAAAAAAGGACAGTATAATGTTGCATTAGACGAATTTATTTTGAGTTTGTACAATAATGCTACGGGCTCAAATCTTGAGGAAATTCTTATAGGGTTATTCACCATTTTGGGTGAAAAATTAGATTCCGATACATTCATGCAGAATACCGGCTTTATTGGTAATGGCATAAAGAAAACTGCAAAAGCTCTTGAAATTGTAGATTTTGGGCTCAAACTGGTAGATTATGGTAGAATGATTTTTGAAAACTCTAAAGAACTGGAGGAATGGACAGCCAAAGCCAAAGCAAGTGATATTTTATTAAGTCCAAATGAAAAAAATGTGCTCCCATATCAATTTACGGATTTTGAAGTACTCAAAGAACCTGTCCCCGATGAAGGCGCTGTTTTACAGTATCAATGGTCTACCTCAGGAAAATATGGGACCATTAGAGATAACCATTTACATGAAGGCACTTCATTTCAAAGCATAAAAGACAAAATCTCTTATATAGCAAAGGTTCCCTCCAGGCAGTTAAGCGATGGCCCTAATATTGAGGAAATATATGTGAGTGTATCCATAAAAAAGGGCAGTGAAATAACACAGATTGGTAAGGATACGGCAAGAGTCAATGTTAGAAAGTTTGGCTATAAAATAAGGCCTAATGGCATAACCATGCAAGGTGGTACCAATTTAACACTGCATATAGACCGAACTGATAATCAACCTTTGGTAGATGACGATGTGTTTGAAAGTAAGGTTATATGGACCACCAGCGGCAGGTTTGGGCAATTCAATGGAAACAAAAAACAACTTACGTTGGAGCGCACCGGGGGATACAGTGTCAATTATGAAGCTCTGGATAAGATACATGATGGAGAAGAAGATTTTGTAGCAAGAATTTACAGAAAGGAGCGAACGGATACAGACTGGCTTCTATGGGATGTAGCCAGGGCCACATTAAAGATTGACAATGATCGTAAGAAAAAAATCCAGTTTATAAAAATCAAAGCCGAAATTGCTATTAATAAATTTGAAGATCCATATTATCTTTTTAGTGTTCAGAATTATTATAGAGCGGTCCCGGTTGAAGGTGCGGTAAGTTATGAAGCCAAAATAATAGACCAAGTTCCGGATTTTAATCCAACAGTAATAGGGGAAACCATCCGTTGGGAACCGGGCGGGCCTAAAGAACCTCGTATTGTAAAAGATTCGTTAGATATTTTTAGGCGCGTTTTTATTGGTAGACAAAGTGGAAGTCCAATAGACGAAGCATGGAAGGACGAACAACTTAAAAATGCTAAAAAGGTTAAAGGAACGGTACAGGTAACCGCATTTTTGGAATAAAATTATTCGATAAAGACCTTTTTGTATTAATGAAAACTGTTGGCTGGTTATGATTGTACATTTGTGCTAAAAGTAGTATTTTTACTATTCCAGCATGAGCATCGATGAAAAATCAATCTAGCCAACAGCTTACAATAATAGAAGGTTTACGAACAAATAGCTCTGCCATACTGAACGAACTATATAAGGCAAATTTTCCTAAGATATTGGCTTTTGTTGTTAAAGACGGAGGAACCAAGGCTCAGGCTGATGATATAATGCAGGATGCCATTATTGTTTTATGGAACAAGGTTAGAGAAGAAAGTTTTGTACCCCATAATGAAACCGCAGTAGAGGCTTACTTGTTTCGCGTTGCTAAAAACAAATGGATAGATTTTTTGAGGTCTTTTCATCATAATCAAATGAGGTCTATTAATAGCCTGGCTAGTTTAAAGCATGTAGACGATCCTCCTAGCGGATTAATTGATACAGATTCAGAGAATCAGGAACGATTACAATTGGCACTAAAAGCGTTTGGTGACATAGATAAAAACTGTGCTGTAATTCTTAAAAAATTTTACTTCCAAAGAAAAAACCTGAAAGAGATTGCCCACCAACTTAAACTAAATCCGGTATCCATACGTAACAGAAAATATCTCTGCCTTAAAAAATTAAGAAAACTATTTTTAACATTACAAGATAGTAATCATGGGAAATGAAGCAAAAGAAATATCAAATAAGACCATAGAAGAAATTGAAAAGTATCTTTTGGGTCATATGAGTTTGGAAGAGTCTGTTTCATTTGAAAAGCGCATGGATACGAATCCGGTGCTCAAGAATCAGGTTGAAGATTTTAGAGTGCTCATAAAGGCGATTGAGATAAAATCATTGAAAGACCAATTACATCATATTAGCACTGACTTGGATAAGGAAAATACTAAACCCGGACTAGGCATCAAAAAATGGCTCATAGCGGCTTCATTACTTGTATTTGTCGGAACTGCTTCAATTTGGTTTTTAAAAAGGCCTCCGGTACATGAGCGTCTCTTTGATAGTTATTTTCATAAAGACCCCGGTCTGCCCACAACAATGGGCAATTCACAAAGTTTGGTATTTACTGAGGCCATGACCAATTATAAACGTGAAAACTACCAATCGGCTATCCGGGAATGGGAAAGTATGTTGAAGACAGATTCAGAAAATGATACATTGAACTATTTTATAGGCATGGCCCATTTGGCTGACAAAAATGCGAAACAATCAGTCCCTTTCTTAGAATCAGTGGTCAAAAACAAACATTCAGTTTTTCTTGATGATACCTATTACTATCTTGCTTTGGCATATTTGAAAACCGGGAAAATTGAACAGGCCAAAAACATGCTGATAAAGTGCCATAGCAAAGACTGCGAATCCATTTTGGCAGAGTTAACAAACTAAGAAAATGCTTTTAAGAGGTACTTATTTGTGTGTAATCTTTTTTATTCTGTGTTCCAAGAATATAGCTTATGGTCAAAAAGATAGTTTACGGGGATCAGACTTAATTAATCATTATCTGGTTAACAATCAAATTGAGAAGGCAAGTAAGGAACTTGAACAACAACTTGAGAGATTATGGAAAAATCGGCAATATGATTCTTTGTGTTATTATCCATATTTGGTAGGAAAAGTAAGGTTGGAAAAAACCTCTGCCCAACAAGCGGTCAGAACTACTGAAGCCTTTGTTCAGAAAATTGAAAATAGTGTCCCTGGTTCTTCTTCTCTTCATATAGCATATACACAATTGGCAGACCTGTATGATGAACTGGCCTTTCATAGAGAGGCCTTTAAAACTGGCAAAAAGGCACTTGACCATATATTAAAAGTCCCTGGCATACCCTTAGAGGATGTAGGGGACATAGAATACAACATTGGAATAAGCGCCTATAACTTAGATAGTCTGGTTGAAGCTAATTATTACTTCAAAAAAGCTATTGATTATTATGAAAGATCGGCAACCACCAAAAAAGAAAAGCTTGCAGACGGATACAATGCCCTGGGCGCCGTAGCCTGGACATTCAACAAATTGGACAGTGCCCAGCATTATTATAAAAAAGCAGTAACCTCGGTTGAAGCCAGTGATGCTGATAATACTATGAAATTGTATCTGTCCTTATTCTATAGGACCAATATTGCACTTCTTCAGGAATCGCAAGGTCAGGTGTTTGAAGCTATTGAAACACAAAAATCCATTCTTTCAGATTGTAAGATTGTTATTGATAAGATGAAGGACCCTATGTATCTTGAGCGTGCAAAACGAACTGAAAGTTTGGTTTTGGGGAATCTCGGGGCCATGTACCATGATTTGGGGTATATTTCCAGGTCCAATGATATTCTGCGAATGGCCTATCGAAAGAAATTGGTCTTATATGAACCTTCTGACCAAAGGCTTACTAACAATCTTATTCAAATAGCACAATCGGAAATTGCCTTGAACGAATTTGACGATGCGCTAATTACTTTAGACAGTGCGCTCAATACACTTCACTCATCTCATGAGAAGTATCTGTCCAAAAAAGCCGAGATACTTACTGTAATAGGGAAAGTGCATTCCATTACAGGAAATATAGAACAGGCCCTGGCGTATTATAATGAGAGTAATGCCTTATATCAAAAAGTATATATCAAAAATTTCTCAAGGGAATACCTAATCTTTTTACGGGAATATGCTCTTTTCCTTGCAGAAAATGACCAACCAGAAAGGGCGCTGGATATTGGGATGAAAGGTTATGATTATGCTCGGAAAAATGCGGGAGCAGATAGTTTTCTTCTTTTCAATCATACATTGAACTTAGCCAAAATAAACCATCTATCCGGTAACTTTAAGGCAACAAGGTCATGGGCGGAGATAGGAAATAATCATTTAGACCAAAAAATAACCGAAAGTAGGACTAAACTAGATTCCATAAAGATAGAATTTAATAAGCCACAAACCATTTTGCTTGAGGTCCGGGCGTTGTATGAACTCGCTGAAGATAAAGTTCCTTCTTTACTTAAAGCATTAATAGGGAAACTTGAAAGAGCGGTATTGATACTCGAAAGAAGAAAAAGCACCATTTTCACGAATGATGATGTATCCCTATTACTTTCGGAATACAAGAATATTAATGATTTTTTGAAAAAATTGTTCTTTGAACTGTATGAACAAACCCATGACGAACAATACTTAAACAGGCTGATTTCCCTAAATGAATCGGCAATCTATACTAGGATCAGAGCTAAATTGGGCATCCTTAATCAGTCCTATAGCAATGTATCTAAAGAAACCCTTGCCAGGGAAAACGAATTAAAAAAGAAGATTTCCAATGCACTATTGACCCCGACAAATGATGATTTAAAGGATTTTTTTGATTACAATGCGCAATGGGGAAAATTTCTGGATTCTTTACGGACAAACTACCCTAAATACTACGGGCTACACTATGCCTCTATTGAAAATACGCTTACTAGTTTAAGGAATCATATTCCGGATAACACCACAGTGATTCGGTATTTTTTTATTGAAGATTCCTTGTATGCCCTGATCTTTAATTCCGAATCAAGAAAACTAATAGCTATTGGAGAAAATAATCTCTCAGAATTGATTGAAGGCGCTGTCAATTCTTTAGCCCCCAAGAAGGCCATCAAAAATTTAAACAGATTGTATGAAATACTCTGGGCACCTTTATCTAAACTCGTATCTACCCCTAAAGTGATCATTATCCCGGATCGGGAACTGTTTAATCTGAGTTTTGAAATGTTGACTCCAGAGAAAATTACCACCTTTGAAGAACTTGCTTATAACTGTCTTTTATCAAAATACCAGATATCTTATAACTACAGCCTTGTTTTACTCAATAATGGTAGTAAACTATTTAGTCATTACAATAATTATGTAGCCTTTACCCCCGTTTTTACTAAAAAAATGAAGGAAAGTTATACTTTAACCATTTCTGATTCTTTAGATATAGATAAAAGCTATCTGGCACTATCATCCTTGCCATTTAGCGGAGATTTGGCAAAGAATTATTCCAAAAAGTTTGATGGGAGTTCTTTTCTGAATGAGAATGCATCTAAACAGGTATTTGCTAATTTAGCCAGGGAGCATAGAATCATACATATAGGTACACACGCGGAGTCGAATAATTTAAGTCCGGAGTTTTCCCGTCTCATATTCGCTAAGAATCTCAATGATGAGGCGACCTTAAATGATAATTCCGTATATACCTATGAAATCTATAATTACAATTTGGCTTCAAACCTTACTGTCTTAACAGCATGTGAAACTGGAAAGCCATCCTATCAACCGGGAGAAGGCATGATATCACTTGCTCATGCTTTTAATTATGCAGGTAGTGAAAGTATCTTGACCAGCCTATGGAACATAGATGAACAGTCCAGCACACAAATTGTTGGCTATTTATATGAAAACCTGCTAAAAGGTATGACCAAGGATGAAGCTTTACAAAAAGCCAAACTCAACTATTTAAAAAACGCAAGAGGAAGAGCCTTAGCGCCTCAATATTGGGCAGGCTTAGTTCTTATTGGAAATACTTCTGCTATTCCCTTATCAAAATCTAATGTTTGTGTTTTCAAAGTAGTTGGTTTAGTCGTTTTTCTTCTTTTAATTTCACTAATTATTTTTAAAATATTCAGAAGGAGTAGGAAGTAGGGTTCTGAGTACCATTATTAGGTAAATAGGTCAGAATGCCTCAAATGAGGATAAATCTTAATTAGCCTATGTACTCATATTCCTGTAGATCTTCATCCCATTCTAAAGCATAAATATCCCATTTTTCTCCGGGATTACGTTCTTCTTCCAATTTTTGGGCAATATAAAAATGATCTTCTCCATCTGTTCTCACGGTGATCATACCGTATTTGGCAACATTGCTGTCTCTCCAGGTATCAATTTTAAGTTGTATGCTTTCCTTATCCCCATCAGCGGCATTGTCCAGTTCTTCATGCAGTTCTTTTAATCGATTATAATACGTTTCCGGATAAGAAAACTCTTTGGTGTTTCTGGCAAGCTCCGTACTAAATATTAGTGGACGCAAACCGCGTGACGTTTTCCCAAACATACCCAAAGCATCCGGTCTGGGATGCGAATGACTTTCCTTGTCTCCACTTGATATGACCGTAGCAATGGGGTTAAAACCTTTAAGGAAGGAAGGTGTCACATGCGTGGAACCATGGTGACAGGCTTTCGCAAGATCACATTGAAAGGTTTCGCGCAATTTAGCGATCATCAATTCAATTGTTTTTTCTGCAGTTTCCAGCTTATTTTTATATGCTTGTCGCTTCTGGGAGGAAAGGCTAGAATCTCTAAGTTTAACTTTGAAATTCCTAACGTCTTTTTCAAGTTTAGACAAGTCTTTCGCAATTCCGGTATAATGCCGACCAAGATAATCCTGGGACGGCACATTCAGATCTCCTCCCAATATAAACCGGGCCTTATTAAATTGTACCATAAACACCACGGAATGTCCATTCTTGGTTTTACCCTCATTACTCTTTAATACACGTAGACATTCAACATCTTGACCATTAACATCAATATGCTCAGTCACCGGTCCCAATATTTGAAAGGTCAAAGGGTTACTTGGGGAGTATCCGGGCAAATAGCCGGTATCTTTATTGAGAAATTTAAATGAGACAGCAGGATTAGTTATATTAACGGTTTGTAAGGTTTCCAAAAGATATTTTCTGGAAAGTTTTCCGGAAGCAGGAAAGAGATCCGTAATGTCACTTTTATTTTGGGCAAGCTCGGTCAGATAAGTAACTTTACCTTTTTTTACTTTCGCTCCCAAATCATTAAAATCACCGGCTTTGATATCACTGCTGGAGCGTTCCATAATACCGTTATGGCCTACCGTTTGGACCTTTAATTTCTTATTGCCAAAAACATTCAAAAATCCGTAATAATGATCAAGATCGGGATGGCTCATAATAGCATATTCAATATCTACGGGTTTTTTATCATCCGGGCGATAGCGCAAATTATAACGCCAGTTAAGAAAACGAGCCATATTATCGCCGCCATCCCCGTGAAAGCCTAAGCCTTCACCGGCATCAATAAGTATTATTTTGTCATCGGGTGTAACTATATGGCAGCCATCCCCTTGCCCTATATCTACAAAGTTGATCTCTAAAATACGCTTATTGGTAAGGTGTTTTTTCTTCACCCAACCGTCATTACCTCTACAATTAATTTTAATCCATTCACCATTGGTTTCGTTATCGAAAGTGGCAAAATCGCCAAAAATCAGATGGTTCACACGATTTTTTTTGGAAGTGTTGTTTGGAGTAGCAAAGAGAATGGTAGATTCTACACCAACAAACAGGAATTTAGACAAATCTAGCTCGGCCATAATTATGAGTTTTTATAGTTAATAGTTTATAACAATCAAATGAGAGTCAATAACACATCAAATGGGGGAGATAATTCATGTGCTTACCAACAAAATACACCATAATTAGTTCCGTAAATCAAGCAAGAGAGGTTACATCCCTTAAAGCTTAATTTGTAACTTCCTTAAAGATAGTAATACTTTTTAAGACTTAAACTGCTTTGGATATAAATTTTAGGTTTTTACAATAAAGCTGAAGTTGTATGCCTTAAAACATAAACGTGTGTTTGAGATGACCTACAGGTATTAGCTGTGGCAAAATTGATAGACTATATTAGGTTTAGCAGGCAAGAACCATAAATGGGTAAAATAATAAAAAGGCCTTCATTTTATGAAGGCCTTTTCGGTTGGTTGGTTGATGTACAGGTTGGCTATTGTTTCCTTACACTTCCGGAAACATTATTGCTTTTATTTACTTTTTCAGGATTACCGTAGTATTTTATATCACCACCGCTGGAAGCATTCGCTGTTAATTCTTTAGAAGTATTTACTGTAACGTCTGCACCGCTTGTAGCTTTAACCTGGCTGGATTCAGCTTCCAAATTACCCGCTTTAATATCGCTTCCGCTTGTGGCCTCTGCAATAAGTTTTTGTGTTTTTCCGGATACACGTAAATCACTACCACTGGTAGATTCGCAATTAAGAACCGTTGTGATTACATCCAGTTTCATATCGCTTCCACTGGTAGTTCTTAATCTTAACTCTTCTGCTGAAATGGTATTTGTTGAATGGACGTCACTTCCACTGGTGGAAATAATACTGGAAACATCCTTGAAACTCACATGTATCTTTTTTGATGAAGCCCATCCAATATTTTGTTTGGTATGAATCTTTAAAACACCATCTTCAATGTCGGTTAAAATAAGATCGTGTAAATTCTCATCGGCTTCAACGGCAATACTTTCTTCGTTGCCCTGGGTTAAATACACATTTAATCCTTCGGTTGCTTTAATGGTTGAGAACGACTCGGAAATAGTTCTTTCTTCAGTAAGAACATTACCATTACCCTTAACCCCCGGGTTAAAGTTCATATCGAAGTTACACGATGCAAGTGTAAGGCTTAATACAGCGGCTACAATAATTTTAATTAGCGTTGTCATGATTATTTGTTTTTTGATTGTTTTTGTTTTTTGTTATTCAAATATCCTTTTTATTCAGATGTATTTATAGTTTAAGTTTCTGAATTGTAGAATTATAGAGATGAACTGTTAATCGTCTTTAGATTTAATTTCTACCCCGTCAGAATCAACTTTATATTTTATGGTTTCACCTTCTCCTGACAGACCATCACCATCCACTTTTATGTCTACATTCTCGCTTTTAATTTCCACACCTTCTTCATTTATTTTCAATCCGGAAGTGTCATCGTGTACATCAACATCTACTTCAAAAGATGCTTCCTCAGGACAATCCAGACATTCGATATTATCTTCAATTATTTTAAGTAAATGGTTAGTGTCTCTGGATGAAACAATATTGCTACTGTGTCTGTAATAACTCAAGAAAGATTTGGTGTTGTTATTAAAGTTGACAACAATTCCTTCAGGTAAGTTTAGAATGACAGCTAGGTCTTGATCACTATACTTGTTGTTGGCAGCAGTTGATATAAATGCATCAAGCAATAAAGTATTGTCATTTAAGCTATAGTTGTAATTTATGTTTTTAGCACGTTCAATAGCTCTGTCATAACTTCTGCCATCAGCACTTTTTTTAATGTGAATGGATGCTATAGAATCAGTTGTAGAGCGCACTATTATTTGAACATCAGAGTTATAAATGACCTTTTCACCATTTTCATTAGTTGCTATTCTATAAAAATGCTGTTTTCTGTAAAAACGATTATTCAATGCATCGTTAGAAACCATTTTAACTTTTAAAGTGTCCGTAGCAGTAATATTCAATTCATGCTTTTCAGTATAAGACTCGTCAAAAGCATGGGCGCTAACCTCTCTAACACCTATAACTACCAATCCAATTATGGACATTAACCATACACCCAGTAAGGTGAATTTAGCAATATTGCCAATAGATTTTGAGTTGTTTATCAGTATTTTTAATCCTAAATAGAATAGAAAGAAAAACGGAATACCAACGGCAAAAAGGGTAAATAAAGATACTAACCAAATTGGGGAGTCTCCTGCATTGAACATATTAACATGTTCTATTCCCGGAATGTGAATAATATCAATAACGCCTACAGATAATAATGAAACAATAAGAGATATTATTGTTACTGCTCCAATAAATATTAGTAAAACCCCCACCAATTTTGCAAATATTTTAAAGAAGAACATGAAGACTTCTCCAATAGTTTCAAAAAAAGCACTTGATGAAGACTTTACTTTATTAGTTTGCTTTTTGAAATCCACATTTTTTGCTGCATCACTGGCACTTTTGGCGGCACCGGAAACTGTTTCCGATACATTTTTGGCAACATCAGTTACAGTTTCGGTAACGTTTTCCAAACCATCCTTAATTTTTTTTTCAATGTTGCTAATGTTAACAGGCTCGCCCGTCATCATTATTTTTTCGGCTGTGGTTTTTGCTTCAGGAACTAAGATCCATAATAAAATGTAAAGCAAAATACCGGTCCCCGCAGCACTGAATAAGATGATCCAGGCTAAACGTACCCAAATGGCATCAATACCAAAGTAATGACCTAAACCTGATGATACACCACCAACATAAGAGTTTTCGGTGTCTCTGAATAGTTTTTTAGATGGCGCATGAGTTCTCTTAGTAGAAGATGTTTGAGGTTCATCTTCAAAAATTTCATCGTCAACCAGATAATCTTCCGGTTGCCCCATGATGGTAATAACCTCGTCTACCTCCTTAATTCTTATAACCTGTTTATCGTTTTGAACACGCTCATTAAAAAGCTCGGCAATTCTGGCTTCAATATCAGCTATAATTTCAGAGCGTCCTTGAGAATCTGTAAATGAACGTTTTATAGCCTCAAGATAGCGTTGTAATTTTAGGTATGCGTCCTCATCAATATGAAAAAAGATACCTGCTAAATTTATGTTGACTGTTTTATTCATTTTTTTGTTGTTTTTTGGCTTGTTACTATATTAACGGCGTTTTGTAATTCGCTCCAAGTCGTGT
>NZ_JANQJQ010000001.1 GCF_028281565.1 Seonamhaeicola sp.
TGGGAATATTAAGATATGTTTTGAGTTGAGTTAGTTTTAGTTTGGTTGAAAGCTACCCCGGGATGTTTTTCATGATTGACTGATTTGGGGTAGCTTAATTTTAGAAAATCCAGATGGTTTTAGAGGAGATTACATACCAGGTACCATATTACAGGTGGACCTATATGGAGGCCGGGATATCCCCGGAGCAATACGACAAGTTTATAAACTGGGTCTCCGGAGAGTTTGACTTGTGTCTGCAGGAAGAACATAACGGACTTAAGGTATACCATCCCAATGGCTGGTTGCAAATAGCTAACACATCCAAAGAACCGGAACAGGTTTGTTTACAGATAATCATTCATAACAAATCTAAAAAAGCGGTAGAGCTATTGTCAAAGGAATTAAACGTATTGTATAACGCATGTATTTTTATGTATGATCCAATACAAAAGCATCAAAAAGAAATCATCAGTAAGGTATGATACTAATAGCAGATAGTGGCTCCACAAAGTGTGATTGGGTATTATTAGATTCCAAAAAAAATGTTATTTCCAGAATAACCACCCAAGGTATAAACCCGGTATTACTTAATATATCCCAGATTAGTGATATTTTATTTCAAAATAAGACCCTGGTCAGTATTTATGAGGATGTAAGTACGGTTCTGTTTTATGGCGCCGGGTGTGGTGCCAATGCTGCTAAATTAATTCTAAAAAAAATATTAACAGAGTTTTTTCCAAATGCGAGAATATATGTTGAAGAAGATCTAATGGCGGCTATCCATGGGACTACTAGTGAACCTGGTGTAGTTTGTATTTTGGGAACGGGGTCTAACTGTTGTTTTTTTGATGGAGAGCAAGCACAGGTTCATCAGGCTTCCTTAGGTTTCATTATCATGGATGAGGGCAGTGGTAATTATTTCGGGAAGCAATTGTTAAACTCCTATTTCTATAATAAGATGCCAGTACATTTGAAAGATGAATTTGAGGGCGTCTTTGATGTGTCTTTGGAAACAGTGCTCAAAAATCTTTACGAGGTTAATAATCCAAGTGCCTACCTGGCAAGATTCACCCCTTTTTTAATAGATAATAAATCGGAGCCTTTTCTTAATGAAATTATTAACAAAGGCCTGAAGGCGTTGTTCGATAACTTAATTAGTTGTTATAAACAGGAACTTATAGATAAACCGTTGCACTTTGTAGGTTCCATAGGTTTTTATTTGCAAGGAGAGATCCTGGAAGAAGCCAAAAGAAGAAATATAAAAATTAGGTCATTTGTCAAAAGACCCATAGATAATGTAATTAACAATCTGGAAACTATTATCGCTTAAAGATAACATCAAGTTTAAAATATGAGCAATTACCATATAAAAAGGCAGTTATAATGATGTGCTAATTTTTACATTCAGAAAATTTTCAAGGCTTATACTAAATTAGTAAATTTACCAAATAAGAGCACAAAAGGTAACACTCTTAGCCTTAGATGTTTTTTAACTTGAATAAAAATTTTACACGATACTGTTTTTTGCTTTTTTTGGCGTGTGCTACTATGTGCTATGCGCAGACAGACAATTCGCAAATAACAAGGCCCTACATTCTATTACAGTCAGAAGATGCATTATCTATTGCCGAACTGGATTCAACATTGTCGCGTGATCAAAAACTCGCCATTACCCTTTCGGGTGAAAATACTATTTCCGAAGATTTACTTAAGTTACTAAAATCATATAACGATAGCCTGGTTATTATTTCTGAAAATGAAGTGCCTTCAAAAATAACCGATGAGCTATTTGTGATTTTTAAAAGACCGGAAGATCTGGAAGTTATTAATCTGAACAGGGCTACATTAGAGGATAGTGTGCCATTTCGATTTTTTAAAACCCATAAACCGAAGGTCTTAAAGATTGAAGATGATATCACCTTCAAAGATTCAATATTTTATACTATATGGAAACAATCCGGTAAACTTCCGGACTTTATTGAACCCAATCGATCTTCACTAAAAAAGGTAGATAGTCTTATTAATAGTATACCCGAGGTAGGATATGTGTATGGCGTTGTAAAAACGGAAGACGGCCAATTAATAAATGAGGTAAGATTTAAGAATTATAATGATGCTTGTGTTAATGGACATTTTAGCTTTCCTATTTTGCCGGGAGAAACGTTACCCATATTAATACCTTACAAAGCAGGTTATCAGTTTTCTCCTGATATTATATACACTACACCCGAAAATTACAGGAATAGTAAAACATTTATAGCCTTTCCTTTAGATATTACTTATGAATTATCAGATCACTATGTTTTTGATCCCAGGTTCATAAATAAAATGAAAGAGCATGATAAAGAGCTTTTGATCAATAATGTTGTAACCGTTTCGGACGACATCCACGGTAAGGTAGGCTATTTTAATAACAGAAGTTATATAGATACAGGTATTGAAAGTAAAAGTACTTTTAAGGAAAATTTCACCATTGCTGCTTGGGTAAAGCCAACAGAATTAGGCCTTAACAATAGTATCTTAGGTAAGGGAGACAATTTTGTGGTTAAGCTTCGTAACGGATTTTTAACCTTTACGATGGCAGGTATTATGGATTATATTTCCGAAGCTTCGGAGGTACCTTTAAATAAATGGTCGCATATTGCCATAACGCATTCTAAAATTGATCATAAATTATCCTTTTACGTTAATGGGAAATTAACTGAAGAGGTTTCGTTGGTAGCGGAGTATCAACCCTCTGATTTTAACATTATTATTGGAAGCAATTTATGGGAGGAATTCTTTAAAGGCTATCTTGCTGATATAAAAATTTGGGAACGGGAACTGAATGGTACGGAGGTTTTAACACTTTTTCAAAATAGAGACATAGGGCATACCCATGACAGGATGGATGTTGTCGTCATCATTTTATCAATTTTAATTGTGCTTATTATCGGGATAGTTTTATGGAGACGTCATTTGCAAAAGAATAAGAGTGTCTTACAAAGCAGTCATCAAAAAAGTTATAAGAAGCCCGATTTTAAACGCGTAGTTTCGGATAATGAAGATGCAGAACGCATATTGTGTTTTGGTAAACTGAGGATCTTCAATAGTTATAATGAAAATCTTGCTGAAAAATTATCGCCTTTGCTCAAGAAGATTTTTATAATCGTCTTTTTACATAGTTATAGGGAGAGTCAGCAGGGAATTTCAACGAAACAACTTACCGAATTCCTATGGCCGGGAATGAGTCCTCAAAAAGCAAAAAATACCCGGGGAACAAATATTAATAACTTGAGAACCCTCTTGAATTCTTGCCAGGGTATCAATCTGGTATTTAAAGATAATGTATGGCTTATTGAATTGAATGATACGTGTTACTGTGATTATTTAGTCGTTCAGTATTATTTACAAGTGTTCTCCAGTGAGGCCTATACCATAAAGACTTTAGAGGAAGCGCTTCCTAAATTTATTCATATCCTGAAAGGAGGTCGTTTATTTTCGGACTCCAGTGAAGCCTGGTTGGATTCGTTCATTGAAAAGTTCAGTAATCAAATCATTGAACAATGTTTGGAATTTACCGAAGTCTTGGATGTAAACAAACATGGTGAACTACTATTTGAATTAACTGAAGTCATTTCTCTTTATGATGACTTGAATGAAAGGGGGCACCAAATAAAGTTATTGACTCTAATTAAACAAGGTAAGTTAAGCCTGGCATATAAGGCTCACGATAGTTTTAAAAAATTATACTATAAAATATATAAGGAAGATTACCCAATTACTTTCGAGGACATTACGTCTGAACAAAATTCAGAAAAAAGCTAATTTTTTTTTCGTTACCCTATTCTTTACCCCACATTTTACACAATCTCTTATTTATTTGACTTTGAATTATAAATAATAAGAAGAAATATATTTATGGGACAGTCCGAATTGAATCGTAGAGATTTTGTTAAAAAAACATTGGCCGTCGCTGCAGGCATTACTATAATACCTAGACATGTCATGGGAGGTAATAAATTTATTGCTCCAAGTGACCAACTTACAAAAGCCGTCATAGGCGTAGGAGGTATGGGGCAGGGGCATTTAAATTATGAAGGTACGAAGTTATTAGCTATTTGTGATGCTGACGGAAATCATTTGCGTAATACGCTTAAGAAAGTAGGTAACGATGTTAAAGGTTATCGGGATTTTCGGGACGTATTACAAAGGCCTGATATTGATATTGTGCATATAGCCACACCACCTCATTGGCATGGCATAATGTCTGTTATGGCTGCCGAAGCAGGTAAGGACGTATGGTGTGAAAAACCTATGACAAGGACTATTGGGGAAGGTAAACGTGTTGTTGAAGCCATGAAGCAACATGGACGCATGTTCCGATTAAACACCTGGTTCCGGTTTCAAGATAACTTTTATGGTATGGGTACGCCCGTTAGAAAACTCAAAAAAGTAGTGGATAGCGGCGCTTTAGGATGGCCATTAAAGGTAACTATAAGTGGTGTAACAGGATTTGATTGGAAATTTTATTGGGTAGGAAAGGAAAACTTAAAGCCCCAACCCATTCCGGATCATTTAGATTATAACATGTGGTTGGGACCAGCCCCGGAAAAACCCTATAACAGTCATAGAACACATGCTACATTCAGAGGTTATTGGGATTATGATGGCGGTGGATTGGGCGATATGGGACAACATTATATAGATCCGGTTCAGTATTTTCTTGGAAAAGATAACGAAAGTCCAATTAAAGTAGAGGTTGATGCCCCACAGCAACACTATGATGCAATAGGTACCTGGAGAAAGATAGTCTATACTTATGCAGATGGTTGCCAAATCATTTTAGATGGAGAAAATGCTGATAAAAATGCAGCTTATATTGAAGGACCCAACGGAAAAATATTTAACGGATTTAAGTCTGATATCCCGAATATCGAAGGCCTGATAAACAGTATCCCGGACCCTGAGGAGCAGATCGTAACTTTTTCAGAATCGGTTAGAACACGCCAAAAGTTTGCGCTTAATGAAGCGAACGGACATCGCTCTGCCACTGTTGTGAACATGGGGGTTATCGCTCTGCGCTTGGGAAGAACCCTGGAATTCGATTCTGTAAAACAGAAATTTATAAATGACGAGGAAGCCAACCGATTAATTAACCAGCCTATGAGAACTTCATGGGCACATTAAAAACTCAGATACAAATAATTATGAAAAAAGTAATCATAATGCTTAGTACAGTATGCTTTGTGCTCTGTACACCTTTATATACCCACTGTCAAATCAATAGAACCTTAGAAACTAAGGTGGCGGATATTTTAGCTCAATTTCCGACTAAAGATTTAAAGCATTCAGATAAATTAATTGAAGAGATTATTGCTCTGGGAACTGAAGGCATTCTTCAATTTACCGATATGTTAGTTCCTTTGGGTACAGGTGATGATACCAATACAAGATATGCCATTCAAAGTTTGGCAACCTATGCAGGAGGACATGATACTGATCAAAATAAGCTGGTGGAGCAAGCATTACTGAAAGCCATTGGTAGTGCAAATAGCCAGGAAGTCAAAACGTTTCTAATAGACCGATTAGCATTCTGTGGAACTAATACCAGTGTTGGATCATTAAGTAATCATTTAAAGGGAAATTTATTTAAACCGGCATTATCGGCCTTAGTAGCGATCGGAACGTCTCAAGCCGGTAAAGCCATTTTTGAAGCCGCTAAAACATCAAAAGGAGATGAGCTAATTGCTTTAGTGGATGCTCTGGGTGTATTGAAATATGAACCTGCCGTTGATTTTATACAGGATTTGGCACTTTCAGGATCAAAAGAAATACAATCATATGCATTAATGGCTTTATCAGAAATGGCATCTGTAAGGTCAAAAGAGTTACTTATAAACGCTGCCAAACGATCTGATTTTAAATTAGATGACACAAAAGCCATAACAGCTTTGGTTCAATATGCTACACGTTTAAAAGAAAAAGGTAATATAGCCTTAAGTGCAGAAGTTGCAAGAAGTATTTTAAAGCATGCAACTTCAGAAAATCAGTTACATTTTAGATCTGTTGCGGTATACTTATTGCGGGACATTGAAGGTTCGGCATTTACCAAAACGCTACTCAAAGAAGCCAGGAATGCTGATATAAAATATAGGGCATCAGTCATGGATGCGGCTGCTCAGGGATTAACTTCCGAAGAAGTTATTAAATGGGTAAAATCTTATAAAAAATATCCAGGTTCAACGAAACAATTAATTATCAGAATGCTCCGAGAAAGACCGGAAGCTATTGTATTTGATAAATGTATTGTTCCGGCTTTAGCAGATCATGATGAACCATTGAGAGTTACCGGAATAAAAGCGTTATCCTATCAGGAAAAGCGCAAAGCCTTACCAATTTTAATTCAGTTATTTGATAGCAGGTTATCATCATTAGAGTACCAGGCTCTGGAAGAAACTCTGTTAAGAGTTGTTAGCTCTGACGATTCAGATTTGCTAGTAGTTAAATTAGATAAAGTCAATGATTTAGGAAAGCAAGTTATAGTCAATATATTAGCTAAGCGCAATGTAACCAATCAATTCGGAGCTGTTTCCGGCTTATTGAATAGTTCTAACGATGAATTGAAATCTACAGTTTATTCAGCGTTACCCTATGTATCCAATAAGGGAGATTTATCAAAGTTAATAGCTATACTTCAGGCAGAAAATGATAATGATAATATTGGAAACATTCAAAAGACTATTACAAACGTTCTGGATACCCATGACGAAGCTGCTGCTAATATAGTTTATAAGGCGTATGAACAATTTTCTGATACAGCAAAGTTAACTCCTGTCTTAGCCGCATTGAGTACCGATAAAGCATTATATTTGGTGTCAAAAAAATTAAAATCGGGCCATGCCAAAGACAAAGAAGCTGCTCTGAATGCCTTAAAAAATTGGAAGCAAAATAAAGCTATTTCCTTGTTGTTTGAAACTATGGTTACTACTCAAAATAAGGAACTTAAAAAACAAGCATTTCAGTACTACCTGGATAAAACGATTGCATCAAATTATCCGGATGATCAGAAATTGTTATTGATCGAAAAGTTAGTGCCTCATTGCCCAGGAATAGAGGAAAAGAAACGAATCATTGCTGCGGCTTCAAAGGTTAAAACTCTTCTATCATTAGTGTTTATTTCAAAGTTTCTTGAGGATCCGGGTTTAAAGGCTTCAGCTTCAAATGCAGCAATTCGTGTATCGTTGCCAACTTCCGGTAAAAAAAATGGTTTGGAGGGCGATTTAGTTAGAGAGATAGTCTCTAGAAGTGTTAATAATATAACGGGACCGGATAGTCAGTATTTGAAAATAGATGTCAAAGAGTTTCTGGAAAAAATGCCTGCAAATAAGGGATTTGTTTCTATCTTTAATGGTAAAGATTTAAGTGGTTGGGAAGGGCTTGTAGAAAACCCGATTACCCGTGCTAAAATGTCTAAAAAAGACTTGTATAAAGCACAAGTCAAAGCCAATGAACAAATGAAGCAGGATTGGTTTGTAAAAGACGGTGAGATCAGATTTAAAGGCGAAGGCTATAATAATATTTGTACCATAAAAGACTACGGTGATTTTGAAATGCTTGTGGATTGGAAGATTTCCAATGGAGGTGATAGTGGTATTTATTTGAGAGGAACACCGCAGGTTCAGATTTGGGATATTGCCAGGAAAGATGTTGGAGCTCAGGTGGGGAGTGGTGGATTATACAATAATCAAAAAGCCGAAAATATTCCTTTAACTGTAGCTGATAATCCCATTAATGACTGGAATACTTTCAGAATAAAAATGGTAGGTGATCGTGTTACGGTATATTTAAATGGTGTACTGGTTACTAATAATGTGCCACTTGAAAATTATTGGGACAGGAAGTTACCTGTTTTCCCTAAAGAAGCTATAGAATTACAAGCGCATGGCGAAGACCTGGGGTTTAGAAATATTTATGTTCGCGAGATTAAATCAGGAGATGACTTATTAAGTGAAGCGGAACGGAAAGATGGTTTTAAGTCCCTGTTTAACGGAAAGGATTTGGATCTTTGGATTGGTAATAAGACGGATTATGTTGTTGAGAATGATGAAATCTTTGTTAATCCCAAACAAGGCGGACACGGCAATTTATATACGGCAGAGGAATACTCAGATTTTGTGTTTAGATTCGAGTTTAAACTAACGCCTGGAGCCAACAACGGTTTAGGGATTCACACACCTTTAAAAGGTGATGCTGCTTATGTTGGTAAAGAACTTCAAATTCTTGATAATACCGCAGCCATCTACAAGAACTTAAAGCCATATCAATACCACGGTTCGGTATACGGGGTCATCCCGGCAAAACGAGGGTTTTTAAATCCGGTAGGCGAATGGAATACCCAAGAGGTTATGGTGAGGGGAGATGCTATTAAAATCATATTAAACGGCAATGTAATCGTTGATGGAAATATGGCTGAAGCTTCAAAGCATGGTACGGCAGATGGCCAGGATCATCCCGGATTAAAACGTAAGAAAGGGCATATTGGTTTTTTAGGGCATGGTTCCAAATTATGGTTTAGGAATATAAGGATAAAAAGACTAGAAGAATAATTTAATCTTTGGAACTAAATAAATCCACATAAAATTATGGTTTATGAAAATTGAAAAATTAGTAGTGTTACTCTTTTTGGGAGTACAAGTGTTTGCACAGGAGCCATTGAAACTTGACAATTTAAATGCTTTTGAACAGCAGGCGGGAAATTGGCAAATAGTTGGGGATGTTAGTGTAAATCCTAATATTGACATTCATGACATGCACAATGATGCCGAGAAAGTAAAGCCTAAAAAGAAAAGACAAAGACGTAAAAAAGCTAAGGCATCAATACCGCAACCTATAACTTTTAAGCCAGGTACCGGAATGCTTTTAAACATGAATGATAAAGAAAGACATGATGCTTTGATAACAAATTGGGAACATGGAGATCTATTACTTGATCTGGAAGTGATGTTGCCAAAAGGATCTAATTCCGGCATTTATTTTCAAGGCAGGTATGAGTTACAGCTTAAGGACAGTTGGGGGGTCAAAATACCTTTGGGGTCAGATATGGGTGGATTTCATAATAATTGGGAGAAAGAAGAAGATAAAATATTTAGAGGAATTCCTCCCACAAGTAATGCATCCAAAGCACCAGGCTTATGGCAAACTCTTAAGGTGCACTTTCAAGCGCCGCGTTTTAATGAACAAGGTGAAAAAATTGCCAATGCTAAATTTATTTATGTAGACTTAAACGGTATTCGCATTCATAGTCATGTGGAAGTTCCAACATATACGGGAGGGCCGTTGGAAAAAAATGAAGTAGCCAGGGGGCCTTTATTAATTCAAGGCAATCATGGCCCTGTTGCTATCAGGAATTTTAAATACCAATTGCTTAAAGCATCTTCAGTAAAGTTAACATCACTTACATATACTATGTATGAAGGGGCTTTTAAAGGATTGGATGAATTGAATGATCACGCAAAAGTAGTTACAGGAGAGGCTAAAAATATTGATGTTCTTAGTATCGGTAAAGAGGATGAATACGGTATTATTTATAAAGGGACTTTTAATATTGATGAGGAAGATGATTATACTTTTAGTGTGGGTTACACCGGAGGCACTAAGTTAATGGTGGATAATAAAAAACTTATAGAAAATAATGCATCAGGTGATCAGGGTTTGTTAAAAGGCAGCGTTAAACTATCAAAAGGGACACATAGTTTCACATTGTTTAATATTAAGTCTGCTGCATGGCGAGCCCCTAGGTTAGGCTTGTCAGTTAAAAGTAAATCTACTAATTCTAAAAATTTTCATACATATGACTCATATCCTCCATACATAAACGCAATATCTCCAATTTTTGTTCAACCGGATTCAAAGCCACGTATGTTAAGGGCATTTGTTGACTTTAATGGTAACGGAAAGCGTTTGTCACATACCATAGGCGTAGGGACTCCGGAAGGCGTAAATTATATTTATAACTTAGGATCAGGAAACCTTGTAGGTGTTTGGCGAGGAGAATTCGTGGACGCTACACCTATGTGGCATCAACGAGGGAATGGTTCCTTTAAGCCAAAAGGAGCCGTACAATGGCTATTTATAAATCAACCTATCGCACAACTTTTAAACCTGGACACGCCATTTCCCGAAACGGGATCAGCTCCGGACTTTATTTCCAGGGGCTATACAATAGATAAAACAACCTGGTTACCTGTATTTAAGTACCGTTATAAACAGGTGGACATTGAAAACCGAATTACACCTGATAGTGACAATAACTATGTGGTTCAGGAGATACGTTTCTCTCAGTCCGGATTAACAAATTGGTACTGTAAACTGGCCTCTGGAAATGTAAAAAAGCTATCAGATGGTTTGTATCTGATAAAACAGAGACAGTATTATATCAAAGTATTATCAGGACAGGCTCCCATAGTTAGAGAGGTAAATGGAGAAACAGAGTTAATAATTCCTGTTGACGGTAGTAACATTAAATATGAAATAATTTGGTAGTTATGAAAAGAAAAATCGTTCATACTAAAGTAACTAAAATTTGGATATTGATAGTATTAATAGCTCTGGGCTTTTCACATGTAGTTATAGCTCAAAGTACTCCTAAGGAAGCGGATTATTATCGTATAACCAAAGTGCCCACACCTGAAGGGGTGCATGTTGAAGGAGGAGGCGTGTTATCGCTTTCTAATGGAAGTGTTGCTGTTTGTACCAGACGTGGCGATGTATGGATAATTGAAAACCCAACATTAGCTGATGGATACCCTTCAAAGTTTATAAAATTTGCTTCAGGCTTGCATGAACCTTTAGGCCTGGCTTATCGTGATGGGGCACTATATACAGCGCAAAGAGGCGAACTTACAAAGCTTATGGATACAGATGGGGATAGAATAGCTGATGTTTATGAAACTGTTTATGCGTGGCCTTTGTCTACGCACTACCATGAATATTCATTTGGTCCGGTTCTGGCACCGGATAATTCATTTTTTGTTACTGCAAATGTAGCATTTGGTAGTGAAGAATGGTGGCGAGGAGAAAGCAGAGTGCCCTGGCGTGGTTGGACCATGAAGATCAACGAGAACGGAGACATGGAACCCTGGGCAACAGGAATGCGGTCACCTGCCGGGTATGGACTCATTGATGGAGAATTGTTTTATACTGATAATCAGGGTGATTGGATTGGCTCTGGAGGTATATGGCATTTACAAAAAGGTGTGTTTACAGCGCATCCAGCCGGATTAAAATGGAGTGGCCTGGAAAATTCCCCTGTAAAGCTAACCGAAGAGGAATTTTACAGTAAGATTGATAAAAGGCAAGTAAAAAAAGAAGGGCGTTATATCAAGCCAGAAAATATAATTGATGAAGAAAATCCGGATTTTCTATACAAGGCAAAAGAAATGTTTCCTGAGCTACAGTTACCTGCCGTAATATTGCCACATGGCATTCTGGGTATTTCTAATTCTGAAATTAAAGTAGACAACACTAACGGTAAATTCGGGCCTTTTGAAGGTCAGGTCTTTGTTGGGGATATGGGACAAAGTAAAATAATGCGTGTTGTATTGGAGAAAGTTGAAGGTGAATACCAGGGAGCTGCTTTTGATTTTAGGTCCGGATTCCAATCAGGGGTATTACGCATGGATTTTGATAACGAAGGAAATCTTTTTGTTGGTGAAACAAACAGAGGTTGGGGCTCTGCCGGAACTACTAACTCAGGACTGGAATTTGTAACCTGGACAGGTCGCTTGCCATTTGAAATGAAAACGGTTAAGGCTAAACCCGATGGTTTTGAAATTGAATTTACTAAACCTGTGGATAAGGCAAGTGCCGAAGATTTGGATTCCTACCAGGGCAAAAGTTATATTTATAAGTATCATCCTGTTTATGGTAGTCCTCAAGTAAATGTTGAAAGTACTGATATTAAAGGTGTCAGAGTAAGTGATGATGGCCTGAAGGTTCGGGTAGTCATTGATAATTTGCGGTCAAACTATATACATGAGTTAACCTTAGGGGGTGTTAAACCTCAAGGCGAAGAGACCTTATTGTTACATCCAACGTTCTATTATACCCTTAATAATATTCCAAAAGGGAATAAATTACCATTAAGTGAATTACGGTCAGTGAGGCGTTCAAGTGATGAAAAGAAAGTTGGGAAAAAGGTGCCTGCAAAGAAAAGAACTGTGGTATTGAATGATGAAGCAGTGAAACCATTATTAAGCAAAAACACTTGTTTTGCTTGTCATGATAAGAGCAAAAGAGTAGTTGGCCCTTCCTTTAAGGCTATAGCTAAAAGAGGTTATAGCAATGAAAAAATTGTAGCGCTCATTTATAATCCGCAGCCCAAAAACTGGCCGGAATATGCTACACCTATGGCACCAATGCCCCAGGTACCAAAGGATGAAGCTTTAAAAATAGCTGCGTGGATAAATTCGTTGGATTTAAATTGACTGTACACCAAAGTATAAATCTTGTTTTAAACGCTGTGATTAAAATTGGGTAATATAATATTTGCGGTTTGATTATCAGATAGTTACATAAAATAGAGAAGTTTCTTTCATAATATATGTTTTTTAGTTTATCATAAAAAAATAAAAATACTCCAAATGGTATTTTATATGCTTTGTTTAAAGGGCATTAGAGAATTCCAAACTTAGAATATATGTTATGAAATTTCAGAATCGATTTTGTTTTTTGAACTGATTTACATTAAATTAGCAGGAAGCATCTATTGAACTTGTGCAATTTGTTATGGGTTTTATCGTGCGGATTGGGATTGCTTGTTGTTCAATCACTGAAATTGAAATAATTTTTCTATGATTAACAAAACACTTTATGACTCCTAAAGAAACAATTAGAGAAGAAGCTCTGGTTTTAGAACTGATTTCTGGTAGCGAAGTTGCGTTTCGAAAACTCTTTGACATATATCGGAATCAACTCTACAAATACAGTTTGAGTATGGTTTGCTCTCAGGCCTATGCAGAGGAGATCGTTCAGGATGTATTTATGAAAATATGGATCAAGCGAGATACCCTGAACCCAAACCTTTCCTTTAAATCTTACATATATACCATTACCCGAAACCAAAACATTAAGTTTCTTAAAAAGGCTGCTAACAATTTAAAACTTCGGCAAGAAGTATTCTATCAGAGTCAAAAATTCCGGAACTCCACAGAGCGTTATATGCGTGAAGTGGAATTGGAGGCACTTAAGGAAGAAGCTCTAAATCAGCTTTCTCCAAAACGACGTTTAATTTTCCAAATGTCTCGTAATGATGGTAAAAGTTACGAAGATATTGGCACGGAATTGGGGATTTCTCCTAATACGGTTAGAAACCAAATGAGTAGGGCCCTGGAAACTCTCAGAAACTTTCTAATAAACCATAAGGGTGTTGATCTTACTTTTTTGCTTTTTGTAACGGGTTGGGTATAAACTAATTTTGATGCTATCAGTAACCTGATATTCTTGTCTACACGCTGTTGCTTATTAACTTTCACAGATTTTATTATTAGGGCTTTTTTCGTTTCATAAGCACGTTGTACATATAAAATTTTAAAAAAAATAACTAGAGCGTGGTACTTTAATCATGCTCAAGGGTATTATATATGTTGCTGCCTCAAATTGAAACTTATAAATTCCAAATATTATGAAGGAATTATTTGAAAAGTATATTAAAAGGGAATGCTCAAAAGAAGAAATTCAACAGATCGTTGCCTATTTTAGGAACTCGGAAGAGTTAGATGAGTTTCCTACCATTGAAGCAGTTAGCGAACTACTTCGTAGTTATCCCGATATGGAAGATGTTTCGGCTGAAAACATATACGCTAACATTGTTAAAAAACCTTTATTGTCTAAGATATTTTCGAGGAATAAAAAGATTGCTATGGTTGCGGCAATTTTTATTGGTATACTTACTACCCAATATATTTTTGATTACGGCTTGTTCAAAACTTCAGAAAACAAAATAGTTTCAGAAAGTGAAGTGATAACACTGGAATTAGAAGATGGAAAAGTAGTGGTCATTTCAGAAAACGACGAAAAGCAATTATTTAATACCAGTGGACATGTTGTAGGAAAACAACAAGGCAATCAATTGCATTATAACCCAATAACAAATTCAGAAAAATTAGTATACAATACCTTAACGGTGCCCTATGGCAAACGTTTTGAGATTTTCCTGTCTGATGGATCTCAGGTGTATTTAAATGCAGGAACCTCTTTACGATATCCGGTAAAATTTATTAAAGGAAAGAACAGGCAGGTCTTTCTGGATGGTGAAGCTTACTTTCGCGTAAGTGAAGACAAAACGCACCCTTTTATAGTTAACACCAATGAAGTTAATGTTAAAGTTTTAGGAACGGAATTTAATATGTCTACTTACAAAGAAGATGCAGAAATTAAAACGGTATTAGTAGAAGGTTCCGTGATTATGTATGCTAAAAATACGCCTGAAGACCAAACAACTTTAGCCCCGGGAAATATAGGTGCCTGGGATAAAAGCAAAAAGCGTATCAACACAAGTCAGGTGGATACAAGACTCTACACCGGATGGATAGATGGAGAACTTATTTTTAGAAACTCGTCTTTTAGTAACATGATTAAGAAATTAGAACGTAGCTACAATATATCCATACAAAACAATAATACCGAACTTGACCTGAAAAAGTTCAATGCCAGCTTTCATGTTGACATAGAAAGCGTAGAAGAGGTCATGAACTCCATCGGTACTATTTCCCCAATCGAATTTGAAATAAAGAACAACGAAGTAATTATTAACTAAATAAAATTAAAACTATATGAAGTAAAACTATTCTAAAAAGAAAAAAAATCGGAAAATGGGTTCAGCATTTTCCGATTAAACGTGGATTAAACAATCTCTTATTAATTAACCATTTAAACCATATCAAAATTATGAAAAAAAAGTCTAAGGGAGGAATTTTGCATTTGCAAATTCCCAAATTTAGTTTGAGTATGAAGCTTACGACAATTTTGCTACTAGTTTCCTTATTGAAAATACAGGCAAACACGTATTCTCAAAACACCAAGATTTCATTGAATATGAATAATCAAAGTATTTATAAAGTATTCAATGAGATTGAGCATATTTCTGAATTTAGATTTTTGTTTGAAAGCAATCAGATAAATTTAGATCGTAAGGTAACCATATCTGTAAAAAAGAAGAAAATAACAAATATTTTGAAAATCTTGTTCGATAATACAGATATTGTCTATAAGATCAGAAATCGGCAGATCATACTGATGAAAAAACAAAGTTTTCCTGAGGATAATCCGGGCCATACTACTGTCATAGGTAAAGAGGAAGATCAGGGTCAGGAAATCAAAGGAATTGTTACCGACAAAGACGGGCTGCCATTGGCAGGAGTAAACATTATCATAGAGGGTACTACCACTGGTGTTCAAACCGATTTTGACGGAAAGTATAGCATCATAGCAACTGAGGGGGATGTTCTTGTGTTTTCTTATGTAGGAATGAACACCCGAAAAATAACGGTAGGTACTGCCACCACTGTGGATTTGGTAATGAGAGAGAATCTTTCAAAATTAGAGGAGGTAGTCGTTGTTGGTTATGGTGTTAAGAAAAAGGAGAACCTAACCGGAGCAGTTGACTATGTTGAGGGAGAGGTACTCGAAGACAGGGGTATTCAAAACGCGGGGCAGGGGTTACAAGGTGCCATAGCTAATTTAAATGTTGTAACAAACCCTGGTTCACCAGGCAGAATTGGTCAGGGATCTACGTTCCAGATCAGAGGGCTTGCTGATATTAATGGCGGATCTGCGCCTCTTATTTTGATTGACGGCGTGCAAGGAGACCTTAATTTACTTAACCCAAATGATATAGAGAGTGTGACTGTTTTAAAAGATGCTGCCTCGGCGGCAATATATGGAGCACGTGCTACGTTCGGTGTCATCCTGGTTACAACAAAAAAAGGTTCAAGAGGAAAAATGAAAGTTTCTTTTAACAGTATGTTCTCCATGAACTCTCAAACAAATGTTCCAAAAGTTGTCAATTCGCTGAGGTATGCAGAGGTCATGAACGATGCTGCCGCTAACTCCGGATGGAATCCTATTTTCGGACCGGATCAGTTGGAAAGAATAAGACAATATGTTAATAATCCCGGTAGCATTCCAACAACCATTCCTGAGCCCGGAGATCCTTCAAGGTGGAGCTATGCTTTGGGTAACGATAATGTAAATTACTTTGAAGCATACTTTAGGTCTAACATGCCTAGCCAAAAGCATGATTTTGCCGTTAGTGGTGGCTCTGAAAAAACAGATTTCCGAATTTCATTAGGATACTTGGATCAGGATGGCGTTTATGCTTTCGGAGGAGATAATTTCAAGCGTTACAACGTGCTTGCTAATATTAATACGGAACTAAATGATATCCTGAATTTTAGCTTCCAGACCATCTATAACCGGGGGATTACAAATGAACCTTTCGGTTATGCCGGTTTGGTGGGAGACTATTTTCATACCCCTTTCACCAGACAGCCGCATTGGGCCTTGTACGATCCTAACGGACACCCTCTGTGGACTTCTCAAATTCAATTTTTCGAGGGGTCTCGATCCATATTAAGAAGTGATGAGTTAAAGTTACTTGGTAAATTGGTCATTGAGCCTATTGAAGGATGGCAAACTACTTTAAGATACTCATATGGTAAATTAGTTAATGAAAATTTTGGCCATCAAGCTATTTTGCAGGCTCATGCCGTTGATGGTACACCTTACAATATTCAACCGAATAATTTGGTTAGAAAAGAGTTGTCATCCAGGGATTTTCAAAGTTTAGAGGTGTTCTCATCATACGGAAAACAAATAGGAGGGCATAATTTTAACCTGTTGGTCGGAGGCCAGAAAGAAATTTATGATCTGTCAGGTCTGTCAGGTGTTTCTCCAAATCTCGTTTCAGATGCCATTCCGTCAATTAATACGGGAACAGGTAAAAGAGATACCAACGATGATATTGATCAATGGGCGAACATTGGTTTTTTTGGACGTTTTAATTATGATTTCGAAGAAAAATATTTACTGGAAGTCAATGCCAGATATGATGGTACTTCTAAGTTCCCTAAAGGAAAACGATGGGGCTTTTTCCCTTCGGCATCCGCTGCCTGGAATATAGCTAAGGAGAATTTTTTCAAGATAGATGAGATCAGTTCCCTTAAATTAAGAGCAGGTTACGGTTCGTTAGGAAATCAGCAAATTAATAATTATTTGTTTTTCGCTACAGTACCAATTCTCAACAATTTGGGGCACATTATCGGAGACGAGCGTCCTAATTATATCGGTGCTCCCGGACTGGTTAGTAACCAATTGACCTGGTCCACTTCTAATACACTCGATTTGGGAATAGATGCCACTTTGTTCAAAAACCGCTTAAGTGTTGGCTTTGGAGTGTTTGAAACAAAAACAGTTGATATGATCGGTCCTGCCGAAGCCTTACCTGCTGTTTTAGGAGTAGCAGTTCCGGTAACCAATAATGCTGACACGGAGACCAAAGGATTTGAGTTAAAAGTAGGATGGCAGGATACTATCAACGAAAATTTTGAATACAACGTTGAATTAAATTTATCGGATAGCTTTACCGAAGTTACCAGATACAATAACCCTCAAAACACCATCTGGGGCTTTTACAAGGGTAAAAGAGTCGGTGAGATATGGGGGTATACCACCAAAGGAATTATCCAAACCCAACAGCAATTGGATAACATAGCTGATCAACAAACGTATATTTATGGAGGAAACTGGAATTTAGGAGATATTGAATATACCGACTTAAATGGTGATGGAGCCATATCACAGGGGGATAACACGTTAGACGATCCTGGAGATTTAACCGTTATTGGTAATACCACACCCAGATATTCCTTTGGGCTTAGATCCGGTTTTAAATGGAAAGGCATTGACTTTAATATGTTCTGGCAAGGGGTCTTAAAAAGAGATGTTTGGTTAGGCGGTATTCCCTTCTTCGGGATAACAGGAAGCTGGACACAACAAGTCTATGAAACCACAACCGATTACTGGACTCCGGAAAACACTGATGCCTATTTTGCAAGACCCTATGCACATTGGGAGACCGGAAAAAATCAGATAACACAGACCAGGTTTCTTCAAAATGCGGCCTATGCGCGTTTAAAGAATATTCAAATAGGGTATACCCTTCCAAAGAGCATATTGCAGACCATCGGGGTTCAAAGACTCCGGGTTTATGCCAGTGGTGAAAACCTGTTAACCATTACATCTATTGATGAAAACTTCGATCCGGAAAGGCTTCATGGGAATTGGGGTAACGGAAAGTCTTATCCATTATTCAAAACAATTACGATGGGTTTAAATATTGAATTTTAAAAACTAAGACAGATGAAAAAAAATATATTAATTATAGGTATCATAACAATTTGTTTCACGCTATGCTCTTGCGATGATGAATTAGATTATATTCCACAGGACACCCTGACTGATCAGGGCATTAGCTTTTCAAAAACCGAAATGGAAATGTATGCGAATCAGTATTATCCGTCTCTTCCCGGATATTTATCACATTGGGCGTGGTTATCAGATGGAAGTACAGATAATAACGTACCCGCCGGATTTGGTTCGAACGGATTAATATACGGGATTCAAACGGTTCCTTCAAGTGGAGGCGGCTGGGGCTGGGGAAATATTAGAAGTACTAACTTTTTTCTTAACAATTATAAAAAATCTAAAGCGTCCATTGCAGATCAAAATAAGTATGTAGGTGAGGTTTTGTTTTTCAAATCCATGTTCTATTTTAATCTGATGAAAAATTTCGGTGATCTTCCCTGGTTATCCAATACCTTAAATGTTGATTCAGAGGAATTGTACGGGGAACGCATCTCGCGATCTGTTGTTACCGATTCCATATTAAAAATTTTGGATGAATCCATAGCAAAACTTCCCACCAAAACACAGACCGAAACCGGGCGGATTCATAAAGATGTTGCCCGTTTGTTTAAGGCACGAGTAGCCCTTTATGAGGGAACCTGGGAAAAGTATCATCAGGGAACACCGTTTGCTGGTGACGGAAGAGACATTGACCGCTTTTTTACACAAGCAAGAGATGCTGCAGAGGCTGTAATGAACAGTGGCTATAGTTTATATTCTGATTTTTCAGACCCCTTGATCCCGGATGGGTTTAGTTATTGGCGATTATTTTCAACACCCAGTAATGAGATCACAGGAATATCCGAAGTGCTGTTGGCAAGACGTTATGACTCAGAGTTGGGTCTGGTTTTTTGGGGACAACAGATCAGAACATCCGGTGGCCCTAGCGGACAAGGAATTTCTAAGTCTCTGGTAGACGCCTATCTGTGCAGCGATGGACTCCCCACCGCGCTAAGCCCGCTATATCTTGGAGATGATACCCTTGAGGATTTAGTAACCGACCGGGATCCCAGATTGCGCATGACGGTATCTACTCCCGGTGTACCGATCAAAGTTTTTGACGGTAATGTGGATTATTATCAATTGCCATTCTTGACGCTAAATCCCTGGCCCAATACTACGGGATATCAAATCTATAAATGGCTTAATCCGTTCATTGCTCCCGAAGACGCCTCGGGTCTCAACACAACTACGGCAGTTCCCATATTCAGATACGCCGAAGCCCTGTTAATTGCGGCCGAAGCCCATGAGGAATTAGGGACCTGTACTCAAGAGGTTTTAGACAGAACAATTAACCTCTTAAGAACCAGGGCAGGGGTGGCCACACTTGATGCCAATGTTGGCTTTTCAGATCCAAATTGGGATTTCCCTAATCTTTCTCCATTGCTAAACGAAATTCGAAGAGAAAGAAGAGTGGAGCTGGCTTTTGAAGGATTTAGGTTTGATGATCTGTTTCGTTGGGCCGCCAGCCATTTAATAAGCTCACCAAGGTTAGGATCAAAAGTTGAACAATGGAGAGATCGTCCATTTTCACCGGAATATGACGTTGATGCGGTACAAGTAAATAGTGAGGGGTATATATCGCCATACTTTCATATCCTTGGAGAAGGTAATCTTGAATTCGACCCATCAAAAAATTACCTGTATCCCTTACCTATTGATCAGTTAACCTTGAATCCTAATTTAACCCAAAATCCGGGATATTAGTTTAATGGTATCATATTAAGATAAACCTTTGTAGAACCTTTCAATATGGATTGGTTCTACAAAGGTTAAACTTACCAGACGCTCTACATACATACGTCAACAATTAATTTATCTATTTTATTTTAAAAGAGTGTGTAATTTATTTATAAATACATACTGATAAACTTATAATTAAAAAAATGAAATTATACTTAAAATTAGTACTCATATTGATAGGTTGTTCTTTTCTGGGAACAAGTTGTCAAGATTTCCGAACTCCGAAAATTCATATATACTGTTCCGAAACAAACGACCTCTATGGTATTATTCGATCCATGAAAAACGTGAAGACGGTTCATTACAGCAGTATTAAAGAGTTGACTTCAAAAGTTAAAGAAGGGGATCCAGTAATGATTTTAGCGGATGATTACCCGGCCAATCAGGTAAAGCTACCGGAGAATTTTTTCAAGGTCATGAAGCAAAAAGGAAATCGTTTTTACGTAGAATACCCGGAATGGCTTCCCAACATGGATATGAAACCGGAAGCTGCCAAGCCTAAATACGAACGTGCTGTTGTTAATTCGTCATTCTTTGGCAATACCCCCGACAGCCTGGCCATCCTGGCCATTAATGGTCTAACCTATATCCCTGTGGAAACTCCAAATGCGCATATCGTCTCGGCCCGTGTTGCCGGACTGGATCATGCGGTTTACGGGCTTCCGGAAGATACATCACCCTTGCTTTTCGAGTTGCCGGAATATTCCGGGTTAATTGCGACTACAGGTCTCAGTAATTTAGTAAAAGGGCGTTATGCGCCTAAACGGGAATGGCAGGGCATTTGGAGTACGATACTGGATTACCTTGCTCCCGACAGTAATATGGAAACACCGGACTGGACGCCGGTCATAGAGACCGCTTTCACAAAGCACGAACAACTGCCCCAGAACTATCAGAAGAAAAGCATAGAAAAAGGTATAAACTGGTTCCGTAATGCCAGAATGCTCGTCCCGGACGGTTATGAGGATATCATCAAAAATGCTTATGACGAAAAGATATATACCGGATTTTTACCCTGGAGTGAAAATATACCCATAGGCGATGGAAGTAACGGTACTTTTGAATGTATTTATTCCAGAATCGATGAAAACGGTAATCAGCCTATCGGCATTGTACAAAGAGGCGATTGTACGGGAGAAACGGCTATGGCTTTTGCTGCTGCCGGTAAAGCATTAGGGCTTAAGGGCAACTATAAAATTGCCGACAACCTGGTCGACTTCTATTTGAATAAATCTGTGGCCACCAAGAACGAATATGGAGATCCTGATAATGCTGCCTATGGCCTGGCAGGATGGGGTATAATAAGTTATGCATGGCTTCAAGCAAATTACGGCGACGACAATGCCCGTCTTATGTTGGGAGCTGTTGTAACAACAGCTATAACAGGGAATCGTGATTGGGATTACAAAATTATGAGAATGTTGCTGGCCCAGTTACGAACTACCGGGAAAAAAGGGTTTCGCAGTGATAGAATAGATTTACCGCAGTTCAATGCCCATGATTGGAAATATTTCTACGACCGGGACTTTGTTAGTTTTTCACCTCACATGGAAGCGTATCTCTGGGCCTGTATGCTTTGGGCCTATGATAAGACGGGTGACCCGATTTTTCTGGAACGGACAGAAAATGCCATAAGAGCCACCATGAATGAATATACGGACGGCTGGCGCTGGATGAACGGTCTTGCCCAGGAAAAAGCCAGAATTCTGTTACCGCTGGCCTGGTTGGTACGTATTAATGACACCAAAGAAAACAGGGACATGTTATATAAAGCTATCGACGGATTATTGGAACTACAGGATGCCTCCGGTGCCATACAGGAAGAGCTTGGAATGCCAGGCAAAGGTATGTTCCCGCCAACCCAGAGAAATGAAGATTACGGCACTGCTGAAGCCTCATTGATCGCTAAAAACGGGGATAAAGTCAGTGATTTACTGTACACCACGAACTTTGCCTTTCTCGGGTTACACGAAGCATACTACGCAACAAAGGATGAGCGTATTAAGAAAGCAGCAGATAAATTGGCGGAATTCCTTTGTAGGATACAAGTGAAATCTGAAAGCCACCCGGAACTACACGGCGGGTGGATGCGTGCGTTTGATTACGATCGTTTTGAACATTGGGGATCAAATTCCGATCATGGCTGGGGAGCCTGGGCTATTGAGGGCGGCTGGACCCAGGGATGGATCACCACGGTATTGGCATTAAGAGAACTGGATACTTCTGTTTGGGATCTGACAAAAGATTCCAAAGTAGGGGACCACCACGAGTCGCTTAAGAAAGAGATGCTTCCGGGACTTTAAGCCCGAAAGTATTATAGCTTTTAACATATGAAGACTAATTTAATGCAGCTTAAAAAACTCAAGGAAATATATAGATCCGCCTTATTCGATGATTTGGTTCCCTGGTGGGAGAAGTACTCGTTGGATACGGAAAAAGGCGGTTATTTTACGCGTTTAAATCAAGACGGCAGTGTTTACTCGGGCGATAAGGACATGTGGATGATCAGTAGGCAGGTGTGGATGTTTAGTCATTTGCATAAGCATTATGATCCCAATGAGAAATGGAAACAAATTGCCAAACATGGTCTGGACTTTATGCTAAAACATGCTTTAAAAGACGATGGAAAAATCTATTTCAGATTAAATAGAGAAGGGCAACCGCTTTCCTCGGTCTTAAGCATGTATACCGAAGTTTTTGCTTCCATTGCCGTCGCCGAATACGCCAGTATATCCGGAGACAAAGCACTAAAAGACAAGGCAATGAAAATGTACCGGTTCTTGATGTCAAGATTGGGACAGCCTTCAGATACACCTTTGTTAGGATATCCGTTACATCGTGAGTTACATGTTCATAGTCATGACATGTGCCGTATGACGGTAGCCAAAGTATACAATGATATTTGGGAAAGCGAACAATTTAAAGCAGACACACAAGTATCCATAGACTCTATACAAAAAAGACATTGGAAAGCCGATAAAAGATATTTTCTTGAAAATGTCGCTATGGATGGCTCGGAAATGTCTGACCTTCCGGAAGGCAGGTTGGTGTTACCCGGGCATGCCATAGAAAGCGCCTGGATGCTCATGGAGGCAGCCATTGAAAAAAAGGACCAGGTTTTAATGGATACAGCTATAGATATTACACTATCTTCCTTGGAAAGAGGCTGGGATACAGAGTTTGGCGGTATAAAATACATGGTCAATATAGATAATACCCCCACTCATGAATTGGGTGCCGACTTAAAATTATGGTGGCCACACGGAGAAGCCCTCTATGCCCTATTACTTTCCTGGTTGCATACAGGAAGAGATGATCTTAAACTATGGTATAAAAAAGTACACGATTATACCTTTTCAAAGTTTCCCGATAAGGAGCACGGTGAATGGTTTGGTTATC
>NZ_JANQJQ010000012.1 GCF_028281565.1 Seonamhaeicola sp.
ACCTTAAATGAAAATAGAACTTCCCCCTTAGTTATCAATGTGCTTTTGAAATCAGAACATCTACTTTTCTTAAATTCACAGTGTTTTCTAGCGTTTACATTGCTGAAATTCTAGCTATAGTTATATACTATTACCAGCTAATTCTACTAATTTTGAGTACAAAAAACAGACCTTTGAAAAAAGCTGTGCAAAAGTTATTTCCGTACGATGAATTTACTTTTTCGTAAAATGATATCTCCCTGTATCTTCTTTTTAGTTGGTTGTTTAGCGATTTAGTAATGATTTATTAAGTGTTATTTTATCTGCAGGTATGGGTATTAGATTAGTTGCCTGAATCAACGTCTTATCAAGCAATAATTGAGCCAGCTCGAATGGGGTTCGGCCATTCAAGCTGGCTCTTACTGTGCTGTTGATGTGGTTTGAAAGCAATGTCATATCGTCCTGATTCAAACCGTTGATTTTCATTCCTTTGGGTATGACTCTTCGGATGTAGACATGGTTCTTTTCGAGTTTGGCTTTCTGCCAAGATGCCAGTGGATCGCAATAGAATACCTTAGTTCTAGAGCCACTACAGCAGCTTTTTTCCAAATCTTTTGCGCCTTTAAATTCAGGGCCATTATCCGTGAGTAAAATCGGGAATGTTTTATTAAATATTTCTGTCCCTAGCCTAGATTCAAGATTATCTAAAACGTTTTTAACACTTTCTTTGGTACACTCTGGCATTAAGGTGATAAGCATAAGATTGCAGTTGCGAAAAAGCATCGTTAGCATTACGTTACCAGTCTTATTGCTTCCATGGACTGTATCCATCTCAACTACATTGATTTCCGGAGAATTTTTTATTAATTGCTGAAAATCCTTATAACTTCTCCCTTCTCTATTAGTGTAATCAACTGCAGGCTTTTGTCTCTTTTTTTTGCGGGCCTTGTACTTAACTTTCTTGGGTAAATCTATGTTCCTTGCAGTAAAAACTCCTTGATCAATGTAATTATATAGTGATCTTAAGGAACATGGTATCTCATCTTTATGAGCCAAATAAATATGTGCTATGGACTGTCCTCGCTTAAGGAGTGGGGAAATCAAGCAGTCAAGCTCATACAGTTGCTGACGTGATAATGCTATTCCTTCACGAGTGTCTTTTAAAAGGGCTTTATAGGTACTGTATGCAACATTGGCACGATAGAAGAAGTGTGGCTTGCTACAGTCGTAAATGCTGTTGCATCCATTGCACACATAGGGAGCCCGAGTGGTGCTAGCACACATTTCTGACCGATAATCTTGGCAGAACATCCTACAATCTTCCTTCTTACAGGTACAGCATCTCTTGGATATATCACATTCTGGGCATAGTGATTGTTTCTGACAATAGCGGCGATACATACAATCATTATTTCTGGGGTTATATCCTCGATCACTAATCCTATGCTTTTTGATTTCTTTAGAGATTGTGGTTCTGTCTTTACCCACCAGATCAGCTATCTTTTTTATTGTATACCCATGGTTCAATCCATCTTCTATATCATACCTATCTTGAAGAGTAAGGTGTTTCCCAAGTCTGTTTTCTGTAGTCATAATTAACCTCCCAATACAGGAAGACAACCAAATTAATTATACATTCTGTGCAAGACTAACTTCCATCATTATGAAAGATTAAATTCCCCAAAACCTCCAAAAGGGACGTATTAACTTCATTTAAGGGGAGGATATTTAAAGGAAAATTGAAAAACGAACTTCCCGTTTGTATAACCAGTTTCCCGTTTTGTATTTAAAAGTAACGTTTTGTAAACGAAATGCACCTTTTGTAACTGAAT
>NZ_JANQJQ010000015.1 GCF_028281565.1 Seonamhaeicola sp.
TTACAATTCATGACCACAAATATAACCAAGCACCAATTTGACCTACGTAGGGATAAGAAAACTTTATTTAATAGGTTTTAATAGATGTTTCATCTTTCAAGGAACTATAATGAGCCTCTTAATCGAGGCTCATTTTTTATTTAAATTTCTGATAATCAATAACAAAATGATACTTTTTTTAGAAAGCGCCATTTTGACCCATTACCAACTTCGTTCAGCAAGAAAATTGTTTACAAAATAAAATTGTTTACTATCTTCTTTATTTTGGTCTTCATTCCATTCTTTTTGTACATCATATAACAACTCTAAAAAACTAGATTTAAATTCTTCTGTTTCATTAGTCAAAAATAAATCAAAGTCATTAATGACTAATATAACTTTAGACTGTTTTATCCAAGAGAGGTCTGTTAAACAATCCTCTAAAGCATCCAAGTTATTACCATAGTATTTTGGGAATAGAAAACTATTTCCAAACTCACGTAAAGCATCACTTTTAGTAGGGCATTGTAGTCCATTTATTGAACCCACAAAACTATCTTTATCAATAATCATATATAAAATTGTTTAATCCTCTATTTCTGTGAAGGTTTTATAGTGGTCATCAGTATAATAAACTTTACCATCACTACCCTTTACCATCCTTTCAGTTCCTCTGGTTTGTCCTTTTGGAGGGGCAGGGTTTATGTCATATTCTTTATAAGTGATAGGTTTGCCATCGGCATCTGTCTTCGGAAGTTTTCCCTCTCTATTTTTAAACTCTACATCACCTTTTTTAGTTCCAGGAATTTTGCCTTTATTTTTTTTAATCCATTTTTTTAGTTTTTTGAGCTTTTTAAGTTTAGAAGCCGCTATATTATAGACTCCTCCACTAATATCTTTCTCTGATACTGCAACTAAAACATCTCCTATAGCATCATTTAGAAGAAAACTTGATACTTCATCGGACGCACTACCATCAGTTTTCTTCATTTCATAACCAAGGGCTTTTATATACCACCTATAATAAGCTCCAGTGCCTTTAATACTCCCTTTTTCCTTAATAATATTAAAAACCTCACTACTTACATAAAATTCAAAATCATAACCATCATCTATGTCAATCACTTGACTTGGGTCATCCTCATTAATAACCTTAGTAGCCCACCCAATAGCTCTTTCACCAATCATACCAGTTGGGTCATTGTATAGAATTGGATTATTATATACATAATGATATGGAGAATAATTGAACTGAGCATCGGCCAACGGGTCAATGTTCATCCACCTGCCAAGATACGGGTCGTAGTTACGTGCCGTAACATCGTACCAATTTAAATCTAATTCATCCTGATACTCCTTACCACCGAACTTTCTCTTAAGTGCAATATTAGTAGAGGCAACGTTATAATTGTAACCTCTGTGTTTCCCACCAAAGGGATAGTAGTTTATGCGTTTTTTTCAACTCTGGCGCACTTTTACGGCATACCTATTCAAAGAGCAGCAACAAAAAAATTTTTAAAGAACGTTTTACTGATGTAAATATAACTGTTTTCCTACTAAATCCGATGTGGTTTTACCTTAGTTTTTTAATGGGCTTTTTTGAGAGCGGAGTACCAATTTCCTATAATTAGCAAGAGGGCATTTTTTGGTTATTATCTAATCCCGCGCAAGTAAAACCTAGTTTTTTGCTCGAACAAAAACCCTCTATCTTTTACTTGCTTCCTTTCCCTCGTCAAGTTACATAAAACGGGTTATAGTACTTCCTCGCACCACCAATGGCGTAGCTATAACCAGTTTTATGTAAAATACTCCCTGCATCCGAACTTCCGACACCTGAAGTTCAGAACATTAATTTTTATTACTTTTAATTAAAACTAAATGATTTGGAAACAGGTATTTTAATTTCTATTCTAGGAGCTTTTTCTGCAATAATAGTTTCACTTATTGGTGCTTGGTTGGCTAATAAAAATACCATTGCATTACAAACAAGGAAGCTAAAAGAAGACCATTATATATTTTACATTGAAGCTCTCCACAACCTTATTGCTGACAATATCGAGGATAATATCAATAAATATGTTTTTGCCAGAGATAAGCTTTTCCTAATAGCTAATGAAGATGTAATAAAAAAGATGTTAAAATATGAGCATGAAGGAGCTGGAAAAGAACAGAGTTTACACGACCTTTATCTAACAGAACTAATAAAATCCATAAGGAAAGATTTAAAATTAAAGGATAAAGATTTCCCTTCCATATATTTTAAAAAGAGTAATAAAAAGGGGTTATAATTTAAGTGCTAACGCCCTACGGTTGTTCCATTTTAAAAGCTGATGCAACCCAACCGCATGTATCGACCTCTGTTACATCAACTTTTAAAACGTTTTCATCGGAAGCAAACGTTTTAAAAAGATGAAGATTTAAAGCTGTTGCGGATCCTGCGCTGGGCAATCTTCGTCTTTTTAAAATGATAGGCAAAGTGCCGATTGAACGTCCCGTAATGTTTTGGGCTATTTGTGGCCACACGCACACATCTTGAAGTATTAAATTTTTGTTCTTTTTCCGTTCGTATTTGTGCGTCGGATTTAGCGGATATTTTACATAATTTACATTATAACTACGGCTTTGGTTTCGGTGGGATGTAGCGGCAGTATTATAATGCCAATTATGTAACTTAGCTTGGGTGATGCGGTGGTAAGGAAGCAAAGCAAGTACAGAGGTGTTTGAGGTACGATAATACTGGACTTGCTTTGCGTGGACTTAGTTTATTCAGATTCTAACCATTTTGACAGCCCTTCCAGTTCATCATGTGGATAGGTAAGTAAAACCAGTTTACAGAGCCAATACATCACGCTTTGTAACTGTTCTCTTTTATAGTGCCTTTCTTCCAGTTGGGTCAACAATAATATACCTTCGAGTAACGATTCTTGCATATAGGCAAGTTGGTTAAAATCAGTAACTGGAAGTTTAATATAGTGCTGTTTGGTTTCGGGGTCTGTTTGCAGGGTACAACCGTACCTTGACTTAAATTCTTGTGGTTTCATTTTGTTATACTTTAAAGGATTAAAAAGATACCCACCGTAGCTTTCCTTCTGCGTATAACGGCAGCACAGGAGTTTCCTTGACCTGTAAGCGTAGTGGGATTTTGTAAAAATACACTTTGTTATTATTTGTGTTATACTTTTAAGGAATAAATATGCATTGTTTTTTTATGGACTTCTGTTATGTGTTTTCATGGAATATATTTTTAGCTTATTGGATGGAAGTTATTTACCATTTCATGCAGGTTCTCTAAATCATCTTGTAAATACCTTTCGGTAGAACTTATGTAACGGTGTCCTGCCAAGTATTGTACTTTTCTAAGGTTGTATTGTCCTAACCAGTTGGTTATTACCGATGCCCTAATCTGTTTCGGGTTTTCTACTTTCTGGTTGTACTTTTTCAGCTTCTTGGTTATCTGTGAAGTAAGTACATTAAACCTCGTATTAATTGGGAACAGTAAATCCGTATAGTTTTTGATTCGCTTTTGTAACAGTGGCAACACTTCGTTTTGGTATTCTATAAATTCCATGATTTGCCAGGGCTTTAATTCCAGTTCCCTTGCATTGCTTTTCCTAGTACTCGGCACATAGATTTTACCTTTGTTAAGCTGTAAATGTTCTGTTTTCAACTTATTCAGACTTGTTGTATTTAAGCCTTGATAGACGATTAATCCCGTTATTACTTTACTTCGTTTTGCTGTTAATCTGTGGTACTTGTCCTTGATGTTTTCTGTTTCAAAAGAGTAGTATAAATCCTCTAGTTCGTCAGCTTCCAACAGATTGTAATTAATGCTTCTCCGTTCTCCTTTTATAATAATGTTATCTATGGGATTGTCCGTCCTGTAAGCTACGTCAATCAAGTAGTTAAAATAGGTCTTTATGCTCCTGACCCTGTGGTTGACCGTCTGTTTTGCTGTACCTTTTCTGTTCAGGTATTTAATGAACTTTAAGCAGGTCTTATAATCGATTTCTATGGGCGTGGTATGGTTACGCTTGCACCATTTTTTAAAGCTTTCTACCTGTTTTTCATTGCCCGTAATGGTGGTTTCGCTGTAAGCTTGCTCCTGTAAATATTGCTTATACGTTTTCATTTTCTATGGTTTTAAGTAAATGGACATATATCTGCGTACTTTCCAATGAGGTGTGCCCCAAAAAGGTCTTTATGGTCTCTAAATCGACGTTGTGCTGCAATAGGTGCGTTGCTATGGAGTGCCTTAGTATATGTGGTGTGATATGCTTTTCTGCAATGGTCTTATCGTTTGCAGCCTGTACAATGGCCTTTAACCTGTTGGCGAAGCTCATACCTTGCATACGTGTACCTTTTTGGTTGATAAACAAAGCTTCGCTTAAATGGCTCTGGTAAAACTCTGGTCGTGCCTCATAAATGTAATCCTCTAATATCTCGGCATTTTTCCTGTTGATAGGCACGAACCTTTCTTTGTAGTTCTTACCCTTTCTAACGTACACTCGTTCTTTGTCAAAAAGGATATCGCTAACATCGAGGTTTACAGCTTCATTCCTGCGCAGCCCACAACTATATAAAACGGTCAATATGGCTTTGTCCCGAAGCCTGATGCGCTGTGCGTCATGGCTATGCTCCGTGGCATTAAAGAGTGTCTTTATCTCTGCCTGTGTCAATATATTTAGCTTTTCTTCGGTAGGGTTGGTCTCGTTTTTCAGGTGTACGTTAAAGTGCTTGTAATTGTGGTTTTGTAAATATTCCTTGAACTTCTTTAATGCCTGTTGATGCTTGTTCAGATAGCTTTTACTAAGTGCGCCGTTGCGCCTTTCGTTAGCCCGTTCTTTGAGCGAGCTATAATAATCCTTTACGGTCTTGGTCGTGATTTCGGTAAGCGTCTTGATGTTCTGCTGTTCCACGTAATAAAAGAACTCCTGTAAATGGTTTGGCAGGTAATACACCGTACTTTCTGCATAACCGAGGATATCCAACCATTCTTTGTAGTTGGCAACGAACATTTTAAATACGTCGTTCTTTAGCTTTAATTTTTTCACTTCGGTATGTGTTTTTTAGACTTTTGTGGCGAGTTGCTATAACTGACTGACTTTCTTGTTTTTAACCTCGCCATTTTGTTGGTGGCGACTTTGTGGCGATATGGCGAGTTCTATCTGTACGATACAGTTCTGCAATGCTTCATTTATCTGTGCTTTCAGATTGGTATATTCGTCCACGTCCACCACTTCAAAGCAGTAACTTTTGGTCTTTGATTTCTTGACCCTTTGTATATAATTCTCTGCTAACAATTGTGCATTGTAACGTCTTAACGTGGTTTCCTTTATTCGTAGGTTTCTTCTAATTTCAGCGTTTGTAAAAGTCTTTTGATTATTGGTCTTTAAGTAGGTTTTCAACTTCTCTAAATGGTTTCTGCATGCTCCTGTAATGGTGTCGCTTTTTCGTAACAGAACATCAATAATCAGTTCGTTAGCCTCCTGTATATCCTCGATTGTGGTTTCGATATATTCTTCGCCTGTTTGCTCGTCATATTGCCTTTCCCTTTGGTACTGTTTGTAAAAGGTTATCGCTTCTATAAACTGTAAATAATGGCTGTTGGTTCTACGTGGTTTAAAGACCGATTTCGGTAATTGTAAATGTTCTGCAAAAGGGTTTATGACCTTGATTGGTTTGAGTACCCTTTGTACATTTTTCAATAATTCTTTGGCTTTTTGTTCCTGCTGTTCGTTTACTTTACCTGCGCTTATCAATCGCTGATAGTCCATTATTTTTTGGTCTTGCGTTTCGCTTTCGTCTATGTAGAGTAAAAAACTGCGGTTGCTGTTATCTTCATAGATACTCTCCTGTGTGGTGCATCCTGCAACACTTACAGGGCCTTCAACCGTTAGGTGTACCGTTTTGGTTGTACCTTTGGTATCTTTATGGACTACCGTTTTTGTAATGCGCTTTTTGGATTGCAGTTCCCTGAGTGGATAGAGTACAGATTCCGCACCGTCCAAGTCTTCTATCAATATTAATTTGTGCTGTAATTCTGTGCGGTTGAAGTAATAAAAGGCGTTTGCTGATAGTACGGTAATTTCCACTTTATCTTCTTCCGGGATGAGTTCCGCAACCTTACTTTGTAAATGTGTTTTTCCAACTCCGGAGCTTCCCAAGCTTATACAATGCAACGGGTTGTTTGTTTTTCTGCTCGTAAATATCAGGTACATGGTTTGCCTGTTGTGTTCTTCGCCAATGACACCGCTTTGACCTATCAATTTGTTGGTCTTGTTCAATAGGTCTTTAGACCTTAAAAAGGTTATGGCTTGTTTTTCTTCTGTTGCCGATAGCTCCTTAAAATAGGGTCTGTGCAGTTCGGCTTCTTTTTCTAGCAACAAAAAGCGGTGGTTTTCAAGTTCTTTGGTCAGTTCCTGTAATGTCTTGCGTGCTACGCTCGTGCCTATCTCCAAGCGTTCTGCAATCTTTCGGGTAAACTTTTCTACTTGGTTGTCGTTGTACAGGTCTATGGAGTGCCTTAGAACATTATGTTGCTTTGGCTTTTGGATGCTCACGGTTACCCGTAAACTTTCCAGTTTGTTAAGCTTTATACCGCCCAGAACGTGTATCTCTAAATGTTTGGTGGTGTACTGGTAGTTGTTCGGATTGGAAGTGTCTAACATTTTTAAAAATATTTTGATAGTACTTTTCAGTTTCAAAAATAACTAATCAATTCTAAATAAACAACATTAATACGATTTGATAAATACTTTTAGGTTCTGTACATTTGCTAAATACTTGATTTAACTGTAATAATAAACACTTATGAGTTTTGGTAAACGTTTGGTAGAAGTAAGGAAGTCTAAAGGGCTTTCACAAGAAGAAGTGGCCAACCATCTTGGTACTAAAGCTCCTGTTATCGGACGTTACGAACGTGGCGAGATGAAGCCGTCCATCGAGACGGCCACTAAACTGGCCGACCTGCTCGAAGTGTCCTTGGATTATTTGGTAGGTAAAACGGATGTGGAGCTGGACAATAAAACCTTGCAGCGTATTCTTGAAGTGCAAAACCTGCCACAGGAAGTAAGGGAGAAGCTTTTTTACTTTATCGATATGTCCATTCGTGATTTTAAGGCTAAAAAAGCATACACATAAAAAAAACCACCCGAAGGTGGTTTTATTTTTATAAAGACTCAGAGTTACAAACTTTATTTGGCATTACTAATATTGTTCATAAAGTTAAGAATCTCATCATTCAAAATTAAATATTTGGAATCTAGTGTTTTATCAACTTTATAGGTGATTATAACATTTAACCCTGCCAGTTCAGAGCGAACTTTTTTATCGATTAATTCACTAAAGTCCACTTTTGAGACAAACTTACCTTTAGTAAAAGTTTTTTCTTCATTTCCAATTTTCAAAGATGACCAATAATAGCTATTGTTCTTTTGAATAATGTAATGCAAATCATAAGAAGCCACTTCACCTTCATAACTTTGGAGTAAAAAATATTGCTTGTGAAAATTTTCTACTTTAATCATTTTTTTAAGTTCATCAAAATCAGCTTTAGTGATATGTTTGAATAAATTAGACATATTCAACCTTGTGAGCTCATCTATTTGGACATCTGTCTTTAAAGTGCTTTCGGTAGCTGATTTCCAAGAATTAAAAGATAAGTCTACGTACTCTTTGTGTGAATCTTGTTTTTTAATGCAACTACTAAGACTCAATATTATTCCTAGAAATAAAAACTTGTAATTCATCATTAAATTAGTTTACTTTCCTTAACGGTATCCCGTGTTCTTTTCTTAATTTATTTTCAAATTTTCTTGCCTTTAACTCTTCTTTACTTAAAGTGTTTGGCACAGCCCCTTCATCAGGGTCTCTAACCCCAGATGAACTCTTATCTCGTAAACCTTCAACGGCACTTCTCGCATGGCCTAATTCATGGCCAAGTCCAATAAAAGCAGGACGTTGGTCACTTCCGTTAACATCTGTTCCCCCATCAGTTAAATCTGGATTATAATTAACTTTCACAAAATCAGAGCCCGCACCAGGTGTCCCGTCCTCTTTAACTTCACTTCTTTCATCTCTATTATCTGGAATAGTCTGGTTTCTTGAAGATTTAAAAATAGTTGTTTTACTATCATCATTAATTAAATCTGAAACTAAATCTGTACCAGCAGAACAAGTATCAGTTCCTCCACAACCACTAATAGTTACGTTGCCGTCGTTGTCTACTTCTAAAGTTTCTGCTGTAAGCTTCTGTAAATCTGTCAAAACTTGAGTTTTAAATTTCTCGTAATCTTCATCAGACATACCTCTAGACCTACCAATGATTATATCGTCAGGAGCCATTCCATCAGGGTCTATAAACCTAAGAGGGTTGTTAAACGCATAATTATATGGGCTATGTCTTCTCATTTCCTCTGCAAGTGGGTCTAGGTTCATCCATCTACCAAGTGCAGGGTCATAGTTCCTTGCACCATAATCGTACCAGTCCAATCCAAGTTCATCATTAAGTTCTTTACCATTGTATTTATATTTCTGTGCGGGATTGGTAGAGTTTACCACATTGTTGTATCCTTTATGGCGCATGCCAAAGGGATAGTAGTTGTTCTCTTCCAGTATTTCAGAAGTCTCTGCAATACCATCATTATCACTATCCTGGTAACTTAGGCGTATATTCCCCAAATGGTCTTTATACTGGTAAACATACTCGTACCCATTCGAGGTATCCACATAGCCCTCGGGGTGGTTAAAGAATTTCAAAGAACTGCCTTCATACACATAGTTACCGGCATAATAGGTAGTATTACCTGTACTTACCGTTTTACTTAACTTAGTGCCTAAGGCATCGTAAATGTAAGAAATTTTATCGTTTTCTAATTGTGTAAACTTTAATTTTCTTGAATGTAGAGATTGGCATAGAAAAACAGTGATTAACATTCCTGTTAACCACTGTTTTTCAATTATTTAAATCCTGTTTTCAAACCATGTCCTAATTTGGGATACTACCCAACTCTCTTTTCAAATATTCAGACTTGTCAACTTCTTTACCCTCTATAAAATAAGATATTTTTTTTATGGAATTATCCTCTTCGTTATACCAAGTTTCAATACCATGTTTTTTGCCATGTTTACAATAAAACTCACCTCCTAAAATTCCACTATAATAATACATTTCTTGCTTGCCTTCTTGGTAGCCGTTAATATATTTTGCAACGAACCTTTTATTACCATTTAAATAATAGTAAATAGCATAACCATGTTTCATTCCTTTTTTATAATCGGAGATACTTATGATAACCCCTTCATTATCTTCTATAACCCATTTGCCATCAGGAAAGCCATCAATGAACGAAACCAAAGAGCGAGAACCATCTAAATATATAATTTTCTTTTGCCCATTTAAATAATTTCCTGCTTCATTTTTAAATCTTACAAAAGAACTATCCTGTGCAAATGATATTTTTAATAATTCATTATTTAAAACTTCATACTTGTATTCTTGAGAAAAACACGGTCTATTAAAAATTATAATGAGACATAAAAATTTAAAAATTACACGCATTGCACCTTAATCTATAAAGTTTTTATTTCTTCTAACAATATCCCTGATAATTTTTCCTTAGTAATTACTTTCTCTATTTCACTTGAAACATATATATCTGATGTGATTTTAAATAAGTGGTCTTCTGATGCAGGCTTATGGAATAAATTATATTTGATGACTTTTTCTTTTGAGAAAAAAGCTTTTATAATATGGTCGGTTCCTGGAACATACTTTGTTCTTTTAACATCTAGCACATCTAAAGCTTTAGTAAATAATGGGACAAAATATTCTTTAGAGTTTCCTTTATAATTTACTTTTGCCTCAATCCATTTAATTGCTTCCCTTTCTGATATTTTATCATTTATAATCTTTTTCATTCTTTTAGACATTAAAGGGAAAGCTAAGTCATTAGGCAAATAGTCTAACCATATTTCACTTTCACCATTGAAATCTTCACTCACATCAATTCCTTTAGATGTTTCTGTTATCTTTTTTAGAGTAAAATCTTCTGGAAAGCTATTTTTTAATTCTAGCACGGGAATTAACTCAAAACCTAAAATTCCTTGCTCTCCGTAAAAAGCACTAGGGGTTGAATTTCCTCTATTATGCCAATTTATTGAATAATACTTTTCTACTATTTCCATCCTGCTTTTCTTAGTAATTGTGGGTTCTTTATTACTGGTTTTTTAACATAAGCATTGAACAGTTGAATAAATTTGGCTTGATTACCACCTGAACCATGAGCTGCTCTTATCATACCATCATATACAAATTTATGATATTCATTTGGATGACGTCCTAAATGATGAGGTAAAGCCATTTTATTCCATGCTCCATCTAAACTAAGACCGAATCGGTGAGCTATCTTTTCCATTAGTGGTGTCCAGAACTTATTTTTATTTGTTGCAAAATGATGTATTTGTGTCGGTAAAGCACTAGCGGCCACTCTACTAAAACCAAGAAATTTGCCAGCGTTTCCAAGAGCTATTAAGAAAAATGGTGAATCTATACCCATTGGAGATACGAGACCACTAGCCCTCGTATTTATTCTTTCTTGTTCCTTTATTTTTAGCTCATACCCAAATGATAACAGAAAGCCAAAATATCCATTAGCAAAAGTTCTACTTTCTAGAAATGTATCCAAACTAGCAGAAAAAACCATAGATGTACCAGTATTTGTATTCCATCCAAAGATTTCAATTGCCATCTGTATTGCTATTGGAGCGACTATTTTTCCATATTCTACCGCGGAATACCAGCCAGCAGGCTTAGAGCTATCAACTCCACCAGCATGATAATATTTTGTTACAATTCCTCTCCTTCCAGATCTCCTCTTTATATGTTCAGTTTTTGTTTGCCCCTCATTTGGAGTATTTGTAAAACCTCCTTTTCCATCGGGAAACCAATCTGTTCTACCACTTCCTGATGCATCCCATAGTTTTTGCATCCAACTTGGCATATTACCATCCGCTCCACTGGGGTCAGCCCAAAACACTGGATTATTGTCAAAGGCTGTGTATGTAGATTGGCTATAATGAGTAACTGGGTCAATAGAAGTAAACCTAGCTATGGCTGGGTCATAACTTCTAACATCCATTTCATAGAGATTCATCCCTAAAGCCTCTTCATACTCAACACCGTTATATTTCCATTTTAAAGCAATATTCGAGGATATAGGGTTGTTGTTATATCCCTGATGTTTCAAACCAAAAGGATAGTAGTTGTTCTCTTCCAGTATTTCTATTTTAGAATTGATTACTAATACATTGTCCAAATAAAAATAAGTAGAAGTACCGTTATCACCGGCTATCCCTTTTTCTACTTTTATCCTGATCTTAGAACCGGTGGTAACATCATAAGAACCACTAATAAATCCATTAGCATCAGAATCAATAACTGTAGTTTTAAGTTTTACATAATTGTTATCATGCTCATAGATAACCAGTACCAGTTTTTCTGTAGTGGCTTTATCCAATAACAGTTGATAATTGATCTTATCTCCAACAGTTACATCATAATATTTCTGTACGCCAGCCCATTGGTTGGAAGCTGTCACTTTTAACTTTTGATTCTCATTAACTAAAGTTGCCGATTGCCCCTGCCAACCACCTGTTCCGGAGTCAAAAGTATCATTGTCTAATGTAACGGAATTATTATCCTGATAGCTCAACCTCACATTCCCCAAATGATCTTTATACTGGTAGACATACTCATAACCGCTGGAGGTATCTATATATCCCTCAGGGTGGTTAAAGAATTTCAAAGAACTGCCGGTGCCTGTATCTTCATATACATAGTTACCGGCGTAATAAGTAAAAGTAGTATTAGCACCTTCTACAACCTTCTTTTCCATTTTAACACCGGTGGCATCGTAAATGTAAGAAATATTTCCGCTACTTAGTACTACATGTGTAGGTAAATTTAGATGGTTGTAAGTAATATTAGATGAAATGCCTTTATTGGCATCCGTTAACATGTTACCGTTACTGTCATATGTATAATCATTGGCGGTATCGGTGGCAGCATTAACAGCATCATCCTTAAATCCGTATTGGTCCAGTGTGGCGGCATCAGCTACCTTTAACAGTTTGTTACTATTAGCCTGGTAGGAATAGGTTAAATTATCCATTTCCCCATAGCTGGTAACCGTACTGCCACTCATAGTCCTTACACCTTGTCTTACTAAACTAGTAATGTTGCCATTTTTGTCATAGGCCACTGAGCTCAGGTTATAATTACTTGAAATGTTGGTCCCACTGGTAATTCTATTAAGGGCATCATAACTGTATTTATACCATTTTAAACCGTTATCGGTGTTGGCTGTTTTCCATTCGGTCTCGGAAATATTACCGTTATATAGCTTTTTGTCGTTACTGGTATGATGGTCTATTGTGTTATAATTTATTTTAAAGCCAAATAGGGCATTCCCCAAACTTGCAGGGTTATTGATCTGTTTTAACCAGCCCCTGATATTATAGGCATAATTTACGGTTTGTAACCCGGAAGAGTTTTCTATGGTACTGTCAACATCCCCACCAACTTTTTTGTGCTCCAATTGGCCCAGGTCGTCATAACCGTTTAAGACAATAAGCTCATCAGCCAATGCGTTGATCTTTTGTTTTTGAGATATTAAGCGTCCCACATGATCATAAGTGAAAAAATCTTTGGAGGTAATAGTAGGATACCCTATTTTATCATGGGTAGAAGTGGTTTCTTCTACCAGCCCTGTAAAATCCAGTTTGCTTTTAACCTTATCAGTCGTATCCAGATAATCATTAAAGCTATAGACATAGACCGGCCTGGATTTGTCGTCATAATAGGTCACGGTGGTGATCCAGTCACTGGTAGTCAATACCTTTACCTTGCTTCCCGTAGCTAAGCCTTTAACATTGGTTTCAGGAGTTATCCCATAAGCACTCTCTGAGGCACCACCAGCTAAGTCAAAGGTATAGTTGTCATAATAGTTAACGGTTAAGATGTCAATACTTGCATTAGGAAAATCATCATTAGTGTAATAGGTATTGGCATAACCTGTACCTGATGTGACCTTAGCCTCGTAATTATCTGCAGCACTTTTATTATTAAAAGTATCCTGTAAACCGGTTCTGGTGCTGTTGGAATCATAAGTCCCCGTATAGATCACCCTGCCAAGGATATCATATTTGGTAAACAACCATTCGTCAGTAGAAGGCACCCTTTGGTTGGCATCTTGTGTCAATACCGGCCTGTCCAGGTTGTCATACACAATATATTCCCAGTCTTTCCCGGGAATTTTCTTTTCCACCAAACGGTTCCTGATGTCGTATTTATATTGATAACACAATTCCGCAAGCTCGGTAGCATCCGGCAAGGAGGTATGCGCCTCCGCCTTTGGAGGGAGTACATAGCTAAGGTTACCATAATCATCATACACATAATAAGTGTCATGCGCCGCATTGGCCTCTCCCGGATCTGAAGTGTCCCCGTCCATATTAATATCACTGGCCCCATACGTACGCTTTAAGACCACACGGCCCTGTTTGTCTTTAAACTCCTCGGTGGTATGGTTGGTACCACTGGTCCAGTTCTCATCCTTAGTAATGGTTTTATAAAGCTCCCCGGCCTGATAATAACCATTGTTGTTCCCGGCACTGGTATCCAGAACCAGGGTAGGGTTATAAGTTATAACATTGTCAACAGTACTGGGTGTAGTACCGGCCTCATAGCGTCTGACTTCACTCCCCGTATTGGTTTGATAGTCAAACTTTATGGTATGGTCCGTATCGTTTTGTTTGTCCAAAGCCCAATCCGCTCCCGGTGCTGCCTGTTCCAAGACCCTGCTAAGCGGTGAAGCTTCCAAATGCTTTTCAGCATAGGGGTTGACCGTACTCTGGGTCATCCCTGTAAAATCATTGGCAAACCTGCTGGCATTGTAGTAATAAGTTTTAGTATCACTTTCCGCATTGCTTTGAAAAGCGGCACAAGCACTTACCGGATATGGTAGAAACTCTTTGTCCTGCCTGCCGTATGAGTCATAACCTATATGGGTCACAATACTTTCACGGTTCCCCCCGGCGCGCATACCAACGCTTTGCATGGGCCTGCCCAGGCCGTCAAAATAAGTAACACTTTCAATTTTATCGTCATAGCCCAATCCGACGGACACATCCGTAGTTGGCTTCCTGGGGGTTATGGTATATACGTAGTTTTCATCACTTAAGCTACAGTCCGGGCAGCCATTGTTGGCCGCCACCCCTGAAATGGTAGGGCACTGGTCTGTATTATCGGTGACATACCCTGCGGGGGCCACACTATAAAAAACACTGACTGCCGGGTCCCCGAAACCATCCCCGTCTATATCCTGGTAAAAATTCTGGGGGGCGATGTTGGTAATGTGTACCGTAGAGTCATCATAATCACTGTTGTTGGACACATAACCTGAAGGCTGGGAACAGGCCGATTGCGAAGTATTAGGATCCCCATAGCTATCCCCGTCCGAATCGGCATACCAGGTAGAGGGTTGGGTAATACTATAACTCACCGTTCTGGCCGTACTCCAGCATCCGGAGGTATTGTTCCGGGCACGCAGGTAATACACCGTACCGCTGTTACGGATCTCTGTTGAAGCAGAATTAGTAGTACTGGTCCCGCTGGAGCTGCTTTGCCAATACCAGGTAATCCCACTGGGAGGTGTCCCACGGGTCAGTACCGTATTGCCACAGTTATTGGTAATGGCAGGCATATCAGGTATAGCAGGAACACTATTGATGGTATAGTTCACTGTTCTGGCCGTACTCCAGCACCCGGTAGTATTGTTTCGGGCACGCAGGTAATAGACGGTACCACTGGTACGGGTGACTGTTGAAGCAGAATTAGAAGTACTGGTCCCACTGGAGGAGCTCTGCCAGTATAAGGTCTGTCCGCTGGGATGGCTTCCTCTGGTAAGTACCGTATTGCCACAGTTATTGGTAATGGTAGGTGTAGCAGGCGTAGCAGGAACACTGTTAACAGTATAATTCACACTACTGGAAGCCGTACTCCAGCACCCGGTGGTATTGTTTCTGGCACGCAGGTAATAGATCGTACCACTGGTACGAGTTACTGTTGAAGCCGAATTAGAAGTACTGGTCCCACTGGAAGAGCTTTGCCAATACCAGGTAATCCCGCCTGGGGAAGACCCTTTGGCCAATACGGTGTTCCCACAGTTAGTGCTTTGCACCGTTGGAGCCGTAGGTGTCCCAGGGAGGTTGTTAATAGTATAGTTGACCGTTCTGGCCGTACTCCAGCACCCGGAGGAATTGTCCCTGGCACGCAGGTAATAGACCGTACCACTGGTACGGGTCACTGTTGAGGCTGAATTAGAAGTACTGGTGCCGCTGGAACTACTTTGCCAATATAAAGTCTGTCCGCTGGGATGACTTCCCCTGGTAAGTACCGTATTGCCGCAGTTATTGGTTATAGTAGGAGCAGGTGGCGTACCGGGTGTTGAAGGTTGCGCATTCACCGTAACACTGGCCGACGGATTAGAAGACACCGACCCTGAAGTGGCCGTTATGGTATAGGTCCCCGGTGGGGCTGTTACCGTGGCTCCTGAAAAACTAACCCCCGTTGACGGGCTTGCCGAATAAGTATATGCCGAATTGTGATTGATGATAAGAAAGTTTCCAGTTGCTGTGGTACAGGTAGGTTGATTGACGGCACTTAAGGTAGGTGTGGGCGGGGTGGACCCTATCACCACATTTAGGCCGCCTAAAAGGATCATCCCATCGGCACAGGAGACCATGCCTGATCCGGCACTACCCCAATTGACCGTCACGGAGTATTGTGTCCCGTTTATTGATTTAGGGCCTATAGTACCTCCTGTTACCGTCCATTTAAGCTTGTGGGTACTTCCGTCATCATAGGAATAAGTATGCGTACTGTTTTCCGATACGGATGTTGGGCCGCTAACGTTTTGCCCTGCTATTAGCTGAGAGGCCAATAGAACAAAAACTATTAAAAGTGTTTTACTGATATCTGAATATTTCATTTTATGTAACATGGTAATAGCTTTTATTGGTATAACACCTGATTTATATTGAGGATATAGATGTCTTCGTCAGACGTATTTGGGTTCATAATTATGGCAGCTGTTATGCCCTGGGCATTACTCTGCAGATTAAAATCTACCGGAGCTCCGTTTAAGCTCATTGCCAAACCAATGTTTCCCGTGGAGGTCTGTGGATCCCAGTTTTCTATGGTATTGTTTATATGGAATACCGTAGTGGTTGAAACCCCCTGGTTGGTCTGTTCCCAGGTAAGCAGGTTACCGTTTCTCTTTACAGTTGACGTTACTATGGTCTGGCGTTGTTCAAAGGACGCCAGGTTACTTTTTAGCGTAAATGCTAAGGGTGCTGTTTGGGCCGATACTGCCCAGGTGCTTAATGTAAGTATGGATGTTATTACCAGGAGATATACTATATTTTTCATTGGTGTGTGTTTTAATAGTGAAGATGTTACTGCTGCCCTTTATAATGGTACTGGTTTTGGGATAAGATGTTGCCATTGGCATCCTTGACCGATTCTAAGCGGTTAAAGTCATCGTATTTGTAATAGGTAGTATAGCCCTTAGGGTCGGTGATACTGGTAACCCCTATAAGCGGATCATAGGTATAGGTGGTAACCAGGGCGTTATCTAAGTTACTATGGCTCCTGATATTTGCCAATGCCTGACGTAAGGCCCCTTCATTTCCCTGGTAGTTTATACTGCCATCCGGATTGATAATATCCACGGTTCTGTCATTATCAGCACCTGAAGCCGTTTCTGCAGCTGTGATCAAACTTTGTATGGAACTGGCCTGAGCAGATGTAAAGTTCTCTATCTTGGCTATAGGGTATTCCTTGCTATAACCCCAAATGTAAGTAATGGAAATCCCGTTTTCTTTCTTTATTTCCAGTAAATTGCCGTGGCTATCATAAGCGTTGTATGTTAAAAGGTGTTCAAGATTGGCCGGGTCATCGGTTCCCTTTAAACTTTCTTCCTTAAAAGGTAGTATATGCCCATTTTCAGATTTGAAAATCGTTTTACTCGTTTGTAAGGGTTTGGTATCCTTATAAGATTTTGTTATTATGGGCTGAGAGATTCGGTTCTCCTGTACCAGTTCAGTCATATAAGGTTCGGCGCCGACTAAATCCGGTGGGTAGGTTCTATTGACTATTAACTCCTCTCCATTTGTTATTTGGGTAATTTCTTTAGTAGGTTGAAAGTGGTTGCTGCTTTCATATAGATACTCCTTAGAGGTTTCCACTTCACCTGAGCTGAATAACACTTTTTCTGTGGTCTTGATCAGCCTGCTTACTTCCGGTTCTATAGTATACCATATATCTAATGGTATTAAGGTGTTGTTCACCATGAAGTTTGATGCCAATAATGCATCAACACCCGTAGGCTGCTTAAAAGACTCATAGGTATTGGTAGTCTGACGAACTAAGGTGCTATTTTTATCATAAACCTTACTGGATGCAAGTTTTCCGGACATATCAGTTTGAATATGCGGCGGGAAAGGAAGCATTTGAAGTGCTGAGCTCCATTGATAGTCCTCCTCCAGTTCATAAAATGTTTTGGGTAGAATAAAAGTAGACTCCGTTGTGCCCTCATTTGCAAGTTCAGTGACCTTCCCGTAAAGAATATGATTTCCTATAAAGTCGGTTCTAAAAGGAGAAGTCCCGTTTGGGGAAAAATAATAAAACTTTCCTTCTTTATAATCACTTTGTTGCGCATGCTCCGGCATTAAAGTCATATCAATTCGGCCTCCTCTTGTCCAATCTCCGTAATCCCATTCAAATAGATTGCTCATAAACGGTGTATGAACCAGTTTCCCGTTTTCGTACTGATACACTTTTTCGAAGGCTAAACTGCCACCTGAATCTTTAAATTGCATTTTTTTTACTCTAAGGCCTCCAACCAGCGTTGAAGTAGGTTGAGATGCATTAAAGTGTTTTACCTCGGCCCGGGAGTAGTAACAGTATTCACCATTTGTTTGCCATACCGGGTCCAGTTCTAACCGAAGATTTTTGTTCAAGGGCAAGGGTTCAGTTCCCTGAGTGGAATATAAATTGCTGGATAAGCTTTTACTAATTAAGATTTGGTTGGTATCATTATCGTATATTCTTAATTGCCAATTAGATGCTACATTACAGGCCCCTCCTAATTGCGGGTTCCAGGGTGGCCCTCCCTGTATGGTATAATCCAAATACGGGGACACTACATTGAATGTATTAAAATGCTTGACCGCTATGTTTCCCTGCGTAGCACCCAGACTGTTAAATGAACCAAAAAGGGACATTTCACTAAAACTTTGCAGATATCCGGAAGATATGGGCGCCTCTAACTCATGACTTTCATATTCTAATTCGGTACTGCCTCCAGTGGGATATGTTACCTTGCTTAAGTTGCCTTGATTTGCGTGGGTGGTTGAAACTTCCCTACCATTCCAAACGATCCCCCATGCATTCATTTTAGTAGACTCATCCTGCCAGGTACTACTTTCCGCCAGTAATACGTTTATGTAATCACTCTTTGGATATAAGGACTTATTGGCGTCATGACCATTATAAAACCCCCAAATATCTTTTCCTCTGGACAGGCGGGAGGTCAGATAATCGCTATTATATTCAAAATTATAAGTACGGACAACATTATTGGCAGCATCGGTTTCTTCCAAAGTATCTAATCTCAGGCGTTTTTCTGCATACGGAATAAAAGCCGAGGCTTTTGCGCTACTGTTTGTATAGGCTGTGGGATATGAAATTGTAACTCCAGGATCTTTCGAATAGTATGAATAAATAAACTTGAATTTTTTTACAACACTGGTTTTATGATACACAATGATCTCATTCAATGTTTTTGGACTTTCCCCCGCGGGCACAGGAAAAAGATCCAGCCTGTTGTCCGTATAAACAAAACTTACCTTAGTATCACCGGCAATTATTTCTTTAATTATTGGTTTTTCTTTTACTGCCACGTTTATTCTGTTAGATGACATTTCACATGGCGCATATGATGTACTGAATACCCCGAAAGTTGAATTTGTTGTCAGGGCACCCGTCCCAAAGACGGCCCTAATATATTCTTCCAAAATAGGATCCAAATCCGGTCTGCTCCATGTGGCCGCAGGAAAAATTGCAACTGAGGATACGTCAGGATATGTCATACTTATCTCTTCATACGATTCAGTATCATAGCTAAACGTAATTTCTCTACCTGTTTTACTACTGCTATATGTAGTAAGATACCACGCATCGGGCATCATGTCTAAAGGTGTGCTTCCTGATATATCCGTACTTCCGTTAAGCTCTATGGCATTGTTTGACTCTGCGAAGGTTAGATGATGGCCATTCGACATTTTAAATACCCAATCCGACCAGTCTAAGGTTGTACCCGATGGGTTGGTATTTATGATTTCGGCATCGCTTTGAGTAAATAGTACGGGTGTTTTATTCTGATCGAAGAAGAATTTGCCCGAATACCCTACGCCATTGAAGGCAAATAAATCCGGTTGACTATCAAAATAGCCGTTCCCTAAATTGGTTATAAAGGTATTATAACCCTGGGTCTCTGCTAAATTGGTTGAAGAATCTCCTAAAAAAGTATAAAGATCCGTTAATCCGGAATTATTGTACCAGCCGCGTATATTGGGTGGTGTACCGGCTGAATTATAGTAATTATCATTTCCGTAGTTGCCTTCATCTCTTCTGCCCCTGGCGGTTCTGGACAAAACACCACCGTAGTTTAAGTTCCATTTAAGGCCCACAGAGCCTGATAATTCATCGACGCGAATTCCAGAAGTGTCATAACTCAGGCTTATGGGTACATTTAAATCCCCATATTGAACTTCAAATATTGGAATTTCTATATTTGCCGCTCCCGAACTTAAGTTCATCGGCATAGTAATATACTTCCCTAAAGTTGCCGCTTCAGGAGATTTCGGTTCCATGGATAAGTTGGGATTTTCCGCATTGTAGGATCCTGTTTGAGCATTTACAATAAATGTGCTGACTAGGACCTTTAAAATAAGTATAAGACGTTTTGCATTCATAATTACATGGTTTTAATTACTATGAGCTTATAAATGTATTCCTACGCCTGAAATTAAAAGTAAGGGAAACCCTTACTTCGGGTAAGGGTTAATAACTTTTTATAATTATTTAATAATCAATGTGTTACAAATATTCGATTTGTTGATTAAGCGCCGCAAGGGGTATCCGGCATGACGAAACCCCTTTTGTGAAGCGGTTTTAAAGGAGGGCGCTGAATTGTTGATAACTTTATAGGTAACAACCTTACTTAAAGTAAGGGAAAACCTTACCCGAAGTAAGGGTTTTATAAATATTTTTATTGAGTTTAAATTGATAACTCAATAAAAAGCCCGTTACGAACCTTACGCTGCCTATGTTATAAAAATTGTTTTAAAATGATCGATCCTTTACAGACCTTAATTATTGAAGACCAGCCCATAGTTCTTGATGGATATATCAGAGTTCTGGAAACCATCGCTTCCAGATATGATGCTTTAAATTTTAAAATAAGAATTGCCGAATCTTATGATGAAGCCATTATGGACATCGAACATGCCATAGATTACAATATTATTAATTTGGTCCTGCTTGATATTAACTTACCTCCGTCTAAAAACGGAAAGCTGGTAAGTGGAGATGATCTGGCTATCAAACTAAGGTTTCATTTTCCGGGAGTGAAGATCATTGTTTTAACGCAGCTGAATGATAACTACAGGTTAGTCAATATTCTAAAAAATGTGAAACCTGATGGCCTGCTTGTTAAATCAGAATTAAAACCTGAAGACTTTGTTGAAGCGGTTCTAGATGTTCTGAATGACATTCCGTTTTATAGTGATTCCGTACTCAAAGTTATAAGGCGTCACCTGTCTAATGATTTGAATTTAGACGATATAGACAGGCAAATGCTTTACCATTTGTCTTTAGGTGCCAAAACAAAAGATCTAACAGAGATTGTCAACCTGTCTCAGGCCGGCATAGAAAAAAGAAAACGAAAGCTTATTGAGGTTTTTAACCTGGATGAAAAATCAGATAAATTACTTTTAAAACTAGCCAAGGAAAAAGGTTTTTTATAAAACACAAGTCATGAAAACTAAACATTTAAGTAACAAATTACCGGCCTATAACTTACAGGAAGTTTTAATTGTACTATGTATAATCGGTATACTACTACTGTTGGCTTTACCAAACTTAATGCCCCTAATAACAAGGACCAGAAGTATTGAGGCCCAAACGCAATTAAAATATATATACAATGCACAAACAAGCCATAGGTATATGTATTCAAAGTATTCTGCCGATTTAAACGCCATAGATTTTGAACCTCCTAAAACTGTAAACGACGGTGGCAACAGTAACTATGTATACGAAATTTTGAGTGCCGATAACAGCAGTTTTAAAGTGAGAGCCACAGCCATTACCGATTTTGACAGTGACGGTATATTCAATGTCTGGGAAATAGATGAAAACGGGACACCTAAACAAACAGTAAAAGATTAATGTTTATGCTCTTTTTAAAAATAATATTGATCTTGTTGTTCGGATGCATCCTATATGAGGACCTAAAATACAGAGCCGTCCACTGGTTTCTGTTTCCTTTGGTTGGTGTCTGCATTGGTCTGTTGTTTTTTTTGAATACCCTCCCGGAGCTCTTCCTGGTTTCGGTATTAAATAATTTGGTGTTCATAAGCATACTCTTCGGAGTTATTTTCCTGTACGCCCAACTAAAACTTAAAACCGGGATTGGTCAGGTTATAGGCCTGGGCGATATCCTGCTTATTATGGTGTTAGTCTTTGGATGTGCTACCGTATCATTTATAGTCCTCTTAACATGTGCTTTCATCTTTGCCCTGATTCTGCATCTTTTTTTATCCAAAAAGCAAAAGACCGTTACAGTGCCTTTAGCCGGTTATATCAGTTTATTTTTTGGAATTGCTTTTATAGGATCCTGGGCAGGGCTAATTAATTCACTTTATTTAATCTAACCTATGGTAAAGACAGATTTTAATATTGAAACCTCTTTAGTGCAACTCATCAGCAGTGAGCAGGCGTATCATTACAATATTATTCCTTCGGAAGCCAAAAACGGACATATTGTTTTTAAAACGACTCATCCTTCCAAAGCACTTAAACAGGAATTAGAAATAGTACTGGGTAAACAAATTAAATTACTAAAAGACAGTTCTGAAAACATACAACAATACCTTACAACCAATTTCCGGCAACAATCCAATAACGTTAAAGAACACCTGGAGTACAGTGCAGATTTCCTTGAAAAACTATTACTAAGAGCCAAACATATTGGCAGTAGTGACATACACTTTGAACCTTATGAAACAAAATGCCGCGTGCGTTACAGATTGGATGGCAAACTAAAAGAACAGTATATTATTGCTTTATCTGAATATCCGGTAATTGTTAATAAGCTAAAAATAAAAGCGGGGTTAGATATTTCGGAAAAACGTTTGCCTCAGGATGGACGCATCACTATAAAGACCCATGCCGAGGAATTTGATATCAGGGTATCCTCTTTACCAACCCTTCATGGTGAAAAAATGGTGCTTAGAATTTTAAGTAAGGATGCAGACCACATCCAATTGCAAGATTTAGGTTTTACAAAAAAAGAATTAAAGACTTATACGGAAACCATTAAAAAACCAAATGGTATTATACTTATTTCAGGGCCAACAGGTTCCGGAAAGACCACAACGCTATATGCCACCTTAAAATTACTCAATGACGATAAAACTAATATTGTTACCATTGAAGACCCTATTGAATATACGTTGGAAGGTGTGAACCAGGTACAACTGAAGGAAAACATCGGACTGGATTTTGCCAGCACCCTCCGCACATTTTTACGCCAGGACCCGGATGTTATCATGGTAGGTGAAATCAGGGATGTGAAAACAGCCAACATGGCTATCAGAGCAGCACTTACAGGGCATTTGGTATTATCAACCATTCATACCAATTCTGCCTGGGCAACGGTTTCCAGGCTCATTGATATGGGGATTCCTTCCTTTTTAATTGCAAGTACCTTAAACGTAAGTGTAGCGCAACGTTTGGTTAGAAAACTTTGTAATACCTGTAAAAAAGAAGAACGAATAGCTAAGGAGCTCTTTCCGGAACACTTTGACATTCCAAAAGACCTAAAATCCCATTACGTAGCTGTAGGGTGCCATGCTTGTTATCATACAGGCTATCAAGGCAGAAAAGCCATTTACGAGATTATTCCAATAAATAAAGCATTGACAAAACATATAAAGAACAATGCCCTGGAAATAGATAATTATTTAACGGAAAATAATATGGCAACATTAAAAGAAAACGCTATTGATCTAATAAAACAGGGGATCACTTCGGTTGAAGAGGTCTATGCATTATTATCAGATTAAAAAGACATAAAAGGCCGGGGCTTAATTTATATTGAAATGAAGAAACTATTATTTATAACACTGTTGTTAATTTCCATATCGGGGTTCTCTCAGGATGACACTGCCCGTATTGAATCCATTAAAAATCAATTGGAGGCTTTAGCAATTGATAATGCCGGCTTAACCGAACAGGTTAAAACCGAAATTAATGTGAACAATATTTCCTTAACCAGTTTCTTACTGGCCATATCTGAAATTCATCAGGTTAATTTAAACCTGGCCCCGGAACTCAGCCAAATAAACATCGTAAATAATTTTAATAATGTAACGGTAGGTGACCTGCTGGTTTTCTTATGTAAAGCGTATGATTTAACTATAGATTTTACCGGAAACATTCTTTCTGTAAAAAAGTATGTCCCGCCTGAAGAAGTCCCTGAAGAACGTATTATTCCTGTTACGTTTCACCCGCTTGACAATACCATTTCCATTGATGCTAAAGGTGATAAACTATATGAACTTTTCAAGCGTATTATGGACGAATCGGGTAAAAACCTGGTATTCACTCCGGGTATGGAAAACCGGTTGGTCACATCTTATATAAAACAAATGCCATTTGATGCCGCCCTGGATAAATTGGCTTTGGCAAATCACATGTATGTGGAAAAAACAAAAGACAACTTTTATGTCTTTGAAGATGATACGCCTTCCAAAGGAGCCAATACCAATACCGGTACTTCCTGGCGACGGTCAAACCTGAACTTTACGGTTTTAGACCTGGAGTCAAAGCTATTGGAAGTCGATTTTAATAACGCGCCCATTTCAGGTATCATTCAGGACATTAGTAATGAACTTCAAATAGATATTTTCACGGCATCCCCTCTTGACAAAGCCGGCAATGTGACCTTTAAAACCAAATCTATTTCCTTTGATGACCTGCTAACTAAGATCTTTGAGTCCCAGCACCAGGCAGTTCAGTCAAAAACAGCAACTATTGCTAATCAAAACGGAGACAGAAGCACTACAAATCAGAATGCAACCTCTTCAAACAAATTCACGTTTAAAAAGGAAGGCCATATCTATTTTTTTGGTACTGAAAATCAGTTAAGCGTACGTTCGGTAGAAATTGTCCATCTGCAATATCGTTCCGTAGAATTGTTATCCGACCCGGCAGGTGGTACCATGAGAAACAGAACAGTTGGCAGAACTTATGGAAGCCAAAACAGTTACAACAGTTATAGCAGTTACAACAACTACAATGCGTCTTTAAACAGAAACTATAACAACGGATATAATAGTAATTCCATTTCAAATAATAGTTTGAACAGAAGTTCGGTTAATCCGGTAAACAGAAACAGTTTTAGCAATTCAGGCAATAAAGCCGAAGCCCTTATAAGTGTACTCCCGGATGAAATCACAAAAGACCTGGATATCAAAATAGATTTTGAACTCAACAGTTTTTATGTTACCGGCCCCGGCGCCAATATTGAACGCTTTAAAACCTTCGTTAAAAAAATTGATAAACCGGTTCCTGTAATACTTATTGAAGTCATGCTCATTGAAGTAAGCAGGAATGCCACTATAGAATCCGGTGTTAACTGGGGGATTGGTGAAGCTCCTGTAGAAACCAAAGGTGCTATTTTCCCGAAGGCTGATTTAACATTGGGCGCCAAAACCATTAACAAAGTATTACATGGTTTTGATGGCTTTGGACATGTAAACATAGGTAAAGTAGTACCGAATTTCTTTGCTACTATTAAAGCTATGGAGTCTAACGGGAACTTAAAAATTCGTTCTACACCTAAACTATCTACTTTAAATGGTCATAGAGCCACGTTTTCTAATGGTCAAACCTCATACTATGCTGTCACCCAACGCAACATTTACGGGACGGATAACCCTCAAACCTCTGAGATCACAAATTATGAGCCCATAGATGCCGAATTAGGATTAACCATAAAACCCATGGTCTCGGGTAATGGAGAAGTCACCCTGGATGTTTTTGTTGTGCAATCCAGTTTTGGGGCTCGTGTGGCAGAAGATGCACCACCGGACCTAAGTTCCAGGGAATTTACATCCATCATTCGTGTCAGGGACCAGGATATTGTGGTTTTAGGAGGATTGGAAGAACAAGAAAAAAACGACTCCGGTTCCGGAGTGCCTTTCTTAGCCAGAGTACCTGTTATAAAGTGGTTGTTCAGCCAACGTAAACGTACAGACTCTAAAGCAAAATTAACAGTACTTATAAAGCCTACAGTTATTTATTAATGTTAGATACTCTTAAAACATATCTGCTATATGGCAATCGCTTTTGCGGGGTTGAATACACCCTGAAAGATGAGCAGGATATGTTATATGTAACCGTTTTAAAAAGAGCAAAAAAAACACTAAATATTGATACTATCTCCAGGGTTACTTCTATTGAGGGCTTAGCTTCAAAACTTTCTAAAAATCAGCATATTTTTTTAGTAATCAATAATGATAATGTTCTTACTAAATGTGTTGAAGATCAGACCAACTCAAATAAGAACAATCGAGTCTACAATGCCTTCCCTAACCTGAATATAGATGATTTTTATTATGAAATAATTGATCAAAACGGAAAACATTTTGTTTCCATTTGCAGAAAATCATATTTGGAAGCACTCTTAACAAAGTTTAAAGGTTACGGTGTTCAAATTATTAATGTGTCATTAGGAAATAATGTCATTGCCGGCATTACGGGCTTTACAACTAACAGGCAAATTAGTTCCTCTAACTCCAATATTTTTATAGAGGACGGCCTGATAAAGTCTATAGAAAAGAGAGCCTCCATGGATACTGCAGAATATGATATCAATGGGCTACAAACGAGTAATACCGACCTATTATCTTTATCCGGAGCTTTAGAAACCGTTATTGGAACTTACAATAGTCAAACTAACTTTGAACACCTTATACTATCTCTTAAGGATACTTTTTTCCAATCCAGATTCTATAACCTGTTCTTAAAAACCGGATTAGTATTGATCCTAAGTATTTTGTTAGTAAACTTTTTTGTTTTCAATCATTACTTTGATCAGGTTAATGATCTACAACAGACGTCTCAAATTAATGAAGTTTCAAAGCAGGATTTGCTTCAATTAAACGAAGCAGTCAGCAAATCTCAAAAAATGGTAGATGATATGCTTAAGAGTAATGCCTCGAAAAGCTCATTCTATGTTAATGCCATTATTCAAAGTTTGCCGGAATCGGTATTATTGTCCGAATTAAACTATCAACCCCTTTTAAAACGTATTAAAAAGGATAAACCTGTTGAAACCAATACCAACATCATTTTGATCTCAGGTGTGTCAAACAATAGCGAATCCTTTTCAAAATGGATAAACAGTCTGGAAAGTTTAACCTGGGTGCATGGTGTGGATATTCTGGGTTATGAAGATGCTTCTGTATCTGAGTCAACATTTAATCTAAAGCTAAATCTTATAATTGAAATCTAAAACTAAAAATATCATATTAATCATCGGTTTTTTTCTGGCTCTGGTTTTATGCTATCAATTAGCCCTATCAAAAACTTTAGCTTTAAAAACAGAGTTTAAGACTTTAAAAAAGCAAGATCTTTTATTTGAAAGTACACCTAAACAACTATCGCTTTTAAAACAAAAACAAAAATATTACGATTCTATACTGGTTAAGCACCAAATTAATGGAAGTTCTTTACAAAACAATTTATTAAAGGCCATAAATACATTTGCGGATAGTAGTAACATTAAGGTCGTTTCATTTTCAGAACCGCATGTTATCAATCAAAATGCTCTAAAAATAAACACCTACCAATTTTCACTAGAAGGCAATTACAATGCTATGATTAAACTAATATATAAACTGGAGCAAGAGACCAGATTTGGTGAGATTATTAGCCTGCATTTTGAAAAGAAAAAGAATTTTAGAACCAACACGTATTATTTACAGGCCCATGTTATGCTTAGGAACTTTGGTAATTAAACCTGACTTTACCTGCAAATATTTCAGTTTGATTAAAATTTCTGATAACAAAACCTAAACACTATCCAAAAGTTACTTAAAGGTTTAAGTAAATTCCGGTAGTTGTTCTTTTAAAAACTTAAAATCGTCTAAACCTTTAGTATTTGTTACTATTTCTAGAGAAAAGAGTTTTGATTTTCTATTGAACTTCCAGTCTTTTAACACGAAAGCCTTCGTTTTTAATTCTTCGGCATTTATATAGAAATTAACAAGAAATAAATACTTTTAAACCAGAAATTATTTCATTTTGAACCTTATCTTATTTGGTTCAACGTTTCAAAAAACTAAAAGGTGTGTATTATATAGGACTAGACATTGGAAGCTCTTCGGTAAAGGTAGCACTTGTAAATGCCGAATCCGGAGAAAATATTTTAAGCCTGAACGAGCCTACCAACGAAATGGAGATTTTAGCTCTTCAAAATGATTGGGCTGAGCAGGATCCGGGACTTTGGTGGACCTATGTTTGTAAAGCTATTAAACGTGTTCTTACTGAAACCGGAGTTGATGCCTCTAAAATTTCGGGTATTGGTATTTCGTATCAAATGCATGGTTTGGTTATTGTAGATAAAGAGGGGAAACCGTTGCGCAATTCTATCATTTGGTGCGACAGTCGTGCCGTAGCCATTGGTGAAAATGCTCACCAAGAACTGGGAGAAGAGTTTTGTGCTGAGCACTTACTCAATTCCCCAGGGAATTTTACCGCTTCAAAATTAAAATGGGTTAAGGATAACGAACCTGACATTTATGAACAGGTTTATAAATATATGTTACCCGGAGATTACATCGCTTATAAATTAACAGGAGCGATTACCACGACTAAAAATGGCTTATCCGAAGGTATTCTTTGGGATTACAAAGCGGATGCTTTAGCTGAATCATTGTTAGATCATTATGGCATTGATAAAGATTTAACCCCAACCATTGTAGCTAATTTTACAGATCAGGGGGTTACCCATGAAAAAGCTTTTGAAGCAACCGGAATTCCTGCAGGTGTTCCTGTGACCTACAGAGCGGGCGATCAGCCAAATAATGCGTTATCACTAAATATTTTTAATCATGGGGAAGTAGCCGCCACCGGGGGCACATCAGGTGTGGTATATGCGGTTACCAATACATTAAAGTCTAAAGAATCTTCAAGGATCAACCATTTTATTCATGTAAACTATACACCGGAAAACACAACCGTTGGAAAATTACTATGTATTAACAGCTGTGGTATCATGTACCGGTGGTTAAAAGATAATATTGGTATTGATTCTTATGAAGCCATGAATAATAAAGCGGCTGAAGTCCCTATCGGGTCTCATGGTGTAGCTATCATTCCTTTTGGAAATGGTGCTGAACGCATGTTAAACAGTAAGAATATTGGAGCTCACTTTTTAAACTTCAATTTAAATCTTCATAGCAACGCCCATTTGTGCAGAGCTGCGTTAGAGGGTATTGCCTTTGCCTTTGTTTACGGCATGGAGATCCTAAAAAATGACAATGCAGAAATAAAGGTGATCAGAGCCGGAAATGATAATTTATTCCGGGCCGAGATCTTTTCAAATACCGTGGCAACACTTATTGGTCACGAAATTGAAATTTATAACACTACCGGTGCTGTTGGTGCTGCAAGAGCAGCAGGATTGACCGATGGTGATTTTGAGAAATTCGGGGCCAATATTACTAAGAACGATCATGTCATGACGTTTATGCCTCTGAAAAACAAAGAACCTTACCGGGAGGCTTATTTAAATTGGAAGAAAGAACTGGAAATTATACTAACTAATAAATAAAACTTTAAACATTATGGAATATTTTAAAGGTATAGATAAGATACAATACGAAGGACGCGATTCTGACAATCCGTTAGCTTTTAAATGGTACAACCCCGAGCAGGTTGTAGCCGGAAAAACCATGCGCGAGCATTTTAAATTTGCCATTGCTTACTGGCACACCTTCTGCGGACAAGGTTCAGATCCGTTTGGACCGGGCACTCAAAACTTTGCCTGGGATCAGGCTTCAGACCCTATTCAGGCGGCAAAAGACAAAGCCGATGCGGCGTTTGAATTCATTGATAAAATGGGATTTGATTACTACTGTTTCCATGATTATGATTTGGTTCAGGAAGCACCAACTTTTGCTGAATCAGAGCAACGATTGGCCACTATTGTGGATTATCTAAAGGAAAAGCAAAGTGCTTATAGTAAAAAATTGCTTTGGGGAACCGCTAACTGTTTTTCAAACCCAAGATATATGAACGGGGCTGCTACCAATCCGGATTTTAATGTGGTGGCAAGAGCCGGTGGACAGGTAAAATTAGCTTTAGATGCTACCATTGCTTTAGGTGGTGAAAATTATGTGTTCTGGGGTGGACGTGAAGGCTATATGTCTTTGCTGAATACTGATTTAGGCAGAGAATTAGATCATATGGCCCGGTTTTTAACCATGGCCAGAGATTATGCCAGAAGCCAGGGCTTTGAAGGCACTTTCTTTATTGAGCCGAAGCCAATGGAGCCTATGAAACATCAATACGATTTTGATTCGGCTACAGCTATTGGATTCTTAAAAGAATATGGCCTGGATAAAGATTTTAAAATGAACATTGAGGTGAATCACGCCACATTAGCGCAGCACACCATGCAACACGAATTGGCTGTGGCTGCAAAAGCGGGTATGCTGGGGAGTATTGATGCCAACAGAGGGGATTATCAAAACGGCTGGGATACAGACCAGTTCCCAAATAATATCCAGGAAACTACCGAAGCTATGTTGGTATTTCTTAAAGCCGGTGGTTTACAAGGCGGCGGTATTAATTTTGATGCTAAGATCAGAAGAAATTCTACCGACTTAGAAGATGTTTTCTTAGCGCATATTGGTGGTGCAGATACTTTTGCCCGAGCATTAATTACAGCTGATAAAATTATAACGTCTTCACAATACGATAGCCTGAGACAAAAAAGATACAGTTCTTTCGATTCAGGAAAAGGGAAAGATTTTGAAGATGGAAAGCTTGACCTGAAAGCACTTTACGACATTGCACAGGATAATGGCGAATTGGAATTGCAAAGCGGTAAGCAGGAATTGTTTGAAAATATTATCAACCAATACATTTAATAGATCATGAGTTCAGTATTAGAAGGTTTAGACTGGGTAGTTTTAGGCATCTACTTTTTAGCCCTGGTTGCGGTAGCAGTCTGGGTAGTACTTCAAAAGAATAAAAACACCGAAGATTATTTTTTAGCAGGAAGGAATGTAGGTTGGTTCGTGATTGGAGCCTCTATCTTTGCTTCTAATATTGGATCAGAGCATGTGGTGGGCCTTGCGGGTACCGGTTTTGAATCGGGGACCCCCATGGCGCATTATGAATTACATGCCTGGATAGTGTTATTACTTGGGTGGTTGTTTTTGCCATTCTATATCAGAAGTGGCGCTTTTACCATGCCCGAATTCCTGGAAAAACGTTTTGATTCGCGCTCACGTTGGTTCTTATCGGTTTTCTCATTAGTCGCTTATGTACTGACCAAAGTATCGGTAACCATTTATGCCGGCGGTATTGTGGTTTCTGAATTATTAGGAATTCCATTCTGGTACGGAGCCATTGGCATTGTTATATTTACCGGGATCTACACCGTTATTGGTGGTATGAAAGCGGTGATCTATACCGAAACTTTACAGACTATCATTTTAATATTAGGTTCTGTGATCATCACCTATTTAGGGTTACAGGAAGTAGGCGGCTGGGGTCAATTACGTGATACCGTAACGGCTGTAAGTCCGGACCATTTTAATATGTGGCGCCCTATGAGCGATCCACAATTCCCATGGACCGGCTTATTGATTGGTGGTACCATTGTTGGGATCTGGTATTGGTGTACGGATCAATATATTGTACAACGAACCCTTGCTGCTAACAACATTAAAATTGGTAGGCGCGGTGCCATCTTTGGAGCTTACTTAAAGCTTTTACCCATATTGATTTTTCTGGTTCCGGGTATTATAGCTTTTGCCTTATCCCTTCAAAACCCGGAAGTGTTTTCAGTAGCAAAAGCCGATAGGGCCTTCCCCATGTTGGTAAAAACTTTATTGCCTGTTGGGTTGAAAGGTTTAGTTGCCGGTGGATTAATGGCGGCCCTGATGAGTTCATTAGCATCGGTGTTTAACTCCTGTTCTACTATTTTTACTATTGATATTTACAAGAAATTAAAACCTGAAAAATCTGAAAAGCAACTATTAAACATCGGTAAAGTAGCTACCAGTTTTATCGTGGTGTTAGGTATTATCTGGATCCCTATTATGGAAAAAATTGGCGGTGGGGTTATGTATCAGTACCTTCAAAATGTACAATCCTATATTGCACCTCCGGTAACAGCTGTATTCCTTTTGGGTATTATCTGGAAACGCGTTAATGCCAAAGCAGCTATTACAACCCTGTTAGCCGGATTATTTTTATTGGTGCTACGTTTAAGTTCCGAGATATATTATCAGCCACAAATTAGTGCCGGAGACGCTGTGGATGGTCTGTTGTATGGATTCGCTACCATTAACTTCGCACATATGGCTATCTTTATGTTCATATTCTCGGTGATACTTTGTGTGTCTGTAAGTTTAGCAACTACGGCTCCGGATTATAAAACGATTATCGGACTGTCCTTTGGAACTCTTACCGATGAACAAAAACAAGAGAACAAAGGCAGTTATGATACCATCGACATTGTACTGTCCGTAATATTAGTCATTTTGGTAATTGGCGTACTAAGCTATTTTACAGGGTGATAAAATAATAGTTATATAATATTCAAAAGGCCTGACAGAAGTATCTGTCAGGCCTTTTTTATTAGTATAATTTCCTAAATATTGAGTGACAGTCCCGAATAACGACCAATTACGAATTTTAAGTTATTCCCATTCCGTTAAAGCGATTCCCAGTGGATTCACGTAACGGCTCTCGTCATTGGGTTATAGTGTAGTCCTTATAGTTATTTTTCAATGCTGTTATAATTTTTCAAGGTCTTTAGTGCCCACAAGGTTTGGATGCCAGCCCACTCCAGTTTTGTCCCTTCACTAATACCATACCAGGTATCCCATCTCCCATCATTCTTTTGTCGGTTAATCAATTCTTTTATGTCTGAATTAATCATGTCTTTGGAAAATATAGGATATAGAATGCTCCCGGGTGAAGGTGCATAATTTAAGCTATGAGGTTTTCCGTAAAGCCCCCAATTAGCGTCCGATTTGTCTTTGCAAAGTACGCCATCCGCCATTATCCAGTTCTGCAAATCGTTAATTGTTTTTTCCGCTTTAATCTTATTTTTAGTGTATTTCAAAAACATGAGCCATCTTGGTACGCACAGATAACAGAAGATGTGTTTTTCTTTAATCCGCTCAAACTCTTTCCAAACAAATTGTTCTGCTTTCTTCATCCAGGGAATATCCACTCCATGCTTTTCCAAAATTCCCAATAAAGGGGCCGTAGTACTCAAAGCGGCCCACTCTTTAACCGTTTTAAAGTGTGCTTCACAGGGGTAAGTACTTTTGGGTTTGAACATCCATGGAATCCCTCCTGCTTCTGTAGTGATACTTTCAAAGTATGGCATGAAGTCTTTTTGTATCAAATCTGCATTTAGGTAACCTATTTCATCTAAAGTCTCTAGAGCCATAATACTAAAGAGTGGCTGGCTTTCCGGGGATGCCGTATCGGGCTCCATACCATGTCCAAAACCACCGTCAGAATTTCGATAAGCATAAACTGCATGAAAAACGCCTTCGGCACCTTCATTTTCAAAATGAAGTTGAAACAAACGCCTTTCTATCATTCTCGCATTTGTCAATATAAAGTCCCTTGCTTTTATGAAGTTATTCCCGGATAGTTTCATTCTGTATTCGAGCTTTAGTACAAAACCAAAAAATTAAACACTTCTCTTCGTACTCTCCCGTTCAATCAGACTGGTCTTGATCACCTTAGTTTGGAATGGTGTATCTGAGTTACCTTCAAGGCGTTCCATAAGCATATTGGCTGCCATTTCACCAATGTATTTACCATGTTGGCTTATAGTGGTGATCTTAGGCGATACGTATTGTGGAAGCGGGCCATTGGTAAAACAAATAATAGATAGTTCTTCAGGAATGTTATAACCCATACGTTTAACAATTTCAAGCGATTGTACCGCAGAACTCTCCTCTAAACACAATAAACCGTCAATAGATTTATCTGCCAGCACGATCTTCATGGCGGTTTCAAAATCTTCGCGTTTACCTATTTTTACAATAAGCTTGTTGTCTATATCAATTTGATTTTCAGACAGGGCCTGTTCATATCCTTTAGCCCGAAGTTTTCCAACGCTTAAATTATCAATCACCGAGATCAGAGCTATACGTTTACACCCAGTTTTAATAAGATGATTGGTGGCATGACGTGCCCCTTCAAAATCATCCACAATTACCTTATCACAATCAATAGCATCTGTTACGCGGTCAAACATCACCATAGGAACCCCTTCGTTAATAGCGTTTTTAAGATGTTGATATTCCTCTTTCGCTTGCGTTTCTTCAGCTAAGGATAAAATAAAACCATCCAGTGTGCCATTCTTTAAAAGTTCCATGGTCTTAAGTTCTTTTTCATGCGATTCGTTAGAAATACAGGAAATCAAACTATAGCCTTTTTCTGTAGCCCGTTCTTCAATTCCCACAAACACCTTGGCAAAAAAGTTATTCATAATGTTCGGGATGATCACACCAATGGTTTTGGTCTTCTTATTCAGTAAACTCAACGCCACACTATTGGGCTGGTAGTTATGTGCTTTGGCGTACTGTTGAATCTTTTCCTTGGTTTTCACACTAATCTCATAGCTATCACTCAACGCTTTTGATACCGTGGCAATAGACACATCAAACTCATTGGCAATATGTTTTAGAGTAATCCGTTTTTTCATCATCAAAAAAGTAACTAATTGCTAATTTAATTAATTAAGCCTAATAAAGTATTCTTTTCCTTAGGCTAGTTATTTTCTATCCTTTTTGGTTTTAATCGAAAAAGAACTCCGCAACGAGTTGCGTTGAGGTTCTCGAATTAAATTGTCATTCCCGCCAAGGCGGGAATCTAAAATAAAAGCATTTTGATTTATAACCTCCGAAAATAATGTATCTCATAATATACATCTTTTAGCTTGCGCTTGCCAGAGTGGTTAGTTTTAAGAAATTCTTTTATTTACCTTTGTAAACTTAATACACAAGTTTATGATATATTCAATGACAGGTTACGGAAAATCTGTATTGCAATTGCCTACTAAAAAAATCACCATAGAGCTAAAGTCTCTCAACAGCAAAAACCTTGATTTAAACGCAAGAATGCCAACCATTTACAGGGAAAAGGAACTGGCCATCAGAAAATTACTTGCCGATTCACTGGTACGCGGTAAAATAGATTTTTCCATTTATGTTGAAGCCACGGCCGATGACACCTCGTCTCAAATAAACAAACCGGTTGTAAATCAGTATATCAAGCAATTAAAAGAGGTGGTGGATGGTGATGACGTTGAATTGTTGAAAATGGCCGTAAGATTTCCGGATGCTTTAAATACGATAAGAGAAGAAATTGATGAAGCTGAATGGAACGCTATTGAAACCGAAATAAATAATACGGTCACTGCTTTGAACACCTATAGAAAAGATGAAGGCAAAGCACTTGAAACCGACTTTATAAAACGCATCGCAAACATTGACGTTTTACTGGATCAGGTCATTAAAATGGATCCTGATCGTATTGAAGCCGTTCGGGAACGCTTGCTTAGAGGTGTTGAAGAATTAAAGGAAAAATACGATGAAAACCGCTTTGAACAGGAGCTGGTGTATTACATAGAAAAGTTTGACATCACCGAAGAAAAAGTGCGTCTAAAAAACCATTTGAATTATTTTATCGAGACTTTGAATTCCAAAGACTCCAACGGTAAAAAATTAGGGTTTATCGGGCAGGAAATAGGCCGAGAAATAAATACAATTGGTTCTAAAAGTAACTACGCACCCATGCAGCAATTGGTGGTACAAATGAAAGACGAACTTGAAAAAATTAAGGAACAGCTGCTGAATGTGCTTTAGCACGGTCTCCGTTGCAGTAAACAGTTCTCAAGTAAATAATAAAATTGTCGTGTATTTGTGACGAAAAAAGATAAAAAACAAGGTAAATTAATAGTGTTTTCGGCACCATCAGGCTCCGGTAAAACAACCATAGTAAGGCATTTATTAGGCATTGAAGCCTTGAATTTAGAGTTTTCTATTTCGGCTACTTCCAGGGATAAAAGAGGTAATGAAGTGGACGGTAAAGACTACTATTTCCTTTCAACCAAAGCCTTTAAAAGCAAAATAAAGAACGAGGAATTTTTAGAGTGGGAAGAAGTTTACAGAGATAATTTTTACGGGACTTTAAAAACCGAAGTAGAGCGCATATGGGCCATGGGTAAACATGTGATTTTTGATATTGATGTTTCCGGCGGGCTCAGAATAAAACGTAAATTCCCTGAGCAAACCTTAGCTGTTTTTGTAAAGCCACCAAGTATTGATGAGCTGAAAATCAGATTAAAACAACGACAAACTGAAAGCGACGAAAAGATAAGCATGCGTGTTGCAAAGGCTTCAGCCGAATTGGCAACAGCGCCTTTGTTTGATAAAATTGTTGTAAATGATAGTTTGGAAAACGCCCTTAACGAAGCTGAAGTTTTAGTCAACGATTTTGTAAACTCGTAACGTAATAATGAAGGTTGGTTTATATTTTGGATCTTTTAACCCCATTCACGTTGGGCATTTAGTTATTGCAAATCATATTGCGGAGTATAGTGACCTGTCCCAGGTTTGGTTTGTAGTAACGCCTCATAATCCTTTTAAAAAGAAAAGCACGTTACTGGATAATTACCAGCGTTTGGAAATGGTTTACAGAGCCACCAAAGAGTATCCCAAATTAAAACCAAGCGACATTGAATTTAAACTGCCACAGCCTAATTATACCATTAACACACTGGCTCATTTAGAAGAAAAATATCCGGAGCATGAATTTTGTCTGATCATGGGGGAGGATAATTTAAAGCATTTTCACAAGTGGAAAAACGCTGATGTAATTCTTGAAAATTATCACATCTACGTCTACCCCAGAATTCCGAAGCAAACCGTAGAAACCAAATTTGATGACCACGAAAAGGTGCATTTTATTGATGCTCCGGTTATGGAAATCTCCTCAACGTTCATTAGAAAATCCATTAAAGAAGGTAAAAATGTGCAGCCCATGTTGCCACAACATGTTTGGGAGTATCTGGACGAAATGAATTTTTATAAGTAACTCTTTTTTCAGTACCTTACTAGGGAAAAAACAGAGCAGACAATTAATTTCATCGTTTTAAATGAAAACCAATTACTTCTTCCCGCTATCCGTATTTTCTTTACTGATCCTAATAGCGTCATGCAATAAAAAAGCGGAACAAAAAAAGCAGATTGACAACAGTATTCCATTTGAAGTCTTTGCAAAATTTGAACGTGTGGAAGGCGCAAGCCCTTTGATTACAGTTGATCCACCGGAATGGGCAGCAGCAGCCCATACTTTGATTGTTAAAGACACCATTCATTATTTTTGGAGCAAACGTGATGAACACAAGTTTTGGGATTTAAGGCATAGTTACGCTCCGGTTGAAAATCCGGAACGGGTTGTTCATGATAGCAGAAACCCTATATTATCACCTCCGGAAACAGGCATGGATAGTAAATCCATTGAATACCCTTGTCCGTTTTATAATCCTTTGGATAAAAAATTCTATATGTACTATCTGGTTAAAGAAAACATCCCGGGAACCATGTCGCCTAAACAAACCGGCCTTTTGGTAAGTGATGGTGACATGGGTGATTGGAAACGTGTTGTAGATCATCCGGTCATCTATTCCGAATTTGAACATGAAAAAATTGTGGCCGGCCATACGGCTGTAGCTATTGTAAAAGACACCATTCATATCATTTATACCAGCCTGATTAGTTACGACCACAATCCTGCAGTTTGTCTTGCAACAGCCCCATTGAACGACCCTAAAAAGGTTACAAAAAACCCTGATAACCCTGTTTTTAAAGGTAGTGGGAAAGCCTGGGATGCTTATGGCGTTAGAGAAGCTGAAATCTTAAAAGGCCCTGAATATTTTCACATATTTTACGGAGGCAGGGATAAAGAGGGCATATTTCAAATAGGCCATGTACGAACTAAAGATTTTAAAACCTTTGAACCCAATCCGTATAACCCCATTCTAACAGTGGCTGAAGATGAAAATGCCTGGGATTCTGATGGCTTGTTAACCCCACAAGTCTTCGAAATGGGTGACTATTATTATATGTTGTATGCCGGATTAAATGGCCCCGATTGGAATAAAGGGCATTGCGTTTCCGGGTTGGCAAGAGCTCCGAAGCATTAATCACAAAAATTTAACCATACCCAAGGCGGTTTAGGTTTTAAATTACGTTAACTTCGTTTCATATTCTTATATCTAAATAAAATGGAAATAGCTATAATTGCCCATGATGGTAAAAAGGCTGAAATGGTTCAGTTTTTAAATCAACACAAAGAAAAACTTCAGGAAAAGAAAATCGATATCATATCTACCGGTACCACAGGAGGTAAGGTTGAAAAGGCGGGTATAGAGGTTACTAAAATGCTATCCGGACCTCTGGGTGGTGACGCTCAAATTGCTGCCAGAGTTGCCGAAGGTAAATGCAACATGGTCATCTTTTTTAGAGATCCTTTGGAAAAGCACCCTCATGAGCCGGATGTTATTATGCTAATGCGATTATGTGATGTGCATGATGTGCCACTGGCAACGAACCCTGCCACTGCTGAATTACTTGTTAGAGCACTCTGACCATTTGACTTTGTAGAAATTTCAACTGGATTAGCTTAATGCCGGATCTAAAAAAAGAAACCGCCTAAAGAGAAGTTACTTTAAACGGTTTCTAAACTAAATAACCAACCAAAATTTTGTTATGCTGTAGCGCAGGATCTCATCCTACTTGTTTCTTGTATTTTCTCTAGGGTTGTCTTTCTTTTCTTTTTTAAACTTACGTTTCTTTTCAACAGTTGTTGTTTTTCCTTTGGCATCTGTAATTTTCAAATATTGAATATACCCCCTTCCTTTAAATTCGTATACGGTTTCAGATGTAGGATGGTACAACTCTATGGTTCCGTCATCTATAACGGTCAATTCAAAGAATTCATTGTCAAAGAAATCATAATCTAATGTTAAAGTTTTTAGATACATATCGTTGGTAACATCTCCTACACCATAAACGCCTGTGTAATCCCAAATAAGATTATTTACATTGGTTCCGATATCATCCTGAGAACTTTGGAACGTAGAATCATTGCCGCCGGGCAAAAACTGTAAAAAGTTTTCGTTATCAAATTCGTTGATAGCCCCAAACTCACTGGTATATACTTTTTCCCAGGCTTCATATTCCTGCAGGAAATAGTGAATATTATCATAGAACACAAAATCGTAATCAAAATTACTGCGTTGATAACCGTCTAAAAAGTAAGAGGTATCGTTATTGGGGTTGTAAAGTTCAATGGTATTCCCGTCTATCTGATAAATATCGAAGGTTGAAAACCCGTCAATATCATGATGTACATCTAAAATCATATCGTATGCATCGTACTCACCTACATCAATGCCAAACCCGTTCCCATTATTTCCTAATCCAACTATATTATTATTGGCATAGACCACACCGCCTCTAAAAGAAACAGTAAATGCTTTTTGTAAAAAAGGCGTTTCGCCGAAACCTTTTGTGGCATTAATATCAACATACCACAATTCATAGGAACTCAACAACTGATTTAAAGAAATTGCGGGCTCATCAAAATCATCAACACGCACTTCAGTATAACATGATGTAAATAATGTTGCCGTTAATGCAAATGCGAAAAGTAATTTTATAGTCTTCATATTGTTCTCGTTTTAGGGTTTATACTTTCTGGAATTCAAAACGCGTGCCAAAAAATTGTTATTATTAGATTAAGCAACTAAATGGCTTTAATATTTTTATGTACTTTTGAACCGCAAAAAAGACACACTTTTTATGGAAAAGCCTTTAAAATATGCTGTTTTTGGCGGTGGAAGCTGGGCAACAGCCATTGTAAAAATGCTTTGTGAAAATCTTGATGAAGTGGGTTGGTATATGCGCAGTGTTTATACCAAAGAACACCTTTTAAAAGAACAGCACAATCCAAATTATTTAAGTTCGGTTGAATTTCATTTAGAGCAATTAAAGCTAAGTAATGATATAAACGAGATTGCCGATTGGGCTGATGTTTTATTTTTTGTAATTCCATCAGCTTTCATTCATAGTGAATTGGAAAAACTGACTGTAGATATTTCTCAAAAAACAATAGTGTCTGCTGTTAAAGGGATTATGCCGGAATCGGGGTTGTTGGTCGGGGAACATTTTCATGAATTTTATAAGGTTCCTTATGAGAATATCGCCGTTATAGCAGGCCCTTGCCATGCTGAAGAGGTTGCATTGGAACGGTTGTCATATCTTACCATTTCTTGTTCTGATGCCAACAGGGCCAAATACATTGCAAAAAGTTTAGCATCAAATTATATCAATACGAAAATTAGCGATGATGTCATAGGCGTTGAATACGCTGTCATGCTGAAAAACATTTATGCTATAGCTGCGGGAATAGCACATGGCTTAGGTTATGGTGATAATTTCCAAAGTGTGTTAATGAGCAACTCCATCAGAGAAATGAACCGTTTCATTAAGAAAAGGCATAAAATGAAACGAAATATTAATAATTCCGCTTATTTAGGTGATTTATTGGTTACCGGTTATTCTACATTTTCAAGAAACAGGATGTTCGGCAATATGATTGGTAAAGGTTATACCGTGAAATCAGCACAAATGGAAATGAATATGGTCGCGGAAGGTTATTATGCGACTAAAAGTGCCCACCTGCTCTATGTACGTAACAATAAAAGAACCCGCATTCCTATTATTAATGCTGTTTATGAAATATTGTACGAAGGTAAAAACCCTAAAAAGGTTTTTAAACGATTAACTGAAAAGTTGAATTAGCATTACTGAAAAGGAATATTAGGCTATAATAATTCCTTCCCTTTGAAAGGGAAGGTGGCTTTAATTCTTTAAAGAATTAAAGTCGGAAGGGTTGAAATGGAAAGGTTCAATAAGATATGGACAATATTCATAATTTTAAACAACTGGAAGAGCGTAGAAGATATCTTCGTAAAAATCTGACTTCAGCTGAGGCCACCCTTTGGAAGCATTTGAAAAGAAAGCAATTAAGAGGGCGAAAGTTTAGAAGACAGCACAGTATTGAATATTTTATAGTTGATTTTTACTGCCCTGGTGAAAAGCTTATTGTGGAATTAGATGGAGCTGTTCATTTAGATTTTGCACAACAAAATTATGATTTGGAACGAACTAAACGTTTAGAAAGTCTGGGTTTTAACCTAATTCGATTTGAGAATAAAATGGTGTTTGAGAATTTAGCTTTGGTTCTTCAAGGGATTAGTAACTGTTTTAATAATGAATAACCACCTCGTCTTCAATTTAGTTTGGCTAAATTGAAGCCACTCCTCCTTTAAAAGGAGGAGAATTTACTGTATAGAAACAATTTTATAAATTGCGTATAATCCCTTCCCTTCGAAAATGGCAGGTTTACTTAACCAAAACCCCTTGTACATTCATTAGCGGCACGGGTTGCAACGCCTTTAGGTTTATAGTATTTTTTCTAAACAAATAGGTTTTATCAAACATCTTATTTCCCTCAAAAAAAGAGACTTTAAAGGTATTATTCAACGCAAATAGACCTTCCTGCATCAATTCAATTTTAGCATAGCTCTTCCGGGGAAGTTTATCAAGCTTCTTTCTTAAAACCGAAGTTGTTTTACTTTCGGAATAGCCACCGGTAACAATGATGACCATATCCAGATCAACTTCTTTATCGTTAATTATATAGGCATTCCAGTCCTGCGTTTTATAAACGTCATTATACTCGTTAACAACGGCAATATAAACACCTTCAACCTGTGGAATTTCAATATCCTTTTTCATTTTTTCCAGTTCTGTTCGGTTTGCAAAAATAGGGGTTTAAATATTTGGTTTTGAAATAAAACCTTTAAATTCGTTGTCATCATTTATTTCATCAGCTATGCCAACTAAAAAGATTTTACTTTCATTATTTCTCTTCAGCATTATTTTAAGCTCATGCAAACAGGAAAAATCTAGTATTGAAACCACTAAGCCAAACATAGTTTTCATTTTAGTGGATGATTTAGGCGCTAACGATCTCAGTTGTACGGGAAGCACTTTTTATGAAACCCCGCATATTGATAGGCTGGCCAGTCAATCAACTATATTCACTCAGGGCTATGCCAACTGTAGAGTTTGCAGTCCTTCCAGGGCCAGTATTTTTACGGGTCAGTTTACAGCAAGGCATGGTATAACCGATTGGATTGGCGCAAAATCAGGAGAAGCATGGCGTACCAGAAACAGGTACGACAAATTACTTCCGGCAGCGTACGTTCATAACTTGCCAAAAGATGATATATCTTTAGCTGAGGCCATGAAAAACGCCGGTTACAATACGTTTTTTGCGGGGAAATGGCATCTGGGGGATGATGGCTCTCACCCCGAAGACCATGGTTTTGACATCAATATTGGTGGCTGGGATGCCGGTAGCCCCAAAGGGGGTTATTTTTCTCCCTGGGACAACCCCAAGTTAATCAATAAAGAAGATGGTGAAAACTTGAGTATGCGATTAGCTAATGAAACCGCAGATTTTATAAGGTCAAATAAGGACAAGCCATTCTTTGCTTTTTTATCCTTTTACGCTGTTCACGGGCCCATACAAACCACTCAGGAAAAATGGCAAAAGTACAGAGACAAAGCTGAAAAAAAAGGCATAGACAGTACCGGTTATATAATGGAACGTGTGCTTCCAATCAGACAAGTACAGGACAACCCTGTTTATGCCGGTTTGGTGGAAGCCATGGATGATGCCGTAGGTGAAGTTTTAGACACACTTAAAGCATTAGGTTTGGACGAAAACACCATTGTTGTATTCACGTCAGATAATGGTGGGGTGGCTTCAGGCGATGCCTTTTCAACCTCTAACTTACCATTAAGAGGTGGCAAAGGATATCAGTGGGAAGGCGGTATACGGGAGCCTTATTTTATCAAAGCTCCGGGAATAGAACCAGGAAGTGTAGATTACCCTGTTATGGGATCGGATCTTTACCCAACTCTTTTAGATTTAACAGGTCATGACCTATTACCTGAGCAACATGTTGATGGTGTTAGTTTAAAACCTGTTTTGAAAAATAAAAACACCCAAATGGAAGCGCGCCCGCTGTATTGGCATTATCCGCATTACGGGAATCAGGGCGGTGAGCCCTCTTCCATTATCAGAGAACAAAATTGGAAACTCATTCACTACTGGGAAAATGGCAGAAATGAACTTTATAACTTAGAAAGCGACCCCTCGGAACAAACTGATATTGCCAGTGAACAACCTGAATTGGCTTCTAAAATGGAACAACAGTTGAAGTCCTGGTTAAATGAAGTTAATGCTAAATTCCCCGTGAAAGATGCTTTGTATGACGCCGAAAAAGATCAGGCACGTGATCATCAAATTGTAAACAAACTTTGGCCTGATAAGGAAAAAGAGCGCATGAAATTCCTGTCTGCTGACTTTGAACCTAACGCTAACTGGTGGAAGAGTAAAGTCACTAAAGATTAAATTTTGAATGATACTTTCAGAAGATATAAAAGCCTATATTGAAAAGAGTGTTTTATGTTGGCTGGCAACGTCTTCATCCGGAAATGTCCCGAATGTTTCTCCTAAAGAGATCTTTACCTTTATTGATGATGAAACCATTATTATTGCTAACATCGCATCGCCTCAATCCGTTAAAAACATAAAGGAGAACCCAAATATCTGCCTGAGTTTTATCGATGTCCTCGTTCAAAAAGGGTATCAATTAAAAGGCAAAGCAAGTGTCATTTCTAAAACGGAAGATGCATTCGAATCTTTGGAAAAACCTTTATTAAAAATTACAGAAGGTAAATTTCCGTTTTCATCCATTTTTAAAATTACCGTAAAAAGTGCTAAGCCCATTATTGCTCCCAGGTACATCCTTTATCCTGATACTACAGTGGAAGAACAGATAGCAAGTGCTAAAAAGGCCTATGGGCTTTAATTTATCCCTTTGAAGCACTCCATTTTTTAGCTATAAGGACTCCGGACAGATTGTGCCAAATGCTAAATAATGCACTTGGTAAAGCTACTGCCGCGCTAAAGAATTGATTGGCTAAGGCTAATCCCAAACCGGAGTTTTGCATACCTACTTCAATAGCAATGGTTCTGGAATCTTTGGTAGAAAAACGGAAAAATTTCGATATATAAAACCCTAAAGTATAGCCCAACCCGTTATGGAGTACAATAGCTAAAAATAGCAACAGAGGCAAAGTCATTAATAAATCCTTGTTTACTCCCACAATAAAAGCAACCAAAAGCGAAATAAGTATGATAGCTAAACTGGGAAATACAAATGCCACTTTCTGAAATTGCTTCTCAAAAAAGTGTCTGATGATCAAGGCATCAAAAATGGGAAAAACCACAATCCAGAATACACTTTTCATAAGCGTAAACGCGTCAATAGGCATGTTTTCGGCTAATAAGCCAAAAAGAATTAATGGTGTAAGCAAAGGCGCCAACATTGTGGAACACAATGTTATGGTAACTGATAATGCTACATTTCCTTTTGATAAATACGTTACAAGGTTAGAGGCCGTACCTCCCGGACAACAACCAACAATGACCATCCCTATAAGTTGTTCCGTTGGTAATTGTAACACCTTTGAAATAGCATAAGCCAATAAAGGCATGCAAGTATATTGAAGAAGTATCCCAACACCAATTAATTTTGGTGTTTTAATGACGCTTTTAAAATCATTAAAAGTCAGAGTAGCACCCATACAAAACATGATACCACCTAGGATTTGTTTTACATAAGATTTTACCCAGGAGAACAACTCGGGAAACAGAAAACCAATAAAGGCAACAAGTACAATGAGTACGTAAAAATACGTTTCAATGCTTTTACACAGGGTTCTCATAAAATCGGAAACACAGGGTTACAGAGCACTTTTGAACTGCTCAAGGAAACGAACATCATTCTCACTTAACAAACGGATATCCCCTATTTGATGCAGCAACATGGCAATACGGTCAATACCCATTCCAAAAGCAAACCCGGAATATTCCTTAGAATCGATACCACAGTTTTCCAATACATTAGGATCTACCATACCACAACCCATAATTTCCAGCCAACCGGTTCCTTTGGTAATACGGTAATCGGTTTCGGTTTTTAAGCCCCAATAAACATCTACCTCAGCACTTGGCTCCGTGAATGGGAAATAAGACGGCCGCAACCTTATCTCAGACTTTCCAAACATTTCCGTAGTGAAATACTGAAGGGTTTGCTTTAAATCAGCAAAGCTTACATCTTTATCTATATACAGACCTTCCACCTGGTGGAAAAAACAGTGCGAACGTGCCGAAATAGCTTCGTTTCTGTACACTCTGCCCGGTGAAATAGTTCTGATAGGCGGTTTGTTCTTTTCCATATAACGCACCTGTACCGAACTGGTGTGTGTACGTAATAAAATATCCGGATTGGTTTGAATAAAAAATGTATCCTGCATATCACGTGCCGGATGATATTCCGGTAAATTCAATGCTGTAAAATTGTGCCAGTCATCTTCAATTTCAGGCCCTTCACTAACATTAAAACCAATACGTGAAAAGATATCTATAATTTGATTTTTTACTATGGAAATAGGATGACGTGCCCCTATTTGGATAGGTTCTCCCGGACGCGACAAGTCTCCGTAAATACCTTTTACTTCTTCTTTGCTTTCAAGTTCTTCTTTTAAGGCTTCTACTTTGTCTTCCGCTGTCTTTTTAAGCTGATTTATGGTTTGACCAAACTCACGCTTTTGCTCGTTTGCCACATTTTTAAACTCGGCAAAGTAATCGTTTAAAATACCTTTTTTACCCAGGTATTTTATACGGAACGCCTCTACCTCTTCCTTTGTTTGTGCCTTAAACGCCTCGGCTTCTGCAATAAGTTCTTTTAATTTATCTACCATGATATCCTTAAAATGATGGCAAATTTAATGATTTTTGTTAGAAATGCGTTAGTGATAGTCCCGATAATTATGAGCATTAGAACTCTTACCATTTATGGATTCCTGCCTTCGCAGGAATGACAGAAAAGAAAAGAGACTTGCTGATTTATTGAATAAATTCGGTTTCCAGAAAATAGTTCACTATAGCCTCTTTCATTAATATACTTTGTTCACCGGCTTTTAAATGTGGTAATTTTTCCAGCACTTTGTAATGTGGCCAACCGTCAGGATCTACAAAGTCCAGTTCATAATAACCATAAGGCACTAACAGCTTGCAAATGGCTATATGCATGAGGTCTAACTTCTGATCTTTTTTAAAAGTTCTGTCCAGTTGCCCAAGTTCTTGTACACCAATTAAATAGATGATGGCATCAAGGTCTAACGTGTCTCCGTCTGCAAACTGATCAGATAATTTTTCAACTACCTGCTCCCAACGTGCTTTTAATTCTTCGTCTCTGGACATACTAATTTTTAATTTGCAAAGTTAATAAACTAGGTAGGACTTATTTATATTTGTTTAAATTGAAATATTATGGGGGTTATTGATATCGTTCTGGGGGCTTTAATTCTGTTCGGCCTGATCAGAGGTCTGATGAAAGGGCTTTTTGTTGAAGTAGCATCTTTAGTGGCTCTGGTAGCCGGCGTTTACGGTGCTATTCACTTTAGTAATTTTGCTGCCGATTTTTTAATGGATAAAGTGGATTGGGAACAAAAATACATTAACATTGTAGCCTTTGCTATTACGTTTGTAGTGATTGTACTAACCATTGCATTAGCTGGAAAAGCACTGACGAAAATAGCTGATTTTGCAGCTTTAGGGTTTATAAATAAGCTCCTTGGAGGTGTTTTTGGCGCTTTAAAAATAGCGGTAATCTTAAGTGTGATATTAATTGTTTTTGACAAGTTTAATAAGACGATCCCTTTTGCTGAAGAAGACGATTTGAATGCATCTGTACTTTACTACCCGGTTAAATCTTTAGTACCGACTATATTTCCCTATATTTTGGAGTTTGAGAATAAAGAACCTTCCGATACTGAAGAAATGAATAATGAAGCATAAAAAAGCCACCAAAAAGGTGGCTTTTTATTGATTATTATATCTAACTTTTAAAGCATTTCCACTTTCCCTGATGACAGCATATATACACCACCTGCAATTTGAATTTCACCGTTAGCTTCCATCTCATTTAAGATCGGGCTCCGCTCTTTGATCCTTTCTATGGTAAGCTTGACATTGTTCTCCACGGTTTTGGCAACAAATTCAGAATTTGATGAATTCGCTTCCCCTTCTACTTCATCAGCTGATTGTTTAACCGCCGGTAAAATGTTTGCCAACAAATCTGTGATATTGCCCAGTTCAACACCATCGCAGGCAGCTTTTACTGCGCCACAATGCTCATGCCCAAGTACCAGGATTAGTTTACTTCCGGCTACCTTACAAGAGTATTCCAAACTTCCCAATATATCTGTGTTCTCAAAATTTCCCGCAACTCTGGCAACAAAAATATCGCCAATGGCCTGGTCTAAAACCGTTTCTACCGGTACTCTTGAGTCTATACATGATAAGACAACGGCTTTAGGAAATTGACCTCCAACGGTTTGCGATACTAACGCACCGTTGTCTACAGATTGCATGTTGTTTTCAACGAATCTTTTGTTTCCTTCCAATAAATCTTCCAGAACACCTGCCGGTGTTAATGTATCCTGAACTGCTTTTGTAATTGCTTCGTTTTTCATAATTATCTTCTCTTATTAAGTTTAATCAATGTTTATCTACTATATTTTCTTTTATCCATACCATACACTCATCAAAAGTGTCAAAAATATGTTCCTCCGGTACAAAATCCGGTATAATATCAATGCGCTCCATCATATAGCGCGGTTGACGTAATAAGTCGACGAATAGAAAATCGACCCCTTTTTTTCTCAGATCCAACAGCATATCTTCTAAAGCATATAACCCTGATTGATCCATGTATTGCATTCTGTCAAACCTCATGACCACTGTTTTAGCGGTATCCGGAATCTGAGCTGCCAATTGTTGGAAATCGCTTGTAGAGCCGAAGAATAAAGGCCCTTTAATGTGCTTGATGAATACCTCTTCTTTCAGGCTTTCCGGGAAACCAACCTCGTCTTCCCAGGCTTCTTCCTTTAATGGTTTTACATCGGAGCGTTCGGCAGTTAAATCTCCTATTTTCTTCATAAACATTAAAGACGCTATCACTAAACCAATACCTACGGCGTAAACTAAATTCCAGAAAGTAGATAAGATCAAAACTGTTAGCATGATTACAACCTCCATACTAAATTTGATAGGACCGATATTAACATCTTTTGGTAAACTTGGTATAGCTTTTAAGCCTTTATAATCCATTACGCCAATACCCACTGTAACTAAAATACCGGCCAGAACAGCTGCCGGGATTTTAGAAGCTATAGGCCCTAACGCTAAAAGAATAATAAAAAGCAACAGACCGGCTATCATACCGGATAACCTGGTCTTACCTCCCGAAGTGATGTTTACCACCGTACGAATGGTAGCTCCTGCTCCGGGGATCCCTCCAAAAACGGCTGCAATACTATTACCAATACCCTGGCCTACCAATTCTTTATTTGGCTTGTGTTTGGTCTTGGTCATATTGTCTGCCACCACACTGGTAAGCAACGAATCTATAGCTCCTAAAAGCGACAAAGTAAGTGCTGTAAAAATATATGGCGTCAGATTATTTAATTTAAATTGGGTAAAGATTTCCATATTTAGGATTGGTAGTCCGCTGGGAATCTCTTCAATAGGTCTGTAATTTAATCCAAAGCCTATAGCAACTCCGGACATCACAATCAGTGCAACTAAAGTACTTGGAACCACCTTTGTGATCCGTTTAAATCCATAGATAATAAAAATAGTTCCTAAAGCCAGAGCCAGCTCTAACCAGTTTATTTGTTTTATAGCTCTGGGCAGTACTTTAAGAGTTCCTAAAACACCCGAAGCATCTTTACCTGCTAATGTCTTACTTTCCATTAATATTTCTTCTTCAGTTATTCCATTAGCCCGCTTAATAGTCTCATTGAAATCTTCAAGAACTAAAATCCCTTCATTGGCTTCGTCCTCAATAATGTTTTCAAGAATAACATCTTCAGCCTGAATTTTATACGTTTCTACAAGCTCTGCATCTTCCTTGGGGTAATAACCTATCGATGGTAAAATCTGAGTAATTAATATAATGACACCAATGGCCGTCATAAAACCTGATACCACCGGATATGGTATATATCTAATATACTTCCCCAGGCCCAATATGCCCAGACCAATTTGCATTAATCCTGACAATAAAAAGACGGTTAAAATTACAGGAAGTGCTTTATTTACATCTCCATCATTGGCTGCTATGATCCCGGCAATAATTACCATACTTACAGCCGTCATAGGCGCAGTAGGACCAGAAATCTGTGTATTTGTACCACCAAAAAGTGCCGCAAAAAAACTAATAAAAATAGCACCGTAAAGACCAGCACTAGGACCCAAGCCAGACGATACCCCAAAAGCTAATGCTAAGGGTAACGCTACAATACCAGCGGTAATACCGCCGAAAGCATCGCCTTTAATGTTAGAGAATAAGTTTTTCATCTTTGTGATTGGTTTTTAGTTTAACTTAAAAACAAAAAGATAGCACTTTTAAATTTTTCTTACAAGCCTAAAAATTCACAAACGTTATTAAGTTGAATTGGTCTCTGCCTCCGGTTTCAAAAAACTGGTTCATATAACCTGCTTCTATTCTAATATTTTTATTAAGGGTATAGCCTAAACCACCATAAAGGCGATTTCTGTCAAAAACAGCACTCCTAGTATTTAAGAATATCTCATTATAGGCTGATAAATAAAATTTGCAGTTTTCCTTTTCCTTGTTTTTGAATGGCACTCTTAACGCCAAAAAATACCTAAAGCGCATTTTATAGTCACTTTCCACAAACCGTTGTTCAAACCTGTAACGGTGACTTAAACTGACGCTACCAATACTTTGTTTTGAAATAAATTGCTGAAAAATACGGTGTTCATTAACCGAAACCTTATCATCAGTATCACCGACATAATTTTCAGAAAGAATGTAGCCGTAACCCAGTAATACATTACTCTTGCCTTCATTGAAAGTATAACCCAGTCCGGTTCTTAAAAGCAGTTGTTCAAGGTCACCTGCCGCATCGTAATTTCTGTATTGAACTTCATGATGAAGGTTCCACTTCTGGTCTAATTTTTTACTACCAATGTAAATTAACCAGTTACCAAAATTACTGTCCTGACCTTGAGCCAATATTGGCAGCATTAGTCCAATTACCAATGCTGCCAGATTAACGCTCCATACCTGCTTTATCATAAAAATATTTTAATGAAACCCTGAGTTTTCAGCATTTAGCTATCACCCGGTTAGCAATAAAGAAACATGCAGCTTCTTTATTATGTTGTTTATATCCAAATTAGATACTGCCTTATTTTTAGAACCTATTTTATCTCTGTTAATACACAATAAATCAATATTATTTTTTAATACGTAATTAGACAGGTTACTAACAGCGTTGTCATTGGGTTCAAAGACATATTCAATGGTGTCTTTTGATGCCAAATCACTATGGCCCTGGCCCGAACTATCTGTAGTCTTTTGAATTTTAAATGACTTTATGGGCTTTTGAGTCAAAGCCATTAATTTTTTTGCTAAATCTTTGTCAGATGAATGCTCAAAGTGGTTAAAAACACCTAAAGATAAGTCTTCATTATATCCTAAAACATGCTTATTGGAAGCTATAAGTACAATCCCTTTGTATTTTTTAAGAATAAACTTAGTAAGTTTATCACCAACAAGCCTCAGGGTGTTAAACCTCTTTTTTCCTAAAACAATAATATCCGGATTGGCACTCTGTATATGTTCTTCTATTTCCCGCTTCACATTACCATAAATTAAATTATAACTTATATTTAATTCCTTATCCACAGATTTTACAATGCTTTCTATATGGTCTTTACTTGTAATATAATCTTTGTTAATAGTACGCATTGAAGACAGTTGGTTATCGTTTTTCACAATGTCAACTGGTTTTCTCACATGTAAAAGGTCAATATCTCCACCAATCATTTTGGCTAAATTGGCAGTGGTCTTTAAAACAGTATCCGAACTGTTTTTTAAATCTATTAGTACTAATATTTTGTATTTGTTATTATTTTTCATGATTTCTTAATTTAAACTTAAACTGGATGCCGGTCTTGTTTTAAAGAATTCTATAAAACTCTCCGGGTTTTCAACAACGCCTCTTTTAGAAACTAGTTTTATATCAATATTTCGCTCTTCGGCCTTAAAGGCAAAGTCATCTAATATTTCTATAATATCATTATCCAAATATCTTGTTTTTATGAGATTTAACTCTAAATAGGTATCCCTTGGTAAACTATCAAGCTCTTTTAAAATAGCTCCTTTGTTAAAGAATGTAACTTCTTCTGCAAGTGTCATTTTAATTTTGTGCTTGCCATTACTTTTATCTTCTATATGAAGGAAGTGAGAGTTTTGATAACTCTTCAGCAGAATAACAATGATACCTACGCCTAAACCTAAGCCAATGCCGTATAACAAGTCAATAAACACAATACCGAAAACCGTAACGGTAAAGGGAATAAACTGTTTCCATCCTAATTCATACATCTTTTTAAATAATGCCGGCTTAGCTAACTTATATCCTACTATCAATAAAACGGCCGCTAATACCGATAGTGGAATCAGGTTAAGTAATTTTGGAATGGCTATTACCGAAATAATCAGGAAGAAACCATGTATAATGGCAGACAGCTTTGTTCTTCCTCCCGATTGAATATTAGCCGAACTTCTTACAATTACTTGAGTTATTGGCAGGCCACCAATTAACCCGGAAAGCATATTACCCGTTCCCTGGGCTAATAACTCTCTATTGGTTGGGGTCACTCTTTTTAGCGGATCAAGTTTATCGGTAGCTTCAACACAAAGTAAGGTTTCCAGACTGGCCACCAAGGCAATAGTAAAGGCTACGATCCATACATCTCCCTGGAAAATGACACTAAAATTAGGAAATGTGAATTGACCAAAAAATGATGATACATCCGATGGAATTGGTACGCTTACCAAACTCTCCTCCTGAATTGCCAAGGTCTCTGAAGAACCAAAAACCGAATAAAAAATAATGCCCACTATTACTGCAACCAATGGGCCCTGTATTAACTGAAAAATCTTTGCTTTTTTAGTTAGTACATTATTCCATAGAATTAATATACCCAAACCTATTGCAGCTATTAAAGCACTTCCCAAATTAATATTCGAAAAGGAATTGAAGATTTGTTCAAAGGTCCCTTCTCCTTTTTCTGAAACATAACCCAGAAAGTAGGGTATTTGCTTTAAGATAATTATAATTCCTATACCGGTTAACATCCCTTTAATTACTGAAGACGGGAAATAATAACCGATGACTCCCGCTTTTAGGACTCCGAATAAAATTTGAATAGCACCGCCAAGCACCACAGCTACCAAAAAGTTTTCGAAGCCACCAAGTGCTCCTATGGACGTTAATACAATAGCAGCTAATCCTGCAGCCGGACCACTTACCCCAATTTGAGATCCACTTAAGATCCCTACAATGATACCTCCTACTATTCCTGCAATTAATCCGGAGAACAGTGGTGCTCCACTTGCTAAGGCAATACCTAAACATAACGGTAATGCCACAAAAAACACGACAATACTTGCCGGCAAATCATTTTTGATTGTTTTAAACATAACATAAATATTTTTTTACCCTAAGAGATTATTTCAGGGTATTTGAAAATTAATTGAATGGCAAAAATGCCAGTAAAACCAGTATTTACGTTATGTTAACTCGGGAGGGGGAGAAATTAAATTTAAATGAGGTTTAGCGTATTTTTTATAGTAATACTCTAATTCACTTTCCATATTAGAAAAGGTAAAGGCCGTATCGGCGCAAAGGCTTTCAAAAAATAGCTTTTCTACGTCTTTATTTTTCTCATTGCCCTTTTCTTCCTCTTCAGAAGATGTATAAAAAATGGAAATGTCAACAGAATCATCTACCAATACAATGATTGATGGTGCCACCAAAAAAGACACAAAAACCAATGAAAAAAATATAGAAATAACCTGTCTTGACACCCGTTTTAAAAAATTTTAAAAAACAAATATATACTTTTTTTTGTTAAGGATATATTAAAAATCGTTCAACAGCCTAATGTCCTCTGAAATTACCCAACCTGTTTTGCCATCGGAAAGCTCAATTTTATTCCAATCGTTATATACATCAATCACCTGGACCTTTGTTCCTTCGTGCAATCTGAAGGCTTCCTCGCTTCTTAAGTTAGGGTCGCTTTTAACTTTCGCTTCCTGCACAAAAACAATAGCCGGATTATCTTTCTTGTCTAAATTATATCTGTGAAATGCAAATACCAAGGTTACACAAACCAAAAGCAGAGCGGCTAAACTACCTATGAAGGTTAAGCGCTTAATAAGGGTAGAATACGCAAAATAATAGATCAGAAATAGGATAACAAAACAAAAAACCAGCGCCACCGATGCTTTAGCCCAATTATCGAAACTTAGGGTATTGGTCATGTTTTTCACTAATCTTGAAACCCCTGCTTCCGGTACCACTTCAATGGCATCAATGGTCATGTTTCTGGCAAAAGCTATGTTGTTCTTAATATCGGCATCATCAGGATCAAGCTTTAATGCTTTTTCATAATAATAGATACTGGGTGCAATATTATTAAGTTTATAATGTGCATTGGCTAAATTAAAATATAAATCGGCAGAATGATTATTGGTTTCTATAATAGCTGTGTATTTATCGATAGCTTCGGCATATTTACCATCATTGTACAACGCATTCCCCTGCTCAAATAAGGATTGATTTTGAGCAAAAGCACTAAAATTTACCAAAGCAATAATGATGTAAATTATATGTTTCATTAGATTCTTTACTTTGTTCAGGATGCTATTACCGTGCTTGTTTATCAATTAAAGAAATGGTTTTAGCCGCTTTTTCATAATCTTCCTGCATGGTAACATGATCTATTGGTGTGTACCTTGCCAACTCACAGCTCTCTATAATACTAACAAAATCATTAATTACTTCCTCTGCAACTTGTTTACCTTTTAACAGATTAATGATTTTATCTTTACTTAAATCACTGGTTTCAATATGCAATTTCGCCTTTAAATAATTATGCAATGCTTTTTCCAGAGCGATATAAAAAGCTTCTTTTTGTCCAAGCGATTTTTTAGCGCCTTTTAAATATTTTCTTGCCAATCTATCAGCCTTCCTTATTCGGTTTCCGTAAACATCGGCGTCCCTGCTGGCCTTTCTGTTTCTAATAACAATTGCTAGTGGAATGGCTAAAAAAGGCAATATGACCAAACTCCAAAACGCCTTGGTTTTGAAGAAATATGTCGGATTAATACTGCTGAAATTTGTCTTGGTCTTTATAAAAGCAAACTGGTCGCTATTAAGTACAATAGCTTGTTTATTATTTGAAACCGCGGCATTATCCGAACTGGCATTGTTTGATGACGGTCCGTTAAGCACGTCAATAACTATTTCTTCCGATGACAGTCTCTTATAACGCTCTGTTTTTAAATCAAAATAAGAAAATGAAATGCTAGGTATCGGGTATTTCCCTTTGTATTGAGGTACCACTGTATAACTATCGGAAATACTTCCCTGCATACCCGTTAAGTTGGTTTTTATTTGTTCTTTGTGTTCCGGCTCATAAACTTCCAAAGAACTTGGTAAGGAGATCTTAGGAAGCTTGAACAGTTTTAAATTCCCTTTCCCTTTAACACTTACTTTTATTTGTAATGATTCTGTAGCATCCAGCTCTGTTTTAGAAGCCGAAACATTTAACCTGAAATCACTGCCCACAGCTCCTGTAAAATCAATCGGTTTACCGGCTTCAGGCAGGGATTTTACATGAATGGTCTTGTTGCCCGCAGAAATCGTTTTGTTTACACGGGTCATTAAGCGGCTACCAAAAATATCCCGCCTATTGGTTGGAACACGCATGGCAATATCTAAGGTTAAAGGTTCAATATTAAGTTTTCCTGTTTTCTGTGGATATAAAACCGTCTTTCTTAAAACCAAATAACGATAATCTTCGCCCTTATAAGTGCCGTTTTGAACTTTTTGACCTTGCGTATTTATATTCTGGCTCCAAAAATCATTATACCTCGGACTATCTAATTCATTCCAATTGTCGACCGCAATTTTTGGTGACACATATAATTTATAAACAATGGTTATGGCTTCATTTAAATAAGGATCCGTTTTAGAGACTTCAGCAACCAAGTGAATACTTTCAGACGCTATATAACTTGGGTCATTGGGGTCTTTGGGAATATCAACAGCCGCTGTAACTTCTACCTTTACAGGTGTGGTTTTATAAGTTTCTCCGTCTATGGTTATGGATGCCTGAGCAATAGTAAAAGTGCCTCGTTTTTTTGGTGCTAAAAAATAGCTGTACGTTTTTTTATAGGTTCTAACCCCATTAATCCATGAGTTGCTTACCGATTGGTTTGGCCCCCCAACAACTGTAAACCCTGAAAAGCTTGGCGGATTAAAATTATCGCCATCCTTGTTCATTTCAAAATCAATACGCAAGCGCTCGTTAACCCCAAGTTTTTGTTTACTTACTTTGGCTTCAAACTTTACCTGAGCCACTGCAAAACTTGAAATAAGCAGCCATACAATGATTGATATGTGTTTAGTTATCTTCATGCTTCCAACTTCAGTCTTCTATCCCGGCTACCAGTCTTTATCGGTTTTTACTTTGATCCCTTTTTGCTTTTCAGCGTTCATTTTTTCCTGAACTTTTTGTTCTTGATTATTCATGGCCTCAAGCAAATTCTTTATCTGCTGCGGAGACATTTTCCCTTGTTGAGGTTTAGGCTTTTGCTTTTTATCATCCTTCTTGTCACCTTGTTTTCCTTCATCGTCTTTTTCATCTTTAGGTTTTCCTTCTTCATCTTTTTTATCATCACCTTCTTTTTCCTTTTCGTCTCCTTCGTCTTTATTGTCCTCCTTATTATCGCCGTCCTGATCTTTTTTATCCTTATTATCTTCCTTTTGTTCCTGGTCTTCTTTATTCTGGTCTTTATTTTGATCGTCCTCGTTTTGATCTTTATTTTCCTGTTCTTGTTTGGCACATTCTTTTGCCAAAGCTAAATTGTAACGCGTTTCATCATCGGTTGGATTATTTCTCAAAGCACTTTTAAAGGCCTCAACAGCTTCTCTACAGCGTTTTCTTTGCATTAAAACATTACCAATATTGTGGAAAGCTTTATGTTTTTCCTCTTTAGAGGTACTATTATTTGCTGCCTTTTGATGGCGATACAATGCCTCGTCATAATTGCCTTTTTTGTAATAAGCATTTCCCAGATTATAACTACCCTCAACCGAATTTGGGTTTTCCGAAATAGCCTTTCTGTATTCCATTTCACCGGAAATGAAATCGTCTTCACCAACCAAACTATTTCCTTCATAAACATAATTATTGGCCTTCTTTAAAGCCAATTGTCTCTCTTTATCCTGTTTCTCCTGCGCAAAAGAAAAAGATACAAATAATACTATGATGGTAAATAATACGCGTTTCATCTTTCCTATTTTTCTTTTAATTGTTTCAAAACTTCCAATAGCAATTCAGAGCTTATCCTTTGCTTATAATCAGGGCTGATATACTCAAACAGGATGGTGCCATGTGTATCTACAACAAATACCGATGGAACCGGTAAAAACCCGGGATTAAGTCCTGCCGAAAACTTATCCAGTCTACTCGCATGACGCTTAGGAGCTTTAAAAGCTATGCCCATAGCCTTACTTAACGCTCCATCAGCATCTGAAAAAAGTTTGTATTTGAGATCGTTTTTATCTTTAGATACTTTTAAATTTTCAGGTGAATCCGGACTAAAACCAATTATCTGATAACCAAGCGCATTGATCTCATGCTCTATCTCACCAACTGCTGAAAGGTGTCTGTTACAATATGGGCACCATCCGCCTCTATAAAATAGCATGACTGAAGAGCCTTTTTTCAAGACATCTTTTAACGGCACCTTATCGCCTTCTATGGAGGTAACACTTAAATCAGGGACTTTTTCACTTATCAATAAAGGCGAAATATTAGTGTTTTTCTCCGCCATTTGAGCAACACAGGTAAATGCTGATATAAACAAAAGCATGAATGCGATATAGGTATTTCTATTTTTCATTTTTCTTATCATAACACTTCAACTGTGTCCAATGCGACAAATGTTCTTTTAAATTCTAATATATAAAACCCTGTATGTTTTCTCCGTTAAAGAATTTATAAATTCTCATTAAACAAATTCAGCTTTTTTAACCATGCTGTTTTGCGTTCCAACAGGAACACATCCAGCAATAAAAAGAAAATACCAAAGCCTAAAAACCATTGAAATTGGTCTTTAAAATCGGCAAACTGTTTTGCTTCAAACTCAGTTTTATCCATATTACTCAAAATATCTCTGATATTCTCTACTACATCTTTGGTATGCTTACCGTTTATATAGGCTCCATTAGCTTCTTCTGCAATGGTTTTAAGCATGTCTTCATCTAAACGGGTAATAACGGTTTCTCCCTGATTATCTTTTTTATAATTTAAAACAACCCCGTTCCGCTTTATAGGAATGGGGCCTCCCTTTACATCACCTACTCCAATAGTAAAAATCCTGATCCCCGCTTCACTGGCCTCTTCAGCTATAGCGGCTGCCTCTTCGCTATGGTCCTCGCCATCAGAAATAATAATAAGCACCCGATTGGTTTGTTCTTCATCATCAAAATAAGTCGTGGCCAACTTTATGGCTTCACTGATAGCAGTTCCCTGAGACGACAACATATCGGTGTTCATACCCTGCAAAAACATTTTAGCCGAAGCGTAATCCGTTGTGATAGGCAACTGGGGAAATGCTTTACCGGCATAAGCAATAATCCCAACGCGGTCACTGGCTAAATTATTAATGATCTGGGTCACTAATTGCTTGGATTTTTCCAATCGGTTGGGCGCAATATCTTCGGCTAACATACTTTTAGAAACATCGACGGCAAAAACAATATCGACGCCTTCCCGCTTAACAGTCTCTAATTTTGTACCTATTTTGGGGTTTACCATGGCCAGGGTTAAACACAAAAACGCTAAGCTTAGAACGGCAATTTTTAACACCGATTTAAACAACGATGTATTTGGGCTCAATTTCTTAAGCAAGGCTTTGTCTGCAAATTTGCGCTGGGTTTTATACTTCCAGATCTGAAGCACCAAAAAGAATAGAATCATTACCGGAATAATCACCAAACCCCAAAACCATATTTTTTCTTCTAATTGATACATATGTTTAGTCTTCAGTCGCAGTATTCAGTATGCAGTTCTTAAACTTGCCATGAATTCAGAAATACTGTAACTATCAATTTATCTTTTGTCTTTATTCTTTATTCTTAAAATCTGTATTACACAAAACTCCTGAAAATTGAAAACCGCATTAGTAATTCCAGCAGCAATAATATGCCTGCTAACAACACCAATGGCCTGTACTTTTCCTCGTAATTATAAAATTTAAACTCTTCTATTTCTGTCTTTTCCAGCTTATTGATCTCATTATAGATCTCTTCTAATTTCTTATTATTGGTCGCTCTAAAATATTTTCCTCCGGTAGCCTCGGCAATTTCTTTAAGCAGTTCCTCATCAATCTCCACCTGGATTCGTCCGTATTGAAAACTTCCATTAGGTAAAATACCAACCGGTGAGAGCGCCATACCATTTGTCCCTAAACCAATGGTATAGGTCTTTATACCATACTCTACAGCTAATTCACTCGCTGTTATAGGGTCTATAAAACCCGCATTATTGACACCATCTGTCAATAAAATAATAACCTTACTTTTGGCTTTACTATCTTTTAACCGGTTGACTGATGTAGCCAACCCCATACCAATAGCAGTACCACCTTCAATGATGTTATTATATCTAATGCTTTTCAAAGAACGTAAAACAATGGCTTTATCACTGGTAATAGGTGTTTTGGTATAGCTTTCACCCGCATATTCCACCAAACCTATTCTATCGTTTGGCCTGCCTTTAATAAATTCTGCAGCAACATCTTTTAAAGCTTCCAATCTGTTTGGAGACAAATCCTTCGCCAGCATACTGGCCGAAACATCTATAGCCATTACAATATCTATACCACTGGTTGTTTTTGTCTTTGTTGAAACATCAACCGTTTGGGGTCTTGCCAACGCAGTGATTAGAAATATTAGTGCCGACAATCTTAAAACAAATAAGATATGTTTCACTTTTGGCAAGAAAGCATTGGTAAGCTTAAACCCTTTTAAACTTGATATTTTAAGCTCGGCCGTTTGCCTTTTATGTTTAAATATATACCACAGTATAGCCAGCGGAAGCGCTAAAAGCAACCAGAACCATTGTTTATTTAAAAATTCAATGCCCTCAAACATTAGCTTTCTTCTTTTTTAAGTTCAACTGAATTTAAAATGCGTTCTACTATTTGGTCTGCATACACGTCATGCTCTCTCCATGTAAGCATAATTTGTTGTATTACATTTTCGGCGGTAAAACCTAAAATAACATAGCTTCCTTTTACAAATTTACCTGAGGTAGCCACCGGCATATCTAAAGTTCCAAATACTTTTAAGCCTTCAGCGCCATTAGGTGTAACAAACTTTTCATTTTTGGTAATGATGTTTTGAGCCCCTGCAGCTTCAATGGTCTTTAAATTGCCTTCAATAGCTTGTTGAATATCAATCTTAGCCTCACCTTCACCCATGTTCTTAATCTTTGAAGTGGCAACAACCACGTTGAACTTTTCAATCAAGCTACCATAACCAAACATGGTGATATCCACTTTTTCCAGGAACTCCTCCGGTAACTCAGGCTCTAATCGTTTTAAAACTTTAGGTGTTGAGATAGATATAGGCGGAAAACCATACTCACTGGTAACCCAATCACCCTTTAAAAGTTCCATACTATCATGACCTATAATGGTGTCTTTCACATAATTGAACCCATACTTTATAGAGAACCCACCAATAGTGACCATTAAAAGAAACACACTAATAGCAACCGTAATAATTGTTTTTTTACGCTTCTTTTTACGCTCTAACTCTTGTCTGTATTTTTCATCAAGCAGTTTTTCTTCTTCAGTTGGTTCCGGCAGCACTTCTTTTACATGGTCAATTTCAGCATCAACAGTATTTCTATCCAACTCTGCCAAAGCAATATCGGGGGCTGACTTTGCAAATTTCACTAAATCGGCCCGCTTTAAAATACTTTCTATATTCTTAATAGTCTCTTTACTTAAGTCTATCTGATTGCCATCTTTTAGCAATCTGAGTCTTGAAATCAACTCATCCGTAGTACTCTCTAAAGCATGGTCATAAACCTTTTCATCTAAATATTTTCTGATGATCAGGGTTAATTCCGAATAATAAGTTTTTAACTCTTCATGTTGCAAATAATGACTTTCATCCAGCTTTTTTAAAGCTAATTTGGCTCTGTCATAAGGAGGTAATAACGCTATTTGCTCTTCTTCGGTCAACGGTTTTTTACGCCAAATAAACCACCACAAAATAACCCCGACAACACCAATGACCAGTAAAGTAAATAACACATATTTCCACCAATTGCCTCCTTTTCTCTTTACCTCTATAATGGGTTTTATATCGTACAACCCCTGTTTGGTGGTATCTACAACTATATTACTCACTTCAACTTTTAAAGAATCGGTGAAAAATGTTTGGTCCCCAACAACTATTTTTTGCCTTGGAATGGTATAGGCGCCTGAATCAAATTGTGTTAGTCCGTATTTTTTAATGAGATTGTATCTGTCATTTTCTTTGAGGGTATCAATGGTATATGATTCTATCATTTCCAATGGCAAAAACGTTTGCCCTTCAGGAAAAACTACCAAATCAGTAGTATCTGTTTCGACCTGAATTTTATAGGTGATTTGTTCCCCGATCTTAATGGAAGTGGAGTCAATTGAAGAGGTTACCTGGCCATGAGAGAACAAAGAATAAAGCATAAAGAACAAGGACAGGCAGCTTGAAGCCTGAAGCCCAAAGCCAGAAACCTTCTTATTTTTGCTTTTTAACTTTATAGAACCTTTGTCTTTTACTCTTAATCCCTTCATACTTCTAACTTCGCACTTTGTGCTTGTTACCCTCTTCGTTTAAAATATCCTAACAACTTTTTTACATAACTTTCATCTACTCTACAGTCGATAGTTCCTGCTCCTGACCTGGTAAAACTCTCTTTGTAATAATCCACTTTTTCTTTGTAAAATCTACCATAGTTAAGCCTCACTTTTTTCGACGATGTATTAACCAACATCCATTCGTCTGTTTCTTCATCCAACATTTGAACCATCCCCAGGTTTGGAATCTCTTCTTCCCGTTTATCGTAAACTCTAATGCCCGTAACATCATGTTTCCCGGACACAATTTTCATAGTGTGTTCATAATCATCAGCGATAAAATCAGACATCACAAATACAATGGCCTTCTTCTTCATCACGTTCGATAAAAACTTTAATGCCTCCGCTATATTCGTTTGTTTGCTTTCCGGTTCAAACTCTATGAGTTCACGAATGATACGAAGTACATGTGAGCGCCCTTTCTTTGGCGGGATGTAAAGTTCTATCTGATCTGAAAACAAGATCAATCCAATCTTATCATTGTTCTGAGTGGCCGAAAATGCCAGGGTTGCAGCAATCTCGGTGACTACCTCATTTTTAAACTGTTGTGCGGTCCCGAATAATTTAGATCCCGAAACATCCACCATGAGCATCATAGTGAGTTCACGTTCTTCTTCAAAAACCTTTACAAAAGGTTCATTGTAACGTGCCGTAACATTCCAATCTATATTCCTGACATCATCTCCAAATTGATACTGACGAACCTCACTAAAAGTCATACCGCGCCCTTTAAAGGTAGAATGGTATTCTCCCCCAAAGATGTGATCAGACAACCTGCGTGTCTTGATCTCAATTTTCCGTACTTTTTTTAGTAATTCTTTAGTATCCATCTATTCAGTAAACAGTTTTCAGTCGCAGTTATCAGTTATCGCCAAACCGTTAGTTTTTCAATATTCGGCTTTGAGTTAGCAGCTGTCAACTGTGACCGAATACTGCAAACTAATTTTATGGTACTTCTATTTCGTTTACTATTTTGTTGATAATATCTACTGAAGTTACATTTTCTGCTTCAGCTTCATAAGTAATACCAATTCTGTGACGTAGCACATCATGAACCACTGCCCTAACGTCTTCGGGAATTACATAGCCTCGACGCTTAATAAAGGCATAACATTTAGCCGCAGAGGCCAAATTGATACTTCCTCGAGGTGATGCTCCAAAAGAAATAAGCGGTTTTAAATCGGCAAGTTTATATTTCTCAGGATATCTTGTAGCAAAAATGATATCCAAAATGTATTTTTCAATCTTTTCATCCATATAAACCTCTCTAACAACTTGTTGTGCTGTTAAGATTTGCTTGATGGAAACTACAGGGTTTACTTTTTCAAAAGCCCCTTTCAGATTAGACCTGATAATAAGTTGCTCTTCATCAATTTTAGGATAATCTATAACAGTTTTCAACATAAAACGGTCTACCTGTGCTTCGGGTAACGGATAGGTTCCTTCCTGCTCCACCGGGTTTTGCGTGGCCATTACCAGGAAAGGTTTATCCAAAATAAAGGTTTCGTCTCCAATGGTCACCTGCTTTTCCTGCATAGCCTCCAGTAAGGCCGACTGAACTTTTGCCGGTGCCCTGTTGATCTCATCGGCCAACACAAAATTTGCAAAAATAGGACCTTTCTTTATTGAGAAATCGTTTTCTTTTATGTTATAAATAAGAGTTCCGATAACATCGGCAGGTAATAAGTCCGGAGTAAATTGAATTCTGCTAAAACTACCATCTACTGCCTGTGACAAGGTGTTAATAGCCAGGGTTTTTGCAAGTCCCGGAACACCTTCCAATAAAATATGCCCCTGGCCCAGCAAGCCGATAAGCAAACGTTCTACCATGTGCTTCTGGCCTACAATGACTTTATTCATTTCCAGCATCAGTAAATCAACAAAAGCACTTTCTTTTTCAATCTTCTCGTTAATTGTCTTAATATCAATTGTACCTGTTTCTTCCATCATTTTTTATTTTTTAAAGCCCGAATATAATAAGCTTCTTTGAGCATTGCAAATTGTTAAAATTTTTACTGAATTCTTGTTAAGAATTGGTTAAAATATTAAGACAATAGCTGTTAATACGAGGTTAAAAAAAAAGCAACGCTAATGGCGTTGCTTTTTTTAGTTGATTTATGCATTCGTGCTTATTCCAAAACCAGTGTGGCGTCTACTATTTCATCTTCATCCGGTTCCAGGGTAATGTCAATTTCCTGGGTCACATAACCCTCAGCACTAATAGTTACTTTGTAATCCCCAGGTGCTACATTCTCAATGAGATATGCTCCATCATCATTGGTTTCCACGCTTGTAGCGTCAGTATCATTAATTGAAACAGTGGCTTTAACTCCTTCAGCAAGACCTGAGATTGTTCCGCTTATAGAACCGGGTTTTAAAGGCAGAACAATAGGATCCGCAATAGTTGTTATTTCACCATTAACTACTACAACGCCGCTGGCACTTCCGGGATTATAATCACCTTCTTCATCCGTTGGAGTCGCTATAACTTCATAGGTCCCAGCAGGCACACCCCATAGGGCAAAGACTCCATTTTCATCAGTGAAGGCTGTCACTTCATAATCTCCGTCAGGGTCACTCACAAGAACTTTTACCATGGCCGGTACATCCGTTGGAGATACTGTACCTTCAATAATACCGGAACTTGCTTCAGCACTGGCATAAAGTACCGGTTTTAAAATAATGTTTCCTGAGTTCCCGGCATGTACTATTGATTTTTCAACATCAAAATCTAAAATAAAATCATAAGTGAACCCTTCTTCAATAACCTTATTTATCTTCACCTTTAAACCAGATTGTTGTCCGCTGGGGGTTTTAAGATCAAATTCTTCCAGCTCCTCATTTTCCCCTTCTATTACAATGGTATTTCCATCACCAAGAACCAATCTCATTTGAGATAGCGTACCGGCAGGAATTGGGAATCTATCCACTAAAACTTTACTGATGCCCCCCGTAAAATCTAATAAATTAACAATGTCACTTTCAGCTTCTAATGATATCCACCCATCTTCATCATCACTATCATCATCCATTTTAATGGTAACATCAACGATCTCTACATTAACCGCATCATAATCTCCCGGGTTATCAACCAAACGCACCGTTATAGTGGGAGCTTCTTTATTCAAGTTTGTAGATCCGGGATCATTATCATTACAAGAGATCAAAAAACATAGAAAAAGCAGTGGAAATATTAATTTTAATTTATTCATAATAAAAGCTTTTAAATACTTATGCGAGAGAATCTGCTATTCGGTTTGTTCAAACACTTGCAGGTAAATTTTATGTTAAAGCTTTATCCCCCATTAGAACAAATTTACTATATCATATCAGTTTTAAGTATTTTTATGTTTCAATTACTTAAAAAAGCGTTTACTTGTTTCCTTTGTCAATAAAATAATATAAACCCTTGAAAGAAAAATGAATAAAACAGCTCTAATAACCGGTGCCACCAGTGGTATTGGTTATGCAACAGCCTTTGAATTTGCAAAACATGGCATGGATCTGATACTTTGCGGACGGCGATTAAACCGATTAGAAGTCATGCAAAAAGATCTTAGTAAGCTAACCAATGTGCATATTTTAAACTTTGATGTAAGACATAAAGAAGCAACATTTAAAGCTGTGGGGTCGCTTCCTGAGCATTTCAAACGAATTGACATATTAATAAATAATGCCGGTAATGCCCATGGATTAGACCCAATAAACGATGGGAATATTGATGATTGGGATGCCATGATAGACATCAATGTAAAAGGGTTATTGTATGTGAGTAAAGCCATTATTCCGGGAATGACCGAACGCAAATCCGGGCACATCATAAATATTGGGTCTTCCGCGGGAAAAGAAGTTTACCCGAAAGGCAACGTTTACTGCGGTAGCAAACATGCTGTTTTAGCCATTACCGAAGGTATGCGAATAGACTTAAACCCTTACGGTATTAAAGTAGGCGCTATAAATCCCGGCCTTGTGGAAACCGAATTTTCTAAAGTCAGGTTTAAGGGTGATAAAATTGCCGATACGGTTTATCAAGGTTATAAAGCTTTACAAGCTGAAGACGTGGCCGAAGTCATTTATTTTGCCGTGTCCAGACCACCCCATGTAAATATTGCTGATGTTTTAATGTTTTGTACGGCCCAGGCCAATAGTACTATTGTGAAGAAGGAATTATGACTGAAGAATTAAAAAACGAATGGTCACAACTTGTATCAAAATATAGTGCTCAACAGACAATAGCAGACGAATTGTGGCATGAAATCAAAGCGCAATACACTAAAAAAAACCGGTACTACCATAACCTGTCGCATATAAATACCCTCCTTGTTCAAGCAAAAAAATTAAAAGAAACAATTGTAAACTATGACAATCTTTTATTCGCAATCTGGTATCATGATATTATTTACAATTCGAAAAAACAGGATAACGAAGAAAAAAGTGCTGTTTTTGCCAAAAAACGACTAAAATCACTAGAAATTGATGAAAAAATGGCCCATCTGATTCAAAAACTGATCCTTTCAACCAAAAATCATCAAATAATTCTAGGTGAAAATGATGACAATGCCTACTTTTTAGATATGGACATGTCAATTTTAGGAGCTGAATGGCCTACCTATCTCAAGTATTTGAAAAGTATTAGAAAAGAATACGCCATTTTCCCTAATTTTATGTACAAAAAAGGGAGAAAAAAAGCGCTTAATCACTTTTTAGATCGTAAAACCATTTTTTTTACCAAACCCTTTCAGGCTAAATTTGAAAGCCAAGCCAGAGAAAACATAAATAGAGAAATTGACTTATTATAATAATTGAACTTTTGCCCTAACCGAAAAGCCATGATTAACAAACGCCTGCTTATTAAACATCTTTTGGCTCATAATGATGAGAATAGTTTTTATGATAAGAAGCGTAAAGTAGACATAAGTCATAAAGAGGGTAAGGCTAAGTTTTTAAAACATATTTGTGCACTTTCAAATAGCAACCCAAAGAATAATTCTTATATAGTCATTGGTGTTGAAGATGAAGACAATAACATTATTGGTGTTGACTTTTTTGACGACAGTAAGATCCAAAACCTTATCAATGCTTATTTAACGAGTCCGCCCATAGTTCAGTATGAAAACATTCCGTTTCCGCATTTACCGGATGATAAAGTAGTTGGTTTGGTGACCATTCGCCCTACGGGAACCTTAACTTCTCTTAGAAAAAACATCTGGAAATATTACGGCGGCTCGGTGTTTTTCAGAGATGGTAGCATGAGTATGCCCAAAGTATTTGACATTGAAATAAAAGATGTAAACTCTAAAATTGTTGAGGCCATTGAAAACAATGCCCAAAACAATATTGAACATACGCTTAACGGGGTTTTCGATTTTATGAATAAGCGTAAAGACTTTAATGCCCAATACAAAGTGTTTAAAGAGTATTTTGTATTGTGTTGGTCCGGTCAAAAAAAGGTTATTAAAGATGACGTTTACTATTCAAGAGTTGACATTGAACTCATTAATGAACAGGTACGGTTATTTTTTTCTGCCTTAGATGAAGTTTCCATTACCTTTAATGATGACAACTTTAAGATCATTGAATATGTGAATCTCGGACTTCATAACAACAATAAGTATTACAAATTAGAAGAAACCATTATTGAGTTTGAAGATAATGCCAATTATAATATTGACACCAAACTTCTATTTGAGCCGCCCCAATTTGACAAAAAAATACTCCATCACATTTACAACACCAATAACGCCATACTTGAAAAGCTTAAAAAGGGGTTGACACTTACGAAACATGAAGAATTAGATTTAAGAAATTTATCGGCCACCTACTTAATTTGTTACCTCAACTTGTTTCATGAGGCCATAAACAAACTCAAAGAAGCTAAACCTTATTTAAAGGCTCATAGTGACGACGTATACCAACTTTACAAAGAGTCTATGCGGATTTTAAGGAAAGTAAAATACAGTTAAACTAATGGCTATTATTTAACCTTAACTTAACGTTAAAATTTTGAAGTCATACAAAATAGTACGACTTTTGTGTCGCTATTAATCTTTTTAAGATATGACCTTGTTTCTCCCGATAAATTCGGCCTTGAGACAAGGTTTTTTCTTTTTATATAAAGTTTAATTGCTTAAACGATTTGTTTAAAATCTTCTTGTCATTTACTTCCAGCCATTTGTTTAAAACCGTGGCATAGATGGTTCTAAAGTCTATTTCAAATTTTAAATCGCCATTGCCGTCCAAATCACTTAAGTTGGCCATTTTATTGTAAAGCCCCGGTTTCCTTAATTGGTTGCCGATTATAAACAGATTATTTGCCGTTCCGTGGTCCGTACCAACACTGGCATTTTGTTTTACTCTTCGTCCAAACTCCGAAAAAGTCAAAATCAGTGTATCATCAAAGGTCCCTCCGGCTTTTAGATCCTGAACAAAAGTTTCGATCCCTTCGGCATATTGACTTAACAAACGCTTTTGAGTTGGTAACTGGTTTACGTGTGTATCAAAACCATTTAAAGAAGCATAATACACTTTTGTTTCCAGGTGAGAATTAATGAACTGCGCCGTGGTCTTTAATTGTTTGCCAAACTTATTCTTTGGATATTCTTTTTTGGCCGAAACCGTTTTACTGGTTTCATAAATGTATTTAGCAGACGAATGTGCCTCAATCATAGACTTATACAAATAACCCAAATTGTGTTCGCTTAAATGTGTATCGTTTTTATGGCCCTGTAAGTTTTTGAAATAGGGGTCTCTGGATAGGTTAAATAATGATTTGGCATCCTGGGTGGCAATGGCATTTTTTGTTTCACCCTTCATAGCCAATGATAAACTTTCATTTATTTCAATAGCAGTATAAGGCGCATCTCCATAGTTATCTATATAGCGTCCAATCCATCCGCTTTGTGAATACTCATCAGAATCTACCGCCGTTTGCCATATATCCATCGATCTGAAATGTGAACGATTTGGATTTGGATATCCAACATTATTAATAATAGTTAAAAGTCCTTTGTCATATAAACGATTTAAAGGTGCTAAACTGGGATGTAAACCTATCTCATCAGTGAGCTTTAAAACATCCCCTTTGGCAATGCTTAAAGAAGGACGCTCCTTATAATACAGATCATTCTCAAAAGGCACTACAGTATTTAAACCGTCATTACCTCCGGATAATTGAATAATTACCAAACGCTTATAACCTAAACTACTGCTGGCAACATTTTCAAAAGCTTTTACAAAGCTTGGCACAAAAAATAAGCTACTAGCCAGCGACGACTGTTTTAAAAATTTTCTTCTGTCCATAATTAACACATTTGATATTCCGGTAACGACATGAGTTGTACACAGTATTCCTGTTTTGATACTTTTTCCAAAGAATTTAAATACGCCTGGGCATTAGGCGATATATTACAAGCCAGAATGTGATTGTCTAACTCATTCATAGCAACATTTTTGAACTGCTTTTCAAAATAACCCCAGTTGTTTTCCACATTAAACCATTTGCCGTAATTCTTTTTAAAGAACTGTTTTCTTTCTTTTATTCTAGCATCTGTTTGCCCTTTTTTGGATTTTGAAATATAGGAGCTGTTCAACAACAAAGACGGTAATTTTAACCTCAGTGCTATCGTATTGCTGTCAATCCAGTTTTGTCCGCCTTTCCATCCGGCAACATTTGGAGGATCCAACAGTATTTGCCCCATTAACCGTTGCAAATACATTAATTGTTTTTGGTTTTTAAACTCGGTGGGTACGAGTGTTTTAATACCAACTAAAAACTCTATAGGGGATTTGATCTTTGTACCTATATTTTCTTCGTTATAAAACCAATCCGAAAGGCACACAAAGCGCATTAATTTTTCAATATTGTAATCTTTATAGAATGCATCGGTCATAGCTTCTACATGAGCTTTATTAATGGTATCATTCACAAAGTAGCGATATACTTTTTCACTGATGTATTGGGCACATCGTCTTTTTTCCAGTATGATATCTATAATATCTTCGCCGTTAAAGTTTCCGGATTTTCCAAAAAAAGTTTTTGTACCTTCATGATGCACGCGTCTTCTAAAAACAAAATCGCCTTGCATATTGTGACTATATCCTGTAAAGGCTTTGGCGCTTTCTTTAATGTCCTGTTCTGTATAATTCCCAACACCAAGGGTAAACAATTCCATTAATTCACGAGCAAAATTTTCGTTGGGTTTTTGCTTTTTATTTTGCTTGGTGTTTAAATATTTGGTCATGGCCGCCTGTTTGGATATAGCAACTACAAAGGCTCTAAAATTTCCCAAAGCATGTTGACGCAATGTATTGTGAAAGTTTTGAGTGTAAACATAGTTATTGTCTTCACATACAAAATGATTGGCCCAGAACAAGGTCATTTTTTCTCTTAAAAGCTCTGTTGGATTCGTTAATCTTTCAATCCAGGCTCTGTTAAGTTTTTGGGTGGATTCCCTACTTAATTTTTGGATATCCCTGATATTGTCTTTGGCCATCATATAAGAAGTTCCCATCAAACTTTTTAGTTCGGTAGTATCTAGCTCAAGGGGAGTTACATTTTTTGAAGCCTTAAAAAGGTTAGCCACAACCTCTTTTCTTTTCATTTTTGACAACTTATCGAGCTCATTTGGTAATATCCCAAAACCGACGCGTCTATACAAATGCTGAATATGTTTGCGCTTCATATTAAAAAGTTTTATAACCCTTTAGACCGCAATGAGTTAAAAAGGTTTAATCTGTATGAAAGTACAAAAAAGTCTTGTTTCCTGACAAATCACAAATCAAACTTTATACCTTGAGCCAAAGGTAACTCCGTTGTATAGTTAATGGTATTGGTTTGTCTGCGCATATAAATTTTCCAGGCATCAGAACCTGATTCGCGTCCACCACCAGTTTCTTTTTCTCCACCAAAGGCACCGCCAATTTCAGCTCCGGAAGTACCAATATTGACGTTAGCAATACCACAATCACTCCCTGCATGTGATAAGAAGCGTTCTGCTTCACGAAGGTTATTGGTCATTATAGCAGAGCTTAAACCTTGCACCACACTATTCTGAATCGCTATGGCATTTTCAACATCCCCGGAATATGTCAATAAATATAAAATAGGTGCAAAAGTTTCATGTTGTACAATTTTAAAGTGACCCTCCGCTTCCGCAATGGCAGGTTGCACATAACACCCGCTTTCATAACCTTCACCTGAAAGCACACCGCCTTCAACCACAATATTACCGCCTTCTTTAACAACTTCTTCCAATGCCCTATTATACATATGCACCGCATCAGTATCAATTAAAGGCCCAACGTGGTTGGTTTCGTCTAACGGATTTCCAATTTTCAGTTGTTTATAGGCATCCGCAATGGCTTGCTTTACTTTGTCATAAATGCTTTCATGAATGATCAATCGGCGCGTGCTGGTACAACGTTGGCCGGCAGTTCCAACAGCGCCAAAAACAGCTCCTATAACAGTCATTTTGATGTCTGCATCAGGTGTTACAATAATGGCATTGTTGCCCCCTAATTCTAATAATGACCTGCCTAACCGCGCTGCTACCTCCTGAGCAACTATTTTACCCATTCTGGTAGAACCTGTTGCCGAAACTAAAGGAATTCTTGTGTCTTTGGTCATAAACTCACCTACCTTATAATCGCCATTGATTAAACATGAAATGCCCTCGGGCAGATCATGCTCTTTTAAAACCTCAGCTATAATATTTTGACACGCAATTCCACAAAGTGGTGTTTTTTCACTTGGTTTCCAAACACAAACATCACCACAGACCCAGGCCAAAGCTGTATTCCAGGACCAAACCGCTACCGGAAAATTAAAGGCCGAAATAATCCCAACAACTCCTAACGGATGGTATTGTTCATACATACGATGCCCGGGTCTTTCCGAGTGCATAGTCAAGCCGTGAAGCTGGCGGGATAACCCAACGGCAAAATCACAGATATCAATCATTTCCTGTACTTCACCCAGTCCTTCCTGATAGCTTTTCCCCATTTCATAAGAGACCAATTTGCCAAGGGCTTCTTTTTTTTCACGTAGCTTTTCTCCAAACTGTCTCACAATCTCACCGCGTTGAGGTGCCGGCATCATGCGCCATGTTTTAAAACCGGAAGTGGCCGCTTCCATCACTGTTTCATAATCAGCTTTAGTAGTGGCTTTTACACTTCCTATTAATCTACCATCAACCGGTGAAAAACTTTCAATAATTGTTCCGTTAGAAAAATAAGTTGACCCTGTAGAAGTTCCGTCATTAACTGTTTTTATACCTAATTCATTTAAAGCTTTATCTATGCCAAAATCTGTTGCAACACTGTTCATGTTTTATGGATTTATTATTTATATTAAAATTGTTTGTGAATATAATAATAAAAAGTCGATTTTGTTAAAATTTTTCAATTATGAAGTTCCATAAGAATAAAGAAAAATCTCATGCAGACATTAGACCTGTTTAAACTCAAAACACTGCATTAGTGTTTCGTATCACAATGAATGGTTAAAGGCAAATTGTACGTGCTAATTTTTAGAATTAAGCCTCGGGTGAGCTCGATCTTTTCTTTAGAAAAAGCTGCGTAAAATAATAAGTCCCCGATTCATCCTGAATAACCGCAATACCTATATGGGTAAAATCGCCTTCTATATTGCGTCGGTGCCCGGGGCTATTCAGCCATGCATTCATAACTACTTGAGCAGATGGCTGCCCGTACGCTACATTTTCGCCAACCTGAGACGCATTTTCTTCATCAAAAAGGCGATCGGCCCTTTCATCAAAATCATCATGACTAATATCTCTTTGGCCTATCATATATAACGTGTGTTCGTGTGCCAATGCATTTGCCAAAGTATTAAAAGATAACGCCTGTTTCCCAATACTTTTTCTATGAGCATTGACTAGTTGCAAAATTTCATTAGCCATAGACTTCGCCTCAGCATTTTCAACAGTATCTAAGGGATCATCTTTTGAGCATGAGATATTGGCAACTATTACCATAAAACAAAGTAAGATGCAGTAGGTTTTAGAACGAACAGTTTTCATAATTTAAGTGATTTGGGTATAGAAATATACGCTTCAAAATTGTTTGAGGATGTATAATTTTTAATAATTCGTTGATTTTCAATGAAAAAACGTAGTTCATCGATACTTTGTTTGAGATATTCTGTAAAATCTTAAGACTTATTTAACGTTTTTAAAAAAACTAAAGTTCAAATCTTAAACGTAACTTTATTAGCAGGAAACCCTTGCGGTTTCTTTATTAATGCTCACTTTAATACCCTTTTGTCTTATGTCAATTAAAAACCTTTTCACCGCCGTTTTAACAATTTTAGTAATTGTTTCCTGTAAAAAGAAACCTGTTGAAACCGATAATATTTTCAAGTTTAGGGATTATATAAGTTACACTACTTCAGGTATGACTTCGGTTGCGAAACCCATTCAAATTAATTTGGCAAAAGCGGTTGACGGTTGGGACATGAACCGGGAAATTGACGACAAATTGATCACCATAAAACCGCATGTAGAAGGCAAACTGAAAGTTGGCAATAACCACACGCTAATCTTTACACCGGATGAGCATTTAGAGCCATCAACAGAATACACGGTGACGGTTAAATTATCTGAAATTTATAAAGACATTGCCAGTGAATATAAAGACTATACGTTTCAGTTTAAAACCATCACACCTAATTTTAATATTGTTACCAGCAACTTACAGTCTTATAGTAAAAACTGGCAATATTTAGAAGGCATTCTTAAATCAGCTGACCTGATCCCGTTAGAAAAAGCAAAACTACTTATACAAGCCGAACAGGATGGCAAAGACTTGAGTATTGTTTTTAACGAAGCGAGCGAAAGCAGTAACGTTTTTGAATTTAAAATAGATAGTATTCATCGTTTAATAGAGGATAGCCGTATTGATGTATCCTGGAATGGGAAACCGATCCGGGCTGGTAACAAAGGAGAAAACACTATTGTAATTCCGGGAATAAACAACTTCACTATCACTAAAACCGAAGTGATTCAATCACCGGAACAATATTTGTCTATTAACTTTTCAGACCCTTTGAAAAAGCAACAAAACTTTGATGGTTTGGTGTCGCTTCAAAAAGTAAAGAGCCCCAAATATATTGTTGAAGGCCATGTCTTAAAAGTGTATCCCGATAGTAAACTGGTAGGAAATATTCAGGTTGATGTGTTTCAGGGTATTAAAAACACCGAAGGTTTCAAACTTAAAAAACCGTACTCCGAAACTATCGCCTTTGAGGCTTTAAAACCACAGGTACGTTTAATTAATAATGGTTCCATTCTGCCAAACTCCCAAGAACTAAAGTTCAATTTTGAAGCTGTGAACTTGAGCGCCGTAGATGTTAGAATCATCAAAATTTTTGAAGATAATATCCTTCAATTTTTACAAGACAATAATCTAAATAGCAATAATGAATACAATATAAAAAAGGTAGGACGTCGCATTGCAAAACAAACCATTCAATTACAAACGGCTGCAGAAAACACCGGAAAGTGGAAAGCCTACAGTATGGATCTATCAAAGTTTTTTAAGGCCGATGCCGGTGCCATCTACAGAGTTGAAGTGAGTTATGACAGAACGTATTCCCTTTACGATTGCGAAGCAAATTCCAATGTTTCAAACGATGAGGATGACTACTACGAAGAAGATTTTTATGAAGCAGATTCCGATGCCTTATCTGAAGAAGACGAAGCCTTACGTGAGGAACAATATTGGGATGACTTATTATACCGCTACAAAAATTACAGTTATAATTGGCGCGAAGAAAAGAACCCTTGTCATGATGCCTATTATAATGCCCGTAAAATAGTATCGCAAAACTTAATTGCTTCCAATTTGGGAGTCATTGCCAAACGCGGAAGTAACAACTCCTACTATTTTGCAATTACCAATATTTTGAGTACCGAACCTGAAGCCAATGCAACTATTTCACTTTATAATTTCCAGCAACGAAAAATGGAAACCGCTTCAACAGATAAAGATGGATTAGCCATTATTGATGCCGAAAAACACGCCAATTTTGCCATTGTTTCAAAAGGGAATAATACTACTTATGTGCGTCTTTATGACGGTAATGCGCTATCACTAAGTAAGTTTGATGTTTCGGGTAGCAGACTGCAACGCGGACTTAAAGGTTACATTTATGGGGAGCGTGGCGTATGGCGTCCGGGCGACTCGTTGCATTTAACCTTTATGCTGAATGACAAAGCCAACAAACTTCCAAAAGGACATCCGGTAAAAATGGAAATCACGGACCCCAACGGCAAAATGGTTTATAAAAAAATAACACGTGATCATCTAAACAACTTTTTTAAATTCACGGTTCCTACTTCAACTGAAGATAAGACCGGTAACTATAGTGCTAAAGTTTCTGTTGGAGGAGCCACCTTCAGAAAAAACCTAAAAATAGAAACGGTAAAACCCAATCGGTTAAAAATTAAAATTGACTTTAATGACGAGGTGCTTACAGCCACCAAACCACTTACAGGTCATTTAGATGTAAAATGGTTACACGGTGCTCCGGGAAAAAACCTGAAAGCCGAAGTAAAGGCTAAATTCTCTACATCGTATTCCGGGTTTGAAAGCTACAAAGATTATGTTTTCACAGATCCTTCAAGAACGTTTGAAACCGAAGAATTCAATGTGTTTGAAGGCCATGTAAATGAAGAAGGTTTAGCCAAAATAAATTCAAAATTAAATATCAAAAAGAATGCTCCCGGATTATTAAACGTACAATTTTTAGTGAGAGCCTTTGAAAATGGCGGCGACTTCTCTATTGATGCATTCACAAAAAAATACGCGCCTTATAAATCGTTTGTCGGATTGCACTCCCCTAAAGGAAATGCCTATGGATCCTATTTTACGGACGAAAACCAAACCTTTGACATTGTAACAGTTGATGCTTTGGGCAAACCGATTAAACGTAATAACCTTGAAGTAAAAATCTATAAAATTGAATGGCGTTGGTGGTGGAATGCCTCTTACGATAATCTATCAAGTTATGTTTCCAGTAGTTATCACAGACCCTATTCAACCTCAAAAATAAATACGGATGCTAATGGTAAAGGAAGCTTTAAAATAAAAGTCCCGGACCACGATAGGGGCCGATATTTAATAAGAGTTGTTGATCCTGTTAGCAATCACGCCACAGGAAGAACTGCCTATTTCTACAGGAACTGGTGGCAAAACGCTGGTTCCGGTGATAAAGAAGCAGCTAAGATGCTCATTTTTGCCAGTGATAAAGAAACCTACAGTGTGGGCGAAACCGCTAAGGTGACATTCCAATCCGGTAATGAAGGACGCGCTTTGGTGAGCGTTGAAAATGGCACTGAAGTGTTGGATTATAAATGGATAAAAACTCAAAAAGGAGAAACTACGGTAGACATTCCGGTCACATCGGAAATGGCTCCAAATGTGTTTATCAATATTTCATTATTACAACCGCATGCTATTACAGCCAATGATTTGCCAATCAGATTATACGGTGTTATTCCGATGATGGTTGAAGACCCTAACACCAGGTTGGAACCTCAACTTAGCATGCCCGATGTGTTACGCCCGGAACAGGAATTCAAAGTAACGGTCTCAGAAAAAAGTAAAAACCCTATGACTTACACCATTGCCATGGTTGAAGAAGGCCTGTTGGATCTAACCCGTTTTAAAACACCTAATGCATGGCAAAGTTTTTATGCCCGGGAGGCTTTGGGTGTGAAAACCTGGGATATTTTTGATGATGTGGTAGGAGCGTATTCCGGCAGTATAGATCAAGTGTTTGCTATTGGTGGAGACGGAACTGCTACCGCCGGTAAAAAGAAAAAAGCGAATCGTTTTAAACCTGTAGTGAAGTACCTGGGCCCTTTTAATTTAAAGCAGGGAGAGCAAAAATTACATACCATAAAAATGCCCAATTATATAGGTTCGGTTAGAACTATGGTAGTTGCCGGCGATCCTACCAAAGAAGCTTACGGCAGCACGGATAAATCGGTTCAGGTTAAAAAACCTTTAATGGTGTTAGCAACGCTTCCTCGGAAATTAAGCCCTGGAGAAAAGGTGACTTTACCGGTAACCGTTTTTGCTATGGAGCCTAAAGTAAAAAACGTTACTATCAGCTTAAAGCTAAGCAATGGTATTACGGTTGAAGGTAATGCCTCTCAATCACTGTCGTTCCCAAAACCCGATGAAAAAATGGCTTACTTCATTTTAGACGTCAGTAAAGCAAAAGGTATTAATACTGTAGAGGTGATCGCTTCAGGGAATGGCGAAAAATCAACGTATAAAGTAGCGTTGGATGTGGTAAACCCCAATCCTATTACATCAAAGGCTATAGACAAAACACTTACGGCTGATTCTAGTGAATCGATAGCGTTTTCAACCTTTGGTGTGACCGGTACTAATACAGCCACGGTAGAGTTTTCAACCTTACCTCCAATGGATTTTTCACGCAGATTGCAATACTTAATTCAGTATCCGCATGGCTGTGTGGAACAAACAACATCAAGTGTGTTTCCTCAGTTATTCCTAAGTGATATTTTCGATGTAACAGCTGATAAAAAACAAGCCATTCAAGACCACGTAAAAAATGCCATTAAACGCCTTGGGCATTTCCAAAGACCACATGGAGGCCTAAGTTATTGGATGGGTGAAAACAGTGCTAATGATTGGGGCACAAGTTATGCAGGACATTTCATGATTGAAGCCGAAAAAAAGGGGTACGTATTACCGCTTACATTTAAAAGCAATTGGATTAAATATCAAAAGCAGGCTGCCAGGGATTGGAGACCAAGCTACAGACGTTATAACTCGGATTTAGCTCAAGCATATAGGTTGTACACTTTAGCATTAGCCGGAAGTCCGGATCTGGCATCTATGAATCGCTTACGTGAATTTTCAGAATTGTCCAACGAAGCTAAATGGCGATTAGCTGCTGCTTACGCACTCGTAGGCCAAAAAGAAGCCAGTGAAAGCATTTCTAAATCGGCTAACGTCAATTTCGTTCCAAACAGGTATAATTATTACACCTATGGTTCGGCTGACAGAAACAGGGCCATGGCTTTAGAAACTATGGTACTTACCAAAAATGAAAAAACCAGAGAACTGGCAGAATCTATAGCCAAAGATCTATCCGGCAACCGTTGGATGAGCACGCAAACCACAGCGTACAGCTTATTGGCTATGGCAAAAATGGTGGATGCCAATGGTGGAAAAGCAATGAAACTCAGTTATGCTTTAAATGGAAAAACTCAAACAATTGAAACCACAAATGCAGTTGCCCAACGTGAATTAAAAATAGTTGATGGCACCAATAAAATGTCTTTTACTAATAAAAATAACAACGTTGTTTATGTTAGAATTCTGAACTCTGGGAAACTACCATTAGGACAAGAAACCACCGAACAACGCGGATTAAGCATTAGCTATTCTTATAAAGATCTACAAGGTAACAGAGTCGATGTTTCCGAGTTAAAACAAGGGCAGGATTTTATTGCCACCGTGGAAGTGAGCAACCTCAAAAACAGCCCCGTTAAGGATGTGGCTTTAACACAACTATTCCCTTCGGGTTGGAACATTGTAAATACCCGGTTTACAGATTTTGGAAATACAACCTCTAGTCAGGCGCGCTATACAGACATAAGAGACGACCGTGTGAATTTCTACTTTGATCTAAGCAGAAATGGAAACACCAATAGCACCAAAACGTTTTCGGTAATGCTAAATGCTTCCTATTTAGGACGCTATTATTTGCCGGGAATTCAGGCGGAAGCTATGTATGATAATGACTTTTTAGTGAGAACTAAAGGGGCATGGATTAATGTAATTAAATAATATTGAACGTCCTTCATAAGTAATAAACAAGCTTGTCAACCTGAACTTGTTTCAGGTTCTCATTAAAGTTATGTCAAACTTAATGGATAATGAGATTCCGAAATAAATTCGGAATGACATAAAAATTATTTCTCAAAATGGGCATTCGCAAAAAAACTTTAAAAAAAAATGACAAAATATATTTATATAGTGGCTCTATTGATGGTATTCAATATAGCCAAAGCACAGGAAATCAGATACGTAAACGCCGATAATGGCCTGTTTTTAAGAGATAAACCCAGCCAGGATTCCAAACGCCTTGACAAACTGGTCTATGGAACTCAACTGGAGATAACACAACGCACTAATTTAAAACTCGATGTTCAGGATAATAATGAAATAATCTCAGGTGAATGGGTAAAAGTGTCTTGTACTGATGACATTCACAATAACCGATCCGGTTATGTTTTTAATGGTTTCCTAACAGAGGAAAAAATTAAGAAACGGTTTAGTATTGACTTTGAAGATTTCACTATGGAAATTGATAATTTGAGTGCAGAAATCATCGGTGATTCGCAAATCACAACACAGGCTTCTAATAATCTTGATGCCATTGTTGAATTAGGCGAAACTGTTGAAAACAAAACACTACGAATTAGGCATCATTCAAAATATAAAAAGATTGAAGTATTCCAAAGACACGAAAATAGTATTACCATTATGAATGATGGCCCACATTGTGACCTTACTGAATGGGAACACTACTATTCTGCCTGGGAGCCTTTAAAAACTATCGGAAAAAGTAATGTGTTCACAACAATTACCTATAAACCCAAAGCCTGGAATAAATTTATTAAGGTAGATATAGACGACTTTAAAAAGGCCGTAAAAGAACATTGTGGTGAAGCGTGGTACAATTTAGTTAAAGATGCCAAAGCTGTCAACAAGGGAGCATCAAGTGTATCGATCAGTAAAATATACTTTAAAGTGATTTTTACGACCATGCACGATGAAAAATTAGAGAAGATCATTGCTTTTGATATTCCTCTAGGATGTTAATTTGATTATATGTGAAGGTGGGCAAAGTAATAGGCTACATAAAAAAGCACAGAGTTAGGGTTACAGTATTATTACTGATACTAATGGCCTATTACTTTTGTTTACCCAAACAACTTTTTAAAGATGCTACGGCAACGGTAATCACAAGTTCGGATAATGAACTCATCGGTGCTAAAATTGCTGAAGACGGTCAATGGCGGTTTCCTCATAATGATAGTATCCCTGAAAAATTCAAAACCTGTATCATTCAGTTTGAAGACGAATATTTTTATAAACATCCGGGGTTCAATCCCATCTCCATTTTTAAAGCTTTAAGAGAAAATATAAAATCAGGAAATGTTAAACGGGGCGGAAGTACCATTACGCAACAAGTTATTCGTTTATCCAGAAAAGGGAAGTCAAGAACTTATTTTGAAAAAATAAAAGAGCTTGTTTTGGCTACCCGTTTAGAACTTCGGGATTCAAAAGAAAAAATATTGGCCTATTATAGTAGTAATGCTCCTTTTGGAGGTAATGTAGTTGGATTGGATGCTGCTTCATGGCGCTATTTTAACAGAGAGGCGAACAATCTGTCATGGGCAGAAAGCGCCACCTTAGCAGTTCTGCCAAATGCCCCAAGTTTAATCTATCCGGGAAAGAATGAAAAACACTTATTGAATAAACGCAACAGGTTACTAAAAAAATTACTGGAAAATGCTATAATCGATTCGCTTACATACCGGTTATCCATTGCAGAAAAACTTCCTGAAAAGCCATACCCGTTGCCTCAAATAGCGCCACATTTGTTGCAAAAATTGTCCAAAACACACCAGGGACAATCTATTAAAACCACCATCAACGCTTCACTACAAACTCAGATCAATAGGGTTATTAAACAGCATTATAATGTTTTAAGTCAGAACGAAATTCATAATGCTGCGGTGTTAGTTTTAGATGTTAAAACCAGGCAGGTTTTAGCTTATATAGGTAACACGCCAACAGGTAAAGCCCATCAAAAGGATGTAGATATCATTGATAAACCCCGAAGCACCGGAAGTATTTTAAAACCTTTTTTATATGCCGCTATGTTAGATACAGGTGATATATTACCTAATACTTTAGTGGCCGATGTTCCCAGTCAATTTGGAAGCTATAATCCTGAAAATTTTAATAAGACCTATGACGGTGCTATTCCGGCCAGCAAGGCTTTATCGCGTTCTTTAAATGTCCCTTCGGTCAGGATGTTACAAGCATTTGGACTGGATAGGTTTCATCATTATTTAAAAGCATTACAGTTAAAAGACTTAAAATACAATGCCAATCATTATGGATTATCATTAATTCTGGGAGGAGCCGAAAGTAATTTATGGGATCTATGTAAAAGTTATGCGGCATTTTCTTCAACTATAAATCATTTTTCTGAAACTTCGAGCGAATACTATGCCAAGGAATTTTGCGAACCAACGTTATTACTTTCTGAAAAAGTTGACTTTGGAACTTTGCAACCTGAAAAAACACTTTTTGATGCGGCTTCTATCTATCTGACTTTCGAGAGTTTAAAAAAAGTCAACAGGCCGGAAGGTGATGAAAATTGGGAGTTTTTTGATAACTCAAAACAAATAGCCTGGAAAACAGGCACCAGTTTTGGTTTTAGAGATGCCTGGGCCATTGGGACCACCAAAGATTATGTGGTGGGCGTTTGGGTAGGCAATGCTGACGGTGAAGGCAGACCGGGGTTAGTAGGTGTGCAAACGGCTGCTCCTATCCTTTTTGAAGTGTTTGATCTGTTACCAAAAAGTGACTGGTTTTCAAAACCTTTTGATGCCATGCAAGAGGTAACTATTTGTAAACAAAGCGGGCACAGGGCATCATCAAATTGTAATGACACAAAAGACACATTTATTCAAATAAGTGGTCTGAAAACCCAACCTTGTCCGTATCATGTTTTAATTCATGTTGATAACAATGAAACCTACCAGGTAAATACTTCCTGTGAAGATGTCAATAATATTAAACACAGATCCTGGTTTGTACTGCCTCCGCTTATGGCCTATTATTACAAAACTAAAAATCCGTTTTATAAGCCTTTACCAAAATTCAGAAATGACTGTTTAGGTGACCATATCGTCTCCATGGAATTTATTTATCCTAAGGAAAATAACAGTATCTTTTTACCTAAAGATTTTAACGGAAACACCAATGAAATGATTTTAAAAATAGCACATTCAAAACCTGAAAGCACCTTGTTTTGGTATATTGATGACACTTTTATTGGCAATACCAAAGACACTCACGAATTGGCTGTTTTGCCTGAACAAGGTAAACATACACTTACAGTTGTAGATGAATTTGGGAATGAAGCGAAGCGGTATTTTGAAATTTCAAATTAACGCTTCAACGTAAAATGTGCCCTGAATTGTTTTCTCTCATTGGTATTTGGTTCGTTATAGGCTATTACAAACCAATAATCATCGGTTGGCATTTTTACACCATTATAAATACCGTTCCACCCAGCCCCGTTAGGGTTAAGCTGCTTTAATAGTTTACCATACCTGTCAAAAATAAATATCTCTGCAGTGGCTAGAAAAGTATTGGGGTTCGCTGGAGCTATAATATTCCATGTGTCATGAGACCCGTCATCATTAGGTGTAAAATATTTAGGGTACCCAATCACTATAACTGTTTGAGAACTTTCAATACATCCTCTGGTGTCTCTAACCGTTACTGTATGCGCTCCTATTGAAACATTTGTGAATATAGGGCTCTCTTGCCAGGGTCCGTTATCTAAACTATATTCAAAAATCCCAGCACTTATTGTAGTAACCTCAATAATTTGATTTTCTAAAAACACTTCAGAAGTCACATTTGCTTCAAATACAGGCTCTAACAAAGCTGTTACTGTTGTTGCAGCTCGTGTTTCACACAAAGTCATGGCATTTTGAACTACAACCTCATAAATACCTGCCTGGGTTGGTGCATAACTTCCCAGATTAGCTCCCGGGATTATCACTCCACCTAAAAACCAGGTAAAATTAAAAGTCCCTGTGGGTAATCCAGTGTTAATACTTAATGGTATGGCAACGCCTCCGCCTGTATTAAAACACAAGAAGTATTCATTTTGCAAGATCACGTTAGGGTTATCATTCACTACAATGGTCATAGTAACGGTAGTTGGGCAAAATCCCGGATCCGGAGTAAACGTATATGTGGTTGTCATGGTATTATCCAATGCCGGACTCCATGCTCCCGTAACACCTTCATTGGATGTTGTGGGCAAAGGTGATAAGGTATCGCCACTACAAATTGCAGGCACTTGTGTGAAGGTTGGTGTGACTATTGGGTTGACCGTGATGGTCATGGTCTGGGTTACTGTGCACTGTCCTGCATCCGGGGTAAAGGTATAAATAGTAGTGGCCGTATTATCTAATGCCGGACTCCATGTTCCTGTAACACCTTCATTGGATGTTGTAGGTAAAGGCGATAAGGTATCTCCATTACATATAGCAGATACCTGAGTAAATGTTGGGATGACCGTTGGGGTGACCGTAATAGTCATGGTTTGGGTTATTGCACATTGTCCCACATCCGGGGTAAAGATATACGTAGTAGTGGCCGTATTATCTAATGCGGGACTCCATGCTCCCGTTATTCCTTCATTGGAGGTAATGGGTAATGGTGATAAAGTGTCTCCGCTACAAATATCTGCTACTTGGTTGAACGTAGGTGTAACTATCGGGTTAACCGTGATGGTCATGGTTTGGGTTACTGCGCACTGTCCTGCATCCGGAGTAAACGTATATGTGGTTGTCATGGTATTATCCAATGCCGGACTCCATGTTCCCGTTATTCCTTCATTGGAGGTAGTGGGCAATGGCGATAAGGTATCGCCACTACAAATTGCAGGCACTTGTGTGAAGGTTGGTGTGACTACTGTATTTACTGTTATCTGGTATACGTCAGACAAGGTATTACATTGAGGATTATTTATGGTATTTGCTGTCTCTGTTACTTTTGTCCTGTAATACATGGTATTTGTAATACCTGTAACGCTAAAGCTTTGGTTGGTTTCCCCTGCAATATCTGTCCATGTGGTGCCATCTGTACTTTGCTGCCACTGATAAAAATGATTAGCAAAAACGATCCCGTCAGGGTTAGCTGTTAGTGTAGTTGAATAAGGTGTGTCTGTACTACATATGATTGCACTACTATTTCCTAAACCATCAGTTACTGTTGTTAAATCCCCACAGGTTTTAAACTCGATATCATCTATGGCCAGATCATTACCGCAACCTCCTGTGCCATTATTTCTCATTTTTAATATAACTGCCGTTTGCCCTGGTGATGTCTGAAAAACCAAACCATATTCCTGCCAATTGGGGGTGAATGTTTCTGTAATATTACCTGTATCTCCTGATGCCAACAATACAGTATCTGTACTATCCCATATTTCAAACCTAACGTTTATGGGTATGGCTCCTGCTCCGCAAATGGTGTTTCCTATTAGCAAATTAATTACCCAGGCTGAAAACTCATACGTTGTGTTTTCGCAAAGTCCTATAATTGATGTTCTATAAAATTCTCCTGCAGCCAGCGCCGCATTTACAATAAGTAATTTACCATTGGTATCTCCTACGGTGTGATCTGGTATTTCATGCCAATCACTCCAACTACCAAACGTGCCATTAGAAACCGTATAAAATCCATCTGAAGGAGTTCCTGATGAATATGAATATGTTGTGGTACCAGACGGTAACGGATTATTTGTGGTCCCTGTACCAAAGGTTTCTGTAAATATAGGATCGCCTGAATTACCGGTACAAAAACCTAATTGAGCATAAGATCCTTGTATTAAGAAACACCCGAATAGAAACCCTATGAAAATTATTTTTTCAGTTCCAATTCTGCGCATAACCAAATACTATTTAGTAAAGAAAAATTATTTAGCTATAATATTAGAAAAGAATACAAACCAAGTAATCTATTTGTATACATTAAAGTATACAAAATACTATGAGAAGGTATCTAAAAGCAAAATTTTGTTATAAACAAACTATAATTTAGCTCTAATTATAGTGCTAACGATAGCATGATCTGATTTCCACGTACCGATTTTTTTGGCTCTTAGAATCTCTAAATCCTTAGAGGCCCATATATGATCAAGGGAAAGGAAGGGAATATTCCAAAACCAGGTTTCTCTAAATCCGTTGCCTTTTTCAGTAAAAGCATGATTAAAGTTTTCTTTTATCGGATCTAAAAATTTCGATTCATAAGGCACATTAAAATCACCCAGCACCACTGTGTTTTTTGTTTGGGTAATCGTTTCATCAACAAATTCCAGTTCCCAGCTTCTGGGCACATCAATACTGGCTGACACATCAACCGCATAAAAGTTTAAGTCATGTGTTTTGAAATTAATGACCGTTGATCCATATTTTGAGGGCATCACCTGTATTACCTGTATCGGTTCTTTTGAAAAAATACCCATTTCTTCAGCAGAACTTTCATAAAAATGATACTTGGAATAATTAGTCCTGGCTTCTTCTAAATAATCACCATGATATTCAACCAAAACCACCACATCCGGTATGCTTCCGTCTTCTTCAAATACGTCTTCAAACTCCCGATAATGTGTTGCATTCCAAAATACAACTTCCACGTCAGTTTCATCAATAGCATCAGGAAAGTGAATTTTAAAACTCCGGCTTAACCATATTATCAAAAAAATGCCTGCAATGAACAAATTGTACTTTCTAAAACTTTTACTGAGAAAAATTGAAAGTACCAAAACAATAATAATGATGGCGGGAAGCGGAAAGGTATAATAATACAGGGACGTTTGATACGTACTTTCTTTTATTATAAAGTGAATGGCTATTAGTGCCAGAATAGCCACGGCATTGATAATATGAAAAATGGGGCGTAAGATTTTAAACATCAGCGCAACGGGAACCCTTTTGCTGCCCACCAGGGGTGGACTTCAATCTCTAATCTACCAGCTTTTACCGCAGGATCAGCTTTAGCTAAACTATCGGCCATTTTTAGGGTGGGTACATTGTAAATAGTAATGCCGCGAATGTCACCATCATCTCCAAAAGGCCCGGAAATATCAGCATACCCTAACTCGTACATTTTACCTAAATGCTCTAAATGCTCTTTTTGAATTAACGCTGCTTCCTCTTCGTTTTGAGTTCTGATAGGTCCGCGTTTTAAAAAAGCAATGAAATACTGTTGCATTAAAACCGTGTCTTTGGTCTTTTCATCAACATAATCGAAAATCTGGAAACCTTTCGCTGTTAATTCTTCCTTTAATTGTTTAATAGTCTTTTTAACAGGTTCTTTAATAACCTCAACTTGAGTTGAATCTGTTGCTTCCTCAGATACCATTTCTTTAATATCCGGTAAATTGGCTTTTGACTCTTCTTTACATGATACAATGATCAGCAAAACCAAAATTGTAAATAGTATTTTTTTCATATTATCTCTTTATTTTCCCAATTGCAAAACGGATTTTTACTTAATTGAGAGTTATAATATTTTATATTTCCTGTGACTTCTTTTCCCAGCCAACCTGGTTTCTCATAAGCCTCATTTTCCGAACTCAATTCAACCTCTGCAATCACCAATCCTTCATTATCTCCAAGAAATTCATCTATCTCAAAAATATGATTTTTTACGGGCACCTCATAGCGAATTTTATCAATTACCCCTGATTCACAAAGATTTAACAAACTTTTAGCATCTTCATCGATTATTTCGGTTTCCCATTCAAAGCGCTTTAAACCATCTTCGGATGATATCCCTTTTATTGTTAAAAATCCTGTTTCGCCCTTAAGCCTAACTCTAACGGTCCGTTCTTTATGCGTGTTTAAAAACCCCTGGGTTATTCGTATTTTTCTACTGGCTTCATCTTTATAAGCATTGGAGGTCACCAAAAATTTGCGTTCTATTTCTACCATAAGTATGGCAATTTTCAATTAATAAAATTCCAAATTCCAAAAATGGCTAAATTATGTTTTGGTATTTAGAGTTTGAATTTTTGTTATTCAAAATTAATATAATTTTGTTTTTATGTCTGTTGATTTACCAATACGAAAAATTATTCATGTGGATATGGATGCCTTTTACGCCTCTGTAGAGCAAATGGATAACCCCGAGTTAAAGGGAAAACCTATTGCTGTTGGTGGTGGCGGTAAGCGTGGTGTGGTAAGTGCCGCCAGCTATGAAGCCAGAACCTTTGGTGTTAAAAGTGCCATGGCCGGAAATCTGGCAGCTAAATTATGTCCGGATATTATTTTTGTGAGGCCTAATTTTGAACGTTACTCCGAAATCTCTAAAAAAGTAAGGCGCATTTTTTATGATTATACCGATTTGGTAGAACCACTGTCTTTAGACGAAGCTTATTTGGATGTTACTCAAAATAAAAAAGGAAACCCAAGCGCTACCTTAGTTGCCAAGGAAATAAGAGCACGTATTTTTAATGAGGTTGGATTAACGGCATCGGCCGGTATTTCAATTAATAAATTTATTGCTAAAGTAGCAAGCGATTTCAATAAACCTAATGGGCAAAAGACCGTAAACCCCGAAGAAGTACTGGAGTTTTTAGAAGCACTGGACATTAGAAAGTTTTACGGTGTTGGTAAGGTAACTGCCGAAAAAATGTATCAAAAAGGCATTTTTACCGGAAAGGATTTAAAACAGAAATCACTGGAATATCTGGATGCTAATTTTGGTAAGTCAGGCAGATATTATTACCACATTGTTAGAGGCATTCACACCAATGAAGTAAAACCACATCGGACCAGAAAATCGTTAGCGGCAGAACGTACCTTTAGTGAAAACCTGTCCAGTGAAGTGTTTATGCTTGAAAAATTGGAGCATATTGCCGAGGAGGTTTCCAAACGATTAAACAAAAGCCAGGTTGCCGGGAAAACAGTGACCTTAAAAATTAAATACAGTGATTTTACACTGCAAACCCGCAGTAAAACATTGCAGTACTATATTAGTGATAAAAGTGTGATTCTTGATACTGCAAAAGATCTGTTATACCAGGAAAAATTAAATAACTCGGTCAGGTTATTAGGTATCTCATTATCTAACCTGAATACCGAAACCGAGAAGAAAGCACCGAAGGAAAAAAGCGTAAGTGTACAGTTAAAGTTTGAGTTTTAATAATTTATTATATTTAGGAATATGAAAAATAAAGTAACTGTATCCTTCAAGATTTCTTTTTTAACTATTACTCTAATACTTCTTTTATCTCCATTAACTTTTTCTCAAGAAGAAATAATTAAAGACTCTGAGATATCCACAAAAGAAATGATTTCAAAAATTAATACTGATGTAGATCCTGAATTTGTTTATGAATATGACCAGACAAAATTTGTTCCTCCAAATGGAAAAACACTGCTTATCATGGGACAAACTGTTGAAAGTATTACGGAATATCAGAATCATTTTTCTAACAAAAAAACGCCTGGTGGTTGGTCTGCTTATTGGGCAATAACAGAATTTAAAGGTGTTACTGAGAGACATAGAAATGACACTGGTAGCTCTCAAAACCATCAGATGTTAGTTAATAAATTTCCTAATACGGCCATTCAAAGTGCGCTGTGGATGGTTGGTAAATTAAGAATTCCCGAAAATGCCAGTTTGGGTTTTTATGACAAGGGCATTAAAAAATATGCCGCCTGGGCGAAGTCTGTTAACAGACCGATCTATCTCAGAATTGGTTACGAATTTGACGGACCGCATAACGCCTTAGAGCCTGCAAAATATAAAAGAATATACAAACGTATTGTAGATATATTGCGAAAAGAAGGCGCTAATAATATTGCTTTTATATGGCATTCTTACGCCTCCAGACCCTATAAAGATTATAAGCTGTCTGATTGGTATCCGGGCGATGCTTATGTGGATTGGGTGGGCATCTCTGTTTTTGGGCATGCCTACAATGCGGATTTTGGGCCTCATTGTGACACCGTTTTAGCATTTGCCAGGCAACATAAAAAACCGGTGATGATTGCTGAATCTAATCCTATTTATGGCATTGATAAAGACACTACTAAAGCTTGGGATGACTGGTTTGTTAATTACTTCAGCTTTATCTATAACAAGAATATTAAAGCGGTTAGTTTTATAAATGAAAATTGGCAAAACCTTAATATTCCCGGGATTCATGAATGGAAAGATGCCCGACTCCAGAATAATAAAAAAATATCAGAAGCTTGGTTTATGGAAACCGATAAAGAGCAATACTTAAAGCAGTCTCCTCAACTATTTAAGTTGTTGGGGTACAAAGAATAGATACTTAACTTTATAAAAATTTTCAACTAACTTCGTTTAACTATGGAAAGGATAGTTCAATATATTCAACAAGACTCCTTTCGTATGGAGGTTCTTAAAGCAATTTCTACCCTTAACCTGAATGATTGTTGGGTTGGTGCAGGTTTTATACGCAACCTCATTTGGGATGAACTTCACAGTTTCCAAAGATCTGGTTTAAACGATATTGATATCGTATATTTCGATCGAAATAAAAATCCGTTTATAGAATCTAAAATCAAAGAAGACCTTGAGACCCGCTTTCCCAAAAACACCTTTGAAATTAAAAATCAATTCTATATGTCTGAACCAAATGGCGACCCGGAATATAAAAGTACCATGGATGCCATTAGTTACTGGCCCGAAAAAGAAACAGCCATTATTGCAAGATTAAATACATCGGGAACCATAGAAGTATGCTCTCCATTTGAATTGGAATCCATATTTGATCTACACATCACCTGGAATACTAAAAGAGAACAAGCTATTTTTCAATCGCGAATACAAAAGAAAAACTGGCTTCAAAAATGGCCGCTTTTGTCAGTCAAGATTTGATAAAAACAAAAAAGACCTGTCCGCAAGCAAACAGGTATAGGAAAGTGCAGTTCATTGTGGTGTCTGAAGTTCTCAAAGACACCACAGTAACACTATAAATATTTTCTAGAAACTACAGGATTTGATCTCTGTAACGCGTAAGGTATTCACCATACCTTTATCTTGTATTGGCATGGCTGCTAAACTCACCAACATATCACCGGCATCTACATAGCCTTTTTGGCAGGCTATTTTGTTTACGTCTTCAATGGTTTCATCGGTGCTGACAAACCTGTCGTAATAAAAAGCACGAACACCCCAAAGCAAACTAAGGCGCGTTAAAATACGCTTATTAGAAGTAAAAACAAGAATGTGACACGATGGCCTCCATGCCGAAATTTGAAATGCGGTATAACCACTATTTGTTAAGGTTGAAATAGCTTTAGCATCAATTTCATTGGCCATATTGGCGGCATGATAACAAATAGATTTGGTAATATAACGATTGGTACGTATATGTGGTGGCAATTGCGGCACTTTTATTAACGGAGAATCCTCAACACTTTTAAGAATGTTAGCCATTTGCCTGATGACCTGCACCGGATAATTACCTACCGATGTTTCTCCCGAAAGCATTACGGCATCGGCACCATCCATTACGGAGTTAGCCACATCGTTAACCTCTGCCCTGGTAGGTGTTAAGCTGGAAATCATTGTTTCCATCATTTGCGTAGCAATGATTACCGGAATTCTGGCTTTCTTAGCGCGTAATACCAATTGCTTTTGAATTAAAGGAACGTCGGCAGCCGGAATTTCAACACCCAGATCACCACGAGCTACCATGATACCGTCACAGTGTGTCACTATTTTATCGATATTCTCAATAGCTTCCGGCTTTTCAATTTTCGCTACAATGGGGATTTTATAATCACTGTGTTCATTGATTAGATCACGCAACTGCATTAAATCTTCTGAATGACGCACAAACGATAAGGCTATCCAGTCTACACCCTGACCAATTGCGAAAATAGCATCATTGATATCTTTCTCTGTTAATGCCGGTTGCGATATATTGGTATTTGGCAGGTTTACTCCTTTCTTAGATTTAAGTGGGCCACCCTGAATGACTTTGGCTTTTACTTCAGATTTTTGGTCCGTTGAAACCACTTCAAAAATTAATTTCCCGTCGTCTAAAAGAATGCTTTCTCCTGGTTTTGCATCTTGCGGAAACCTATCATAGGTCATGTAAACACGCTCTTTGGTGCCTTCAAAGCGTTCACCGGTTGCAAAGATTATTTCATCACCCGGATTAACCACTACCTCTTCTTTCATCACACCAACACGAAGCTTTGGTCCTTGTAAATCTGCTAAAATGGCGGCAGTAAACCCATATTCTTCATTAAGTTCGCGAATCATTTTTATACGTTCGGTCACATCATCATAATCGGCATGGGAAAAATTTATTCTGAAAACATTAGCACCTTCTTCAAGCATCCCTTTCAAAACTTCTTTACTGCTTGTTGCCGGTCCTAATGTGGCTACTATTTTGGTTTTCTTTCTTATTGACATTAGCTAAAAATTAAATGGTCCTTAGATTTTAGTTGATTAGGTTCAATACTATAGGCTGTGGCCACTTGCGGGATTTTTAATATACTGTTTAAAATATACTTTTCTTTACTAAAATTGAATTCGTTATCTATCTTCAAAAAATAATTAACGCTTTTATATTCCGGTATTAAATGATTGGTTCGGGTTATTTTTTCCTGTACGTTAAACAACGAATCATCATTACCTTGTCTATAATCTTCCGTTTTACAAACATTGGATACTAAACTCCAAATGGTTTGCTGTTTGCAATCTTCCCATTCATAAATGGAATAGGTTAATGCTCCATTTTGGAAATCCAGATCAGATGCTTTCCTGGTAAGCGTAATACCTAAAAACTTATTTAACAGATATGCTAACCTATAATCTTCAAGGGTGCAATGTATTGCAATTAAAGTAAATAGGTCTTCATCAATAGCATCTAAAACAAGTTTATGAACAGCCATACCCTAATTTTTCGGCGTAAATATAGTATTTAATATGCTGAATTGTAAAGGGTTTTACCTAATCTTAAAAATAAAGCTAACTAAAACGTTATAGTTGACTTCTTTTGTAAATAAAATGTTATATCATTTTTGAAATTTTGTTCTGAAATGCAAAAAAAGCACGTTTTGAAGCTTTTTCTTCGGCCTTTTTCTTTGAAGTTGCCCTGGCTTTGGCCACTATTTTTTCATCAATGGAAAGCTTTACGGAAAAGTGTCTCACATCATCATTTCCCGTATCTTCATAAACATTATACCCAAATGTTTTCTTTTCTTTCTGGCACCACTCTATAAGTAAGCTTTTATAGCTTATGACTTTGCCCTCAAGCTTTTCAATATCCACATACGGAATTATAACACGTTTGAATATAAACTTTTCACAGTATTTATAGCCTCGATCTAAAAAGATAGCACCCACAAGTGCTTCAAATAAATTACCGTGAATATTATCTCCAAATTGTCCTGCAGGAATTTTGCTTTGTACTAAATTAATTAGGTTTAACTCTTTACCTAATTCATTTAAATGCTCTCTACTTACAACCTTAGAGCGCATCTTTGTCAAGTAACCTTCATCGCCGCTTGGCACCTCCTGATACAAGTGCGAGGCAATAACGGCACTTAACATGGCATCCCCTAAAAACTCTAACCGCTCATAATTGATAGCGTTACCCCCACTATCTTTTATGTTCATGGAGCGATGGGTGAATGCTGTTTTAAAATACTCAATACGTTTGGGTTTGAACCCAAGAATCTTGGTTATTTGCATAAAAAAATTCCCGTTGCGTTTAAAACGGGAATTTAATATGTTACGAATGTTTTTCATCTGATAATTAATACTCTATTTTAATGTCAGATGTAATAAACCATGGTTCATATCAATATGTAAAATTTAATTTATCGTTATGGTTTATTTCATTCGGGATTCTGTCTATCTATATTTTCCTGAATAATACACAAGCGTTATGTCCGCCAAATCCAAATGTATTACTCATTGCTACATTTACGTCGCGTTTTTGAGCCTTGTTTAAAGTTAAATTTAATTCCGGATCAATATTTTCATCAACCGTAGTGTGATTTATTGTTGGAGGCACTACACCATGCTCTATAGCTAAAATACTCGCTATGGCTTCAATAGCCCCGGCTGCACCTAACAGGTGCCCTGTCATTGATTTTGTAGAATTAATATTTATGTTTTTTGCATGACTTCCAAATACTTTTGATATGGCTTTAAGTTCTGCCACATCACCTAAAGGCGTAGAGGTACCATGTGTATTAATATGGTCTACATCTTCCGGGTTAAGTCCTGCATTTTCTAAACAATTTTTCATTACCTCAACTACACCAAGTCCTTCCGGGTGAGGTGCCGTCATGTGATAGGCATCTGAAGATAAACCTCCACCTGCAACTTCCGCATAAATTTTAGCGCCTCTTGCTTTGGCATGCTCATACTCTTCTAAAATTAAAGCACCTGCTCCTTCGCCTAAAACAAAACCATCTCTGGTTGCATCAAAGGGTCTTGAAGCTGTTTCTGGACTTTCATTTCTGGTTGATAGTGCATGCATGGCATTAAAACCACCCATACCGGCTATGGTAACTGCCGCTTCACTTCCTCCTGTAACAACTACATCTGTGTACCCTAAACGTATAGAGTTCAGGGCATCAAATAAAGCATTGGCAGAAGAAGCACAAGCAGAAACCGTTGTGTAATTCGGCCCCATAAAACCATGCTTTATGGAGATGTTTGCTGGTGCAATATCAGCAATCATTTTTGGAATAAAGAAAGGGTTGAACCTTGGAGACCCATCTCCTGCAGCAAAGTTTAATACTTCTTGCTGAAAGGTTTCTAAGCCACCAATACCTGCTCCCCATATAACACCCACGCGCAACTTGTTAACCTCGTCCAGGTTTAATTTGGCATCTGCAATAGCTTCATCTGAAGCTACCATAGCATATTGCGCAAACTTATCCATTTTACGAGCTTCTTTTCTGTCAAGAAAATCGGTTGCATTAAAGTTTTTTACCTCGCAAGCAAACTTGGTTTTAAACTTTTCGGTATCATAATACGTTATAGGCGCAGCACCGCTTTTACCATTAGCCAGACCATCCCAATATTCATCTTTGGTATTGCCTATTGGTGTTAAAGCCCCTAAACCTGTGACTACAACTCGCTTTAATTCCATAAAGTAATGTGCTTATTTTGCAGCTTCTATGTAAGAAATAGCTTGACCAACTGTTGCTATATTTTCAGCTTGATCATCTGGTATTTGAATGTCGAATTCTTTTTCGAATTCCATAATTAGTTCTACAGTGTCTAATGAGTCTGCTCCTAAATCGTTAGTGAAGCTAGCTTCTGCAACAACTTCGTTCTCATCAACTCCTAATTTGTCTACGATAATCGCTTTTACTCTTGATGCAATGTCTGACATAATCTTTTAATTTTAAGTTTTAATTCAGTTGGCAAAAATAAAAAACTTTATTTTTAAAACACATCTTTACTATAAAAATGTGTTTGTAATTTACTAAAATAACTTTTAAGTATTTTAATTTTACCTCCTAATTGTTAATAATTATTCTTTTTTTTGTTCGAACAATCTTAACATTACTATCGGTCATATGAAATGAGCTTGACGAACTTTACAAGGCATTCTTTAAATTTTGATAGCGAATTACATACCTGTGCTGAGCTAAGCCGAAGTATGACTGTAATTTAAAATATAAACCATCAGATGAAACGTGTGGTAATTTTTGCATCCGGAAGCGGATCTAATGCTGAAAATTTAATTAAGTTTTTTCAAAACAGCGATAATGTATCTGTTATTCAGATACTTACAAACAATCCCCATGCCAAAGTTCTGGACCGTGCCAAAAGACTCAAAGTGAGTGCCTTATCGTTCAACAGAGTGGCTTTCACAAAGACTAATGATGTATTGAACATTTTAAAAGTCTCAAACCCGGACCTTATTATATTAGCCGGATTTTTATGGAAGTTCCCGGAGACTATTTTAAACGTATTTCCTAACAAAGTGATTAATATACACCCTGCTTTATTACCAAAATTTGGAGGTAAAGGCATGTATGGTATGCATGTACATAATGCTGTGGTTGAAAACAAGGAAACTGAAACCGGTATTACCATTCATTATGTTAATGAAAACTATGATGAAGGCGCTACCATTTTTCAAGCAAAATGCGAAGTATTCCCTACTGATACTGCCGAAGATGTGGCCGCTAAGATTCATGCACTGGAAATGGAGCATTTTCCAAAGGTGGTTGAGAAACTTTTGAATGAGTAAAAAGAAGCAAAAATATTACGCCGTTTGGAAAGGTCATAAAACAGGGGTTTTTGAATCCTGGGATGACTGCAAAGCCCAGATAAAAGATTTTCAGGGAGCCCGGTACAAATCCTTTTCAACATTTGAAGCTGCCAAAAAAGCATTGAAAGGAAACTATAAAGACTACATTGGAAAATCGGCAAAATTCAAAAGCGAACTTTCCGAAGCACAGCTTAAAAAAATTGGGCAACCTAACTACAACTCTATCTCGGTTGATGCTGCCTCTAGTGGCAACCCGGGGAAAATGGAATACCGTGGCGTGGATACCAAAACAAAAAAACAACTTTTCATTCAGGGCCCTTTTGAAGAAGGCACTAATAATATAGGCGAGTTTTTAGCAATAGTACACGGATTGGCTTTTTTAAAAAAGCACAATAGCAATCATATTATATATACCGATTCCAGAACCGCTATGAGTTGGGTCAGAAAGAAAAACTGTAACACCAAACTGGAACGCACCGAAAAAAACAAGCCGCTTTTTGAATTGGTCGACAGAGCCGTGAACTGGTTAAAGTCTAACACTTACGATACAGTTATTGTCAAATGGGAAACTAAAGCCTGGGGAGAAATTCCTGCTGATTTTGGGAGAAAATAAAAGTGCCTTAAAAAAATCAGGGAACATAAATAATTTATATCCCCCAATCTCAATCAAATCGATTAATAGCACTTTTTAGACACCTCATTTTTTAAAAAGTCACAACCTTATTAAAAAAGAGCAAAATGAAAGCGTGAAATACCCCTATGCTCTTCCTCAGAAATAGTTCGTTTCAAGAAATTTTTTATTGGAAAAATTAATGTACTTTTGCACAAAATTGTCAGTCCTTTTATGGGTAAATTAGTTATAGTTGGCACCATAGCGTTTGATGCTATTGAAACGCCATTCGGAAAAACCGATAAAATACTTGGTGGTGCCGCAACTTTTATAGGGTTAGCCGCTTCTCATTTTAGCGTAGATGCTGCAGCCGTATCAATTGTGGGAGGTGATTTTCCCCAGGATTATTTAGATTTATTATCCAACAGAAATATTGACCTTACCGGTGTAGAAATTGTAAAAGAAGGCAAAACATTTTTCTGGAGCGGTCGATATCATAACGATATGAATTCCAGAGATACTCTGGTCACAGAACTTAATACCCTTGCAGAATTCAATCCTGTAGTTCCTGCAAACTATCGTGATGCCAGTGTGGTTATGTTAGGGAATTTACACCCGCAAACCCAAATGAGTGTTTTGGATCAAATGACCAGGAAACCGGATTTGGTTATTTTAGATACTATGAATTTTTGGATGGATTCTGCCCTGGAAGATTTGCACAATGTTATAAAACGCGTTGATGTCATCACCATAAATGATGAAGAAGCAAGACAGCTTACCGGAGAATATTCTTTGGTGGTTGCTGCCAGAAAAATTTATGCCATGGGGCCAAAATATGTGGTGATCAAAAAAGGAGAACACGGTGCTTTATTGTTCCATGATGACAATGTATTCTATGCCCCTGCGTTACCATTAGAAGAAGTGTTTGACCCAACCGGTGCCGGCGATACGTTTGCCGGAGGTTTTGCGGGGTACCTGGCAAAAACAAATGACACCTCATTTGAAAATATGAAGAACGCTATTATTTACGGTTCTACATTAGCATCGTTTTGCGTTGAAAAATTTGGAACGGAGCGTATGCTGAATTTATCAAATGACGAAGTACATAAACGACTACTGCAGTTTAAGCAATTAACGCAGTTTGAAATAGAATTAACCTAACTTAGCGCGCTCAAAAATAGAGCGCGTTTTTAATTAAAAAGAATTCCTCGCATGCTTGCATCGAGGTTTCCATTAAAATTATCATTCCCGTGAAGGCGGGAATCAAATAAAGTCTAGAAATCTAGATAAACTATTTTTATTATTTCCGTACGTCTAACTAAAGACTGTTAGAGGCGAAAAAAAATTAAATATGAGTGATATCTTAAAACACGAATGTGGTATAGCTGTTATAAGACTTTTAAAACCGCTGGAATATTACAAAGAAAAGTATGGAAGTGCATTTTACGGTGTAAATAAAATGTACCTCATGATGGAAAAACAGCACAACCGTGGACAGGATGGTGCCGGTTTTGCCAGTATTAAATTAAACACCAAACCCGGAGAACGTTATATAAGTAGAATTCGCTCCATAGCCCAACAACCCATACAAGATATTTTTGGTCAAATTAATGACCGTATTAATAATGAGTTTAAAGCACACCCTGAATATCTGGATGATGTGGCCGCTCAAAAAAAGAATATCCCTTATATAGGTGAAGTCCTTTTGGGACATGTACGTTATGGTACTTTTGGTAAAAACAGTGTAGAAAGTGTACACCCGTTTTTAAGACAGAATAACTGGATGCACCGTAACCTAATCATGGCCGGTAACTTTAATATGACCAATGTTAAGGAATTATTTAGTAACCTCATTGAATTGGGACAGCACCCTAAAGAGTATACGGATACCATTACAGTAATGGAAAAGATCGGTCACTTTTTAGATGATGCCGTTAGTAAAATATACAAAGACTTAAAACGAGAAGGTTATAACAAACGGGAGGCATCACCTTTAATTGCTGAACGCTTAAAACTTTCTAAGCTTTTGAAACGTGCGGCCAAAAACTGGGATGGTGGTTACGCCATGGCAGGACTTATTGGTCATGGAGATTCTTTTGTTTTAAGGGACCCTGCCGGTATTCGTCCCGCATATTATTATAAAGACGACGAAGTAGTTGTTGTTGCTTCAGAAAGACCTGTCATTCAAACAGTTTTTAATGTCCCTTTTGAGGCGGTACACGAATTGCCTCCGGGGAACGCTATTATCACCAAAAATTCCGGTGAGGTTAGGATTAAGGAAATTTTAGAACCCTTAGAAAGAAAAGCATGTTCCTTTGAGCGTATTTATTTTTCCAGGGGAAGTGATGCCGAGATTTATCAGGAACGAAAAATGCTTGGTAAGTTATTAATGCCAAAAGTATTTGAGGCTATAGACAACGATACGAGAAATACCGTTTTCTCATACATTCCCAATACGGCCGAAACCTCATTTTATGGTATGGTAGAAACCGCCGAAAATGAACTCAATAAATCGAAAACCAAAACCATTTTGAGCGGGCAACGCAATATTTCAGCTGAAGAAGTCACCAATATACTATCGGAAAGAATTCGGGTTGAAAAAATAGCTATTAAAGATGTAAAGCTTAGAACCTTCATTACTGAAGACAGTAGTAGAGACGACTTGGTGGCTCATGTTTACGACATTACCTATGGCGTAGTAAAACCAAACGACAACCTGGTGATTATTGACGATAGTATTGTAAGAGGAACCACTTTAAAAAAGAGCATTCTGAAAATGCTTGACAGGTTGAACCCCAAAAAGATTATTGTGGTCTCTTCCGCCCCTCAGATCCGTTATCCGGATTGCTATGGCATTGATATGGCTAACCTGGAAAGTTTGGTAGCATTTAGAGCTGCCCTGGCATTACATAAAGACCGCAATACTTACAATACTATTGAAGACGTTTATAATAAATGTAAAGCTCAGGAAGACCTTGATGATAAAGATGTACAAAACTTTGTGAAAGAGATTTATAATCCGTTTACAGATGAACAAATATCAGATAAGATAGCGGAACTATTAAGCGACGAAAGTATTGAAGCTGAGGTTAAAATAATCTTTCAACCTGTTGAGAATTTACACAAAGCTTGCCCTAAAAACCTGGGAGACTGGTACTTTACAGGGAACTACCCAACGGTTGGAGGGAATAGAGTTGTGAACCGGGCATTTATTAATTTTTATGAAGGCAATAAAGAACGTGCTTATTAAATGGCAATTTCGCAACCATTTACGGTTAAACTATAAAAAATGCATTTTGTCTGATAAATGTGCGCTTTATCTAATAAATAATCCTATTATCTAAAATACATATAAATTGGTCTCACCATAACATAAGTAGGTTAAGTTCATGGTAGATTTGGGGCAAAAAAAGGTGAACTCTCGTTCGCCTTTTTTTATGCAATTTAGTTTCTGAAATAACCTGATATTCATTCAAAAGAAGACCTGTTTTCACTTCATCCCCTTTTTTAAGCCTTATCCCTGTTAAGCCAATTTATTAGTAGTTCAACCAAAATATTTTCTCAATCTCCGGTACACCTATACATTTGAAGAACCATAACATAAGTAGGTTAAGTTTATGGTAGATTTGGGGCAAAAAGGTGAGCGTTCTAGCTCACCTTTTTCATTTGTTCTTTTTTTGAACCCGGGGTAACTCCATAAAAAAATCGCCTGGAAAATGCTCCAGACGATTTTATAACACTTAAAATTAAATTTGATTACTTTGCTTCCGCGTAGCGCCTTTCAACTTCATTCCAGTTAATCACATTAAAGAATGCATTGATATAATCCGGACGTCTGTTTTGATAGTTTAAATAGTAAGCATGCTCCCAAACATCTAATCCTAAAATTGGAGTTCCGCCACAACCAATTCCCGGCATTAACGGATTATCCTGATTAGCGGTAGAGCAAATTTCAATCTTACCGCCTTTGTGCGCACATAACCAGGCCCAACCAGATCCAAAACGTGTTGCCGCCGCTTTACTGAAAGCCGCAATAAATTCGTCTTTAGATCCATAAGTTGCCTCAATAGCATCTTTTAATTCACCTGATAAATAACCTCTGTCCTCAGGGTTCATGACTGTCCAGAATAATGAGTGATTATAAAATCCACCGCCATTATTTCTAACTGCACCATTATTCATATCTAAATTAGTAAGGATCTCTTCTACAGACTGCCCTTCTAAATCGGTTCCTGCAATAGCATTATTAAAATTGTTTGTATATCCCTGATGATGTTTAGAATGATGTATCTCCATAGTACGAGCATCAATATGTGGTTCTAAAGCATCGTATGCATACCCTAAATCTGGTAATTCAAAAGCCATAATTTCTTGTTTTATTATTATTAATTAATTTCATTTCAAATTTACATATAAAAGGCTTCAATTAAAAATAATAAATTGTTATGAAACCATTGATAGTTTTTATCTTGTTGCAAATTATCATTCATGAATAAAAACAGTGCTTTTACCATCTATAATGCTTCCGCTGGTAGTGGAAAAACCTTTGCATTGGTAAAAGAATATTTAAAGGTTTTATTCAAGTCCGGAAACCCGGAGGCCTTTAAGCATATCCTTGCCATTACATTTACAAATAAGGCCGTGGCCGAAATGAAAGTACGCATTATTGATATGCTTAAGCAGTTTTCTGATGTCTCTATTTTAAGTAATCCTAATAGCATGTTCCATGCTATTTGTAAAGAATTACAGATAGCTCCAAATGTAGTTCACAATAAGTCCAAAAACATACTTAGTACCATTCTGTTCAATTATGCGGCCTTTGATGTTTCTACTATTGACGGATTTACTCATAAGCTAATCAGAACTTTTGCCTACGACTTAAAACTACCTTTAAATTTTGAAGTTGAACTGGACCAGGATGCCCTTTTAAGTGAAGCGGTTGATAGCCTTATTGCCAAAGCCGGAACTGATGACGCACTCACCAGTATTCTAGTTGAATTTGCCATTGAAAAAGCTGATGACGATAAAAGTTGGGATGTGGCTTTAGACTTTAATAAGATCTCTAAATTGCTGGTGAATGAAAATGACATGCCGTTTATTGAAACTTTAAGGCACAAAACTTTTAACGATTTTAAAGCCTTAAAGACACAATTAAAGAAAGAGATTCTATCTGCTGAAAATAGTATTGTTAAGCACTCAAAAAGTGTGCTTACTCTAATTAATGAAGCCGGGCTGGAACCTAAAGATTTTACCAGAGGCATCTTACCAAATCATTTTAAAAAGGCTTCTCAACTAAATTTAGAAAGGCTTTACGATAATAAGCTTGAAAATAATATTACCGAAAGAAAAGGTATCTATAATAAAAGTTTAGATCCTGTTTTAGCTGATACTATTGATACTATTTTGCCTGAAATTGAAATAACTTTTAAAACAATCAAAGCACATGTTTATCACCTTAAATTTTTAAAGACCTTTTATAAAAACATCACGCCTTTATCTGTTTTAAATGCTATAAATAATGAATTAAAACTCCTGAAAGAAGAGCAAAACAAAATGCTTATTTCAGAATTTAATACTATTATAAGCAACCAAATAAAAGGACAACCAACACCATTTATTTACGAACGTATTGGTGAAAAATTCAAACACTATTTTATTGATGAATTTCAGGACACCTCTGTTAAACAGTGGGAGAACTTAATTCCCTTAATAAGTAATTCGCTATCTGCCGAAAATGGAAGCGCTATGTTGGTAGGTGATGCTAAACAGGCTATCTACCGGTGGCGTGGTGGAAAAGCAGAGCAGTTTATTGGTTTGTTTAATAATGACAACCCGTTTTATGTAGAAAAGCAAATTGAAAACCTTCCGACAAATTACCGGAGCTTCAAAGAAATTGTAACGTTCAATAATGGGTTTTTTAAATTTTTATCCGGTGAGGTTTTTACCAACAAAGATTATCAGAAGCTTTATGAGAACGGACACCAAAACACGTTTTTAGAAGATTCGGGTTATGTAGCATTATCATTTCTGGATTTTGATAGAACCGATGACAGGAATGCATGTTTTACAAAAGCGGTTTTGGAAAAGATCAATACTTGCCTAAGTAGCGGCTTTAAACCTGAAGATATTTGTGTTTTAGTGAGAAAGAAAAAGGAAGGGGTTACCATAGCTAATTATTTAAGTCAGAATGAAATCCCGATAGTCTCTTCAGAAACCTTATTAATCAGTAATTCACCGGAAGTCAATTTCATAACCGGCATTTTAACGCTTTTAATTCAGCCTAAAAACAATGAAATAAAAGTATCCGTATTAAATTATCTAACATCCCTATTTAATATTGAAGACAAGCATCACTTTTTTTCAGAACATCTATACTTGCCATTGCCTCAACTTTTTAAAAGTTTTGAAAAATATAACATCACTATAAATAGCAATTTATTACAGCTTCCGCTTTATGATCTGGCAGAAACTATTGTTAGAAGTTTTAACTTGGTACAAACATCAAATGCTTACATTCAGTTTTTCCTGGATTTTGTCCTGGAATTTACACAAAAAAAAGGATCAGATGTTGCTGCTTTCCTTGAGCATTTCAAAAAGAAAAAAGAGACTTTAAGCATTGTTACCCCAAAAGGGCAAAACGCAGTTCAGATTATGACCATTCATAAATCTAAAGGGTTAGAATTTCCAGTGGTTATTTTTCCTTATGCCGATTTAGACATTTATAAAGAGGTTGAGCCCAAAGCATGGTACAAATTAAATGAAAAGCAATACCAGGGTTTCTCTCATACCTTATTGAATTATAATAAGGATTTTGAACATTTTGGAGATGAAGGCTTGCGTATTTTTAATAAGCACCAATCTGAACTGGAACTGGACAATATTAACCTGTTGTACGTAGTATTAACCAGAGCCGTTGAGCAACTATATATTATCTCTAAAAAAGATATATCGTCAAAAGGTGTGGTCAACAATAAAAGGTATTCCGGTTTACTTATTACTTATCTCCAAAGTATTGGTGTTTGGAATGATCTACAATTAGAGTACAGCTTCGGTAGCTCAGAAAAGACATCAAAGGAATCACCCATTAATGACAAAACATACCTTCAAAAAACGTTTATTTCTACCGCAAAAGAAGATCATAATATAAAGGTAGTCACAAAATCTGGGTTTTTATGGGATACCAACCAGCAAAAAGCCATTGAAAAAGGAAACCTCGTCCATCATATTATGTCTCAAATAAAAATTAAAGAGGATGTTGATTTTGTTTTGGATGCTTTTTTAAATAGTTCGGTAATCAGCAAAGAACAGGTAAACGATTTAAGGCAAGTTGTAACAGCCATTGTAAACCATCCCCTTTTAGAAGCATATTATAACTCTAATGACACCATTTATAATGAACGAGATATCATTACAAAAAGTGGTATGATACTTAGACCGGACCGGGTTAATATTAACTCTGATAACGAGGCCACTATTATTGACTATAAAACCGGGAGTGAAGATAAACACCATGTACAACAACTACAATCGTACCAGGATGTACTTGAAGATATGAATATCCCTGTTAAAAATAAGATACTAATTTATATCGATCAGGAAATTTCAATTAAACACGTTACCGGTACACTTTAAAATGTTAAAATGTGACTTAATTTACTTAAAAGGGTCTATAATAGTTGAAAAGATAAAATATACTATCTAAAATCAGTCTGAACTATCGATGAACGGCACTTTTGTAGGTTTTTTTTATATATTTGTCTTTGTTAATAATTTTTAACAACTTACTTTTGTTTACAATTAACACTTAAAAATTAAACTTTTGAATATGAAAAATCTTAGCAGATTATTGTTAGCATTCGTATTTGTACTTGGTTACAATTATGCTGATGCACAAGACAAAAACAATCCATGGCAAATTACCATTGGAGTAAATGCAGTTGATGCCCATCCTAATGGAGACGGAGCCCCATTTGGCGAATCTATTTTTGATAAATTCGTTGATGTTGACAATTACAACATTCTACCATCATTATCGTCAGTCTCTGTATCTAAATATTTAGGCGATGGTTTTTCTTTTGGAGCAACTGGTTCGTTAAACAAAATTGATACCTGGGGAGAAGGTAACTCAGTAGATGATTTATCTTACTACGGTATTGACGGTACAATTAAGTACAACTTTATAGAAGGAACTACTATAGACCCTTTCTTAGGTGTAGGTGGTGGTTACACCTGGGTTGATGAAGTTGGTGCCGGTACTTTAAATGGTACAGCCGGATTCAACATTTGGTTTAACGAAAATATTGGTTTCACGCTACAAACTGCTTACAAACATGCTTTTGAAGATTACTTAGATACACACTTCCAACACACTGCCGGTCTTTCTATTAAATTTGGTGGAACTGACACTGATGGTGATGGTATTTATGACAAGGACGATGCTTGTCCTGATGTTGCTGGTTTAGAAGCGTTCAACGGATGTCCGGATTCTGACGGTGACGGTATTGAAGACAGCAAAGATGATTGTCCTAATGAAGCCGGTTTAGCGGAATTAAACGGTTGTCCGGATTCTGACGGTGACGGTATTGCCGATAACAAAGATAAATGTCCTACTGTAGCTGGTTTAAAAGCTTTAAGTGGATGTCCTGATGCTGACGGTGACGGTATCACTGACGGTGATGATAAATGTCCTAACACTGCAGGTCCTGCTGCTAACAAAGGATGCCCATGGCCAGATACTGACGGTGACGGTGTATTAGACAAAGACGATAAATGTCCTGAGGTTAAAGGTACTGTCGCTAACGACGGATGTCCTGAAGTAACTGAAGAAGTGCAAAAAACTTTAAATGAGTACGCTAAAACTATCAACTTTGATACTGGTAAATCTTCTATCAAAGATGAGTCTGCTGAAGTATTAGCTGATATCATTAAAATCCTTAACGAGTATCCTAACTCTAAGTTTACTGTTGAAGGACACACTGATAGTGTAGGTAGCGAGAAGTTAAACCAAGGTTTATCTGAAGCCAGAGCTGCTGCTGTAAAAGATTATTTAACATCACACGGAGTTGATCAATTCAGATTATCTTCTAAAGGATACGGAGAATCTAGCCCTGTGGCTTCTAACAAAACAAGAGCCGGTAGAGCTCAAAACAGAAGAGTAGAAATTAACTTGGCAAAATAAGACAGTTAATTCCTTAAATAACTTTTAAAAAACGCTTCGGGATTCCCGAAGCGTTTTTTATTTTTATACAATGGCTACTTTTATTTTTGATGTTCTAAAAGATTTACAAAAACACCATGTGCATCTTTCTAACCTCACTTTTATATTACCCAGTAAACGTGCGGGTTTATTTTTAAAACATCAATTATCGCAAATAACAAATCAAACTATTTTTGCGCCCGAAATAATTAGTATTGAGGCATTTGTAGAAGAACTTTCAGGATTAAAAAACATTAGCAATACAGCGCTTCTTTTTGAGTTTTATAGCACTTACCTCAAACTAACAAATGAAGACGAAAGAGATCCTTTGGAGTCGTTTTCCAAATGGGCACAAATACTGCTTCAAGACTTTAATGAAATAGACCGATACCTTATTCCTCAGAAAAACATTTTCAACTATTTAAGTGCTATTAAAGAAATAGAACACAACCATTGGTCCTTAGAAGAAAACCAAACCGAGTTTATAAAAAAGTATTTATCGTTCTGGAATAAACTCAATACCTATTATACTCATTTCACAACATCCCTTCTAAATAAAAAAGTTGGCTATCAAGGGCTCATTTACAGAGAAGCTGTTGAAAACCTAGAATCTTACATTCAAAACAATACTGAAAAGCACCATGTTTTTTTAGGGTTTAATGCCCTGAACAGGGCTGAAGAAACTATTATTCAAGAATTACTTCAAAACGAATTAGCCAAAATATACTGGGACATTGATCAGGTTTTTATAGACAATCCAAAGCATGACGCAGCACTTTTTATAAGGCAATTTAAAACCAATTGGTTGTGTTTTGAAAAACAACCTTTTAATTGGGTAGCTAATCATTATTCCAATGAAAAAAATATTTCAGTTTTAGGTATTCCGAAAAATATTGGGCAGGCAAAATATATTGGTTCACTATTAAAAACACTAAAGGAAGAAAACCCATCATTACAAAATACGGCTTTGGTTTTGGGAGATGAAGATTTGTTAATTCCAACCCTCAATTCTTTACCGGAAAATATTCAATCTTTAAATATTACCATGGGGTTTCCATTAAGGTCCATTCCTTTGGCATCGCTTTTCGAGGCCCTGTTCCATATGCATAAAAATCCTTCAAGATCCTTTTATTACAAAGACATTATCAATATCGTTTCACATCAGTTTATCCAACCTCTTTTTTATATCAACGCTGTTGATCATGCCTCTAAAATCATAGAGACCATTGATACCAATAACCTCGTTTACCTCACAAGTAAAAGGTTAAAAGAAATTGCTAATGCGTCTTCAAAAATTATTGATCTATTGTTTGACAATTGGGATAAATCTGTTGATGTAACGTTAAAAAACTGCTCTCAATTAATCCTGGCCATCAAAGAGCATTTGGATAGAGACAAAAGCTCTAATCTATTGTCATTAGAATACTTATTTCGTTTTAACGAACTGTTCAATGAGTTGGTGAGATTAAACTCTGAAAACAATCATATCAAAGATATAGTATCATTATTCGGCGTTTATAAAGAGTTGCTGGCTGCGGAGACTTTGGACTTCCAAGGGGAGCCCTTACAGGGCTTACAAGTAATGGGCATGTTAGAGTCCCGGGTTTTGGATTTTGAAACCGTCATTATTTCAGGCGTTAACGAAGGCCTGCTTCCATCGGGAAAAAGTAATAATTCATTCATTCCTTTTGATGTCAAATTAGAAAACCATTTGCCCACTTATAAGGAAAAAGACGCTGTTTATACCTATCATTTTTACCATCTTTTACAACGTGCTAAAAACATTTACCTGCTTTATAATACGGAAACCGATGTGCTGACAGGTGGCGAAAAAAGCCGATTTATAACTCAATTGGAACTGGAAGGCATTCACAAAATCAGACATCAGATAATTACACCGCAGGTACCGGTAATTGCAACTGAATTAAATGTAGTTGATAAGACCCCTGATGTCATTGAAAAACTAAAAGTAGTTGCCGAAAAAGGGTTTTCGCCATCGTCACTTACAAACTATATTAGAAACCCAATCGATTTTTACTATCAGAAAGTTTTAAAAATAAAGGAGTTTGATGAAGTAGAAGAAACGGTTGCTGCCAATACCTTAGGGACCGTAGTTCATAACACGCTTGAAGATTTCTATAAACCTTTGATCGGGACATTTCTTTCTGTTGAAATCATTCAAAACTTAAAAAAAAGTATTGCTAAAACCGTCACACATCACTTTACTGATATTTATAAAGAAGGGGATATTAATACCGGGAAGAACCTTATTATTTTTGAAATAGCTAAACGCTATGTGTCCAATTTTTTAGACCTGGAAATTAAGGACTTGAAAGCCAACAACGAAATAAAAATAGTGGCCATTGAGGCTGATAATACGGTTTCAATTGATATTCCGGAGCTTGACTTCCCGGTAAAAATTACCGGTAAAGTTGACCGCGTTGATGAATATAACGGTATAACCCGGATTATTGATTATAAAACCGGTAAGGTTAATCAAACCGAAGTTGAAGTTGTTAATTGGGAAGCTATTTCAACCGATTATAAAAAGTACAGCAAAAGCTTTCAGGTACTCACCTATGTTTATATGATGCAGCTTTCGGCTAAGATTAAATTTCCGGTTGAAGCCGGAATTATATCCTTTAAAAACCTGAGCAGCGGTTTTTTAAAATTTGCAAAAAAGGACAAGCCCGGAGCCTACGCAAAAAAAAATATGCTCATTACTCAAGAAACAATTGATAACTTTAGTACGGAATTAAGGCAACTCGTTTTAGAGATCTGTAATCCCGATATCCCATTCACCGAAAAAGAAATATGATGCTAAAAAAAGAACATTTTGTAATTAATGGAAGCCATAATAAACCTATTGTAATAGATATTACCCGGGTTGATTCCACTAAAAATAATCCGATAATCATCTTTTGCCATGGCTATAAAGGGTTCAAAGATTGGGGTGCCTGGAACTTAATGGCTAATGCTTTTGCAAATACCGGATTTTGTTTTGTGAAATTTAATTTTTCTCATAATGGCGGCACAGTTGAACAGCCCATAGATTTCCCGGATCTGGAAGCCTTTGGCAACAACAACTACACTAAAGAACTGGATGATTTACAATTGGTTATTGATTGGTGTTTTAAGAATGACCGTATCAAAACCATTGGGAACTTAGATAATCTTACACTTATCGGGCACAGTAGAGGTGGTGGGATTGTTTCAATTACCGCATACGAAGATCCCAGGATAAAAAACGTGATCAGCCTGGCAGGCGTATCTGATTTTTTAAGCAGGTCTGTAACCAATACCGATATTGAAAACTGGGAAAAAACAGGTGTAAAATATGTTTTAAACGGACGCACCAAGCAGCAAATGCCACATTATTATCAATTTTACGAAGACACTGTGCAAAATAAAGAACGCCTGGACATAAAAAAGGCCGTGTCTAATTTAAAGATTCCTCATCTCATCATTCATGGTAATAATGATACCAGTATTTTAATTGATGAAGCTAAAGATCTTCATAAATGGAATCCGGACAGCGCCCTGATGGTCATCAAGAATGCCAATCATGTTTTTGAAGCTCGCCACCCCTGGGAAGAGGATCAACTCCCGAAAGAACTTAGGGAAGTAGTTGATAAAATCATTGCATTTTTAGGATTTAAATAATAGCAAGTTTTTTATGGATTCAACTCTTAAATTAATCCATAAAAAAGAATTTTTACATGTTTCGTGTACGTACACGAAAAAAATTTATATCTTTGCGTGTACGTACACGATAAAATTGTATCTTTAGAATAAATACACCTTTTAGACCTAAAAAATAACAAATGAGTCAAAAATTTAATTTACAAAGCAAAGTAGCTGTTATAACCGGAGGAGCCGGTGTTCTTGGAGGTTCTATAGCTGAAAATTTAGCTGATTCCGGAGTTAAAATTGTTATTCTGGACAGAAGTCAGGAAGCCATTGATGGTAAAGTAAAAGCCATAAATGATAATGGTGGTGAAGCTATTGGTTTTGAAACTAATGTTTTAGATAAAGCAACCCTGGAAAAAAACAGAACAGACATTTTAAAACACTTTGGGAAAATTGATATCCTCCTAAATGCCGCCGGAGGCAATATGCCGGGAGCCACCATTGGCCCGGACCAAACAATTTTCGATTTAAAGATGGAAGATTTTCAAAAGGTAACCGATTTAAACCTGAACGGAACTGTTTTACCTTCCATAGTATTCGGAGAAGTAATGGCAAAGCAAGGTGAAGGTTGTATTGTTAACTACTCCTCTATGACTGTTGAAAGAGCCATAACAAGAGTGGTTGGATATTCGGCCTCTAAAGCAGCCATGGAGAATTTTACACGTTGGATGTCCGTTGAAATGGCTACAAAATTTGGAGGGAAAATTAGGGTAAACGCTATCGCTCCCGGGTTTTTCATAGGTAATCAAAATCGCAGATTACTGACCAATGAAGATGGAAGCTATACAGACCGTGGTAATACAATAATCAATAATACACCAATGAAACGCTTTGGAGAGGCGGAAGAACTAAATGGGGCCATTCATTTTTTATGTAGTGAGGCTGCAAGTTTTATTACGGGAATAGTCATTCCAATAGATGGTGGTTTTAGCGCTTTTAGTGGTGTTTAAAAATATAATATTAAAAAAAATGGAACAAACTTGGAGATGGTACGGGCCAAATGACCCGGTAACTTTGTCAGACATAAAACAAGCGGGAGCTACAGGTGTGGTTTCAGCATTACATCATATCCCCAATGGAGACATCTGGACCATTGATGAAATACAAAAACGAAAAGACATAATTGAAAGCGCCGGATTGAATTGGAGCGTTGTAGAAAGTATTCCCGTTCATGAAAATATTAAAACAAGGTCAGGAAACTTTCAAGTCTATATTGCGAACTACAAGAAGAGTATTGAAAACCTGGCTAAATGTGGGGTGAACATAGTATGTTATAATTTTATGCCTGTATTGGATTGGACACGTACGGATTTAGGTTTTGAAGTTGAAGATGGTTCCAAAGCATTACGCTTTGATGTTGTTGCCTTTGCGGCTTTCGAGTTATATTTGTTAAAACGCCCCGGGGCAGAAAGCGAGTATTCGGAAGAGCAACAAAAGGTCGCAAAAGTGTACGCAGATAATTTATCGGAAGAGGCAAAACAAAAGCTTATAAATAACATTATAGCCGGACTACCGGGAGCAGAAGAAGGCTATACCTTAGAACAGTTTCAGAGTGTTTTAGATACGTATAATGATATAAGTGATCAAACACTCCGAGAAAATTTGGTTGCTTTTTTAAAGGAAATCATACCTGTTGCTTCCCAAAATGAAGTGCTTATGTGTATTCATCCGGATGATCCGCCATTCCCGATTTTGGGGCTTCCCAGAGTAGTAAGTACCGAAGATGATTATGCCTATTTGTTCGATAACGTACCCGATAGGGCTAATGGTATAACATTTTGTACGGGATCATTAGGCGTAAGGGCAGATAATAATTTGGTGCAAATATTTAAAAGATTTGCCGACCGTGCTCACTTCCTTCATTTGAGAAGTACCCAACGTGACGCGTATGGGAATTTTTATGAAGCCAATCATCTAGAGGGGGATGTAGATATGTATGCCGTAGTTAAAGAGATTCTTATCGAGGAGAAAAGAAGACGATCGAACGGATATAAAGATGCCACAATTCCTGTGAGACCAGATCACGGTCATCAGATGCTGGATGACTTACAGAAGAAAACAAACCCGGGGTATTCCGGAATTGGTAGATTAAGAGGGTTGGCAGAACTGAGAGGTTTAGAATTTGGTATTTCAAAATCGATATAAATTGAATTAAGAGTGAGTATTTCGTTATTTGATATAAAAGGAAAAAATGCATTGGTAACCGGAAGCACCCATGGTCTGGGTATGGCCATGGCACGTGGGTTAGGGTTGGCTGGTGCTAACATTATAGTTAATGGTAACTCTTCGCAGGAAAAAATTGATAAAGCTGTTGCTCAATATAAAAGCGAGGGCATTAATACCACAGGCTACAAGTTTAATGTAACCAGGGAAGAAGAAGTGATTTCGGCTATTGCCCAAATAGAAACAGAGGTTGGGCAAATAGATATATTAGTCAATAATGCGGGAATAATAAAAAGAACACCGCTTATTGAAATGGAGGTTTCCGATTTTAAAGAAGTTATAGATGTTGATTTGGTCAGCCCTTTTATTGTTTCTAAACACGTTGTAAAAGGTATGATAGCCAGAAAAGAAGGTAAAGTGATTAACATTTGCTCCATGATGAGTGAATTAGGACGTAACGGCGTAGGCGCTTATGCAGCCGCTAAAGGAGGGCTTAAAATGCTAACCCAAAATATGGCAACTGAATGGGCAAAACATAATATTCAGGTAAATGGCATTGGACCGGGTTATTTTGCAACATCTCAAACAGCCCCGATTAGAGTTGACGGTCACCCGTTTAATGGCTTTATAGTAAACCGAACACCGGCTGCCAAATGGGGAGATCCAAGTGATTTAGCCGGAGCAGCCATATTTTTATCATCAAAAGCCAGTGATTTTGTTAATGGACATGTCTTGTATGTTGATGGCGGAATTCTGGCAACAATAGGAAAACCATCAAATGAATCATAAAAACTTTATAACCGATAATTTTTTGCTTCAGTCTAAAGAGGCTGAAACACTCTACCATGAGTATGCCAAATCCATGCCTATTATTGATTATCACAATCATTTATCACCAAAGCAAATAGCTGAAAACAAGCCATTTAGAAATATTACAAAAGCCTGGTTAGGAGGTGATCATTACAAGTGGCGGGCCATGCGGACCAATGGTGTTGATGAGGCCTTAATTACTGGGGATACTTCTTCCCTTGAAGACAAATTTAAAACCTGGGCCGAAACGGTTCCATATACGTTAAGAAATCCGTTGTTTCACTGGACGCATTTAGAATTGAAACGCTACTTTGATATAGATGATATTTTGCAGCCAGGTACAGCCAATGATATTTATAAAAAAGCAAATGCTGTTTTAGCCGTTAAAACACCGGCCGACATATTACAAGATATGAATGTTGAAGTTGTTTGTACTACAGATGATCCTATAGATAGTTTAGAGTATCATAAACAAATTGCAGAACTAAATATTTTCACTAAAGTATACCCCTCCTTCAGGCCGGACAAATTGTTCCTTATTAATGAATCAAGTTTTCCGGACTACATAGAGAAATTGGAAGCTTGCGCAGAATGTTCCATTCATACGATTACAGATTTACTGAAAGCCATAGAAAATAGAATGGATTTCTTTGCTTCTCACGGATGTAAGGTTTCGGATTATGGACTGGAACAAATATATGTGGTAGATTTTGCAGAAGCTGAAGCTGATCAGGTTTTTAAAAAGAGATTGTCCGGTAAAATGTTATCAAATGAAGAATCGGAAATTTATTGTTCATTTTTACAGTACAATTTTAGCAAGTTGTATCATAAAAAAGGTTGGATCCAACAATTTCACCTGGGAGCCATAAGGAATAATAATAGACGCTTAGGCACCCTGTTAGGAAATGATTCCGGATGTGATTCTATTGGTGATTTCACCTATGCCAAAGCTATGTCTAAGTTTTTTAATAGATTAGACTATGAAGGCGTTTTAACCAAAACCATTTGCTATAACCTAAACCCAACGCAAAATGAAGTATTTGCTACCATGATGGGGAATTATAGCGAGGTTGGTATTCCCGGAAAAATGCAATTTGGAACCGGATGGTGGTTTTTAGATCAGAAAGATGGTATGGAAAAGCAAATGAATACGCTGTCAAACATGGGGTTGTTAAGTCGGTTTGTTGGTATGTTGACTGATAGCCGTAGCTTTTTGTCTTTTCCGAGACATGAATATTTTAGACGTATTTTATGCAATATGATTGCAGATGATTTGAATAATGGCCTGGTGCCGGATGATATTGATTTTCTGGGGAAAATGATTCAGGATATTTGCTATAATAATGCTAAAAACTATTTCAATTTTGAATAGTATGAACTATAAAAATACAATCGATTGTATTTTTACTATATTTGTAGATAATCAACTTAAAAACTAAACTAATTTTTCAGTATGAACCATAAATTTCTTTTAGTACTGTTTTTGTCGTTGGGGCTCATTTCATGTAATAAGCGTTCAGATAAAAAAGTGCTCTATTTAGGCCATACACTTCCCCAAACACATCCGGTTCATAAGGGGATTGTAGAGTTTCAAAAAGCATTGGCTAAAAAATCTGACGGGACGCTAACCATTAAAATTTTTCCTGACGGCCAATTAGGTTCAGAACGTGAAGTGGTAGAATTACTTCAAATAGGAAGTGTAGCGATTACCAAAGTAAGTGCTGCAACCATGTCGAACTTTGTTCCGGATTACCACGTTTTTGGTATCCCCTATTTGTTCAGGGACAAACAACATATGTTCGATGTTTTAGAAGGAGCTATTGGGAAATCAGTTTTAGAAAAAGGAGAGCAATTTTGGCTTCGGGGCTTATGTTACTATGATGCGGGAAGCAGAAGTTTTTATACCGCCAGCAAAGCGGTAAGAACCCCGGAAGACCTGCACGGATTAAAAATCAGGGTGATGAACAACCAGATGGCCATCAATATGGTTAATGCCCTGGGGGGTTCTGCCACACCTATGGCCTATGGTGAATTATATACCGCTATTCAACAAGGGGTAGTTGATGGTGCCGAAAATAATCCACCTTCGTTTGTGTCATCCAACCATTATGAGATTAGTAAGTACTACACTTTAGACGAACATTCTTCGATTCCCGATGTATTACTCATTGGAACCAAACAATGGGAAAAATTGTCGGACCAGGAGAAAATTTGGGTACAGGAAGCCGCCAATGAATCGGCCCAGGCCCAAAAACAATTTTGGAAGGAATCTGTTGAAGACTGTATGAGAATAGTAAAAGAAGCTGGTGTAGAAGTCATCATTCCGGAAAAATCATTATTTGCTGATAAATCTAAATCCGTTTTAGAAGAGTTTAAGAAGGAACACCCTGAACTTGCAGATATAGTTAAAGACATTAAATCACAATAGAACATGAGCACATCCAATTCCTTATTTAACAAAGTCGTTAGGTTTATGGAAATATTCCTGATTGTCATATTTGCACTTCTTGTGTTTGACGTGCTGTTTCAGGTATTTTCAAGGTATGTGTTAAAAGGGTCTTTTACGTGGACCGAAGAACTTGCCAGATTTTCATTGATTTGGATGTCTATTCTTGGTGCTGCTTACCTTAACGCCAAAAGGGAACACCTGTCTATGGATTTTCTGTACCAAAAGTTTTCAGATGCCACAAAGAAAAAGGTGTCTATTATCATTGAGATACTAATTTTTCTGTTCGCCTTGATTGTTATGGTTATAGGTGGAAGTAACTTAGTTTACACCACATTACATTTAGGGCAATTATCTGGTACCCTACGTATTCCATTAGGATATATTTACGCCATTTTACCATTTAGCGGACTGCTGATTATGTGGTTTTCTATATATCACATTTCTAGAATTTACAAAAACCAAATAACCGACTAACCATGAGCATTGAAGTTTTAAGTATCATCGTATTATTTGCAAGTTTCTTTTTCTTATTGATGCTCAAGGTCCCTGTGGCATACAGTATCGGTATCTCGACTACTTTGAGCCTTTTATTAAACATTGATAAAATGCCCGGGCTGACCACCATTGCCCAACGTATGACAACGGGTATAGACAGTTTTGCTCTGTTGGCCATTCCGTTTTTTGTATTGGCTGGAGAGATTATGAAACAGGGGGGGATAGCCAATAGGCTTATTAATTTTGCCAAATCTTTAGTAGCCAGCCTGCCCGGTGGTCTGGCTTATGTAAATGTTTTGGCTTCTATGTTATTCGGGGCCATATCAGGATCTGCCGTTGCCGCAACCTCGGCCATAGGAAGTATCATGACGGACCGTATGGAAGAAGAAGGGTACCCGAGAGCGTTTTGTGCTTCTGTAAATATTACCTCTTCAACAACAGGCTTATTGATACCTCCCAGTAATATTTTAATTGTATACGCACTTGCAAGTGGTGGAGCAGCATCAGTAGCAGCCCTGTTTATTGCGGGGTATTTGCCTGGTATCCTGTTGGGGCTGGCTTTAATAGGATATATAGTTTTTGTTGCTGTGAAAAGGAAATTTATTAGAGGACAGAGAGCTACCTTAAAAGAGATATGGAATCATTTTAGGAAAGCTTTTTTTAGCCTGTTGATGCTCGTAATCGTTGTAGGCGGTATCGTTGTTGGTATATTTACGGCCACTGAGGCTTCGGTGATTGCCGTGTTGTATGCCGCAGTATTAGCTTTGATTTATAAAAGTGTCACAATAAAGAGTTTTCCAAATATCTTACTCAACAGTGCCAAGACCACAGCAGTGGTGATGTTCTTGATCTGCACGTCCATGGCCATGAGCTGGCTGTTCTCTTTTGAAAGCATTCCGGAACTTATGAGCGGATTCCTGTTGGAACAGTTCAGTAGTAAGTTTGCCATATTCCTGGTAATTAACATGACCCTGTTGATCGTGGGAACGTTTATGGACATGACACCGGCCGTATTGATCTTTACGCCCATTTTTTTACCGGTTGTAATGGCTCTTGGCATGGATCCTGTACATTTCGGGATTGTCCTGGTACTTAATCTATGTGTTGGATTGTGTACGCCTCCGGTGGGTACCATCCTCTTTGTGGGTAGTGGTATTGCCAAGGTCTCGGTATCCCAGGTGGTCAAACCACTATTACCGTTCCTGTTTATAATGGTACTCGTGCTCATGCTCATTACGTATATCCCGGAAATTTCCATGTGGTTACCCAGATTATTTGATTTGTAGAAGTTTTAATAATGTATTTACCGATTTAGATTACATGTTCTAACAATCTTTTTCAATTTTATTATGTGCATTTTAGCTTTTTACTACAGAAAAGCTACACCTGAATTCGGGCTTTATTAAATCTTGTTATATTTATTCTTAAAGTCATTAATTTAAAGCATGCAAAAGATCTTTACATACCTTTTTCTTTTAAATTGTATTTGTGGTGTAAAGGCTCAAAATAATACTTTTGTATTTAACCATTTATCTACTGTTGACGGGCTTTCTCAAAGTTCTGTAATTGCAATGCATCAAGATCATTTAGGTCAAATGTGGATTGGTACACGTGATGGATTAAATAAATATGACGGAACAAAATTTACCATTTACAGAAACCAGGTTGATAACCCCCTTTCAATTAGTAGTAACGATATTTTAGCTATTCAAGAGGACGAAAGTGGTTATTTATGGATAGGGACTTATAATGGGCTGAACCGATATAACCCTAAAACAAATCAGTTTACCAGATATTTTCATGGTCAGGGTAGTAATTCTTTATGTAATAATAATGTATGGACTATCAATACATTATCAAATGGTGAAGTTTGGATAGGCACTTCGGAGGGACTTTCGGTTTATCATAAATCTACTAACACTTTTACTAATTATTTAATTAAATCTGATAACAGAAATAGTAGCTGGGTGATGTCAATTTTAGAAACAAAAGCCGGAGATGTTTTTGTTGGTACAAGGGCAGGGCTGTTCAAATCCAATATACATGTTTCTAATTCCAAATTTGAAATTTTACCGAATACCAAAAACCTATATGTTCAGGATTTAGTTGCGTATGATAAAGACACTATTTTAATTGCCTCCCGGGATAAAGGTGTACTTAGCTACAACATATCTCAAAACACATTTGGTTCTTTTTCGGAAAAAGGTGGTACAAATGATAATAGTGAAAATGTAAGACAGTTACTATTTGATAATAGAGGAAGGCTTTGGTTAGGCACTTACAACGGGTTAAAGATAGTTAGTAAAAACAAAGATGTTGTGACTTTAAGGGCAAACCTTGATGATAAAAAGAGTTTAAGTAAAAATTCCATAAAATCGTTATTCAAGGACAAAAAAGGGTCTATATGGATAGGCACTTATTACGGAGGCATCAACCTTTGGGATGAGGCCAATGGGAATTTTAGAAACATGACTCAAAATAAGGCAGGCAAGGGCTTGAACTACTCGGTGGTGAGTTCTATTGAAAACTATGGAGACGATATTTTTTTAGGAACCGAAGGAGGTGGTATTAATGTTTGGAATAAACAAACCAATACATACGAATATATAGATCAAAGCAACTCTCTCCTACGTGATAATAACATTAAAGCTTTAAAGCTTTTAGATGATCATATGCTATGGATAGGTACGTTTGAAAGCGGTGTAGAACTGTACAACATAAAATCAAAAAAAATTGAAACAAACCGCTTACCCAATGAACTACTAGGTTTGTTAAGTAATGTTGGTGTATATGCTATTAAGAAGGATGCTTTACAAAATGTTTGGATTGGTACTTTTGGAATAGGCTTGTTAAAGTTTAATCTGAACTCCCGAAAAGTTCAGAGGTTTTATTATTCAAATGAAAATACAAGCTCCTTATCCAGTAATTTTATACGGACTATTTGTGTAGATACAGCTAATAATATTTGGGTAGGCACAGAAAAAGGCCTGAACAAAATTACATCTGAAGGCTCGATAACAAATTATTTTTATGATGAGAAGTTACAATACGGAGACGATATTTTATCCGTTTATCAGGATACTTCCGGGAACATCTGGGTAGGAACAAAGTCCAAAGGGTTATACAGGTACAATGGCAATAATTTTAACACCGTCAATTTATCTGTAAATAATAAATCTGTGTCATTAGTGCATAGTATTCTGGAAGATGAGACTCAGCAGCTATGGATAAGCACGAATCAGGGCATCCTAAAATTCAATCCCCGTAATAATAATGTTAAGCTATATAATCAGACCGATGGGTTGATCAGTAACGAGTTTAACGATAATGCCAGTTTAAAAGTTGGTGAATCTCAATTCTTTTTTGGTGGTCCTGCCGGTGTTGCTTACATTGATGCGAATAATCTAACCACCAATACTTATGCCCCTCAAGTTATTTTGACCGATTTCAATATCCGGGAAAATGATGTGGAACCAAACAACACCGGTAAGGTATTGGAATATACATTACCTTATACAAGTGATGTTGGATTATCTCATACCCAGGGAAATTTTAATATTTCGTTCTCCATTCCAAACTTCATTAATTCCAGCAACAACAAGTATAAGTATAGGTTAAGAGGTTTAGAGAAAGAATGGAACTTGACCACTAATAATTCAGCATCGTATACTATTCAAAATCCGGGCAATTACATTTTTGAAGTTATTGGAGCCAATAATGATAACATTTGGAATGAAACTACCACACAATTAAATATTCATGTTGCTCCGGCCCCATGGAGGACCTGGTGGGCTTTTACAATTTATGGCCTCCTGATTTTGGGAGCACTATATTTTCTTTTCAATATTTTAAAGTCTAAAACAAAGCTAAAGCATGAACTGGAATTGGAACATATTGAGACAGAAAGAACAAAAGAAATAAATAAAACCAAACTGGAATTCTTTACCAATATATCTCATGAGTTTAGAACACCACTGGCACTAATATTAGGACCGCTTAATCAAATTATTGAGGACTATCGCGGGAGCAGTAAAATGTATAAAAAGCTGCTTGTTATAGAAAACAGTGCCAATCATTTATTACAGCTGATAAACAGATTGATGGACTTTAGAAAGTTTGAAAATAAACTGTTTAGTCTGGAGGCCGCAGAAGGCAATATTGTTAAATTTTTAAAAGAAATTTACCTGTCTTTTACCGAATATGCCAGAAATGGTGGGTATGACTTTAATTTTATTTGCGATGAAGAAGACATTTTGGTGTATTATGACCGAAATAAATTAGAACGCGTTTTCTATAACCTCATATCAAATGCTTTTCGATATACACCAGAGGGTGGGCAAATCACCATCCGGGTAAAAAAGCATGACAAGAACGTAGTTATCAATGTTGAAGATTCCGGGGTAGGGATAGCACAGGAATATCAGGACAAAATTTTTGAACGGTTTTTTGAAGTAGCCGTTAACAATAAACCGGACGGTAACTATAATAAAGGTACCGGCATAGGTTTGTCAATAGCTAAAAATATTGTAGATCTGCACAAGGGAGCAATAACAGTTAAGAGTAATGAAAATAATAGTGGCTCCATATTTTCTGTGTCTTTGCTTTTAGGGCGTGCTCATTTAAGTGAAACAGAAATTTTACAGAATTTTAAATTTAGTGATGACATATCCCAATACGTTAAACAACTTGAAGAACCCAATGTTATCATTGAAGATGACATAGCCGATCTTAATGAAGCTGAAAAAGCTACCATCCTTTTGGTTGAAGATAATAAGCCATTAAGAAAATTTATAAAGGAACTGTTAAAAAATCAATATAATGTCATAGAGGCCGAGAATGGTAAAGTGGCTTTTAAAAAAGTAAAAAAGGAATCTCCGGATCTTATTGTAAGTGATGTTATAATGCCTGAAATGACAGGTACGGAACTTTGTACGGCCGTTAAGGAAGAATTAAAAACAAGTCACATTCCTATTATTTTATTAACCTCTCGCACCTCTTTGATCTATAAACTGGATGGATTGGAAAGCGGAGCTGATGATTATATAAGCAAGCCTTTTGATGTTAAAGAATTTAAACTTCGGATTAAGAACGTATTACAAACGAGAGAAAAATTAAAACAAAAATTCGCATCCAATGAAGGGCTTTTGCCAAACGAGGTCCTGGTATCATCGTTTGATGAAACGCTTTATCAAAAAGCACTTAAAATAGTTAAAGAAAATATCAGTAATGAGCAATTTGATATCACCTCATTCTGTTCCGATTTAGGTGTTAGCAGGACTATGTTGTTTACAAAAATAAAGGCATGGTCAAACTTCACGCCTAATGAATTTATTCTCCATTTTAGAATGAAGCGTGCTGCACAGCTTTTAGAGCAGGGAAAACTCAATGTTTCTCAAATTTGTTACAACGTAGGATTCAAAAACCCGAAATATTTTAGCAAGTGTTTTCAAAAGAAATACGGAGAAACTCCCACGCAATACGCAGATAAGTTTTCGAATTAAGTTTTGATCACATTACAATGTGCTGACAATCAATATATTGTACTTTTATATACCCATTTCTGTATTTCTATACCCTTGAATTCCACTAGTTTTAGGTGATGAAAAATATCAAACCGAAAATTAATTATTTAGTGGTCATTCTTATATCAATTATAGTTGGCTTTAGTTTGTTTATTATTTATCTCATCTAACTTAAATATTTGCTAAAACTAATTTAACAATGAAAAAAATGAAACAATTAAAAGGAACACTTTTCCTGGTTTTAAGCTTTTGTTTTGTGCTTAGTGTAACCGCTCAAAACAAAACTATTTCAGGTAAAGTTACATCCCAATCAGATGGTATGGCATTACCTGGTGTAAATGTTGTAGTAAAGGGAACTACGGTTGGTGCTGCAACAGATTTTGATGGTAATTATACTATTAATGTATCTAACAATGAGGCAGCACTTGTATTTAGCTATGTAGGCTATGTTACACAAGAAATTGTGGTCGGTTCTAAGAGCGAAATCAATGTAGCACTAGTAGAAGATGCGGCTAGTTTAGACGAAGTTGTTGTGGTAGGTTACGGAACACGAAAAAAGAGCGATGTTACCGGTGCCGTATCATCGGTTAAATCAGAAGAATTAAATGCATTCCCTTTATTGAATGCAGAACAGGCGCTTCAGGGGCGCGCCGCCGGTGTGGTTGTTCAATCCAATAATGGTGGCGAACCGGGAGCTCCTATCAATATAAAAATTAGGGGGAATACTTCTATTAATGCCAGCAGCGCACCTCTTATTGTTGTGGATGGTTTTGTAGGGGCCGTAATGCCACAGCCAAATGACATTCAATCCATAGAGGTCTTAAAAGATGCATCGGCAACCGCCATATATGGATCCAGAGGGTCAAATGGTGTTGTATTAGTAACTACAAAAAAAGGGAAAAGTGGTAGATTATCTGTTGAATTGAATTCTAATTATTCCATTCAAAATACAGCCAATGAACTCGATTTATTAAATGCTGATGAATTTGCAGCATATCAGACAGCCATAAACCCCGGTTACATTCAAGGGCCTGCAAATACAGATTGGCAAGACTTATTGTATAGAACAGGGAGTACCCAGAACCATCAATTTTCTTTTTCAGGAGGGAGTGATAAAATGAACTTCTATGCTTCGGCAAATTATTTTAAACAGGAAGGGGTTATTATAAATTCTGAATTTGAGAGAGTGTCTTTCTTATCAAATATTGACGCACAGGTAACCGATAAATTAAAATTAGGCCTTAATCTTTTTGGAAGCAGGGGAAATAAAGATGGGGTTCCTACCCAATCAACCGGTGAAACAGCCAACGGTGGTGGCGATGACGTGGTTTCATTAATGTTCAGGTTTGCTCCGGATCTAGGTATATTAGATGAAAACGGTTTAAATACAATTAATGGTGTAGGTGATGACGTTGATAACCCGTATGCCGTTGCTACCGAAGGTGTAAATGAAATCAAAACGGATAATTACAGGGCAAACTTATATGCTAATTATGATATCTTAGAAAACCTTACGTTTAAAACTACCTTTGGTTTCAGTACGGCCAATGGAACAGAAGGCATTTTTAGGCCCTCAACTTTGATAACAACAGCAGGAGGAAGTACCGGCGGAAGAGCAACGATTGCAAACTTTAAGAGAACAAACCTGTTAAGTGAAAATTACCTGACTTATACCAAAGAAATAGGAAAAGGTAATTTAACTTTACTGGCCGGTTATTCTTATCAAAAAAGGTCTACAGATAGATTTTCAGCAGGTGCTGAAGGATTTACATCTGATTCTTTTTCTTATTTTAATTTAGGATCGGGGTCTACACAATTAATACCAACCTCCTCTTTTACGGAATCAGAAATTCAATCGCAATTCGGAAGATTAAATTTCGATTATGATGATAAATACCTGATCACAGCTACCGTAAGACGCGATGGGGCCTCAAATTTTGCCAAAAATGAAAAGTATGCGATTTTCCCATCTGGTGCCATAGCCTGGAAAATATCAAATGAAGACTTTTTAAAAGACAGTGAAAAAATCTCAAATTTAAAACTAAGGGTTAGCTATGGTGTAACCGGTAACCAATCTATTGATGCTTACGAATCATTAGCAAGTTTTGGTTCGGTTTTCACACCTATTAACGGAGGCACCGTAATTAATGTTACGCCAAACCAAGTTGCCAATCCGGATTTAAAATGGGAGTCTTCCTATCAAACCAATATTGGTGTTGATTTAGGGTTATTCAAAAACAAAATTTCACTGTCGTTAGACTATTATAACATAGATACCAAAGATCTTATAATTCAAGATTCCAGTCAGCCGGAATATCTTGGATTCCTGAATCCGGCAAGTTTAAGAAATGTTGGTGAGGTTAATAACAAAGGATTTGAAATTTCTTTAAATACAAGAAATATAACGAACGAAGACTTTAGCTGGACTACAGATTTTAACTGGTCTACTAATAAAAATGAATTTGTTACCCTGTTAGATGGTCAGGATATATTCCAGGATGCCTCTCCGGGTTATTTTAACATCCCTCGAACGCATGTTTTAAGAGAAGGCGAAGCTGTAGGTGTTTTTTGGGGCTATGAGTATCGCGGTGTTTACCAGGGAGGTGATTTCCCGGCAGGGACAGCCATTCTTGATGGTGCTGAAGCAGGAGACCAGTTGTTTACAGATATAGATGGCAGTGGAGATATTACTACCGATGACCAAAAGATCATTGGTGACCCTAATCCGGATTGGACCATGGGTATTACAAATAACTTTACTTATAAAAACTTTGATTTAAACATCTTCTTTCAGGGATCTCACGGCGGAGATGTCATGAATCTAACAAATGTACAGTTGTTCAACGGTGATTCTAATGCCACCAGAGATGTATTGAACTCCTGGACACCATCAAATACTAACACGAACATACCTCGTGCTAAACTTAGAGGGAAACAAATTACGTCCCGCTTCGTGGAAGATGGCAGTTATATTAGATTAAAGAATATAGCTTTAGGTTATAATTTACCTGAAGACATTACTAAAAAGTTAGGTATGGCTAGCGTACGACTAGCAATCAGTGCGCAGAATTTATTGACTATTACGGATTATTCCGGTTTAGATCCCGAAGTAAGTTACGGTGTTGTTGGTCAGGGAAGCGAAGCCAGTAATACCACTAATGGATTTGATTTTGGAAATTACCCAACAGTGCAATCGGTTAATTTTAGTGTTAATGTAAAATTTTAAAAAAGAAATAAGATGAAAACGTACAAATATATATTCTTATTGATAGGGCTATCAATATTCGGTTGTTCGGACCTGGAAGAAGAACCGGTAGGTTTATTGTCTCCGGATGGGTTTTTTAATACGCCTAAGGACATCCAAACAGCGGCAAACGCAGCTTATGGGCACATGACCCATGAAGATTTTTGGGGAAGAAAAATGTCTTTAACAATTATGTTACGTGGAGATATGGTTGATATTGGTGACCCAACAACCTCCACCAGAAGAATTGAGCACAATGATTTTAACGTTCCGGCAGACAATGGCATGATCTCGGGTTATTGGCTTAGAGTATATCAAATTATAGCGGCTGCTAATCAAGCTATTGCAGGGGCCGAATCAGTAGATGCGGCAGACGACGTTAAAAACCCGGTCACCGCACAAGCATATTTTGCCAGAGCGTTTGCTTATTTTCATTTAGTAAGGCAGTTTGGAGATATTCCCTATTTAACTGAACCGATAACAGATTTAAGCGCATCAAGTTCTATTGGCAAAACATCTGCTGCCGAAGTATACAACAACATTATTGCAGATTTAGAATTTGCTAAAACATGGTTACCTAATACGCAGGAAGCCAGATCCATCCCTGCTAAATCAGCGGCTCACTCCTATTTAGCTTTAGTGTATTTAACTATAGGAGATTATCAAAAGGCCTATGATGAAGCTAAAGGGGTTATTGATAATGAAGGGACCTATAACTTAGGTCTGGAACCTGATTATCAGGACTTGTTTGATGCCACTAAAATTGACGGCTCTATGGAACCAATATTCGCTTTGGACTTCATTGGAGCCAGTGACGGAGATGACGGTAGAGATTATCAGGCGGCATTAACAGGCATTAGAGCTGATGAGCAATACGGTATCGGAGGCGGTTGGTCTGTTGCCGTACCTTCTCTTGAAGTATACAATACCTGGGATGGCAGAGACTATAGAAAAGCTGTTAGTCTTGATACAACGGGCGTTTTTAATGGCAATGTAGAACCTTATACCATTTTCAGGGATTTCCATAGTAGGGCTGTTAATCGTCCGCACATTGCAAAATATACACGAATCACCGGTGGAGCAGCCACCAATAACGGTAGAGGTTCCAATCATAATTATTCTATGATGCGTTACGCAGAAGTACTGTTAATTGCGGCTGAAGCATTGAATGAAATTAATCCGGGAGCCGCAGAGGCCTACGATTATATTAACAGAGTTAGAGCGCGTGCCAGAAACAGTAATGGTGTAACATCAGGTTTATATCCCCAAGATGTGGCAACAGGACTTACCCAGGAAGCGTTTAGGGATTTAGTTTTGGAAGACCGTAAATGGGAGCTTGCCTTTGAGTTTAAAAGATGGTATGACATTGCCAGACGAAAAATGGGATCCGAAGTATTTAGTGCCTCAGGATTAGAAGGGTTTAAGGAGAATTTTGATCCGAATCAAGATTACTTATTTCCATTACCTGCCGATGAGCTGGCAAGAAATCCAAACTTGGAACCTCAAAATCCCGGGTACTAAAAAATAGTTGTTTGTATGTTTAGAGTTAGTTGTTTCGTTATAGGGTTTACATGGCTTTTTATAGCCTGTAAGCCCAATAATGACAAGGGTAAGAATATATCTCTATCTGAAGAACAGATTGATAGTCTGCTTCAAATAAGGTATTCCAAACTATTAGACTATAAACTTGATTCAACCGCATTTGCGCGTAGTTATAACCCAAAAACGGCTACCATAAAAAAAGTACCTTCCAAAGATTGGACCAGTGGTTTTTTCCCGGGAAATCTTTGGCAAATATATATGTTAACGGGTGATGAAGCTTTTAAAAACAAAGCTAAAGCCTGGACTGCGTTTATTGAAAAGGAAAAATATAATGACAGAACCCACGATATGGGGTTTAAAGTGTTTTGCAGTTTCGGCAATGGTTTAAAAGTTGAAGATAATCAGGATTATAAGGACATCATTGTAAAAAGCGCCCAAACATTGTCGACTCGATTTAATGAAAATGTTGGGAGTATCCGTTCCTGGGATTTTAATAAAGACGTATGGCAGTTTCCTGTAATTATTGATAACATGATGAATTTAGAGCTTTTGTTTGAAGCTACTAAGATATCAGGCGATAGTACCTTTCATAAGATAGCCGTAAAACATGCGAATACAACCTTAAAAAATCATTTTAGAAAAGATGGAAGTACTTGGCACGTATTAGATTATGATACCATTTCGGGGCAGGTTAGAGCGCGTGCAACTCATCAAGGAATTGGTGATGACTCTGCCTGGTCCCGTGGCCAAGGGTGGGCCATTAATGGTTTTACTATGGTTTACAGATATACTAAGGACAAAAAGTATTTAGATCGAGCCGTAGCAACTGCTAATTACTTTATAAATCATGAAAGGTTGCCCAAAGATGGCATCCCGTTCTGGGATTTTGATCACCCTGAAATACCAAATGTATCACGTGATGTATCGGCCGCTGCCATCGTGGCTGCCGCGCTGGTTGAATTATATCAATATACTGAGAATGAAGCTTTCCTGAATTATAGCAATAAGGTTGTTCAAAGTTTAAGGTCAAGACATTATATCCTGTCAGAAGATTTAGATATTCCATTTATTTTGGATCATAGCTTTGGCGATTGGTCTCATAAGGAAGAAATGGATGAACCTATAGTTTATGGCGACTACTATTTTTTGCAAACACTTATAAGGTTAAAAGCATTAAAACAAACTTCACTCTAAATAAACACACCAAATTCAAGTGGTTATTTAGTGTCAAATTGAAAACTTGAAAATGAGCATTAAAATTTCTATATACAAGGCCATAACACTAATACTGGTTGGTATAATTTCATTATCCTGTAATACCAATTCTGAAGGGCGTTATGAACGCACAAAAACAAATATTAATGATAATTGGTTGTATTTAGAGAACAATGCCAGTTCAATTGATGGTATACCGAGTAAAGAAAATTGGCAAAATATTAATTTACCACATACATGGAATGCGCTTGATGCCACCGACATAACTCCGGGTTACAGGCGAAGTGCCAGTTGGTATAAGAAGGAATTGGAAATTGATGAAGTTACACCCGGGCTAAAATATCAGTTGTATTTTGAAGGCGTAAATATTGAAAGTGAGGTTTATGTTAACGGAAAAAAAGTTGGTGGTCATATAGGAGGTTATATTGGTTTTAGGGTTGATATTACCGATGCTATTTCGTCAGGAAAAAATGACCTATTGGTACGTGCCGATAATACATATAACCCTGAAGTTATACCCTCCCAAAAAAGCGATTTTTTCATTTTTGGCGGTATCACCAGGGATGTTTGGTTAGAAACACTTCCCGAACAATACCTTTCAAATTTAAAGATCACAACCCCTAATGTTTCAAATGAAAGTGCCGACCTAATTGCCACGTTTGATGTAAATAACCCGAATGATAATGCAAAAATCAGAGCCACCTTAGTAGATACTGACGGAACCGAAATACAATCCAGAACAAAGGACGTTTTTGACTCTGAATGGGAATTTGGTTTCAATGACATGCGCAACATAACACTCTGGGATACGGATCATCCGAACCTTTATACATTTAGGTTACAACTTTTACTAAATGATAAGATTATAGATGAAATTTCAGAAAGTGTCGGATTCAGGTGGTTTGAGTTTAAAGACCATGGCGCATTTTACTTAAACGGTAAGCGATTATTGTTAAGAGGAACCCACAGACATGAAGAACATGCCGGTGTAGGGGCAGCGATGAGTAATGCACAACATAGGGCCGATATGGAGCTTATAAAGGATATGGGTGCTAACTTTGTTAGATTAGCTCATTATCCGCAAGACCCTGAAGTTTACAAAGCATGTGACGAATTGGGGCTTTTAGTGTGGGATGAATTACCCTGGTGCCGGGGCGGTGTTGGAAATGACGTTTGGAAAACCAATACGAAAACCATGTTAAAGGAAATTATTGAGCAAAATTATAACCACCCCAGTATTATCCTATGGTCCTTAGGAAATGAAATCTATTGGTTGCCGGATTTTGAAAACGGCGATGATAGCACAGAGATAAATAAATTTCTAAAAGCGCTTAATGACTACGCTCATGAACTGGATCATACAAGGAAAACAGCCATAAGAAAGTATTATGAAGGCGCGGATATTGTAGATGTATTTTCACCTTCCATTTGGTCCGGTTGGTATTCCGGAAGTTATAAAAGTTATCAAAAAGCTATAGATCTATACAAAAAAGAATACCCCCATTTTTTACACGCCGAATACGGAGGCTCCAGTCATTTAGGACGACATACCGAAAACCCCATCACCGGTGAGGGTAAAATTCAATCCGATGGATGGGAAGAGGCCATTGTGCAAACCGATATTGCAAATATTGCACAAATAGGAGATTGGAGTGAAAATTATATAGTTGATTTATTCGATTGGCATTTGCGAATTTCCGAAAATGATTCCACGTTTGTTGGAAATGTGCAATGGGCATTTAAAGATTTTGGTACGCCACTACGACCGGAAAATGCTATTCCATACATAAATCAAAAAGGATTGGTAGATAGAGCCGGGAATCCCAAAGATGCCTTTTACGTATTTAAAAGCTATTGGAGCAACGAGCCCTTTACATATATAGAATCTCACACATGGACAGAGCGACAAGGTCCAAAAGGAAAACTTAAAGACGTCAGTGTATATAGCAATTGTCCGGAGGTAGCGTTGTTTTTAAATGGCGAAAGCCTGGGAAGTAGGACACGTAATACTTTGGAATTTCCCGCTTCAGGTTTAAATTGGAGCGTGAAGTTTAAAGATGGAACGAATATTTTAAAAGCTATCGGGAAAACTAAAGAAGGAAAAACAGTTAGTGATGAGCTAAAAATAAGCTACCGTTATGTCAAAAATGGTAAAGCGAGCGCTCTAAAATTAGCACATAAAGAATTAGATAATGGCAATTACTTAATCACCGCTACCGCAGTAGACAACAACGGCCTTCGTTGTTTAGATTATGAAAAGCGCGTTTATTTTCAATGCTTAAATGGAGGCGAAGCAATTATAAGCCAGGGTACACCAACAGGTAGCGAAATTATTGAAATGGCAAACGGGCAAGCCTCGATAGAGGTTAAAAGATATAACAAGGTAGAGCCATTACAGGTTATGGTGTTAAATCAAAGTTTTAAAGGAACCTATTCAACGATAGATTAAAAAAGGCTTTCAAAAGCATGTTTGTCAACCTGAACTCGTTTCAGGTTCTCATAACGATTAATGATCAGCATGAGATTCTGAATCATACTTCGACTAAGCTCAGCACAGGAGTTCAGAATGACAGTTTCAGTATTTTTGAAAGCCTTTTTATATGGAATAGTCAAGGACTATATTTCCGCAGTTTCTTTGTTCAATATTTGGTCATAAATTTTACCGCCAATAAAGGTTGCTTTATCACCAAGGTTTCTTTGAATACGAATATTCTCGTTCCATTTAACCATACGTTCACTTCTGGCAAAGGATCCCACTTTTAACTGACCTGCATTGGTAGCCACCGCTAAATGCGAAATAAAAGCATCCTCGGTCTCACCGGACCTGGCAGAAACTACAGGTAACCATCCGGCACTTTGCGTAAGTTTAATGGCCTGTATTGTTTCAGTTACCGAGCCAATCTGATTCAATTTAATGAGCACCGAATTCGCCAGATTCTTGGCAATACCTTCTTTTATGCGTTCCATATTTGTGGTAAACAAGTCGTCTCCTATCACCTGTACCTTATTTCCGCAAACTTCCATAAAGCGTTTCCAGCTATCAAAATCGGTATCGGCAAAAGGGTCTTCAATAGAAATGATCGGGTATTTATTGCACCAGGAGATCATTAAATCGCAAAACGCATCCGGTGTAAATTCTTTATTATCCAATCTGAATCGATACTTCTCACCATCAAAAAGGTCACTGGCAGCAATATCCAACGAAATGGCCACATCTTTCCCCGCTACATAGCCGGCTTTTTCAACTGCTTCCAGAAATACTTCAAAAGGTTCTTCATTGGTTTCATAATCCGGCCACCAGCCACCTTCATCGGCAATACCAACACATTTTCCTCTGGCCTTCATGACCTCTCCCGCAGCATGATATATGTTGTGGGTCATTTCCAATGTTTCTTCATAGGTCTTTGCGCCTACTGCAATCACTAAATAATCTTGTATGTCGGTTGCCCAGGCGGCATGTGCTCCTCCTCCTAAAATCTGTATTTCATTTAATGGAATGAGATGACCTTCGCCATTGCCCAAATATTCATAAAGCGGAATGCCTTTAGCATTAGCTCCGGCATTAGCTACCGCCATGGATACGCCTAAGATAGCATTGGCCCCCAGGTTGGATTTATTAGGCGTACCATCTAAAGCTATCATGGTTTTATCAATCTGCTCCAATTCAAAAATAGAAGTGCCTTTCAGTGCTTCGGCTATAGTTGTTTTAACATTCCGAATGGCCTTAAAAACAGATTTTCCATGGAATAACTCTTTATTTCCATCTCTTAATTCCAAAGCTTCAAATTGTCCTGTTGAGGCTCCTGATGGCACCAATCCGTATCCTTTGATACCATTTTCTAAAGTGACCTCCACCTCCAATGTCGGAAAGCCCCTGGAGTCATAAATTTGATATGCATCAATGTTCTTTATTTTCATCTGTATATTTTTTTATTGTAATTTATTTAACCATTTAGTTTTAAATGCTTTTAAGTTTTTTGAACCCGCCGGTATTTCCTCACAAGCAAATGCTCTTATTACATCTTGTTGTTTGTTATTCAAATATTCCACAGGTGATTTACCATCCACTCTGGCCAACATGAGCATGGCCAGTAAATGGGTTAATCGTCGCTCAAATTCCGAGTCAATTAAGGCATGTGCTTCCTTCTTGTAGGCATGCCATATTTCCGTAAATAAATCTAAAACTGTTTCCGCATTTTCAGCATGTAACAACGCCTTTAAAGCAAAGTGATTTAAGAAAAAGGCTAAGTCGAAAACAGGATCGCCATACCAGGCCACTTCACAATCCAGAATCACCAATCTATCTGAATTTACCAAAATGTTTTTAGGGCTAAAATCCCCATGAACTAAACATTCCTTTTTTGAAGCCAACCTGGAAGCCTCCGCCTCAAAATAATGCCGTAATTCCGGATGCCGCTCCCCGGTTTTAAAAAGATAAGGTTCTATGCGCAGCTGTTTGAAACTATCGAGTGTATCAAATAACTTTTCTGCTTCCGGATCTCCTGCAGACTGAGAATGAATACGCCCCAATAAAGCACCTGCCTGTTGTGCATAGGCCTTACGAAACTGTTTATTTAAGAGCAAGGTCTTCCAATTCTCAAGACCATTTTCCAGCATTTCCATGCAGAAAAAGTGGTGCTCAGTATCCTTATATAAAATGCGCGGTACAGATTCGGGGAGAAACGCCCCTATATAAGTTAAAAAATGTTGCTCAGTAGTGTTTCGTTCAATATCGGCAAACCAATCGTCTTTAACTTTAAGTTTTTCCAAAGCGCGTTTTAAAACGAATCTGTTCTGACCGTCATCAATCAGTAAAATTTCGCAAGATACACCTCCCTTTAAAGGGGTAATGCCCGCTTCGGTTGAAACGAGCATACCCTTCTTATTTAAATACACTATTAATTCCTGAACGCTCATAGGACGTTTATCATCTATACTAATGCTTCAACAACTACAGGTTGCGCTATGGAGAGGCCCCGGGTGTAATCAAACAGTGTTTCAATACTATTCACGCCACCGCCGTTACCACTGCCATTTACACCGCCATATGGTAATCCATAGGCAAAAACGTTATGGGCATTTATCCAACTGTTTCCTGCTACCATTTCTTTGGCAACACGCTCTGCCCGAATGGCATCTTCTGTCCATACACTATTTGCCAAACCGTAGTCCAGGCTATTCACCTGCCGGATGGCATCGGCTTCATCTGCAAAGGTAGTAATGTAAGCTACAGGTCCGAAAATCTCTTCTTTAAAACAGATATTCTCTTCCGTTCCCTGCAATAATGTTGGTTCCATATAGTAACCTTGCACACCTTCAACATCCAAACGCTTGCCTCCAAAAATAACTTCAGCACCTTCTTCCTGACCTTTATTAATATAATCGAAAATACTGTTTAATTGTTTTTCACTCACTACAGGCCCCATGTCACTGGCATCGTCCATTCCGGGAGCTATATTGGTTTTAGAAAGTTCAATCTTCACTTTATCAATAAAGCTATCCACCGCGTTTTCATGAATGATCCAACGCGTAGCAGTACAACATACCTGACCGGTATTTAAGGTTATAGCTCCGGCTAAACCGGTAGCGGCATTATCCAAATCGGCATCGTCAAAAACCACAGCGGCGCCTTTGCCTCCTAATTCTAGTTTAACAGGCTTCAAATTAAACCCGCAATTCTGACCAATGGTCTTACCTACTTCTGACGAACCGGTGAATGACACACATTTCACTTTAGGGTGTTTGGTTAACACATCCCCGGCTTCGGCTCCACTGGCGGGGACAATATTAATGACGCCTTCAGGGAAACCGGCTTCCTGGGCTAAGGTTCCAAGATACAATGTGCTCAATGGTGTTAAAGCGGCCGGTTTAATGACTACCGTATTTCCTGCGGCCAACGCAGGGCCAATACCCCACATACAAAGGGTTAAAGGAAAGTTCCACGGAAAGATAAATGCTACGACACCATAAGGTAATCGGACAGATTTACCGGATACACCATCCAAATTTAAAACCTGTTCAAAGGCTTTGTTTTCTATCAGATTGGCATAATAACGTAACGATTCTATACCAAATGGTACATCAAATCCCCTGGCGTTGTTTACAGACTTACCTACGTCTAAGGCCTCTAACTGTGCCAGTTCCTCAGCATCTCTTTCACATAGATCAGCCAACTTATGAAGTAATGCGGCGCGTTCTTTAGCACTCGTATTCCGCCATGTTTTAAAAGCTTCATCTGCTTTCTCTACTGCTTTAACAGTATCGCTTGCAGTGGCCCTACTCACCTTGCCCAATGCTGCTTGCGTTGAAGGGTCTTCTACCTGAAAAACTAGGTTTTCAGAGTTCTGTAGCCAAGATCCACCAATTAAAAAAGGAATAGGGTCCTGGCTTAAAAATGATTTTACTTTAGTTGTATACGCAATCATGTCTTATATAGTTTAGTTCTACTTATCGTTAAACAGGTTCTCACCTTATAGTTCCCAATATTCATATAGTACATTAAATGTGATTCTCTAAATTTCTTAACCGGAATAAAACTTTAAGTTAAAAGTGATTGAATTAAAGTTAGACAATACTCATAAAACACTATATAATAAAGGATTAAAAAAATTATCCCGGAATATTAATTTTCGAATTGTATCAAAATTAATTAAAACATAAAGGTTCTTTAAATCCTATACATCACAGTTTGTATACTATTTTGTCGTTTGGATATAAAACTATAAGCAATGGTTATAGAGGGCTTTTACGAAGTCCGGCATAAATAGTTTTTCTTGAAAAGTTCCGGGGCATGGATCCTGCCTTCAAAATATTATCTGTTGTAAATAATCACAAAGACCTTAGCACTTATGTTGTATTAGCACATATAATACAAATAATGCAACAAAAGTTTTAACATAAGCAGTATTCCTGTTAATTCTAATTAGTAGTAAGGCGTAGATTTACCCAACATTCTTAAGGAAAAATATAGAGTAATACTTAATTCCAACATTTACAAAAAACATGAAGCCTTTACACGAAAAACTCAAAAACCCGATTTATTTATTTCTTATTACAGTATTATATGGTTGTATCCTAAATGCGCAATCAAAAAGTATCGATAATATCCAACAAAACAATATGGAAACCAGTATAAATAACATTATAAAACAATTGACCCTGGAAGAGAAAGTGGTCATGTGTCACGCCCAATCAAAGTTTAGCACCAAAGGCGTTGAACGATTAGGCATTCCTGAAATTTGGATGGCTGACGGTCCGCATGGTGTAAGAGCAGAGATTAGTTGGGACTCCTGGGCCTATGCCGGATGGACCAATGATTCCATTACAGCATTTCCTGCATTAACTTGTTTGGCAGCAACTTTTAACCCTGAATTAGCCGGCGATTATGGATTCAGCCTGGGGGAAGAAGCCAGATACCGAAAAAAAGATGTATTACTTGGCCCCGGCGTTAATATATACAGAACCCCAATGAATGGCAGAAACTTTGAATATATGGGAGAAGATCCTTTTTTAGCATCTACCATGGTGGTACCTTATATACAAGGCGTTCAAAAAAATGGTGTTGCCGCTTGTGTAAAACACTTTGCTTTAAACAACCAGGAACATTGGCGAGATAAAATAAATGTAGAAGCCAGTGACAGGGCTCTACATGAAATTTATTTACCTGCTTTTAAGGCCGCTGTACAAGAAGCGGATGTGTGGGCTGTAATGGGTGCTTATAATAAGTTTAGAGGACAATACACGACGCACCATGAACTATTGATCAATAAGATTTTAAAAGGTGATTGGGCGTATGATGGTGTGGTCATCAGTGACTGGAGTTCAGCCCACGATACTATGGAGGCCGCTAATAACGGATTAGATATTGAAATGGGAACCGGAACAGATGGTTTAGGGACCACCACCCTAAATCATTATGCCAATTATTTCTTAGCAAATCCCTTCCTTGAAAAGCTTAAGAGCGGAGCGATATCAGAATCTGTATTAGATGATAAAGTACGTCGTGTTTTAAGACTTCGTTTTCGCACCAATTTAAGTAAAAACAGACCCTTGGGAAGAGCCAACAATGTAGAACATCATGAGGTAGCCAGAAAAGTGGCAACAGAAGGTATCGTGTTACTAAAGAATGATAATAATTTCTTCCCGATAAAAGATGATAAAGATTTGACTATAGCCATTATAGGTGAAAATGCAACCAGATCCATGACAGCCGGAGGCGGGTCTTCAGAGTTAAAGCCAAAATTTGAAATTTCTCCTTTGGAAGGTATCAAAGCGCGTTATAAAAACGCCAGAATTTTGCATTCTATGGGCTATGAAACGGGGCCTTCCGAATATGCTAAAGTCAATCCGCCGTCTTTAGACCAGGATTCTCTAAAGGCTGAGGCCATCAAACTAGCAAAGAAAGCTGATATTGTACTATTTGTTGGTGGATTAAATAAGAGCCATTTACAGGATTGTGAAGGTGATGACAGACAACAGTACGGCCTTCCGTTTGGTCAGGAAGATTTGATCAGAGCGATTTCAAAAGTCAATCAAAATGTTGGGTTTATTCTTTTAACAGGTAATGCTGTTGAAATGCCCTGGTTAGATCATGTAAAAGGTGTAATGCAAGCCTGGTATTTAGGCAGTATGGCAGGCCATGCTATGGCTGATGTTATTAGCGGTGATGTTAATCCTTCAGGTAAATTACCATTCACATTCCCTAAAAAATTAGAAGATAATGGTGCGCATTCTTTTGGAGAAACCTCCTATCCCGGAGTGAATTTGACCCAACATTATAAAGAAGATATTTTAGTGGGATACAGATGGCACGACACAAAACATATTGATCCGCTTTATGCATTTGGCTACGGCATGTCCTATACGTCGTTTGAAATTGAAAACATTAAATCCGACAAAGAAAATTACCATCAAAATGACAATATAATTGTAACTTGTAATGTAACAAATACAGGAGCTAAATCCGGAGCCGAAGTCGTTCAGGTTTACATAGGCAAGCCAAAATCTAAAGTTGATCGGGCTTTAAAAGAATTAAAAGGATTTCAAAAAGTAACCTTAGAGCCAGGTCATGGAACCCATTTAAATATTGAAGTTCCCGTTAGTTCTTTAGCTTATTATGATGAAACGCTTTCTGATTGGGTTGTTGAAAAAGGGAATTATTTAATTCATGTGGGGAATGCATCCAACAACATTTCTAAAAAAATTAAAATAAATATTAAATAGAAGTATTAATAGCTTTGTAATAAAGGAACCTGGTGGATCAAATTCCATCAAAAAACAGGCATACTAATGATTGATCCCTTATTGATTTTTTCTGTTCTGATTGGTGTCTCTGTTTTACTTTTTCTTATTCTTAAACTTAGGATCCAAGCTTTTATTGCGCTGTTAATTGCCAGTATTGTTACCGGAATTGTGGCTGGCATGAACCCTGAAGATATTATTACTACCATGCAAGAAGGGATGGGTAGTACCCTGGGGTTTGTAGCGGTGGTAGTTGGCTTGGGAGCCATGTTCGGTGCCATTTTGGAATACTCAGGCGGTGCAGAGGCATTGGCCGGTTATCTGTTAAATAAGTTTGGAGAAAAGAACGCTTCGTGGGCTTTGGTAATCTCAGGTTTTTTTATTGCTATTCCAGTATTTTTCGATGTAGCGTTTATTATTTTGGTGCCGTTGATATATTCTTTACAGCGAAAAACAAAAAAATCCATCCTGCTTTATGCCATACCCCTCCTTGCCGGCTTAGCAGTTACACACGCCTACATCCCACCTACGCCAGGCCCTGTTGCCGTAGCCGATATATTAAAGGCAGATCTTGGCTGGGTCATTTTATTTGGTTTTATCACCGGTATTCCAACTGCTATTTTAAGCGGCCCCGTTTTTGCCAGATATATTTCAAAGAAGATCCATGTGGAAGCTCCAAAAATTTATGCAGATAAAGAGGACGTTAAAAACTATCCCGGTATAGGTTTAATACTTTCTATAATTGGAATTCCCATTGTATTGATCGTAGGAAACACGGTTTTAAACAGTCCGTTATTTCCGGAAGGAACTATTTCTGACAGTTTAAAATTATGGCTTAAAATGATTGGACACCCCTTTACAGCTCTAATTATTGCCAATCTTATGGCCTGGTATTTATTGGGCTTAAAAAGAGGGGTTAAAAAGGAGCCGTTGTTAAAGATCACCACCAAATCCATGGAGTCCGCTGGCGTCATTATTTTATTAACCGGGGCGGGTGGCGTTTTTAAACAGATGTTGGTTAATACAGGAACAGGAGAAATGCTGGCCAATTACTTTGCCGATAAGGGAATAAGCATCCTTCTTTTTGCTTTTGTAGCTGCCGCTATAGTTAGGATCCTTCAGGGTTCCGCTACGGTTGCTATGATCACTTCAGCCGGAATAACTGCGCCCCTTCTGGGTTTAGACACTTCAGACATTGATAAAGCTCTATTGGTTATTGCTATTGCTTCGGGAGCATCTATTTTATCTCACGTAAATGATAGCGGGTTTTGGCTGGTAAGTAAATACCTTGGCATTACCGAAAAACAAACGTTCAGAAGCTGGACCGTAATGACCACTATTGTTGCTCTTGTAGGGTTTTCTTCGGTCTTTATTTGTTCTTTAATTTTTTAGCCCACACGCTTTCAATTTAAAACTTTAATGAATTGAAAGTCATCATTGTTTTTGGCAACTATGATGTATTTCTTATTATTAATTATGATCTCTTTCATATCTTTTACATCGCCCGGAGCGTAAAATCCGCTTTTCATAACGGGCACACTATTAAATTGGCCCTGGCCATTTCCTTTTAAAAACAGTCCGTAACTGGCATCGTTCCTTGGGGTTTCCACTTCAGAATTATATAGGTTTCCGGCTATTAGAGCATCCAAATGGCCATCTTTATCATAATCATTTACCAATATACCATTGATGCTGGAAAATTGGCTTTCAACTGGAAGTTCATGAATAATGAAGGCGCCGTTGTCATTCTCCAAATAAATACTGGCAAAAGATTTGACCTGGTAATGTAATGCGTTTTCCAGGTTTTCTTTTCCGTAAACATCAACTAAAGTAGCTTCAGAGAAACCCTGATAGTTTTTAAATTTTTGCTTTATTCCCGGTATTTGCTGTGAGGAGCATTCCCGTCCTCTTAGCGGGTATTGTTCTCCTTCGTTATAATAACTTAAAACAATATCCTGCTGATTATTCTTATCAAAATCATTCGCGTAAATATCAAAGGTTTCGTCCTCGGTGGCTTTGTATTTATAGTTTAACCCGTTGTTACCGATAATGTAATCCATATCACCGTCCTGATCAAAATCACCCTGGTTTATATTCCACCACCAACCTCTGGTATCATTGGTTAACCCATAGGCTTCTGAAACATCCTTAAATGTGCCTTTATTATTTTCAAAAACCTTGACAGGCATCCATTCGCCAACTATGATAATATCTTGCCAGGAGTCCTTATTAAAATCGGTAATAACAGCACTTGTAGCCATTCCTAAATCTTTAAAAAATGGTGCTATTTGCTCTGTTACGTTTTCAAAGTTCACAGCGGACTCATCAGACCTGTTTTTTAATAAATAGCTGGAGGCAGGAGCCGGATATTTTCCGGGGATCTGCCTTCCTAAAACAAGCAAGTCTTTTTTACCGTCTTTATTATAGTCTAATTCCAAAACTTTAGAACCACTGGAATAAAATTTGGGCAACGCATCTTTTGCTTTTTTGAAATGTCCCTGTCCATCATTTAAATATATCCTGTCCTGTAACATTTCCGACTGTTCAGCATACTCATAACCACCGCTTACTACGTATAAATCCTGATCGCCGTCATTATCGGCATCAAAGAATAAAGCACCTAAGTCTTCCGATAGTTTATCTTTTTCTATGGCTTCAATACGATGTTCATTAAACCCTGATGGATGTTGTACATACATGCTTGCCGGCAACCCAAAAGAACCTCCTATAAAATAATCATCTAACCCATCATTATTAATGTCTGCCACAGCTAAAGCCGGCCCAAGTGTTGACATTTTATGAGGTAATAAAACCTGTTTATCAAAATCATTAACATCGTTTTCCTGATGCCTATGATTTGGAAATATATTTTGAGACGTTGCAAAGACCTGTTGCGAATGATCTGTTTTAACCAATTCTGCCCCCGTAACCTCTGAATATTGAATGATTAATTCCTGATTTACTGCAATGTTTTTTAACAACTGGGTGTTTCCGTTATGCCATATAATCTTTAAGCTATCTATCTGTGTGTTTTGGCCCAGTCCGAAATGCAATTTGGGTGCTACGGATGACTGAAACCCCCTTGTTAAGGTTAATTCCTGTACCTGTGTATTATTTTGAGAGTACAAATAAACACGATTGCCCAAACCAAATTTGTTATTAGAATCACCCCTAAATTTTACTTGCAAATAGTTGTTTTGATCACTCTTATTTTCAAAAAGCGTAGCTTCTTCATCAATATTATTTATAATGATCTCTAAATCACCATCATTGTCTAAGTCTGCATATACCGCACCGTTTGAAAAGCCTTTATGTTCAATCCCCCAATTTTTATTTACACGCTCAAAACCTAAATTGCCTGAATTTCTGAACATCACATTGTCTATCTTTTCAGAAGGTATCATATTGGTTTTTTCTAAAAGCGAGTATTTATCGAATTCTTTGTTCCCTATGTTATTAAAGAAATCTTTGTTGTTAACTTCTCTTCTGGTACCATTGGTAACAAACAAGTCTTTGAGCCCGTCATTATCAAAATCCGCAATTAAAGGCCCCCAACTCCAATCGGTAGATGAAGTCCCTGACAGCCTTGATATGTTAGAAAATTTTGGAACCCCGTTTTCCAATAAACCTGAATTTAGCTGCAAACTATTTTGCATGTATTGGTAATGAAATCCGTAAAAAACGGTTTCAAAAAAAAGCCTGGGATTCATACTTGCCATATTAGCCTTTTGACGCCGGTTGTTATCAGAATCCATATCAACCTGGAAAATATCCAGCAAACCATCATTATTAATATCGGCAATATCAATGCCCATACCGTAAAAAGCCGTCTGAGAAGTGGCTTCTTTCACAACTTCTTTAAAGGTACCGTCATGATTGTTTATATAAAAGAAATCCGGAATACTGTAATCATTGGAGACATATAGGTCCTGCCACCCGTCATTATTGATATCCGCTGCCGTGACTCCTAATGAAAAACTATAATTTTTTACACCGGCTGCTTCTGTAACGTCAGTAAAGGTGTCCCCGTCATTTCTATATAGTTTATCGGACTCCTGGTCTGTAACATTGTCCATTCTGTTTTTGTAGACCATGTTTGAGGTTGACGGATGTGCCATAGGATAATTGGCAACATACAGATCCAGATCACCATCATTGTCATAATCAAAAAAACTGGCCTGAACAGAATTAGCCGTATCATCAATGTTATATTGTTTGGCTTTTTCAGTAAATGAGAGATCTTTATTGTTGATAAATAGCTGGTTGTTCTTAACGCCATCTTTTCCTGCAACAGAACAGTAAATGTCTAAATAACCGTCGTTATTTACATCCGCCATGGTAACACCTGTATACCACCTGTCATCCCCTGTTATATTGGCCTTTTGAGAGATGTCTTCAAATTGCAGGTTACCTTTATTTAAGTATAGTTTATTTTTTACCTGGTTGCCTGTAAAGAAAATATCCTCTAACCCATCATTATTGATGTCGCCCACAGCAACGCCACCACCCATATAGATGGACGTGTATTTGAAATAATTTAAAGAATCGGTTTCCTGTAAATTATTGCTAAAGTGAATATTGGTTTTGCTCGAAGGCACTTTATTGAATAGCGTGTTGCTATGGCCGTTATCCTTTTTAGATGTACAGCCGGCAACTAATAACAAAACTAAAATGAAGAAAACTCTAAGCATAACATTATTTTATTATGGTAATATTCCGTTTGCGTTTTGATTAAATTCTGTCAATTCGAGTGAATTTTACGATTGAAATAAGTAAAATTTGTATCGAGAATAAGAATTTTTAGCTTTTTAGGGAGTTCTCGATACGATTTTTCATGCCTCAAAATCACTCGAACTGACATAAAATACCATTTTGATTCAAAATTCACAACGGGTTGTAATATAAAAAATAAAGCAGTATGGGATTTACCACACTGCTTTTTATTCCAAGTAAAAAACTAAACAAAATTACTCAAAACTTAGTATCCCGGGTTCTGGTCTGCTACTGTTAATTCAGAGTTCTTATCTATTTCTGTGATAGGAATAGGGAACAAATCATTTGTAGAAGTATAGCCAGTTCCTGAAAGTTCGGTAGAAGCTCTGCCCCAACGTACTAAATCCCAAAAACGTTGGCCTTCATGTGCTAATTCTAAAAACTTTTCGCTAACAATGGCTTCAAATAAGTCAGTACCGGATAAGGTAGCGCTTACATCTGCCAAACCAGCTCTATTTCTTACTTTGTTTAACTCGGTTCTGGCATTTGAGTCCTGTCCTGCCTGATTATACGCCTCTGCAGCAAGTAATAATACTTCGGCATAACGGAACAGTCTGAAGTTCGTACTATAGTTTAATTCTCTAACGCCTCCGGGACTGGTGTCTTCTGCTTTTGTAGCATATTTAATTCTTATAGCACCTTCATAATCCCAAATAGATCCGCCAGTAGCAGCAGATGGGTCAACGGCACCTCCGGCAGCTATTAATTCAGCTTCTGTCATCAGGGTAGCAGCTTTTCTGTTAACATCACCGGCAGCATCAAATGCACTAGCCAATTTTGCAGTGGGTAAGTTAAAGCCCCAACCATTTAAAAGCCCGGTTCCTGTTAGGTCAAAAATACCGTCACCTCTGGGGCCCATAAGTTGAATATGAAGATTGCTTTCATTTCTTCCGCCCCAGGCAATATTACCCCAATCTCTTGCTGTAGTTGAAACAAATCCTAATTCAAATAATGATTCAATCCCAAATTCATTGTTGATGCTCCATACGTCTGCCGGATTAGGTTCCAGGTCGTGAGCAGCATTAGAAATGACACTTTGAAAATGTGGAATGGCTTCAGAATATTTTTCCTGGAAAACCAATACTTTGCCCATTAAAGCTTCAGCAGTTCCTTTTGATACCCTAAAGTTATCTGATAGGGCTGCCTTGTCCGGTAAAGACGCAATAGCATCGGTTAAATCACTTTCTATCTGAGCATAGACAGCAGATCTTGGAGACTTTGCAAGCCCAAAATCTTCCGCCACTTCCGGCACTGTTAATCTTAAAGGAATATCTCCAAACATGGTTGTTAGCTCAAAAAAGCACCAGGCTCTCATAAATTTAGCCTCGGCCAACGCTCTGTCTTTATTACTTAAACTACTGTCTTTAATATTTTCAATAACCAAGTTAGATAAGGCAATCGTTCTATAGAACAGATCCCAGATACTTGCTATGGAAGCATTAGATGAAGACACATCAGTATAATCATCAATATCCTGTAATTGCTGCTGATCTCCGGAGTTACCGCCTGCAGCATTAGCATCATCCCCGGGTAACAGTTTTACAAAATAAGCACTGTGCCAATCTCTACTATAATTGTGTTGCATGAGATCATAGATACCAATGATGGCAGTTTCTACATTCGCTTCTTCAAGAAAATAAGTATCCAGATCTTCTACGTTCAATCTCGGATTGGTAGTAAATTCATCATCACAGGAGAACGTCCCTAAAAAGGCTATAGCTATAAATGTTAATATTACTTTTTTCATAATTATTCTTTTTTTGTATTAAAAATCTAACGACAATCCGAAAAGCGCTCTAGCTGCCGTTGGATAAAAACCTCTGTCTACACCTAATGAGTTGAAATTGAAGTTTCCAATTTCCGGGTCTAAACCATTATACTTTGTGAAAGTGAAATAGTCATCTAAAGATACATAAACTCTCAGATTTTTTATTTTCGCTTTACTTATCAATTCACTTGGGAATGTGTATCCGAACTGAATTTGTTTAATTCTCATATAAGAACCATTTTCTACCATCAAATCCGTATCGTAAGAATCTATTTCATTTCCAGCCCCCGGGAAACTGGCATTATCTCCGGCTTGTTGCCAGCGATTCGTGTAAAAGTGTAACGGTTTGTTAGTAATTGGCCTGGAAGGTTGATGATATGTAGCAAAAATATCATTACCGGCAGAACCCTGGAATTGCAGATTGAAATCAAATGCTTTATACGCTAAATTGATGTTTCCGCCATATAAAACACTTGGATGCGGAGACCCTATTTGTGTTTTATCAGCATCTGTAATACTTCCGTCACCATTAGTATCCACTTTAATAATTTCTCCGGTGGCAGGGTCTATCCCATTGGTTTCAAAACCATAGAAATACCAGGATGGGAATCCTTCGGAGAATCTCGTTACACCATCAGCATTTTGAGGTGCACCAGCCCCGACTAAAGAAGCACCTTCCGGAACAAATAAAATCTCAGTTACTTCATTTTTAAGCGTAGACAAATTGGCGCTTATGTTATAACTCAAACCACTACTGGTTGTATCGCCGTAACCTAATTCAAATTCAACACCTTTGTTTTCTATGGTACCTGCATTAAATTCATTTGAAAGGAACCCTGCCGATCCTGGTGTAATTAAACCTCCATTGGCAACAATAGCATCTCTGGTAGTTTTCTTGTAGTAATCTGCAGAGAATGTTAGCCTATTGTTTAACGCTCTTAAGTCTACCCCTATATCCAATTGTTCAGAGGTCTCCCAAACTAAGTTAGGATTAGAATAACCGGTGATTTGCGCACCTGTATTACCCAAATAATCAATGTTCAATCCGTTTATTATAGTAGTAATAAACGTTTTGTCAGAGTTTCCGCTTAAGTTAGATCTACTACCATTTTGACCCCAACTAGCTCTTAACTTCAAATAATTAATTTTGGAGTCTGCGTTCCAAAAATCTTCATTCGATAGTACCCAACCACCAGAAAACGCTGGAAACACCCCGGTTTTATTTGCTGTTGGGAATTTATCCGATCTATCAGCTCTTATAGAGGCTTCAAACAGGTATTTATTAGCAAAATCATACGATAACCTACCGTAAATGGATACCATATTGTCAAAGAACGGATCTATATTGTTTACCTGGGCATTAAATCCGGGTAATTCAAAATCCCACCCGGTAAATTCATCTATGGCCACGGAGCCACTTCGGGATATTGGAGTTTCAACATCTTGATCTTCGGCCGAATAACCGGCAAGGAGTTTAAGGTTGTGTTCTCCAAAAGTCTTTTCATAAGACATGAAATTTTCCCACAACCATCGTCTACGCTCAACAACACTTTGAGATCCTGTATAAGCGGTATTAGCTGCTTCAGATGATACAAAGTAAGGTATGATTGTGGTTCTGGTATCTGTTTCGCCCTTATCAAAACCAAATCTGGATGTGAATGTAAGGCCTTCAGCTAAATTAAGTTTAAGGTAAACAGATGCCAGGAATTGTTTTGTATCAAAATTAGTTCTATTAATATCATTAGCATAAGCCACAGGGTTGATTACCTCACCGGTAGAGAAGCTTGGGTAACCGTATACACTACCATTGCTAGTTGTTAATAGTGGTACGTTGTTATCATTAGCTCTGTCTATTATTTCCTGCGGTACCTGGCCATCCGGATAGGTTACCGGTGTTAACGGGTCAATAATCAACATATTTTGAATCACACCCCTGGTATCACTATTTTCCTGAATACCGTTTCTGTCTGAAAAAGAATAGGTAGCGTTACCTCCAACTTCTATGAAGTCATTAATTGTACTTTTTAAATTAGCACGAAGGGTAGAACGCTTAAAATTTGAATTCTCTTTACCTACTACACCGTCTTGATTTAAGTGAGAAGCCGAAACGTAATACGTTAGTTTTTCACTACCACCGGAAACGTTCACATCATATCTTTGTATGGGTGCTGAAGTAAAAGTTTCATCAATCCAGTTAGTATTATAACCGTTGTCTGTTACTGTGCCGATTCCGGCTTCATTCATGTACTCCACGAATTGAGACGCATTCATTAACTCCATCCCTGTGTTAACAAACTGAGTCCCCAATTGCGTGTTAAAAGATACTCTTAAGTCACCTGTACGCCCACTCTTAGTTGTAACCATAACAACTCCGTTGGCACCTTCCGTACCATAAATGGCTGCCGATGCGGCATCTTTTAATATTTCAATGTTAGCAATATCAGAAGGCGCGATATCAGCAATAGATGATGTTTTCATACCATCTACAATGTAAAGCGGCTCAGACACCCCACTGGAACCTGCACCACGTATTCTAATTTGGGCTCCGGAACCCGGAGAACCGGATGACGATGTTACGGTTACACCGGACGTTCTACCTTGTAAAACCTGTTCAATTCTCTGATTAGAAGACGTTCCAATACGTTTACTGTCTATACTGGAAATAGCACCTGTTACCAGACTTTTCTTCTTAGTACCATAACCAACAACTACTACTTCATCAAGTAGCGCTGCGTCTTCCTCTAAAGAAACATTAACAGAGCTCTGCCCTGTATAATTAATTTCCTGAGTTTGATAACCAACAAAAGAGAACACTAAAACATCTCCCTGGTTAACATTAATTTCGAATTTTCCATCAAAATCCGTTACTGTTCCAGTAGTAGTTCCTTTCACTAATACATTAGCACCCGGTATGGGTACACCTGCCTTATCTGAAACAGTTCCTGATACTGATTGTGCATAAATGATACTTCCCCATAATAAAAATACGGGGAACATCATCTTTTTAAGTAATCTGTCTTTCATAAATTTAGTTAGTTTGAATTAATAAGTCTTTCCGTTTTAAATAAACCATATGTTAAAACACATATACAATAAGAAATAGCAATAAGCCTATAATGAATACGATTAATAGTATTTCTGCAAGTCCTTTATGTTTGCTCATTTTAAACACGGTTTTCAAATGTTAAAAAAATATTAAAGTTGTAATACAATTCATAAAGCATGCGCTACAACTTTTGAAGCAAACAAATGCGACTTAAAACAAATGCGACATTTGATACAAGGGATGCAACAATTTTAATAATGTACTGAACACCAAGAAAATACATTAAAAGGAATATAAAAGCACTGTTCAATTGTTGCTTTTAGGTTTTACTTCAGTTGGTAAATCCCCAAAATAGTTTTTAAAACATTTGGTAAAATAAGAGTGCGAAGAAAACCCTGTGGCATAACACACTTTACTGATATTGGTCTCTCCCATTTCCAAGATTTGTCTTGCCTTTTGAAGTCTGATATTTCTTAAAAATTCGTTCGCCGTTTGGTTTGTAAGGGCTTTAATTTTTCTGTAGAATTGGCTTCGGCTTAAGTTTAACTGAGAGGCCAGGGCTTCTACATTCAAATTAGGGTCTCCTATATTGTCATTAATATGATTCAATACGTTTTCAATGAACTCTTTATCTAAAGGCGTTGTTTTTATATCTTCAGGAATTTCACTTATAACACTAAAGTATTTGTTAAATATTAATTGCCTGCTTGTTATTAACTGAGCTAACCGTAATTTTAATAAACGGATGTTAAAAGGCTTGACCATATAAGCATCTGCCCCGGTTTCTATCCCTTCCATTCTATCATCAATCTTAGCTTTTGCCGTAAGCATTAACACGGGTATATGACTGGTACCTATATCACTCTTTATCTGTTTACAAAACTCCAAACCATCCATTTCCGGCATAATAACATCCGTTATGATAACATCAGGCATTACCTTTTTAGCCATCTGTAAGCCTTTTTTACCATTATTGGCAATTTTAATTTTGTAATCTTTAGATAGTTCTTTTCTTAAATAGCTTAAAAGTTCTTCATTGTCTTCAACTATTAACAGCGTATGTTTGGTTAAGTTTTCTTCTTGTCCATTCTCATTTGTATCGGATACTGTAACAGGCTGTGGTGTGAAAGTATGTGCCTCTTTTTGGATTTCAGCCTCCTCTGTTACGATTTCATCGTCTTTAAAATGCGCATTCCCGATTGGTAATATTATTTTAAAGGTGGTGCCTTCTCCTACCTTACTGCTTACATCAACCTTCCCTTTATGCAGGTTAACAAATTCACGTACTACTTCCAGGCCAATACCGGTTCCTCCATAGTAGCCTTTATTCAAACTTTTAGACTGATAGAAACGTTCAAATATTTTTTTAAGTTCTTCTTCTTCAATACCCGAACCCGTATCGGATATACATATTTGAACCACTTCAACAGGGTCTTTGCTATCGACCAATGGAAGCATCAACAGTTCATCGGTAGATTTTATATCTACGTTAATGGCCCCGCCGTTAGGTGTTATTTTAACCGCATTTGATAAAATATTGAAAATTATTTTTTCTAACATCCTTTCATCTGCCCAAATTGGAATACTGGCAAAATCTGCATCCATATTAAGATGCACATCTTTACTAAGAGTTTCCTCCTTAAAGTAACTCATAATGTCTTTTGTAAAAGAAACAAGGTCTATTTCTTTTGCCCTAACCGTAACCTTATTCAACTCTAATTTTCTAAAGTCTAACAGTTCGTTTATCAATCTGTAAAGCCTGCTGGTATTTTTATAAATGATATTGTGTTTCTCTCTGACCCTTAAAGGAAGGTTTAATGTTTCATCCCGAATAATATCATCAATGGGGTTCATTATTAACGTAAGCGGCGTTCTGAATTCATGTGATATATTTGTAAAAAACTGAAACTTCTTTTCATTTAAGGCTTTTTCCTGTAGTCTGATATTTTGTTCTAAAGCTTTTTCCTGTTTTTTATTCAATCGCATCTGCATGGTCCTGTTCAAATAATAAATCCCTAAAAGTAAAAGCAATACATAACCAAATAAAGCCTCATTTGTTTTCCACCAGGGCGGTAATACAATTATTTCTAATTCCAAAGGTGTTTCATTCCATACGCCATCACTATTCGCGGATTTTAATTTAAAAGTATACTTGCCATGAGCCAAATTCGTGTAAGTAGCACTTCTTTGGTCTCCTACATAATTCCATGATTGTTCCAGACCTTCTAAATAATAGGCATATTGATTTTTTTCCGGTCGCGTATAGTTCACACCTGTATACTCTATAGTAAAAACAGATTGTGCATTATTTAAAGTAATGCTGTTGGTTTCCCCTATAACACTTTGTAATGGGGAATCATTTTGATTTGGCACCACTGTTTTATTGAATAATTTAAACCCAGTGAGATATAAAGAAGGCCTAATTCTATTTGTGGTGATATTCAACGGATTGAAGTAATCTATACCCAGGTAATTACCAAAATAGATACGCCCGCTTTCATCCTTATAAGTAGCGTTAATGTTATAGTCATTTGATAATAATCCGTCCTTGCTGGTATATTGTTTAATAGTGTTTGTTTGTGGGTCTAATTTTGAAATTCCCGAGTTAGAACTCACCCAAATATTATTATTTACATCTTCTACAATGCCCGTGACATTATCTGATGTAAAACCATTATACCTATTATACCATGTAAAAGTGTCAGCATCTAAATCAAACTTACACAACCCTGCGCCTCTTGTACCAATCCATAGGGGGCCTTCATTGCTTTCATATAAAGATAAAACATGACTTGCGGTTGTATAATTATTAAATTCCGATGCCATTCTATCTGCCAGTGGCTCAATAATAAACGTTCCATCAATTGTCTTATTAATTTTAAACAAACCATGGGTGACCGTTCCCAGCCATATATTGTCATTTTTATCAACCAATACTTTTCTGGCATCACAATTTGAAATTTGATACTCTAAAAAGGGAGCTGAGGTATGGTGCATGAACTTATTAGTTTCAGGATTGTATGAATGTAAACCGCTATCCCAGGAAGTAAACCAAATAGTTCCACTTGAATCTTCATCAATGCTCAGAAAATTATTAGAATTTAAAGCCCCTCCCGTATTATCCATATTGAAATTAATAAACTTCTTAGAGCCCTTTTTTAATAAATAAATCCCCTTATTCCAGGTTCCGGCCCATAGATTTTTATTACTATCTATAAATAAAGATTCTATATAATCATCTGTAAGTCCGGATATAAAATCATTGTTATTGGCGTTAATGTGACGAAACCTGTTAAGTTTCGGGTTGACCACATCAATACCACCGCCGTCCATACTGATCCAAAAGTTTCCCAGATCGTCCTTGACAATAGCCGTTACAGAGCCTATCTCTAATGAGTTATTGTTATTGTGCAAACTTTCAATTTCATTGAATTTATCATATAACTTATCATATACATCAATCCCTGCATTATAATAGCCTACCCATATGCGCTCATTTCTATCTAAAAATAAATTCCAGATGGAATTTGATAAAATGCTCTTTTCTTCTAATCGTTCCGCCAAATAGTGCTTTATTACTTTTCCATTCGCATCCATGTGTATTAACCCGTCATTTTCTGTGCCACACAATAAACTTTTATCGGGCAAACTAACCATGGTAAGCACCCTGTTTTCTGTAATTTCATAATGATCAAACTCATAAATCTGATCAATGCTACCTTCTTTTATTTTCAATCTGTAAACCCCTTTGCTGACCGAGCCTATCCATAAATTCTTATGCGCATCAAAAACTAAAGATTGTATGGCTTCCTTGATAAAATGCACGCCTTCCGTAGCCCTGATCAAAGAAAGTTTTAGCGTATTGGTTTTTTCATCATATTCTTTAAGGCCCCAGTTGGTACCGGCATAAATGGTCCCGTTGGCATCTGTTACCAGGGCATGGATTTCTATGGGGTTAATAGAATTGTTTTCCTGACTTATGGCTTTTTCTACTTTAAACGTTTTAAGGTTTAGTATAAACAAGCCCTGGGTAGAAGTGCCAATAAAAAGGTTACCATTCTTATCACCTGCCAGGCTTCTAATAGAAATATTCTTTTTTTCCGTACCTGATTCCTTTAACGGAATTCTTTTAAAACAATCATTCCTCCGATCGTACAGGTTTAACCCTTCTTCTGTTCCAAACCACAATCTGTTCTCATTATCCAGGTAGGAGCAGAAAATTAAACTACTGCTTAATGATGTTGGGTCATTTAATTGATGCTTGTAAGTTGTATAATCTATCCCGTCAAATTTATTCAAGCCTGCTCCGTTGGTTCCTATCCAAATAAACCCATACTGATCTTGTGTAATATTACAAACTCCAATATTTGAGATATTCTCCTTTATCTTGAAAAATTGATACGCTTTGGCCAGGTCCTGAGCATATATAGCGAAAGACAGTAAAAAAAGGCTGTAAAAAAAAACAAATGCTCTTTTCATATAATTGCACTTAATATCAGCTATAATTTTAATAATTGCTTCTAAAAACAAAAAATCATAGAATAAATCTTACTGCAAAATAAGAAACTCTTTTTATATGCATCGCGCTAAAAAGTATTATCCGAAATACTAAAATAAGTACATCAACTAAAGTCCTGAAAGGAAAGCCGGGGTATAAACGAAAAATAGCACCCTAAAAGAGTTTGATCACTTTTAAATAAATTTGTTGAAACCCTATAAAAAATACCATTCTGATCTATGAATTTTCATCTACCAAATCACATACAAATCTAACCGTTCTATAAAGTAACTTTTTTGAGTTTGCTATCTCGATATACTTAATTCAATTAACCCTATAAAAGCAGAATTAATTTGGTTAAAAGCAGAGAATAAATTAAATTTAAAGGTATATTAAATCAGTTTTTTGTGAGAAAAATCCAAAATAAATAAAAAAAATTCACCTATAAGTGTATATTTGGCCTTATATTTGCATAAAATTACAATGAATGAAATGTAGTCTTGTCAAATTAGATCAACTTAGTGGTGACATGGCTACAATATACTCCCTCTTTATTGAAGAAGATCAGACCACGCTCTTTGAAAATTTTTTAAATGAAAACAAAACTAAGTACTTTAAGGAAGTTAAAGATATTGTTACTAGGCTAAAAGTTATAGGAAATGATACTGGTGCAAGAGAACAATTTTTTAAACTAAACGAAGGAAACATAGGAGATGGTGTTTGTGCTCTTTACGATACGGATAAAAGTAACTTAAGGTTGTATTGCGTGCGATTTGGCATGGCACTAGTAGTTGTTGGTGGCGGAGGTTTCAAACCAAAATCAATAAGAGCATTACAGGACGATCCAAAGCTTACTTATGAAAATTTATTTTTAAGAGAATTTGTTAAAGAATTAATGATAAAAATGAAGGATAAAGATATCCGAATTAATTACTCAATGGATCCAGAAGAATTTGATGGAGATTTAGAGTTTAACATTAATATTTAAAATAATTACGACCACACAAGATGACTAAAAAGAAAAACAAAACTTACAACAGCCCTTTAATTGATTCTATTTTAGAAGACGACAGCAATTCTACTGAATATGATTTAGTAAAGAATAGAATGCTTTTAGCCTCTAGAATTAAGAAACAAATGAGTAAGTTAGGTCTTACAAATTTAGATTTAGCAAAAGAACTTGGAAGAAGCCCTTCTTTAATCTCAAAATGGCTTAGTGGCACTCATAATTTTACAGCCAATACTTTATTCGAAATACAAAGGGTTATCAAGATAGATCTCATAAATAATTGTGAAGAGAAACTTGTAAAACCAAGATACGAATTGAATATTTCATTTAGTAAAGAAGACGAAACTATATCTGTTTCTCCTAATTATATGACTCAAAATAATCTAAATAAACTTCCGGTAAAATCAAGGTATGAATGCTGAAAAAACTAAAAATCGGAAAGCTCCTTTAAGCGAATCTGTTAGATATGGTCTCTCAAATATTGAAATTCTTGAGTTTAACCTTAAACAAATAAATGAGAGCGATTTTAATCATGAAAAACTATCTGGAAACTTAGGAGTTAGTGGTGACTATGAGGAAGAATTATCTGAAGTCAAAGTTACCATTAATGTACGCATTGAAAAAAATGGTGAAAACCCTAAACAAATAGGAAACTTAAAAGTAATGTTTAGTTATTATGTAGATGGCTTAGAAAAGTTAGAAGATGAAGATGGTGGAATTCTTCCTAAATCTATGGTTGACACTTTTAATGCTATATCAATATCTACTACAAGAGGAATTTTATTTACTAAATTCCAAGCGACAATTCTTGATAATTTTATTTTACCTTTAATTGATCATACAAAGTTAACCTCCAATTATTAATCATCACTCTGATTGAAAAAAATGGAATAAATTAATTAACAAATACAATAATCGTATACTATTTTAAACAACAAAACCCCAACTATCAATAAGATAGTTGGGGTTTTTACGTGGAGCATATCGGAGTCGAACCGATGACCTTTTGGCTGCCAGCCAAACGCTCTAGCCAACTGAGCTAATGCCCCGTGTTGATAAAACTATGCAAATGTATACATTTTCTATACAATTGCAACTAATCTTTTCTAATTACGAATGTGTAAGTCTAAAAATAGTACTTTAGTTGTCCTGCAAATTTGGAATTAATAGTGCATTATGAAGAAAATAACCCTTTTATTCCTTTTATATTTCAGTGTCAGCCTAATGGCTTATGCCCAAGATAAACCTGATAGGCTAAGCTCGTCGAAGCCAAACATCCTTTGGATTATCACAGATGACCATAGAGCAGACGCCTTAGAATGCTACAATGAAGCTACAACGGGCAAAAAAGAAAGTGCTTTAGGATACGTTTCTTCTCCTAATATAAATAAGTTAGCTAAAGAAGGCGTTATGTTTGTAAATGCCTTTACCAATTCTCCTGTTTGTGGCCCTTCCAGAGGTTCTATGTTGAGTGGCAGATATCCGTTCAGAAATGGGCACTACGCTTTTGAGCAAACCCATCAGGAACCGGATTTTGTAAGGCCTTCCATTCCGCAGACTTTAAGAAAAAATGGATATACCACTACTTCTTTTGGTAAGGAAGGCGCCTATATTTTTGATTGGGGTCCGGGACAAACCTTTAAAGATCCCGGACACTATGATTATAAAGTCAGCTTTAAACACGATTTACAAAAAAACGATGTAGGCGATTATTGGGGGCAACCGGCCTATGCAGAAGGTACGAAGTGGAAAAATATAGGAACCGAAGAAAGAGTAAAAACTCCGGATGGTAAGGTTGTAAAATACTTGCTTAAAGCGAAGAAAGGTCAGGCAGAGGTAAGCCAGGAAGATCTCAAGTTGAGAAAGAAAATGGAGGATAAATACGAAATTCTACGTTCTTATACCCGTGCCGGAAATAAGGATTTAATCATTGGAGGCGAAAACCCAATGCCGGCCGGACAAACTATTGATGGAAAAATCGTAGAAGAGTTTAAACTGTTTTTAGAAAATCAAAACACAACTTTCACCAATACTTATGGCGAAACGAAAAAAGGAGTTAATAGCAACAAGCCTTTAATGACCTATTTAGGTTTTCACTTGCCCCATACGCCTGTATTACCTCCAAAATCTTATAGAGATATTTTTAAAAAGAAGCAATATAAAATCCCTGCATTCAGTGATGCTGAAAAAGCAACATTTGTCCCGCAACTAGCAAAAATGTATAAAACCTTAAACTTCACTGATATGACACCTAAGGAAAAGCAGCAAGCTATTCAGGATTATTACGCATTCTGTGCTTATGGTGATGCGTTGATTGGTGAGTCTGTAGATGCTTTCAAAAAATATTGTGAGAAGAACAATCAAGAATATTTAATTGTTTTTGTTGTTGGTGATCATGGTTGGCATTTAGGAGAGCAAGGCATCGAAGCAAAGTTTACAGGATGGAAACAATCTACACACGGTGCTATGATTGTGGTATCTTCAAATAAAAATGAAGTTCCGGAGGCCATTGTTAATACTGATTTGGTGGAATATGTAGATGCTTCAGCAACAATTTTGGAGTCTGCAGGAATTTCTATTGATAATAAAGACTACGATTATATAGACGGAATTAATTTACATAACATCATAAACGGAAAAGCCGAGAAACGCGATTATATAGTAGGAGAAACAAATGTTATCGTTGGGCACAGAGCTTATTTAAGGTCTGAAGATTTCGCTTTTTCAATGAGAGCCAGACCCCAAAACCATATGAAATTGGTTCCTAATGTCAATGTAAAATGGGCCCTGACCTGTCCTTTAGAAAAGGCGGAATTGGCCTTATACGATTTACGAAAAGATCCTTTAGAAAGAAAAAATGTAGCCGCTGATAAGCAATACCAAAAGCTGGCAGATTGGTTTAGAAACAAACTCGGAAACATTGTTTTAGGTGATGGAAGGGTTGAGTGTGACTGGTCTAAAGAAAACGTTTATAACATCAGCAATTTTGCTAAAGGTGCTCATGATGGCAAATTAAATATTCCATCAAACCTGATTCCTAAGAATTAGTTAAAAAAAAGAAATCAACGTTCATATCTTATTATCTTTAAGTAGTTTAAGGATCATTATGAACGTTAAATACATCCTCTTAATAGTTGCTTTACTGCATCAGCTAACACTTCTGGCACACCCCACAGGGAACATGATAGTAGTTGGTGATACGGTTATGTGGCCTTACATTGACCCGATAGATAACATGCAGCACCATGCCTGCATTATGAGTTGGCGCAAAGGTACCAAGCCCGGGATCATCCTTAAATCTGAGTTTTCTGCAAGCAACTTTATGCTATCTAATAACAGCAATGTTATCTATATCATAAAAAGGAACTATGTAAAATTTATCTAAGTAAATGCCATGAGAACATTAATTAACATCTTCATCTTGTTACTAACGCTTACCTCTTGCCAGTCACAGACCAAAAAGGCTAACACAAATAAAACTGTTGGTGGACCTTGTGAAGGTTGTGAGGCTATTTTTGAATATGGTAACCAAAAACTAACATCAATTGATACACTACCAGATTTTGATCAAAATAAACCCAAATTAAGACTTACGGGAACTGTATTTGAAAAGGACGGAAAAACGCCTGCCAAAAATGTGATTCTATATATTTATCATACCGATAGAAACGGAATTTACCCGAAAAAAGGAGGTGAAAAAGGTTGGGCCAGAAGGCACGGCTATATCCGCGGTTGGATCAAAACGGACAAAACAGGACAATACACCTTTCACACTTTTAGGCCGGCTGCTTATCCCAACGGCACCATACCGGAACACATACATGTAACTGTAAAAGAACCAAGCAAGAACGAATACTACATTGATGTATTTGCTTTTGATGATGACCCGATATTAACCTCAAAAGAAAGACATAAGTTAAAAAATCGCGGTGGTTCGGGAATCGTAAAACCTGCATTAAACGATGGTATTCTCACCGCTAAAAGAGACATTGTTTTAGGATTAAACATCCCAAACTACGAATAGAGGTATCAATGACCAAGCTTGAAAAACTGTTTTATAGAATTGTGGAAAAACTTACGTCTACTTCATCCCACGCAATACCAACACAGGAATGGAGCTATGAAAATCTTTTTTAAGAATGGTGTTCTTTTCCCATTTTTTAGCAAAGAACCCGCGCTTACGCCTCACCACACATAACATATCCGGTTGATGTGACTGGAAATGCTCCAGCACCCCTTGAAATGTTGTAGCGTTCTCAGATGTGGTAGTATTTGAAATTAACGTTTGCAATTCGTCTTTAACCTCAAAATCGCCTTCCTTATGATAAGGTGTTTTTACTAAAAGCAGATTTACGGTAGCACCAAATTTATCCTTAACCGCTTTCAACGGGTTTAAAACACCTTCTTTTTTAATTATAGCCGACTTAATAGCCATTAAAATATTAACTGCCGGTTTAAACGTGTAACCCTCAGGCACTATAAGCGCAGGGATTTCAGTTTGCTTAATAATTCTACCGGAGGTTTTCCCTAAATACACGGTGTCTTTAATTGAAGTGGTTCTGGGTTCTACTAAAATCAGGTCAATATCGGCCGCTTTACAAGCCAACTCCAAAGTATCAATTAAGTGCCCCTTTAAACTTCTAACGGTAATATCAACACCTTTGGTGTCAATTTCAGATACCAGGCCATTTAAAAACTCCAAACTTTCACGTTCAATGATCTTATCAACATTCATCATAGTTCCCGCTTTGGTGTACACATTATACACCTGAACAATAAATAATTGGGCATTAAAAGCTTTGGCAAAATCAACTGCATACTGCAAATGACTTTGCGCATTTTTTGACGATCCGACAGGAACCAGGATATTCTTCATATTAATTATAGTTTGACTACTAAATTTTTAGCGATATTTATGCAAAATTACACATTTATATGATTCGGTTAGCTAAAGCATCTGACATTAATAACTGTCTGTCCATAACAAAGGCTTGCGCATCAAATATGGTGGCACAAAACATTTATCAATGGAATGAGCATTACCCCAATAAAAAAGCATTTGTAAATGATCTTGAACGCAATGAATTATATGTTTTTGAAAATGACAATGCTATAGTTGGCTGCATTACCATTTCTACCTTTATGGATGCTATTTACCATCCGGTAAAGTGGTTAACTTCAAATGCCAACAACATATACATTCACAGGTTGGCGGTTCACCCTAAGTATCAGGGCAACGGATTTGCTCAAAAATTAATGGATTATGCCGAAGATCACGCCAAAAAACATAGTTTTGACTCCATAAGATTAGACACCTTTTCTCAGAACAAAAGAAATCTTAAATTTTATGAAGCACGCGGTTACCGGCGCTTAGAGGACATTTATTTTCCAAAACAAAGTGCCTTTCCGTTTTACTGTTACGAACTTGTATTGTGAACATTAGCCTAAAGCAAATAAATACCCTAGCAATTCCGGCCTTGATTTCCGGTATCTCAGAGCCCATTTTATCTATTACAGATACGGCCATCATTGGTAATATTCCCATCAATGCTATTGAATCTTTAGCAGCCGTTGGTATTGTAGGTACGTTTATGTCTATGCTTATTTGGGTGTTGGGGCAAACCAGAAGTGCCATTTCTTCTATTGTTTCGCAATATGTTGGGGCCAATAATTTAGAAGCCGTAAAAAATCTACCGGCTCAGGCCATTTTTATTGTCACTTCGCTAAGCCTCTTGATAATTGTAACCACCTTTCCGTTTGCAAAAGACATTTTCAAACTCTATAATGCCTCCGATTTAATTTTAGATTACAGCGTCACCTACTATCAAATCAGGGTTTTTGGATTTCCGTTTACACTGTTCACTATTGCAGTATTCGGTACATTCAGAGGGTTGCAAAACACCTATTACCCCATGATAATTGCCATTATTGGTGCCTTATCAAATATTGTTCTGGATTTCATTTTGGTTTATGGTATTAACGACTTTATAGAACCCATGCATATAAAAGGTGCCGCCTACGCCAGTGTCATTGCTCAGATTTTAATGGCCTTGTTCTCCATATATTTTTTACTGACCAAAACATCCATCCCTTTAAGGTTAAGCTTTCCTTTTAATAAAGAAATTAACCGTTTTACAGGTATGGTGCTTAATTTGTTTGTCAGAACATTGGCTTTAAACATCACCCTTTATTTTGCTACACGATTTGCCACCGGATACGGAAAAACCTACATAGCAGCTTATACCATTGCTATTAACCTGTGGTTTTTAGGGGCATTCATTATTGACGGCTATTCCAGTGCGGGCAACATCTTATCAGGTAAATTATTTGGTGCTAAAGATTATAAATTACTGGTGTCACTGAATCAAAAATTAATTAAAATAGGCCTTTTAGTTGGTGTTATCTTAGGGCTGTCAGGAGCCATTTTATATAATCCTATAGGCTTATTGTTCACCAAAGAAACAGGTGTATTAAATGAGTTCAATACTGTTTTCTGGATCGTACTCATCATGCAACCTATTTGCTCTATCGCTTTTATTTTTGATGGTGTGTTTAAAGGATTGGGTAAAATGAAATTGCTTAGGAATGTACTATTACTTTCAACATTTGTGGTTTTTGTACCTATACTTTACGCTTTGGATCATTTCGATTTTAAACTCAACGGTATTTTTATAGCCCTTACGTTTTGGATGGTTGCCAGAAGCCTTCCGCTGCTAATTAATTTTAGAAAACAATTCATTCCGCTGGCTAAAAACCCTTAACTTTGTCGCATTAGGGTTACAATACTAAACCATGCTATTATTAACTACGCTTCTACAGCAGGTCGATATTGAAGAAAAAATAAAAAACGCGCCCGATAAAGGTTATGAAATTGGGGTGTTTATTGGGTCCATGCTGCCTTTCGTTATTTTGGTTATACTGGCTTATGCCCTTTACAGATACAACAAAAAAAGATTAGACAAAGAATAACTTATGGATATATTAGGCTTTTTAACAGGCAACGGCTTATTTTTGTTACTTGCTATCGTTTTAATAGTAGTGTATATTATAAATAGAAACTGAGGAAAACGCAGATAATGGGACACAACATTCGTATTACTAAACAATTTGCTTTTGAAACCGGTCACGCCCTTTACGGGTACGACGGAAAATGTAAAAATGTTCACGGTCACAGTTATCGCCTGGACGTTACGGTTATCGGGCGTCCTATTTCAGACAAATCGAACGTGAAATATGGTATGGTCATTGACTTTACCGACTTAAAAAAGATCGTAGAAGAAGAAATTGTTGATGTGTTTGACCACGCTACGGTATTTAATAAAAACACGCCACATGTAGAATTGGCAAAAAAGTTGGAAGCGCATGGTCATAACGTTCTGTTGGTGGATTATCAACCAACCAGTGAAATGATGGTAATTGATTTTGCTAAAAAGATCAAACCGCGTTTACCTAAAAATATCAGGTTGCACTCATTGAAACTGCAAGAAACCGCTACCAGCTTTGCAGAGTGGTTTGCTTACGATAATAATTAGGGCGTTACCACGCTAAAGACGTGGTCGGGCTTTCGGTAGTCGCTTCCCGATTTTATATCGGGAGAGCTCCAACAAAACCTCAATCCCTAACGCAATTAAGTTGGCAGTCACAGTTATTAGTTAACAGAAAGTTACTTCCGTCTTTGGTCTTCGGTCTTCTAGCTAAAAAACCTATATTTACACATGCAAATTCCAAAAGGAAAGAAAATATACTTCGCTTCCGATAATCATTTGGGAGCACCAACCAGGGAAGCATCCCTACCACGTGAAAAAAAGTTTGTGGCCTGGTTAGACGAAGTCAAAGAAGACGCTGCCGTTATTTTCCTTTTAGGCGATCTATTCGACTTTTGGATGGATTATAAGCGGGTAGTTCCAAAAGGGTTTACCAGAACCCTAGGCAAACTGGCCGAACTATCAGATTCCGGAATTCCAATCCATTATTTTGTCGGTAACCACGACTTGTGGATGAACGGCTATTTTGAAGAAGAACTTAACATTCCGGTATATCATACACCCAAAGAATTCACCTTCAATGATAAAACGTTCTTTATTGGTCATGGTGACGGATTAGGCCCGGGAGACAAAGGGTATAAACGTATGAAAAAGGTCTTTACCAATCCGTTTTGCAAATGGCTGTTCCGCTGGTTACACCCGGATTTAGGAGTTAAACTGGCCCAATACCTATCCGTAAAAAATAAGCTTATTTCCGGAGATGAGGATGCCAAGTTTCTTGGTGAAGACAACGAATGGCTGGTGCAATATTGTAAACGCAAACTGGAGCAAAAACACTGTGATTATTTTGTGTTTGGCCATCGGCATTTACCCTTAAATATAGACCTCAACGAGACCTCAAAATACATCAATCTGGGTGACTGGATCAGCTACTATACCTACGGTGTTTTTGATGGGGATACTATGGAACTAAAGGCGTACTAGCCTTCTAGCTCATGCGCCTCAATATCTTCGGATAAATCTAAAGTTCTGAGAACCGGGTTTTTTATCCCAATAGTAACCACAGTAAGCAAGGTCATAACACCTCCAAAAACCACCGCAGTTATCGGGCCTAATAATTTGGCTGCCACCCCGCTTTCAAAAGCCCCTAATTCGTTTGAAGATCCCACAAACATAGAGTTTACTGATGATACACGCCCGCGCATGTCATCCGGCGTCTTTAATTGTAAAATGGTCTGGCGGATCACCATGGAAACACCATCGGCAGCACCACTTAAGAACAAGGCTAAAACACTTACCCAAAATATAGACGACAAGCCAAAGGCAATAATACAGAGCCCAAAAATAAAAACAGCTCCCAGTAATTTTACCCCCGTATTTCTGTTTACCGGTAAATAGGTAGTTAAAAACATGGATATGATACTCCCTAAGGAAATAGAAGCATTCAGTATGCCAAAACCTTTAGACCCCACATTCAGGATATCCTGGGCAAAGATGGGAAGCAATGCTACAGTGCCTCCAAATAATACAGCTATCATATCCAATGTTAAAGCGCCTAAAATAGGCTTGCTGTTAAATACAAATCGCACGCCGGCTATTAAACTGTCTTTAACCGATTCCCCGATCTTGGGATTTAGTATAGGCTTCTTTTTTATTTGAAATGCAATAAACAAAGACAACATGACCAGTACAAACACCAGGCACAGTGTTTTGGCTACACCCATCCAATGTATTGAAAACCCGCCGAAAAGGGCTCCTAAAACTGCCGCTGCTTTCCAGGTACTGCTACTCCAGGTAGCGGCATTGGGATATATCCTTTTTGGTACGATTAACGCCACCAATGAAAAAATAGTGGGGCCAAAAAATGCCCTTAAAAACCCACCAAAGAATACTAAGGCGTAAATGCCAAATAAAATAGTATCGGTAGACCAATCCGCTATGATCCGTTCGGAAGTTAACAAAAACAACCCAAGGCTTATAAGTGAAAACGCAGCTATACATAATGCAAAGAGATTGCGCTTTTCTCTTTGATCTACAATATGACCGGCAAATGGTGCAACAAAAAATGCCGGAATAAATTCACAAGCCCCTATTAAAGCCAAATTCCAGGGGTCTTTCGTTATACTATAAACCTCCCACTCAATAACAATAAATTGCATGGACCAGCCAAAAACCAACAAAAAGCGCAATAGTAAAAAAACGTTAAATTCCTTTATTCTAAGTGCTGCATAAGGGTCATTTTTAGACATATTATTTGTCAATTTAGCTCCGGTTGGAAAATAAGTTCAGATAATCGCCAAACATATAAAGTCTTCCGCGCTCGGCTCCTGTTATTTCTTCAATTATACCTAAAGATTCTAAATCTCTTAGAAGTTTATACACAGATGCAGGTGATTTTTCAAGAACGTTGGTAGCAGTAGCTGCACTAAGTATTGGTCTTGTATACAAATAATCTATAAGTAATTTAGCATCTATACTTCGTCCTTTTAATGCCTTTATTTTGGCTTCAATAGTCCTTTGAAGATGTAAAATACCATCAAACGTTTTCACTCCTTTTTGAGATGTTTCAATAATACCGGTCAAAAAGAATTTTAACCATTGTGATAAATCATTATGAGTTCTTACCCTCATTAAATTATCATAATAAAGCATCCTGTTTTTTTCAAAAAAGTCCGACAAATACAAAATGGGTTGTTTTAAAATACCTTTACCAACAAGATATAGTGTTATAAGTAATCTGCCCACTCTACCATTTCCATCCAAAAACGGGTGAATTGTTTCAAATTGATAGTGAATTATAGCTATTTTAAGTAAATCAGGTAATTGATTTAAATCATCATTGGCAAACTTTTCAATATCAGACATCAAATCATTTATCGAATTATGACTTGGGGGAATGAATACGGCATCACTTATAGATGCTCCTCCAATCCAGTTTTGGCTCTTTCTGTATTCCCCTGGTAATTTATGTTCTCCTCTAACACCTTGCAATAAAATCTTATGTGTTTGTCTTATCAATCTAGATGAAAAAGGTAAAGTATGTAACATTTTAACAGCTTCATTCATTGCCAAAATATAATTTTGTACCTCTTCCCAATCATCTCGTTTTTCTTGTGCTATATCTTCTTTACTCAAAAAAGCTTCTTCCATATTAGTCTGAGTTCCTTCAATTTTCGAAGACTGGATGGCTTCTTTCGCAATATGCATACTGACAAATAAATCTAGATTTACATACTCTGAATACATATCTAACCTACCTAAATGTCTATCCGCTTTGCTTAACAACGCAAGAATTCGCATATCAGTAATTTGCCAATTCTTATTAATCACATTAGGCTCAAAACTTTTATAATACCCTTGATTTATATACTTTCCTGCTTGAAAGCTATCCATAAAACTTTAAATAACAGTGGTTTTTTATTTTACAAAAATAAAAAAATTTAAAATAGAAGGTGTTTTTATTTTAGTTTTTTGTTAAATTCTAAAATAGAGGCGTTTATAATTTTAGAATTGGATATAGAAATTTCTTTTGAAAACCATAATAAGATTGATAAATATTATGTCTTTATGTCTCTTAGCTTAAGTTGGAGTGATACGTGTCCCTGCCATTCGTTTTCATCAACAGAATACACCGCTCTAAAAGGCTTTTTATCAGAGATAATATCATATTTATCACCCATACCAAAGCCGATACCCACAATAGCATTTGAATCGGGTTGAGAAACCGTCACTCTTAAATGTGTTTTATCCTGCCCTACACATTTACCGTAACCCGTATCCGTTAAGTCTTCGGTCATAAAAACCGGTGTCATGTTTTCAGGCCCGTAAGGAGCCAATTGTTTTAATATTCTATAAAACTTAGGAGTGATGTCTTTTAAATCGATTTTCACATCAGCTTTGATCTCGGGAACCAGTAAGTTTTTATTAATGGTTTTAGAAACAGTGGCTTCAAAAGCCTGTTTAAAAGCATCGTAATTTTCTTCCTTGAGTGTTAGTCCTGCAGCGTATTTATGGCCGCCAAATTGTTCAATATGTTCACTACAGGCTCCTATGGCTTCATAGACGTCAAAACCTCTGACAGATCTAGCCGAAGCCGCCAACAGGTCCCCGCTTTTAGTAAAAACCAAAGTAGGCCTGTAATAAGTTTCCGTTAATCTAGAAGCCACAATACCAATAACGCCTTTATGCCAAGTTTGGTCATAAACAACAGTAGTAAAACGTTCCTGTTCTTTTTGTTCTTCAATTTGCCTGAGAGCTGCTTCCGTAATCTGCTTATCTGTTTCACGTCTGTCTAAATTATATTGGTTTATTTCCAAGGCAAACTGATTGGCATTATCTGTATCCTCCTCTACTAACAAAGCCACTGCAAAATTACCGTGTTTCATACGTCCGGCGGCATTAATTCTGGGAGCCACAATAAAAACTACATCGGTAATGGTCAGTTTTGATTTTTCAACCTGATTTAAAATCGCTTTAATCCCGGGCCTTGGATTGGAGTTAATGACTTGTAATCCGAAATACGCCAGTACCCTGTTTTCGCCATTAATAGGAACTATATCAGCACCAATGGCCGTAGCTACCAAATCCAAATAAGGTACCAAATCCTCAACGGATTGTCCGTCTTTTTTAGCCAATGCCTGAATGAGCTTAAACCCAACACCACAACCACACAATTCTTTAAACGGGTACTCACAATCGGCCCGTTTGGGATCTAAAACAGCTACTGCATCGGGGATTTCTCCGGCAGGCCTGTGATGATCGCAAATGATAAAATCTATCCCTAAGTCTTTTGCATAAGCTACTTTTTCTATGGCTTTAACACCGCAATCCAGGGCAATAATCAAGCTGAAGTCATTTTCCATGGCAAAGTTGATCCCTTTGTAAGAGACCCCGTAACCTTCATCATATCTATTGGGAATATAGGTATAAACCAAGTCGTGTTTGGTCTTTAAATAAGAGGACATTAGCGCCACTGAGGTAGTGCCGTCCACATCATAGTCACCATAAATCAGGATGTTTTCTTTATTGATAATAGCTTTCTCAATTCTGGCCACCGCTTTATCCATATCTTTCATGAGATACGGATCGTGTAAATCATTTAAACTTGGCCTGAAAAATGTTTTTGCCTGCTCAAAAGTTTCAATACCGCGCTGTACCAATAAGGTCGCTATAGGCTCATCAACCTGTAAAGCTTCCTGTAAAGCTTGAATCTTATGTGGTTCCGGTTTTGGCTTAAGCGTCCAACGCATTGAAAAAGTTTTAAGTTAAATAAGTTTCAAGTGCCCTAAAATTATAACTTTAAATACTTTAGGCACTTGTAACTTCAAGTACTTGAAATCCTAGGCACTTTTCTTATGAAAGTATGTTTCTATGGTTATTTCTGCAAACTGTCGGAACATTTCCATGACACCACAGTACTTTTCAACGGATAGATCCACGGCACGTTGTAGTTTTTTTTCATTCAGGTCATCACCGTAAAAATGAAAGCTCATAACGACCTTATCGTAATATTTGGGATGCTCCTCAGTTAAATTGGCTTCAATATCAATTTTAAAATCATCTACCTGTAGCTTCATTTTTTTAATTAAACCAGCCACGTCTAACCCGGAACAACCTGCTAAACCTGATAACATTAAAGCCTTAGGGCGATAGCCTTCGCCTTTGCCGCCATTGTCCGGCCCTGCATCAATAAACAGGTTATGCCCTGACGGGTTGGTACTTTCAAACCGCATCTCCCCAAGCCACTTTGTAGTAATATGATTTGCCATTTTTTATGAATTATTTTTTGTTTATTGTAACGTCAAAAATACCATTTAAAAATAAAATGTATGCCTTTAGTTACACCTTTATCTGCCGACCATGATTTAGAAACCAAGGAATTAGCAACATTCTTTAATGAAACCCTTGGGTTTTGCCCAAATTCGGTGCTTACCATGCAACGTCGCCCTGCCATCAGTAAAGCCTTTATTAATTTGAATAAAGCGGTTATGGCCAATGAAGGGCGTGTTACCTCCGCTTTAAAACGTATGATCGCCTGGGTGTCCAGTAACTCAACCGGTTGCAGGTATTGTCAGGCCCATGCCATCAGAGCGGCTGAACGTTATGGTGCGGAACAGGAGCAATTGAATAATATCTGGGAGTACAGAACGCACCCGGCTTTTAGTGAAGCCGAACGTGCAGCATTGGATTTTAGTTTGGCAGCTTCTCAAATTCCTAATGCGGTTGATGAGCACATTAAAAAGCGCTTGTACGACCATTGGGATGAAGGTGAGATTGTGGAAATGTTAGGTGTTATTTCTTTATTTGGATACTTAAACCGTTGGAACGATTCTATGGGAACTTCTATTGAAGATGGCGCCGTTGAAAGTGGGGAACAGTATTTAGGGAAGCATGGTTGGAATAAGGGAAAGCATCTTTAGATTTATGAATTACGATTGACGATTTTAGATTGTCATTGCGAACGAAGTGAAGCAATCTATATAATATTATGGAACTATGTTGACGAGATTACTTCAGTCGTTCCTCCTTCGTAATGACGACCGTTATATTAATTCTTTAATTCTTCTTCTTAACACCGGCAGTACCTCCACCTCAAACCAGGGATTTTTAGTCAACCAAAATCTATTTCTGGGGGATGGATGTGGTAATGGTAAATACTTTGGCAAGTACTCATTATAATTCCTTACGGTTTCCGTTAAGGTTTTCTTCGCTTGTTTTCCCAAATAGTAGTTTTGAGAGTACATCCCAATTAGAATCACTAACTCCACTTTTTTCAGTTCATCAAATAAAAGGGCATGCCACTGAGGGGCACATTCAGGTCTTGGGGGTAAATCACCCGATTTTCCTTTTCCGGGATAACAAAATCCCATAGGGATAATAGCAAATTTAGTATCATCATAAAAGTCTTCATCCGAAACATCTAACCACTTACGCAATTGTTTCCCACTGGCATCATCCCAGGGTATTCCCGAGGCATGCACTTTGGTTCCCGGAGCCTGTCCAATGATAACAATTTTAGCATTCGGATGTCCTGATACCACCGGCCTGGGCCCCAATGGTAAATGGTCCTTACAAATGGTACATTGTTTTATTTCAGATAAAAGTGACTTCACACTTATAAAGATATAATGTCATTCTGACACTGAGCACAGTTGAAGTGGAAGAATCTATTTTTTGAGATTCTTCACTACGTTCAGAATGACAGGCTATTTTTTATTTAAAGGATCTGCTTCAAAAGACAAGCCTTCAAAACCGATTTTTATAAAATTTCTAATATTCTGATGTCCTTTACCATGAGGGTCCTTTAATACGTCATCAAAATAATGCTGCCCAAAACAAGCCAGGGTTTCCTCTTTTGTAAAACCTTGCTTTTTTGCAAAGGCAAATAGCTTACAGGACCCCGAATTCTGCCCTTTAGCATTTTCTAAACTGCCATTTTTAAATGCCACTGGTGTAAATTCATAATTAGACTCAATGACTTCCATGGTTTCGGAAAACACAATGGATTTTGGATCATTTTTAAGCTTGTTTTTAAATATGTCTAAGGTCATTTCCTTTTATTTTAATAAGCAAACCACTCCGGTTTTAAATAATAACTCACACTATAAATGCCTACCAATGCCCACACAATAACCACTACCCAGTACAGTTTCGGACTTTCGGCTTTTGAAATAGGTTCCAACATATGGGTGTATCCCGACTTAATATCTGATAACACCCAGGCAGCAAAAAAGATACCCCAGACCCAATACCAGTTGGTAAATATACTTAGTGCTATTAAAAGCAACCCAATGCCGGCTTTCCACTTAAATGTGTTTTCTTTCACAGGTTTAAATTAATGTTCGTTTCAATTTATAAAGACATTATTTTCTCCCACCAACCACAATAACAATCTCGCCCTTAGGAGGTTTATTAGTGTAAAAGTTCAATACCTCTTTAGCGGTTCCCCTAACAGTTTCTTCGTACAACTTGGTAAGTTCTCTGGATACGGAAACCGGTCGGTCTTCACCAAAGTATTCACAAAAATGCCCAAGCGTTTTTACCAGTTTATGCGGACTTTCATAAAAGATCATCGTACGGGTTTCTTCTGCTAATAACAGTAACCTGGTTTGACGGCCTTTTTTAACAGGCAGAAAGCCTTCAAATACAAACTTATCATTTGGTAATCCGGAGTTTACCAAAGCCGGTACAAATGCTGTTGCTCCTGGTAAACATTCTATCTCAATGTTATTTTCTATACAGGCACGTGACAGCAAAAATCCTGGGTCTGAAATAGCCGGTGTTCCGGCATCACTTATTAAAGCCATAGTGGTTCCTGTTTTTAGCTTTTGAATAAGACTATCAACCGTTTTGTGCTCATTATGCATATGGTGTGATTGCATGGGTGTTGCAATTTCAAAATGCTTGAGTAATTTTCCTGAGGTGCGGGTGTCTTCGGCAAGAATTAAATCGGCTTCTTTTAAAACGTCTATAGCTCTTAATGTAATATCTTTTAAATGGCCTATAGGTGTGGGGACTATGTAAAGTTTACTCATGTATCAATTGGAGAAATTAGCCTATATCCATGTGGATTCCCGCTTTCGCGGGAATGACAGTTTCAAAGGAAACCTTCGATTTGTCATCGAGGAGTTCTTTTTCAATTAAACTTAGCTTCTATAATTTCAATGAATCGTTCTTCAAACTCTTCTTTACCAACCCAATCCTTGTAATCCGGTTTTACAATATCTGTGATAAAACGCTTGGCATCAGACAGCGACGCCGAGGTGTTTATTTGAGATATTACCCGGTCATAATCTTCCGGTTTACCATCAAATAAATGCTTAATAAAAGCCAGTTTATCATTAAGTCCAATGTTGAGTCCGCCACCTTTTAGTTTATCATTTAATGATTTTTTATCTTCTGCTTCTCCGTTACTTTTAGAAACGGGCTCAAAAACAGGCATGTCTTTAAAACCTGCGGTGATTTCATCTAAATCGGCTTTTTTTGCAATGCGCTCCGGAATGGCTTCTTCAAAAACAGCATCTATTTCCTGTGCTTCCTGAGGCATTTGCGCTACCATATCTTTAATGGTCTCCATAAGCGGCTCAGAGATGGCTTCTTCTTCAACATCATCAAGATTGATGTAAATTTTATCTTCAACCTCAATATTATCGCTCACTTTATTATTAAAAGCCGTATCTAACATCCCAAAAAATGAAGAATCACTACCAATGGTTGGTATGGCATCTTCAAAATTTTCATGAGCAAATTTTAAGACCGTAAGTTTTTCATAAAGTGCCGTGACCTCGGCATGCATTTTAAGCACATCTTCCTTACCTTTCAGTTTAAGAATTCTGTGGGCTATACTAACCAATTCAGATTCCAGCTTCTTTTTCATCAATTCAAAATTTTTATTGTTTAAATGAAGGAAATAAAAATTTCTTCATTTTTGTAATCACTTCGTTTTCTCTTAAAAAATGTTATTACATAAAGTATAAATTTAGTAATTACACTTTTCAATTTCATTTCATAACTTTTAAATTTAATCTAATTTAGGTTTTTGATTTTTAAAAAATTTACGCCACCTTTATACAAACGAAAAATTGCTTTGTTTTAGTGTTAAAATTACGAAATGTTTCTTGAAAATACGGTAAATCATAAAGAACAATTTGGTTGGATTGAAGTAATTTGCGGATCGATGTTTTCTGGTAAAACCGAAGAATTGATCCGTAGGCTTAAACGTGCGCAATTTGCAAGACAAAAAGTTGAGATTTTCAAACCTGCCATTGATATACGTTATGATGAAGATATGGTAGTATCACATGACGAAAATCAAATCCGCTCTACACCCGTTCCTGCTGCGGCTAATATTCCTATTTTAGCAGATAATTGTGATGTTGTTGGTATTGATGAGGCTCAGTTTTTTGATGATGAAATTGTCAGGGTTTGTAATGACTTAGCCAACAAAGGCATTAGGGTTATTGTAGCTGGTTTGGATATGGATTTTAAAGGAAATCCGTTCGGACCCATGCCTAACCTTATGGCTACTGCCGAATATGTTACCAAAGTACATGCTGTCTGTACACGTACGGGCAATTTAGCTCAGTACAGTTACAGAAAGGCCAAAAACGAAAACCTGGTGCTTTTAGGGGAAATTGATGAATACGAACCTTTAAGCAGAGCTGCTTTTTATAAAGCCATGATGCGTGACAAAGTAAGGAATATGAAAGTTAATGACGCCCAGGAAGTCACTTCAAAATCTAAAGACCGGAATGCCTAAAGCGCAAGAAACTGTACTTGAAATAGATTTAAAAGCGCTTAAACACAACTTTGAGCATTTAAAATCAAAACTAAAAGACACTACCAAATTTTTAGCGGTTGTTAAAGCCTTTGGTTACGGCAGTGATGCTGTTGAAATTGCCCGTTACCTGCAAGACTTAGGTGCTGACTATTTTGCTGTGGCTTACGCCAACGAAGGCGTGACATTGCGGGAAGCAGGTGTAACCGCTCCCATTATAGTGTTGCATCCATTACCTGCCAATTTTAAAACCATTATTGAAAACTGCCTGGAACCCAACTTATATAATGCCAAGGTTTTAAATGAATTTATTGAAACCGCTTCAACCGAAAATCAAACGGATTATCCGGTTCATATTAAGTTCAATACTGGTTTAAACCGACTTGGGTTTTGGGAAAACGATGTGGATTATATTATTTCAAAATTAAAAAGCACGGATAGCATAAAAGTAACTTCTATATTCTCACATTTGGCTGCCAGTGAAGATTTAAACGAAAAAAACTTCACACAAAACCAAATTGAAACGTTTAAAAGCATTGCAGAAAACTTTATAAAGGCTATTGGCTATCAGCCTATGCAACATACCTGTAATACATCGGGTATTTTAAATTACCCCGAAGCCCATTTGGATATGGTTAGAAGCGGTATCGGGCTGTACGGCTTTGGTAATTCTGAAATTGAAAATCAGAACCTAAGACCCATAGCAAGTTTAAAAACCATTATCTCGCAGATCCACAGGATTGAAAAAGGGGAATCTGTAGGTTATAACAGAGCATTTAAAAGTAAGGGGGGTCTAAAAACAGCCACCTTACCCATTGGACACGCCGACGGCATTGGAAGACAATATGGTAACGGCAAAGGTTTTGTAATGATCAACGGAAGTCAAGCCCCAATCATTGGCAATGTGTGTATGGATATGATCATGGTCAATGTTACCGATATCGACTGTAAAGAAGGGGATGAAGTTATTATCTTTGATGCGCATACTACGGCAGAACATTTAGCCGAAACCACGGGCACCATTTCTTATGAGTTGATTACAGGAATATCGCAAAGAGTTAAACGTATCTTTTTACGATAGTGTGACTTTTTCTTATTTTAGTGTCTCACTAACTATAAAATTAAAATTATGCTTAAAGAGTTTAAAGAGTTTGCAATGAAGGGCAACCTGGTAGACATTGCAGTTGGTTTCGTTATGGGTGCTGCTTTTAAACAAGTAGTAACATCATTTACCGGAGGTATTGTATCTCCGTTAATCGGATTAATCTTCAAAGCCGATTTCAAAGATGTAAAATGGGTCATCAAAGAAGGAGTAGCTAATGCCGAAGGTGCCGTTGAAGGTGAAGTAGCCGTACTTATTGGTGAATTTGCAACTAATGTAATCGATTTTATTATCGTTGCGTTCGTCATGTTTATGATTGTAAAAGGTATCAACAAAATGAAGAAGAAAGAAGAACTGGCTCCGGAAGCTCCGGCAGGACCCAGCCAGGAAGAATTACTTGCTGAAATTAGGGACCTATTAAAGAAATAACTATTTGTTAAATAAATAACAACCTGTTATTTGTTGTTAAAAAGACCTCATTTTCAAAAATTTGAGGTCTTTTTTTTGGTTTAAACATCTAATTAATGCCTAATTTTGTGCGCTCAAAGTTTAATTGTAAAACAAAAAAACAAATGAAAGTAGCTGTAGTTGGTGCCACTGGAATGGTTGGCGAAGTGATGCTAAGAGTTCTTGCAGAACGTAATTTTCCGATAACTGAATTAATCCCTGTAGCGTCTGAGCGCTCTGTTGGAAAAACTATTACCTATAAAGGAAATGATTATACCGTTGTTGGTTTGGAAACAGCTGTTTCTATGAAACCGGACATTGCTTTGTTCTCTGCAGGTGGCGGCACCTCATTGGAATGGGCTCCCAAATTTGCCGAAGCCGGTACTACTGTTGTAGACAATTCTTCTGCCTGGAGAATGGACCCGACTAAAAAATTAGTGGTTCCTGAGATTAATGCCGATGTTTTAACAAAAAAAGATAAAATTATTGCCAACCCAAACTGTTCAACCATTCAATTGGTAATGGCTTTAAATCCGCTTCATAAAAAATATAACATGAAACGTGTGGTGGTATCTACTTACCAATCGGTTTCCGGTACCGGTGTTAAAGCCGTACAACAATTAGAAAACGAGATTGCCGGTGTTGAAGGGGAGATGGCTTATCCGTATCCCATTGGTAGAAACGCCTTGCCACATTGCGATGTGTTTTTAGAAAATGGCTATACTAAAGAGGAAATGAAATTAGCCAGAGAGCCACAAAAAATTATGGATGACAGGACGTTCTCTGTGTCTGCTACGGCTGTAAGAATTCCTACTGCCGGTGGCCATTCAGAATCCGTAAATGTTGAGTTTGAAAATGATTTTGATTTATCTGATGTTCGTCAATTACTAAGTGAAACGCCTGGAGTTGTAGTTCAGGATAACACCGATACCAACACCTACCCTATGCCAATTTACGCGCATGAAAAAGACGAGGTTTTTGTTGGTAGGATAAGAAGAGACGAAACACAACCAAACACATTAAATATGTGGATTGTGGCCGACAACCTTCGTAAAGGTGCGGCTACTAACACCATTCAAATTGCGGAATACTTAGTTGAAAATAATTTAGTGTAAAATTGTTCGAATACTATATGTTTAAAAGCTTCAATGTAGTTCTTACCTTGAAGCTTTTTTAGTTTTAAAAATCAATGCATTCAAAATATTGGTTGAGAACGGTAAAAAAAACAGAATGAGTATCCATACAGATACTGTATTTATAGTAAACAGGTATTTCCAGTTAAAATCAAACAAGTACCTAATTATAACGTCAAAAAAGAAAAGGAATAAATAAAATCCCGGTGAATAAAGAAGAATATCCTTTATAGCATTAAAGTTCAATACTTCCGTGTCATTTTTAGTATATGCTATCATCGTTTTTTCTTCATTCAAGCCTTCTTTAAAAATTATCTGACCGTCAAAATTTAAAAACTTAATTACTTTTCGAAACCGTACCAGACTTCCGGTTTTATAGCTTACCACTAAATCTTCTTTAGGCCAGTTTAAAAATCCTATTAAAATAATGGCTAAAGATTCTAAAAAATGCCCAAACCTAATGGTCGTAATTGTAAATAATAGGGTATGGAATACAATAATAAACCAAACGGCAAATGTTCTATAGCGTTTGAATAATAGCAATATCGCTATTAATAGTTCGGTTCCAATCGCCATCACAGATAAAAACTTAGCGAACACTTTATCCGGAAAAAAGGGTGACATAACAGTATAAAACACATTACCTCTGGCATTGAGCAACCAATTATGCATAAAAGCACCGGACCACCAATCCGGATCTAATATTTTATTCAAAGATGCTCCAAAATAAATAACGGCTAACTGTAGAATAAGGAAATAAGGGGGTTGTGTTCTGTGTGTTAATCCGGCAAGGAAAAGCGCACAACCACAAACAAAAACATGATTATAATAGTTTGGAATAGACGCAACCTGGCTTAAAATGACGATACATCCTAATACAAAACTTGCTGTTCGCACCCAATAATTAAAGAATAATGCCACTGTTGCCGAGATAAATAATACTCTGACACTAACCTTAAAAACTCCCGGGACTGTATTAAAGACATCCAGCCATGGTATAAAAGGGATAAACGGGTCAATAAGCTTATCAAAAAAGCCTTGATAAATTAACATCAAGGTCAAAAGCTTACACATTAATAAAATATTGGGCTGCATTGCCGTACCTTCAAATTTGAAAGGGCGCCTTAAAAATGTCATCTATTATTCAGTTTTTTTACCAACGTGTTGATATTGCCATACGTCTTCAGGATGTCCATTTATAGAGTATACCACCTTAACGTCTACATCATCATGCCTGCCATAAGTAGATTCATAACGTTCGATCAACAAAAAAACATTATAAATAGAGCGCTGTTCCCATCCTTTCATCTTATAATTATATCTTTCCTCTAACTGCTTAGAGTCATAAAATGTGTTATTAATCGTGGCTGTAGCTTCAAAACTATTGTGTATATCATAAGGGGCCCAGCAAAAAAAGCGTACAGGTGTAAAACGGGCATAAGAAATAAGTCCGACTTGGGTTATGATAAATAAGAGGCTTAATAAAAAACGAAGTTTCATTTTATTTTTAAAAAAGTGTAATAATAAAACTTCTGAGAGAAAATACATAAAAAAATGGATGAATGGTCTAAGAAATAGAACAACTTCATAATTGAAGAAGCTATATCAGTTTAAACTAAATGCTTTATTTTTGATAAAATAAAAACATCAATCAAATGCAAAAAGTAATAATTATTGTATTATGCCTCTCCGTATTTATGGCATGCAAAAAAGAACCCTCAAAAAAAAATGTTATTGTTGTGAACTATCCTGAAACCAAAACTGTAGACACTATAGATACTTATTTTGGTGTTAATGTAAAAGACCCTTACCGCTGGCTTGAAGATGACATGAGTGACGAAACGGCTGGCTGGGTAAAATCTCAAAATAAAACTACTTACGGTTATCTGGATAACATTCCATTTAGAGAAGCATTAAAAGAACGCCTTTCTACCTTATGGAATTATGAAAAAATAGGGGCGCCCTATAAAGAAGGGAACTATACCTATTATTCTAAAAATGACGGCTTACAGAATCAAAGTGTCATTTACAGAACAGATAAAACTGGTAAAGAAGAAGTATTTTTAGACCCTAATACGTTCTCTGAGGACGGCACTATCTCATTAGGCGGTGCCAGTTTTTCAAAAGATGGAAGTATTCTGGCTTACTCCATTTCGGAAGGTGGTAGTGATTGGCGAAAGATTATTGTAATGAATGCCGAAACCAAAGAAATTATTGAGGACACGCTTATTGACGTAAAATTCAGTCAAATTTCCTGGTATAAAAACGAAGGCTTCTATTATTCCAGCTACGATAAACCTAAAGGCAGTGAACTTTCTGCAAAAACAGATCAGCACAAAGTGTACTATCACAAATTAGGCACACCACAAAAAGAGGATGCTTTAATTTTTGGCGGCACTCCCGAAGAAAAACACCGTTACATTTACGCTACAGTCACTGAAGATAATAAGTATTTAGTCATTACGCCACGTATTTCTACAACCGGTAATAAACTTTTTATAAAAGATCTATCTGCTGAAAACAGTCCGTTAATTACGGTTTTAGATCATACGGACAGCAATACGTTTGTAATAGATAATGACGGAAGCACTTTGTATTTGGTAACTAATTTAAATGCGCCCAATAAAAGGCTTGTAAAAGTAGATGTTTCCAATCCTACTTCCGAAAACTGGGTTGATGTGATTCCCGAAACCGAAAATGTGCTGTTAGTTTCAACATCAGGAAACTATTTTATTGCAGAATACATGGTTGATGCCATTTCTAAAGTAATCCAGTATGACTATAATGGAAATTTAATCAGGGACATAAAACTTCCGGGGGTTGGAAATGCCGGAGGTTTTGGTAGCAAGAAAGAAGAAACCATCGATTATTTCAGCTTTACCAATTACAATACACCCACAAGTATCTATACACTTGATTTAGAAACCGGTGAAACCAAGTTACACTGGAAACCATCCATAGAATTCAATAGCGACGACTTTGAAAGTCACCAGGTATTCTATACTTCAAAAGATGGCACCAAAGTACCTATGATTATTACTCATAAAAAAGGGCTGGAACTAAATGGTAAAAACCCGACCATTCTTTACGGTTATGGTGGTTTTAATATTAGTTTAAATCCAAACTTTAGTATTGCTATGGCTGTATGGATGGAACAAGGTGGTATTTACGCCGTTCCTAATTTACGTGGAGGAGGTGAATACGGTAGAAAATGGCACGATGCCGGAATTAAAACTAATAAGCAAAACGTGTTTGATGACTTTATTTCGGCCGGGGAATATTTAATTGAAAACAAATATACTTCTTCAGAATATTTAGCCATCCGCGGTGGTTCCAATGGTGGGCTTTTAGTAGGTGCTACAATGACTCAGCGTCCGGATTTAGCTAAAGTAGCCTTGCCTGCTGTAGGTGTTTTAGACATGTTGCGTTATCACACGTTTACTGCCGGAGCCGGTTGGGCTTATGACTACGGTACAGCAGAAGATAATAAGGAAATGTTTGATTACCTTAAAGGGTATTCACCTGTACACAATATAAAAGAAGGCGTAGAATATCCGGCAACTTTAGTTACTACCGGCGATCATGACGACCGTGTGGTACCTGCTCATAGTTTTAAATTTGCTGCCGAATTACAAAGTAAACAATCCGGTAATAACCCTACGTTAATTAGAATTGAAACTGATGCCGGTCATGGTGCCGGAACACCTGTGAGTAAAACCATAGAGCAGTATGCTGACATTTTTGGGTTTACACTTTACAACATGGGGTATGAGGTTTTGCCAAGTAAAACAAAAGAGGCATTAAAGGGATAAACTCCCGTAAGCGTATTTTATAAAAGCTCTCTAAAAAGTAAATGGAAATGTCAAATTGAGCTTGTCGAAATATATTAAATGATGGATAATCCGGATCGTTTTCGACAGGCTCAAACTGACAACATAATTCGGGTTGACTTTTTAGATAGCTTCTTTTTTATACTATTTTTGCTGCTTTAAAAGTACATGCTCGAAGTAAAAAACATATTGTTTAGCTATAACAAAGCACCTGTTTTAAAGAACATAAGCTTTTCTGTCAATACAGGAGATCATTTATCGATCATTGGTGAAAGTGGTTCGGGAAAAAGTACGTTATTAAAGCTGCTGTATGGGGAATTTGATTTAAACGAAGGCGCTATTTTTTGGAACGGTACTCAAATTCTTGGTCCCGCCTATAATTTAGTTGTCGGTTATGACTTCATGAAATACGTAGCCCAGGAATTTGATTTGATGCCTTATACCACCGTTGCCGAAAACATTGGTAATTTCCTCTCTAATTTTTATCCCGAAGAAAAACAAGCGCGTATTAATGAGCTATTGGAAGTTGTAGAACTCACACATTTAGCAAAAACCAAAGTTAAGCTATTAAGTGGCGGACAGAAGCAACGCGTCGCCTTAGCCAGGGCCATAGCAAAACAACCTGAAATTATTCTATTGGATGAGCCGTTTAGCCATATTGATAATTTTAAAAAGCAATCTTTAAGACGCAGCCTTTTCAAATACCTGAAAGAGAAGCATATCACCTGTATTGTAGCCACCCATGATAAAGATGATGCTATATCGTATGCAGATAACATGATCGTACTTCACGACAATGAAATTATTGCTAATAATACACCACAGCAATTATTTGATAATCCGAAAACACCGCTCATAGCGTCTTTTTTTGGTGAATTTAACACTATTGAACCTTATGGTATTGTTTATGCCCATCAAATTAAAGTTGTAGAAAAGTCAAACTTAAAAGCTACCGTCAAACGCGCTTACTACAAAGGGCATTATTATTTAATTGAAGCTGATTTAAAAGGTGAAACTGTATTTTTTGAGCATGACTCTGAGTTAGAAGAGGAGGTGCAAGTTTCTTTGTCTGTCACAAAATAATTTATGCAATCTTCTGAATTACAAATGCCTGATTCCTAAAATTAATGGTGTCTCCCATAGTCTTACCAAGTAACAATTGCCCAATGGGTGTGCCCGGTGAAATAGCATAAAACGTTTCGTTTTCAACCTTCAGTTCTCCAGCACTAATGGCCATGAAATAATTCAATTCAGACGTATAAACTACACTCCCTAAACTCACAATATCTGGTGTTTTAGCAACATTTATTTTAGCAAGTATTGCTTTTAGTCTTTGAGTTTCGGCCAATTGGTGCCCTGCTTTTTCCCGTTCCAGGTGTAACATGGCTCTGCCTGTTTCGTGTTTATCCCCGGCTGTACTTTTAGTTTCGGTAGTCAATGCTTCCTGTATTCCATTAAGAGTATTTTGAACAGTTTGTAACCTGTTTTCAATAAACAAAATACACTGATTATATAATTCTTTTTTAATGTTCATGGAATGACAAAACTAAACTAAATCTGCCAACTGCTTTCCTATTAAGCTACCTATGGCAATACCCATGCCACCAAGTCGGACACCACAATATACATTGCTACTTAACTGTTTTACAATGGCCTCTTTTTTGTTACCTATTCCCATAATGCCGCTCCAACTGCAGTCAATTTCAAAAGCTGTATCAGGTAAAATAATGGTTTTTAAAATAGCCTGTAACTTGTTTTGAATTAATGATGTTTGGCCAAATTCCGAAGTGGTTTCTCCTTTAAAGTCAAGGTTTCTGCCACCGCCTAATAATATTCTGTCATCAATATTTCTGAAATAATAGTAGCCCTTATCTAAATGAAACGTGCCATTAATATGCAGATCCTTTATTGGTTTTGTTATAATTACCTGGGCTCTGGCCGGTTCTACTTTTTCATTAATTAACTGTGACGCAAACCCATTGGTAGCCACAAGTAATTTGGATGACGAAAACTCGAATTGATCGGTCTTTATTTTTACCGAATTATTATCCTCTGAAAACCCTTCAACTGAAACACTGTTGAGTATTTTCACCCCTTTATTTAATGCCAAATGTGTTAGCGAATCCATCATGTTTCCGGTATCTATTTGCCCTTCAAAAGGATTGTAAACATATTGCTCCCGGATATTCTTGAATTTAAAAGTGTTACTTTTTAAAGTAAAAACATCTACATTAAAAATAGGCTTTAACAGCTTATTTATGTGTTCCTTTTGAGAAATACATTGGTCAAATAAATCATCCTCTTTAAAAAATAATTCATAGCCTCCATGTTGCTGAAAGCCAATATTAGAATCTCCTAAAATACTTCTCAAAAGTTGTAGGCCATCAACGCGTTTCTTTACAAGGTTTACAACGTATTCTTCGGAATGGGTTTGTAAGTCATCAAGTATTTCGCTTAAGCTTCCAAAACAAGCGAATCCCGCATTTTTTGTACTGGCCCCTTGTGGCAATGTGCCTTTTTCCAATATTAAAATAGTGGCTTGAGGGTACTTTTCTTTTAGCTGTAAGGCACAGGTAAGCCCCACGATACCACTACCAACTATGGTAAAGTCCACATTAGTAAGCCAGTTTTTTATTTCCCAGTACGACAGGTTCATGTTACTAATGTACTGGTTTTTTGACTTAAAAACCCTTCTTACATCAAACAAAGTTTGATGCCACCTTCCCTTAAACAAGAGAAGGAACTACTAGTTATTTAGTATTAAATATATACGGTATTGGTAGTATAAAAAAAACTCCGAAATTGCTTTCGGAGTCTTGATTTATTCATCTTCTGAAATTTCTTTTATTTTGAAATCTTCCATGAATTTAGTGGTATAATTACCTGCTAAATAATCCGGATGCTCCATGAGTTGCCTGTGGAACGGAATGGTAGTTTTTATCCCTTCTATAACAAACTCTTCTAAAGCCCGTTTCATCTTGTTTATAGCTTCTTCCCTGGTTTGCGCAGTTGTAATCAACTTAGCAATCATAGAATCGTAATTTGGGGGAATGGAATAACCCGCATATACATGCGTATCTAACCTAACCCCGTGACCACCCGGCGCATGAAGCGTTGTAATTTTACCCGGTGAAGGCCTGAAGTCGTTAAACGGGTCTTCAGCATTAATTCTACATTCTATAGAGTGTAAGTTAGGCATATAATGCTTACCGGAAATTGGTACGCCTGCAGCAACTAATATTTGTTCACGTATCAGATCGAAATCAATCACTTGTTCTGTGATTGGGTGCTCAACCTGAATACGTGTATTCATTTCCATGAAATAAAAGTTTCTGTGCTTATCAACCAGGAACTCCACAGTCCCTGCACCTTCATATTTAATATACTCTGCCGCACGTACTGCAGCCAGACCCATTTTTTCACGAAGCTCGTCCGTCATAAATGGAGAAGGCACTTCCTCTGTTAATTTTTGATGACGACGCTGAACGGAACAGTCTCTTTCTGATAAGTGACATGCTTTTCCTGAAGAATCACCCACGATCTGAATCTCGATATGCCTTGGTTCTTCAATGAGTTTTTCCATGTACATATCGTCATTACCGAATGCCGCTTTACTTTCTTGTCTAGCGGAATCCCAGGCATCTTTAAGGTCTTCTTTTTTGAAAACTCCACGCATGCCTTTACCTCCTCCACCTGCTGATGCTTTAAGCATTACAGGATAGCCTACTTCTTCAGCAAGTTTTTCACACTCTTCATAAGACTCGATAATACCTTCACTTCCCGGAACACATGGTACGCCTGCAGCTTTCATGGTAGCTTTGGCATTCGCCTTGTCCCCCATTTTGTCAATCATTTCAGCCGAAGCTCCAATGAATTTGATACCGTGTTCTGAACAAATTTTTGAGAATTTAGCATTCTCTGATAAGAAACCGTATCCGGGATGAATAGCATCTGCATTAGTGATTTCTGCAGCGGCTATGATATTAGACATTTTAAGGTAAGACTCACTACTGGGTGCAGGCCCTATACAAACCGCTTCATCTGCAAACTTAACGTGTAAGCTTTCTTCATCTACCTTAGAATAAACCGCCACGGTTTTAATGCCCATTTCTTTACAGGTTCTAATAACACGTAGTGCTATTTCACCTCTGTTGGCTACTAATATTTTTTTAAACATAACTGTTTTTTTAAAAATTCAATTTCCAAGCACCAAATTCCAATAATTGGGGGGTTGGATTTGTAGATTGGAATTTTTAATAGGTTATGAAGGATCTACTAAAAATAATGGTTGATCAAACTCTACAGGAGAAGCATCATCAACCAAAATCTTAACTACTTTACCGGAAACCTCAGATTCTATTTCATTAAACAGCTTCATGGCTTCAATGATACATAGTACATCACCCTCAGCAATGGTTTGGCCTACCTCAACAAATAAGGGTTTGTCCGGTGATGGTTTTCTGTAGAAAGTACCAATAATTGGCGATTTTATTGTAATATATTTTGACTCATCTGTAGCAGGAGTCGCAGGTTCCTTTGCTGCAGGTGCTGCCGGTGTAGCTGCTTCAACTACCGGAGCAGGTGAAATTTGCTGAGCTATTTGCGGAGCAGGAACTTGTTGCACGATGGTTGTTTCGGTATCCGATCCTGTCTTTATGGTGATTTTTACGTCATCCATCTCCAATTTAACCTCACTTGCGCCGGACTTGGCAACAAACCTGATTAAGTTTTGAATCTCTTTAATATCCATAATGTTACTAATTAGTTAATGGTTAGTTATCTTAATTAATTATATGCCCATTTTAAATAAATGGCTCCCCAATTAAATCCGCCACCAAAAGCAGCAAATATTATGTTATCTCCTTTTTTGAGTTGTGATTCGTAGTCGTGTAATAATAACGGTAAAGTGGCAGACGTAGTATTGCCATACTTCTGAATGTTCATCATGACCTTTTCAGGCTCCAAACCCATTCTTTCTGCAGTGGCGTCAATGATACGTTTATTAGCCTGATGCGCCGTTAACCATGCTATGTCTTCCTTGGTTAAACCATTGCGCTCCATAACTTTCATGGTAGCATCGGCCATATTAAATACGGCATTTTTAAATACGCTTCTTCCTTCCTGGTAAGCATATTGCCCGCCTTCGTCAATGGCCTCATGGGTTATTGGATGCAAAGACCCGCCATAAGTTGCCTGCAAAAACTCTCTTCCGGTGCCATCGCTTCTTAAATACTCATCCTGCAATCCCAACCCTTCATTGTTTGGTTCAAATAATACGGCACCGCCACCATCTCCAAAAATAATGCAGGTAGCTCTGTCTTTATAATTAATTAAAGACGACATTTTATCGGCACCGATCAATAGTACTTTTTTATATTTCCCTGATTCGATAAATCCTGCTGCCACAGACATCCCGTATAAAAAGCTTGAACAAGCGGCATCCATATCAAAAGAAAAGGCATTTACGGCACCTATTTCAGAAGCAGTAAAAGCAGCCGTTGATGCTGCCTTCATATCCGGGGTAGCCGTAGCTACAATAACCAATTCTATGTCTTTAGGATCTAGCCCTTTTTTATTAATTAAGTCCTGAGCCGCTTTAATAGCAAGATAAGAAGTGCCTTTGCCTTCTCCTTTAAGAATTCTTCGTTCTTTTATTCCTGTTCGGGTAGTAATCCATTCGTCATTTGTATCAACCATAGTTTCAAGAATTTGATTGGTTAATACATAGTCCGGCACATAGGCACCCACAGCTGTAATTGCCGCTGAGATTTTACTCATAAACTTGTAGTTAAATTGACTAAAAAATCATTAAATTTTAACAAAAACACACAAAATTTGGTGAAAACTACTAAATTTTGGCGTAATAACACACAAATAATTTGTTTTTGTATTTAAAAGTGTGTCGTAAAAAAAAACGCTCACAAGTGAGCGTTTTACATAGTACACGCATATAATTTATGCTGCGTTTTCTTCTTCAGAGTTATCAATTAAAACCTGACCTCTGTAATATAATTTTCCTTCATGCCAGTGAGCTCTATGGTATAAGTGAGCTTCTCCTGTTGTTGGGCAAGTAGCAATCTGTGGCACAGATGCTTTATAATGAGTTCTTCTCTTATCTCTTCTGGTTTTAGAGATTTTTCTCTTAGGATGTGCCATGTTCTATATTATTTATTATCCGTTAATAATTTTTTTAATGTATTCCAGCGAGGATCTATGTCCTCTTCTTTGTCTTTATCTTCTTCACTAAGCTTTGGGCTTAGTTCTTCTAATTTTTCAAGTATATCAGAATTTAATGTCCCGTCTTCTACACCGGGATGCACTCTTTTAATGGGCACCGCCAGAACAATTAACTCGTAAATATATTGTTGTAAGCTGATTTCATAAGTACCGTGAGGCACCATTAAAATATCAACATGCTCATCATTGTACTCATCTCCAAACTTAACCACTAACTCAAACGCATTGTCTATGGTTTGGTCGTATGGTTCGTTGGTTAGGTCACAATTAATATTTACAAATCCTGACGCTTTGAAACGCAACTCCAGCAATGTTGATTTTTTCTCCAATTCAACATCAACAGCCACGCTAACGTTATTAAACTCCTTATACTCAAAATGTTCAAAGAACGCCTGTTCAATTTTATACTCAAAATGATGCTTTCCTATTTTTAATCCTACAAACTGGATTATAAAGTCTTTCAATGGCTTCATGATCACATCTATTTTGAGCCTGCAAATATATGAATTTTTATATTATGCAACATGACTTATAAACATTTTTTTGTTTATATCTATCTATGCATCTTTTTTAGCGGATTTGATGTAAGTTGCTCATAATCAAATCTGTTTCTGTAAATCTGAATGGCGGCAAAAACCGCTTCTTTAAATGAGCCGGCATCCGCTTCGCCTTTTCCTGCTATTTCATAAGCTGTTCCATGATCCGGAGAGGTTCTTATTTTGTTCAATCCTGCAGTAAAATTAACCCCCTGACCAAAAGAAAGTGTTTTAAAAGGAATCAGCCCCTGATCATGATAAGTGGCTACTACGGCGTCAAAATTTTTGTAATTGTTCGAGCCAAAAAAGCTATCGGCAGCATAAGGTCCGAAAACCAATTTACCGTCTTCTTTTAACTTTTTTAGAGTTGGACGTAAAACCTCATCGTCTTCTTTTCCTATAACGCCATTATCGCCCGTATGAGGATTAATTCCTAAAACAGCAATTTTTGGCTTGGCTATTCTAAAATCTTTTTGAAGTGATGTATAGATCGTATTGATCTTTTCTACGATCAAATCTTCAGAAATATGCTCGACTATATCCTTAACCGGTACATGATCTGTTAATAAACCAACCCTTAAATTACCTGTTATCATAAACATAAGGCTGTCACCTTCCAGCTCCTGTGCTAAATAATCGGTATGTCCGGGAAACTTAAACTCATCCGACTGGATATTGTATTTGTTTATTGGTGCCGTTACCAAAACATCAATATGATGATCCTTTAAGGCCCTGGTAGCTGCTTTCAGGGATTTAATGGCATATTCACCAATCTTTATATCTTCCTTTCCAAAATCAATTTTTACCGGTTCATTCCAACAATTAAACACATTGACTTTTCCATGAGCCAATTGGTTTATATTATTAATATTATGAAAGTTAATACCCGATTTAAAATGGCTTTTAAAAAAGTTCATCGTTTTGGCTGAAGCAAAAACCACCGGGGTACAAAAATCTAAAACCCTGGCATCTTCAAAGGTTTTTAATACTATTTCGCCTCCAATACCATTCAAATCTCCAATGGATATCCCAACTATTATATTTTCTGCTTTCTTCATTAAAAATGACACCTTTTGTTCGTAATTTTCTTCAGTAACCTCTATGTTAGTCCATATATTTTTTCATTTAGCTTTTGCTAATATTTAAATGAAAAAATTCACGTACTTTTGGAGATGCAAATTTAACCAAATAAACAGATAATACTATGTTTACCGGAATTATTGAAGATATTGGTATGATCTCAAATTTAAAAGCTGAAAATTCTAATCTTCATATCACTGTAAAAAGTCATATTACTTCAGAATTAAAAATAGACCAAAGTGTGGCTCATAATGGTGTTTGTTTAACAGTTGTTGACATCCATGATGATGAATATACGGTTACTGCCATAAAAGAAACACTTGATAAATCTAATCTGGGGCAACTGAAATTAAATGATAAGGTAAACCTGGAACGTGCTATGAAACTGGGTGACAGACTTGACGGGCATATCGTTCAGGGACATGTTGATCAAACCGGAATTTGCACAAACATTAAAGAGGAAAACGGCAGTTGGTTTTTTACGTTTGAATATGACGCTTCATTGAATAACCTTACCATAGAAAAGGGTTCTATCACGGTAAACGGAACCAGTTTAACCGTTGTAGACTCTGAAAAGAATAGTTTTAGTGTGGCTATTATACCATACACTTATGAGCATACGAACTTCAATGCGTTTAAAAAAGGTACTGTAGTAAATTTAGAGTTTGATGTATTAGGGAAGTATGTTACAAAATTGGTAACGATGAATTTAGCCGGTCAATAATTATTTATCTGTATTATTCTGAATCAGAATTTTTCTTGCACCGTAGCATAATGCGAAAATAGCCCCTAAAATAACACCTCCATCAATAGGAAAACCAACCGGTGGCGGAGGTCCTGGTACTGGGGGTTCCTGGGCAACACATACAAAACTTATTAATACAAATAAGATTGAGGCAAATATTCTTCTATTTTGTATCGTCATTTGGTCACAAATGTATGAAAAAATGTGAGTTGAAAAAACTATCCTAAGTTTTTTTCATTAAAAAACATCTACAAACTGCATAAAATCACCGATGAAAAGCAAGTTTCGTGATTGTTTTTCTTTACATAGAAAAACGTGTTTTTTATCTAAAAATTATAGCTAACCTGGAAAAGCAACAACCGTCTTTTACTTTTTATTGCAAATATATATAATTTGAGTTTAAATTACGGCGCGCTTTTCAAATTGATTTCCAGAGTATTAAATAATTATTAAATCCGTGCTAAAAAACAGTTATGAAATACCTTTTTGACATCTAGTTTAACTTAAGCGCTTCTTTTAAAATACTCACCGGGTGTTTGGCATTTCTGTTTGTGCCATCCTTAATTTGATGACGGCAACTTGTCCCTGCCGCGCCAATTACAACATGCTCTTCCATGTTCCTGATCTTTGGAAATAAGGTATCTTCCCCTACCTGCATACTCACCTGGTAGTGTTCTTTTTCATAGCCAAAGGAACCTGCCATACCGCAGCAACCGGAATTAATAATACTAACAGCGTAATTCCTGGGAAGATTTAACATGAAAAATGTTGGTTCTGTGCTACTTAGTGCCTTTTGATGGCAATGCCCGTGAATTTTTATTGTTAACGATTCATCATTAAATTGGTTTTCCGAAATGTTACCTTTTGAGGCTTCTTTCTTAATGAATTCTTCAATAGTGAATGCCCATTTTGATATGCTTCGAGCCGCCGTTTTATTTTCCGCCAAACGCAGGTATTCATCTCTAAACGATAAAATAGCAGAAGGTTCTATTCCTATTAAAGGCGTTTTATCTGAAATTAATTGAGAAAAGGCAGACACATTTTTATCCGCTATTTGTTTTGCTTTATCCAAAAACCCTTTTGATATAAAACTTCTGCCACTTTCTTCGTGCGACACAATATTAACTTTGTATCCTAACTTTGAAAGCAACCCGAACGTGTCGATACCAATTTGTACATCGTAATAATTGGTAAATTCATCTACAAATAAATAAACGGCACCTTTATCAAACTGATTTTCCGTATAGTTATCTTTATGTTTTGCATACCATTTTCTAAAAGTAACAGCAGCCAATTTTGGAATACTTCTTTCAGAGTGAATTCCCAGGATATTTTTGGAAACTCGTGTGTTTAATAAGGCGTTTGTAAGCCCGGGAAACACACTTCCTTTTTGACTATACCTGACATTGTTTGCCATCATTTTTATTTTGAATGACGGTGGATTTTCTTTTTGATACTGATATAAAAACTCTGCTTTAAAGCTGGCTACATCCACATTACTGGGGCACTCGCTGGCACAGGCTTTACAGCTCAGGCAAAGGTCAAAAACCTGTTTTAATTCCTCATGATTAAACCGGTTTGCTTTATCCGAATTCGTTAAAAACTCCCGAAGTACATTAGCCCTCGCTCTGGTGGTATCCTTTTCATTTTTTGTAGCTCTGTAGCTGGGACACATAGTACCTCCGGTAGATACAGGCTTTCTGCAATCCCCGGAACCATTACATTTTTCTGCGGCTCTTAACAAGCCTTCCGAATCAGAAAAATCTAATATGGTGTTGATTGTTGGTTCTTTTCTATCAACTTCATATCGCAGGGATTGATCCATTGGAAATGCGTCCACAATCTTCCCCTGGTTAAACACATTATCAGGATCGAAAGCGTGCTTTATTCGCCTTAACAGTTCATAATTTCTTTGCCCGATCATCAACGCTAAAAACTCCGCTCTCACAATACCATCACCATGTTCCCCGCTAAATGACCCTTTATATTTTTTTACCAGTTTGGCTGTTTGGGTGGTAATTTCCCGGAACAATACAACATCTTTGGAGTCCTTCAAATTCAAAATAGGCCTTAAATGAATTTCCCCTGCTCCGGCATGTGCATAATAAACTGCTTTTTGACCATAACCATCCATCATACTTGTGAATTCCCCTATATAATTGGGTAGGTCTTGTAAATCTACGGCTGTATCTTCAATACAGGCCACCGCTTTGGAATCGCCTACAATATTGCCTAACAAGCCCAAGCCGGCTTTTCTCAATGCAATAGCTTTTTTAATGTCTTCTTTATAGAGTCTTGGGTAAGCATAACCTAAATTATTGTCTTTTAAATCCCGGATCAGATCATTGGTAAGTGTTTCCAATTCAGCATCGGATCCTGCTCTTAGCTCCAACATTAAAATAGCTTCCGGATCACCATTGATAAAAAACCTGTTCTTTAGTTGTTCGCGGTTATTTTTGGTGCAATCCAAAATGGTCTTATCCAGTAATTCGCAGGAATACAAATTGTGCTTCATGGCTATTACCGTAGCTTCCAAACTTTCCTGAACACTTTTAAAATGCGGTATTACAAACACTTCCTTTTTAGGCGGGAGTTCATCTAGTTGTAATTTAATGGCTGTAGTAAATGCTAAGGTCCCTTCGCTTCCGCATAGTAGTTTAGCGACGTTTATGTTTTCAGATAATCCGTCTTTGGTGTTGCTATCTAAAAAAGCATCAACAGCGTATCCCGTATTTCTTCTATGAATGGTTTTATTAGGGAATTCTTTATGAATTTCAGCCTGAACCTCCGGGTTGGAAAGTTCATTAAAAAGTGTTTTATAAATTGAATTTTCCAGGCTTTCTCCCTGAAGTTTTTCATCTAACGCATCTTTGGTTAGGCTATTAAAAGTCGCTTCCGAACCATCAGATAATATCGTTTTTAACTCCAGAACCTTATCCCTGGTAACACCATATTTAATAGAAGTAGATCCCGAAGAATTATTTCCTACCATGCCTCCTATCATACACCGGTTACTGGTGGAGGTATTGGGTGAAAAAAACAGGCCGTAAGGCTCTAAAAAATTATTTAATTCATCCCTTATAATGCCGGGCTCAACGGTTACGGTCTTTTCTGCTTCATCAAATTCTAAAATGTTCGTGAAGTACTTGGAAACATCCACCACCATACCATCGCCTACACATTGGCCTGCCAATGAGGTCCCTGCTGTTCTGGGAATTAAAGTTGTTTCATTGTCATGTGCAAAAGCAATGAGTTTCTTAATGTCCTCTTTGTCTTTTGGAAAAGCTACTGCTAACGGTATTTTACGATACACCGATGCATCGGTTGCATAAATACTTTTATGTAGATCGTCAAAAAACAGGTCTCCTTTTAATTGAGTGGACAGGCGTGCTAATTTCCGATTGATTTTTGATCCAGGCATGACATGTTTTAAGCGAATATAATTCTTTAAACAAAAAAAGCCTAAACCACAACGGTCTTTTAGATTTTACGAGGCCTTTTCTATTTTAGGAACTATAACCGATTCCCGGATCCAGCAGGGGATTTTAATTTCTTTACCGGAACACTCACAAATGAATATCATCTGTTTGCTAGGTGCCAGTGCCTCGTATCTTTTAACATATTTGTCTGCATCCCTTTTTATGGTGGGATCTACCCTGGAAGCCTTTCTGGCTTCTTTGGCAGCTAGCCAATAGACGGCCCTTTTATTAAATGTATCATCGCCACAGTTATTGGCACTGGCCGCATACATGGCTGCTATAGCTAAATGAGGCCTTCCGTTTGAGGGGTTTAATTTCAGAGCTTTTCTAAAATAGTTCCTGGCCTGACTATAGTTTTTTTTCTGCTTTAAAATCAACCCTATTCTATAAGCTAACCTGGATTTTTTAAATGTATCGGTTTCTAACTCGTATGCTTCGGCTAAATACTTATTCACTTCTTCTGTTTTTCCGTTTTTGATAAGGACGGTCACCACATAAATCTTGGTATCTGCTGAAGGCGCTACCTCATCATAGGCTTTAACCAGTTTTTCATACAAAGCCGCTTCTGTGCACTTTTTATGATACAGCCTACTCACGGCCCGTTTTAACCAAACAGCATCTGTTTTGTGGATCTCAAAGTCCCTGGTATATAACGGGATCAAGTTGGTACAGTCAGCTTTTTTATCAAGTAGCTTAGTAATATTATCAGAAATCAAACTGTAATTCTTTAAATAGCTTTCGTAAGATGCTTTACGTTGTATTTCTTTTTTGGTTAAAGGGGTGCCCTGATCTTCTTTTTCAATTAATTTATTTAGTTTAAGCGAATAATTTTTAACCTCGTTTTCTATTTTTTCATTAACGTCATCATACTTATCAAAAACCTCCTTTAATGTTTTTTTCCCTTCATCTTGTAAATCCACTATCAAAGAAAAATACGTATACAGGCTTTTCGGATTGGTGAATGTTTTTTTATCGGTTTGGAATGCTTTATCAAAACCCTCGTACAACGCCTCTTGAGATATTTGAAACAGCTCCTTATAATTATACCTAAGCTGATAGGCCTTAGAAATATATTCCCCATCCGCTGTTTGATCCGGAAAATAAGTCTCGCGGTCTTCCCATAGTTTTAATAGGTCTTCAATGAACTTTTTTTGTTCAGTACCTTTCGTCTTTTTGATCTTATTCTTTAGTAGCTTCTCTCCGTCAATATAGATAGCCATACTCAATTCCGGGCAATGGTTCCAGACAAACAGCCAGGGTTCATAGGCTCTGTCATAGTTCTTCGATTTTACGTATTCATGAAAAATGGAAAGTTTGGTCTTGCATTCCATGTCCTTTTGAGCAAACCCCATGTGCATGCAACCCATAAAACACATTAGCAATATGGTGATCTTGATTTTCATAACGAGTTAGTTATTAGGATTTTGTTAATAAAATAAGCCACAAAATATGTGCCGAAGTTTAGCCATATTTGAATCTGGTTAAAATGATAAAAGCCCGGCTATCGCCAAGGCCTTTTCATGCTCTACCCCTTCAAGGACCCCCTACTTTAAAATAATCCGAACTGCTTTGCCCAAAACCTAAGACTCCTTTTTATAATGATCGTCCCAGTTTTTGACGGCAGGGGTACCAAGTTTTCCAATGTGCTAAACCATTTGAGAATAAAACTATAGATGCTAATTTATTCTAGTCTTTTTTCATAAGTAGTAAAAGAGATGCCCTGCGTTCCCTGCATGGAACTCAGAACTCTAATGATCTGCTGTTTTACCATTACAAACCTAAGTTTTTAGACCAAAACCAATTATCTTTAAAGTTAGATTTTAACTCATTTTAATTCTTTAATCAACGCTTATATGAAACTTATTAATTCAGAAGAGGACCCGGAATATATTAGCCTGCAAACAGAAATGGTATGGTTACAACAACATGTTAAAGAAACCAACCAACGTGTTATTATGCTTTTTGAAGGTAGGGATACCGCAGGAAAAGGAGGAGCAATAATGCGTTTCATAAGATATTTAAATCCTCGTCTTTTTAAAGTTGTTGCTCTATCTAAACCTACGGAAGTTGAATCGGGACAATGGTATTTTCAACGTTATATTGAACATTTACCCGGGCCGGGTCAAATAGTATTATTTGATAGAAGTTGGTACAACAGAGCCGTTGTTGAGCCTGTGATGGGTTTTTGTTCAAAAGAGCAACACGAATTATTTAACAAACAAGTTGTCCAGTTAGAATCCATGCTAATTGAAGATGGACTACACATGTTTAAGTTCTGGTTTTCCATAAATGCCCGGGAACAAAAGAAACGGTTAGATGACCGCATCCACAACCCTTTAAAACAGTGGAAATTAAGTAGTGTTGATGCAGAGGCCCAATCAAAATGGGAAGAATTCACAGAGTATAAAGAAAAAATGTTTCAAAATACCAGTACTCAAAAATCGCCATGGATCATTATAAATGGAAATGAAAGGGAAGTAGCTCGTAAAGAGGCGATGCGTTGTGTCATTAATAAATTAGATTATAACAAAAAAGGAGATACCGGTGTTAGACTTTCTCCGGATAAGAATATTGTAAAATATGTAATTTAGAATAAGGCTTTATCCACCCCAATTCATTACAAATCACCAATCTTATAAAAGTTTACACTTTAGTTATCAACTTACGGTCATAATTATTTCTTTGACCCTATTAATAAGTCCCTTCTGGATATTGGGAACAAAAAGGATTCTAAAATTAGATTAAAAACAAGTTTAATTTACACTAATAAGGCTGGAAATAAATTATTAAATTAGTAGTTATAAACCTTTAAAAGTCAACACAATAAAACATATACTCTTAATAGGAAATATTGATGGAAATTCCATTCCATTACTTAGATACACGGCTAAATTATGCAGAGATTTGGACTTACGCTTTCATGTTTTAAAAATTGAAGAGAAGCATGACCCTGTTTTTGTTTCAGCTCCGCATTACCACAGTAGATTAGGACTAAGGACAAGTTCTCAAACAGTGCCAAATAAAAAAGAACTAGAGTCCTTCGTATTAAAGAATACTAACGATATCATTGAGTCTTCCTGGGTATCCACCAAAATAGTGCACGGCAATATCAGGCAATGCTTAGATACTTTTATTAATGAGCAAAAAATTGATTTAATCATTGCCAGGCAAACAACCTTTAAAAGATTTGGTATTTACAGTAATGATATTTTTAAACAAATATTGTTAAACATTTCTGACCTCCCTACGCTACTTATACCGGAAAACAATTCTTATGAGCCAATACGCAAGTTTGCCTATTTAACAGATTTTAAACAGGATGACTTCATCAATATCCAATGGTTAAAAAATAACGTTCCAAATGCTGTTATTGAAGTGCTTCACTTTTCAAGAAATTTTAAAGAAACCCCTGAGCATCACAGATGGATTAAATATTTAAAGCATGAAATAGCAGATACAAATATCACATTCTGTCATAAGGATTTAACAATTGATGAATTTATGGAACAGGAATCTTCCAATACTCAACCAGATTATGACTGCCTGGTACTGACTACGCATAAAAGAAATTTTTGGCAAAAAATGGCCGACCCCAGTACTGTATTAGGCTTTCTAAATGAAATAGAAGCCCCTACTTTAGTATTCAAATACACTTCTGACAAATTAAACACTTAATGTAAATGAAAGAAAAGCTACTTGATAATTTGGAGCATATATTAACCTTTGCCGGTATCATATTATTGACTTTTTTAGTTTCCTTTTTGGTCAATAAATTCTTTAAGCGTCAGATAAGGAAATCTACTGAACTGATGAAAACAGACCCAACCAACTATCAATTTTTAAGGCATTTGGTAATTGCTTTAATTTACATAGTTGGTACAAGTATAGCCATATATACCATGCCAAAATTAAGGCTTTTAGCTACCTCTCTTTTAGCAGGGGCAGGTGTCCTGGCTGTAGCCGTAGGTTTTGCTTCTCAGCATGCACTCAGTAATATTATTAGTGGCATATTTATTGTCATATTTAAACCATTCAGAATAAATGACCGGCTCAATGTTGGAGGCAGGATTGGCATGGTAGAAGATATAAGTCTCAGGCATACTGTTATAAGAGATTTTGAGAATAGAAGGATCATTATTCCAAATTCAATTATAAGCCAGGAAATTATCACTAATTCTGATTATGGCGATGATAAAATATGTAAATGGATAGATATTGGAATTAGCTATGACTCCGATATTGAATTGGCAAAATCTATCATAAAAAGTGAAATTTTAAACCATCCTCTGCATATAGACAACAGAACAGACATTCAAAAAAATGAAGGAGAAGAATTAGCGCCCGTAAAAGTTATACAATTGGCAGATTCATCTGTTAATTTACGAGGTTGGGCCTGGGCCAAAGACTCTGCCGATTCCTTTAAAATGGGTTGTGATTTACTTGAAAGTATTAAATTGAGATTTGACAGGGAAGGTATAGAAATTCCATTCCCTCACAGAACGATCGTTCACAAAGAAAAAGCCATTAATAACGGGTAAATCTATTATGAATAAACAAAAGAAAAAAATAGGTCTTGCTCCCGGTTCCATAGTTTTTACCGGAAATAGAAAAGTTGATAAGGTAGTCATTCATCATTTGCAATATGACTCCAATAATTTAACGGAAAGAGTCATAGATAGTCATTCAAAATCAACTTTAACCAGGTCTGAGGACACTTTGGTTGACTGGTACGATGTTAGAGGCATGCATGATACGGAATTAATTGGTCTCTTTGGAAGCACATTTGACATTCACCCGTTAATATTAGAAGCTGTTGTTGACATCCACCAAAGGCCCAAGTTTGAAGAATACCCCAAAGGGAATTTCATTCTGCTTCGCTCCTTAAAGTTTGATTCTGAAACATTAGAATTGAAAAGAGAACATGTAGCCATCTATTTTAATAAAGGGTTCGTGGCAACATTTCAGGAAACAGAAAGTGACTTGTTCGAGTCTGTTAGAAAGCGTATTAATTCTGACAGCCCCCGTATAAAACTGCGAGGGGCTGATTATCTTGCCTACGCTTTAATGGATGAGACCGTAGACAATTATTACATTGCCCTGGAAAGTATTGAATCTCATATTGAAGCCTTAGAAGACAAGATGGTGGAAAGTGTGGATGATAGCAATAAAAATAAAATTCATCATTTGAAAAAAGAGTTATTGGCTTTTCGCAAGTCTATAGTACCCCTTAGAGAAGCCATCGCTAATTTTTATAAAACAGAAAGTGCTTTTGTTCAGGAAAACAGCCGTGTTTTCATAAGGAATTTATATGAAAACACCATTCAAATCATGGATACGGTAGAATCGTATAGAGATATATTAAATGGCCTGCAAGACCTTTTTATTTCAGAGGTTAGCTTTAAGATGAATAAAGTCATGCAACTGCTTACGATCATCTCTGTAATATTTATTCCCTTAACGTTTCTGGCCGGAATATATGGAATGAATTTTGAAAATATTCCTGAATTAAAATATAAATACGCATACTTTATTCTTTGGGGAGTCATGATCTTCATCTTTGTGGTTATGATTTACTTTTTCAAGAAAAAGAAGTGGCTGTAACTTTATTACTTAGGAGAAAAAGCAGGTTTGTACAAATCCGCTTAGTCCTGTTGTAACCATTCGTTCAACCCATTGATTTCTTCATGCGGGCAACTGTTTTGGGCCAGCCGGCATAACCAATACATGGTACTTTGCATTTGTTGGTTTTTATATTGGCTTGGTTCCAGTTGAGCCAACATTAATACACCGTTTAGTAAGGATTCCTGCATATAGGCAAGTTCATTTAAGTCACTGATAGGGACTTTTATATAGCACTGTTTGGCCTGCCCGTCAGTCAGATGGGTTTCAGGGTCTGTATGCAGCGTATGGCAATAGTTTGTCTTAAATTCCTGTGGTGTCATTTTATGGTTTTGTCATGTATTTTGGATTTGTGCTTCTCAAATATAGGAATAAATTTTACATTGCGGAATTTTTTCCGCATTATTGTTTAAGACAAGCCATTACTTTGTTCTATATGGTTAGTCTAAAGAAAAAAATCTGTAATTACATAGCATCTGAATGGATTAGTGAATACGAATCCAATCGACAATTTGCTAAAGACCATGCCATAGACGAAAAAGTAGTTAGAAGAATACTAAAACCTGAGGGAAGTGGTATTTCTTTAACTACACTGGAAAGAATCTGCGAAGCTCGTGAAATAAAAATATCAGAATTTTTTAAAATGATTGGGGAGTAATATCTATACTCTATTATTGATGTAGAGTTATAAACACTGCACGAATTCCAAAAAGCCTTAAGAAATTCAAACTGGAATCAAGAAGTAGTAAACAACTATCTGACTATACACTTATAATAAAAAACCAAATTTCAAATGTAGTTTGGGTTTTAAATTGGTCCATTACAGCCTAAAAAAACTAATTACAGGTTTTTAAGAAAATTCGTATATTTGGTTAATCTCTCCCTATTATTAAATATCAATTGAAACAACTCAGAAGAACTGATGAAAAATAGTTCGAGAATTATTTTTGTAGGTGGCATACACGGTGTAGGCAAGAGTACCATATGCAAAAAAATTTGTAATGATCTAAATATTGAATATTTATCAGCAAGTGAGCTTTTGAAGTGGAAAGAATTAAACAGCGATTTAAAAAATAAAAGAGTAAAGGATATAAATGAAACGCAGAATAGGCTGATAATGGGTTTAGAAAACACTATTTCAAAGGATAAAACCTATTTATTAGATGGTCATTTTTGTTTGCTCAATAATAAAAATGAAATTGTAAATGTTCCTTTAATGACTTTTAAACAAATTTCTCCAGTATCATTAGCGATTATTTTAGGAGAAATACCTGAGATAAAGAAGCGACTTGAAAAAAGAGACAGAAAATCTTACCAATATTCTTTACTGAAGAATTTACAAGATAGCGAGTTATCTCATGCAAGGCATTTATCAAAAGAATTGGGAGTGATTTTAAATATCGGTACTCAAAAAGACTACCAAAAGATTATGAATTCTCTCCGTATTACTATGTGAAATAAAGGATTTTGAACATGACAACAATACACTGTTTTAACAAATAGCTATTATGGAAAACTCATTTTTTGTGTTCTCAGACGGCAACATCCCAATTGTATTAAAGAGGTTCCATATGTGTACTTGGGAGTTTAATAATAACAGCTCTCTAATTGAATTTGGTTTTGAAGTTGATAATAAATCAATTACAGAAGATAGTTTATCCATATCCTTATTTATTCCATGGATGAATAAATCTTGTGAAGTCAAAGATTTATACGGTAAACTAAGAAATTCTGAGAATAGTAGGTTTATTTTTAATGATTCGGTCAGCAGTACTCATTCTTTAGATGGTGGTTTAAACAGGACAGGTGTAATCCATACATTTTCAAATAGGAATAGGTTGTGCCTAATGCCAGTTGCTCTTGACAAAACTAGAGACCAATTTATCACAACTACCATTAACCTAAACTCATATCGCGCTCTCCCAGACGAAGAAAGACCAAATGTTTATTTTAGGTTTTGGGTGAAACCAACAATTTCTTATATATCCATGCGAAAGAAAGGAATTGGTAAGTCAACCATTATTCATGATATCAAAATCAACGAGAAAAGAAATATTCCAGATGATCAAATAGACTTTTTTAACGATAAAGAAATCTGTGAAATTGAACAATGTTTTTCATTTAATATAGTGCCTAACAAATATGATATTTTGTTTTATGACAATTCCTCTTTAAAGAATGTAAGGACTCTAGAGTATGAATCCTTCAATAAATATTTAGGTGATAAGCGAGTGAAAAAAGATGAATTGATAGTGATTTTTAATAAGAAGAAATCTGAAGAATCATATTCGTTTTTCTCTATTTATTCTAAAGAAAGAATAGGCTTTGGTCAATTTTCCTTAGCAATACTAATTAATATTGTTTGCGGAATTCTATTATTTATTCCTGGATATAGGAACACTCTAAATTCAGAAAAAGGATTTCGAGAAATTATAAAAGAACTACCACTTGAGATTTACATTGCAATTATTATTGTGATTAGTATGATACTTTTCTTTTTGTGGCCTTGGTTAAAAAATTATCTTGATAGTTTATGGGAAAGGGCTCGTTCAATATTTAAAAAAAATAGATGAGGTGTATCTTCTGTAAAAAGGATAGTTCTAATTCAAAGTCTGTTGAGCACATTATACCTGAAAGTCTGGGAAATAAAAAGCAAGTACTTTCAAAAGGCATCGTTTGTGATTCTTGTAACAATTATTTTGCTCTTAAGATTGAAAAACCAGTCTTAGAAATGCCATATTATGCATCACTAAGAGGAAGAAAAGCAATCGAGACTAAAAAGGGAAAAATACCTGGTATCCCAGGATTTATGAAAAATAAAAATGAAACGGAATTAAAGGTTTTCCCAAGCGAAAGCAATACCCTAAAAATTGTTGTAGAGGACAAAAATGTCTGGGATTCTATAGAAAATTATGATAAAATTTATATTCCACTTTACGATAAACCCCCAAAAGATAATTTAAATGTATCTAAGTTTATTGGTAAAATTGCTCTAGAAGCACTTGCAAAAAGAGTGTCTTCGTGTGAAGGTTGGCAAAATGATTTTGTTGAAAATGATGGTTTAGATGAACTACGTCACTTTGTAAGATATGGAAAAGGTTACACTCTCTGGCCATATTATATTAGAAGAATTTACGATGAGAATCAAATTAGCTACGACAGGAAGTCTGATAAAACAATGGAAATAATGAATGAGTATGACTTCTTTATTCCCGATAAACCAACTATCAATGGAGAAGATAATCGATTAGATAATTTATATTTTGTAATGGCAATTATGGGTGTTGAATATACCATAAATTTAACTAATACAGGACTAGATAGATACTTGAAGTGGCTATCTAATAATGATAATAAATCAATTCTACAAATGGAAAAACGGAATTTCATTCAAACTTAAATATATGAGAGCTTTACTTGATACAAATATTATTATTCATAGAGAAGCATCTAAAGTAGTGAACCAAGATGTTGGAATATTGTACCGTTGGCTAGATAGAGCTAAATATACTAAATATGTGCACTCAGTGACAATAACTGAAATTAAGAAATATAAAAATCATCAAGCTGTTGAAACTTTTCAGATAAAACTAGAAAGCTATGAAAAAATAGAAATTCCTTCTCCAATACAACCTGAAGTAACAGCTGTATCAGAGAACATTGATGTTAATCAAAATGATAGGAATGACACGCAGCTTTTAAATGAAGTCTTCGTAGAAAGGGTTGATATATTAATTACCGAAGACAAAAAAATGCACAAAAAAGCACTTGAACTAGGAATTGATCATAAAGTATATACGATTGACTCATTTTTGGAAAAAACATTTGCCGAACACCCGGACTTGGTAAATTATAAGGTTCTAAATGTTCAGAAATTAAAATTTGGAAGAATAAACCTTGATGATGATTTTTTTTCAAGTCTAAAAGAAGATTATCACGGCTTTGACAAATGGTTCATTAAAAAATTTGATGAAGAAGCTTATATAACTGTGAACTCAAACAACGGTTTATTACTTTCCTTTCTTTATTTGAAGATTGAAAATAAACATGAGAACTACAACGACATATTACCTAAATTTAGTTCGAAAAAAAGGTTGAAAATTGGAACATTTAAAGTCATTAACAATGGTTTTAGATTAGGTGAGCGATTTATGAAAATAATCTTTGACAATGCACTTAAAAATAAGGTTGATGAAATATATGTCACCATTTTCGATAAAAGAGAAGGGCAAAGAAGGTTAATTGACCTTTTTGAAAAATGGGGGTTTGTTCAGTGGGGTAAAAAAGGAAATAATGAATTAGTTTATGTTAGAGACTTTACTAAAAAAGTAAACCCAAATAAGTTGAGACATACCTATCCATATATTTCAAGAAAAAATGATTGCTATATAGTCCCAATCTATCCTGAATATCACACAGAATTATTACCCGATTCTATTTTAAACACAGAGTCTCCAGAAGAATTTATAGAAGATTTTCCTCATAGAAATTCAATAAATAAAGTTTATGTATCAAGAGCTTTATTACCACATCCCAGTAAGGGTGATATACTAATATTTTATATGACAGGAGGGTATTATAAAAGCGTGATTTCTACGATTGGCATTGTTCAAGAAGTAAAATATAATTTTGTCAATGAAGATGAATTTATATTATATTGCAGAAAAAGTAGCGTGTTTCCAGAAGAACAATTACGCAAAATGTGGAATTATTCTCCAGAGAAACCATTTGTTGTTAAATTCCTATATAATTATTCTTTTCCCCATAGAATAAACATGAAAGAATTAATAGATTTGCGAGTACTTGCTGGAGTGAACGATGCTCCAAGAGGATTTAAAAAAATATCGAAAGAACAGTTAACCACAATTTTAAAAGCCACAAAAAGCGATGAGAGTTTTATTGTCGATTAAACCTGAATTTGCATTCAAAATATTTGACGGAATTAAAAAATTTGAGTTTAGAAAAGTTATCTTTAAAAAACCTGAGATCAAAACAGTTATTGTTTATGCTTCATCACCCGTAAAAAGGGTAATAGGAGAATTTGAAATAGATGATATCATTACTTCCAGCCCTAAAGATTTATGGGAAACTACAAAATTACAATCCGGAATAACGGAGGATTTTTTTTATGAGTATTTTGCCAATAGGGAAATTGCACATGCAATCAAGATAAAAGAGACAAAAAAATATAATCAGCCTTTATGTATCAAAGAAGATTTCAACGTCTTTCCTCCTCAATCATATGTATATTTATAATTCCCTAACCTACTCTTCGAAGTTTTCCCGTGTTGAGCCTGTATAAGCATAACTTCGAACTAATTGGTAACGCCAACAAAAAGTGTTGATCCTGAAAATAGAGTGCGAAGTTTTAAACCACTTCGTGGTCCCATAACGCTAAAGCGTCACAGACCTGGGCTTCCCGCCAAGGCGGGATAAACCTCTCACCCAGGTTTATTCCATAAAAAAGCCTCAGCTTTTTAGCTGAGGCTTTGTACCACTTCGTGGTCCCACCTGGGCTCGAACCAGGGACTTTCTGATTATGAGTCAGATACTCTAACCAACTGAGTTATAGGACCTGAAATTGGAGTGCA
>NZ_JANQJQ010000016.1 GCF_028281565.1 Seonamhaeicola sp.
GCATCGATTAAATCTGTTTTGTTCATAATATAAAGTTTAATTATTAATAAATTGGTTAAACATTTTTGTTAAATCCTCTACAAATTTATACGGATTATCGTACCACACAAGTAATAGCAAGGGAAAAACCTGCATTTGTTAATAACTTTGGGCTTTTGTTAATAAAGGATATGTATTTCATCGATATTTTTCTTATATCAGTGGTAACAAGGGTTTAGAGCATTTTTGCATTTACTTCAAAAGAATAGCCGTTTAGTAAAGCACTTACATCCATGGTGCGTTTTCCTGGAAGCTTAATGTCCTTTATAATGATGTATCCATTTGACACAGCGACCTTTAGTTCGTTTTTAGTTGAAATGACGGCCCCTGTTTCCCGGGAATGTGTATCAATTTCCTTTTCAACAGTGTAAATTTTGATGTCCAGTGTATCTGCTCCATTAATTAAAGTACACCAGGCTGCCGGATACGGACTTAAGCCTCTTATCAAATTGTAAATGTTATCAATAGAGTCGTTCCAGTTGATTTTACAGTTGTCTCTGTTTAATTTATAGGCGGTTTTAATATCTTTTGTGTCAACTTGTGGGGTTGTTTTAACATCACCATGCTCAATGAGCGATACGGTCCGTTGAACCAGTCGACTACCAATATGCATTAACTTATCATGAAGGCTACCGGCATTTTCTTCCGGTTCAATAGCTATTTCCTCCTGAAGGATCATTTCTCCGGTATCAATTTTTTCATCAATAAAAAAAGTAGACACCCCAGTTTTGGTTTCACCATTAATAAGGGCCCAATTAATGGGAGCGGCCCCTCTGTAGTTTGGTAGCAGGGAGGCGTGTAAATTAAAGGTACCGTATTCCGGCATTTGCCAAACCACTTTGGGCAACATTCTAAAAGCTACTACAATTTGTAAGTTGGCCTTAAGGGCTTTCAGTTCTTCTAAAAACGATTCGCTCTTTAAATTGGTAGGTTGTAGTATATTTAAGTTGTTTGCCTTGGCATATTTTTTTACGGCACTTTCATTGAGTTTTCGCCCTCTGCCGGCAGGTTTATCAGGAGCCGTAATAACACCAACAATATCATACCGGTTATCAACCAGAGCTTTTAAAGTGGCTACCGCAAAGTCTGGTGTACCCATAAAAACAATTCTTAAATCTCTCATACTAATTTATACGTGTTTGTAGGTGTCATACTAATAATATTGTGTTCCAATAAAAGCTTTAATACGGTTTTTAAATCGTTTTCAGAGCAATTTAAATTGGAGATGATGGCCCTTGATGACAAGTCGCCCTGTTCCAGGAGCCCAATAATACGGCTTTTTAGTGTAGTGATATCATTCGATTCAATCTTTTTTTTAGCGCCCATACAGACCGAACAAACACCACAAGGCGTTACGTCTTTTTCACCAAAGTAGGAGAGAAGCTGCATGCTTTTACAAACACGGTCATTTTCAATATAATTAAGCATAGCTTTAACCTGTTGCTGTTTCAGTTTGTTTTGCTGTTCTATAGTAGTGGCTATTCTGTTAATGGTTTTTTCATCTTCCCTGGGTTGTATAAATGTTATTTGGGCATCTGTTTTGGCCAGGTTTAAAGTAATGACCTCGTCTTTTTCTAATCTGTGTAACGCATTAATCAAAGTAGATTCCGTTACTGAAGCTCTCGCAGATATTTTAAGGGTATCTATTTTGGTTTCGTAATCAGAAATACCGCCATACATTCTTAACATGGATTTTACAATTAAGTTTAAATCCTGGTGACTGTCCAAATAGTCAAAAATGGCTGAATTGGGCATTATAAACTGCACGGTAGCCTTATTTTTAAACTGTTTTGAAAGATTTATGATGCTGTTCCTGTCTAACAATTGCAGGGCATTATAGCATAACATCGTGTTGAACTTATAAGTTTTGCAAAAAGCGTTAAAGTTGAAATTGTGCGTGGTATATTCGCCTTCACCATAGGAGATCTGAAAATAGTTACACAACTTTCTGTACACCAGTTTAATAAAATCCACAGTTGGCAATACACTTAAAAACTGGTTTTTTACCAGTTGCGCATCACTGTCGTTCTTTAAAATGACCGCAAAAGCTTTTTTTCCATTCCTTCCTGCTCTTCCGGCTTCCTGGAAATAGCTTTCAATACTTTCGGGCAGGTTTATATGGATAACGGTCTTTACATCGGGTTTATCAATACCCATTCCGAAAGCATTGGTAGCCACCATCACTTGCTTTTGATTGTTTAACCAGGCGGTCATATGAGTTTCCTTTTCGGCATTGGAAAGTCCGCCATGGAAATAAGTAGCAGAAATATTTTTCGATTCTAAAAACGAACTGACTTCCAGGGTTGATTTTCTATTTCTAACATAGATGATAGACGATTCGGTATACTTTTTAAGAATGGTCTCCAGCCTGTGATACTTATCATTTTCATGATATACCATATACCCGATATTAGGCCTTAAAAACGATTGTCTGAATATTTTAGGTTGAATAAAATCAAGCTCTTTGACAATGTCTTCCACTACTTCCGTTTTAGCCGAGGCCGTTAAAGCAACCACGTTCGCCGAAGGCTGAAGCTGACGCAAAATCGCGATGTTTTTATACGACGGCCTGAAATCATTACCCCATTGTGAGATACAATGGGCTTCGTCAACTGCGATCAGATTGACATTCATTTGCCTGATGCGGTCCTGAACCAATTCCTGCTGTAAACGCTCAGGTGACAAATACAAAAACTTATAATTTCCGTAAATGCAGTTATCTAAAAGGGTGTCCAGATCACTGTATGAAATACCACTGGTAATGGCTAATGCTTTAATCCCTTTATTATTTAAGGCTTGTACCTGGTCTTTCATTAAAGCAATTAACGGTGAAACCACAATGCAAATACCTTCTTTCACTAAAGCCGGTATTTGAAAGCACAACGATTTGCCACCGCCGGTTGGTAAGAGTACAAAGGTATCTTCACCTTCAATAACAGCATTAATAATGGCTTCCTGGTTGTTTTTAAACGAAGTGAATTTCCAATAGCGTTCTAATATGTTAATGGGATGTTCCATAGCACCTGTTATAACGTATTCAGAATAAAATCAGTACGTGCTTCAACCGTTCCGAAGGGGACATCAATCAACTTATAATTGTAAGATTGGTACAAGTTTATAAGATGTTCGTGTATCTCAAGCGCCTGATCAAAATTCTCGTAACGCTCGTTATCACTGGTATAAATAGCTTTCCAGGGTTTTAAGATAAAAGCCTTATCGTAAACACTGGCTTTACAAACATCAATGAAGTTTTGAGGATATGGGTCACCAATAAAATCCATATAAGCTAATACATCATGGACACCACGGTCTAAAAAAACAAGATCCGATTCAGATTTTGTAGCCTCCATAAACTGTTGGTGCCGTCCGTTTAAGAGACGTTCACTGAACAATAACGGATGGGTTAAAAAAAGCTGGTCTATACCTTCTTTTTGGGCTTCCAAAGTAACCTGTCTTGAAATTTCTTCAAAACACGGAAAGCCCCGTTTAATAAGTTCTTTTATTATAGTAGATTTTCCGGTTCCCGGGCCCCCGGTAATGACAACTTTTTTTGCTCCCAATCGTATAATTTTAAATGTAAAAATCGGAATTTAGAATTGATTAAAAAAATAGAAAGAGAAACCGGCATCATTAAAATTATCATCAAAATTCGGGGAATTGATAATTTTGATTATCAAAGGTTACATGCGTTCTCAATTTTAGAATTAATTTATCCACAGATAATTCTAAAATTTAAACGTATGAAACTGTATATTTGCAGCATATAAAAATGCTATGAGTTCATCATCAAAATCAGAAGAGTTTTACGATAAATTAAGAAACCAACTATATGAAACTACCAGTTGGCCCGCAGAATATCTATATAAGTTTATTGTAAAATCGGAAAGTAAGAAGATAGCCCAATTAGAAGTTATTTTTGATAATATGGGCGCCGTTATTAATACCGTAGAGTCAAAAAACGGCAAATATACCAGTGTATCTGTTAATTTATTGATGAGAGATCCGGATAGCGTTATAGAAAAATATAAAGAAGTAGCAGAAAAAGTTGATGGCGTGATAAGTCTTTAGAATTTTTTTGTATTTTGCACATGCAGAACAGACTACTTGCAAAACATTTAATTCCACATATTTTTTATTTTGATAGATACTTTAGAATATAACACGGAGCGGGAGCATTTAATCATTCCTGAATATGGACGCCATATGCAGAAAATGATCAATCATGTGAAAACCGTTGAAGACAGAGAAGAACGCAATAAATTGGCTAAAGCTATTATTTCGGTGATGGGTAATATGCAACCGCATCTAAGAGATGTACCGGATTTTCAACATAAACTTTGGGACCAGCTTTTTATCATGTCTAATTTTGAATTAGATGTAGATTCGCCTTTCCCGAAACCGACAAAAGAGCTTTTGGCAGAACGTCCCGGTCCCTTAAAATATCCGCAGAATCACCCCAAATATCGTTTTTACGGCAACAATATTAAAACCATGATTGACGTTGCCAATACCTGGGAAGAAGGCGAACTTAAAGAAGCCCTGGTTTACACCATAGCAAACCATATGAAAAAGTGTTTTTTAAATTGGAATAAAGACACGGTTGAAGATATTGTTATTTACGACCATTTATTCGAATTATCCGGTGGAAAGATCAATTTAAGGGATTCTGAAGAAGATTTGTCTGATGCATCAAGTTTAATGCGCAGCAAGAGCAAATTTTCCGGAAAAAAACATCATAAAAAACAAGGCAGACAAAGAAAACGCTACTAAAGTAAAGCATGGGAGTATTTAAAATTGAAGGTGGCCATCAGCTCAAAGGGAGCATACAGCCACAAGGTGCAAAAAACGAAGCGTTACAAATTTTATGTGCTGTTTTACTAACCCCTGAAAAAGTTACCATTAACAATATTCCCGATATTGTTGATGTCAATAAGCTGATCAGTTTATTAAAAAAACTGGGCGTTAAGATTGAAAAACTTTCCAAAGGCTCCTATTCATTCCAGGCGGATGATCTCAATTTAGAATATTTAGAGTCAGACGAATTTAAGGTAGACGGACGTGGTTTACGCGGTTCTATCATGATTGTTGGCCCCTTATTAGCGCGTTTTGGCAGAGGTTACATACCAAAGCCCGGAGGCGATAAAATTGGGCGTCGCAGATTAGACACGCATTTTGAAGGTTTTATTAAGTTAGGGGCTAAGTTTGGCTATAGTAAAGAAGACCAGTTTTATGGTGTTGAAGCCGATAAGCTAAAAGGCACCTACATGCTTCTTGAGGAAGCCTCGGTTACCGGAACGGCTAATATTGTTATGGCTGCTGTTTTAGCCGAAGGGCAAACCACTATTTACAACGCTGCCTGCGAACCGTATTTACAGCAACTTTGCAAAATGCTGAACAGAATGGGCGCAAAGATCAATGGTGTTGGTTCCAATATGCTGATCATTGACGGTGTTGACAGTTTAGGAGGCACTGAGCATACCATGTTACCTGATATGATTGAGATAGGTAGCTGGATTGGTTTGGCGGCCATGACTAAAAGCGAATTAACCATTACCAATGTGTCCTGGGATGATTTAGGTTTGATTCCGAATGTATTTAGAAAACTGGGTATCACGGTTGAAAAACAAGGAGATGATATTCATATTCCTGCACATACCGATGGTTATGAAATACAAAGTTTTATTGATGGCTCCATTTTAACCATTTCAGATGCCCCGTGGCCAGGGTTTACCCCGGATTTACTGAGTATTATTTTGGTTGTTGCTACGCAGGCCAGAGGCAGTGTACTGATACATCAAAAGATGTTTGAAAGCCGTTTGTTCTTTGTGGATAAATTGATTGATATGGGGGCTAAGATCATTTTATGTGATCCACACAGGGCAACCGTTATTGGTCATGATTTTAAATCTACGTTGAAAGCAACCACCATGACCTCACCTGATATTCGTGCCGGTGTGTCTTTACTTATAGCAGCCTTATCCGCTAAAGGAACGTCTACCATTATGAATATTGAACAAATAGACCGCGGTTACGAAAATATTGATATGCGTTTACGTGCCATAGGAGCTAGGATTGAGCGCGTTACTGAGTGATCTTCATTAGTTTTTTTTGATCAACTTCATGAACCATGGTGTCATAACCTGAAGTTTAACAGTAGTTTCATCTGTTTGTTATCAAATAATTAGTTTATTTGTTAGTATAGTAAATAAATCAACGCCATGCGAAAGTCACTGCTGCCAATTGTCATTTTCATTTCAGTATTTGTAGTGTCTTGTAACAATAAAAACAAGGCCAAAGTATCGGAAGAAAAGGCCGAAGTAATCAAACTAAAACCTGCATTAGAGCTGGTTTGGGAAACAGATTCATTACTCACTACTTGCGAAGCTGTTCTATATGACAAATCATCACAAACCATTTATGTCTCCAATATAAATAATAGCCCCTGGGAAAAAGATGGAAACGGTTTTATTTCTACTATAAGCCTAAAAGGAGACATCACAAACCTTAAATGGATAGAGGGGTTGAGCGCTCCTAAAGGCTTGGGAATTAGCAATGGCAAATTATATGTAAACGACATCGATGATCTTGTAGAAATAGACATAGTATCTCAAAAGATCATAAATAAGTATACCGTTGAAAATAATCCTCAGTTAAACGATATTACCGTTGATGCTGATGGTATTGTATATGCCTCAGGGTCTAACTCCAATACTATTTATCAAATTAAAGATGATATATTAAGTGTATTTGCTGCAGATAGTTTGAAGCGTTTAAACGGCTTACTTCACACTAAAGAAGGCATTTATTATTTAGATTCGGGAACACATCAATTCGGGATTTATGATATCGCTTCAAAAACATTTAAAAAGTTAACGGAAGATATTGGCCACGGCGATGGGATCTATCAATTGGAGAATGGCGATTTTATTACGTCAAGCTGGAAAGGCGAACTATTTTATATTCATAGCAGCGATTGGAGTAAAACGCCCTTATTAGATACCAGGGAACAAGCCATAAATGCAGCGGACATCGATTTTATACCGGAAACACAAACACTGCTTGTGCCTACGTTTTTCCATAACAAGGTTATGGCTTATAAGCTGAAGTTTGAATAATACGCTTTTGCCAAGGCAATTGTTGAATGTTTAACAGATAATTCTGGTAAATTTATTGTTAAAACAACCCGGTAATCTCGCCGGCATCATTTATATCAATACCTTCTGATGCCGGATGCGCAGGTAACCCGGGCATTCTCATAATGTCTCCGGTAATCGGTATTAGAAAACCGGCTCCTGCAGCAATTTCTATGGCTCTTACCGTGATAATAAAATCTTTTGGGCGCCCCAATAATTTTGGGTTATCTGACAGGGACTTTTGGGTTTTTGCAATACACACCGGTAAATCTTCTAAACCTAATGCCGCTATTTTGTTGAGGTGTGCTTTGGCTTTCGAAGTATAATCAACATGTTCTGCACCATAAATTTCTGTGGCTATGGTTGCTATTTTACTTTTCACATCCGATTTCCAATCATACAGAGGTTTAAAATCGGAAGCTTGCGAGTTGGCTATAGCTATAACAAGTTCGGCTAATTCAATGGCACCTTCACCACCTTTGGCCCAAACATCGGCTACAGCCACTTTAACCCCCTTAGAGAGAGCAAAATCTTTGATACATTGTATTTCTTCAGCACTATCAGATGTGAACCTGTTAATGGCGACAACAGGCAACACATGAAACTTGGTAATGTTTTCAAGGTGTTTTTCCAGGTTAGGTAATCCCTTGTTTAAGGCATCCAAATCAGGCGTTGTCAGGGATTTCAGATCGGCACCACCGTGGTATTTTAGCGCTCTGATAGTAGTGGTTAAAACTACAACTTTTGGTTTTAGTCCGGCATTCTGGCATTTAATATCGAAGAATTTTTCGGCACCCAAATCAAATCCGAAACCGGCTTCGGTAACGGTGTATTCGGAATGCGACATGCCCATAAGTGTACCTATAACGGAATTAGTCCCCTGGGCAATATTTGCAAACGGTCCTCCATGGATGATTGCCGGATTACCCTCTATGGTTTGGACTAAATTGGGTTTTATGGCCTCTTTTAGTAATGCGGCCATAGCACCCTGAGCTTTCAGGTCTTTGGCGTAAATCGGTTTTTTGTCATAGGTATATCCAACAAAAATATGGCCCAGCCTGTTTTTTAGATCTGTCAGGTTTTCAGCTAAACAGAGAATAGCCATAATTTCTGAAGCAGCGGTGATATCAAAACCGGTCTCTCTTGGGACTCCTGATGTGGTACCTCCCAAACCAACAATAACACGCCTCAGAGCTCTGTCGTTTAGATCTACAACCCGTTTCCAGCTAATGGTTCTAGGGTCTAGGCGTACCGAATTGGTTTTACTCTGAATGTTATTATCTATAATAGCGGCCAGCAGGTTATGGGCCTTTTCAATAGCGGCAAAATCACCCGTGAAATGAAGATTAATATCTTCCATAGGCAATACTTGTGAGTAACCGCCGCCGGTGGCACCACCTTTAATGCCAAATACCGGGCCTAATGAAGGTTCCCTTAAAACAACGGTTGCTTTTTTATTTAACCGGTTTAAGGCTTCGGATAAACCAATAGACATAGTGGTTTTGCCTTCACCGGCAGGAGTTGGCGATATGGCAGAGACTAAAATAAGATTACTTTTTTTAACCGATGTTTTTTTTATGGCTTGTAAAGGTAGTTTAGCCTTATACTTGCCATACATTTCAATTTGATCCGGGTGAATGCCGAAATTTTCAGCAATTTTAGAAATAGGTTTTAATGTAATGGTTTTGGCTATTTGTAAATCGGTCATATGTATGCGTTTTAAATCGATTTAAAAATATGAAATATAACCATGTTTATGCGTTTTAATTTGAAATCGGATTTCTAAGCTAATCTTTACTTAGACCCTTTAACAGTTTTTCCAGACCCCATTGCAGTGTTTCATTGGCCTCTTTATTATCCAAACCACATACGTCCTTGGTCACTATCAAGGCTTCAACGCCCATGAGGGCAGTGGCCACCACTATAAATTTTTTAAGTTCGGATTCAGATAAATTGAGGTTGTTTTTTTCTAAGGCCAGTTCAAGTGTTTTAACACGCCTGGCGCCTCTTTTACCTTCTTCGGTGGTTGAGGTAATAGCATGACTCAGGTATTTTCTAAAGGCTTTTTCATTATCATAGGTCAGCTTATTGAAATAATTCTGAATGCCTTTGATAATAGCCTCAATGTCCTGATGTTTCAGAGGATTAATAATAACATCGGAGCTTTTGGTTTGCCAATCCAAACCGGCCTCAAGGGATAATACGTCTACGCTGGAATAATAACGATATACAGTGGCTCTGGAAATGTCGGCATCTTCGGCAATTTGTTCTAGGGTAAAGTCTTTTCCTTTTTTCAATAGTTTTTTGGCACTGGCCAGTATTTTATTCCGGGTCTTTAGCTTTTGCTTTTTCCTGCCGGTTTCTATATAATCTTTGTTCATGAGACAAATGTCTTATAAAATTTGCAGAATTCAAAATTCATTATTATGTTTGTGAGACAAAAATCTCATAAAATGAAACAATCAACCACCAAATGGGTGTTAGGGCATAAAGTAACACCTTACGACACCACCGGAGATTATGATATTATGTTAGCAGAAACACCACCAAAGGTTCAGGGACCACCACCTCATTTTCACAATTCTTTTGATGAATCCTTTTTAATTTTAGAAGGGGAAATGGAATTTTTTGTAAATGGGAGCATTAAAACCGTTAAAGCGGGAGAGTCTATTGATGTACCAAAGAAGACCTTGCATACCTTTAATAATAAGAGCGATAAACCTTGTAAATGGGTAAATATTCACAGCCCTAAAGGGTTTAGAGACTTTTTTGAAAAAATGGGTGTTTCTGAGACTGAGGAAAACGCTCAAGAACGTTCGGTCACTCCAGAGATCATTCAGGAAGTTATTAAAACAGCAAGTGATTATGATATGCTTATTGAGGTTTAAGGCGTTAATCCCGTTACCTCAGTTTTATTTATCAGACCAAACGGCAAGCTCATTTCCGGCAGGATCCAGGAAATGAAATCTACGTCCGCCCGGAAATGAAAAGATGTCTACAGAAATGGAGCCTCCGGATTCGATAATTTTAGCTTTAATGGCAGTTAAATCCTGGTGGTATAAAACAACCAGGGCACCATTTACAACGGTATCATCCGATTGTTCAAAACCACCTTCAAGGCCACTTTCTGAAAAAGCGGTATATGTAGGCCCGTAATCGGTAAAAGCCCAGTTGAAAGCTTTTCTGTAAAAGGCTTTTACTTTTTCAAGGTCTTTGGCTTTAAACTCTACATAGTTGATATGGTTGTCCGGGATATTCATTTTTAGTACAATTTTATAGTTGTTCTTTTTTGATCCATTTACCTACTGTGGGCGCTTTGTAGTGTTTCATTTTATGGAGTAAGTCATCAATGTTATCACTTACCATTACCATTTGCCTGTTTGTTTCTTTTAATAAGCCTTTGGAAACCATAGTATTAAACAGATGGATTAGCTCATCATAGAAACCGTTAACGTTCAGTATGCCGATGGGTTTATTGTGTAGCCCTAATTGCCCCCAGGTTAACATTTCAAAAAGTTCATCAAGGGTGCCGAATCCGCCTGGTAACGCAATGACACCGTCACACAAATCGTTCATTTTGGTTTTCCGCTCGTGCATGGTATCTACCAAAATTAATTCGGTTAGTCCTTCATGGGCTACTTCTTTCGACTTTAAGAAGTGCGGAAGCACACCAATAACAATACCTTTTTCCTCTAAGGCGGCATCAGCAAGGGTTCGCATGAGCCCGACATTGGCACCACCATAGACTAATGCTATGTTTTCTTTGGCCAGTGCTTGTCCCAGTTGTTTAGCCATAACTTCAAACATGGCATCGGTACCAAAACTTGAACCGCAAAAGACAGCTATTTTATTCATATAGGCTTTTTAAAGTAGGGCTAAAGGTAATTAATTTGAGTGATTTTGTGATAAAGAAATTCGGCCGTAATGAGCCGTACAATTTGTTGTGCTTAGTTATTTCTTACTTTTATAAAACCAGGTAAAAGAGAAGTAGCACTTTATAAGGCTTCCATAAAAAAATCCCGATAAATTATCTATCGGGATTTAGTTTTATATGACTTAAAATTTATTAAGTTTTTTTCAATTGCTTTTTAATTTTGGCAATCGCATTTTCAATAGATTTTTCAGGTTCTATAATGTTGTATTCGCCCCAGAATTCCGGATCTGAAAAACCGGAAGCCTGATCAGTCAAAATCGTTGTCGGGCGTAACATTTGGTTTTTAAGCTTTGCAAATTTCGATTCGTGAATTTCCCAATCGGTCACAGCCATTTCACTGTTCAATGTATAAACACTGTTAAACAGTTTACCTTTCCAATTCACTTTAAAGCTTAACAGGATATTACTGTAGGCATAATGCCATTTACCATTTTGAATGCGGTAATTTACCCTGTAAGTGGCTTTTGTTGGATGTACGTCAACACGTCTGGGTTTTTTACGAACAAACATTTGACTGGACAACTCTTTATTTTCAACATTCAGGCTGTAAACCGCATTAGTCAATGCTAAAGTTTGTGCATCAATATAAAGTTTTCCAAAATATAGCGGATCTTTAATGAATGTGTTTTGTTTAAAGTTTACAACATACACTAACTTTTTGTTTATGTTGGTAGATTCACCAAAGCTAAAATCATAATCATCAATATCTTCTTCGGTAAAGATATATTCCGGGTATTTCACCAAGTCGGTATAAAGGTTACTGAACGGGCCTCCCTGTAGTTTTAAAGCCAAGGTATCTAACCTGGAATAATCCGTGTTTTTTCTGGCTTTTACCAGTTCAATATTGTCTTTTCTGTAATTAGTATAAGGTTGTTTATGAATTTTAACCACCGCTTCCGATAACGACGCGTTTTTACGTCTCTTCTTAATGGTTTCTCTGTAGAAAGCAGTCATTAAGGTATTGTCGTTATTGTACAATCTCCCTTTTTTGCGCAAGGTTTCTAGCACTAATTCCTTAGCGTTTGACGGCCTGGCAATCAGGTTAATGGCATCTAACGTAGTAACGGCAGGAACCAGGGTAATTTTAATCTTTCCTTTTAAGGAAGCAATGGCAACTTCTTTCTTTTCGTAACCCAAATGTGAGACCACAACAAGGCCTTCAACATGTTCGGTAGGGACTTTTAAAAGAAATTCACCATCCATATTAGTAACGGTACTGATGTTGGTACCTTTAATAACCAGATCTGCAAAAACCAGGCGGTTCCTGTTGCTTTCATCTATAACAGTTCCTTTAAGCTCTAAGAAGTTGGATATGTTTTGTGCCGTTAAAAAACCGGTGCCACAAATAACAAAAAGGCAAACCGTCACCAATGTACGGTAAAAAGGGCGTTTATTTTTCATGACGTATTAAGTTTAAATGTTTAAGTGCTAATAAGATACGAAAAAAAGCACTAAAACCCGGAAGGTTTGCGGGGTTTAACATTTATTTAGTAAAACGGTATTTTTCTTATTTACAAACGCTGTAAGTTAGTTTATTGCCTGATTTTTGGACCAAGTCTTAACTTATTTTTTAGAAATTCAAAATGTAATAACAGTATATTTACATTCAAATTTAATAGCACCTATGTCATCAGACACTATTTCATTTAAAAAAACCGGTTATTTTTCATCATTGATCTGTGATTATCTGGAACAAAAACCAGCTCTGAAACCGTTTTACAACAGATTTCCCGCTATAGAAAATTTTCAGACTCAAATAGACGAGAAACGGCATTCTGAACTTGTTTCAGAATCACACAGAAAGGCATTGGTCTCGGTTTTAAAGAAGCAATATGTAAATGTGGCAGCTTCAGAATTAACATTTCAAAATATAGAGGCTTTAAAAGAAGTTAACACCTTCACTATTACTACAGGTCACCAGCTTAATTTGTTCACGGGACCGCTTTATTTTTTATATAAAATAGTTTCCACCATTAACCTTTCAAATGAATTAAAGCAGCAATATCCTGATCATAATTTTGTACCGGTTTATTGGATGGCTACGGAAGACCATGATTTTGATGAAATCAATTATTTTAATTTCAGAGGCAAAAAAGTCCAGTGGAATAGAACAGCTGATGGCGCCGTAGGGGAGTTGTCAATCGAGGGTTTAAAAGATGTTTTTAAAGTGCTTGACGGTGAATTTGGCCTGGACCAAAAAGCAGAAGTATTAAAAGGGTTATTTGAAAATGCTTATTTGGATCATGATAATTTAGCAGATGCTACCCGTTATTTGGCTAATGCCTTATTTAAAGACTATGGTTTGGTGATCATCGATGGGAACCATGCGGATTTAAAGAAATTGTTTGTGCCTTTTATTAAAGAAGAATTGACCAATCAGACGTCTTTTAAAAAGGTGTCTGAGACCAATAAGCAATTAAGCGACTTATCAGATCAACCCTATAAAATACAGGTCAACCCACGTGAGATCAATCTGTTTTATTTAAAAGAGAATTTACGGGAGCGTATTGTACTTGAAGATAGTGTTTATAAGGTTTTAAATACGGATATTTCCTGGAACCGGGATGAGATATTAAAAGAGGTTTCTGAGTTCCCGGAGCGATTTTCACCTAACGTTATTATGCGTCCGTTATACCAGGAAGTCGTTTTGCCGAACCTATGTTATATAGGCGGTGGCGGTGAATTGGCGTATTGGTTTCAGCTAAAAGCGTTTTTTAATGCTGTTAAAGTACCTTTCCCAATATTGCTGCTGAGAAATTCTGTGTTGATCCAAACGGAAAGTCAGGCAAAAAAGCTTCGGAATTTAAATATCTCAAAAGAAACCATCTTTTTAAAGCGGGATGCGTTTATCAATAAAAAGGTTAGGGAAATATCTAATATTAATATTGATTTTTCAGAACAGAAAGCTGTCTTAAAACAACAATTTGAAGACTTATTTTCTTTGGCAGACCAAACCGATAAATCGTTTTTGGGAGCTGTTAAGGCCCAGGAAGTAAAACAACTGAAAGGATTGGACAAATTGGAAAAACGTTTGTTAACGGCACAAAAGAAAGTTCTGTCAGACCAGGTTTCCAGAATGACAGAACTTCAAAATCAATTGTTTCCCAATAGTAGTCTACAAGAGCGCAATACCAATTTCTCTGAGTTCTACCTGGAATATGGCGATCAATTAATACCTAAACTGATCGAAAATTTAAAACCACTTCAGAGTGAGTTTCTAATATTAAATATGTAAGTAATGCATAAGATTGATATTGATTTAGTTGAAATGACTATGGATGTCATGAAATATACCATAGACAGAGTATCCGCAACCAAACGGAAAATCGGGCAACCCCAAAAGGCAGAAGAATTAAAAGCATTAGTTGGAGAAACGATTACCCGGGAGGGGGTAGGTGGTGAGTATGCTTTTAAAATGTGGAAAAAGTATTTATCTAAGGCTACAGTTCCTATAGACCACCCAAGACATCTGGCTTTTGTACCGGCTTCTCCAACCAGGGCTGCCATTATGTTTGATTTAGTAACGTCTGCTTCAAGTATCCATGGCGCTTATTGGATGGAAGGCGCGGGAGGAATCTTTTGTGAAAACGAAGCTATGTCATGGATCGTATCCCTTACAGGCATGCCTGAAGGAGCTTTTGGCGTCTTTACCAGCGGTGGCACAGCAGCGAACCTTTCAGCTATTGTTACGGCCAGGGAATACTGGCGCGAAGACGATACGTTTAAAGGTGAAAAAGGCTTGATCATTACATCCATTGGAGCGCACTCGTCAATTAAAGCTATGGCCAAAGTGGCCGATGTTGATATTCTTTTGGTAGATACCGAAGATGTTATGTCCGGTAACGCCTTGCAAAATTGTATTGATTCCTTAACGGTGCATCAACGCAAACGGTTATTTGCTGTGGTGGCCACCGGAGGTACTACCAATGCAGGTATCATTGACGATTTGGAAAACATAGCGACCGTATGTGAGAAGGAAGCTCTTTGGTTTCACGTGGACGCAGCTTATGGCGGCGGTGCTTTAGTTGCAGATTCTGTAAGGCATCTGTTCAACGGTATTGAAAAAGCCGATAGTGTTACTATAGATCCTCATAAATGGATGTTTTCACCCTATGATTGCGGTGCTGTGGTCTATAAAAATCCGGAATTAGCTAAAAAGGCGCATGCGCAGGAAGGTTCGTATTTAGAGATTTTTAAAGATGAAGGTGCCCACGGTTTCAATCCAACTGATTATCAAATCCAATTAACACGTCGGGTTAGAGGATTGCCCCTGTGGTTTTCATTGGCAACTCACGGAACGGATAAATATAAAGAGGCTATAGAACGCGGTTTGGAGTTGGCACAAATAGCCGGTAAGATGATAGAAGATAGACCACATGTAGAATTGGTCAGGGAGCCAAGCCTGTCATGCGTTTTATACAGGAGAGTAGGATGGGAACCAAATGATTACAGGCAATGGACCTATGAAAATCATAGAAAAGGCTTTGCTTTAATAACGCCTACAAAATGGAAAACAGGTGATTCTTTTGAAACTGTGTCCCGTTTTTGTTTTATCAATCCGGATACCACTGAAAAGGATATAGAAGCTATCCTGGACTCCATGGCATGAGTTTTAACCATAAAAGAGGCTGTCTAAAAAGTACTAAAATTGTCATTCTGAACTAGTTTCAGAATCTCATCTTGATGGTTATCAGTCGCTATGAGAACCTGAAATAAATTCAGGTTGACAACCCCCGCTTTTAGACAGCTTCTTAGCTTTATAACAGTGTTATTATAAGCTTATTTGTTTTTAGCATCGTCAATTAATTTTTTAAGAGCGCCGTCCGGATTGCAGCTTGTTGTTTCAATACGGGCCTGTTTGATCATGTCGTCTCCATTAAAAATATCAAAAGTTTCAACTTCTTTTTCTTCACCATTTAGAATTATGAATGGTGTAAATGCTTTAGTATCGTGATCATAAACAAATCCTGATCCGCTTAAATTGTCTGTAAGTTCTGAAATACAGTCTTGAACTCCGGTTTTTAAATTTTCCAAATCCTCTATAGTCGGTAAATTATCAAGAATAATTTGCGCATCGAACTTAATACCTTCGGCTTCGGCAATATATTGTACATTATCTGCCGCTTCCAATAACTGGGCTACTTGTTCACTGTTTAAGACCGTAGCATTAATAGTTCGGTTTCGGGTGGTGGAATCCGACCAGGCCGCACATTTGCTGAACAGGATATTGGCTTTATTGCCATAGGTAATGGTAACTTTTACGGTTTTATTTATTTTGTCCAAACTGGCAAGATGGCGTAACGCGGCTTCTAGCTCTGCACGGGTCTGTGCGTTATCATTGGAATCGTTTACAGCATTTTTTAGCCGGTTTAAAGCATCTTTATATGGTTTTACCACCGAATTGACCTGGGAGGTTATATTAGTACTGCACAAGGCAGCACCATTGTCACTTACAATAGTATTGGCCTGACTTTCAGCACTGGATATAGCCGAAGACACGGCCTTGTCAATTTCATCCTGAGCCCGGTCAATAATCCCCGGAAGGGCTGTTCTTAATCCTCTTAGGCTCAATTCTAATTCATAACGTTCATTTGCTGCCTCCACGTCAGCGATCGCTTGTTCGGTGGTAGCAATGGCCGCATCAATTTGAGCCGTAACTGTATCCGAAATACCATCGGTGAAATTTCCGGGTGGATAGGCAACCATTTTGGTTTCGTCCGTTGTAAAAGTAGCATGGGCTTCCCAAGTTTCATCGTCAATAGTAACCTGTCCTTCCATAGTAAAAGCTTCTGGTGTTACCCGCATACCACCACCAATGGATTTCGTACCCGTTGGGGTCTCTAAATTAAATGCACCGGATAAGCCAATATCAAAGGTTCCGGTTTGTTCCACAAAACCATAAGCATTCATATGGCCACTTGGGGCCACCGGAATAATGTCCGGCCACCATGTAAGATCCGGCTCCACCAATCCGTTAATAAAAGCTTTTGCTATAACACCATTATTAGTACTGGCTTCGGCTACAATGGCAGCACTCCCCGAGCCTATGGGGAAGCCAAATGATATAAATGAAGCAATATCAAATGAAAAATCCAGTTTGCCATTGATGCCGGCTCGATAATGTGCTCCAAAATTGGATTCCATGGGCTCATCAAAGTTGGCGTTTACGTCGAACCCCCTGTTTTGATAGTACATACCGGAAGCTTCCAATACTTTAAAAAATGACACGGAACCCCCTGTAACCTGATTGGCTTCGAATGAAACTACATGACCTTCAACCGGGTTTGTCGGAATAAAAGTAAAATTGGATTCCCAGGAAGCTCCAAAACTCACACTGCCTAATTTTGAATGGCTTGAGTTGCCGTTGTTACTACTTCCACCGCTATTACCATTTCCGCCATTATTATTACCGCTGCCATCATTTCCACCCAGGGCATCACCCCCAAGAGAAAAGAAAAACATAGGATCGGTATAATCGGCAATAAATGTTATATGGCCACCAACAGGTGCTTTAATTGAAAGGGGTTTATGAGCTTCAGGGTCGTCATTGGCACCCACTTTTAATTCAATATTAACCGAAATGTGGAAAACAAAATAATAGCGATCCTCTACTAACTGTATCTCAAAATCCCTGTTTTCATTTAAAAATTTCCCTAAAAAATAACCGACATCTGCCTGAACGGGATTTTCAAATTCAAAATAATTATTGGTTGGTGGAATATCGGAGGTTCCGGAAACACCAACCAGGGTGCCGTTATCGTCAAATTCAACATCAAGATTAGCATTTTCAAATATAATATCGCCTGAAGTTTCTGTGCCAATGGTGAGGCTTCCGTCTACGATATAACCGTTTTCTGTTTGGGTCACATGACCATTTGGTGTGATATTCAGGTTGGATATTTCACCATTATTGGCCGCCGGAATGTCTACCGGTTCTGTATTAGTTGAACAATTAGGGAGCATTGCAAAAACTAGTAACAATAAAAAGGGAGCACGTAATTTGTCAAGTGTTTTCATGATTTGGCTGTTTTGTGATTAGAACTTGGTTTTGCGAGACCTTGCGCTCTGGTGGTCTGCAGCCCATATTAGCGCAAGACATCACAAAACGGTTTGTCAAATTGATGACAAAACAAACTTACCTTAAGAATTACTGCAGGGAAAATTTAGAGAGGGGACAATAGGTGGACACCTTTAAATAGGCGAAAAGACAAACGGTGGACAGGCTTATAAACCCATAATGTTTAAAGACTTAGCACTAGATCCTGAAGCGAATCTTCAGTAGCGATATCTAACTTTTTTCTGAGACGATAACGTGCTTTTTTAATGCCTTCCGGTGAAATATTGAGAATGTTTGCAATTTCTTTAGAGGATAGGTTCATTTTTAAAAGCGACATTAAACGCAATTCATTAGACGTAACTTCAGGAAACTTTTGTTTGACATTATTATTAAAATCTTTATGGACTTCCTGAAAATATTTGCTGAAATTCTCCCAGTTGTTATCGTCCTTTAGATCAAAATTAATGGTTTGTATCAGTTGCTGATAACCATTTTGATTAGTGTCGGAAGCTTTAAATGCTTTAGCTTTTTGTTTTAAGCCTTCTAAAACCTCATTCTTTTTGGCTAAGTGGAGTGCATGCGTGGTGAGCTCTTTCTTTTTAAAGGCCAGTTCAGATTCCACTTTTTCTTTTTCTAATTTGTTCCGCTTTAATTTTTGTCTAACCGCATAAAACCCAAGGAGTGACAAGAGCAACCCAATCCCTAAAAGCAGGCGCTGTAAATTATTGTTTTTTTCTTTTTGCCTAAGCAGATCTATTTCTTTGTTTTGAAGCTGTATTTCCTGTTCTTTTTTTTCGGTTTCGTATTGTGTTTTTAACTCATCAATTTGCTTAGCTTTCACAGTATTGAAAAGCGAATCATTTAATACCATATGCTTTTTATAGTCTGTAATGGCATTTCTGTAGTCGCCTTTTTCCCGGTAGGCTTCAGCACGTTCTTTGTAGTTATCGGATAAATTATCAAGAGACCCGATAGAGTCTGCTAATTGAATAGCTTGAGTATAGTAGTTTAAGGCCCGGTTATAATCCTTTTTTCCTAAATAGGCGGAAGCAACATCGTTTAAATAAATGATTTGATTATTTACTGAACCGTGTTTAGATGAGATTTTGTTAGAATTGAAAAAATACTCCAAGGCTTTATCATAGTCCTTTTTATCTAAAAAGACAGCGCCTATATTTTCTAAATAAGGTGCAATAAAGTTATCCCATTTTTGCGTTCTGCTTATTTTTAAGCCTTTATTATAATTTAAAAGGGCTTTATCATAGTTTTTTAAGTCGTAATGAGTGTTCCCAAGTTCCATATAAGCTATGGCCAGCCACTTATGATGCTTTAGGTCTTCCAGGATGGATAAACCACCTTCTAAATAAGGAATAGCTTCCTTATTATTATTTCTTAAGGTTTCTGTACGCCCAATACCAATTTTAATTATAGCTTCTTTTAAAGGGTGTTTGGTTTTTAAGGTGTCCAGTACCTTTGAGGCATTTATTAACTGTTCCAAAGCACTTTTGTAATTCCCGTTGTCAAGGTAAATGGTGGATTGCTGTTGGTATGCATCACTTAACATTAAACCATTTTGCAGTGTTTTGGCAATGGCTATTGATTTATTGGAAAGTTCCAAGGCATAGTTAAAATTACCCTCAAGGTTTTCAGTCCGGTTCCAGGCATGTAAAACTTTAAAAAGGGATGTTTGATCCTTTAATTTTTTATAGGCGCTTTCTGATTTTTTAAAGTAATATCTCAAAGAATCCAGGTTGTGATAATTGACATAATAGTGCCCCAGATTTTTATAGGCTTTGGCAAGGCCCTCAGAAAATTTAATAGCCTTCGAAATGGATAATCCCTTATGCAAATATTCTAAAGCCAGTTTCGGATTTGACTGTCTGCTTTGGATAAAAATATGTTCAGCAGTATGTACTTTTTCAATACTTTGAGTTTGCCTTCCGAAAATCAGGAGTAAACTATCCAGGGTTTTGTTTTCCTGACCGGTTACTGCAATAGAGAAAAGGAAATAAAGGAAGGCGAAACTGAATTTTTTCATGGCTGGAATAGGCTGGTGTTATAAAAATAGCATTTATTAGTTGAAAATCAACCTTTTATTAGATTAAATAGGAAATGGTCGTCCATGATACTATTCACAATGTGTTAAAAAGTTAAGGTAAAAATCTTAAAACCAAATGTGTCATTATAAAATCAATTATTACTTTTGCGCATGCAACATGACAAGGTACTCATTTTAGACTTCGGATCGCAATACACACAGCTTATTGCACGTAGAGTCAGGGAGCTCAACATTTATTCCGAAATACATCCATTTAACAAAATTCCGGCAGACGTAGAAGCATATAAAGCGGTGATACTTTCCGGTAGTCCGTTTTCCGTTAGAGGCGAAGAGGCTTTACATCCGGACCTATCCGAAATACGTGGAAAAATTCCACTGTTGGCCGTATGTTACGGAGCCCAGTATTTAGCACATTTTTCCGGAGGTGAAGTGGCCCCTTCCAATACCAGGGAGTATGGGCGTGCAAATTTGTCGTTTATAAAGGGTAATGAACCATTTCTAGCGCATATTCATACCGGTAGCCAGGTTTGGATGAGCCATTCGGATACCATCAAGGAATTACCGACAAACGGCGTGTTGATAGCCAGTACGCATGATGTTGAGAATGCTGCTTACAGGATTGATGGAGAAGAAACCTATGCTATTCAATTTCATCCGGAAGTATATCATTCAACGGACGGTAAGCAATTATTGGAAAACTTTTTGGTAAGTATTGCCGGATTGCACCAGGATTGGACCCCGGATTCTTTTATTGAAGAAACGGTGGAAGCCATTCAGGAAAAAGTTGGTAATGATAAAGTGGTACTGGGCCTATCAGGAGGGGTAGATTCTACGGTTGCGGCCGTATTATTAAACAAAGCCATTGGTAAAAACCTGTACTGTATTTTTGTTAATAACGGACTCCTTCGTAAAAACGAATTTGAAAATGTATTGAAGCAATATGAAGGTATGGGGCTTAATGTTAAAGGTGTTGATGCTTCGGCACGTTTCCTTGAAGCTCTGAAAGGCATTGAGGATCCTGAGAAAAAACGTAAAGCCATCGGTAATGCGTTTATTGAAGTATTTGATGACGAGGCCCATAAAATAGAGGATGTCACATTTTTAGCGCAAGGAACTATTTATCCGGATGTCATTGAAAGTGTGTCTGCTACCGGCGGCCCTTCAGCAACCATTAAAAGCCATCATAATGTGGGCGGATTGCCGGACTTTATGAAGCTTAAAATAGTGGAGCCCTTACGTGCTATTTTTAAAGATGAGGTTAGGCGGGTAGGAGCTTCCTTAGGTATTGATCCGGAACTTCTTGGACGTCACCCGTTCCCTGGCCCCGGATTAGGTATCCGTATCTTGGGTGATATTACAGCCGAAAAAGTGCGTATTCTTCAGGAAGTGGACCACATTTTCATTAACGGTTTAAAAGAATGGGGATTATATAACGATGTCTGGCAAGCTGGTGCCATGTTATTGCCGGTGAACAGTGTAGGCGTTATGGGTGATGAGCGTACCTATGAGAAATGTGTGGCCCTGAGAGCTGTTGAAAGTACGGACGGTATGACGGCAGATTGGGTAAACTTACCATACGAGTTCCTTCAAAGAACATCAAATGATATAATAAATAAAGTAAAAGGCGTTAATAGAGTAGTTTATGACATTAGTTCAAAGCCACCGGCCACTATAGAGTGGGAATAACAGCGTGACTTTATAAAGCCTCATGTGTCATAATATTATATTAAAAATTTGGTGTTCCAATATTTTTAAACTAATTATAATGTTTAAGTCATCTTAATATTACAATGTATCGTATATATTTACGTGAGTTTAAAAATAGGATCAGGTAGTACAGACAGGTTTTTCCTTTTTTGGCATACTATATGATTTAAACAAAAAAGAAAAAGTGTGTTTGTCCTGAGCTTAGCAGAAGGATGGCATCTTTACCTGCTCCTGGCAGGCTTAACGCAATTAATAACAAAGTTATATGACTAAAATTTTTTCCATTTTTTGTTTCCTGTGCCTTTTTAGTTTCAGCGTAGTTCAAGCTCAAAATTACAGCACGCATAAAGTAAAAAAAGGTGAAACTATTGAAGGCATTGCAAAGCGTTATTATGTAACGCCTTTTGATATTTATAGCCTAAATCCGGAAGCAAAAACGGAGTTAAAGCCTAATACTATTTTAATAATTCCAAAGTCTAAAGTTGAAATAAAAACTACCATAGTTAAGGAATTACAGGGTTTTAAAACCCACAAAACAAAACGAAAAGAAACGCTTTATAGTCTGGCTAAAAAATATAATGTAGAAGAAGATGAGATAAAAAAGCATAATAAATTCCTGTATGCCAATCCGCTTCGTAAAGGTGATAAACTTAAGATCCCCATATTTAAAACTACCGAGGTAGTGGAAGAGGTAGAACCCTATAGAACCTATGTGGTTCAACCCAAAGAAGGGAAGTGGCGCATTGCTTATAAATTTGGGATTACCATTGAAGAACTGGAAGCTTTAAATCCGGATATGGGAGAGGTTTTACAGGAAGGACAGGAGATTAAAGTGCCTAATATTGACAATGAAGCTGAAAAAGAAGTTGATGAACAATTTAGCTACTACAAAGTATTACCCAGAGAAGGGTTCTACCGTTTAAAACTGAAACTCGGTATAGAACAAGCCGAACTGGAAGCATTGAATCCCGGTTTAGCTGAAAGTGGCTTGAAATCAGGAATGATCTTGAAGATCCCTTTTAACGAGGCCTTTTCAGGTGAAGAAACGAATAGAATTAGTTTAGTGGACAGTATTTCAGATTATACAACGAAACACTTAGTGGTCATGCTGCCTTTCAGATTGAACAGAGTGGATTTTGATTCCATTGCCGGTACCAAAAGAAGCATCAAAAGAGATCCGTACTTAGATGCATCACTCGATTTTCATTCAGGTGTTTTAATGGCAATAGATTCTCTGAAAACTTTGGGTATTTCATTAAAAGTAGATGTGTACGACACTAAAAACCAGGTGAGTGAAGTAGCCCAAATTATTGATGATAATGATTTTGAAGAAGTAGATGCGGTTATCGGGCCGTTAACATCAAAAACGTTTGAAAAAGCATCTTCCCGATTAAAAGGATTCAATATTCCGGTGGTATCACCTATTGGTACTAATTTAAAATTGTATGATAATGTGTTTCAATCCAGGGCACCGGCAGATTTACTTAAGAATAAAGTGATAAATTATGTAAAGACCGATACCTTGTTGAGCAATATTGTAATTATTGCGGACTCAAAACATACGGCCATTTCAAATAATTTAAAACAGGAATTTATTGCAGCAAAGCAAGTCTATTCCCGGAAGGACAAAGAAGGTGTAGATAAGTATTATGTTGGCAGGCAGGATATAGAAGATGCTTTAAAACCAGGAAACAACATCGTGTTTTTAGAAACTAAGGATGGTGGTTTTGCTTCAAACGTTACCAGTATTTTAGCCTCTTTGATCCAGGAAGAGAATGAAGAAGAAGCCATTGAGCAAAGAGATATTATTTTGGTGACCACCGATTTCAATAAAGCCTTTGAAGGTGAAGAAGTTTCCAATGAGCATTTATCCAAACTGCAGTTTCACTATGCAACCACCTCTAAGAGTTATGATGAAAATGATGTTTTTGCTAAAAAATACGAACGACAATATCATATAACACCAAATAAAAGAGCCGTTAAGGGTTTTGATTTAACTATGGATGTGGTGTTGCGTTTAGTGTCTTCGGAAGATCTGTTTATGTCTGTAACCAAAGCACCAATAACAGAGTATGTAGAAAATAAATTCTCATATAAGAAGAAACTTTTTGGTGGTTATTATAATGACACCGTATACCTGGTAAAGTATCAGGATTTGACAATTGTAGAAGTAAAACAATAAGCGGGGAGGCTTCACGTTTTATATTTTAATTGTATGTCTCCTCGAGCGCAGTCGAGAGGTATATAGTGCTACTTTTGGAATAAGGTCTCGACTGCGCTCGACCTGACATATTTATAATCATTAATTTTTGTGATTAGAATTCTTATTGTTTTTTGCTGCTTTCTTTTAGTCCAGGATGAACCGGTGATGTCCTGGAATGAATCCTATAAGCTGTCATGGGCTGATTTTAAAGATGCCCCCAATCCGCATACCAGTGCGGTGGCCATTACGGCATCCGGTATTACGTTTGGGTTTTCAGTCAGGCAAACAGACTCGCGGGTCGTAGATTTTACTACGGAAGTGCATGCCCATTTTTACCCGGAACAATCCTGGTATAAACCGGAACGAGCTAATAACCATGTTTTAGGGCATGAGCAGTTACATTTTGACATTACCGAGTTGCATGCCCGAAAGTTTCGGTATAGAATTAGTCAGCTTAAAGTATCAAATCGTATTAAGGATGAATTGAGAGCGCTTCAAAAGACTATAAATTTAGAATTAAAGACCCTGCAAGACCGGTATGATGCCGAAACCAATTATTCCCGAAATTTTGAAGCACAGGCCCAATGGGAAGCGTATATTGCAACTGAACTTAAAAAGCTTTCAAAATACAAATCGAATTAATGCTCCCGGATAAAGACTTCCTTATAAAACTGGCACATACCAAAATGCCATATGGTAAATACAAAGACCGTTATTTGATTGATCTCCCCGAATACTACGTGGTTTGGTACCATAAAAAAGGGGTTCCCAAAGGGATCTTAGGAACTATGCTTAAACTGGTGTATGAGCTAAAACTAAATGGCTTGGAAGATTTGATCAGGAATATAAAAAGGCAATATCCAAATGAGGATTAAAGCATGAATTGAGCCCTTAAGAAGCTTCATAATTAAATTAAAGACTATTGATTGCTGGATTCATTTATTTTCTTAATAATTTCTTCTCTGAACTTCAAATTATCTTGGTACTGCTTCTGTTTTAATTTTTCAAGAATAAAAGCGGTAATGGCGCCTCCAAAGATGGCAATACCCAGTTCGGAAAAAACATCCAGAACGACCTCATTAATGAATGAAGCCCAGGTGTTTTCAAAAAAGAACTTAAGTAGTCTACTTGTTACAGTGATCAGTACGCCTATAACAAAGAAAAATTTAATGAACTTGCTGTGAAAATATTCCTTATCAATGATCAAATCAAGTTCTTTCGGATTATTCCTGTAAAAATCAATGATCTCTTCAGTTATTTCCGTTTTTTCACCCCATAATGAGTCGTCTATTATTCTTTTACTAATACTCATTTTTTATTTTTATTGATGCGTACTAAAGATAATGAAATTAGCCACAATCTTAATAAAACGATATGATTTTACAAACGAAGTGGGGTTGTGAAGATTAGATTGAAAGCTTAGCCAATAAGGTCGTCTTGCCTGCCTTTTAAACGTTTTTCAATCTTCTGTTTAATAACGGTTAAACGTTTCATAAGATCCATAAGTTCAGGATCTTTATTTTCTTTGTAAATATTGTTTAGATCTAAAATAAGTGCTTTTACCTCACGAGACGATTCTATACGTTCGCTGGTGGTTTTAAAAGTATGTTTGCGCTTTTCAAACGCTAAGGCTCTATCTATAAGTTCCATATATCAATTTATAATTTATGTCGATTAAAGTATCGAAGCCTGACAATATAATAAAATCTCCGAAACTTATGTTTTTTAATTCAATTTATTATATAAAATTTATGATTTCAAAGAAAAGTGATTCGTCTTTTTTATTAAATCATGACGATCTGAATGGATACTAATTTAAGGCCTCTTTATAGAAATTTAAACAACGCTCTCTGGCAAATTTATGTTCCACAATAGGTTGGGGATAGGTTAGTTCCTGAACATCCGGGACCCATTTCTTAATATAGGTTAAGTTGTTGTCAAACTTTTGAATTTGTGTGGTGGGATTAAATATTCTAAAATAGGGTGCTGCATCTACACCGCAACCGGCCACCCATTGCCAGTTACCAATATTGCTGGCCAACTCATAATCATGCAATTTTTCGGCAAAATAAGCTTCGCCCCATCGCCAGTCTATTAGTAAATGCTTGCAAAGAAAACTACCTACCAACATCCTGACGCGGTTATGCATAAACCCTGTTTCGTTCAATTGGCGCATCCCTGCATCTACCAATGGATATCCCGTTTTGCCATGGCACCAGGCCTTAAAATCGGCTTCATTGTTTCGCCATTGTATGCGATCATATTTAGGCTTGAAACAATTGTTTACAGTATGCGGAAAGTGCCATAGTATTTGCATAAAAAACTCCCGCCAGATCAATTCCTGTAAAAAGACCTCCTGCTTTTCAGCCATAGCTTTTTTAACTATGTTGCGAATACTTACGGTGCCAAAACGTAAATGAGGGCCTAACCTGGATGTAGCCTCTATGGCAGGAAAATTTCTTTTGGCTTCGTATGCTTTAATTAAGGAGGCGCTTAGCTTGTATGGTGCTATACTTTGCCTGGATTTTATAAAACCTATATCTGACAGTTTTATCGTGGGCTGTTTTTCCTGAGCTAGCAGGTTATCAAAATGTAACGACGTATTATAGCCCTTAATGTCATTGGAAGTAAATTGTGCCTTCCAGGTCTTCATATAAGGTGTGTAGACCAAATAGGGGTTGCCATCACTTTTTACAATATCATCCTTTTCAAAAATAACGTGGTCTTTAAAGGTTTTAAATGCTATATGGTGTTCCTGTAAAAAGCCTGCAATGATTTTATCACGGTTGATACTATACGGTTCATAATCATGGTTTGTGAATACGGTATTAATACGATAGGTTTTTACTAAAGCTTTAAAGACACCTAACGGGGTACCCTGGTAAATGGCCATATCACTTTGGTGATCGTTTTGTAAACTACCACGCATATTTTGTAGCGTCTCATAAATAAAAGTGACCCGTGCGTCATCTTTGGGGAGTTTATCTAAGATGTCGGAATCAAAAATAAAAACAGGTAATATGGGAAGGTCACTTTTTAAGGCTTCAAAAAAGCCCCTGTTATCATCCAGTCTTAAGTCTCTTCTAAACCAAAATATATTTATGGTTGGCTTCATCAGGTTTGTATTTTACTTGTAGATACCAAAAATCGCTTCCAGTTTTTGTGTCCTGTAACTAAAGATCTCTTCCAGCTTGGGTTTTACTAAAACAGGGTGTATCAATCTGCCTAAAAAACCTAAAGGTAATTTATAATCTACAATGTCCTCCATTTCTATACCACCTTCAATTTCTTTTATAAAATGTTTGTGGTGCCAAAGTGCATAAGGGCCAAAGCGTTGTTCATCCACAAAATAGTGTTTATCTGTAACATGGGTGATTTCAGTCACCCACTTGGTTTTAATACCCAAAACCGGTGTCACGATATATTGGATGATTTGTCCGGCATACATGGGTTTATCAGCACCGGAAAGTATATGAAACCCCATATACTCCGGAGTAATAGTTTTTAAATTTTCCGGATTCGATAAAAAGTTCCAGGCCGCTTCTAAAGTAATAGGCAATTTCTGTTTTCTATGTAAAGTATATATTTTCATATTTAATTGTAATAATAAATATAGCCGTTTAACGAGGAAGCAATTAGCAGCCAAATAAAATAAGGCAAAATTAACAGGGTAAGCGGGCCTAATTTTTTCATAAACGAAAACATAAAAATGCCTATCAGAATCGTTAGCAATAGTATGACAACAAACCCTAAACCAATAAGGTGTTTATTAAAGAACACATAGTTCCAGCTAATATTCAGAAAAAACTGGATGGAGAAAAGGGTTATGATCTTGGAGTTGGGTAGTAGCTTGAATAAGTAGGCCATATAAATTGAAAAGCAAACCATTATGGTAAACCAGGCCATTCCAAACACCCACCCGGGTGGTGTCCAGGGAGCTTTATTAAGCCCTATGTACCAGTCTTTTTGCGGGCCATCCGCCATAAGCCAGTTCCCTATTGCCAAAGCTCCAAAGTTTATTATTAAAAATAGAATGCTATTACTAAGTAATTTCATGCTGCATAGTTTTTAACCGTTTTGCAATGTCTTCGGCTTCGGCATATTTTCTATCACTGGCGGCTCTGTTAACAGATGATAATTGATGCCATTCCTGCATTAGCTTCTTAAATTTTGCCTCAAGTTTTTCTTTTTTCGATTTTCTTTTAAATAATCTGAACATAGCATTTATTTTAAATAGTTTGTGATTTTAGAACTTAACGGATCTGTGGAAGAAAAAAAGTAGTCTATCAGATTACCGTTGGTATCTACCAGATATTTTTGAAAATTCCATTTTACGGAGGAATTTTTTGTGCCGTTTTTGCTTTTTTGAGTAAGCCAGGAATATAGTGGATGCTGATGCCTGCCTTTAACATCTGTTTTCTCAGTGATCAGAAAGGTAACGCCATAATTTGTTTTACAGAAAGACGATATCGCCGGGGCATCGCCAGGTTCCTGACCACCAAATTGGTTGCATGGCACTCCGATTATTTGAAGCTTGTCCTGATATTGCTCATGCAACTGCTGAAGTTTCCCGTATTGTGGTGTGAATCCGCATTTCGAAGCCACATTTACGAATAACAGGTATTTCCCTTTAAATTGGGACATAGGGATTGGTTTTCCGTTAAGGGCGTTGATACTAATATCATAAAGACTTTCTGTTTGTAGTTTTGTATCTGCGGTATGGGTACCGAATACATTAAAAAGGGTCTTTAGTATATTCATAGTCTAAATTTTAAAGGTTACAATACCACAATCCAGTTCAAAAATTTGACCAGAAATAGAAGCGGCTTTTTCTGATAATAAAAATAGGGCCATATCGGCAACTTCATTAGGTGCAAGTATTTTTTTTAATGGATGCCTCTGTGTTATGTTGGCAACTTGTGTGTCATTTCTCAACAGTTTAGCTGCCAGGTCAGTATTTGTTACCGTAGGCGCAATAGCATTAATACGAATAGTTGGGGCCAGTTCAGCTCCAAGGGATTTTACCAGGCCCTCAACACCGGATTTAGCAACAGCTATACTGGCGTGAAATGGCATACCTAATTTAGCCGCCACAGTACTAAACAGTACTATGGAAGGCCTGTTTCCCTGCTTTAAAATGGGCAGATATTTTTGAATAACCTTGACGGCACCTAATACATTGATTTCAAAATCGTTTTTGAAGTCATCCATGCTTAACCTGGAAATTGGTTTTAGGTTGATACTGCCCGGGCAATACACTAACCCATCGGCATGATCAATATGGGGTAACGCATCGTCTGTAATATCGCAGCTGTGATGTATTAGATTAGGATGTTGTATATCCGGAGCGCTTCTGCTTATATTTATTATTTTGAGATTAGCTACAGATTGCTCAACAATAGCCTTACCTATGCCTTTACTACCTCCAACAACAATAACGGTATTCATAATCTACAATAAACTTTATAAAATGATAGCATGTCTGACTTAATAAGTGCTATGCCGAGAGCAGCGGACCCTTTAAACGTTTCTCAACTTTTCTTTTTATAACAGTAAGACGTTTCATGATATCCATGATCTTTTGGTCTTTTTTAAGCTTGTATATTTGATTTAAATCTAAAATCAGGGCTTTCGCTTCCCTGGAAATTTTTATACGATCGCTTGTCGTGAGGGATCTCATTTTTCTTTGCTCAAATTCCAGAGCTCTTTCTATTAGGTCCATAATATTAATTATTTATATAGTTTTGCAATTCTGTAATTTTTTCAGGCGTGTTAAATTGCCCGCCATAATATGCCGTAACGGTGGATGAGGTATCATCTTTAATACCTCTTGATGATACACAAAGATGCTTGGCATCTATAATAACCGCTATGTCTTCGGTATTTAAAACCGTTTTTAATTCTTCAGCTATTTGGTTTGTTAATCGCTCCTGAACCTGGGGACGCTTTGCATAGTATTGTACAATTCTGTTTAGTTTTGACAGTCCAATGACGCTACCGGACGATATGTAAGCTACGTGGGCTTTTCCTATAATGGGTACAAAATGGTGCTCACAATTAGAATAAAACGTAATGTTCTTTTCAACAAGCATTTGATTGTACCGGTATTTATTATTGAACAATGCCACCTTTGGTTTGTTTTCAGGGTTTAAACCGGAAAAGATCTCATCTATGTACATTTTGGCCACACGTTCAGGTGTGCCTTTTAAGGAGTCATCGCTGAGATCTAATCCCATGACATGCATGATTTCTTCAAATAGGATGGCAATTCGTGCTTTCTTTTCCGTATCACTGATCTCAAAGGCATCAGACCGCAATGGTGTTTCGAGACCGGTATAGAGATGGTCATCTCCAATAGCATCAATTGTAAATCCGTTTAATGGATGCCCGTTGGTTTTTAATTTATCTAATTGCATAGTATCTTTTTTATGTGCTGTATTAATTTTGATCAGGAGCTACTATCGTATGTTGTAAAAGTCATAGCGTTCTTCGTACCTGATCTTTTCTTCTAACATTTTATCAAAAAAACGTTTATTCGCTCTGAACATGTTATTGTTTTTAAAATGAATGAACTTACCCTGGCCATGAATACTGGTGCCCATGGTTTTAAAGACCACAAGCTGGGAGTAGGGTATGGCCCAGGTAAAATTTTGAAACCCTTTGCTTAAGAATAAAAGAATACCTTCCTTTCTTAATTCAATATTGGCGTAGTTAATACCTGAGTTTGTGTTTAAATAAGATCTTAAGTTTGGACTCACGTTATCAATAATCATACGCTTGGAGCCTATGCCCTTCATTCTAAAGGACTCAAAGAAAGAAAATGATGAACCTACCAGATCCCTGATAATTTGTTTGTGCTTTTTGTTTTGATATGTTGTGTTTAAGATCATTTGCTTTTGTACTTACCCAAATATACAAAATGTTTAATATTTATTAAAAAAAGTTAAACAAAAATAATCATAGTACTATTGATAAAACTTATAGTTGGTTTTAAGATGTGTTGAGCGGGTAATAAAATGCTTTGGCCCAGATTTCCTTTTACGCCAAAAAATAGAAATCTATATATGGGATATGTTCTTTGAAGTAAGCGTTGCTTTTTCTGTTTCAACTAAGGCCAGTTGTTTTATCATTCCGGAAAAGATAATCCCGTGAAAGGGGAGCACGCTATACCAATACAGTCTGCCCCAAAGGCCCCGAGGCCTGAAGGTGGCTGTCTGTTTAAGTTTTTTGTCTTCTATTTTAAACTCTAACCAGGCTTCTCCGGGTAAACGCATCTCCGCGTAGAGTAGTAGTTTTTGTTTTGCTTTATCCGCAAAAATGACACGCCAAAAGTCTAGAGCGTCCCCAGCGTCCAGCTCAGTAGGACTTGTACGTCCACGCCTTAATCCTATGCCACCGAACAGTTTATCAATATACCCCCTGATGCGCCATAAGAAGTCACCGTAGTACCAGCCGTTTTTACCACCGATGCTCCATATTTTCTCTATGGTTTGACTGGCATTGGTTATTGGATATTCCCTATGATCTTTAAAGCATCCAAATTTAGGGACATTGATGTATTTATAAAGTTTATTACGCAGCCTGCCACTACTTATTAATGAGTCTTTCCAGCTGGAAACAATGCTGTTTTGCTCAATTTTTTCGAAAGCCAATGCCACTGCTTGTTTATAGGTAATAGGATTAACTTTGAGCAGCTTATTAATTTTACTTGGTTTCCCAATAATCTGGACACCCATACTGTCTACCAGTGAGGTGGCTAATTTGTAAGATGTTGACGTTACAAAGTATAACCAGTAGGAAGACAGTTTTGGAGTCATCACCGGTACGGTGAGAATCCGTCTTTTGAGCCCGCGAACTTCAGCAAACTGCAGTAACATTTCCTTATATGTCATGATTTCCGGCCCGAAAACATCATAGGATTTGTTGTAAAGTTCTTCATGTCCCGCCGCTCTGGTTAAATAGGATAAAACGTCTCGTATGGCCAGGGGTTGTGTTTTGGTATTTAACCATTTAGGAGCCACCATAACAGGGAGTTTTTCAACCAGGTCTCTTATGATCTCGAATGAAGAACTTCCCGAACCTACAATAATTCCTGCTTTAAAAATAGTTAATGCATACTGCTTTGAAGCTAAATGATATTCCACATTTTTTCTGGACTGCAGGTGTTTTGACAATACATTATCATTTGAGATCCCACTTAAGTAAATAACCTGTTTAACATGTGTGGTTTCAATAAATTTTTTGAAGTTCAGGGCACACTTTTCCTCAAGTGATTCAAAGTTTTTGGAGGAATTAGACATGGAGTGTAACAGGTAATAAGCTATATCTATGCCTTTTGGTATATTAACCAGTGTTTCCGGTTTTAGAAAATCGACCTCTATGATATAAGCTTTGTCGTCCTGGGCATAGCTTTGATCAGCTCTAAGCCTGTCTCTAACAGTACAGATAACCGTATGTCCCTGGCTTAATAAAAGAGGGATCAACCGTTTACCGATGTAGCCTGTGGCTCCTGTAACAAGAATAGTCATTAGTTATAGTTTAGGGTTTTAGGTCTTTGATAACCATAGCGCATTTTAGTTTCCGGAATAACATAACCATCTAAGCCGTTTATAGCTGCTATTTCTGCTTTGGACAAGTTAATAAAGCCATCTTCCTCTATTAAATCCTCATTTATATATAAACCGGATATTTTGCCTATGACCAAAATGGTATCGTTTGCTTTTATATGGTATTCTTCTACAAATTGCATTTCCAGTTGAATAGGGGCTCCTTCTACAAAGGGTGCTGCAAAGTGTGATTTATATTCTGCCTGCAATTCGGTTAAATCAAATTCCGATATGGACGCATCATATTTCGCAGATGTATGATGGGCTTCTTCGGCGATACTTCTATGAATATGATTTATGGTATAGATTCCGGTTGCCTTGAGGTTTTGATAAGTGTTTCTAAGTACCGTTGTAGGGCGTAGAAAAAAACCAAGCATGGCAGGGCTGGAGCCTATATGTGTTACTGAACTGAAAACAGCCACATTTTCTACACCATCTTTTGAAATTGAACCTATCAGATTGGCCGATTTATATCCTGAACAACTATTTATTAAGTTGATTTTGTAGATATGATCCAGTTGGTTTATGTTTGACTCGCTGAAATACTTCATGACAATTTTAAATAGTTATTTATTCTGATATTTTGTGCTTTTAAGTCAAACAATAAATTGTAAAGCCCAAAAAAGGTTCTGTTGATGTAAATGAAATGCTTTGAACCTCTGTTGCCATTCATTTTTTTTAGATCTGTACTCTTTGCATACTGTTCGCCTAATGCTGAAATTTTGCCAAAAAAATCAGAATCTGAAAAATCAAAAATGTCTTGATTGAATGGTTGTGTGAAAAGACTTAGCATTTCATGAAACATATTGGTAAAGAAAACAAGCTCTTCTTCAGTATCATCTTCACGTAAAATTTCCAATTCATATAATTTGGTTTTAAAGATTTTTCTGTTGTTGATGTTTCCCTTTTTGGCTAATTCAAAGTAGGGTTTATAAAATTGATCAGGAAGAGATTTTATACACCCAAAGTCTAAGACTATTAATTTTCCTTTTTCAGATATTAAAAAGTTTCCGGGATGTGGATCTGCATGAACCTTTTTTAATGTATGAATTTGGAACATGTAAAAGTCCCAAAGCGCCTGCCCCAGTTTATTTGATTTCTCCTGACTGATATTATGAGCTGTAAATTCTGAAAGATGTTCACCTTGCATGTAATCCATGGTAATAATTCGCTCAGAAGAATAATTTTCATAGTAATTGGGAAATTCCAGATTTGTAATGTGAGAACATGACAAAGCTATTTCTTTACTTTGTTTTAATTCCAAAATATAATTGGTTTCCTCTATTAACTTATCTTCAACTTCCTTAAAGTATTTGTCAGAATCATTCCCTTTTATATTGAACATACTCATAGCTACAGGTTTTACCATAGCTAAATCTGAAGTAATACTTTCTGCAACTCCGGGATATTGAATTTTCACAGCAAGCTTTTTCCCGTTCTTGGTTGCAATATGCACCTGACCGATGCTGGCAGCATTAACAGAAGTTGCATTAAAAGTATCGAATAATTCATTTGGGTGCTTTCCAAAGTATTTTTTAAATGTTTTAATGACTAGAGGCGGTGATAATGGTGGTACAGAAAACTGTGCTAATGAAAATTTTTCAACGTATGCCTGAGGTAGAATGCTTTTTTCCATACTTAGCATTTGAGCTACTTTAAGGGCGCTACCTTTTAATTGCTTTAGGCCGTCATAAATATCAGAAGCGTTATTTTTATTGAGTCTGTCTTTAGCTTCATCTTGATTATTCAATAGCTTATCACCATAATACTTCAGATAGTTTACACCAACTTTTGCTCCGGTTGAAACTAACTTGGTAGCACGTTGAATTTTTGAAGTTGGTATTTTATCGATGGTTTTCATATGCTAATTCATTTGAAACTTTTCTTTGAACAAAAACTTACCCAAGTCTAACACACTCTTTATTGGAGCAATGTCCAGAACATCAAATGTGGTGTTGACAGACTTTTCAATGAAAATATCCGTTTTTTCAAAAGAAGCAGATATGTCCTCCAGCCAGAATTTCACGGTAAGCATAAGCTGTAACCAGGCAGATTCTTTCAGAGCATTTTTTTGAAGCTTTTCAAACCGTTCTTGTTTTATATCTAACATTTGGATACCTAAACCATTTATATAGTTTGTAAAATGCTTTTTTAAACCGGAAAGCGTTTTTAGCCCTTTGAGGTCTGCCTTATTTTTATATAAGGTATACTTCACATAACTTCTGTTTGCTGTTAAATTTTCAAAGAATGTATAATAAAAGCTTAAAAGTTTATTTCTGGCATCAAAAGTTTTATAGTCTTCACTTTTACTAAGAACATTGATAGCATTTGTAAAAAATGTTTCAAAAATCCCTTTTTCAATGGCATGAAAAGAAGCAAAATATTCATAGAATATGGCTTCTTCAAAATTATTCAGCTTAGCAAAGGAAAATACCGTCTTTGGATGATCATTATGCTCCAAGACATAATCCATGTACCAGGTCATTATATCATGCTTTGAAACCGCCTTTCTCTTTTCCATAATTGTATTGTTTATGGTAAAGATATAAAATGTTTAACAAATTTTAAAATAAGTTAAACAAAATAAATGTTAAAAAAACCTACAATGAAGATTAACAGCAGTTATTATCTTTAACAAGTTTACAACTGGAAACAGCCGTAATAGCTCCTAAAATGGGAGCAATAATGTATAACCACAAATATTGAAAGTTACCGGTAAACAGGGCCGGGGCTAATGAACGTGCGGGATTCATAGACGCTTTGGTCATGGGACCGGCAAACATAGCTTCCAAAAGGATAACGCCTCCTACGGCAATGGCTGCCATGGTACCAATTTCTTTACTACCCGTGGATACATTAATTATGGTGACCATTAAGAAGAACGTTAATAGAAATTCCAGAATGGCTGCTTTATAGGCTGGAAACCCATCGGCCGGTGTGGTTTCTCCTAAAAACTGACTTTCGGGGAACAAAAACCACAAAAGAAAGGCGGCTAAAATAGCACCAATGGCTTGTGAGGTAATATATTTCGGGACTTCTTTCCAGGCGAACTTTTTAGCAAAGGCAAAACCAATGGTCACTGCCGGATTAAAATGGGCTCCGGAAATTTCGCCAAAGGCATAGATCATGGCCATAACTATTAAACCCCAGGTGGCAGCAACTCCAACATGGGAAATGGCTCCGTTAGTAACTTCGTTAATGGTCATGGCACCACAGCCACAGAAGATCATGGCAAAGGTTCCTATTATTTCAGCAATGTATTTTTTCACTTGAATTGTTTTCCGTTTTTAGTTAAAGATACCGGGTGTAATTTAAGGTTTTATTAACAATAAGCGGTTTTTTAATCATTAATTTTAGTGTGATATAAACTTAAACTTTAATACAATCAAAAATGAAAAAGCTTTTATTACTTTTTATGGCATTTGCTACGGTAAACATGGTAAATGCTCAAGTTAAAACCCCAGCACCTAGTCCGTTCTCTAAAGTGGAACAAAAAGTAGGACTCACTGATGTAACCTTGGAATACTCCAGACCGGGAGTGAAAGGAAGAACCGTTTTTGGTGATTTAGTACCTTACGGAAAGGTTTGGAGAACAGGAGCTAATGCCAGAACTAAAATTACTTTTAGTACGGATGTTTCTGTTGGTGGACAAGCTTTAAAAGCGGGGTCTTATTCCATATTTACTATCCCAACAGCTGAATCCTGGGAAGTTGTTTTTTATAATGATGGAAAACAGTTTGGAACACCTGCCGAACTGGATGCACAATATGTTGCAGCTAAGGCTACCGGGAAAGCATACCCAATCCCTTTTAGTGTAGAAACATTTACTATTGATTTAAACAACCTTACGAACAGTGGCGCCAGATTGGAGTTTATCTGGGAGAAAACTTTTGTAGGTATTCCTATAGAAGTTCCTACAGACGAAGCTGTTATGGCAAGTATAAAGAATGTCATGAGCGGCCCCGGACCAAACGATTACTTTCAATCTGCCGTGTATTTCTTAACAGAAGGGAAAGACATTAAAAAGGCTCAAAAATGGATTGACAAAGCAGTTGAAATGACCAAAGATAAACCACGTTTTTGGTTCTTGAGACAACAGTCTTTAATTCATGCGGCTGCCGGAGATAAAGCCGGTGCTATTGAGGCGGCTAAAGCATCGTTGGCCGGTGCAGAAAAAGCAGGGAATGCCGATTATGTAAAAATGAACAAGGACTCGCTTAAAGAATGGGGAGCTATTTAATTTAGAATTTTAGATAATTTAGATAAAGAGACTGTCTAAAAAATCACATTTTTGTCAATCTGAACTAGTTTCAGATTCTAAATGTGTGTTGAAAATCAATGTTTTGAGATTCTGAAATAAATTCAGAATGACAGATTTTCATACTTTTTAGACAGTCTCTTTTTCTTGCTCTAAACTTGCCTGTGCTGAATTCTTGTACTGAGCTATGTCTAAGTATATTTCAGTATTTCAGGATCTGAAAATTTACTTCTTTTAGTCTTCGTCTTCCAAGAAGAAAATGTCTTCTAAGGGCTTTTTAAATAAGCGTGCTATTTTGAGCGATAGTACGGTAGACGGTACGTACTTGTTTTTTTCCATAGCATTGATGGTCTGCCTGCTCACACCGATTTTTTCTGCTAAATCGGCTTGTGTCAAATTATGAATGGCCCGTTGTACTTTGATATTATTCTTCATCGCTCTTCAGTTTTTGTTTTAAGAAATTAAACCGGATAATGAAGAACAGAAGTGGCGTAAACATGTTTAAAACCAAAACATGAAAGAAAGCCATATCATAAATAAACAGGATGGTAAGCAACAAAATGATGTAATTAAAAATTATAGCCCAAACCAAAGAGTCTTTACGTAATTTATAAATAAACTCATCTTCAATTTTTTCTTTTGTAAGTGTTATCAATAGGCCACCGATTATTATGGCTAAGGCTGTAATTTCATCTAAAATCTGGTTATTGACAATTCTGAAAAATCCTGTTTCACTGTCAAAGATACCTTCATAAAAAATTGATAACACCTTTACATTTAGAATTGAGGTTTCATAGTCATTAAAGAAAAGAAATAATCCTGCAATAATTCCCGGAATAAAAAGTAGCCACCCCAGGAGTTTATACCTGTGAGGTAATAAATAATTGGTTTTCATAACTGTTCGTTTTAAGATTGATATTTCAAAAGTAAAATAAACTTTACATATAGACAAATAAAATTTACTTAAAGTAAAGAGTTTTGGTCTTTCAGAGAGCTAGTAGTGTAGATTAATTACTTTCCGAACATCATCCAGAAGTTTTATAAGCTGTCGGCTAAACTCAAAAGTCATAATGTTACTTTCGGTTTTTTGGCCCCGGATGAGATCGTTAAAATGAAGGGCTTCATAATTGTATCCAATGGTGTGGTAATTAAAATCAATAACCTTTTCATTGCCATCCATGATTATGGATACGGTTGAAGGCGCATGAAACATGGAATTAATTTTTATGATTCCTTTTTCACAATGAAAAATGGCTTCTGTGGGTGTGTCCTCAGCCAGTGTGCTTTTTAAATTTGCAGTAACATTATCATTATAATGAAATATCATTTGGCAGGAAGCGTCAGCACCGTTGTCAAAATACTCGGCTTCAGCTTCTATTGTATTTGGAAGCCCTAAACTTGATAAAGCCGCAAAAATAGGGTAGATGCCAATGTCTAACAGGCTGCCGCCACCTAAGCTTTTATTAAAGAGCCTGGAATCATTATTGAATGCTCTGTAAAAGCCGAAGTCGGCTTCCAGTTTTAAAACCTTGCCGTAAGCTTCGTTTTTTACCAAATCTAAAGCATATTGATAATGGGGAAGAAAGTAGGTCCAAAGCGCCTCCATAAGCAGCACGTTTTTTTCTTTTGCCATAGAGATCATGTCATTGACTTCTTCCATGCTCATAGCAAAAGGCTTTTCACATAAAACCGCAATACCATGTTCCAAACAAAGCATGGTGTGTTCTTTGTGAAGCGCATGAGGCGTGGCAATATAAACAGCGTCTATGTTTTTATCTTTTACTAAAGCTGTGTAACTGGAATAAGCTTTTGTGGCGTTGTATTGAGATGCAAATTCATCTGCCTTTTCCTGATTTCTTGACGCTACAGCATATAGTTTAGCGTCTTTAATGGTAAGCAGGTCTTTAGCAAATTTATGGGCAATATTGCCTAAGCCTATGATCCCCCAGTTGATTGTTTTATGTTTCAAGTTCTTTTCTATTTATGCTAAACGATTGAAGTAGACAGGCTATAGCTATGACTATAATGCACCCTACAAAATTAAGCCACAGGAACGGAAGGTTTATGATCTCATATTCATTTAAAAAATAAAGAATGATGACTAAAACCTGTGTAATAAGTGCGCCTACAAAAACCGCATTGCTTTTTACAAATTTAAAGAAGAATGCCAAAAGGAAAATTCCCAAAACATTTCCGTAGAAAATAGAACCAATGATATTAACAAGTTGAATTAAGTTTTCGGCAAGATTGGCAACACAAGCTACTCCTATAGCTAAAATACCCCAAATAAATGTAAACCAACGAGAAGCTTTTACTTTGTCTTCTTCTGTTTTTTCACCACTATTTCTAATGTATAAATCTATGGTTGTAGTAGAACCTAAAGCATTTAATTCACTGGCGGTACTGGACATGGCAGCGCTTAAAATAACCGCCAGAAGCAACCCGATGAGGCCTCTGGGAAGGTTGTTTAAAATAAAATGGATAAAAACATAATCTTTATCATTGCTCTCCACTTTTACGTTTTGTGCTTCAGCCGCTTTTTCAATAAGTAATTTGGCTTCGTTTCTAACCTCGTTATTGGCTTCATTGGCAAGCGTGATATAGTGCGCAGCATTTTCATTTTTAGATTCAATAAACGATTTTATGATCTTTTGTTTATCGTTAAATATGTCTTGTTGTTCCTTTTGAAGTTTTTTAAAGTCTTCGGCATATTCAGAATCTAAAACCACTTCAGTCGCTGTTGGATTAAAATTTACAGGTGCTTCATTGAATTGGTAGAATACAAATACCATAACACCAACCAGGAGAATAAAGAATTGCATGGGGACTTTCAGCAAACCGTTAAAGATCAACCCCAATTGCATTTCTTTTATGGATCTGCCTGATAAGTAACGTTGTACCTGACTTTGATCCGTTCCGAAATATGAGAGCATTAAAAAGGTACCTCCAATAATACCACTCCAAAAGGTGTAGCGATTATTAAGGTTGAAAGAGAAATCTAAAATTTCCATTTTACCACTGGCACCGGCAATATGCAACGCCTTACTAAAAGTAATGTCTTGTGGAAGCTTACTGACTATCAAAAAGAAAGCCACCAGCATACCGATAAAGATCACTACCATCTGATGCTTTTGAGTAACGTTTACAGCCCGGGTGCCACCGGAAACCGTATAAATAATTACCAAAAGGCCAATGGCGATATTGAGCGTGAGTAAATCCCAGCCTAAAACTACCGATAGTATAATAGCCGGCGCAAAAATGGTAATGCCGGCTGCTAATCCGCGTTGAATAAGAAACAGAATAGCCGTTAAGGTCCTGGTTTTTAGATCAAACCTGCTTTCCAAAAATTCATAAGCCGTATAGACTTTTAAACGGTGATACAAGGGGATAAATACCATACAGATGACTACCATGGCAATTGGTAATCCGAAATAAAACTGCACAAAGCCCATACCGTCATTAAAGGCTTGCCCCGGTGTAGATAAAAAGGTGATGGCACTGGCCTGGGTTGCCATAACCGATAAACCGATGGTCCACCATTTCGATTTATTGCCGCCTCTTAAATAATCCTTTACATTTTTACTGCCTCTGGTCTGCCATGTTCCGTAAGCAACAATGGCGAATAAAGTAGCACTTAATACGGCCCAATCAATCCAGTTCAATGCTTGCATATTAAAAGACTTTCATGATTAGGTAAAACAGAACGAAATAAATGGCATTGGCTATTAAAACAATGGAGTATAATTTAAGCCAGGGCTGTTTCGGTTGGTTGTCTTTAGCCATGATTAATCGTTTAATTTAGCTTCCAATTTTAAATCTTCCTTGCCTAAAGAAAGCATATTGGCAAATAGGCGATAAGCTCCTGAAACACCTTCGGGGAATTCCCTGAAAAAGCTTAATCCGGTATATATATAATGGCCTTTCCCATGTTTTGCCACCAGTAAGCTGCCATCTTTAGGAGTTTCATTTTTGTCATTCATTGATAGTATAGGCGTGAATTCCGGTCCCCATTGGTTAGGAAAGTACAAGCCGCGTTCCTGTGTCCAGCCTTCAAAATCCTGTTGAGTGATCTTATTAGGAAAATTCAGTACAGGATGTTCCGGATTTAAAAATCGCACTTCGGCATTTTCATCGGTAACGCGTTCTCTTGAAAGTTTGATTTGATAAGGCGCCAGTTGCTCTGCTTTTAATCTGTACGCCGTGTTATATTGTACGATCATATTACCACCATCAGCTACAAAATCAAACAATGTTTGCTGTTTAAAGCTTAGGTCATCAATAGTGTTATAAGCTCTGATGCCTACTACTACAGCATCAAATCTGCTGAGTAATTCGGCAGTAATGTCTTCAGGTTTAATGACCCGCACATTGTATCCGATTTGTTGCAGGCTTTCAGGAACCACATCGCCTGCGCCCTGAATGTAAGCAATATTTTCACCTCGCTTTTTGATATCTAACCTAACCACTTTGCTTTCGCTGGGAAGTAATACGGTTTGAAACGGAATATGATCATATTTAATTTCAACAAGTTCCCTGGTATAATCATGATCTCCAATATGAACAATGGGGCCTATTAAGCCTTCACTTTGATTTTTAGGTGGAATAACAGTAAATACCAAAGTTTGTTCTTCGTCTTTATGTTTGATAGAAACTTTTTGGTTTTTAGGATAGACGTTCCAGTCATCAGGATGGCAAACCTCTACATGGCCTTCCAGGTTATCTTTTCCGGCTTTTACAACAACGGTGATGTCCCGTTGTTTATCATTTTCAAAAATGATTACCTTTTCGGAGATTTTGGCAGAGGCTTCCGGAATGATTTCAAATGGGCGATACAATTCGCCTTTATCCGGTTTTGAATAACGATGGATCACATCTTTTTCAAAATGTATGATGTATCCATCAAGATCAACCACAAAATTAGCCTGTAATGCTCTTTGGGTTTCCGGGGTTCCAATGATCGTTTCATCATCTACCTGGTACATACCCTTGGTCCCTTTTTTGTTAAGCCAATACGGACTTGTGGTTTTCATATCCGTTGGAATGATACTACTAAAGGAAAAGGTGTGCTTTTTATTGCTTTCCAGAGAAAGATCTGTGTTTTGAATCTGATCTAAAGGCGAAATCCTTATATTCTTTAATTTGGCTTTAGCGTTACTTCTTTTGAGCACTTCAATATTGATTTCAATATCGTTTTTAGCTGAAACCGTTGGTATAGAGGCCGAAGCTTCCAAATACAACCCGGCACACATTTCAATGATAGCTTTTAGCTCTTTGGTTTTTTGAGTTTTCCAATGGTCGTCCTCAACATCTTGTAAAAGTTTATAGGCTTCTATTAATTGAGGTACATGCTTTGATGGATTTTTAAAATTGAAATTGTTTTCAACCTCGTATAAAATAGCTCCAATGGCTTTTCCACCCTTAATGCGGCTCCAGGATGTGTCAATACCTGAAAAAATATTATCTCCTTCAGGAACCTCTCCCTTTATAAATTCTATATATTCTTGTTGCGTCCCCCGCTGTGACAATCTTCCAAAACCCTGACATAAATGCTGACTACTTGCTATAGAAGCCAATTCGTTGTTGGATAATCCTTTAAGCGGATAATAAACTCCTATATCAAATTTTATCATATTGCTTTTATCAAGCTTCTCAAAGGCTTCCCTTCCATATCTCCACCAACTTGTATTATAAAACAGACGTTTTGGTTGCCATATACTGGTTTGTTTTAGCTGATCCGGATATACAGATGCATCTGCAACCATATCAAAGGCCTCCAGGCTTAGCATGGCAGATGCAGTATGATGACCATGGGTCCTTCCCGGAGTTCTATGGTCAAAGCGATTGATGATCACATCGGGTTTGAATTTTCGAATAGCCAGTACCACATCGCTTAACACTTGTTCTTTATCCCAAATAGAAAAGGTTTCTTCGGGATGTTTGGAATACCCAAAATCATTAGCTCTGGAGAAGATTTGCTCCCCGCCGTCAACACGTCTGGCAGCTAATAGTTCCTGCGTCCTAATGACACCTAAAAGTTCTCTGATTTCCGGACCGATGAGGTTTTGTCCGCCGTCACCTCTGGTTAATGATAAGTAAGCGGTTCTGGCCTTTACCTGGTTAGACATGTAAGAAATCAACCGTGTGTTTTCATCATCCGGATGTGCCGCTACATACAGCACCGAACCTAAAAAATTCAATTTTTGAATGGACTCATAAATCTGTGAAGATGAAGGTGTTTTAGGCTTTTGTGCGTTTAAAAATGTAAACGATAGGAGTGAAACTATAAATAAAGCAATGGGTCTTTGCATTGTATATTTGTTTTGCTAAAAATCAAATATAGCAAAGTATGGTTGGGAATGGTTGGGTTTTAATGTTTCTTTAACTTAAAACGCATGATTTTAGTCCTCTTCCAGAATGGCATCTTTTTCAATTAAAGTAACCGCTTTTTGTAGTATGAGGTTATTTGGATAGGTCATTAAATCACCACTTTCCAGCCGTAAATGTAATTGAAACGCCCCAATATCTTCTATAATGGCCTCCGTGGGAAGGTCGCTATCGTGAATTTTAATTTTGTCACCTACTTTATAGGGGAAATTAAAAAACATAATAATACCCGAGGTTACATTGCTAAGGATGGACCAAATGGCAAAAAGAGCAATACCCAAAACTGCAAAAACCGAAGAAAAAACAACAGCTAAGTCTTCAAATTTGGCACCAAAAACAAACGCTTCTATTAAAATGGCGATCAAAAAAAGACTCACGGTTACATAACGGGAAATCAGACGGGTGCGTTTTTGGTTGATACCACTTTTTCGCCCTATTTTTTTTATAAGCAGATTGGTAATAAACCCTATTAAAAACAGAAAGGCTATTACAAAAGCCGTGGCAATTAACTCGTCTTTATAAGTTTCGAAAAACATATATATTGTTTTTAAAATACGCTGCAAAGATACGTTAAATACAAAACAATATTAGTTTAATTGAAGCGTGTCTCTAAGGGATTCGTCTTTGTTAGAGTTCTTATTCCAATAAGACGATTTTATGGTTTTTAACTTAGTGGCTTTAGTGGTTAATGTTTTTGCATTTTTTCCAAACCCACTTTGAAACGTTTCTTCCCAACTTAACACCTCATAGGGAAAATTGGGATTGAAACTAATTGTCAAATTTCTGTTCAAGTCCGGATAATTAATGGTGTAGGATCCTGCGGTTAATGCCACATTAGCTTTATAAGGCTTTACAGGAACATGACGCATTCTGGTGTATTCAAATGATGGTATTATTTCTATAGCTCCGGTTGGTAAGGATTTTGGGTCAATACGTAATTGTGTCCACAGTTCATTTTCCAGCACCGTTTTATTTAGTTTGAAGCTTTTATCGGCTTCACCTTCAAAATAGGAGTGCGACATGATCTCGAATGTATCATGGTTGTTCAATTGTGCATACACATGGCCACACCATTCCTGCATGGAGCTGGACACTTTGATAGCATGTTGATTGTTTGAAACCGGATAAAATACACTTTGCATTACCGAATACGGGTAAACCCCGGTATTAAAATTTTTAGTAGCATTCAGTTTAAGTACCGAAACGTTTTTGGGGCTTTGATTGTCAGCTTTTACCTGAACTTCAGGTAAAAAATCTTCCGTTACATAAATTAAAACCGCTTTTCCTTTATGGATTTCCCCATAACGCGCCTGTTCCAATTCATAAGATGAAATCTCAGCTTCACCCGCGTACCAATACGCTTTAAATTCTTGTGAGAGTTGTGTTTCTTCAGCTTTAGTTTGAATAGCCGGATCAAAATTACTTGCCAGGATTTTGCCTTCCTCTTTTTCTTTACAGGAAACCACTAGTAGCAGTAAAACAAAAATTTTTATAAACGAGTTCATTTTAAATGTTTTAGACCTATAAGGTACAAAGTTATTTAGTGTTTGCCATGTCATTTAACGTTTTATAAACAAGATGAACCGGTAAGCCCATAACGTTAAAATAAGAGCCTTCAATTTTTGTAACCCCAATTTCACCAATCCACTCCTGAATACCATAAGCACCGGCCTTGTCGAACGGTTTACAGGTTTTTATATAATACCGGATCTCGTCATCAGTTAAAGCTTTGAAAGTTACTTTGGTTATGTTATGCAAAGTTTTTTCGTAGTTTTTGGAGGTAAAACAAACCGACGTGATGACCTCATGCGTTGCATTGCTTAATGATCTCAAAATTAAGAAGGCATCGTCTTCATTTTTAGGCTTACCCAACGCCGTGTCATTATGCCAAACAATGGTATCGCTGGTGATCAAAATATCGTTGTCCTGTAATTCGTCTTTAAACGGCAACGCTTTAAGCTGGGCCAGGTAATTGCTTATTTCGAAATGAGTCAATCTGGGAGGATAGTCTTCTTTTACCGGTTTTAACCTGATTTCGAAATCCAATCCTAAACTTTTAAAAAATCCTTGTCTTCGGGGAGAACCCGAAGCTAAAATAAGGTGGCGGTTTTTAAGTTTTTCGTTAAGCATATTTGTATAAGAGCAATGAAAGCATTCCTAACAACATCACTAATTTAAGCATGTTGCTCATATGATGAAAGTGTTTTTTTGTTTTGGCACCAAAAGCTTTGATCGATATATAAATAAGCGGTGCCAGCACACCGGCTAAAAAATAAATGACCGCGGTTTGATTTTGATATATTTTATAAACCACATAATATACCACTGCCAGCACAGGAACAAGGGATAGCGCAAATAAAATATTTGATGCACGCACTCTGCCAATGGCAATGGGTAAAGTGTTCATGCCGGCTTTATAATCGCCATCAATGTCCTCAATATCTTTGGCAATTTCTCTTATAAGATTGATCATAAATGCAAAAATGGCATAGTTCAGAATCATTTTAAAGTATACTAACTGAAGTTGCTGGTTTTCAGGCGTTATATTAGGTAACAGTTCAAAAATACCGACAATTAAAACACTAAGGGACACTAAAACTGAAATAACAATATTTCCGATAAGTAATGTTTGTTTCAGGTAACTGGCATACACATAAAGCAAAGCTGAAATAATCACAAATATGGAAAAGAAAGCACTTTTACCAACCAAATACGAGAGATAATAGCCTAAACCAACACCCAAAACATTTAAAACGATAAATAGGGTAAAGGCAGTTTTTTCAGAAATGCTTTTCCCAATAATCACTTTATCGGGTTTGTTTACTAAATCGGTTTCAACATCATAGATATCATTAATAATATTGCCGGCAGCTGCAATACAAATGGTTGCTAAAATTAAAATGGTAATTCCTGATTCACTTAAAGCCGTATGAACTCCAAATGATCCTAAAAAAGCATACTTGATCAATAACTGCACTGAGGCAATCATGAGTAAATTTTTCCAACGAATAAGATTTAAAATGCTCCGCATTTAGTTAAAAGTTATAAGTGAAAAGTTAAAAGTGTTATGGTATTCAAAACAACATTATGTATGTCGCTAATTTTTGTTTTACAATAAGGTAGCCCCGAATTCACAAATGATTGATTTCTGTTAACTATTAACTAGTCATACCTGGCACTAAAATTTCCGTTCCATTTGTCGTGGACTTTAAGCACTTGTTCAATGACGTCGCGTACGGCACCCTTGCCACCATTTTTATGCGAGATGTATTTTGAAATACCCTTTATTTCCTGAACGGCATCCTGCGGGCAACATGGCAGACCCACCAATTTCATAACCGGGTAATCGGGAATATCGTCGCCCATATACAGCACATGTTCTAACTTAACGCCTTTACTGTTCAAATAGTCGTTTAGCTGATCAATTTTATTATGAGCACCAAGAAAAATATCTTTAATACCTAAGCCGGCTAAACGTTTACGAACGCCTTCGTTGGAACCACCGGAAATGATACAAACGTTAAAACCGGCATCAACGGCTGTTTTAAGCGCATAGCCATCTTTAATATTCATGGTTCTCAGCATGTCGCCGTTGGTCATGATGGTAACGCTTCCGTCTGTTAAAACGCCATCAACATCAAAAATAAAAGTGTTGATATGCTCCAGGTATTCTTTATAGCTTTTATCTCCCATGGGTATCCTGAATAGATTTAGTTATTAGTTTGTAGATTTCCTTGTGTTGATCATTTTCTAAAAGCGCCAGATGCTTTTTGATAGTTTTTAGATTATTGCGCTTTGCAGGGCCTGTTTGTGCCATGTAGGGCGACATATCCTGAATTTTTCTTGCGGTTTCCATGATAAGCGGTTTTAGCAAATCGAATTCTGCTGCCTCCGACTCCACAATTTCATGGGCAATACGATACATCTGATTACTAAAATTATTTACAAACACAGCAGCCAGATGCAACACTTTGCGTTGGTTGCTGTTTACTTTTTTAACGGGGCCGCCTAGCCCGGAGGCCAGGGATTTCAATATGTGGTAATCCGGTTTTTCTAAAGTCTCTATGCAAATAGGGATATTGGAAAAATCAAGGTCAGCATCCTTGGTAAACGACTGTACCGGATAAAACACACCCCGTCTGTTTTTCCTGTCCAAATCATGAATGTTAATGCTGCCGGCCGTATGTACCACCAATCTGTTTTCAAATGGTAATGCTTTTGAGATGGCCGCCACGGCCTCATCGCTTACCGATAAAATATAAACATCGGCTTCTTTAAGTTGGGATAAATCATCCGTAATGTCAACCTCGTTTTTATACTTATTTATGGTTTTTATACTTCGGTTATACCACTGATTTACGGTGCTATTTTCGGCATTTTTAAAAGCTTTATATAAATGCGTTCCTATATTGCCTGCCCCAAGAATAATCACTGAAATCATGTTGCTAAAATACTAACAATTGCGAATTATGAATTACGATTTTTCATGTTTTAGTCCAAGTTCCTCAAAATTTTCTTTTAACTCCATTTATTCAATTACTCACTACGGTTGGTGTAAGAATAGTAGTCAACCACTATGGATATTTCAATTATTTCAGGCTGCCGGTAAAATTTGAATTGAGGTAAAGCCTTTAAAAACATTATTATCTCGGCTATTCTTTTTATACCTTGTTAGGGTACGTTATTCACCTCTTTGTTTTTCAATTTCAAGTAATTCAATTGCTTTTGCCAGCTCATTTTGAAGTTCATCATAACCAATTACTCTCCCAATTCCAGAGAGTTCTAAGAAGTGATACCTTAATTGCTGATACAAAGACTCCTTTATTTGGTTTTTAATTTGAATCACTTCTTCCGTTTGATTCATCCCTTCAAGTTGCTTGAAGGTCTTTAATAGTTCTGTATTCATAAGTTTTGTTTATAAAAAAGTCAATCCGATTTTTCTTCCTAATCCTTGCTCAAAAATCCGTATTAATGTAGAAAGTTGGATATTTCCCTTGGCATTTTCAAGCTTGGAAATATAACTTTTTTTTGTTCCAGCTTTTTCGGCCAATTGCTCTTGTGTCAATTTAGCTTCTTTTCGAGCTTCTTTAAGCATTTCACTCACGATAAACATTTGAGAGCTTTCCTCATATTTATTTCGGTTTTTGGTTCCGATTTTTCCATGTTCAAGTTCAATTAACTCTTCAAATGTCTTTATGTTTTTATAATCTTTCATCTGTTTATTTTTATTGTTTTTTATTTGTCATACTTCGACTAAGCTCAGCACAGGAATGTAATTCGCCATTAAACGTTTCAGTGGGTATTACCGTTTAGTTATTTTGGCTCATTTCATAATTCTATTTTTTATTACCGAAATATGCTTTCATTAATCGCTTAGCTTTTTCTAATTCTGTCTTTGGTGTTTTTTGAGTTTTTTTATGGAATCCATTAAAAAGAACCACAAGTTTTCCATCATCAAAACAGCAAAATATCCTATAAATATTGGATTGTACTTCCACTCGTATTTCGTACAGTCCATTTGTTCCTGAAAGATGTTTTAAGAACTTTTCAGGAACTCGGTCAACTTGTTTTATTAATTCAAAAACGTATTGTATTTTTTCTTTAACTTTTTGGTTCTGTTTTTGGTAAAAATCAATAAAGTGGTTTTCGTAAAATATTATTTTTCTGGTCACACTACAAAGTTATCTTAAAAGATAACATTTTCCAAATTTATTATGAAATTTCTTTCACTGCACTCTAAACTACTAAATAAATGCTATTACATTTACTTCTAAATATAGAATACTCAAACATAAACAAGTACTTAGAATTTAACACCTATTTAATTGTTACTTAAATTTATGATTGGAATTAGGGATAGTTTATCTTTGTTTCTATGGGAAAACCAGATATAAAAACCAGGGAGGATGTGTATTTATTGGTATCATCATTCTACAAAAAAATTAGGAAAGATGAAACTTTAGGGCCATTTTTTAATGATGTCATTGAAGATTGGGATGCGCATTTGGAAAATCTGACCACCTTTTGGGAATCCAGCCTGTTTTTACAAACCAGGTATTATGGTGACCCTTTGAAAGCACATATAAAAGTTGATCAGGAAAACAATCACAGTATTACCGAAATGCACTTTGGCATTTGGCTAAACCTGTGGTATCAAACCATTGAAGAACTATTTGAAGGGGATTATGCCGAAAATGCCAAACGGCGCGCCAGAAAAATGGGGACGTTTATCTACTTAAAAATATTTGAAGCAAGACAGGGGCAGTAGGCAGTATTCAGTAGGCAGTTTGCAGTCGCAGTCAACAGTATTCAGTAGGCAGTATACAGTCTCAGTATTCAGCCATAGTTCCTAATAGATGTCATTGCGAAGTGGTGTCTGAGGCACTCGAAGACAAAATGAAGCAATCTCAGTAGCCAGTCTACAGTCTCAGTTAGCAGTACTCAGTTGGCAGTTTACAGTTTTTGGAATTTAGAATTTGATTTTTAAAATTTTATCATACTTCCGTCTTCCGTCTTCCGTCTTCCGTCTTCGGTCTTTGGTCTTCTTCTTCGGTCTTCACACTTTAAACAAACTTTAACACAGAAAAATAAACTTAAATACGTAAATTTGCACGACCTTTAAAAGGCCTACATTATGCAAAAAAAACTCGCTAATATTCTCTTTTCAACACGTCTTACAGGTATTTTATTTTTAGTTTTTGCCGCCGCTATGGCAACCGGAACATTTTTAGATGCCGGACAGGAAACATCACCAACACCTTATACCCGAAATCTAATTTATAACGCCTGGTGGTTTGAGGTTATCATGGGGCTGTTTGTGGTTAATTTTGCTGGCAATATTTTCAGGTACAGTTTGTATAAAAAGGAAAAATGGGCGACGCTACTTTTGCATGTGGCATTCATTTTCATTTTTATCGGAGCGTTTATTACCAGGTATGTGAGTTTTGAAGGGATGATGTCTATCCCGGAAGGTGGTACCGAAAAGGTATTTCTTTCACAAAAAACCTATATCTCGGGTTATATTGACGGCGATTACAGGATTGACGGGGTACAACAACGTTTGCCTCTGGAATATGAAGTAGACTTTTCAAAACGATTGGATAACGATTTTAAAGTTAAAACGAATTACAACAAACAACCTGTTTCCATGGAGCTGGAAAAGTTTATTGTTGGAGCAGAAGAGGATATTATTCCGGATGAAAATGGTGAGGATTATTTAAAACTGGTTGGGACCAGCGGAGGCGGCAGACATAATCACTTTTTAAAAGTAGGGCAGCAAGTAAGTATTCATAATGTCATTTTTACCTTGAATAACCCCGCTAAAGGCGCCGTGAATATTTTTTATCAAGGCGATTCCTTAGCTATAGATTCGCCAATTGGCGGAACCTATATGACCATGGCTACCCAGGAACAGGGCGAGCTGATTAAAGACAGCCTGCAACCTTTAAAGTTACGTTCGCTTTATAGAATAGGTAATATGCAAATAGTAATTCCGGATCCTGTGCTTAAAGGTGTATTTGATATTGTTCAAAAGGAAAAGGTGAATAAAAATGATGAAGACGGCATTGTACTTAAAGTAACCGCCAATGGAGAAACAAAGCGTGTAGCACTCTTTGGAGGACAAGGCATGACCAGACCTCATAAACAAATAAGCATAGGAGGTTTGGATTTTGGTTTTCAATATGGCTCAAAGGTACTGGAGTTGCCTTTTAGTATCAAATTAAATGATTTTCAAGCGGATAAATTCCCCGGATCCAATATTAATTCTGCTTACTCCAGTGAGGTGACGGTTATTGATGAGCAGGAGGGAAGTTTTGATTATAAGATCTACATGAATAACATTTTGAATCATAGAGGATACCGGTTTTTTCAATCCAGTTTCTTTCCGGATGAAACCGGAACCATCTTATCCGTAAATCATGATTATTGGGGCACCTTGTTTACCTACATAGGATACTTTATGCTATACTTCGGCTTATTAGCTATTCTGTTTGCTAAAAACACCAGGTTTTCAGATCTAAGAAAACAATTGAACAGCGTGAAAGAAAAAAAATCAAAGCTCCTTACGGTACTGTTTTTGTCTATAGGGTTATTTGGGTTTTCGCAACAACACTCACAAAATGATGGTCATGATCATGGTGCTCATTCCACCGTACAAACAAAACTGACCAAAGCCCAGATAGATTCCATTTTAGTTGCAAATATGACGCCTAAAGCACATGCTGGAAAGTTTGCCCATGTAGTGATCCAGGATTTGGACGGCCGTATGAAGCCATTGAGTACCTATGCCTCCGAAATGTTACGCAAATTGAGCAAACATGATACTTATGAAGATTTTGATGCCCATCAGGTGTTTCTGTCTATGCAGGAAAGCCCCAGGTTGTGGTATAATGTACCGGTAATATATTTAGCTAAGAAAAAAGCAGATACTATCAGGCACATCATTGGAACCAGTGTTGAAGATAAATACGTGACTTTAGCCGATTTCTTCTCTGAAAGAGGCACTTATAAGCTACAGCCTTATTTAGAAGATGCTTTTAGCACGACCAAACCCAATGGCTACCAAAAGGAAATACAGGAAGCCCACAAACGCGTTAATTTGTTATATAACACCATTGAAGGAATGTCGTTGAAATTATTTCCGGTGCCGGATGATGCCAATAACACCTGGATATCGTCTTACGATTACAGGTTTGGTCAGCATAAAATACAGGATTCGCTTTACGGGAATTTCATAAAGAACGGATTTCAGGCTTATTTGTTTACGCTAAACGAAGCAAAGCAATCCGGTGATTATTCAGAAGCAGAAAAGTTACTGGAAGCATTTAAAAAGACACAACATAAATATGGTTCTGAGGTCATGTTGAGAGATGATAAGATCCATACGGAAGTGTTGTACAATAAGTATGATATCTTTAAGAAACTCTTCAGCTGGTACATGTATGCCAGTAGCATCATGTTTGTACTCCTGATAGTGCAGATTTTCAGGGATAAAAGTAAAGCTATAAGTGTGTCGGTAGCTGTTTTAAAATGGATCATCGTAGGCTTGTTTCTGGTTCACCTGGGTGGCCTGATAGCCCGTTGGTATGTGTCAGGACATGCCCCCTGGAGTGATGCCTATGAATCCATGATCTATGTGGCTTGGGCTACCATGTTGTTTGGTTTGATCTTTGGAAGAAAAAGTGACCTGACCATTGCTGCAACCGCTTTTGTAACGTCTATGTTGCTTATGGTGGCGCATTTCCAATGGATGGATCCGGCCATCGGGAATTTGCAACCGGTTTTAAATAGTTATTGGCTTATGATCCACGTAGCTGTGATCGTAGCCAGTTATGGCCCGTTTACATTAGGAATGGTTCTGGGATTGGTTTCTTTATTCTTAATGGCGGTTACTACTCAAAAGAACAGAATTAAGATGGATCTGAACATCAAAGAACTCACTGTTATAAATGAAATGTCGTTGACTGTTGGCCTGGTCATGTTAACCATTGGTAACTTTTTAGGTGGTATGTGGGCCAATGAAAGCTGGGGACGTTATTGGGGCTGGGACCCCAAAGAGACCTGGGCCCTGATCAGTATCATGATCTATGCCTTTGTGATCCATATGCGGTTAATTCCCGGGCTCCGTGGACGTTGGTTCTTCAATCTGTGTTCTGTGTTAGCCATAGCCTTTATCATCTTCACCTATTTTGGGGTGAATTTCTACTTAGCAGGATTACATTCGTACCAATCCGGACAACAGTTGGATAGTTTTAAGATCATAGCTATAGCCTTAAGCTTTGTGGCCATATTAGGTTTCTTTGGTTACAGAGGTTTTGTGAAATACTATAAGAAATAGATTTCTTAACAATATATCAGGGAGTTTATTCTTTTTAAAAGAAGAAAATTCGTAGGTTTGGATCAACCGGTTTTTAAAGACTAAAAACAAAAGACGAACTCAATTTTTAAGCCCTTTTTATTATAATGTATTGATTTATATCAATCTAAAAGCATTTTGTATTTTTTGATATCTTGAGTTTTTTTAAATTGAATTGAGATTTTGCAGTTTTATGTTGGATTTCAACAGAATGCGTGACTTTTAAAAAAACTAAGTGTCTTAACATATATCAACTAAATAGCTGTTAGCTACATTTGGAAACCCTCAACAACATTAATAAATTATCTGATGAAGATCTGGTAAAAGCAATAGTAAAGACTAATGATACATTGCTTTTTGAAATACTGTATGACAGGTATGCTATGTTGGTGTACAATAAATGTTTTGGGTTTGCCAAAGATGCGGATGAAGCTAAAGATTTAACACAGGATGTTTTTTTAAAACTCTTTGTTAAACTGGGTAGTTTTAAGGGAAAATCAAAGTTTTCAACATGGTTATATGCCTTTACATACAACCATTGTGTAAATTACGTAACCAGAAATACTGCTAAAAAGTTTCAGAAAAAAGCAGTAGATTATAAAGATATTGAAAACCTGTCGGAAGATGAAGACGATAACAGTTTTCTAACAATGAAGGTTGACAAGCTGAAAATAGCTTTAGAGCGTATTTCACCGGATGAAAAAATGATTCTATTGCTAAAATACCAGGACTTACTTTCTATAAGAGACATAGAAAATGTTTTAGGTATTGGAGAAAGTGCCGTTAAAATGCGAATTAAACGCGCCAAGGACAAACTAATAACCGTATACAATAACCTTAAATAATGGATAACCCGTTTAAATACGTAGACAAGCCACTCAAAGAGGTTCCCCAGGAACTTAAGGCTAAGGTTATGAGTGATATTGCCATGGCAAAATTACTTATGGAATTAGCGGCGTTATTTTCTTATAATATTGGCGATATCATAGAATCTGTTATGAAACAGAGAGATCATAAACCTGAAGACAACAACCCTAATAAATCATAGTGATCATGGAAAAAGCAACGGAATGGAAAAACATAGCCATGGAATCTTTAAACACCATGTGGTTAGAAATAACTAAAGTGTTTCCCAGTATTATTGGAGCTTTAATTGTACTGGTAATCGGCTGGCTAATTACTAAGCTATTAGTACGTTTAATTAAAAAAGCATTGAAGCTTGCTAAAGCCAACAAGTTGGATGATAAGCTAAACGACATCGAAATTGTTGAAGGCAAAAAACTGAATTTTGACACCATTAAGATAGTCTCAAATTTTGTGAAATGGGTGCTGTATATCATGATCATCATTATGGTTTCTGATATTCTGAACCTAACCATGATCTCGGAACAAATCAGTAACCTGTTGGGTTATTTGCCGCAATTGTTTTCGGCACTGGTTATTTTTACCATTGGGTTGATTTTAGCGAATGTTATAAAGAAAGGGTTGCGGTCGTTTTTTGAATCCATGGACTTATCAGGAGCCAAGATCATTAGTCAGATTGTATTTTTTATCATTCTGGTCTTTACTTCTATCACAGCGTTAAATCAGGCAGGCGTTGATACAGCAATCATTACGAGCAATATCACCTTGATTTTAGCAGCTTTTTTATTGGCTTTTGCTTTAGCCTTTGGTTTTGGAGCCCAGAAGGTTGTAGGCGATCTGTTAAAAACGTTTTATGCCAGAAAAACTTATGAAATTGGACAGGTCATCGAATTTAACGATATAAAAGGGGAGGTTGAGGCAATTGATAACATGTGTGTTACGTTAAAGACAGAGAATGGTAAATTAGTTGTGCCCATTAAAGATATTGTAGAGAGTCAAGTAAAGGTACAGGATGAACTTTAAGTTAGGGTTAAAATTTGGTTGGTTACGTTCTGTAATTTGAAAGACTCTTGTTTCCCCTTCCATTAATTTGGAGGGGGATTTTTTTTATGATAACTTCGGAACTCTAAACTTTGAATATGAGATGTATTGGTGCAATGATCCTAGTTTTGGGTTTGGGTATTAAAATGTATGCCCAGGCCATTATACCGGATAATTATAAGCTGGTTTATTCCCAGGATTTTGAGCAACCACAGGCTATCAATGATTTTGAAATGACGGACGCCAATGCCTGGAAAATAAGTAGAGGGGACCAGGGAAACTGTTTGGAACTTTTTAAACAAAGTGTATACGAACCCGTTGTACGTTCGCCATTTAATATAGCGCTATTGAAAGACATTATTGTAGGCGATTTTATACTGGAAGTCAGATTAAACCAAAACGGACGGGAATATGGGCATCGCGATCTGTGTTTAATGTTTGGGATCAATACCCCTTCCAATTTTTACTACACCCATATTGCTACAAAATCAGATAAGCATGCCAACAGTATTTTTATTGTCAATGATGAACCAAGGACCAGTATAATATCTAAAAGAACCGATGGCACTAATTGGGGCGCTATAGATTCCTGGCACACGGTAAGAATTGTTAGAAAAGCAGAAGTCGGCATTATAGAAATTTACTTTGATGATATGAGTAAGCCCATTATGAATGCCAATGACACACATTTCAAAACCGGTAGAATAGGTATTGGTTCATTTGATGATACCGGAAAATTTGATGCCATTAAAATCTGGGCACCTGAAGTTTTAAGACCTAAAAAAGGATTCTTTAATTAGAACTTCTCTAAAGTACTTAAGACCTCTTTTTTATAACTTCTGCTTATTGGAAGTGAGGTTTTATTAATTGTTATTTCTTCATTAGTAAAAGACGATATGTTTGCCAGAGAGATGATAAAGGATCTGTGAATGCGGAGAAATTTGTTCTTAGGAAGTTTTGCTTCTACTGCGCTTATGGTTTCCCTGGTGACAATAGTTTCATTATTTAAATGGATTTTTATGTAATCACTATAGCTCTCAATATAGATGATAGCCTCAAAATTAATTTTGATCATACGTCTGTCAGAGCGTACAAACATAAAATCGTTTATGTTAGATTCTTCACTAACGTTTGAGTCATTTTCACCATAAATATCAAAGTAATTATTGACCGCTTTTAGCAACCTTTCAAACGATATTGGTTTTAAAAGGTAATCAACTGCCTGCAGTTCAAACCCTTCAACAGCATAATCTCTATAAGCTGTGGTGAAGATTATTTTCACATCCTTGCTAATAGCTTTAGCAAACGAAATTCCGGATATTTCAGGCATATTAATATCTAAAAAGATCAGGTCTACCTCATGATTTCTTAAATAATTAAAGGCTTCAATGGCATTGTTGCAGCTATTGACACATTTAATATTCGGAATTTTTGATAAGTGGGAAGCGATAATTTCCTGGGCAATGACCTCGTCATCAATAATTAAGCATGATATGTCTTTGTTTTGCTTCAACATTAAATGGTATTTAAACCTAGATTTACTTTAAAGATACCATTTTCGTGGTGTATTTTCAGGTCGTATTTATCTTTATATAACAGATCCAGGCGCTTTTTAATATTGGTTAAACCAATACCTTTTTTCGGTGTTTCATCTTCAGAACAGGTATTTTCAATATAAAAATGAATGTAGCCGTCTTTACAAGTGAGGCTGGAAACTATATTCAGAACCCCTTTTTTTATGGCACCATGTTTGAAACTGTTTTCAATGAACGGCAGTAATAACATAGGCGCTATTTTAATATTTTCTGAAATATTTTTGGTCGTAAAATCAATATTCAAAGTCTTATTAAAACGCATCTTTTCCAACTCTATATAGTCTTTAATATGATTAATATCTTCGGATAATAACACAAAAGGTTTGTCTACCTTGTAAAGTAAATAATCCAGTAAATTAGAAAGTTTTAAGATCATTTCCGGGGTTTCATTGGCCTTTTTTAATGCAAAACCATACATAGTATTAAGTGTGTTAAACAAGAAATGCGGATGAATTTGCATTTTTAAATAATGCAGCTCTTGCTCTTTTAATTTCAATTGAGTCTCTAAAATTTTGGTTTCCAGCTTTCCGGTTTGCCTGGTGTGTGTTATGTTAAGTCTCAGAAGTTTATAGCCGCTTATAATTATTACAACTAAATAAACTGCCGTAGCCACAAATAGAATGTTTTTGGTTACCGGGTTCATCTCATTATATTCAAATTTGGCTATGTAAATAAGGCTAAAAAAGATGGAAACCATTATTAAATACCCCGAAATAATGAACGTATAAATACTGTATAATATAAACTGAAAATACTTTTTTTTGATGAGATAATCAGGGATTAATTTGTAAATAGAAACATAAGTAGTTGCTATGGTAATGGGCATTAGGAAGAGGCAAAAGGACAGCGTATCATCAAAATTTTTACTACCGCCTCTAAAGAAGTAAATGAAAAATAGTAGTACCGCACACCAGAATACAAGATGAAGCAATATTTTGCCAATAACCTTAAAAATTAGCTTTCTCTTTAGCATGGATACTATTTTTGAACAACAATAATATGTATATTTTCTGTGACGATTGCTCTTCGTGAGACGAATAACAGATTTAATAAGGGATTCTGCATGTTGTTAAAACAATCATTAATCTTGTCATCCGTCGCAATTTATTAAATTTAAGCATTTAACATTTTAGGTTTGTGACATGTTTAATCAAAACCGTTAACTATGCACACAATGATTTTACCATTAATTCAAAGTTTAGGCACCGAACTATCAAGACGATTTAATGAGGGAGGGCCATTTTTCATGTCGCTTATTTTAATTTGTTTTTTACTGTCCCTCTTCTTTTTAATCTGGGGGTTTTTAAACCTTAGAAAGGATGCTTTAAAGTCTAAGAAAATGCTATCGCTAACTGCAGATAGTAGTCTCTTGGGGTTGGTTCTGGGATTTTTAGGGTCGGTGATCGGCTTAATAACGGCGTTTGACTCAGTTGAGGCCATGGGGAATCCGGACCCTGCAATTTTTGCAGGTGGACTTAAAGTTTCTTTGTTAACCGCAACGTTTGGGTTATTTACTTTTGTAATTTCCAGGATAGGAATTCTGGTTTTAAGAGGGCTTCACAAAGCTTAACCACACACATTTTAGTGAAAATCCCTTTTCAAACCAATGAAAAGGGATTTTTAATTTTTGCTAATTATATGTGGATTCCTGCTTTCGCAGGAATGACAGTTTTGATTGTATATCGGACTTACTACTTGAAATTATCTAGCTAGTCATTGTTTTTCCTTTAATTCTTTTTCAGCAAGAATTGCCCATTTTGTCATTCCTGCGAAAGCAGGAATCCACAAATTAAGAACATGCTAGTTTCATGGTATCGAGGTATAATCAACAGGAATGAGGGAGTAAAATTATCTACATTTTATTCCCAGGTCTAAAACAAATCATTCAAAACTTTAGCCAGTCTAATACCGGCAATCTGAAGTTGTGATCTTACGGTTCCAAAATATTTATAAGAATACCGATATCTTAAATTATCACCTGGCTTAGTCGAACCATAAACTTCTTTGGTCAATTCATGGGTTTCATTGACCCAATCAATGACGGTCCCTTTTTGGATTGATTTAACCTGCTCCCTGGATAAAAAGCTGGCATTGTCAGCTAATTCGGAATAGCTCATCCCGTAATGTTCAATCATTTCGGTGTCCCACACTCTATGCAGGTTGGTGTCATTATAGAACCACTGAACTTTAAAATCATTGCCGCCTTTATCTTCAGCTAAACCAATGTGCATGGGCTGATGTAAATCGCCAATTAAATGAATCAACATTCTTAAATAGAAAGCTTTATCGTCATCCGAAGCCGTTTTACTTTTTATAATAGTTATGCATTGCTCAATACCACTTACCAAATCACCATCCGGATGCCTTTTTGAGGGGTCGTACATAGCATCCAACGGCATATTGATAAAATGCCAGGTATAAAATTTGTTATAGCGTTTGTCCGATTTAATTTCATCGGCAAATGTTGAGGCCAATGCTAAAGACTCCCTTCCAAGTAACTTTTTAATGGCACGCTTGGTTTTTGGTTTTAAATATGTATTGGCAATTTCTCCAACAACACGATGTCCCGTGGAACCCCAGTCAGGTTCAGCGGACACTTTAAAAGTGAATAAAACACATATGATCAGAGTTGTGAAAAATTTTGTTTTCATTATTTGTATGGCTATGTCGATTTTAAAATTTATTTCCTCCTGCTCCTTTTATTATAATTCTTATCGCCCCTGGTTTTAGGCTTTTTGTATTTTTTAGCCATATCTCTACGATAAGAACCACCTTGATTTACTTTTTTGTTTTTTTCCTTCTTTTCATGAAACGCCTGACCGGGAGCATCTTCGTCTTGTCTTCTTTTTAACGGATTGTGACGTTCTTTGATTTGCGGACGTTCCTCTTCAATCAGTTCCGTTGAAATCTCTACGCTGTCCGGTAATTCCAATAAAGGAACTTTCATATCCATTAAACCTTCAATACGTTCTATAGCATCCTGTTCTTTCTCAGTAGAAAACACCAGAGATTCCCCTTTTCGCTCTGCGCGACCTGTTCTACCTATACGATGCATGTAATTCTCCGGATAGTCAGGTGTATCAAAATTAATAACGTGTGATACATTGTCAATATCCAACCCACGTGCCATCACATCGGTGGCAATTAAAATACGGTGTTCCCCGGCACTAAAAGCTTCAATACTACGCAAACGGTAATTTTGCGTTTTGTTGGAGTGGATCACACAAACATCATCCCTAAAAATAGCATCAAGTTTATCAAATAAGCGGTCTGCCATGCGTTTAAATGCTACAAAAATCAGAACCCTGTTAAAGGCCTCTGTATCACCTAATAAATGTTCCAGCAGATTGACTTTGGTATGGAAATTAGGAACATTATAACGATGTTGAGAGATGTTATCAAGCGGTGTTCCGGATACGGCAATAGAAACACGTATCGGATTCCTGAAGAAATCATTAATCAAAGTATCAACTTCCTGGGTCATTGTGGCAGAAAACATAATGTTTTGCCTGCGTTCAGGCAGTAGGTCGAAAATATTAATTAGTTGATGTCTGAAACCTAAATCCAGCATAACATCCACTTCATCGATCACCAATTTCTGAATGGATTTTAACTGTAATACCCTGCTTAAAGCTAAATCATACAGGCGTCCCGGAGTTGCCACCAAAATATCCAGACCTTCAGCTACCGCTTGCTTTTGCGTGTTGATATTAGTACCACCATAAACACCTAAAACACGGTTGTTAATGTATTTAGATAGCTTTTCAATCTCCTCAACTACCTGTACCACCAATTCACGAGTAGGAACCAAAACCAGAACCCTCGGGTTTTCCTGCTTGGAAAACTTCAGGTTTTTAAGGATAGGCAACATGTAAGCAAAGGTTTTACCGGTTCCGGTTTGGGCAATCCCAACTACATCTCTACCGGAAGCAACCACATTAAAAGCTTGTTCCTGAATGGGGGTAGGCTTTTCAAACCCCAGATCATCAAGGGCATTGAAAAGCGGGGTATTTAAATTTAGATTTCTAAAAGTCACGTAACTGGTTTATGAGGTGCAAAGATAAATTAATATGCATAGTCTTCCTCTCAAGGCAGAAATCTTTTTATCGGAACCACAAGAGTGCCATTTGAATTTTATTTTGAACATTAAATTTCGGTAATTTGCAATCCTCTTGAGAACAATAACTACATACCAACCAAAAAACATGGATGCCTTTAAGAGTCAATTACTCCTATGGGTACAACAGTTTGATGAGGTGATTTGGCTGGAGTCTAACAATTACCAGCAACGCTATTCTAATTACGATGCTGTTTTGGCGGTTGAAGCTTTTACCAGCATTCAAACGGATTATCATCAGGCTTTTGAGATGTTGAAGGAGTACCAATCTGCTACTAAAGATTGGATTTTTGGCTATTTGACGTACGACTTAAAAAATGATGTTGAAGCCTTAAGTTCTGAAAATTTTGATGGATTACGATTTCCCGACCTATATTTTTTCCAGCCTAAAAAGCTCTTTTTGTTCAAAGGGAATACGGTTGAAATTCAATATTTAAAAGCTGTTGATGATGAATTAGAAGCTGATCTGGAATCCATTGAAGGAATGAATGAATCCAAATCGCATTCCAGGCACAAGTCCTCACAAGATGTGAAAATAAAACTTCGTATCCACAAAGACGAATATTTTGAAAAGGTGACCACCATGTTGAACCATATTCACCGTGGTGATATTTACGAAGCTAATTTTTGCCAGGAATTTTATGCCAGGGATACTGAAATCAGTCCGTTAGAAACGTATTTAAGGCTCAATGAAATATCAAAACCGCCATTCGCATCTTTTTTAAAGTGTTATGATAAATATGTTATAAGTGCTTCCCCGGAACGCTATTTGAAAAAAGATGAAAACTCGGTTATTTCACAACCTATAAAAGGTACTGCAAAACGAGCCGAAGATGTTGAAGAAGACAAAAAGTTAAAAGCGAATTTACTGTATGATGAAAAGGAGCGAAGTGAGAATATCATGATTGTGGATCTGGTTAGAAACGACCTGTCCAGAACGGCTAAAAAAGGTACTGTACGGGTTGAAGAGCTCTGTAAAGTGTATAGTTTTAAGCAGGTGCATCAAATGATATCAACGGTTAAATCAGAAGTTGAATCAAGTACTCATCCGGTAGATGTGATTAAAAGCACGTTCCCCATGGGAAGCATGACCGGGGCTCCAAAAATATCGGCGATGCAAATTATTGAAAAATTAGAAGAAACTAAACGCGGCGCCTACTCCGGAGCTATCGGGTATTTTACCCCGGATAATAATTTCGACTTTAATGTTGTGATTCGAAGTATTTTGTATAATGCCTCAAGACAGTATGTGTCGTATTCCGTAGGGAGTGCTATTACCGCTAAAAGTAATCCCTTAAAGGAATACGAGGAATGCCTGGTAAAAGCCAAGGCCATGCGTGAGGTTTTGGAAAATTAAAGTTTTCTTTTCAAAATTTAATTTTTCAAGTTCCAAGTTGGTATCTTAGCTCAAAATGATTACAGATGACATCAGAAGAGTTTGTAAAGAATGTTTTCAAGAGCAAAGAGGATTTGTTAAAAAGCTATTTTGACTCCTCTGAAGATAGCTATGTTAGTAGTTTAATTGATTCTTTAGATTTGAATGAAGGGCAAAACAAAATACTCAAAGAAATAATTGATGGTGTTTTAACGGATGCACTTTATGGGCTTTTATTAGGAATTGATGGAAGTGCTTCCATAGGTAATATCCAAGAGTCATTTAAACTATTTGATGAAAAAAATAACGAACTGACGGGAGGTGAAATTGAAGGTTATGCCTGGGAATATTTTCACAATTAATCGGTTATGCTTTCCAGATTTGAAGAACATATCAATGACAATCTATCTTTCCTAAAGGAAAGCAAACTCCTTATAGCTATTTCGGGAGGGGTTGACAGTGTGGTATTGGTCCATTTATGCCATCAACTCCATTTAAATATTGCCCTGGCGCATTGCAACTTCAATCTCCGTGGAAAAGAAAGCGATGGCGATGAAGCATTTGTTATACAACTGGCAGATGATTTAGATATAGAAGCTTTTTCCGAAAGCTTTGATACGCAGGGTTATGCTAATGAGAACCGGATTTCCATTCAAATGGCGGCGCGTGAGATGCGCTATTTTTGGTTTGATGAATTAGCCCAACAACTGGAATTTGATTATATATTAACGGCACATCATGCCGATGACAATCTGGAAACATTTTTGATCAATTTTTCCAGAGGGACCGGTTTGGATGGCTTAACGGGTATCCCTGAGATCAACAATAAATTTGTGCGTCCGCTTTTGCCTTTCTCCAGGGAAAACGTCGTGGATTATGCCAAAGCCAATAAATTGGAATGGCGGGTAGATAGCAGCAATGCCTCCACGAAGTATTTGAGGAATAAACTAAGGCATGAGGTCATTCCTATTTTAAAAGAGGTTAATCCAAGTTTGCTTCAAAGCTATCAGAGCACTATTAACAATCTTAGTGATGCCACCGATATAATAGAAGATCATTTGGAGCTGTTCTTTCAAGAGGCTGTGATTAGTATGGAGGATAACAAAATGACCTTTAAAGTGTCTGAATTCAAAAAACAAAATAACCCGAGAGCTTATTTGTTTGAAACTTTTAAAGATTATGGATTTACAGAATGGAACGATGCCTTAAATTTATTGGATGCGCAATCCGGTAAGTATATTTTATCCAATACGCATCGATTGATCAAACATCAGGATAATTTGCTTTTAAGTGAGATCGTTCCGGGAGAATTAATCGAAATTACTATTTCAGATACGCATCAGGAAATAGAAACGCCTTTTGGAGTCCTTTGCTTTTCAGAAGTGGATGCAATATCCCAAAATAGTACCACCTCAATTTATGTAGATAAAGCACTTCTAAAGTTTCCGTTATTAATAAGGCAATGGAAAGTAGGCGATGTGTTTTTTCCGTTTGGAATGAAAGGGAGAAAAAAAGTGAGCAAGTACTTTAAAGATGAAAAGCTTTCATTGCTGGATAAAGAAAGTACGTTGCTATTGTGTTCTGAAAATAATATTGTTTGGGTCATTAACAGGAGAGCCGATAACCGGTTTAGAGTTACAGAAGACACCAAAGAAATTTTAAAAATAGAGTTAAAATGACCTGTCATTCTGAACGGAGTGAAGAATCTCTTCTTATAAAGCGTGTAAACATCTGAAAACGTATTAAACTTGAAACTACAAGGCAACATAGTAGACATAAAAAACAAGCGCATTTTTAAAGGTGAATTAACCGTTGAAAATGGACGTGTTGTTACCATTGAAGCCAAAGATCATACTATAGAAAGCTATATCCTTCCAGGATTTATTGACGCCCATATCCATATTGAAAGTTCTATGCTGGTGCCCAGTGAGTTTGCAAAAATTGCAGTCGCACATGGAACGGTGGCCACCGTATCCGATCCCCATGAGATAGCTAATGTATGTGGGTTGGAAGGCGTGGAATTTATGATCGAAAACGGAAAACAAGTCCCGTTAAAATTCAATTTTGGGGCACCGTCTTGTGTGCCGGCAACGACGTTTGAATCTGCCGGGGCAACGATCGATTCTGAGGATATTAAACAGCTTTTACAAAACCTTGATATCAAATACCTTACGGAAATGATGAATTATCCGGGCGTTATTTTTGATGATGAAGAGGTTTTAAAAAAATTGGCCTGGGCGAAACATTTTGGTAAACCTATTGATGGGCATGCGCCCGGGTTAATGGGAGCTGATCTGTCCAAATATATTTCAGCAGGAATTTCTACCGATCATGAGTGTTTTACTTATGAAGAAGCTTTGGAAAAACTTCAAAAAGGAATGAAAGTGCTTATCCGGGAGGGGAGTGCGGCAAAGAATTTTGAAGCTTTAATTGATTTGTTGCCTGAGCATTATGAAAATATGATGTTCTGTAGTGATGATAAACATCCGGACGATTTAATGCTTGGACACATAAATGACCTTTGTGCCCGGGCCGTGGCAAAAGGTATTGATGTTTTTAAGGTGTTGCAGGCAGCCTGTATAAATGCTGTGGAGCATTATAACCTGGATGTGGGGTTGTTGCAAGTGGGTGATTTGGCGGATTGTATTGTTGTGGAAGACCTAAAAGATTTCAAAGTACTCCAGACTTATATAAATGGAGAATTGGTGTTTGACAAAGGGGCCTCTTTGGTGAAAACGGTTGGCTTTAAAACCATCAATAATTTTAATTGCAATAAAAAGGAAGTCACTGATTTTAGGGTGGTATCATCTTCAAAACAAATACGGGTTATTGAAGCTTTGGAAGGCCAATTGGTTACAAATGAACTGATTCTTAACTCTAAAATCGAAGACGGCAATCTTGAATCTGATGTGGCGAATGATATACTTAAAATGACTGTAGTAAACCGCTATCAAAATCAAGACCCAGCCTTGGCCTTTATAAAGAATTTCGGTTTGAAAGAAGGTGCCATAGCTTCTTCAGTAGGGCACGATTCGCATAATATCATTGCTGTTGGTGTTTCGGATGAAGCTATCTGTAAAGCGGTTAATTTAGTCATTGAAAATAAAGGAGGCGTGTGTGCGGTTTCAAATTCAGAGGAAAACATTTTACCGCTTCCCATTGCAGGTATTATAAGTGATAAAAGTGGGGAAGTCGTTGCAAAAGCGTACCAGGAATTGGATGCTATGGCAAAGCAATTAGGCAGTAAATTACATGCCCCGTATATGACTCTGTCTTTTATGGCTTTACTGGTAATTCCGTCTTTAAAACTAAGTGATAAAGGGTTGTTTAACGGAACGGACTTTAAGTTCACCTCTTTAGAAGTTTAATTTATAAACTGATTACTGCCACTGAATACTGCTACTGAATACTGCAAACTGAATACTGAATACATGCCTATATTAGAATCTACTTATAAAGCACCGGTGTTGTTTAGAAATGGTTTTGTGTCAACCGTTTATTCGGGTTTATTCCGACACATAAATGGTGTTATTCAAAAACGGGAACGCATGACCTTATCAGATGGCGATTTCCTGGATCTGGATTGGAGTTTTTCCGAAGAAAAATCTAATAAACTCATCATATTATTACATGGTTTGGAAGGTGATGCACAGCGGCCCTACATGTTGGGAGCTGCTAAATTTTTCAATAACAATAATGTGGATGCGGTTAGCGTGAATTTTAGGGGGTGTAGCGGTGAAGATAATTTACTTTACAGAAGTTACCATTCCGGTGCGACGGAAGATCTGGCGGATATCATTCAACATATTATTTCAACCAAAAACTATGCTGAAATCTATTTAAAGGGTATTAGTTTGGGGGCTAATCTGATACTGAAATACTTAGGAGAACGGGATGAACTTCCGGAACAGATAAAGGCAGCGATCGCTATTTCTGTTCCGTGTGATTTATATGGTTCCTGTATTGAACTCCACAAACTGAAGAACAAACCCTATGCTATAAGGTTTTTAAATCATTTAAAAGGCAGATTGAAGATTAAACTGGAGAAGTTTCCGGGGGCTATTCCGGAGAAAGCTTTCAACAACATTAGAACCTTAAAGGATTTTGATGATGTCTATACCTCAAAGGCTCATGGCTTTAACGACGCATTAGATTATTACGAGAAATGTAGCAGTTTGCAATTTATCCCCAACATAAAAACCCCAACACTTATTATTAATGCCCTGAATGATTCGTTTTTATCCCCGGGTTGTTGTCCGGTTAAAGAAGCAAAAATAAATCCGTTTATTCATTTGGAAATGCCTGATCACGGAGGTCATGTGGCTTTTATAGATAAAAAGAATATCTATTACAACGAGCGCAGAGCTTTGGAATTTGTGCGTTCGGTTTGAAAGCATGAAGGGTTATATTATAAGGTAAAATTAGTCTAGTTAAAGTTAATATTGATTTAGTTAACCCATTGTTAAATTTATAAGTTCGGTACTTTATTAAATACCTTTTTAGTAATTTAATACCAAAATAGAAATTATGCCAACTTTCAACTTAAAAATCAACAATCAAACTCATACCGTAGAGGCCGATATGGATACGCCATTGTTATGGGTTTTACGAGATCAATTAGACCTACCCGGAACAAAATATTCCTGTGGGATTGGACAATGCGGCGCTTGTAATATACATGTAGATGGCAATGTTATGAGAAGCTGTTTATTACAGGTGTCTCAGGCCGAAGGCATGAATATCACTACTATTGAAGGCCTTTCTAAACATGGTGATCATCCGGTTCAGGAAGCCTGGAAAGCTATTGATGTACCGCAGTGCGGCTATTGTCAGGCAGGACAAATTATGACTGCCGCTGCCTTTCTGGAAAAAAATCCAAATCCAACAGAAGTTGAGATAAGAAATGCTATGAATGGAAACATATGCAGATGCGCCTCATACAATAGTATTGAAGAAGCTGTTAAAGTGGCGGCTGAAAAAATGAGTTAATCAACCTAAAAACAGAGAACAATGTCAACTTCAAAACAAATAGCATTCAGTAGAAGATCATTTTTAAAAACCTCGGCGTTGGCCAGTGGTGGTATGTTAATAGGTTTTAACTTATTTAATGCCTGTAAGCAGGATGTAAAAATGCCCATAGATCTAAGTCAGTTGAATTACAACGACTTTAACGCGTTCATTAAGATTTCCGAGGAAGGAAAGGTAACTATTTTTGCACCTAACCCTGAAATAGGCCAGGGGGTAAAAACATCTATGCCTATGCTTATTGCTGAAGAATTAGATGTGCTTTGGGACGACGTTTATGTGGTTCAGGCTCCTTTGGATACTGAAAATTATACCCGCCAGTTGGCAGGCGGAAGCCAGTCTTTAAGACAAGGATGGGAACCATTAAGACAAACAGGTGCCACTGCGAAGCAAATGTTGGTAAATGCCGCTGCCGCCAGATGGGGTATTGAAGCTTCGGAATGTACCGCCAAACAAGGTGTTATTACCAACCCTAACGGGGAAACATTGGGTTATGGTGATGTGGTTTTAGAAGCCGCCCAGTTAGAAGTTCCAGAGGAAGTAACTTTAAAAGACCCCAAAGATTTTACCATCATAGGCCAAAAAACAGCAAATGTTGATATTGATAAAATAGTTACCGGCAAGCCGTTATTCGGATTAGATTACAAAGAGGAAGGTATGGTGTATGCTTGCGTATTGCGTCCACCGGCTTTTGGACAGGTATTGGATACCTATGATGAAACGGCTGCAAAAGCCATACCGGGTGTTATAGATGTCATTACCATTGGAGAAAAAACCCGGGCCCACTTAGAAGGAGATAACAGGAGTTGGACTGCCCAAATAAGCCCAAGTGATAAAATTGTGGTTATTGCTAAAACCACCTGGGATGCCATTAAAGGGAAAAAAGCTATTAAAGCTGTCTGGAAGCAAGACTCTGAAGCTGAAACCACAGAGTTCCATGATGAGCAGCTAATGCAAATACTGGACGGCAAAAAATTCAGGACCAGAAGAAAAGACGGCGATGTAAAGAAGGCTTTTGCTCAGGCCGATAAGGTGCTAGAGCGAACCTATGAGTCACCGTTCTTACCTCATAATACTATGGAGCCTATGAACTTTTTCGCAAATGTAACTCCTGAAAAAGTGCATTTGGTAGGGCCGGTTCAAACACCTGAAGATGCGGCGAAAACAGTGTCCGATATGTTAGGTCGTGATTTAAAGGATATTCATGTGGAAATGACCAGGATGGGTGGTGGATTTGGAAGACGCCTTTATGGTGATTTTGTTTATGAGGCAGCCGAAATTTCCAATAAAATAAAGAAACCCGTTAAGATGGTGTCCACAAGGGAAGATGATATGGCAACCGGTGTATACCGTCCGGCTATTAAATATAGAATAGCGGCTTCAATAAAAGATGGTAAAATTACGGGCTATCATTTAAAAGAAGCTGCTATTAATGGTAATATGTACGGTTTAATACCAAATTTCTTTCCGGCAGGAGCCATTGCCAATTACCAGGTTGATACGGCTAACTATAAAAGTAACATAACGACCGGAGCCTGGAGAGCACCTTATACCAACTTTTTAGCCAGTGCAGAACAAAGCTTTTTTGATGAATTGGCAGAGGAATTAGGAGTAGACCGCGTTCAGTTACATATGGATTTGTTGGAGAATGTAAAGAACAATCCGGAGCCAAAAATAGAATATAGCCCGGAGCGTTTGCAGGGCGTGCTAAAATTAGCAGTTGAAAAATCAAATTGGGGCAAAACGTCTGGTGAGATTTACCAGGGATTAGCGGTTTATTACTGTCATAATACCCATGTAGCTGAGGTAGCCGATGTTGTTATGACCAATGGAGTGCCGGTGGTTAAAAAGGTGACATGCGCGGTAGATTGCGGTATTGTAGTGAATCCACTTGGCGCTATGAACCAGGTAAAAGGTGGTATCATTGACGGTATCGGGCATACCATGTATGGGGAATTGACCTTTAATAATGGGGAACCCCAATCCAATAACTTTAATACCTATCAGCTTATCAGGATGGGGCAAACGCCTAAGGTAGATGTACATTTTGTTAAAAATGATATAGCACCAACCGGTTTGGGTGAACCTACCTTACCACCCGTTGGAGGGGCAGTTGCCAATGCTATTTATAAAGCTACCGGGCAACGTCTTACAAAACAGCCTTATATGAATAATTTACAGGCTGAAAAAGTGATTGGATAATATGTTTTAAAATATTTGGAAAAATAAAGCGAGTGAAACACTTGCTTTATTTTTTTGATCATAGGCTATGTTTATATGCCGTCACCAAGAAAAGCTTTAAATTTAGAAGGATTGCCATCTTCATCGCCGGTAAGTAAATAGTAAACCATGCCGGCATCGGATATATCCGCTCTAAACTCTTTATGTTTTTTCATGCATTTCCATATCCAGGCTAAATCAGGGTTTTTATGGTTTTTTAGCCAGTCCCAAACACTCCAGTCGTGTAAAGAGCTCCAGCCTTCATTGGGATTGTTTTTATTGTTTTGATCCTTAATTCTTTTGAATTTTAAACGGTTGCTGCTAAGTTCAATAACCTGGTCTATATTGTGGTGATCAGGTCTTCTTAAATGATTGTCGTTATAATAGCTGTGCGAAATAATGTAAACATGTGAAAGTGATTCAGCATGTCCTTCATCCATCACTAATTTGACAGCCTGGTAAAGAAATTCCGAAGGCCCCATATTAATAAAATAGAGCGGGTCTGCTTTAGTTGATTTTATTAATTCGTTCTTAAGATGTTCAATAGCCTCTTTTTTATGAGTTCCCACGTCAAAGAAAAGTTTTTTATTAAAATGCCATCTTTCAATGGAGCCATCAACGCCTTCCTTCATATAATTCCTAACAGTAGTGTGCGGAGGAGACGGCATAAAATTATTATAGGAATAATGAACCAATTTAGATTGAAGCTTCAATTTGGCCAACATAGCCAGGGTAGCGGGTGTGGCACCCCAATCATCGGGATCAGCATAGTTGTATTTTCCTGTATATTCCAGGTCCGGTTGTGCATTGCCATCCGCACTGCAGGCTATTCTGTTATTATTATACCCTAAGGCTTGCCCTTTTACAATATTGGGTAAAATGATCGCAATAATCATGAAAATTTTGAATAGGTGATTCTTCATTTGAAACGTTTTTAGGTTTATTCACATTTGATGGTTTCCGAAAGGGTTTTAGATCTTGTTTCCGCGTCGCCATCCGGCATACCCGTAGATAAGACCAGTTTATCCAGTTGGAAAAATTCAGATCTGGCACAAATCTTTAAAATGTATTCTCCGGCTGCCGGAAATCGCACCCGCATCCAGGAACTATACTTGGGATTATGCATATCCAGGGCGCCGCCATAAGTGAATTCGCCTTTACCTCTGCTTACAAATTTCTCGTAGTGCTCCAATGTAACATCTTCGCCATTATGTCTGGCTAAACCAATATTCCCCGGGAAATAGATCCAAACATCGTTTGATTTATCTCCTTCTGCTTCGTCTGGCTGTCTCATATACCACCTGACCAGATAGGTAGCGGCGGCATCCACTTTAAATTTTACTGAAATTTCGTTATCTAAATTTTGACTTTGATAACTATTGCTTCCGTAGTACTCAATATATTTTCCACCGGTAGCTTTGTCATCCTCTACAATGCGCCATTTGCCTTTTAGTTCAAAACTTTCGCCTTCAATTATAAGTAAGCCGTCTTTGTTTACAATATAGCACTTTTCTTCAGGTGGCGGATCATTTGTTTCTTCTTCAATAATTGGGGATTCCTGATTTGGCTCAGGTTCAGGATCGCTACTGCTACATGACATGGCTAAAGATAGCACTATAAAGGCCAAAAAAATAGTTTTCATAAGGATTTAGTTTAGTGAAAAGTTCATCATTGCTTTGAAATGAACTTAAGCGTCTAATATAGTCTTTGTTGTTTGCTGTTACGGTTGATCCCAAATTTAACTGAATCGGCTATAAAGGTTATTTTAATAGGCTATATAATTATTATACAAAATGGTATGCCATGCATGAAAAGGTAATTTGTTCTGTGAAAAAAGACATTTGTTTTTTCTTTGCTTCTGATGTTCCCGAAGAATTAAATGAACAAGCTATATGTTGGAAAAGGAGGAGAGCCAGTTAAAGTTTATAAAATGTTTTATAAACAAATTATACACGGGCTTTAAATTAATTTTGACTAAGTTTATTGACGATTTAGAGTATTGATTGGTTAAAATTAGATATGTGTTCAGATTTAAATTAGGGTAATTTTGTCCACTTTGAGTCTAAATTAAGGTATTAAGGGTATGAGCAAAACTCCACAAGACAAGGCGGCCACGCCTGAGAAATTTTTAGGCCTGAAAGTTACCAAACCACCAACAAATAGTGTTGGTTTGGGTGCTTTAAAGTCGGCTATAGGTATGGTTTCCAGGTATATGAAACCGGTAGATGCGTTTAAAATTTCAACCAAAATAAATCAAAAAGGCGGTTTTGACTGTCCCGGTTGTGCCTGGCCGGATCCGGATGATGATCGTTCTATTCTTGGGGAATACTGCGAAAATGGTATGAAAGCCATGGCTGAAGAAGCCCAAAAAAATACCATTGGCGCAGATTTTTTTGCAAAACACTCGGTGGATGCCCTGGCGGAGTTATCCGATTTTGAAATTGGTAAATCGGGTCGATTGGCGGAACCCATGTATTTACCGGAAGGCGCTACGCATTATCAACCCATTTCCTGGGAAGACGCTTTTAATAAAGTGGGAGCCCATTTAAATGCTCTGGACGATCCGGATGAAGCGGTGTTTTACACCTCCGGTAGAACCACTAATGAAGCAGCCTTTTTGTACCAACTATTTGTCAGGGAGTATGGAACGGCTAATTTACCGGATTGTTCCAATATGTGCCATGAAGCCAGTGGCAAGGCCTTATCCGAAACTTTAGGGATTGGAAAGGGCTCGGTAACCTTAGATGATCTGTATAAAGCCGAAGTGGTGATGGTTGTTGGGCAAAACCCCGGGACCAATCACCCAAGGATGTTGGTGGCATTGGAAAAATGTAAAAAGAATGGCGGTAAGATCATTGCCATCAATCCACTGCAGGAGGTGGGTTTTATGAAGTTTACCAATCCTCAAAATCCGCTTAAAATGTTAACGGGCGGAACGGAGTTAACTGATGTTTTTGTTCCTGTGACCATAAACGGGGATGTAGCGTTCTTTAAGGCTATTCTACTCAAATTATTAGAAAAAGAAGAACAAACAGGACAAGTTTTTGACAAGCAGTTTATAAACGAACTCACCGCAGGTTACGACGCATTTATTGAAGACCTGAAGCGATTTGATTTTGATGAATGCCTGAAACTCTCCGGCGTTTCAAAAGAAACCTTTGATGCGGTATTCGATATAATACTGAACAATGATAAAATCATTATTTGTTGGGCCATGGGCCTGACCCAACACGAAAATGCGGTTGATAATATTAGGGAACTGGTAAATCTTTTATTGCTTAAAGGAAGTATTGGAAAAGAAGGTGCAGGAACCTGTCCGGTTCGTGGGCATTCCAACGTACAAGGTGATAGGACTGTTGGTATTTGGGAAGCGGCCCCTCAGGCATTTTTAGATAAGATTGAAGCTAAGTACGGTTTCAAGCCGACTGCAAAACATGGCTACTCGGTAATTGAAGCTATTGAAGGGATGTACAACAGCGAAGCTAAAGTATTCTTTGGTTTAGGAGGTAATTTTATTTCTGCGGTACCGGATACTAATTATTCTGCTCAGGCCCTTGCAAACTGTAACCTGACGGTACACGTAAGTACCAAATTAAATCGTTCGCATTTGGTTACGGGCAAGGAAGCCCTTATTTTACCTTGCTTGGGAAGAGCGGAAAAGGACTATCAAAAAACAGGTATACAAATACAAAGTGTAGAAAATTCTATGGGGGTAGTCTCCTCTACAAAAGGCATACTGGAACCTTGTTCAGATAAGATTATTAGTGAGGTAGCCGTTGTTTGTGGGATCGCTCATGCTACATTGAAAGGCCGTTCTAAAATCGATTGGCTGGCTTATAAAGATGATTACAGCCTGGTTAGGGATGATATTGAAGAGGTAGTAGACGGGTTTGACGATTTCAACACCCGATTAAAGAAACCATCAGGGTTTTACTTGCCTAACGGCGCCAGGATAAGACAGTTTAAAACCAAAACCGGAAAAGCTAACTTCACTATAAATAAATTACCCGAGTGGAAACTAAAGGAAGATGAATTGATTATGATGACTATTAGGAGTCACGACCAGTTCAATACCACTATTTATGGCTTAAACGATCGTTATCGCGGTATTTTTAACGAGCGCAGAATCATTATGATGAACCGAGAGGACATGAAAGCCCGAGGATTAGAGCAGTTACAGGTTGTGAATTTAAGATCGGAATTTAAGGGAGTGGTCAGAACCGCTAATAAATTCATAGTCATAGGTTATGATATTCCAAGGCGTTGTTGTGCTACTTATTTCCCGGAAACTAATGTGTTAGTGCCTTTAGATAGTTTTGCACATACAGCCAAAACCCCAGCTTCTAAGAGTGTAATAATTACCGTGACACCGGAATAACAACATTAGTAAAACGTAATTCTAATACCTGATTTTTGTTTTATAAATAATTATCTACCTATCAATTTGTGAAATCTTCAATAATTCAGGTTTAAGGGTATTTCGTATTGAAATCGAATAAATAATTAAGTATAATTACTTAGTTTTGTATTCAAAATACGTAGATATGAAGAAAATCATTGTTGTAGGTAATGGTATGGTAGGTTACAAATTCTGTGAAAAGTTTGTAGCTCTTGAGAATTCTAAAGACTTTGAGATCACCATTTTTGGAGAAGAGCCCAGGCCTGCTTATGACAGGGTTCATTTAAGTGAGTTCTTTGAAAACCAGGATGCCAAAGCTTTGGAAATGGCTTCAAGAGCATGGTACGAAGAAAACGGCATAGAATTGATTACCAACGAGCGTATTACGGATATACATCGTTCTTCAAAAAAGATTACTACAACAAAAGACGTCCATTATAAATATGATTACTTAGTATTGGCCACAGGGTCTGTTCCCTTTGTGCCCAATATTAAAGGTATTGAGAAAAAAGGGGTTTTTGTTTACAGGACCATAGAGGATTTGGAAGGCATGTTGGCTTATGCCGATGAGATCCAAAAAGGCAGAACAGAAACTGTTAAAGCGGCAGTACTTGGAGGCGGACTTTTGGGCTTAGAAGCAGCAAAAGCTGTTATGGATATGGGCTTAGAGCCTCATGTAGTTGAGTTTGCACCAAAATTAATGCCCAGGCAATTAGACAGACGATCCAGTAAAGTATTGCAGGAGAAGTTGGAGTCTATGGGGATCAACATCCACCTGTCTAAGGCAACCAATAAGATCTTAGGAGAAGACGCTATCACCGGAATGGAGTTTGGCGAGTATGATAAGATTGATGTGGAAATGTTGGTGGTTTCTGCAGGTATCAGACCGCGTGACGAGTTAGGAAAAACTTGCAACCTTAAAATGGGAACGCGTGGTGGTATTGTGGTAAACAATAAAATGCAAACCTCGGACCCTGAAATCTATGCTATTGGAGAGGTAGCATTGTACAACAATATGATCTATGGTTTAGTGGCCCCGGGGTATGATATGGCCGAAGTTGCTGTAAACCAGATATTAGGGAATGCCGATGTTATTATGGCGGAAGATATTGATATGTCAACCAAGCTTAAACTGATCGGTGTTGATGTTGCCAGTTACGGGGAGCCATTTATGCCGGTTGAAAAAGGCTATTCCATAGTTTTTGAAAATAAAACCAAGAATTTATACAAACGTATTAATGTGAGTCATGATGGAAAGCAGTTGCTGGGAGGTATCCTGGTAGGCGATGCATCTGATTATAATATGTTACACCAAATATATTTGAATGGTTTGCCAATTCCTGAAGATGCCGAAGAGTTGATTGTTGGTGCCAGAGGTGATGGTGAAGGCGGATTTGGAAGCGTTATGGATATCCCGGATGCAGCTCAGGTGTGTTCTTGTGAAAGCGTAACCAAAGGTGATATTTGCTGCTCCATAACGGAAGGCGATTGTGAAAATTTAGGTGATGTGATCGCTAAAACCAAAGCAACTACCGGATGTGGTGGTTGTAAGCCCATGGTGGTCGATTTGGTGAACGAATCTTTAAAATCACTGGGGAAAGAAGTCAAGGAAACCATTTGCGAGCACTTTAGTTTTAACCGCCAGGAGCTTTATGACCTTATAAAAATAAATAAGGTAAAGGATTATGAAGAAGCGTTAAATGTATTTGGAGAAGGCCATGGTTGTGAAATATGTAAGCCGGCTTTAGCGTCTATTTTTGCCACGATCACAATGGAAACTGCTAATAAGCAAAACACCATTCAGGATACAAATGACAGGTTTTTGGCAAACATCCAACGTAACGGAACTTACTCGGTAGTACCAAGGGTTGCTGGTGGTGAAATCACTCCGGACCAGTTAATCGTCATTGGAGAAGTTGCTAAGAAATATGATCTGTATACCAAGATCACCGGCGGACAGCGTATTGATCTATTTGGTGCACAAATCCATGAGTTACCAATGATCTGGAAAGAATTGATTGATGCCGGATTTGAGAGCGGGCACGCTTATGGTAAATCGTTACGAACGGTTAAAAGTTGTGTAGGATCAACCTGGTGTAGATACGGTATGCATGAAAGTGTATCATTTGCCATTGAGATAGAAAACAGGTATAAAGGATTGCGTTCACCGCATAAATTAAAAGGTGGTGTGTCCGGATGTATTCGTGAATGTGCCGAAGCCAGGGGGAAAGATTTCGGATTGATTGCCGTTGAAGGCGGCTGGAACCTTTATGTGTGTGGTAACGGTGGCGCTACACCTAAGCATGCTATCTTATTAGCAGAACAGTTAGATGACGAAACGGCTATTAAATACCTGGATAGATTTTTAATGTACTATATCCGTACTGCAGGGCCATTGGTAAGAACGGCCCCCTGGTTAGATAAACTGGAAGGTGGTATTGATTACCTGAAGCAAGTGGTGATTGAAGATTCTTTAGGAATTGCCGAAGAGTTGGAAATTGAAATGCAAGGCCTGATCAATAAGTATGAGTGCGAGTGGAAACAGGCTATAGAAAATCCTGAAATGATGAAGCGTTTCAAACATTTTGTAAACTCTGATGATACAGATGATAACCTGGTGTTTGTACCAATGCGTGAACAAAAAATGCCAAAGGCCTGGGTGTAGATTAGGTTGATTTGTTTATTCGTGGAGTTGTTTATACGTTAAAGATACAGATTCAACTCAAGAGTAAACAGTCAACTAAACAACTTAACAAATAAACAGATAAACACAACGAAAATGCAAGATATACTAAGTCAGTACCAAACGGTTTCAGAGTCAGAGGTAACAACGTGGTTTGAAGTAGGGGCGGTGGCCGATTTTCCTGAAAATAGCGGTGCCTGTGTGAAATACAAAGCCAAACAAATTGCGGTGTATAACTATACCAGAACAGGAAAGTGGTACGCGTGCCAGAACATGTGTCCGCATAAAATGGAGAATGTATTGGCTTTAGGGATGATAGGAGATAAAGACGGAATCCCTAAAGTGGCTTGCCCTATGCATAAAAAGAACTTTTCTTTAGAGGACGGTTCCAATCTTGGAGGCGAAGATTTAAAAATTGCCACCTATCCTGTTAAAATTGAGAATGGAAATGTGTATATTGGCTTTTCAGACTAATATACATTAAAATGAAGCCAACCCGATTTGAAACTACAATAGCTTTAATAGATAAAAAAAACGCTCAGGATATTAATTCATATGAGGTTAGTGGTATGGAATACCCTAAAGAATTGCTGTATTCGCAACGTATGACGCGAAAGTTATTGCAATTTGAACCCAATGCATCCAAAGCGCTACAGATAGCAGCGCGTGCACAACACATTTGCAGGTGGCAAATTCCCAGAGATGATTATCCTATGGATCGTGTGGGCTATTTAAAATGGCGTGAAACACTTAAGAAAATGCATGCCGAAATCACCGCTGATATTTTAAAGCAGGTAGGGTATGACGATCAATATGTAGACCGGGTATCACAACTCATCACGAAAAAGCTGATTAAAAAGAATGAAGAATCACAGACCCTGGAAGACACGGTTTGTTTGGTTTTTCTGGACTATTACTTTGAAGAATTTGCAGCAAAGCATCCGGACGAAAAGGTTGTTGATATTCTTCAAAAGACCTGGAAAAAAATGTCAGACAAAGGGCATGAGGCCGCTTTACAACTAAACTACTCCGATAAAAATCTTTCTTTAATAAAGCAGGCTATTCAGGGCTAACGATTGATACAATGGCAGGCAAGCGTAATTCATTAGATCAAAGTACTTTTGAACGATTACGTCGTTTATACATTATCGCACTTAGTGCTATTGCATTGTCCGTTATTGTTAGCCAGATCCTCATTAGAAAACACTTAAAAGACCAGGAAAGTGACTCCGGGGTTATTAACGTAGCCGGTAGGCAACGTATGTTAAGTCAGAAGCTTACCAAAGAAATTTTATCGCTTTCTACCGAGGATAATTACAGTGAGCGTATTGTGATAAAAGATAATTTGAAGCATACGTTATCGGTTTGGGTACAATCGCATAATGCCTTGCAAAAAGGAAATGATAGCCTGGGGTTGCCGGGGAGCAATAGTAAGATTGTTTCCGGGATGTTCGATGCTATGAACCCTGCTTTTAATACTATAAAAAGTGCTTCGGAAACTATTATTGAGCAGATTGAGCATTCACCCGATGTGCCGACGGAAATTTTTGCAAAGGAAATTGAAAAAGTAAAGCTAAACGAAGGCGGGTTCCTGCAAAAGATGGATGGTATTGTAAATCAATACGATTTGGAAGCCGAAGAAAAAGTGGCCTGGTTACGCAAGCTGGAAATGTTCTTAATGGCGTTTACCTTATTGCTTTTACTGGCTGAGTTTTTATTTATTTTTTGGCCGACGGCCAAAACCGTTAAAAACAGCTTGTCCGAGTTAATCTCTGCTGAAAAGAAGGCTAAAGAAATGGCCTATAATGCTGATGTTCTGAGTGAGGCTAAAGAAAAGTCTATCAAAGAGTTACGGGCTTTAAGTCATGCAATGGATGAAACCTTATTGTTTGCGAGAATTTCTCCGGACGGCACGGTATTGCACATGGGTAAAAAGTTTTCAAAGCTTTTTAAATTAAGTAAGTTTAATAAAGCAGCTAATTTTGCCAAGGTGCTGTCGGTTAATGAAAATGAACAGGAAGTTATAGACGACCTGATTTCTAAATATAAGAAAACCGGTTGGCAAGGTGAGGTTAAAGCCTCAACAAAGACCAATGAAGATGTTTGGCTTGAGATGGCTATTATTCCTTTTAATCCTGTTAATGAACGTTCCGAGTTGTTAATAATAGCTTCGGATATAACCAGGAGAAAAGAAGGCCAGCTTGAAATAGAACGATTGACCAAGGAGAGTTTTGAGGAGAAGATGAATCAGCAGAAAATCGTCTCCAGTAAGATCATTGAAAACCAGGAAAAAGAGCAGAATCGGATCGCTAAGGATGTGCATGACGGTATTGGGCAAATGCTTACCGGGTTAAAATACAATTTGGAAAGTATTGATATTTCGGATATAGATAAGACGGCTTCGAAAATTGAACATCTAAAAGAATTGACCGCTAACATCATTAAAGGGGTCCGTACGGCAACGTTCAATTTGACACCACCGGAATTGGCAGATCACGGCATTGTGCCGGCACTGACTAAGTTAACACAGGAATTAGCAAAACTGACCGGAAAACAGATTATTCTTTATAACAAAACGGATTTTGGCGGGCGGTTGGATTCCCTAACCGAGATCAATATTTATCGTATAACGCAGGAAGCTATCAATAATGCCATTAAATATGCGGATTCAACGCATATTTTGGTGTCTTTGTCAAGTAGTAAGAACATATTGAGTATTGTTATAGATGATAACGGGAAAGGTTTTGATCCGGGTAAGGTAAAGAAGGTGAAAAAGGGTGATGGTGGTATGGGAATGACCTTTATGAAGGAGCGTATCAAGTATATCGACGGACGTTTATTTTTGCATTCCGAACCGGGAAAAGGAACACGTGTAACACTTAATATCCCGTTGAAAGAAGCTTAATTATTTTAAATTTAAACCTTTTATTGTCATTCTTGTGAAGGCTGGAATCCACTTTGAATTATATTAGTGAATTCCGCATCAAGTTTGGAATGACGAAGAAATTTTACCTAAATCATGACAAAAAAACTAATAAGTTCAGGTTCCACCTTTGAAGAGCAAATAGGTTATTCCAGGGCCGTAATACAGGACAATTGGGTGTTTGTATCGGGAACTACAGGGTACGATTATAAAACCATGACCATTAGTGATGACATAGCAGCGCAAACCGAACAATGCCTGATTAATATTAAAGATACCTTAGAAAAAGCCGGATCCGGTTTGTCAGATATAGTTAGAGTAACCTATATATTACCTGATGCGAAGGATTTTGAGCTTTGCTGGCCGGTACTTAAGAAGTACTTCGGGAATGTAAAACCTGCAGCAACCATGATTTCTGCAGGTTTGGCAAATGACAAAATGAAGATTGAAATTGAGGTCACTGCATTAAAATCTTAAATAAGTAATGAGACATCACATACAGCATTTTGCTCAGAGTTACTAACGCTCATGATGTGATTTCTCTCCCGATAGTTATCGGGATCGAAATGACTTGTGAATTTAAATTGCATGCCGTAAGTCATGTCGAATGTATATGAGACATCACATAATATGTTTTGTTTAGAATACCTGATACTTATGAAGACATTTCTCCTAGAGTCAGAATAACTTGGCCAATAAATTGAATACCGTAAATCATGTCAATCCCAATAAGTATCGGGAGGGATCATTTAAGGTATTTAACACTAAATGGCATTTATGTACGTAAAAATACTTAATTTTATTATTTTTGTAAGTAATAATGAATTGACTTATGGATGTAATTAAAGTTGTACTGGCAGATGATCATGCATTGGTAAGAGATGGTATAAAAGCACTTTTAGAAGACCAAAATGGCATAGAAGTCATTGATGAAGCTTCCGATGGAAAAGAAGCTTTGGAAGTCATAAGCAGAAACAAACCACATGTATTAATTGTTGATATCAGAATGCCGGAAATGAATGGTATTGAAGTGGTTAGAGAAATGACTGCCAATTACAAAGATATCAGGACATTGGTATTGTCTATGCATGATTCCGAAGAATACGTAGTGCAATCCATTCAGGCCGGGGCCGATGGTTATTTATTAAAAGGTGCCAGTAAAGAAGAATTTTTAAAAGCCTTAAATAAAGTAGCATCAGGGGGCAAATATTTCACGGGTGATGTGTCTGCCATCATTATGAACAACTTTGTAAACGGAACTTCTGTGCCATCTGCGCCAAAACAGGAACCTGCAGTATTACCATTTAAGCTCACCAAGCGTGAAAAGCAAATACTTAGTTTGGTATTGGAGCTTAAAAACAACAAAGATATAGCTGAAGAATTGCAAATAAGTAAGCGAACTGCAGAAGTGCACCGTTTTAATTTAATGAAAAAATTAAAGGTTACCAATTTAAAGGAACTAACAGAGAAGGCTAAGGAATACCAATTGATTTAGGGCTTAGACAGTTTGATTTTCTTTTATTAATTAAACATTTTGATCTGCTTTTTTAGTAAATCCTCAAAATCCCCTTCGCTAAATTATCAATCTCATATTTATTTTTAAATTACGTATTTTTTCTAAGTATTATTACGTAAAAATACTTAGATTTGTGTCGTAAAAATACGTAGTCATGATAAATCTTCAAGCCCAAAAAGCAACTAAATTATCGCTTTTTAACCTTAAACACGTTTCAATACGTACATTTTGGATCACTGCCATATCATTCTTCATGTGTTTCTTTGCATGGTTTGGTATTGTGCCTTTTATGCCTGATGTTGTAAAAGACTTAGGGTTGACACCTGACCAAAAATGGAATTCCATTATTTTGGCTGTAACCGGTACGGTTTTCGCACGTTTACTGATAGGTAAATTATGTGATAAGTACGGACCAAGAATGTGTTACACTTTTTTACTGATGTTGGGAGCCATCCCGGTAATACTTTGCGGATTGGTTCAAACACCAACACAATTCTTAGTTTGTAGACTATTCATTGGGTTTATCGGCGCATCCTTTGTGATTACTCAGGTACATACGTCGTTAATGTTTGCTTCAAATGTGGTTGGAACAGCAAACGCTACATCAGCCGGTTGGGGTAATTTAGGAGGTGGAGCCAATCGCCTGGGAATGCCTATTATAGCTGCTGCAGTAGTAAGCTTTGGAGTTGCCGAGGCTGAGGCCTGGAGATATTCTATGATAATAGCAGGTGTGGTTTGTTTCTTAATGGGGCTTGTATATTACTTCTTTACCCAGGATACACCACAAGGGAACTTTAAGGAATTAAGAGAACAGGGAGTTGAGATTGAAAAGAAAAAAGATGAGGTAGGCTTTTTAGCGGTACTTAAAGATTATAGAATCTGGATCTTATTCATAGTATACGCTGCCAGTTTCGGTATTGAGCTAACAGTCTATGGAACTATGGATGACTACTTGCAGAATACGTTCCAGTTAGAGCGTTTAACGGCAGGTAATATTGTATTGTCCTTTGCCTTAATGAACATATTTGCCAGAACCCTTGGAGGATTCTTTGGTGACAGGTTTGGTAAACTAAAAGGGTTGAGAGGTCGCGTATTATTCTTGTCATTCATTTTATGCGTACAGGGTATTATGTTGGTTACATTCTCAACAACAACCAGCATTGTTATAGGGTTTGTGTTCTTAATCCTATTTAGTTTAAGTGTTCAAATGGCCGAAGGGGCAACGTTCTCGGTGGTGCCGTTTATAAATAAAAAAGCAATCGGTTCTGTTTCGGGAATAGTAGGTGCCGGTGGAAATGTAGGCGCCTTTTTAGCCGCTCTTTTCTTAAAATCTAAATCGGCCTTAGCTGAAAAAACAGCTATAGCTGCCAATGCAGGCCTGGGGGAAGAAGCCGTAAAAGCAGCCCAGTCGGCAGCCTCTTCGGCAGCAGTATCACAAGGCTATTTTATTATAGGTTTGGTAGTTGTGGTTACGGGTGTTGTGGCCTTAGGAATTAAGTTCTCACAAGCTGATGAAAAAGCTCATGCACCGGAACCAATTATTGAAGGTGAGGTAGGAGAACTGCAACCTGTAAAAGTTAAAAGTTAATGAAAGAGTTTCCCTGAACTCCTATTCAGGGTTTTCTTTGAGAGTGTGTTATTCCCGCAATATAGCTGAGTTTGTTTTGGTTAAGCGGGAATAACATTAAAGAATTTAACCGAAATTAAATTCTTTATTTCCATAGCCGATTTTTATCAATTTAATGATTTAAAAAGGCTTTTTTAAGGGTTTACTAATAATGATATGCAACCCTTGTTTTGTATAAAAATATTGGTTTAATTCGTTAAAAACACTGCTGTATATGATTAAAAATGAAGTAAAAACAACATGTTCTTATTGTGGTGTAGGATGTGGGATCATCGTTAAAAAAGACAATACCAATAAGGTTATTGTTGAAGGTGATAAAGACCACCCTGTAAATAAGGGAATGCTATGCTCTAAAGGCAGAAACCTGCATTATGTTGTAAATGATACTTCAGATAGGATATTATATCCTGAAATGCGTTGGAGCCGATCCCATCCCCGTGAACGTGTTAGTTGGGATGATGCTTTAGACCGGGCAGCAAATGTTTTCAAATCCATTATAAAAAAACACGGTCCGGATAGTGTTGGATTTTATGTTTCGGGTCAAAGTTTGACCGAAGAATACTATATAGCCAACAAACTTACTAAGGGGTTTTTAGGAACTAACAATATTGATACCAACTCGCGTTTATGTATGAGTTCTGCGGTAGTTGGGTATAAAAAAACTTTTGGAGAAGACAGCGTTCCGATTGCTTATGCCGATATTGAATTAGCCGATACCTTTTTAATTACGGGAGCTAACCCTGCATGGTGCCATCCTATTTTATTCCAAAGGTTGGAAAAGCACAAAGAGGAAAATCCCGATGTTAAAATTATTGTAGTAGATCCAAGGAAAACCGATACCGCCAGTTTTGCCGATCTACATTTGCAAATTCTTCCGGGAACCGATGTGATTCTTTACAATGCCATAGGGCGTCGTTTATATGAACGTGGCCTTATAGATGAAGATTTTATAGACAACTATACAGAAGGGTTCGGTGCTTACAAGGAACAAATATTTAAAACCAGGTTGAGTGTTGCTTCCAAATTATGCGGTGTAGACGAAAAAGACATTAAGAAAGCTGCAGATATTATCGGGCTTTCAAAAGGGTTTATCAGTATGTGGGCTATGGGGCTTAACCAAAGTGTGGTTGGTGTTAATAAGAACGTAGCCCTTTTAAACCTTTCGTTAATAACCGGGCAGGTTGGAAAGCCGGGATCCGGACCATTTTCACTTACCGGACAACCCAATGCCATGGGAGGCCGCGAAGTAGGTGGTATGGCAAATCTTCTAGCAGTTCATAAAGATTTAATGAATGAAGAGCACAGGCGTGAAGTGGCACAGTTCTGGGGTGTGGAAAAGATAAATCCAAAACCGGGATTAACGGCTACGGAGATGTTTGATGCTTTAGAATCTGGAAAGCTAAAGGCGGTTTGGATAGCGTGTACTAACCCGTTAGTGAGTTTGCCTAATACCAATCGGATTGAAAAAGCCATGAGAAGTGCTAAATTTGTAGTAGTCCAGGATATTTCGCATCGTTCCGATACTGTAGCTTTTGCTGATTTAGTATTGCCGGCTGCAGGTTGGTTGGAGAAGGAGGGAACCATGACCAATTCAGAGCGTCGTATTTCATATCTGCCTAAGGAAATTGACCCACCTGGAGAAGCAAGGCCAGATGTGGAGATTTTCTGTGATTTTGCGCAACGCATGGGCTTCAGAGGATTCAATTATGGTTCTGCGGAAGAGATTTATGATGAATATTGCGCCATGACCAAAGGCACTAATATAGATGTGTCTTACCTTAATTACGACCGATTAAAAAGTGAAGGGACGTTCCAGTGGCCGGTTAACGAATACCGACATGAAGGAACCCCGCGCTTGTTTCAGGATAAAGTATTTTATACACCCTCAAAAAAGGCTATTTTCAATGTAGCCACTACTTTAGAGAATACTTCGGTATTGCCTAACCCGGATTATCCGCTTGTATTGACTACAGGACGTATACGGGACCAGTGGCATACCATGACAAAAACCGGAAAGGTATCAAGATTAAAAACGCATTACCCAAAACCGGTTCTGGAAATAAACCCTGTTGATGCCTATCTGAATAAAATTAAAGATGGTGATATTACCGATGTAATCGGGGAGAACGGTAAAGTAAGAGTACGTGCCAAAGTAACTGAGGACATTAAAAAAGGCGTGGTGTTTTTACCCATGCATTGGGGTAAACAATTGCAAAATGATCTAAACCGTGCCAACAATCTGACCAACACACATGTAGACCCGGTGTCTAAAGAACCGGATTTTAAATTTACCAGAGTAGCGGTTTCCAAATACGAAAAGCCCAAAGAGAAAATCCTCATCGCCGGAGCCGGAGCGGCATCATTCCGGTTTATTCAGGATTACAGGGAGCACAATCAAAAGGATGAAATCCATGTGTTTTCTAAAGAGCCTAATTTGTTCTACAACAGGGTGTTATTGCCTGAGTATGTAACCGAAGAATTAAGCTGGGAACAACTGCTCAAGATTAAACGGCTGGAGTTGGATAAGTTAAATATTCACTTGCACCCGGAAACCCTGATCACAAGTGTGGATTCTGAGGAAAAAGTAGTGACCGATAGCAAAGGGGAAACCCATGCGTTTGACAGATTGATCCTGGCAACTGGAAGCCGTGCGTTTATCCCTAGGGATGTTCAGATAGATCTACCGGGGCGTTTCACCATGCGTAATAAAAGTGATGCCGATGAATTCAAGGGGTATCTGGATGCTACCGGATTACCACCGGAAGAACAACATGTGGTTATTGTTGGTGGAGGACTTTTAGGATTGGAGTTGGCGGCAGCTTTAAAACATAAAAATGTAAAGGTTACCATAGTACAACGCGCTTCACGTTTGATGGAGCGTCAGCTGGATAAGGTATCCAGTAAATTATTGGCATTGGATGTTCAGGAGCGTGGCATTCAAATCTATTTTGATAATGAAGTAAGTACTGTATTTGACGATGAAGAAACAGGCGAACTAAACATCAGTTTAAAGAGTGGAAAACTCATTACAGCCAATGCTATTGTATATGCCATTGGAACCATTCCAAATATTGAAATAGCTAAAGAAAATGGTATTAAATGTGGTAGGGGCGTTGTTGTTAATCAACATTTGCAATCCTCCAACCCGGATATTTTTGCCATTGGTGAAATTGCGGAGTTCAATAACCAGTTATTCGGAATTACATCTGCTGCCGAAGAACAAGCTACTATATTGGCTAACTTTATTGCAGGCGATATCAGCAGTACCTATAACGGTTCGGTTTTAATGAATATCCTAAAGTTCAATGATTTGAACTTATGTAGCATAGGCGATATAAATGTACCTGAAAATGATCTCAGCTATGAGGAAGTGATATTTACGGATATTTCAAAGCGTTATTATAAGAAGTGTATAGTTAAAGACGATTTGCTGGTTGGTGCCGTATTGATGGGTGACAAGAATGAATTTGCCGAGTTTAAAACCCTGATAGAAAGCAAAATTGAAATGTCGGAGAAACGAAATACCTTGCTTAGAGGCGCTTCAAATGATAAACCCGTTATTGGAAAACTCATTTGTTCCTGTAGTCAGGTAGGCGATGGTAATGTAGAGGAAGCCATTGCAAAGGGCTGTACGGATTTTACCGAGTTATGCAAGCAAACAGGCGCAGGTTTGGGTTGTGGTAGTTGTAAAACCGAAGTTAGGGACATACTTAATAAATCAAAAGTATTAGCATAATGGAAGAGCGGTACAGGTTAATGATAAACGGAGGGGTTTTGTCTCCGGGAGAACTAAAATATATTTGTGAAGCTGCCGAAGGTTTAGGTTTGGATGCTATTTCTTTTGGATCTAGACAGGATATTATTTTTCCGGAAAAAATTGATGAAGCTAAATTTGATCAGTTTGATAAAATTAAGTTCGTAAAACCTAAAAGAGATAAAGTAGAGAATATAGCGTCTTCGTATGTGTCTGCAGAAATTCTCTCCAGTACGTCCTGGCTTACCAGTGATAAGTATTTATATATTTTAGAGCAGTTTAAATACAAGCCTAAATTACGGATCAATGTCACGGATCCAAAGCAAAGATTAGTACCGCTTTTTACAGGAAATGTAAACTTCATAGCTTCTGAGCATGAAGATTATTGGTATATGTATGTCAGGCTTCCCGGTTGGAAAAAAACGCTTATGTATCCGGCGTTGATCTATAGCTGGGATATGGATAAGATTGAAAGAGCTATTGAAAGTATTCTAATTGAAGAACCTGAAACCATAGAAACTGTTTTTGAGTTAGTTAGTGATGCCGTAGATACCAATAACAGGACTGTAGATACTCCTTTGGATGTCCGGTTTTACCCATTCCCTTATTATGAAGGCATGAACCGTATTGGAACGGACCGATACTGGCTTGGGTTATATTGGAGGAACAACAGATATGATTTGGCATTTTTAAAAGCGATGTGTGATTTGTGTTCTGAAAATAAAATTGGTAAAATATCAATCACACCATGGAAATCATTTATTGTAAAGGGTATTCCTGAAAAGACCAGGTTGCAATGGGAAAAGCTTTTAGGTAAGTTTGGTATCAATGTGAGGCACTCCATGTTAGAGATGAATTGGCATGTGCCGGTAAATGACAAAGAAGCTTTAAATCTGAAAAAGTACCTGGTTACTAATTTTGATCAAAATGATATTAGTACCTATGGTTTAACTTTTGGAATTACCAGTTATGATAGCGACACTTATAATTTTACTTCCATTGTTGTTGAAAAAAACAGGCAACCTGATAATATTGGAGACTTCAAAATAAGGGACACCTATAATTTGTTGTATGCTAAAAATTTCGATCCAAATACCAGAGAATATATTATGCACGTACAGGACGTGGATAAAGTGGAACTTCCCGGGTTATTAATGGAATTAAGTAAATTATATTTTGAGCAATTAGGTAATGAAAGGGAGGAAGAGGAAGACCATGCGGTACAAAAAGAGGTTATTGAAGAAAGTGTTTATCAATGTTCCGATTGTTTGACTGTTTATAGCGAAGTGTATGGTGACATTACCCAGGATATAGAACCTAACACACCGTTTGAAGCCTTACCGGACAGCTATGAATGTTCACTTTGTGAAGCTCCTAAAAGTAGTTTCGAGAAAAAGGTTTTGGTTAAACAAGCTTAGCCGGATTACAATTTTAACAAACTAAGCCGGGTGCCGGGAGATGATTTGAATAATTCCGACCGGATTTTGTATTCCCTACTCTGAAATACTTCATTATAATTAAGTCCTAATGAAAAAGTACGCCGGTTTGCCACCCTTTTATAAACTTAGTTGGTTGGTCAATCATTAATGAAAACCATATTTCGGTTTTACGATACCTGCGGATGGAGCATCTGTTAAATTAGGATCAAAAAGTCAGGTAAATATGACCTAAATACCTGGCTTAAATCTCAATACTTTATTCGGTTTTTAATAACAGTATTATCGTGTGCGAGCACAGAATCATACAATCGTAAAACTTTTAAAATTAATAGGGTAGAGATTGGTTATTTTAAAATTTTATTATACATTTAAGTGACCCGCTTCTAGATAGAAAACCATTTTCTATACTATTTTTTCTCTGTTATTAATAAACTAAACTACTTACTCACATTATGATACCCGCTACCAATACGCCCCTTAACAGAAGACGTAAAAGTATAATTAGCAATGCTTCTAAAGACCGTTTACAACAAAAACCTGCAAAGAATACTTTTAAACTTAATGAGACTGAATTAGGGTTTCATTACGAGATTAAAATTCCGGGTTATATCAAAGATGATTTCAGGTTTTATATTAGCGGAAATAATCTGGTAATAACCACGGATAAAAGTAAAACCACACCGGCCACTGAAGGGACTCATAAAAAACATAACTATTGTTATCCTTCTGCATTGTTTAAAATGAATATAGCGCTTCCAAAGAAGCCTATTAAAAAGAAGATTACGGTGGAGTACAGAAACGAAATTCTGTATTTTAGTTTATTTAAGCTAGATTAATCTAAAGCAGAAATAGCTATAATCTTATAATTTATTTCCGATAGTTGTTAAGGATAATGGATTAAAACCATTCGTCGACACTTAATGTCGATTCACCTACACTTAAATTCTTATTAACGAAAGTAATTTTATTAAGTGCGCGCTCTTTTTTAACTTCATCATTTAAAGCAGGAGCGGCATTATGAATACTTTAAACATATTACTTATTGAGGATGATATGATTGAAGTTATGAAATTGAACAGAACCATTTCAAAACTTCAGCTCAATCATAAGATAATTGAGGCCAACAACGGAGAAGAAGCCTTAAAGATTTTGAGAAAAAAAGAAAAACTTCCTGATATAATTTTATTAGATTTAAACATGCCAAAGATTAATGGCATTGAATTCCTGAATATGCTTAAAAAAGATGATACGCTAAGATATATCCCAACCATTGTTTTAACAACCTCCAATAATCAAAAAGATTTATTGGAATGTTATAAGATTGGGATTGCGGGATATGTTTTAAAGCCGTTAAAGTATGAGACGTATGTTTCAAAAATTGAAAAGCTTCTGGCGTATTGGAGTATTAACGAATTAAAACAAATTTAAATGAAAGGTATTGTTTTTACAGAGTTTTTAGATTTAGTGGAAGATAAATTCGGGCTTGAAATGGTTGACAAAATTATTAGTAGTTCGGATTTAGAATCGGGAGGTGTTTACACATCTGTAGGGACCTACAAATTTTCGGAAATGCTTCAATTACTGCAACACCTAAGTGCCAATACCGGCATAGCTATAGACGATTTGCTATTGGTTTATGCAGAGCATTTTTTTGGCGTTCTGGAAGAGAGTTACCCAGGACTTTTAGCCACTTACTCAGATCCCATAGACCTGCTTTCCTCAATAGAAAACCATATTCATATAGAAGTTCAAAAAATATATCCTGATGCTGAATTACCTACGTTTGAAGTGATTGAAAAAACCAATGATTCGCTGATTATGATTTATAAATCAAGCAGAGCCATGCATCATTTTGGATTGGGTTTAATGAACAAAACCTTTGAGCATTTTAACGCTACCGCCACAATAGTTTTAGAAAAACTAAAGGAAGACGGTACAGAGGTAAAGTTTATAATCAATAAAAATTGATGAGTCAGGATAAAATTGATATGTTGCAGCGTGCTTTGGCACGGGAAAAGGCAGCAAGGAAACAAGCAGAAAAAATCCTTGAAAATAAATCTGCCGAATTATATGATGCCAAGCAAAAGCTTGAAAAATCGTATTTCGAATTAGAATCCCTGTTAAATAGAAAAGACTCTGAACTTCAAGGGGTTTTTGAAAACATTGTGGATGCTTACGTTATTATTGATTTATGGGGCAATATTCTTAAAATGAATGATGCTGCGGTCAATTTATTGGGTTTTGATAATCCAAAAGAGGACTACAATTTAATGGATATGGCAAGACCAAATGACATTGAATTGGTTACCGAATCTTTTAAAACATTACTAAAAGAAGGGTCTATTACAGATTTTTACATCAACATTATTACCAAAAAAAAAGAAGAAAAGCTGGTGCATATTAACGCAAGTATCATTTATGATAAAGGGGCTCCGGTTGCGGCACAGGGAATTGTTAGAGATGTAACTGAGGCCAAGCGAAATGCCGAATTGATAGAAGAGCAAAAAAAGGAGCTGGATGTTATTGTACAGAATTCTTCTTTAGGTATTGTGTTAACAGAATCCGGAAATATTGTAAGAACAAATGAAGCATTTCAGAAGTTATTGGGGTATTCCGAATCTGAGCTATCAAAATTAACCATTAAAGACATTTCATTAAAGGAGGATTTCCCATTATCAAGGGACTTTTTGATGAAGATGGATTCTGGTAAGATTGACAACTTTGTAGTTCAAAAGCGCTATAAGAAGAAAGACGGTTCTGTGGTATGGGCAAAAACCAATGTGAATGCCGTAAGGAGTAGTACAGGAGATATTAAGTACCAGGTAGCATTAGTAGAAGATATTACCTCCGATAGAGAAAGGTCGTTAATTATAGATATGATTAATGATCTGGCCAAAGCTATTCTTGGTAAAATGGATATTTATGAAATTGCCTGGGAGATTACTCATAATATTGCGGAGTATTTAAATACAGACGATTGTGTTATTTATTTAGTAGATCAGGACCAGGGTACTTTAGAGCAAATTGCGGCTTATGGAGAAAAAGTAACTGCAAATCATCAGATCATTAATAAAATAAAACTTCCAATTGGAAAAGGTATTGTGGGTACTGTAGCCAAAACCGGAAAGGCAGAACTCATTAAAAATACAGAGGAAGACAAAAGGTATATAGTGGATGAGAAACGACGTTTTTCTGAAATAACAGTGCCAATTATTAGTGACGGTCAGGTTATAGGTATTATAGACTCAGAACATATTGATAAAAACTATTATACTCTAAAACAGCTACATACGCTGGAGAATATAGCAAATTTGGTAGCTATGCAGTTAAAGAGTGCTATTAATTTAAGAGAGCGTCAAAAAGTGGAGTCCAAAAATAAAGACCTTTTAAATGAATTAGCCAAGAGTAATGATGAGCTTCAGGAATATGCCCATATGGTATCACATGATTTAAAATCGCCTCTGCGTAGTATTGATGCCCTGGTAAACTGGATAAAAGAAGATAATGAGGATAAGCTGGATGCCGTGAGCCTTAAAAATTTTGAACTCATTGAAACGACGTTGGAAAAAATGGAGCAATTAATTGCTGATGTTTTGATGTACTCCAGTGTTGGAGCTCAAGCTTTAGAGGAGGAATTGGTTGATTTAAATGATATAGTGAAGGAACTTGAGAAGATATTATTTATACCTAAACATATCTCAATTAAGGTATTAAATCCCTTGCCAAAAGTCAACGGAGACATAACCAAATTAAAACAATTGTTTCAGAATTTAATTAGCAATGCTATTAAGTTTAATGACAAACCTAAGGGGTTAGTGGAAATTGATTTTCAGGAACAAAAGACACATTACCAATTCTCTGTTAAAGATAATGGTATGGGTATAGAAGAAGAATATCACAGCAAAATTTTTGAAATTTTTCATGTACTTAACAAACGTGAGGATTCAACAGGAATAGGGCTGTCTATAGTAAAAAAGATCGTAAAACTACATATGGGGGATATTTGGATTGATTCAGAGTTAGGCAAAGGCACCACATTTTATTTTACACTGAAAAAATAATTATGGAACAACCCAATTTATCTTATATCGACGAACTTTCAGGAGGCGATGAAGCCTTTAAAAAAAAGCTCATTGCCATAATTAAAAAAGAATTTCCGGAGGAAAAGGAGCAATACTTTAAAAACTTTGGGGCACAAAATTTTAAAGCTACGGCAGAAAATGTCCACAAACTTAAACATAAAATTAGTATTTTAGGGCTTGAAAAAAGTTATAAGATAGCTGAAAATTTTGAGGCAGGTTTAAAGGAAAATAGTACTGTTGGCCACGAAGCATTTCATGAAACCCTTCAAACAATTTCAGATTATTTAACAACTTTGTAACCCCGTTTTATGAACTGTATTATTATTGATGATGAGGCTACAGCCCGTACCATTATAGAACAATTGTGTTCTAATATTCCAGATATTAATGTATTAGAAGCGTTTCCAAATGCTATTCAGGCCATTAAATACCTGAATCAGTATGAGGTTGATTTGATTTTTTTGGATATCCATATGCCTGATTTTACGGGCTTTGATTTCATTCAAACGCTGAAGAACCCGCCTAAAATTATTTTAACCACCTCTGATGCTAAATTTGCCATTGAGGCTTTTGAATATGACTGCATTGTGGATTATTTGGTAAAACCTATTGCATTACCGCGGTTTGAAAAGGCTATACAAAAGGCGGCATCATTAAAGGCAGTGCCAGATTTAACCCCGGTATCCGAAACTGTGGAAAGCACAAATAACAATGATCTGTATGTTAATATTGACAGGCGATTGGTGAAGATCAATATGCCTGATATCTACGTGATAGAAGCAAAAGGTGATTATATAAATATTAAAACCGAAACAACCAACCATGTGGTTCATTCCACATTGAAGAAAATTGAAGATAAACTTCCAAAAACCACCTTCTTAAAGGTGCATCGTTCATATATTATAAACACGACTAAAATAGTTGATATTGAGGACAATAGTGTGCTGATAAAGCAGGATATTATTCCTGTAAGCAGAGCGAACAGGAGCGAATTAATGAAACGCCTGAATTTGCTTTAACGACACATATAAACCATTCACCTTTAGTAAGCCCCCTGTTTAACGATTACTTCGTTCTAAAGTATATATAGGAAGTACTTTAGAGGCGTGAAACAGATTATTATATATTGCATTTGTACTTTTTATATTGGTATAGGTCAGGCACAAATATTGGGTGATTTGCTTGAGAAAGCCGATAGCTTATACGAAGCTGCCCATGTGGATCTGGAGTTTCCAAAAGACACTAACGCTCATTTTCCATTCAGTACATCTATTCCAAAAAAATATGATGCCAACTACTATCAGATGCAATTAAAAGAACTGGAAGCTACACAATTTAAACAAGACATAGGGTTAGCGTTTAAAGCCAGTACAAATTACAATTTCAGAGATGCGTTTGACGAGGAACAAAACAATTTTAACAGGTTTAGGTTTAGAGCAGAACTGGAGTGGCATATTCTTAAAAATGGTTTCATACACAACAGAACTAAAGGACAGCAAAAATATAATGAAGCAGAAAACTTAAAATTACAAAACCGGGATGCCACAAAACAACTGTGGAGGCGCCAGTTTAGAATAGATTACAGTTATATAGCCAATAATGAAACAATAGAATTGTTGACCCGTTTTCTGAATTTTGAAAATGCCTATTTCGATTTTTTAAACAAACTATACACCGAAAAGTATATAAAAAGAGAACAACTGATTAGAGTAGGCAATCAAATTCATATCCTGAAAAGTCAATTGGAACTTGTAAAACAAGAAAACCATATCATAAAAGACAGTATTTCAGAAAACGCATTATTAAAACACAAACTCTCCATTTTTTCTATAAAAGCTGATAGTATTTCTTTATCGTCTGAACAATACAATAATTCATTTTTACAGGAAAACATGCAGCTTCAGCATCGGGCTATTAATGATCTGAGCCTGTCGGTCTATGTCAATCAAAACATTAATTACGCCTCAACCCAGAGCCAATATTTTCCCGCTGTAGGCATTCGGTTTAAAGCACCGATACGATTTAACAAGAGACAAGATATTATAAAAACCAAACTGCAATTATTGGCAGCAGAAGAAAAAAATAAAAATGTTGGTCAGTACAACACAATAATTACCCATATCAATGCATATAATGAGAAATTAAAAGATCTTCAAAATCAATACAAAAGTTGGAATATTTTAGAAGAGCGGATTAGAATTTTAAACCTTCTCAAAGCTGAATTGAACACTTATAAAACGGGACTTTTAATTTTAGAATTAACCGAAGAGAAATTTAAGGTTTTAGAGAACATCATTCAGATTAAAAGACAACTGTATACCAGTTTTTCTCATCTTTACCAGTTATGCCCCCAGGATAATTTACAGGATATGTTGTTGCCTTATACTTTTGAAAAAGAAGTAGAAAGGGAAGCTATTCTTTTTACAAGAAGCGCCCATTATACACTCGATTTTCAATTTGAATTTATTAGAACCAAAGCGCAATTTTCAATTTTGGTTCCAACAGAGGATACAGGCATTCAAAAGTATTTAAAAGACAAAGGGGTTGCATATTCTATGACAACCGAAAAAGAGATCCAAACGGTATCGCAGTTGATATCCAACGAACTTCAAAAATTGAACATATGAAATGAGCCATATCAATTCAGTTGATACCAACTAATGACTTCCATGGCAAATTACATCAGACCTATAAAAAACAATAAAACTTGAACAGATGAAAAAATTTGAGTACAAAAAAGGAAAAGCCATCATCAGAACCTTAAAAGAACCAAAGATCAAAAAAAAGAAATTTAATATAGATCGTCTCATCTATTTTTTAATTCTTATCGGTTTGTTTTTCTGGCTGGTAAGTTTTGCCTATAAGAAAACTACCTGGATTCATGGTAATGGGCAAATGCTCATGGAAAAAGTGGATGTGAATTTCACGAATGACATCAGGGTAAAAGACATATTTATTAACGAAGGCCAAATGGTAAATGTTGGAGATACATTATTCAATTATTTCCAGGACGACTTTGACAGTGATGCGTCTTTAGTACTAAGAGGTCTTGACAGAACTGAAAAACGAGATCATGATCTGCAGGAGCTATCAAAAGAAATACAGTTAAAGTATATTGAATTAAACCATTTAAAAGAACAATTGGCACTCTTGATATCACGGGAAAAACAAGCTGTAAAATTGGTATTACTGGATGTTTATATAAAGGTGCAACTGGATGATATTATAAACAAAAAGCTGCAGTTACAGTCTAAAATAAAGCTTTTACAAAGTGAAATAAACTTACTGGGGTTGCAGAAGAAGTATTTGATTAAAAGTCCCGGAGGCTTCATGGGGACAGGTTCAAACTATGGTAACGCCTATATATCACCAATAAAAGGTGTTATAGGGCAAATATTAAAGAATAGTGAGGAGGCCTGTTATAAGACAGAAAACGTCATGACCATACATAATGAAGAAAATGTATTTATTAAGGCCTATTTCAATTTGAAAGACATAGCAGAAGTAAAAGAAGGCAGTATGGTATATGTTGAGTTTCCCGATAACAGCAGTTCAAAAGGCATTATAAACAAGTTATACATAGCTACTTATGAAGCACCTTCGGAGTTTCAGAAGAAATACGAGCCTACAGAACGTAATATTCTGGCAGAAATAATCCCTATGAATAAAGAAGAAATCCCTGAATGGGGGAAATACTATAAACTCAACCTAAAGGTAAAAGTTAGTAAATACTGATACCGAATACTTCTGCCTGTACATGCCTTAAGCTTCTGTCTTAAGGCATTTTTTTATCAAAAACCATTTAACTACACAAAAATACCATTCGTCTTTACAAGCGGGCGCATCCAACTAATAATAATAAATAGACAGCAATAGCTCCCTAATTTTGAGGTGTAAATAAATATTAAATAATTTAAAATCATAAACTATGAGTTCTATTCCAAAAATTAAAAACGATCATGCGCCGGTAATTAATTTTCCAAAACTGGCATACAAGAAGAATCAATTATTTAATGACCTAAAAAACAAAAAGGAAAATATGGCCGTTGTTGGCCTGGGTTATGTAGGACTACCTTTAGCAGTACACATGGCTTCAAAATTTAAAGTAATTGGTTATGATGTTAATGCAGACAAGGTAATGCAATTAATGCAACATAAAGACCCTTGCGAAGAATTGCACAGCAGCGAATTTAAGAACAAGGATATTGCATTTACGGTAAACGAAAAGATACTAAAGGATGCTAAGTTTTACATTGTTGCGGTTCCTACTCCAATTAATGAGCTTAAAAAACCGAATCTTACTCCGCTAAAATCAGCCACAGCTACCATAGCAAAATATTTGAAAAAAGGAGATTGTGTGGTGTTTGAATCTACCGTTTTTCCGGGTTGTACCGAAGAAGTTTGCGTGCCCATCTTAGAGCGTATTTCCAGGTTAAAATTCAATAAAGATTTTACTGTTGGATATTCACCGGAAAGAATCAACCCGGGAGATACAAAGCACACGTTTACCAAAATTAAAAAAATTGTTTCAGGAAGTACTGATGAAAGCTTAGAGCTTATTGCAAATGTTTATGAAGCCGTTGTTGAAGCAGGCGTTCATAAAGCACCGGAAATTAAAGTAGCAGAATCTGCTAAAGTAGTTGAGAACATTCAAAGAGATGTAAATATAGGCTTAATGAATGAACTTTCTCAGATTTTCGGAACCTTAAATATTAACACCAAGGATGTGCTTGAGGCCGCCGGGACAAAATGGAACTTTCATAATTATTATCCTGGTCTGGTAGGTGGTCATTGCATAGGTGTGGATCCCTATTACTTAATAGAAAAAGCTAAAGAAAACAAATATACTCCCATGCTTTTAGAGCAGGTAAGAGAAGTCAATGAAGGTATGATTGGGTATATCGCTTTGCAGTTAGAAAGACAATTTTTTAACAAACGATTCTTAAGTAAAGAAGTGTCCGTTTTGGTTAAAGGTATAACGTTTAAGGAAAATGTAAATGATATTAGAAACTCGAAAACGGCAGAGCTTTGTTTGGAATTGCAAAAAAGGGGTTACAGGGTTGTCGTACAGGATTATATGGCTAATCCTGAAGAGGTGAAAAGAAGGTATGGCTTGGAAATTGTAGAAAATACGTCTGAAGAATTTGATGCCATTATTCTGGCAGTAGATCATGAAGATTACAGACATTTAGCCCATTACGATTACTTGAAAAATGGTACGAAAGACACTATTATATACGATATAAAGGGTGATAAAAAAGACCGTTTTCCTAAGGAAGTCTATATGTCTTTATAATTCAAAATTCAGCTTAAGTCATGAATTTAGTTAAGTATAGTAATAACTCCCGAAGCGTTGATATAGAAGGATATTCATTGCTCATTGTGGCTCACACAAATGAGCTGAAAAATGAGCAATTAGAATATCTGAGCGGATTTATTATTGATACCGATAATACTAAATTTGCTCAAGACATTATTTTTCAAATACGAAATAATGATAATCCGGAAATTGCGTTATTGCCAATCTTTATAAGTTCTGTTCATAAACTTCCAAAGCACCTGGAAATTCATACAGATGGCCCCATTTCAATGGATCTGATCGATTCTTATCCGCAGCGTATTGCAGCTATTTTAAAAAGGGTAAATAAGCTCCAGGTACCAAAAGGAATGATGCATCAGGAGTTTTTAAATTACAAGGTACTGGCTTATTGCTATACCAGGAATAAGGTCTTGTCTCCCATAGCATCAAGATATAGCTTAATAGGCTATATATTTCCCCTAGTGTCTTTACTCTTTAAGGAGCATGAGGCCATCCCATTACTTAAAACCCTTGAAGACCTGACACAACAAAAATTGCTCTCATTTTCATTGCAAGACTATATCCATTTATGTAAAAGCTGTTCAGGGAACTATGTAAACTTTAGAGAATGCTGTCCTAAATGTGATTCAATTGATATAAAAGCACATGACATGGTACATCATTTTGTTTGCGCGCATGTAGCTCCTGAAAAAGATTTTAAAGTTGAAGACGGATTAGAATGCCCTAAATGCGATAAACAATTAAGGCATATCGGGATTGATTACGACAAGCCTTCCACTATTTATTCATGTAATACTTGTAATCATGAGTTTCAAAATAGCGGTATGAAGGCCTTGTGCATAGATTGTTCCACAGAACATGAATTAGATGAACTATTAGAAAAATCTGTAGGCAATTACAGTTTAACCCAAAAAGGAGAAAATAATGTTTTAGGTTTAATGAAGTCTAAGCGTAAACCCCGGGAATCCATTGGAAATCTGAGCATTCCTGTTTTTAAAATCTTATTAAACCAGGAAATCCAAAGAGTCAAAGCATCTCAGTGTCATAGTCATTTCGTTTCAATAAGCATTATTAATAAGCAATTACAATTATTAAATACTGAGGTTAAAAATGAATTGGCTAAGGAGATTAACCATATTATACAATCCTATCTAAAAGAAGCTGATATTTTGGTTTCAAAGAATTATGATTGCCATTATCTACTCTTACCGGAAACCAAAGAAGATCAGCTGGAACGCATAGAACATATACAATACAACCTCAATAAATTATTGAGTGATAATTTGCAACAAAGTACCAATGAAGTAGCCATTCAATATGAAAGGATCTCCCCGGAAAAAACGGCACACAATTATATAACCTCATGATATTAAGCATTGACAATTTAGTACCGGAATATGTAAATTACTGGTTTGTTGTGGGGCTCGACAAATTTATCAGAGTTTTCTGGTATTTCGTGATCTTTGAGTTTACCCGTTACATTATTATAGACTATGTCATTGCACTTATTTTTAAGCTTACCCAAAAAAGCAGGAACAAAAAATTGGAGGAAGCTAAAAGAAAATTATTCACAGAGAATCCATTCGTATCAGTAATTATCCCTGGAAAAAACGAAGGGAAACATCTCTATAAACTCACAAGATCTTTAGCCGAACAGACCTTCAAAAATTTTGAACTCATTATTGTTGATGATGGTTCTGATGACGATACACCCATTATTGGCAAAAACCTGGAGCGGTTGGGCCTGATAGATATGTTTATAAGGAATGAGATGCGCGGTGGAAAAGCATCGGCTGCTAATTTGGCTTTAAGATATAGCAAGGGAAAATACATTGTACACCTGGATGCCGATTGCTCTTTTGACTGCGATGCCATTGAACAGGTTTTAATTCCGTTTTATTTAGACGATAAAATTGGTGCAGTTGGAGGCAATGTAAAGGTGCGAAACTATAGGGAAAGCCTTTGTGCAAAACTACAGGCTATCGAATATTTAAAAACAGTTTCCGTTGGTAGGATCGTGACTTCCTACCTAGGTATTTATAAAATTATTTCCGGTGCTTTCGGTGCTTTTAGAAAAGACGTTATAGATAGTATTGGCGGTTGGGACATTGGTCCCGGCTTAGACGGGGATATCACGGTGAAAATCAGGAAATCCGGGTACAAAATTTACTTTCAACCCAAAGCCATTTGCTTAACTAATGCCCCTTCAAAGTTTAAGGTCTTGACCAAACAGCGCTTGCGTTGGGATAAGTCTATAATACGCTTTAGAGTGAGAAAACATAAAGATGTGTATTTCCCAACAGCCAACTTTAACTGGTTAAACTTTTTTTCCCTAACGGAAAATGTTTTTTATAATGTGGTGTTAGACATTTTGTGGTGGATCTATATCATAGATATCATTGTAAATTATACAAGTCAGTTACAGTTTGTAATCCCTATGAACTTCACCTTGTACTTTGTAATGTCCTATGTGCAAATGTTGAGCATCTATGTGTTTTCAGAAAGGCGAAGAGAGGAACTGTATCTGTGGCCATATGTCTCCCTAATGTCTATTTACACCGGAACTTATTTAAGAATAGTACGAACAGCTGCCTATTATAAAGAGTTTTTCTTTAAGCGTTCATTCGAAGATCCCTGGAATCCATACAAATCATCCATACAAGCTAAAAGAGCTGGCTTGTAAATAACTGCCATTCACCGACACATAAGGGCTAATTCAACGAAAAAGGAACTTTTCAGCCCATATTCAACATAGTTTTACCAAAGAAATAATTCATAAACCCGAAAAATCATGATACATTCAAAACTATTTAAAAACCAACTAGCAAACTACTTTAAATCGGCCGGAATAATATGCATGGCTATCATATCAGGTTGTAGTTCTACTGAAACTTTTAAAGAGGAGGTCATTATAGAAGAGCAGCCTTATGAAGTGAATAATAATGCTGTAACATTATCTGAAAGGATAACTTATGTTAAAAGAACAGCAACTATCACACCTTTGATCAATGATGACAATGCCACTAGTAAAAGTAAATCCACTACCAGTAAAAACGGATCACAAGAACAATACTATTGGGAGCATGTCGCAGAAGTTGATCCCTTGGTATTAAACGGGCAGATCTTAAGTGCCACCCATTTTAGTTTATCCGATAACAGGGCCTACGTAAGTTATCATAAACAAGGCAATACCCATTTGGGAGCTGTTGAAATTATAGACCTGTCCAACCCAAATTTTCCATCCATTATAAGTCAAGCAACATTTTTAAATTCTGATATCAACGCGGTAGCCTCCGGATTTACTGAAGGGTCTTCGTTGCTTAAAGTTTGGCTGGCCATGTCAGATGCAATTCACGGAGCACAGCTGTATGAGTTAGAAACAGATGGCAGTCTATTTACCGAAAATTTTACCCGTGTCAATCTATCAAATATCATTGATGAATCAGGTGTTTCAGCATCCGCAAACGGAATTTCAGCTACTGATGATTATCTCTATGTAACTTCCGGAAAAACTTATGGAGGAACAGTACAGCTGAACAAAAATAATTTAGCACCTATTGCTTCAGAGAGTTATAGCAATGCCAAGTATATTGCCGTAAATGGTACCACAAGTAATTCTAAGGTGGTTAGTTTAGTTACAGGAGATAATGCTCAAGTTAAAGTTGATAATGTAAAAGAAGGCCTAAGCTCCAATACGTACGATATTGGTTCAATTTTGCATCAAAACGTACAGGAAACCTATCGCGGAAAGTCCACCATGGAGTTTTCACCTGTAAACACTAATAACATTTATATTGCCAAAGGCGAAGACGGTATTGCTTTGGTAGATGTTACTTCAGGACAAATTGTAAATGAATCCAAAGGTACCATGCTGGTTGTTGGTAACACCAATGGTGTAAGTACAGATGAAGATTATATATATGCTGCCAATGGATCTGATGGTATTTCAATTTCGCCACACCCAACATCGAATGGTGAAGCTATTGTACCGGTATTTCATTGGGATATGGCAGAAGAAGGTGCATCTGCAAATTATATCATGGCCGATGGAGAGTGGGTTTTTATAGCTAAAGGTGGCGGCGGATTTAAAATTTTGAGAAAACGTGTAAAAGACGAATACAAAACTATAACTACCTATAGTAATAATGGCAAACCGAATGGTTTAGAAGAAGATAAAGTAGTGTGTAGTACATTATTACCAAATATTTACAATACGGTGCTGCCGGAAAGACAAAATGCCATGATGGCACATCCGGAATATTTTGAAAATCCGGTGAAAAATATAGTTATTAAAGAAGAAACAGAATTATACCTAACCTTTATCGATGAAGGCGCCGGTTATAAAAATGTATTAGGGTATTATACCTACCAGGAAGGTAATAAGCCTTCAAATACCGACTTGTTAGATAAAATTGTGATTTTCCCAAATGCTTCTGCACAGGGGTCCGGGGGAGGACTAATACGTGGAAACACCATGCGCCTGCTGGGATCATTTGAGCCGGGAACTGTTGTTAGCTTCTTCTTAATTGCTAATGGATGGCGAAACGGACGTATTACCGACGGATATTATTCACAACATACAGATATTGATTATAATTTAAGTGGAAGACAACAGAGTATTATCTTTTTTGATGCCACCTGTAATTCAACAGTAATTGCCTTTGAAGATATTTCCGTTCCTAATGGAGATAATGATTTTAATGATGCTATTTTTGAAATTACAGCTTCAAATCCTGATGCTTTGGAAACAGCAACATTTAACCAAATAGGGAATTAAAATTATCATGTCATTATAAAATAGATCAAAAAAACGATTAATAGCGCTAATGTATAATAACTGATTGTTGAAGAAATTGATTTAGGTTTAACATTGTTTTGTGACTAAGGGTAGTGCTAATAGCGCTGCCTTTTTTCATTTTAGCCACCAATAGTGATCATACTACGGTTCCTACCGTGTAGATCCGGTTTCTGGAGTTTTTCTAAGGTGTCCATACCACCACGCATTTTAAATTTGGCCTGAACCGCTTTTTTAATAGTAGGTTCAATGGATTTACCTTGTCGAAGCTTAGATAACAGATCAGATTCCGTGGATGAAAACAAGCAGTTTTTTAACTGCCCGTTGGCGGTTAAACGCAATCTGTTACAGGAATCACAAAACGGATTGGTAACCGAGCTTATAATGGCAAAGCTGCCCTGATAGCCTTTTATGCTGTAGTTTTTGGCTGTATCGTTGGGAGCATCCTGTAAGCGTATGACATCGGTTTCAGAAAACACACCATTGACTTGTTTCATGACTTCTTTATAAGATACCATTTTACTCAAATCCCATTTGTTACCATCAAAAGGCATGAACTCTATAAAGCGTATAGAAACAGGTAGGTCTTTAGTGAATTTAATAAAATCAATGATCTCATCATCATTAAAGTCTTTCATCAAAACAGCATTTACCTTAACCTGAAAGCCTTCTTTAACCAAAAGTAAAATGTTGTTGTAAACCTTGTCAAACTGATTTCTGCGGGTGATATGAGTGAACTTTTCCTTATTGAGGGAATCTAAACTCACATTGACCTTTTTAATGCCATTGGCTTTTAAAACATCAATAAACTTGTCTATAATAACCGCATTTGAAGTGATGGACAATTCTACGGGAAGCGCCGCCAGTTTTTCTAAGATCACAGGAATATCTTTCCTTACAAAAGGCTCACCGCCGGTTAATCTTATTTTTGTCACACCATGCTTTACGAAGGTTTTGGCAATATCAAATACTTCTTCGTAGGTCATTAGATGACTTTTGGGAGACAATTGAACGCCCTCTTCCGGCATACAATAGGTGCAGCGTAAATTACACCGCTCCGTTAATGAAATACGTAAATAGGTATGGTCTCTACCGAATGTATCCTGTAATATGTTCTGTTCTTTCTTCATTTTCTGTTTAACAAACCTACAAGTTGGTAAAACCTTGCAGGTTGAAATTATGTTTTCTAATTACCTCCCTTTTGGGGAGGTCAGAATTGCGAAAAGCAATTCTGGGTGGGGCTTAGTCGTGCCTGGCGCCTTTTAAAATTCTAAAAATGTGTAGTACCGATGGAAAAATAGCATCCATGGATTCTTTGGCTCCGTTAGTTGATCCCGGTAGCGCTAATACCAAAGTATTTCCAATAGTCCCTGCGATACTTCGGGATAACATAGCGTAGGGTGTGCGCCCTTGCCCGTAACTACGAATGGCTTCCTCTATTCCCGGAATATGTCTGTCTAATAAGGGGGTTAGAGCTTCCGGAGTTACATCTCTTCCTGAAAGTCCCGTACCTCCGGTATAAATGACCATATCAATACCTTGTTCCTGGTACAACTTAACTTTTTCCTGAATGACTTCTTTTTCATCCGGAATGATAACGTATTCGGTGATAGAAACATCACAAGTTTTAAGTTTTTCAATAATGGCTTTTCCCGCTTTATCTTCTTTATGTCCGGCAGAAATAGTGTCGGAACAAACAACAACTGCTGCAGTCAGGTCCTTTCTAAACCGATCTTTAAAATCGGATTTACCACCTTTTTTATTAAGTAATTTAATAGTATGAATTTCAATGCCCTTATCTATTGGTTTTAACATGTCGTACATGTTCAACGCAACCACGCTAGCGCCATGCATGGCCTCTACTTCAACACCGGTTTTATAGATGGTTTTTACGGTGAATAGCACGGTGATTTCTAATCCGTTGATTTCGTAGTCCACTCCGGTATATTCAATAGGTAAAGGGTGGCAATCCGGTAAAATATCAGGCGTACGTTTTACACCCAATAGGCCTGCAGCCTTACTCATAGCAAAAACATTGCCTTTTGGAACCGTATCATTTTTAATAGCTTCAATGGTTTCCGGTTTACTGACCGAAACCACAGCTTGTGCCACAGCGGTTCTTAATGTTGTGCTTTTATGCGTAATATCTACCATGGTTTAACTATTTACTTTCCACTGGTGGGAGCTATCCTCAAAAATCTCTTTTCCAAAAACAGGAACATTTGCCTTAATGGCCTCAACAATGTATTGCAGAGCTTCAAAAACCACTTTGCGGTGCGGCGAGGATACAAAAACAAACAGGCATATTTCTCCTGCTTTTACAGTTCCTAAACTATGATAAATGTGCATACAGGTAAGGTCGAATTTTTCAAAAGCAGCCTCTCTGATGTCATGAAATTTTTGATTAGCCATAGCTTCATAGGCGGTATACTCAATAGCCGAAACGGTTTTTCCATCAATCTCATCGGCTCTTACCTGACCCAGGAAAATATTATGGGCACCGATATTTGTTTTAGTTTGATGTTTGTAAATAGAATGACCTATAAAGTCGGAGGAAATGGCACCTTCTTTAAATACGTTTTTTGGTTTTTTATCTTTCATAATCTGTTTTTTCATTTCAGCGAAAGCGGAAATCTTGTATTTGTTCTTTATATTGTTCTAAATAGTTTTTTATTTCCATAGCACCCTCTTGTATACTGTAACAGTTTGTGATGCCTTCTTCTTTTAAAAAGTCCACCGCTTTTTTACTTCGCACTCCGGACTGGCAGAAAAAATACTTTTCTTTGTTGTTATTTAAAAGTGCCAGGTTATTTTGTAATGAACTTAACGGCATAGACGCTACAGGTAATTCATCAACTTTAGGTTGTTCATGTATCTCCCTTACATCTATAATTTGAATGTGCTCTTTATTAATTATTTTTTGAATTGAAACCAGTTCATCGGTTTCACAATTAATGTTTAATACTCTTCCCTTAAAATTGGCTTGAGTGTTTAATACTTCATTTATTACAGTATCATTTCTGTTGATTTTTAAGGTGGACGTTTGATTTGTCAGTGAATTATAACAAAGCAATTTACCTGACAATACAGTACCAATGCCCAAAATAAGTTTAATGACTTCATTAGCTTGCATACTACCAATGATGCCCGGAAGCACTCCTAAAACACCGATTTCAGAACAATTGGGGACAGCATCTTTTTGTGGTGGATTAGGGAAGAGGCACCTGTAACTTGGTCCGTTTTGGTAATTGAATACCGATACCTGGCCTTCAAATTTGTATATAGCTCCAAAAACCAAAGGTTTATTGGTGATGATACAAGCGTCGTTCACAAGGTAACGGGTTTCAAAATTATCAGAGCCATCGACTATAATATCATATTGATTAAATAATTCAAGGGCGTTTTGATAGGTGAGAGCTTCGGGATATGCGTTTATTTTGATGTCACCGTTTAAATCTTCCAATCGTTTTTTTGCAGCTGTCGCTTTATTCGCTCCTAATGATGAATCGCCAAATAACACCTGACGTTGTAGATTGGATAGCTCAACGGTATCAAAATCGATAATACCAATGGTGCCAATGCCAGCGGCGGTTAGATATTGCAAAACCGGGCAACCCAAACCACCGGCACCAACAACCAGTACCCTGGCTTTTGAAAGTTTATCTTGACCTTCCGGACCAATTTCCGATAAAATGATATGTCTGTTGTATCTGTTTGTCATTTCTTTATTGTTCCTGCAAGGTTTAGCAAACCTTGTAGGTCTTTATCATACCTACAAGGTCTCAAAGACCTTGCAGTATTAGACCTTGCAGGGTTGGTTTATCCTCCGGCAAAAGGCGGTAATAATGCTATTTCCAATCCTGTTAATGCTGTTTCTAACGAAACCAACTCCTGGTTTTGCGCTATTTGAAAATCTTCGTTCTTTAATTGGTCATACCGCGTGTTGAGAACTTCCAATAAATCGGAAACTTGCCCTCCAATGACTTCCACAGTTTCTTCGTCTTTATTAGTGACTTCAGCTATTTGTCCAAAATATTTAACCGTTATATACATTTTCAATAGTTTTTAATTCTTCTTGTGTATTTACATTCAGAGTTGTGTCCTGTTCATCCACATGCAATACTACGTTTTTCGTTTTCAAAGTATTTATAACCCTTCTCAAACGTCGTTCATCATTTTGCAATGCATCCAAAAACACCTTAGCGCATTGTTTTTTGTAAAGTGCTATCAAAGGCATGGTTTTACCACTGCTTTCAATTTGAATGATGTCCGAATCCCTATCAGTAGTATCAATCAGCTTTTCTAAAACCGCTGTTTTTATTAACGGAATATCGCAACTGAGAATCAGGTTGTATTCAGTTCCCGAAGCTTCTAATCCCGAGTAAATACCGGCCACCGGTCCAGCATTTTTGATGGCATCTTCTATTCTTTTATAACCAAAGACATCATAGTCCGGATTATCGGAAACAATAATGATATCGTTGACCAAGGGCTTAAGAGCTTTTATGCTATACTCGACAAAACTTGTATTGTTCAGTTGTATAAAGCCTTTGTCAGAGCCCATTCTGGAGCTCTTACCTCCAGCCAAAATAATACCTGTTATGTTATTTTTATCAGTCATTTTTAAGTGAACATCAATTTAGCACAAGCAATTATCAGTACGAATGCCAGCATGTACCTCAAATTTTTGTTGTTTATTTTTTTACTTCCATAGTAACCACCTAAGACACCTCCAATGAGAGCAATAGCTACCAGAACAAAAGATCCCATTTCTAAGGTCACACCGCTACTTAATTGTCCTATCAAACCAGACGCAGAATTCACCCAAATAAATAGAGCTGAAACGGCCGCCGCTTCTTTCATTTTCCCCCAATGCAGCAATAGAATCACCGGACTTAGAATGATACCGCCACCAATGCCTATCAACCCTGAGAAGAATCCGATAATACCACCAACTACAAGGCCTTGCCATAGTTTGATTTGTTTAATACTATTACTTTCCTTTCCAAAAACGTTCAACATTTTAAGAATGGCAAATATTAAAAGGACTGCCAGAATTTTTTTATAGAGTGAGGCATCCACTTCAATGCTTCCCCCTAAAAAGGCCAGAGGAATGGAAGCCATAGCAAATGAAAGGAATAGTTTTTTATTAAAATACCCTTCTTTATAATAATAGTAAAACGAAATACCGGCTACAAACAAATTCAGCAGTAAGGCAGTAGGCTTCATGGTTTCCGGCGCAAATGAAAACAATGCCATTAATGCTAAATACCCACTGGCACCGCCATGTCCCACACTAGCATATAAAAAGGATACCACTGGGAGTATCAGTAAAAAGATGTATATGTTTTCGGTTTGTAACATGATAGTTTTAAGTGCTCTGAAGTGCCTAAAGTATTTAAAGTTATAAGTTTGTCCTTATGTTAGGTCGAGCGCAGTCGAGACCTATTTTATTTGTTCTACAATGAATGAAACCTCTCGACTGCGCTCGAGGGGACATTTTAATTTATAGTGCTTCAATTTTTTCAAGTTGTTGATCTAAAAACGCCCAACAGTTTTTATTGATCTCATCAAAGGCGTTAATTAAAGACTTACCATAATCAGTTAATTCAGCACCGCCGCCGCCTTTACCGCCAATACTGTTAATGGTTACAGGTTTTTTAGCCGACCTGTTTACGGAGTCTAACAATTGCCACGCTTTTTTGTATGAGATATTAAGTGATTTAGCGGCTTTTGATAAAGAGCCGGTTTCCTGTATGGCTTTCAATAAATGCACCCGACCTTCACCCAACAAGACATTGTTGTCAGATTCAATCCAAATTCGGCTTTTAATCTTATAACTCATTCCTTTAATTTTTTTAAACCGGTAATAAAATAGTTTCTAATGCATCACCTGTATTAATTTCTGATACGTCGGCCGGAACAAACACTAAGGCATTAGAAAGTGCAAAGGTCTGCAGCATAGAAGAGTTTTGCCCTTCCAAAAGTGCTACTTCACCATTATTATATATAGCCTTTAGAAACTGGGGGCGGTCTCCTCTTTTTATAAATTTTGAAACTGATTTAGCTTGAACCCTTGGTAATTCCGTATCAGTTCTATCCATCATGTTTTGCAAGGCAATGTAAACGTAAACGTAAAAACAGGACAGCGCCGCTGCCGGATTACCTGGCAATGCAAAAATGCAGGTACCTTCTTTTTTTCCAAAGAATAACGGCTTTCCCGGTTTTTGCTTCACCTTATAAAATTGTTCCGCTACGCCCAGCTCAATCAAAGCTTTACCAACATAATCATAATCGCCCACCGAAATCCCTCCGGTTATAAGCACTAAATCATTGGTTTCAATGACACTCTTAAGTAAATCAACCGTTTTGCCATAATTATCTTCAACCTTGTGCAGTGAAACATCATAAAACTTCAAGCTATACAACACGCTTTGTAGCATTTTGGAATTACTTTCGTAAATCTGGCCGTGCTTCAATTCCTGGCCGGGTTCAATAAGTTCATTACCGGTAGTTACAATAGCGATAGTGGGTTTTTTAAAAACGGAAACTTCGGTAATCCCTAAAGACGTTAAATAGCCAATTCCTGCCGGTGTTAATTTGGTACCTTTTTTTAAGGCGATATCTCCAGCGTTTACCTGCTCTCCCTTTGGACGAATGTTAAGCGTTTCTGCTATTTGATGTTCAATGTCAATGGTGCTATCATTGACGCTGACTTTTTCCTGCATCATAATGGCATTGGCAGAATCAGGAACTGCAGCACCGGTAAAAATTCTAACGGCCTCTCCGGGTTTTAGAACAGGCTGATGGCCATCTCCGGCTTTAACTTCATCAATCAATTGATAGGTTAAACTATCATGTAAATAGAGTGCATACCCATCCATAGCCGATTGCCTGAAAGGAGGCATATTAATAGGCGAAGTCACATCTTTTGACAACATATAGCCGTTAGCTTTTTCAACAGCTTTGATGGTTTCTTTTAATAAAGGTGTCACACTTTTTTTTACTGATACTATAGCTTCTTCTATTGAGATCATTGGGTTTTTCGTTATATCCGTGCAAATATAACGATTATAATTTTACAAAAAGTATGACATGTGTCATAATTTAAAAATGAAGTTATTTAGAACAATTGTAAATAACAAAAACCTGATTTTTGTCAGGTTTTTTCCTGTGATAAAACAAGACTTTTATGTCCGAAAAGAAAAACACTAGAAATGCCGATAAAAAGTTACCTGGCCCATCCGCATGATGGTAAAAAAGAAGAGCTTATAAATGCCATGTCGCAGCTCTCTAATTGCGAAGTGATACCTGCCGAAAATAAAGATCTACTCATTGTAGTAACCGACACCGATAATAAAATAGAAGACGAACAATTAAAAGAAAAGATAGAGGCTATTGACAGCTTAAAACTGCTGGCCATGGTTTCAGGATTTGACACACCTAAAAGTAAATAAGTATGTATACCTCGCTAACTAATAGACGTAGTTTTATAAAGAAAATGGCAGTATTGTCGGCAATGACAGCTGCAGCCAGTATGTTTCCGGGCATTTTATTTGCCGAAGAACAGGAAAAGAACTTGCCAAAAGGCGGTAATTTGGATTGGAAAAAAGCGCCTTGTAGATTCTGCGGCGTGGGTTGTGGTGTTTTGGTAGGTGTTGAAAACGGAAAAGCCGTTGCTGTTAAGGGTGATCCGAAATCACCGGTAAACAAAGGGCTTTGTTGTGTGAAAGGCTACCATGCGGTCATGGCACTTTACGGTAAGGACCGATTGACCAAACCATTGATAAAAAAGAATGGAAGATACGTTCAAACCTCTATGGATGAGGCCCTTGATTTAATAGCTTCCAAAATGAAGGAAACCATTAAAGATCATGGTAAAGATGCTGTGTCTATCTATGGTTCAGGTCAGTGGACTATTCCTGATGGTTATGCAGCTTCTAAATTATTTAAGGGCTGTATTGGCACCAATAATGTGGAAGCCAACGCCCGATTATGTATGGCGAGTGCGGTAACCGGGTTTTTAACATCTTTCGGAATGGATGAACCTATGGGTTGCTACGAAGATATTGACCATGCCGATGTGTTTGTGCTTTGGGGAAATAATATGGCCGAAATGCACCCGGTGCTTTTCTCAAGATTATTGGACCAAAGATTAAAACGTGGTGTAAAGATTATTGATTTTGCTACCAGAACCACACGTACCAGTATGGCGGCGGACAAGTCTATTATCTTCAAACCTCAAACGGATTTGGCAGTTGCAAATGCCATTTGTTACGAGATCATCAAGAATGGTTGGGTTAATAAGTCCTTTGTTGAAAAACACTGTAACTTCAGTAAAGGGTTGACCAATATGGGCTATGGTCTAGAGGATAAATATAAGTTTACAGATAAGCCTGAGAAGATTGATTTTGAAGCCTATAAAACATTCCTTGAAGATTATACCCCCGAAAAGGTAGAACAAATATCCGGAGTTTCTGCCAAGGATATCAAATACATGGCAGCCTACTACGGTGATCCTAATAAAAAGGTGATGTCATTATGGTGTATGGGTATGAACCAGCACTCTCGCGGCACCTGGATAAATAACCTGGTTTATAACATTCACTTACTAACAGGTAAAATTTCAACTCCTGGGAATAGTCCGTTTTCTTTAACCGGACAACCCAGCGCCTGTGGTACGGTAAGAGAGGTTGGTACGCTAACACATAAGCTGCCACATGGTGTAGTAATGAAAAAGGAACACCGCGAGTTTGCGGCAAAAATATGGGATGTACCTGTTGAGAACATTCCGTCTAAACCAACATATCATACCGTAGAGATGTTTAGAGCTCTTGATAGAGGCGATATCCGGTTTATGTGGATTCAGGTGACTAACCCGATGGTGACCATGCCAAAACTGAAACGGTACAGAGATGGTGCTAAGAAAGAAGGACGCTTTATTGTAGTGTCTGATGTGTATCCAACACCAACAACCGATATTGCCGATGTGATTTTACCATCGGCCATGTGGATTGAACGCGAAGGACTCTTTGGAAATTCAGAGCGAAGAACCCAGCACTTTGAGAAAATGGTAGAGGCGCCCGGAGAATCTATGAGTGACACCTGGCAGCTTATTGAAGTAGCTAAGCGTATGGGTTTTGAAAAGCAATTCTACTACAAGAAAGAAACCCATATCGAGGAAATTTATAATGAATACCGTAAGCACCACGATAATAAAAAGCATAACATGGCACCGTTAGAGGTGTTGAAATCGGAACCGGGAGTTTTATGGCCTTATGTAGATGGTAAATCTACCCAATGGCGTTTTAATGCCAAATACGATCCTGCCTGCAGCAATGGAGAAGCGTTCCATTTCTATGGGAAACCGGACGGTAAGGCAGTGATTTGGCAACGTCCTTACGAACCGGCAGCCGAAGAACCCGATGAAGCATATCCATATTGGCTAAATACGGGTCGCGTGGTAGAACATTGGCATACCGGATCTATGACCAGACGTATTCCGGTATTACATAAAGCTATGCCTCATGCCTATGTGGAATTGAATCCGGGCGATGCCGAACGTCTGCAAATTAAAACTGGAGATAAGGTTAAGTTAACAACAAGAAGGGGCGAGATCGTTTTACCGGCATCAGTAAATCAACGGGGTGTACCGGCACCAATGCAAGTGTTTGTACCATTCTTTGATGAAAATTTACTGATCAATGATATTACTTTAGATTCTTTCTGTCCGATATCTAAAGAACCCGATTATAAAAAATGTGCCGTTAACGTTGAAAAAGTGTAACACATGAGGAAACGATTAGGTATCATATCATTATTTGTCATCCTGTTCATGGCTTTTATTTGGGTTTGGAATTTTAGTTATCAAACAGGACGTGAAGAAGCGTACGTTCCTATTGATAATAACAATCCCGTTCCGGTGATCCCTTCTGAAACAGGAGTATTTGAACGTTCGGAATATGCATTGGAGTATGCTAATATGCCCGTAGACGAGGCGCATCAGCGTTCATTAAAGGATTATTATAAAAACCGAGCATTTCACGGGGCACCGCCAAGCATTCCCCATGAGGTTGAAGACGACCGAAATATGGGAGATAATAGCTGCTTAAAATGCCATCAAAATGGAGGCTATGTTGATAAATTCAAAGCATACACACCGGTGGTACCACATCCTGAAATGGTTAACTGCAGACAGTGCCATTTGCCACAACAGACGCAGACCCTGTTTAAGGGCACTAATTTCCATAAAGTAGAGGCTCCGGAGGTTGGAACTAATAATGCCTTGGTGGGAAGCCCGCCAATCATACCGCATCAAATACAGATGCATGAGAATTGTTTGTCTTGCCATGCGGGACCAGGTGCACCAAAAGAGATTCGTGTCACACATCCTGAGCGTATCAATTGCAGGCAATGTCACGTACCTAATAATAAAGAAATGACTGATATAGGGATTTTTAAAAGAGCAACTAGTAATGAGTAAGCATATTATACATAGAATCGTTTGTGTGTCGTTCTTAACACTTGTGTTATGCTCTTGTAAACATGGTGAAGGCGAATATCACGGTATTACAGACAAGATTGCGGCAGAAAGTAAAAATTATCATGGAACCTTATCCTCTGAAGTTCATTTAGAAGGTATTGAGACCATTGAGATTACCGAAGGAGGTCATACGTTTTTGATCCCTGAAAGAAAAGGTCAGATAAAATCATATGCCTGTACCGAATGCCATTCTAAACCCCTGGCTCAATTACAAAGTAAAGATGGTAAAAAAGCGCATTGGGATATTAAACTGGTTCATGCCAATGAAAACACCATGAACTGTACTACCTGCCATGATGGTAGTGGCATGGACGATTTAATTAGCTTAACAGGCAACAGTATCGATTTTAATAACAGCTATAATTTGTGTAACCAGTGTCACACCAAGCAGTTTGAAGACTGGACAGGTGGCGCACATGGTAAACGTATAGGCGGTTGGGCACCACCACGGGCTTCCATGACTTGTGTGAATTGTCATAATCCGCATGAACCTCATTTTGAGACCAGATGGCCGGCACGTTTTAATACACAAAAAATAAAAGAAAGAGAATAGTATGCGAAGCGATAACAAAAAATGGTTTCCCTTAAATATTGGTCGTAAAAACCAGGAGGCTTCCAACGGATGTAGTTGTGGTAAACCATCCGGAAGTTGTGGTGGACACACCCAGGAGGTTAAAAAAGATGGTTTTGAACAGGTGTTCGATGTAAAAATGGATCGTCGCTCCGCTTTTAAACAACTGGCGGCAAGTTTAGCCATTGGAGCCGGAGCCGTAAGTACGTCCTGTAGTATGTTTTCGGGCGAAGACAGTAAAGAAAAAGCGCAGATTGATTGGGAAGAGCAGTTCAAAGGGAACTACAAATTGATGACGGATGAAGAGAAGCAGGCGACTGTAGACAGGTTAGTGCGTTCGTATCAGCTTCGGACAGGAAAAACCATTAATATGTCGGCCAAAAATGCAGAAGAAGATGTGCTGTTTGGTTATGCATTTAATATTTCAAAGTGCCAGGGCTATATGGATTGTGTAAGTGCCTGTGTTGAAGAAAATAACCAGGATAGAAACTCTCAGATGCAATACATTCGCATTCATGAAATGAAGGACGGAAAGGGCTTCAATTTTAATGAAGCAGATGATAATTATTATCACGAAGTTCCGGCAGAAGGTCATTTCTATATGGGAACGCAGTGTTTCCATTGCGATAATCCACCCTGTGTTAATGTGTGTCCGGTACAAGCCACCTGGAGAGAAGATGATGGTTTGGTAGTGGTAGATTACGATTGGTGCGTGGGCTGTAGATACTGTATGGCGGCATGTCCTTATGACGGACGTCGTTTTAACTGGAGTAAGCCTGAAGTGCCCGAGGAGGAGATCAATAAAAATCAGCACTATTTGGGGAACCGCCTTCGTAAAAAAGGTGTTATGGAAAAATGTACCTTCTGTGTACAGCGTTCCAGAGCCGGTAAAAACCCAGCCTGTGTGGAGGCTTGTCCAACGGGAGCAAGAATATTTGGGAACTTGTTGGATCCCAACAGTACTATCAGATGGGTATTGGAGAATAAAAAAGTATTCAGATTAAAAGAAGACCTGGGAACAGAACCTAAGTTCTGGTATTTTATGGACTAATGTTGGTTAGCGTTAGGGATTGCAACGGCATCCTTTTTTAACCAAACCAAATGCGTTGTCATTGCGAGGAAGAATGACGAAGTAATCGCTTCCTCTTGAGGAGATTGCCACAGTAAATTGGAAATTTACTTCACAATGATGTTAAAAAAGATATAGTGGAAAGCCCGACCGGAGGGACTCCTGCAAGGTTTTCAAAACCTTGTAGGTATGGAACGAAGGTAACGCCCAAAGAAAAGAAATAACATATAAATGAGACGATTAAAAGTTTTTAAAAGTTTAGTTAGAGATAGTTTAGATACTATAACACACGGTTCTAAAAAGTACCATTTATGGATGGCCGCCTTAACCTTTATCATGTTAGTGGGTATGTACTGCTATTCCATCCAATTAGATCAGGGATTGAGCGTTACAGGAATGACCGATAGGGTCAGCTGGGGTTTATACATATCAAATTTTACATTTTTAGTGGGCGTTGCCGCAGCCGCTGTTATGTTGGTCATGCCAACCTATGTATTGAAGGATATTGATTTTAAACAGGCTGTTTTAATTGGTGAAGGTTTAGCTGTAGCAGCATTAATTATGTGTTTAGCCTTTGTGATTGCCGATATGGGAGGGCCTTCTGTGTTATGGCATATGATACCGGGAATAGGTGTTTTTAACTTTCCAAACTCTATGTTGACATGGGATGTGTTGGTACTTAACGGTTACCTGTTTTTAAACCTGACTATTCCTTTTTATATTTTGTTCAGACACTACCAGGGGAAAAAATCCAAGCGAAGTGTTTATGTTCCCGGAGCATTTATATCGGTATTTTGGGCAGTGGCCATTCACCTGGTAACGGCATTTCTTTATCAGGGATTACAGGCCAGACCGTTTTGGAATAATGCTTTACTGGGTCCAAGGTTCTTAGCTTCGGCATTTGCCGCAGGGCCTGCATTGATCATTTTGGTATTGGCTATTATAAGAACCTATACATCGTTTAAGGTTGAAGATAAGACCATTAAAAAAATAGCCATGGTGGTTACCGTAGCTGCTCAGATCAACCTGATCATGTTAATTTCCGAATTGTTTAAAGAGTTTTATGCACCGACACATCACAGTGAAAGTGCTTACTATCTATTCTTCGGATTGCATGGGAAAGATGCCTTGTTGCCCTGGATATGGACTGCAATTTCATTAAATGTCCTCGCAACCATATTACTTACGTTCCACAAGCTAAGAAATAATTTTAAAGTATTGTTCTTTGCCTGTTTAATCTTATTTATAGGCATTTGGATCGAAAAAGGCTTCGGTCTTATTGTTCCCGGCTTTATTCCAGGGCCTTACGGTAAAATAGCCGAATATACGCCTACCGGTATTGAAATAGGCGTTACATTAGGTATTTGGGCATTAGGCGCGTTTGTATTCACCATTTTAGCTAAAACGGCCATCGGTATTGAAATAGGAAAACTTCGTTATAAGAAATAGATCGCAGTTACACATTTCATAATTTTAGGGTGTCAATTTTTTGAGTATCCAAAAAAAGAACAGGCATTTTTATCAGGCTCCTAAAAATATGCACGCATAGCAAAAAACTAAGTATTATTACGTATGTTTGTAATAATCAAATGGTTTATGCTTACAGTTGCTCCATATACAAAGTCTAAAAGAACGTCTTCGGGTAAGATCTCTTGCGGAGCCTGTGAAAATACTAAATGCTTAGTCAAAAAGAACCTTAAAGTCTTTGAAACCTCCGGATTTTTAGAACAAAAAAATGAGATCTTCTGTAAAAAGGGGCAGCAGTTCATTATTGAAGGAGCGCCTGTTAATGGGCTGTTCTTTACCCTTCAGGGTAAGGTTAAAGTGTTTAGGACCGGCATAAACGGTAAAGAACAAATCGTAAGGTTTGCAAAAGATGGTGAAATCATTGGACACCGTGGATTTGGTACCGAAGAGTATTATTCCATAGGGGCTATTGCATTGGAAGATACCGTTTTATGCTATTTCTCTAAGGATGCCCTGCAAAAAGCATTACGCGAAAACCCTGAGTTCACCTATGATATGATGCTTTTTTATGCCAATGAGCTTAATAGAAGTGAATCCAAAGTAAAATCCTTATCTCAAATGACCGTTCGGGAACGCGTGGTGGATACCTTATTATATATCAACCGAAAGTTTGGTGACCTAAATGGTTTTTTAAACTTACCACTCAGTAGAAAGGAATATGCTGATTATGCCGGAACTTCTGAAGAACAGGTCATTCGTGTTTTTTCAGCTTTGAAAAAAGAAGGCTTAATTGTTGCCAGTGGTAAAAAGATCGGTATTACCGATATAGCACTACTTAAAAAAGAAATCAGCGAGCATAACTTCTTTTTAGATTCTTAGTTTTCTCGCAAAGACAGGAAAACGCTAAGTTTTAAATTCTTAAAAATCAAATTCCAAATTCCAACTACAGACTGTGTGCTGCCTACTGAGCACTGAATACTGCAACTGCCAACTGAATATGGTGTAAAACCAGTTTTTAAACTGTGTTATCCCAAAAGAAAAGATGTTGTAAAAAGGTGTTTTCTTCTGCTGATATCCATATTTAATTCCATAGAGACCTTTTAGTTTTGCTTTATAAATAAGTATTAATACTTATAACATGTTGTAAGTATTTTAGAACCTTAAAAAAGCAGAAAAAATGGAAGAAAAAACAATCTCCTTAGTACAGGATTCATTTGAAAAAGTAAAACCAATTGCAGCAACCGCGGCAGAAATATTTTATTCAAAATTGTTTGAATTGGACCCACACCTAAAACCGCTTTTTCCAAGTAGTGAAGAGGCTATGAAAGTGCAGGGCAACAAATTAATGTCAATGTTGGCGGCAGCGGTAGCCGGATTAAGTAATCTGGAAGCTTTGGTTCCTATATTACAGGATTTGGGTAAGCGTCATGTTGAATATAAAGTAGAGCCATTTCATTACACTACAGTAGGAGAAGCTTTGTTGGGGACACTTGAAACCGGATTGGGGGATGACTTTACTCCGGAAGTGAAAGAAGCATGGGCCAGTGTCTACGGCACTATGTCGGATGTTATGATAGAAGCGGCTTATTAATAATTGATAACTAAAATTCAGAGGTATGAGATATATAAATAAAATACAACTAGTAGTACTGTTTAGCCTTGTTTTGTTAAATGCCTGTGGCGGTGTTCCGGAGGAAAAAACAGAAACTGCGGGCACAGAAAATGCGTTTTCGGTTGAAAAAGTATTAGAAATGGTAGCCAAAGAGAATGATGTAACCAGAACACTTTATACCAAGGCTATAGTTGGGAAAGGAAAAGCACAGGGAATGAAGTTTGATGAAGATTGGCGAAAGGATGACGTAGAAGCAGGCCCGTTACCGGCTTTGTTTTTAAGAGGTATAGCAACCAGTATAAGAAAAAGCCCCGTACCATTAGGATTATATTTAGGGTCTGATTTTCCGGTAAACGCAGCAAATAAGTTTGAAGGGAAGCAGGCCGATCTATTTGAACAAATTAAAAAAGATCAAAAACCCCAGTTTTTTTATGAAGAAGAACAAAAGCTGTATACGGCCATGTTTGCCGATCTGGCCAGTGCAGGCGCTTGTGTAACCTGCCATAATGAGCATCCTCAAACAGCAAAGTCCGATTGGAAATTGGGAGATGTTATGGGAGCAACTACCTGGCAGTACCCCAAAGATTCACTAAGCTACAAAGAAACAGTAGCTGTTTTAAATTCATATGCCAAAGGTACAGTAGATATTTATTTGGAATACTTAGATGAAATTGAAGCTTTTAAGGAAAGTGAAAAACCGGAAATAGGCGACAAATGGCCTGCAGAAGGTAATTACCTGCCAACACCCGAAGTCTTCTTAGATAGTGTTAAAAAGCTTTCGTCTTATGAAACCATGAAGCACCTGGTAGCTGTCAAGTAGTACTTTGTTTCAGTGTTAAAATTGCAATCCCTTCTCATTTTGTTTTGTTGACAATGAAATGGGGAGATTGCAATTGCTTTCAATAAAAATACCTCTATATGGTTATAAAAAATAACAAATCTACCTTAATAGGACTGGTGTTCCTTATAGCTTATTTTTTCCAATACTTTTTAAAATTAGAATGGAACTGGTTATTTCAATGGCAGCAGGAAGAACTATTTAAAAGGTGGTCTGGCCTGGCTTTAATGATGCTTATAACATGTCAATGGATGCTGACACTTTCCAGGGTGATTAAAAAATTCAGGAAACACGCCATGGCCATGCAGGCTATCCATAAATGGTTGGGAGCTGTAAGCCCATTGTTCTTTTATATACATAGCATGGGATTAGGTTACGGGTACTTATTATTGTTAAGCTATATCTTTTTCTCAAATGCGTTGCTGGGGTATTTCAATTTAGATGTTATCAGGAATAATAGTGATATCCTGTTCAAGGGTTGGATGATTGTGCATGTAGCCTTGTCGATAATAGTTACCATTCTTATGGTATTTCACATCACTATGGTGTTTTATTACAAATAGAAAAATTATGAAGCTACTGGTAAAAGATATTATAAAGGAAACTGACGATGCTGTTAGTGTTTGTTTTAAAAACGGAAATTTTTTTAAAAAGTTGAAATATAAACCGGGTCAATTTTTAACCATTCATGTACCTGTTGAAAATAAAGTTCATAAAAGAGCCTATTCATTTAGTAGTAATCCTTATACGGACAAAGATTTAAAAATTACTATAAAACGGGTTGAAAAGGGATTGGTTTCCAATTATGTGCATGATCACCTGAATATTGGAGATACATTAAAAGTGGATGCCCCTGCCGGGACGTTTTGTATTAATCCTGATGGTAAATCAAAGAACCAATATGTTTTGTTTGCAGGGGGAAGCGGCATAACACCTATGTTCTCCATCGTGAAATCGGTTTTAACCGAAGAGAAAGACTCCAAAGTACTTTTGATTTATGCCAATCAAAACACGGAGTCTATCATCTTTCATGATGAAATAAAAGCGTTAGAAGAAAAATACCCGGAAAATTTTTCAGTAGAGCATATTATTTCGGTTTGTAACGGTTGCCATAATAATTATCATGTTGGATTAGCGACGCATGAACTTATTGATAAAATATTTTTAAAGCATGATTTAACTTATGACGATCATGTATATATGATATGCGGCCCTTTTGGATACATGGAGAAGATCAAAGAGGTTTTAAAAGATAATGGTATTACCAGGAATAAAATTAAACTGGAAGTTTTCAAAGCACCGGAAGTCAAGGTAACAGGTAAAGATTTGCTAAGTGATGTTACCTTAAAGTTTGAGGGTGAAGCACATGCTTTAAAGGTTAGGGGAGACCGATCAATTTTGCAGCAAGCCATGTCTGACAATATTGTTATTCCCTATTCTTGTAGAGCCGGTATGTGTGCAACATGTAAAGCCACATGTGTAGAAGGCGAAGTAAAAATGACTGATGGTCATTTGCTTCCTGATAGTGATGTGGAAAATGGTACTATTCTTACGTGTATTACCTATCCGGTAAGTGAAAAAGTAGTCATAGAAATATAATTAAACCGAAATCATATGTTTAAGGTAAGTCCGTTACGAAAAAGACAATTTTTAGGAGGTATCATAGGTTTGGTACTTGGCATTGCCATATTTTATATCCTTACGCTTGAAAGTACCGAGCAATATATTTCTATCGGACCAATGAATACAGGACACCAGGATCTAAATTGTTTTGCTTGTCATGCCGATGCCAAAGGGAATTTATTTCAGCAATTGCAATCGAACATGTCACATGCCGTAGGAGCACGGAAAGAAGGGGTGGATTTTGGGACACAGGATGTAACAGTAGATAATTGTTTGCAATGTCATGACAGGCCAAATGACAGGCATCCGACATACAGGTTTTCAGAGCCCAGGTTTAAAGATGCTATTAAAAATATAGATGCTACCACCTGTATCACCTGTCATACGGAACATGAAGAAGAACGTGTTTCTGTAGCTACAGTTAATTACTGTATGAATTGTCACCAGGACCTGGAAGTTGAAAATGATCCATTGGATATTTCTCATAAAGATTTAATAGTGGAAGAAGCATGGACCACCTGTATTCAATGTCATGATTTTCATGGAAATCACAGGTATGAAGTACCTGAGAAGTTGGGGGATACTATTCCCATGAAAATAATTCGGCATTATTTTGACGGTGGTGAGGACCCTTATGGAACGGACAAAAAGTATATAGCGCTTTCTCAAAAGGCGTGGCTGGAGCAGTTAAAAAATGACTAAAAGCATTATTAATAGTTAATAATACGTAATATTAAGTATGTCGGTTATAATAAATACTTATAAAGATATCTGATGCAAGTTGCTTGTTTTCAGCTTTTTATTGGTTAAACCTGCCTTTTGGCAGGTTTTTTTGTGGCGTAAAAAGTGGTTTTGCTATGGTGTTCATCATGAAATAGAAGTAACACTACTTATATATTTGTCATGAAATTAAGTATAAATACTTAGAAATTAATTAAAACAATAAATATGAAAGCACTAATTAAAAAAACGATCTGGATTTTACCTGTAGCGGTTTTACTTTTTTCTTGTGGTAACAAAAAGAAAGATGATACGCTAGCTGAAAAAGTTTCAACTGAAACTTCAAAAACAAAACAATTGGAAATTGAGAAACCACAGTTAACATTTGGTTTTATCAAATTAACAGATATGGCTCCTTTAGCCATTGCAAAAGAAAAAGGATTCTTTGAAGATGAAGGTTTATTTGTTTCTGTAGAGGCACAATCAAACTGGAAAAATGTATTAGACCGTGTTATTGATGGTCAGTTGGACGGGTCTCACATGTTATCAGGTCAGCCCATTGCGGCCGGAGCAGGTTTTGGACGTCAGGCAGAGTTGGTAACACCATTTTCAATGGATTTGAATGGTAATGGTATTACCGTATCTAATGATGTTTGGTCTAAAATGAAGCCAAATGTGCCAAAAGGTGCTGATGGTAAGCCAATACACCCTATTAAGGCAGATGCGCTTAAGCCGGTAATTGATGAATACAAAAACAATGGTAAAGCCTTTAAAATGGGCATGGTATTCCCGGTATCAACGCATAACTATGAGATTCGTTATTGGTTGGCAGCAGCAGGTATTCACCCTGGAATGTACACCGCTGATAACGTACAAGGTCAAATTGACGCTGAGGTTTTATTATCTGTAACACCTCCGCCACAAATGCCGGCTACGCTTGAGGCGGGAACCATTTACGGTTACTGTGTGGGTGAGCCATGGAATCAGCAAGCCGTATTTAAAGGTATTGGTGTACCTGTAACAACAAACTACGACATCTGGAAAAACAATCCTGAGAAAGTATTTGTAATGACTAAAAAGTTTGTTGAAGAAAACCCTAATACAGCTATCGCCGTTACTAAAGCACTGATCAGAGCCGGTAAATGGTTAGATGAACCGGGAAACAGAGCAGAAGCTGTTAAGATCTTATCAATGCCTCAGTATGTTGGTGCTGATGAAGTGGTATTGGCCAACTCCATGACAGGAACCTTCGAGTTTGAAAAAGGTGATAAGCGTGAGATGCCGGACTTTAACGTATTCTACAAGTACAATGCAACATATCCGTTCTATTCTGATGGTATTTGGTTCTTAACACAAATGAGACGATGGGGACAGATCCCGGAGTCTAAACCGGCTGCATGGTATGCTGAAACTATCAAAGATATTTACAGACCAGACATTTGGAAAAAAGCGGCTGCATTATTAGTTGAAGAAGGCAATATTCCTGCAAGTGATATTCCTGAAACTGACGGATACAAACCGGCTACATCAGATTTTATAGATGGCACTACATACGATGCCAAAGATCCTATAGGATACATCAACAGCTTTAAAATAGGAAACAAAGACGAAGCTGTACAATAAAAAATAATCAATAAAAGCAAATAGTCATGAAGCAAAGCATAACATTAAATAAAGTAAGCAAGTTTGTGGGGTTAGGTTTTATATCCACATTAAAGTCACTATTTACGGGAAAACTTGATAAGGAGGATTTTAAAGACTTCTTACGTAAAACTGTGGTGCCTCTTACTTCAATTGTTCTGTTTATCGGATTATGGCACGTAGGAGCCAAAACACTTTATAATATTGAAGCAGACTATAAGATCAATAAGGCAATGGAAGAGCAGGGACAGGCGGCTGCCGATGAAATGGCAGCCTGTATAGCCTCAGGCGACATTAGTTGTCAGCCTAATACCTTACCGTCACCGGCGCAGGTTTGGGATTCTTATAAAACCTTATTGGCAGACCACAAAGCCATTAGTGCGGATAAGGCCGCCTTTAAGGAAAAAACAGCAGCTTTAAATGCCAAGCGTATAGCCGAAGGAAAAGCGCCCATTACGTATACCGGAAGGCCATCGTTTGTGGACCAGATCATCACCAGTTTAAAAACCGTATTTGCCGGATTTTTGTTAGCCCTCTTTATAGCGGTTCCAATCGGCATTGTCATAGGGTTGAGTAAAACCTTAAGAAGTTCATTCAACTGGTTAATACAGATCTTTAAACCGGTATCTCCGGTGGTGTGGTTGCTGTTAGTATTCATGATTGTAAAAACCATGACCAAAGACTCCAATTCAGATAGTGCTTTTATCATCTCTTTCATTAGTGTTGGTTTGTGCGCTATGTGGGCTACCCTGGTAAATACAGCCATGGGGGTTTCTACCGTTGACAAAGATTATATAAATGTTGCCAAAGTCTTAAAATTAGGGCCTATTCAAAAAGTGTTCAAAGTAATATTACCGTCTTCGCTACCACTTATTTTCACAGGACTACGTATTACCTTATCGGTAGCGTGGATGGTACTTATTGCTATTGAATTGTTAGCACAAAATCCTGGATTAGGGTTATTTGTTTGGGAAGAGTTCCAAAACGGCGCGAACGACTCCAATTCTAAGATCATTGTAGCCATGTTTGTTATTGGAATTATCGGGTTTCTGTTAGACAGGATCATGTTAACCATTCAAAATATGGTATCGTTCAATAAGAATGCACAATAACAAAATGTTGAATTGTTAAATCGTTAAACAGTTAATTAAACGAATCAACAGATCAACAGATAAACTTTTAGAAAATGGCATATTTAGAATTAAATAGTATTTATAAAACCTACGGTCAGGGCGATCATGCCACCGAGGTACTTTCAAATATCAACCTGTCTATTGAAGAAGGGGAGTTTGTTGCCATAGTAGGTTTTACGGGAAGTGGCAAAACAACACTGGTAAACTTAATTAACGGTTTACTTGAACCTACAAGTGGAGAAGTGTTGTTTAAAGGTGAACCGGTAAGAGGAACCAGTCACGAGCGCGGGGTAATTTTTCAGAATTATTCCTTGTTACCATGGTTAAGTGTAGGGCAGAATGTATATATGGCTGTTAAAGAAGCCTTTCCAAAGGAAAAGAAGGCGGTTCTTAACGACATGGTAGCCAGTTATGTTGATATGGTAGGATTAACACCGGCAATCAATAAGCGTCCAAAGGAATTATCAGGAGGGATGCGTCAGCGTGTAGCAGTGGCCAGAGCATTAGCCATGAAACCGGAAATGATCATTATGGATGAACCTTTAGGCGCATTGGATGCTTTAACACGTGGGAACCTTCAGGATGAAATATTGAACATCTGGGGAAAAGATAAGCGCACCGCTTTATTAATTACCAATGATGTAGACGAAGGTATTTATATGGCAGACAGGATCATTCCGTTACGTCCGGGACCAAGGGCTACTTTAGGGCCCGAGTTTAAAATAGACATTGAGCGCCCCAGGGATAAGACCGAATTAAACGATAATCCTAATTATAAAAAGACCAGGAATGCCATTATAGAATATTTAATGGATATAGGGAATCAGCGTAAATCGGTGGCCAGGGAAGCATTCGTATTACCGGATTTAGCACCCAAAAGTTTTGTAGGCAGTAGATTTTAAAAACAAAGGTTATGAGTACAGATACATTAGATTATAAAGTAGTTGGGGATAGAACAGATAACGGTCTTTTTCCGCCTTCCAGAGTTATGTTGGATTTAAAGAACCTTAAGAAAGTATACCCAACGCCCAAAGGTGATTATGTGGTACTGGAAGATCTAAATCTTCAGATAATGAAAGAAGAGTTTGTAACCATTATTGGGCACTCTGGTTGCGGTAAAACAACCATGTTATCTATGATAGCAGGACTTAACAATATTACAGACGGTTATATTTCGGTTTTGGGAAAACATGTAAAGGGCCCGGGGCCGGACCGCGGTGTTATTTTTCAGGCACCAAGTTTAATGCCCTGGATGACATCACTTCAAAATGTGTTATTAGGCGTCAACCAGGTATTTCCACATGCTACCAGAGCACAACGTAATGATATTGCCAAATATTACCTTCAAAAAGTAGGTTTGGAGGATGCCTTTCATAAAAAAGCATCCGAGTTATCACAGGGGATGCAACAGCGTGTCGGCATTGCACGAGCCTTCGCTATTAAACCTAAGGTGTTACTACTGGATGAACCTTTCGGCATGTTGGATTCATTGACCCGGGGTGAACTTCAGGACATCCTTATCGAGATATGGAATAAGGAAAAGATCACAGCAGTTATGATCACGCACGATGTGGATGAAGCGATCTTTTTAGCAGACCGTGTCGTGATGATGACCAGTGGACCCAGTGCTAAAATCGGTGACGTTTTAGAGGTTGATTTTGAAAGGCCAAGAACGCGTAAAACCGTTTTAGAACATGAAGATTATTACAAATACAGAAAACATTTAATAGATTTTTTAGAACACTGAGAATTAAAGGAAAAAAAGCAGTTAGAAACATGAGTTTTGTCATAAATAAGATATTCTTGTCTTTTTATATTTGCCGACGAACATGTTACTGTTAACCATAAATTAAAAACTAATTCAAACACAATATTTAAAATTAGAAAGTATGAGAAAACAATATGTATTAATAACAATTTTAGCTTTAGTGGCTCAATTTGCACAAGCACAGTTTACCTTAGATGGCGAGTTTAGACCGCGCTCCGAATACTTCGGAAATGGAGGTAATTTTACCGGAGGGACTTTTCCCGCTCAAACGGCTACAGATGCAGATGAAGGTTTTATAAGAACGTCTGTAAGAGCAGCCATAAAAGCCAAGTATGTAGCAGAAACTTACACCGTATTTACAAGTTTCCAGGAGGTATTTGTTTTTGGTGACAGACCTCAGATTGCTACCGCCGGTAATGGTAATTTTAGAGTTCAGGAAGCTTGGGCAGATCTTAAATTAGGAGCATCTTCAACTTTAAAATTAGGTCGCCAGCCATTATCTTATGATGATCAAAGAATTCTGGGCGGACTAGGATGGGCACAACAAGCCAGAACACACGATGCGGCCGTTTACAAATACAAAAAAAATAAGTTTAGTTTAGATATAGGTGGTGCTTTAAACACTACAGTAGACGAAGTATATAATACTTCAGCCTTATTCTCTTATAGAGATATGGTATTTGTGAGAGCGAACAGTAAAGGTGAAAAATTTAATATTTCATTTTTAGGTTTAGTAAATACGTTTCAAGACTCAAATGTAGATGGCTCCAATAAATCCAGCTTACTTACAGCTGGTTTGCACGCAGGTTACAAAGCAGGTGCTTTGGGGTTAAGCTCTAATCTTTTCATTCAAGAAGGTGAAAGAATTGGTGGGGCAGATGTAAAAGGTGCCTTGTTATATAGCTTGGATGCCACTTTTAAAGCGTCAGATAAAATCACTATTTTGGCAGGATATGAGTCAATTTCCGGTAGAAAAGATGATTCAGCAGCGTTCTTCCCATTATATGGAACTAATCATAAATTTAACGGTTTAATTGATAGATTTTATGTTGGTAACCATGGCAATGCAGGTGGTTTAAACGATCTTAATTTTGGTGCTAAATTTGGCTTGGGTAAAGGCAGTGCATTAACAGCTAAATTCCACACATTTAAAGAGGAATCTTTGGATAAAGATAATTTAGGTAGCGAAATTGATTTGGTATTAGCTAAAAAATTCAAAGAATTTACATTGGTAGGAGGTTATTCTCATTTCTTTGAGCCAAGCGAGGTTGCAGATTTGCCCGGAGTAAAAGATACTCAAAACTGGGCCTGGGCCATGTTAGTAATTCAGCCTAAATTTTTAAACACGGCAAAATAATATTGAACATATAATCTGATTTTCAGATTTATTATGACTATTTCAAAGAAAATCCCGCCTTAGAGCGGGATTTTTTATGTTGAATAATATGAGGTACGGTGAAAGAATTTTAGTATATTTAAAGCCTAACCAATTTCCAACTTATGACTAGTTTTTATACTAAGATTTCTGCAAAAATTCCTGAAAATTTTACTAAGCCAACTAATTCCTTTAAAAAGCACGTATGGTTATCCGTCTTCGGGTTGTTGACATTTATAGCAATTTATTTGCTATTAACCATTTGGTTTGGGCGCTTAGCCTATAACCTTTTTCTTGATGCTTTAAATTTTGATGGTCATTTTTTAAACTACATTGTTGCCATAGGTTTTGGGTTTTTATCCTTATTCATGGCGAAATCGCTTTTCTTTTTAAATAAAAAAGAAGAAAACCCGATTCATAAATATATTAATGAGAAAGATGAGCCAATCTTATTTGACTATTTGTATAAGCTGGCAGATGAAGCCGGAGCTCCCAGACCCCATAAGGTTTTTTTTACAGATAGGGTAAACGCCAGTGTTTCTTACGACATATCTTTAATTAATTTACTTATACCATCGAAAAAGAATTTAGAAATAGGTCTGGGATTAGTAAATGTGCTTAGTTTAGGAGAGTTTAAAGCTGTTTTGGCTCATGAGTTCGGTCATTTTGCCCAACGTTCCATGTTGTTAGGACGTTATGTTTATGTGGCTCAACAGGTCGCAGCCAGGATTGTTGGTAAACGGGATATTTTCGATTCCTTTTTAGCTGGTTTGTCAAGGTTTGACTTAAGAGTTGCCTGGATAGGATGGATTTTATCAATTTTGGTCTGGGCTATTAGATCTCTTATTGAAACTTGTTTTAGTATCGTAGTTGTCGCTGAAAGAGCTTTGTCCAGGGAAATGGAATTTCAGGCAGATTTAGTTGCAGTATCCTTGACAGGAAGTGATGCTTTAATACATGCTTTGTATAAATTACAAATTGCAGACGAAGCATACGCTAACACTTTAGACTGCGTAAATGAGGAACTGTCAGATAAACGAGCTGTAAAGGATATGTATGAGTTGCAGACCAACTACATACAGCAAATGGCCAATATTCTTGACGATTCTAGCTATGGACAATCTCCGAAAATCCCATTGGAATCAAGAGAAAATAATAGGATTTTTACTTCCAAAAAGTACAACCCACCCCAAATGTGGTCTACACACCCGGCGGATGTAGATAGAGAAAATAATGCTAAGAAGATTTATATCTATGAGCCTATTGACGAAAGGTCTTCATGGAGCCTTTTTTCTGACCCAAAGGCTTATAGAGAAGACATGACTGAGCGTTTGATTAAAACCGCAAAAGTTGAAACTGAGCCTATAAATACTGAGGATGCCATAGCAAACCAAAACAAAGAACACTTTAATTGGACTTTCTTAGACCCTAAATACCATTCTAACTTTTTAAGCAGGTATACATATTTAAACTATAATTCTTTTGAAGAAGCACTTAATGCTAATCTTAAAGGAATGACACTGGAAGATGGTTTCAAAAAGATATATCCCAAAGAAATAGCGGAAAAAATTAAGAACCTAAGGGAGGTTGAAGAAGAGATTGCTGCACTTTTAATCAGTGAAAGTGAATCGTTAACTCTTGAGAAAAGGAGGGTCTGGCATAGAGGAAACCAAATTAAGCGTAAGGATATCCCCGAAGTTATAAAAGGTCTAAGGGAAGAGGTGAAAACTGTTAAAGCCGAATTAGGTGAGCATGATGCATTATGTAGGACACTTCATTATAGGGCGGCGGAAAAAATTAATGGAGGATGGGATGCGTATTTAAAAAAACTGAATAGCCTGGTGCATTACAGTGAACATTCTATTTCAAATCTAAATGATGTTGTAAAGAAGTTTAATAATGTTTTAGGTATTGCTCTGGCTGATGGTAATGTGTCTTCTTCTGAACTGGTTAGCATTTTAAGTGTATCAGATGATTATTTTTATACTCTAAAGCGGATTTATGCTGATTCTGAAAAAATGAATTTAGATTCAAGGCTGCTGGCTAATATGAAGGTTGAAAGTTATCAAAGTATGTTCGAAGAGTTTAAATTAACAGCACCCGTAAAAGAAAATATAAACGATTGGATTAATGTTATTGGAGGATGGACATCAGTGGCTTTAAGAGCTTTGCAAAAACTGAGAAATGAATCTTTAGAATTATTGTTAGATACAGAAGCATCTATCAAAAAAGCCCTTTTAAATGACGAAAGCTTAAGTGGTGTTGGGATGATAAATGGTATACCTGAAAAATACAAGACCTTAACACCTGGGAGTGAACGACATATTCAAAGAAAATTAAAATTTTGGGATCGTTTTGCAGTGGGTGATGGCATAGTACCATCAATTGCAAAGTTTGGTATTGCAGGTAGTATTTTATTCGCAGCGTTATTCTTTGCTAATTATACTCAAAAATTACCATTTCATATATATAACGGACTCCAAACAGATGTGAGTATTGAAATTGATGGAACCACAATTAGTCTAAAACCAAATGCCACGGAGGCCATTCAATTGCATTATGGAAAAACATATCAAATAGAAACAAAAACTTATGAAGGAGAATCAATAGAACAGGAAGTATTTAAATTTCCGGAGCGAACAGCCATGATTTATAATGCTGCTAATGGCGGAGTTTTTATTGAACACCCAGTTTTTTATGGCTATGGAAACAGAACGCCCAAAGGGCTTAATGATAGAACGTTACTGGGAGCAAGGAAATTTTTTCCAGTAAAGGCCGATTATATTTTAGAAGAACCACCCACTCAAATTTCTTTGCCCAGAGGGAGTATGGGAGAAAGAAAAGAAGCGGTTAGAGGGTTTAGTGCAGAATCTGCAGATAATCTAATTACCATTGTTGAAGATCAAGAAGATTTTGAGAATATTGTTAAATCACATAGTATGTGGGATGATTCGGAAAGCAAGTATTTAGCAGATTGGATGTACTACTTAAAGGATATTGAAGATGGACTTAGTACTATAGAAGCTCGCTTGGATAGAAACCCTGATGAGGTTGTGAGTTTGAGATTGCTTCAGGATGTGGCAGATTCGACAAATTATGGGATCATCTGCGAAAAGCATACCAAACGATCACTTAATGATCCGGAAAACCCCGATTATTACTATTTAGCTGCCAGATGTATTGAAGATGAAAACTTAAAAGATAATAGGTTTATTGAAGGTTATAAAAAATGGAAGGATCATACCTGGTTAGCTTTTGCTTCAGGTTTTGTTTATTCAGAACGAAACGATTACGAGCAAGCCTATAATGCTTTTTCAAAAGCCGCTGAAAATCCAAATTTAGAAAGTATGGTTGGAGTTGAAGTTGAGCGTATACGAAGATTGTTGAACCTTCAAAAAGGAAACGATTTTAAAACAGTTATTAATTCGGAAGATGTTATTTTTTATAATGCTATTGAGAGCGGTAATATTGAAGGAGGCAAAGATAATCCGGATTACATCTATTATTTAATACATAAAGGAAGTTTAGAGGAAGCATATAGGTTATCAGATAGTTTTGAAAGTATAAAACCTTATACGGATTATTTAATTGTTGCGTCAAGTGGTGTAACAAACGACATAAAAGATGTTATTCTTAATCAAGAGGTGAACTCAGGTCTTAATTTAAATACAGTGTGGGGGGTTGTTGGATTAGCCATTAAAGAAAATATTGATTATAAGCAGTATTTAGATATTTTCGAGCCTTTAGACTTAAAGGGTGATTTTATTGAGAAATTAATCGGATTAATTCAATCACGAAATTATACTGGAGTAGAACAACATATTAGTGAATTACGGTTAAGATGGCAATTACAATCCTATGTAATGGCAAGTGTCATGTTAGACGGTAACATACCTAACAAATGGAAACAAAAAATTAATGCGGGTTTATTTGCAAGTGAAAGACCCTTTTTAAATTAAGTATTATTTACTAGAATACAATTTAAAATATAATTTAGTTATATAGTTTTGCTTGTTAGAAAAGGCTAAGTGTTTACTGGATTTGAACTTTAAGGCGTATATAACTTATGCTTTATAGCGTACATCACCAGTCCGATCTTGTTCTTAACCTGAAGCTTTTTAAAAAGGGCATCCCGATAACCATCAATGGTCTTAGGGCTTCGGTACATGCTTTTGGCAATTTCCTTATAGGTCATTTCCGAACAGACATAACGAATGAACTGTAGTTCCTGCTGTTTTAAATTTACTTTCTTCGATTCCGACTCACCCATTAAAAATTTTATCAGAACATCCGATACGTTTTTAGTATGGTGGTAGCCTTGCGTAATGACATCTACCAGGGCAATTTCCAATTCACTCTTTTCAATACTCTTAAACAGGTAGCCTTTGGCGCCTGCTCTGAGCATATTAATAATGGAATGCTCATCCTCGTCAGCTGTAAGTGCCAAAATATTAATTCGGGGATAGATCTCTGAAACCAGTTGCGTGGTTTGTATACCATTCAATTCCGGCATACAGATATCCATTAGTACAATATCCGGAAGCACTGAATTTTGTTTCAGTTTGTCAAGTAATTCCTGACCATTATTGCAGATATAGAGTGTTTCGAATTCTTCGAACGAATCTACCAGATGGGCTATAGCTTGCGATAAAAGTACATGACCGTCTACAATAACGACAGAATACGTTTTCATTTGTATAAAATTAGTTAAAGCCTTAACTAGTTTTATAGGGAAATATGATATAGGTGAGAGAGTTATAAATATAGGAATTTTTTTTGAACAATCCGGTATCGAAATATTATTAATTGATGAATTTAAATCGGAAAAACACCCTTTTTTTATTTGTTCTTTTTCTTACAAAAACAAGTGTTGTAAAAAAGATGTCAATCCCTGGTTTTGTAAGTCATATCCTAAAAACTTAACGGGACAAAGCGGTTTTACCCTGTGTGAAATTTAGTCTGTTGAGGTTGGTATCCGAATCTATAGTACAGGATTTCCCTTGTTTAATATTCATTTATTGCCCCGTAAAATAAGGTTGTTTTTCTCATTGAAAATCAGGTTTTTATGTTTGTGAGTCTCTGGTGATTGATGCTACTTTTAGAGGTGTAGTTTTTTTAATACGGTGCTAATTAGGGTATCATAACAGTCACATTATCATGATTTATGAAGTGCTACAGGTCTTAACCGAAGAGGTCAATAATTATATTGAAGGAGCTCCGGTGGCTCTTGATAATATAGCCTCCATAGAAACCGACACCAGTGATACGTCTGCTTCCATAGATATTGTATTGACTTTGCTAAACCTACAGGAGGAGTCTACTTTAAAAAATATATCAAATTATTATGTCACCGATACCAAGGTGACCTATAAGAATCCACCAGTTAATATTAATCTTTTTATACTTTTTAGTGCTAATAACAGTACATATTCCGAATCCTTAAAGAGTCTGTCCAGGATTATTGAATTCTTTCAGGGCAAGCATGTGTTCACACAGGACAATACGGACTTCGACAGGGATGTTGCCGGCATGGAAAAGCTTAAGAATTTCAAATTTATTGTAGACCTCTATACACCCTCTTTTGAAGAGCTCAATTATATATGGGGAACTCTGGGAGGAAAGCAATACCCGTCAGTCTTGTATAAGGTCACACTCGTCCAGATAGAACGAGATATAGTACAGTCTGAAGGCGTGGTTATAACACAGATTAATCCTATTTTAAACAGAAACTGACCATGATATTTAAAAGTATTTTCAATATCAGGTTGTACCATGGCTACTTTTTAAATGATGGGGAAAGTAACTTCTCCGGTATGTCTGACCTTAACAAAAACAGGATTTTAAAGAACTACAAGGTCTCCGAGTTCTTAGAGGTCCGTCCCACAGACGCTACAAAGAAGGCATTGAAGAATCACCGCATATTGTTTAAGCCCCATACCAGTGGTTTCAGGTTACTTGTAAGTGTGATCGAGCATACGGATACTAAATCCAGCCCACTCATTCCATTTGAAGATGATCTTAATTTTACATTCGGTATTTACGCTAATGACCCCTATTTTGACAATTACTCACAGGTTGTAAACAGGATTGACAGGCGCCTGTATCTATTTTCAAACAGGATTCCCGCAACCGAGGATGCCGGTTTTGCCAATATTTTTACAGATGATGGTACCGTGGATACAAGCTTTTTACTTAAGGAGACCAGCACAAGGAATTTGATGGCAGCCATTGCCTTCGAAAACGAAGCATTAACTGAAAATACCGATACATTTTCCATTACCAATAGCTTCAGGGATATTGAAGCCAAAGTGAACCTCACAGATGCAGAAAAGAAGCCCCTTAAGAATGAGATCCTCAATGAAGCCTTATTAGCGGAAAAAAGAAATGGGCTTCTTGGGTTTATTCGTCTTTTTGTAAAAGGAGATGCTAATAAAAACTTACTCAAGTTTGAGACTGTGGCCACTCAGGTAGAACAATATGTTTTAGAGACTACGCCGCTATTTACTTTAAGTTTTAAGAACAGGAAGACATTTTGGAGATATATCAAACCTTCCGATAACATCATATTAACCACAGATGCCACAAAGCCTTTAACAAAGAACGGTTTTGTAAAAATAGAACCCTCAGATTTTAATCCTGCACCTACAGAAGATCATCACTATCCTAATCCGAGACCCGATATCATCCGGAAAGAGGGTAATAAATACTATTCAGAAATATTCATTTAAAAAAAGTTAAACAGTTAAAATTATGGCAACAACGTACCAAACACCCGGAGTTTACATAGAGGAAATTGTAAAGTTTCCCCCGTCGGTGGCTCAAGTAGAAACGGCTATTCCTGCCTTTATCGGCTATACGGAAAAAGCAACGAAAAAAGAAGATGGCGATTTAAATAATGTTCCTAAGCGCATTACTTCCATGCTGGAGTATGAAACCTATTTTGGGAATGCCCTGAAAGAAACGGACATCGCCGTTACAGTGGTAGATAGTGACGTGATAACCGTTACCGCACCACCTGAGGATAAAAGATCACCTTTTTTAATGTATTACTCCATGCAGATGTATTTTGCCAATGGTGGAGGCCCCTGTTACATTGTTTCAGTTGGTCAATATGGAGGGACGGTTGCTCCGGCAACATTAGTGAACCTTAATAATCTAAAGGCTGGCCTGGCTGCCATTAGAAAGGAAGATGAGCCAACGTTACTTCTTTTTCCGGATGCCACTTCATTATTGAGTGATGGTGATTTTTATGCCATTTATGGTGATGCTTTAACGCAATGTAATGAGTTACAGGATCGTTTTACAATAATTGATACCTATTCTGATGCGGAATATGAAGATGACACGTCCAATGACGTGGACCCGATAGCTGCCCTTAGAACTAAAATAAGCCTGGAAAAAGACTATCTGAAGTATGGTGCCGTTTATTATCCTTTTTTGGAAACCATTTTAGACTATGTCTATGATGACGCCCAGATAGATGTTACCCAGCAATCAACAAATCCCGATGATATTAAGCAAAAAGCACAGGATATTGCTGACGGCATTGATACCGGTGAATTTGACAGTGCTAAATTTGACACTTTGGAGGCTGAAATAACAGCCGTTTCAGGAGCCGATGCAGCCGAGACAAATACCCTGGCAGTGGCATTCGTTCCTGCAGTAAAAAGTAAGATCGATACTTTTAAAACCTTGGTGAAGGGTGTGGTTACCGATTTGGAATCGGTTGTTGCCCTGGGCAAGCTGCATAATGCAGATGCTGAAGCAAACCTTTTGGATACCTGGGCTACAGACGAGATGGAACAGGCCCACCTGGATTTGAGTAAGGCCATAGACAGGTTGAACCTGGATGATACGAAAACAAAGATTCTCAATGAGATCACTACCACAAAAGCTGCTATCGATGCTATTAAAACAAAGTTGGATACGTTGAAAGCTTCCGGAGAATTATTTAACCTTATTGGGGCTTTGCCGGGAGCCGGAGCGACTTCAACCACGGTTAAATTAGACACCCTGGAATCAGGTAATAACCAATTGTTCAATAGAATAAAAGCAGAAATAGGATTACTGCCGGTAAAATTACCACCAAGCACAACCATGGCAGGTGTATATGCCAGGGTTGATAGTGATCGTGGCGTATGGAAAGCCCCGGCAAATGTGGGATTAAGTTATGTAACCAAACCCTCTGTGGTGGTTTCCCATGAAGACCAAAAGGATTATAATGTAGATAAAGTAGCCGGTAAATCTGTAAACGCTATCAGGACCTTTACCGGTAAAGGTGTACTTGTCTGGGGGGCCAGAACTCTGGCCGGAAATGATCTGGAATGGCGTTATGTATCTGTACGACGCTTTTTTAATATGGCCGAAGAGTCCATTAAAAAAGCAACCGAACAATTCGTTTTTGAACCGAATGACAGGAATACCTGGGTTCGCGTTAAGGCCATGATCAACAATTTCCTCACTTTACAATGGCGCGCAGGAGCCCTGGCGGGTCCAACCCCAGAAAAAGCCTTCTACGTGAGTGTAGGCCTGGGAGAAACCATGACGGCACTTGACATTCTGGAAGGAAATATGATCATTGAAATTGGGCTGGCTGTAGTAAGACCGGCGGAATTTATTGTATTAAAATTCTCTCATAAAATGCAAGAAGTATAACTAAACGATTCAGTAATTAAAAATCACAAAAATCATGGCAACAGCATATGCATTACCAAAATTCCATTTTAAGGTCACTTTTGGAGATACCGAATTTAATTGCACCGAAGTTTCCGGACTCGATTTCGAAAGAGAGATCATAGAGTACCGGGGCGGTGCCGATAACGAATATCATAAAACAAAACAGCCTGGTTTGGCCAAGTATAGTAATATTACGATAAAGCGCGGAACCTTTGCTGATAAGAGCAAAGAGTTTTATAGCCAATGGGTTAAAACCGTTTATTTTCAGGAAGGTGAAGAAGAATTCCGTGGCGATTTAACCATTAGTATGCTCGACGAAAAACACGAGGCTGTAGTTAGTTGGAAGGCAGAACGGGCTTATATAACCAAGATACAGTCCACAGATCTGAAGGCTGATGGGAACGAGATCGCCATTGAAACTGCAGAATTTGTTCACGAAAAACTGTCCTTATTATAATGGCATCCTATTATCCACCTGTAGGCTTTCACTTTAGGGTTGAATTTCCTTCGAATATCGAAGGAGCGGATACAACCAATGATTTTCAATTTCAATCGGTTTCCGGTCTTTCAGTAGATATGGAAACCGAAGAGATTGCCGAAGGTGGAGAGAACCGGTTTAAACATCGCATTCCGGTAAGAACCAAATATCCTAATCTGGTTTTAAAAAGAGGCATGATGGTTAATTCCGGTCTGATAGAATGGTGTAGAAAAGCACTGGAAAATTTCGAGATCGTTCCTGTTGATATCATTGTCAAGTTACTCAATGAAAAGCACGAACCCTTGCAAAGTTGGAATGTGATTCATGCCTACCCGGTAAAATGGGATGTTGGAGACTTTAATGCCGAAGAGAACAAACTCGTCATTGAAACACTTGAATTATCGTATAACTATTTCAAAATTTTAAGCTAATGCCCATAGAGATCAAGGAATTGCACATAAAGATCAATGTTGATGAAGGGGCTAATCGTGGCAACAATGCCTCCGAAGGCGGAGCATCGGCTACTTCAAAAGCCGATATTATTGCTACCTGCATTGAAGAGGTTATGTACATTTTGGAAAAACAGAAACAACGCTAGTAATGTATCATTATGAGTGAAGGGAAATTACAAAAGCTGGTTATCCGCTGTTTTAAGGATGAAAAATTTAAGGAGGAGATCACCGATCTGAAATATACGGCGCTGCTAAACCCTGAAAAATACTCACAAACCTTTAAAACAGAGTACAAAAAAGAGCAGGCCTCCGGTAATAGTGCCACGGATCCGAAGTTTACACGATCGCTGCCTACCGATCTGGATTTTGAATTCCTCTTTGATAGAACCGGGGTTATTGTGCACTATGGCGATGACCCTGAAGCCAGTGACGATGACATTGTGTATAAAGACCAGGGCAATGGTATCATTGATGATATTGAGAATTTCAAGAAAGCGGTTTTCGATTATAATGGCGATAAGCATAAACCCAATTATTTATTGGTATGCTGGGGAAATTTGGCGTTTAAAGGGATTTTAACCGAACTAAATATCGAATACAAGCTTTTCAAGCCGGATGGAACACCCATCAGAGCTATAGCCAAAGTAAAGTTCATTTCCCATAAGGAGGCGGAAAGGAGAGCTGCGGAAGAAAACAATCAATCGCCTGATCTCACACATTATCGCAAGGTTAAAGAAGGGGATACCCTCGCACTGATGACACATAGGATCTACGGTGATTCCAAGTATTACCTGGAGGTAGCCAGAGCTAATAATATTATCAATTTCAGAAAGTTGACACCGGGACAGGAATTAATCTTTCCGCCGTTAAAAAAGACATCTTAAATGAACAATAGCGATATCATACAAACCTCAAAAAGTGCTGATCTCATTACCCATAAGATACTGATCGAAGGGGATGAGCTTTCAAACATCTATCAGGTTAAGAGTATTGTTGTTAACAGAGAAGTAAACAGGATACCCTCGGCACAGATCGTGTTGATCGATGGCGAAGCTGCGGTGCGCGATTTTAAATTGAGCAATGAAGCTTTTCTGATTCCGGGCAAAGAAGTTGAAATAACCGCTGGATACCATTCTGATGAAGAAACCATTTTTAAAGGCATTGTTATCAGGCATAATTTAAGGATCCGGGAAAACAGCTCCCAGCTTATTATTGAATGCAAGGATGAAGCCGTAAAGATGACCATTGGCAGGAAGAGCAAATACTTTTACGATAGTAAAGACAGTGACATCTTCGAGCAGTTAATAGGGGATTATGGCCTTTCGAAGGAAGTAGAGGCCACAACACATACGCATCAGGAGCTTGTACAATACAATGCTTCCGATTGGGATTTTATGATCTCCAGGGCCCAGGCCAACGGCAAACTGTGTTTTATAGACGACGGAAAAGTAACCGTTGCCAAGCCTAATGTAGAGCAACCTGAGATTGAGACTGTGACTTTTGGTGCCACCCTTCTGGATTTTGACGCCGAGATCGATGCACGTCATCAGGTCCAAAAGGTGTCTTCCTATGGATGGAATCACGCAGACCAGGAATTGCTGGAAATTGAAGGGACTGATCCGGGCGTGTCACTAAACGGGAATTTGTCGAATGCCGATCTGAATGCTGTGATCGGGTTGGAGAATTTGGAATTACGACATGGCGGTGCTATAACCGATGCGGAATTACAGGAATGGGCTAACGGTAAGTGGTTGTTTCAACAATTGGCAAAAGTACGTGGCAGGGTACGGTTTCAGGGTATTCCTGCTGTAAAACCTAATACCATTTTAAAGTTGGAAGGAGTAGGTGACCGCTTTAACGGTAAAGCCTACGTTACCGCCATACAACATACGATTACAGAAGGAAACTGGACCGTAAATGCACAGTTTGGATTAAACCCCGAATGGTTTTCCGAAACCTTCGATATTAGTGCCCAGCCTGCTTCGGGCCTGTTACCGGCTATTAACGGTTTACAGGTAGGGATCGTTTCACAACTCCAGGATGATCCCGATGGAGAAGACCGTATTTTAGTACAGATCCCCATAATTGATAACGAGGAGCAGGGTATCTGGTGCCGGGTAGCGTCTCTGGATGCAGGAGATAGCCGGGGCGCCTTTTTTCGTCCTGAAATTGAAGATGAGGTTATTGTAGGTTTTATAAATGAAGACCCCAACGAAGCTGTGGTCCTGGGCATGTTGCACAGTAGTGCAAAACCGGCCCCCATTACAGCCGCCGATGACAATCATGAAAAGGGCTTTGTGACCAGAAGCGAAATGAAGATCCTGTTTGATGACGATAAAAAGACACTGAATATATCGACCCCTGTGGGGAAGAAAATTTCACTCGATGAAGATGCCGGAACCATTGTTATAGAAGATGATCATTCCAATAAGATCACTCTGGACAGTAATGGCATCCTTATGGAAAGCCAGGGGAATATAGATTTAAAGGCATCAGGAGATGTCAATATAGAAGGAACAAATGTTAATCTTAAAGCCAGTGCCTCATTTAAAGCGGAGGGATCGGCAGGCGCCGAAGTTTCAACATCAGCTACTGCCATTTTAAAGGGATCGCTGGTACAAATAAATTAAAGTATGGGAGCACCTGCAGCGCGAATATCCGATATGCATGTTTGTCCAATGGTAACCGTTTTGGTTCCCCATGTAGGCGGTCCTATTTCTTTGGGAGAAGCTACGGTATTAATAGGTAATATGCCGGCAGCCAGGGTAGGTGATATGGCGGTATGTGTCGGCCCCCCGGATTCTATCGTGGCGGGATCAGGAACTGTATTTATAGGAGGCATGCCTGCCGCAAGAATGGGAGATTCAACAGCTCACGGCGGAACCATTGTTTCAGGATTACCAACCGTATTAATAGGATAGCATGGAATACAAACAATCATTTTTAGGTACCGGATGGGGCTTTCCCCCGGAATTTGACAGATCACAAAAGGCTTTGAAAACGATCTCGGATGAAGTCGATATCAAGAGCAGTCTTCATATCCTGCTAAGTACCAGGCTGGGGGAGCGCGTGATGCTGCCCGATTATGGCTGTAACCTGGATGAGCTTATGTTTGAAAATTTAAATCGCACCTTGATCACCTATGTTGTTGAGCTTATAAAAACGGCCATTCTGTATCATGAGCCCAGGATCGATGTTATAAAGATTGATATTTCCGAAACAGACCCGCTTGAAGGGATGTTGCACATAGCCATCGAATACCTTATAAGGGCTACAAACTCAAGACATAATGTGGTGTTCCCATTCTATAAAGAGGAAGGCACAAACATTATAGTGTAAACAAATATGTATGAGCAACTGCAATGACATAGATACTATTTTAAGGCGAAACGGAACCGACCAGCCGCAGCGCTTTTTGGCCGATCTGGATCCGCAGAATCTGGAACTTCATGATTTTGATATAGAAGATTGGATATTATTTACTTACAATTTCGCCCAACATGTCAATTATTTTGATGTTACTGACGATGCAGCAGCTTTTGATAACTGGCAGGATCTTTTCAATTATTTTGAGCTTTCCGGCAGTAGTATCCCGCTCAGGAACAGTTACAAGTATAAAAAGATCAAAGCATCCATTAAGCAGACTATTGCCCAATATAAGACAGATGGTAATCTCACACCACATTTAACGCTTTTTATTTGTTTTTTACACCTGTTGGAAGCATCCAAAAAACGCTTTAACAGCCTGACTAAAAGACATCTGGACTTCTATTATAATGAAGTATTAAAGGTTAAAAGGAATGATCCAGCACCGGATCAGGTGCACGTTATTTTCGAGTTAGCTAAAAAAAGCCTTGAGCAGCAAATTGTAGCTGATACCGCCTTAAACGGAAACAAGGATAAGCAGGGCAACCAGATGATCTACAAGACCGGCGAAGAACTTATTGTCAACAAAACCAGTGTAGCCGCCTTAAAGAGTGTTTATAATGATATTGATTTAAAGGAATTAAAGGTGAGTCAGGTGGCCAATACACTTGATGGTTTTGAAGAGCCCTTACCAGAAGAGAACCCCTATTGGTGGCCGTTTGCGTATACTTCAAAAGAACAGGGTTTTACAGCTTTGCCAGATGCCATGCTGGGGTTTGCCCTGGCTTCACCCATGTTCAATTTAAAGGAGGGACTAAGAACAGTACAGATAACTATTGATTTCAAGTCGGATGCATCTTCAGATCTAAGCAAATTCCCGGCCCCTAAAATAATAGAGATCATATCCCTTTACGGCAGTGGTTCCGAAGGTTGGATAGAGCTGCCGCCACTTGCCGAAAGTATCACGGTGACCCACAAGGATAATTCCGAAGCAACCTATCAAACGTCAAGCGATAAAAAAGACACTTTAAGCCTTGCTTTTCAACTCGATAAGGATATTGAGGGGCTTTCACATTACAACCCTGAAATTCTGGGGGACAGCTATAATACGGGATTTCCTGTCGTACGTTTTGTTATGGATACAAAACATGAAGCAGCTTATGACTTTTACAGAGCCCTGGTAAACAGGATTGTTACGAATATTTCAATAACCGTGGATGTCATGGATGCCAAATTATTGAGTATTGAAAACGATTTTGGGGTATTAAATCCGGGCAAACCTTTTTACCCTTTTACTACCCAACCTATAAAAGGGTCTAACTTTTTTATAGATCATGCAGAACCGTTCTCAAAAGCATGGGATAGTTTAAATATCAACCTCCTTTGGAAAAACACACCTGATATTGGATTTGATGAATGGTATGGTGCTTACACCAATCCGCCTGATGATGCATCCTATTTTAAGGTCACCACCTGGCTAATGCATAAAGGGGTATGGCAGGAGGATCATGATGCCCAGGAGCTTTTTGCTGTTCTGAAAGACCCTGATACAGGAGACCCGGCAGGGTATGAATGTAATATTAAAATTGATAATAGTGGTGATACTTATAACGGTGCTGATACCGCCGGGCCCGTAAAGCTATCACTGCTCAATTCTTTTTTCCATGAGCAATTCTCAAGTACGTATGCCAGGGCCCTGATCAGCCTTGCAAATGATATAACTTCAGACGATAAAGATATCCCCAATGAACCCTATACACCGCTGGTTGAAAGTATATCATTGGATTATACCGCACAGGAATCTAGGACCGTTGTATCACAAACCTTACCTATAGATGAAACCACGCCCCTGGAACCTGAAAATAGTCTTAGTGCTTATAATAAAAACAGGTTGCAATTATTTCATATACAGGACTTTGGGATGGATGAAGTGCATAATCACTTAAATGTGGTGAAACAGGAGAAAGGCATAAAAGACCGGTATGATACAAACACTGTTAATACCCATATATTTCCTAAGTTCTGTGAAGGCGGCTCCCTCTTTATCGGTTTAAAAGATGCCAGGCCGCTGCAATCCGTTTCATTGCTTGTACAGGTATTGGAGGGGAGTGAAAATCCGTTGGTAGAGACTTTTAAGGATAATGAAGCTATAGACTGGGCTGTGTTATGTGATAACAAATGGAAGAGCCTGAAAGATGATATTTTGACCAATACCACTCACAATTTTTTAGTTTCGGGAATTGTTAAATTTAATATCCCCAGGGAAGCCACGGACACCAATACACGATTCCCAAAAGGTTATATATGGATACGGGCCAGAATGCATAAGGACTATGATGCTGTTTGTAAGGTAATCAATATCCATGCACAGGCTGTTCAGGCAGCGTTTGAAAACAATGGTAACGAATTGTCCCAATTGGAAAACGGATTGGTATCCGGGACTATCAAAAAGCTTATAACACGTATTCCGCAGATAAAATCGGTATCCCAACCCTATAACTCCTTTGATGGCGTCCCCAAAGAATCTGATGCTGCTTTTTACAGGCGGATCAGTGAGCGATTAAGACATAAGAACAGGGCGATAAGCCTTTGGGACTATGAGCATTTGATCCTTCAGAAATTTCCCGATATCTATAAGGCCAAATGTTTAAATCACACCTACGATCATCACTTTCTTTCTGCCGGGCATGTAACAGTTGTTGTCATTCCCGATACGGTAAACAAAAATGTCTTCGATATCTATCAACCTAGAGTAAGCCAGGGATTGATAAGTAAAGTAAAAGCCTATATCAACAGTTTAAACACCATGCATGTTACAGCAGATATTGTTAACCCCGATTATGAAGAAGTGAAGGTCATACTGGAGGTGCAGTTTCATGAAGGCTATGATGCCAGTTTTTATTCGAAACAAATGGATCAGGATATTATAAAATTCCTGTCCCCATGGGCTTTTGACGACGCTAAAAAAATTGCCTTTGGTGTAGAACTGCATAAAAGTGTTCTGATAGACTATCTTGAAAAACTCGAGTATGTGGATTACCTGCAAAATGTAAGGCTGGAAAAGGATGGTCAACCTGTAAATAACAGTGTGGCACCATCAAGCCCCAGGGCTATTTTGGTTTCGGCAAAGACGCATACTATTAGTACTGACTTAGAAAATTGCAAAGGGGAAAAACCTAAAACGCTTGAAGAATGTCCGTCATAAATAAACATATAAGTATACCAAAACATGTGGCTTCAGGAAATGATCTGGATTACTATTATTTACGAGAAGCCGGCATCAGGTACATTGAGCAGTTGGGTAACCGACTATGGACAGATTACAATTCACATGATCCCGGGATAACCATCCTGGAAATGCTCTGTTATGCTATTACCGATCTTGGTATGCGTATGGATATGCCTGTTAATGATCTGCTTGCTTCCGATGACCCGGGTAAGAGCCTTAACAGCCAGTTTTACAAGGCCTCCGAAATATTTCCCTCTAAGCCTGTTACTCCTTTGGATTACAGAAAGCTCTTTATCGACATAGACGGCGTTAAGAATTGCTGGCTTACAAAGTTTGAGAAAACCGTTTATGTGGATTGTAAAAATGATAAACTATCCTATAATGAGGCAGATTTTAGTGCTACACATGCGGCATTCAAAAAAGAATTTATTCTCAACGGTTTGTACAACATATTGGTCGATTTTGATGAACTGGATGCAGGTCAGACAAAAGACGAGATCTTTTCCAAAATAAGGGAAGCCTATCACGCTAACCGGAACCTTTGTGAAGACCTTATAGAGATTGATGAAGTAACCGAACAAAAAGTGGCGGTTTGCGCCAGTATAGAGGTGGAACCCGAAGCCGACGAAGAAATGGTGCACGCTAAGGTTTTGAATGCTATTGAAGACTATTTCTCACCCGCATTGCGGTTCTATTCCATTACCGAAATGCTGGATAAACAATATACACCGGATCAGATATTTGACGGGCCGCTTTTGGAGCATGGATTTATAGATACGGAAGCACTTAAAAACGCTGAATTAAGAACAGAAGTCCGTTTATCCGATATCATGAAAATAATCATGAATATTGAAGGCGTGAAGCTGATAAAAGACATTTCAATAGGGCATTGTGATGCTTCGAAGGATCTGAAAAATGACTGGGTAATATGCATTGATAAACACAAAAAACCGGCCCTTTGTAATACCAGGACCTTTAGTTATCATAAAGGCGTTTTGCCCTTAAATATTAATCATGATCAGGTAGCCAAATACCAAAAAGAACTCAAAGCTGAAGAGGAGGATCTACAGAGTAATGCAAAAAATGACAAAGTTCTGGAGTTCCCCAATGGACGTCATCGGGCTCCGGATACCTACACCACCATAATGAATGATTTTCCGGATACTTATGGTATAGGGCAGGAGGGCTTAACTGCCAGGGCAACCACCCAAAGAAAATCCCAGGCAAAGCAATTGAAAGCTTACCTCCTGTTTTTCGATAAGATCCTGGCCAGTTACTTTAAACACCTTGCAAAAGTAAAAGACTTACTGTCTATAAATGGAACAGAAACCAAAACCTTTTTTACACAGGCGATAAAGGATGTACGCGGTTTTGAAGATTTAGTAAAGAACTATGATAGCGACGATGACGATAATCTTACCGAATTATTATTCGAACAATTGGATAATAGCATAGAGCGCAGAAATGACATGCTGGATCACTTGTTGGCACGTTTTGCCGAAAAGTTCGGAGAATATGCCTTCCTGATGAAGATCTTATATGGTAAGGTGGCTGACGATATCGTTTTATCTAACAAGGAGTCTTTTCTGGGCGATTATATTGCCATAAGTTCCCAGCGGGGCTGTGCCTTTAATTATTATAAACAAACACCCGAAAAGCTTTGGGATACCAACAATATTTCAGGGGTACAAAAGCGTATATCCCGGCTGATGGGCTTAAAAGATTACAACCGGCGACATCTTTCTTCGTCTTACGTTGAGATCTATAAACCCACTCCTGCCGAAGAAAAATACAGATGGCGGATAAAAGATGACCATGGAAATATTATCCTGTCTGCTACCACACATTATCCTGCTCCGGAAGTAGCTTCACGCGAACTGTACTTTTCCGTATTGCAAATTATACAAACCAGTGAAAAAGCTATTGAAGATGCCTTCGAAGTAGGGGTGTCCGAGGGGACTGTTATCGAAAATTTAAGGATCCAACAATTACCTACCGGCGAATATTTCTTTGATGTCATTGACCCTCAAAAGGATCCTGGGCATGTGGATTATATCGTGGCCAAGCAGTTTAGTTATTACGGTACCCCTGAGGCATTGGAGGATGCGATACTAAGCATTATTGAATTTATGAAATACCGGTTCACCGAGGAAGGGATCTTTCTGGTGGAACACATTTTATTACGGCCCGATGTGAACCAGAGCGCATCAGGTGTCTTTATGCCAATTTGTACCAATGATTGCAAGGACGATTGTTTCATTGATCCCTATTCATATAGGGTAAGTATAGTCCTGCCGGGATACACCTTTAGGTTTTCAAATCCGGATTTCAGGAATTATATGGAGACTATCATTAAAGAAGAATTACCAGCTCATGTATTACCCAGGATTTGCTGGGTAGGACACAGAAAAGGGGAGGTGGACGATGATAAAAATGACCTGTTATGCTTTGAAGATGCCTATAAGGCATACCTGCTTGAAAAAACAAAACTGGAACAGGAACAACCGGAAAACCAGATAAAAACACTCCTGACCGCTTTGTCAAAATTAAACAGCGTCTATCCAACCGGACGATTACTGGATTGTGCTGATGAAAGCGATGATCTGAGAGGACGAATCATATTAGGAAGAACCAATTTAGGAACACTTTAAAACATAATGCCATGAGTACTAAGCTACATACTATAACGACGCAGTATAGAAAATTCAATACAAATCAGGTATTAACAGAAAGCCAACTCAATGAGTTTTTAGATTATTTTGAAGACCAGGACCATTTATCCCGAATTGGTCTTAGCGGTGTTGGTCTGGTATGTGGCTTTAAGGTCACGTACAACGCATTGCTTAAAACAATAAAGATCACTCAGGGCTATGGTGTAACAACAGATGGCGATCTGTTGACACTGCTAAATCCTTCAGGAACCGATGCTGGCGAGCGTAGCAGTATTTTAAAATCGATCGACCTGTTGTATAAAACCTATACGCATTTTAAGGTCTACCAAAGTGATAAGGTCAAGTATAAGCCCTTCTTTTATTCCGGCGATAACCAAATAGAACTTTGGGAATTACAGACCGAAGCTGAAATTGCCGAAGGTGATACCTCCTATAGTAAACTGGAACTCCTGGATAACCTTGAGGATAAGGTGGTACTTTTATATTTGGAGAACTATTCGAAGGAAGGCGATCTGTGTACCGAGATTACCTGTGACAACCAGGGAATCGATCAGGTAGCCCGGCTTAAGGTATTGCTTGTATCAACGTTGAATGCCCGATATATTGCAGGCCTGGACCCTATATACAACGCACACGACTGGTACGATTCGTATCTTCAATTACCTGTAGTTAGTGCCAGGCGGGTGATATTGAACTGCGAAAATACCAAAACCTTTAAATCACTAAAACAAAATTACTTCAATGCCATAAAATCTAACCTGACATTGCCCGATCTTAAACTGGGCTACGATGTGATCTTTTCGAAATTCAACAGGCCCGGCATATCATCTAAGATAACGGCTATTTTCAATATGAATTCCAATAGCGTGCCACTGGATTTTCAATACCGCTATGATGTGTTAAAGGATCTTATTGATACCTACAACGATATTAAAGACCTGTTGCTTCATATTAATGTCCATTGTTGTCCCGATATCGGGTCATTCCCAAAACACCTTATGCTTGGGAAACTTGAAGAAACGGAAGATTATTTGTCCTTACGGCATCGGTTTTATAAATCACCGATCATTGGACATGAAGACCATAATTACAAATGTGTCTTAAGTCTTTTGAACAGGGCCGAGGCACTGGTGAATAATTATTTGAATAAGAACAAATCCCAGATCATCAAGATCACACCCTCCCAGGCATTTGGAGACCTGGAACATAAGGCCATACCCTTTTATTACAATGTAAATGATACACTCATAGACTCCTGGAGTTATAACCGGTATACCAACTTCAGTCAAAAGCATAATTTGAGCTATCACACTACAAACCTGGCACCGGTTGCTCCTGTGCAGCGACCGCTGGAGTATAATATGGATAATAATAATTTCTATCGGATAGAAGGCCACCAGGGAAAACCATACCGGGAAGCCCTGGAGGACGTATTGAAGCTTAAAAAACAATACGGGCTGAACTTCGATGTGAAAGTATTGTCCGTAAACCCCGTAGAAGAGGAAATCGACCTGAACGATTATAAGTGTGAATTTGAGGACCTGAGTGTGTTATTAAAGGCCTGGACCGTAGAACAGGAATGTATACTGGCAAGCATCACCAAGTTCTTTGCGGGGCTTAGCACTAAAGAGGTTGGGAAGCATGTCAAGGAAGCCGAGTATGTGGGACGAATGCATCACTTTTTTCCAATAACCGAAGCGGAGCCTAAAGAGGAAAAGACACTTGATAAATCTTCTAAAACGAAGTATCGTTATCGCAGGAATGTAGTTAAGGACAATGTTGGGGAGGAAGATCATACTATTGGGAAATATATGAAGCTCGCCTTTGAAAAGAATAAAGGCGGTTCTGCAAATGATATTAAGCATACAGCCAAAATTCTGATAGACCAGGATGTTAATACATCAGCCTGGGCTGAGCATGGCAATACAAAGAATTTCCTGTACAACACTGTGGAGTTGATTGGCCTGACCGCTGTTTTGACCGAGAAGGCGCCGCAAAGTTTATTCGATTTGGATGCCTTAAGGCTTTCGGAGTATGAATTGTCATTGAAAGACGTATGTGCCCTGGTTAAAAAGTTACAGGCTACTTACCAAAGCATTGCCATGGAAGATGACTTGAAACAAGTGCTGGGTATGCTCATCAACCAGCTATCCGTGGTTTGTTGTTCCGAAAAGAAATTAAAAATCTTATTTGAAGAAATAAAAATAAGAAAGCAAAGGATATTGTTAAAAATTCAGTTGTGCCCTTATGTAAAATACCATCCGGGATTGGAACATCTGGCGGGTGTTATGATTGGGGGCACCTTTATCATGGTGTACCTGGCCGAAGCTGAATCCGTTAAAGATATCTTTGAAAAGGTAAGCCTGGATCTCGAATTTTTAACGCAGCCTGCTCAGGCAACCAATCATTTGAAATTAGATAGTGGCCATATCAGGGTCTTTAATGATGAACGGATCAGTGTTGATTTTGCCTTTGCATCCGGGTTTAAAGCGATCTCCAAAAGATATCGGAACAGATTGGTTCAAATTGGCGAAACCCTTGAAGAAACGGTTCAGAATTTAGCCGAATTCCTTAATTATACCTGGCGGGTTGCGGGAGCTTCCAAATATTGTCTGGCAGAGGCTAAAGGTAATTTTTTGCGTATAAGCCTAAGTAATAAATCCATAAAAAGGGATGAGAACTACGTTTATTTCAAAAACCCTAAGCTCGTTGGGACCGATGATAAGATATTTTTTGAGACCAATCGTATTGTTAGTAGTAATGTTACTAAGAAAAATACGGTCATTGCCGATTTTGCCTTACCTTATATGTGCTGTTCAGACTGTGCCCCGGTTAACTTTATCATTCCAAAAGAACCGGTATTTTTAAGCCTGCCCGAACCACACATTTGTCTTCATGAGACTACCGTGCCGATTCTGTTTGTGGTCTCTCCGAAAAATGCCATTGTTAAAGCCCTGGTAGATGACGGCCTTAATGGTGGTGTTACCACCAATGAACATGGGCAATTTGTTTTTGATGCCCGTTTGGTAAGCCCTGAATTATATGGTACGCTTATTAGGTTTACAGTTAATGACGAAGAAACCGATTGTAAGATTACGGTTTACGACAGCCCCGACCTGTTGGTATCAACAGACATACAATACAACCAGGGTAAAACCAGAGCCACAGTACGATTCAGAGTCCTGGGTGACATTCCGGACGATATTGTATTCAGTTGGGATCTTGGTAATGGCACCACGCTTGACGAAAAACCGGATGCCAATGGCGTATTCACTTATATCTATAACCTGCCGGTCAACGATAGTAATATTGTTAAGCCTGTATTGACCATCAGCAATGGTTTCTGTGATGACATTATAACCATTGAGGAAATTGAATTCGAAAAGCCTGTTGATGTCAACTTAAGGATCAGGGAACATACCTGTATTGACACAACAAGCACAGTAGATGTTATTATTCCGTTTACGAATTTAAGTCCGGTTGATGGCACCATAAAAATAGTGAATGCACCTGTTGCCGGTATGAGTATTGTAAACAATGAACTCGTTATCAAGCCTGGTACATTTGTAAACTTTAATACAGCCGTTTCGTTTACCGTAAACGATCTGCCAACCACGGCGGCTATTACTGTTTCTCCTGTACTGGAAATTGAAATTATAGAAGATAAAGGATCGTTCTTCTGGAAGGATGATCAATTATTCCACAGTTATTTCTTTGGATCTAAAATACCGGCAAATCCTAATGCCACCAATTTAGACTTTGAATGGATCATTAATGAGGTTGTTGTTGGTACCGATAAGAACCTACAGACCAACCTGTTAATTAAGGAAGGGGAGAATCCGTTTGTAGTGACGCTTAACGTCACAGACCCTAAGGGCTGTACGGCTACAGAGACCGTTGTGGTCACCATTAAACACCCTATTTTCTCACTTGGTTTACCATTTAACAGGTTAAACTATTGTACCGATGATAACGGTTCTTACAAAATTTCTGTGAAGCCGGTAATTAGGGGTACTATTGTTACAGGCCCGGGATTGAAGTTTGATGCCCAGGGCAATGCCCTATTGGTTCCTTCGGCTATCGGACCGGCATTTGGTAATACGCCCTCCTATAGTGTAGCAGGAAAAGAACTGCTTAAGATCGTGCTGCATCAACCAGCCAAGGCCCGATTTACCCCCATTCAGCAGGGCAATAAGATCATCCTTAGAAATGACTCTACAGGAAATATTAAATCGTCTAAATGGTTCTTTAACAATAAGACCAAGCTGCTTAATGGTAAAAAGAATTTCACCATTGACCTGCAACCAAACGGTCCTGTTGAATGGGTATTTAAACTAGAGGTCACAAACGATCGTTGTGGTACCAGTAGTACGAACAACATTCCATTTGTTGCTATTGTTTCCAATGACGTTTGTATGGAAGAGACTACTGTGAGAATTAAGAAGGATCAGGGAGGATTAGACCCTAATACGGATCTCCCCGGTAATTTAAGAACTACCGTTTTAGCTGCTACGATAAGACTATATAAACAAGTATTATCCAACCCTGGACCATTCCTGGAAGGTGAAAACAATGAAAAGCTATTGGAGTTATTCCAAACATTGACCAATAGAACATTTAATGCGATAGCCACAAATCAGGATGGTTTTGTTATAAACGAACTGTCCAAGCTTTATAGCGCTCAGATAAAACTGTTCTATAATATCATTCATTGTCAGCCGCATGCCGTCTTGACTGCCGATAAAACTAAAATAACACCTGTCAGTGCATTATTTGCCATACAGTTTAAGCGATTGAGAGAGGCCGGCAAAAAATTCGATCCTAATAATGATCTCAAAAAGTATCTCAATGCCTACATAGCGGATGCCAGAATCATTAAGTACGTTGCTACTGCTATTAAAAATCAATTAATCCCGCAAATACCTTAATGTATAGTGACGATACACATATCATCAACAAGGTTTTTCTTGACGTAAACACCGGGAATAAGAAGGTGGCGTATGAGATCAAGGATAATATCAGTGCGTTTTTGAGTAAGAACCTGTTTCCTTATCTCGAGAATTATTTTGATTCCTTGGAAGGCAAATTAGCATCCGGAATCCTTCAAATACCCAGCCTTTCGGTGGAGATCAATGTATCCGGTCAAAACAGTATTTCCCAGATGGGAGCTGTTGTTGGGGAGCAATTTGTAGAGGATTTTCAGAAAGTGCTTAATAGCTCTAAAAGTCATGGTCAGGACGTCCTTTATCTGAATAGGGAAGCACGTGATTTAAGATCGTTACTGGTCTTTCTGGAGAAAGGCATAAACCCATGGTGGCAGACTTCCGGTGATGTCATGGTATTTGATACCCCGGAGCTTAAAGCTGTCGTCAAGGTTGGAAATTTCGGATTTGAGTTCAGGCAATTAATTAATAGACCTGCTGTACGGGAAAGGCTCATAAACCAGTTTTCGGATGACCAGATTTACCTGATGTTGCATCATGGTTTCAATGATGTTCCGGAAACTGAATCGCTTCTAATTTTAAGTTCGGAACTGCCGGTTAAAATGAAACCCCTGAACCCATATTACAGGAAACAGGTTTGGAAAATGATCATCGATTTTCTTATAAGAAATGACATCTCAAAACTAAGGGCTGAGACTGGAAGGCTTATATATTTGGTGAAAGACCACAAGGATACAAGCTTGTATGAATCTCTTAAAGAGATCACCTTGTTAATGATTAAGAGCCTAAAAGGCCAGGGCACTCAGGATATGCATGCTATTTTTAATGTATCATCCGCCGGCAGCGAAAGACAAACCCCGGATCCTGATACTGATAATGGTTCGGATACGATAAACCCTGTTGATAGTTCTAATAATAGAGAAGGAACAAATAGGTTGCAAGAAGCTCATGCCTGCGACCCGGATAAGGTTGATAGCTTAGAGTTGATAGTGCCTCTCGGTATTTCCGGAGATAAGGATGCAGACCTGTTACTGCCGGGTGAAACCTCTGGTTCTGATTTAGATACGGTGAAGGCTTTTGGCATTAATGACCCAAAAGCATTGCCACAAGACCAGACAGCGGATTCTGATGATTTTGTATTGGAACTGGATAATTATTGGGAAACGGAAAAGGACAAAGACTATTATTTTGCTAATGCGGGACTTATCCTGTTGCATCCTTTTTTAAAGCATTTTTTCGATAATTGTGGGCTTTTGGATGACAATGACGGTATTAATAATAAGGAATTAGCCAGCCATTTGCTGCATTATGTTGCGACGAAACAGGAATGCCAACTTGAAAGCCAAATGGTCTTTGAGAAATTTGTTTGTGGTATCCCAATACATCAGTCAATTCGCAGGGATATCCGATTCAGTAAAAAACAAAAGGCAGAGACCGAAGCACTTTTGGAAGCTGTAATTACTAGCTGGGGTGCCTTGAAAAACACATCTCCGGATTTGTTACGTCGTGAATTTTTACAACGCCCCGGTAAGCTCATCTTAAAAGGAGCCAATCCCAAACTTATCATAGAGCGCAAAGTACAGGACATACTATTGGACAGATTACCATGGAATATTAGCCTTGTTAAGCTACCATGGATAGACAAATTAATATTTACAGATTGGTAACTCAAATTTTAGATTATGAAATGAGCCATAATAACTTAATGGTAATACCCACCAAAATGCGTTGCATTGAGCTTGTCGAAATCTTTAATGGCGAATTACATCTGACATATGAAAACAATAAAATTTAAACAGATGAAAAGAATTTATTTGGCCATACCCGTTGCACTTGCGCTTGCTATGGCATATTATGAAAAGCTGGGAGTGATCACACTCAAGGAAATGGACGAGATAGACCTAAGCACCTTAATGTTTGTATTTCCGGTTATACTGGCATTGGTTGAGCGTTTTAACGAATTGATCGTTGTCAAAAAAAAGAATGACCCTAACCTGACAGCGGATTCACTTAATGAGATCGTTAAATCGAATTTTAACGGGGCGGTAATGGCCTCCTTTTCAATCGGTATTTTATTAGCCATTGCCGGTTTCAGGATCCTGGAATATTTTATTGACCCACCCGCATCATATGCCTATGAATTTGGAGGGTTCTTATTCCGGTTTTTGGATTGTGTCCTTACGGCTGCAGTAATAGCAGGTGGTGCCGATGGATGGCATCAGATCGTTGCGCTCATAACCGATAAGACAAAGAATCAACGTAAAGAGGCCAAGGCCGAACTAGAGGGAAAAACATCATGAGAAGGCGCTACAGAAAACCGAAACCATTGCCTCCCGCTACGGGCGATCCCTTTTTCAAACCTTTGGTACAACAAAAACTAAAGGTAGGGCAACCGGGAGATAAATATGAGCGGGAAGCCGATGTCATGGCCGATCAGGTTGTAAATCGAACAGGAGAACAGGGAACTATTCAGAAAATGGAAGGTACGGAAGACGAACTACAACAAAAACCATTGGCAGCCTCAGTAACACCATTGATACAGCGTATGGAAACTACTGAAGAAGAAAATGTCCAGGCGAAATGTGATGATTGTGAAAAGGAAGAAACGGTTCAGAAAATGGCTGAGGAAGAAGAACCTGTTCAGAAAATGGAAGAAGAGGAGGATGCGGTGCAAATGATGGAGGAAGAGGAGGCCGTACAGGCAAGGTCCAATAACCCTAATCCTTCGCCTTCCATAGAACCCGGTTTAAGGCGCAGTAAAGGCCGTGGTTCCAAATTGTCGGGTGACGCCAAATCCCAAATGGAACAGGGCTTTGGTGCTGATTTTAGTCATATTAATATCCATACCGATAGTGAAGCGGTTCAAATGAGTCAGGAGCTTGGGGCTCAGGCATTTACTTATGGCAATGATGTGTATTTTAATACCGGAAAATACGATCCTAACTCTAAAGAAGGCAAGCATTTACTGGCACATGAGTTAACCCATACTATACAGCAGGAAGGAAGCATCAGAAAAAAAGAGGATCCCTCTGAAGCCTTGCCAGTACAACAAAACCCATTGGTTGGTCTAAAACGGGGGGATGGCCTTGTATTCGGGACCTGGCATTTAAGGCCACGGGTTAAGATTTTACAGCAAAAGCTTAATGAGAAAATGGGGTCAAGGTTGAAAATTGATGGTATGTTTGGACCCAATACCGGTGAAATTTTGAGAGGCTACAAAGCCATTGAGGGCTCTGAAATGACGAGTAACCTCTTTGCTACAGCTCAATCCCATGATGGTGATGAGGTGCAACAGGCTGGGTTTGAAAAGACTGGTGACGGACTTGAGGTGGTCGACCGGAAAACGGCAGATTCTTTGATGGGGGCCAGATCACAAAGAGAAGTACCCCTTCTGGATGATGATACCATGTTCGTGCTTAGCCCGCCACCCGTGGTGTGTCAGGGAGACTCGTTAGTTTGCTGGGCAGCTGCTGGAGCATCCTGGCTTAATGCTACAAAAATTTTGCCTGGCGCAACCAGGGATTCCCTCATCATAAGGTTTGGACATTGTATTTGCGATGATGGCAGCCTGCCTGAAAAATTTGTTTCCGAAGTATATGGCGAATTAGGCATAGGCTTGTTTGATGTTGCCAATTTTGATTATGAATTCTTAAAAAGTAACCTCAAAAGTCATGGACATATCATACTGATAATTGGTGGTAATATTGGTCATGCTGTTGTAGCCTATGGGGTTGGTGTGAGCGATACGGGTACGCCTGATAGAGATTTCTATAGCATTTTTGACCCTATCGACTGTAAGTATCACAACCACCGCTTTGGAGACCAGGACGTCGTACAGATTGGGAAAAGAGCACAGCTTGGTCCTCGCGCCGTCTGTGCGGATGTAGATGTGGAGTGTGGATGACATTAAAGTGCCATAAAAAGAAAAACAACTAAAAATTAAACCCATGAAAGCATTATTTGAAAACCTCTTTTTGTACGAAATCATACTGCTCTTTTTAGGAGTAATATTTTTCCTGTTGTTATGTGCCATGTTGTATCGTAATTACACCAGCGATAAACCCTTTACAGGGCTTTTGAAATTTTTCCTGCTTCCAATCATTATGATAGCCTATCCCAGTATTAAGTCGGTCCAGATTGGTGACTGGAAGCTTGAAATGGAACGGGCTAAGGTAGCCGTGTCTTCCAATCCTGAGGATAATCTGGCTATAAAACAATTGACCGAGATAACAGAGAAACTTCAAAAACGAGCTAAAACGCCTGAGGATATATTGTCTATAGGGCAGGCGAAATTCTTATTGGGAGATAGTAAGGAGGCCATAAAATTTGCTGATGAGGCTATTACTGTATCTCTCGAAAACGCTGATAATCCTAAAGACAAAGTCATTAAAGAAAGTGCTACACAATTAAAACAACTTGCAAATTTTCAGCAAGAGGTTAAAAATGGACGGGATACACATTTGCTACAGGAAGGGGTAGCCGAAATGGAGGTAATTGATCCCAATAGTCGTTTGTATATCGAGAACAAATTTAAGATTAATGAAGGGCTGGGGTATTGAAATAGAGAAGTAATAGAGTTATAATTAATGTTTGCGGCTAAGCACATAAAAAAATCATCAGGACATTCGTCAACACAACATACGAACAAGACTGGTACGCCTTTTATTCAACCTAAACTGAATTTTGGCCAGGCCGGAGATCAATACGAGCTTGAAGCCGATAAGGTGGCCGATCAGATTGTGGCCGGAAAGGAAGCATTGAGCCCTTCATTTTTTAGTCCTGTTGCAAACATTCAGAAGATGACCGAGGAAGACATCCAGCAAAAAGAGGAGGAGCAGCTCCAGCAAAAAGAAGATGAGAATTTTCTTCAAAAACAATCTGTCGGGTCAGGTGATCCGGGAGATACGACCTCATTGGAAACCGGTCTGAATAATTCAAAAGGTTCCGGCAGCCGGCTGTCCGATGGTACCCGTAGTGAGATGGAGTCCGGTTTTGGTGCCAATTTCAGTGATGTAAGGGTACATACCGATTCTAATGCCGTTCAAATGAGCAAGAGTATAGGCGCTCAGGCGTTTACCCATGGTAATGATATTTATTTCAATGAGGGAAAATATAACCCTGGTAGTGATTCCGGAAAACATTTATTGGCACATGAACTCACGCATACCGTACAACAGGGAGCGTCATCGGTGCAACCGAAAATGATTCAAAAGGATGATGACGATAACCCGCCGGAAATACCACAAACCGGAAGTAATTATGATTTTACCTCCAGCCCTCCTAAAATTTATATAGATAATTTACCAATCCCGGCTTTTAAAAGCGCTTTTATGTCCGCCTCCGGGAACTTTAGAGCAAGGGAGTTTAGCGGCTCAGGACGTTCAGGGGACAATGATGCTAACCAGGCAGGTGTTTGGAATACTATTAGTAGTGAAGGGGCCCATGGAAAACTATTAACTGGTGGTATCCAGGATGATCATTTATATGGTATTTCAACCCGGGTCAGCTCAGGAGGGAGAAATAAAAGTTTTGAAAGAAATGGTGATGCCGGACTTCTTGCAGAAAACTTAAAAGTTCCTTTCTGGGATGATGAATCCGGGGTAAAGGAATATTATCAGATTGATCATATGCAGGAACTTCAACTCAAAGGCTGGCCCAGAGTAAGAACGGCAGGGCTTATTGATAATCTTCACTTACTTTCGAATGAAGCGAACAGAACTTCCGGAACCACAATTTTAGATAGTGTAAATACATCTATAAAAGACCTTGTTAGGACAGATCAACCTCTTAAAGATGCAGTTGCTGCTCAGGGTATCAATGTAAATAGGATTAACAATACCCTGGCAAATACAATTAAGTCCCGTTTTGATATTCATTACAGGAGTTTTACTACGACTTCAGACCCTCCTAATTTAAAGACCTGGAATAAGGGGCAGGTTCAGTCCGGAGACCATATTGATAAACTATTATCCAGACAAAAAGGTCGGGGAGCGATTAATTTTTATGATTTCCAGGATCCTAATCCTTCTCCGTCTTTGCCATTCGATCCACATCCTTCAAATTTAAACCTTGAAGGCCGGATGGGATCAAGTTCAAGCTATGTCCTTTATTGGGGAGATAATTTGGGGAATAGGACCAAATTGGCCTGGAATGACCCTAACACTATAACACAACAGGCTTCAACAAATTTATTTAACCCCAGACTAACCATGCATGGCAAATTTTTCAATGTAGAGACCATGCAATTTGATCCGGCAGTTAACGAGGGAAGAAAGGGGCATCTAAGGGGCAAACCATTTAAGTTCAGAACTAGGGATGGTAGTAGACAATTATTAATGTTGCCTGAATATTTCAACTGGCCAATTTATAAAATGCCCGGAACCACATACGCTGGCTTCTTGAAGTCGAGTGATCTTAAAGACTTTCTTAATAATACTCAAGCAGAGTTTGAATTATTAAGCCCATTCAGTATTGACAGTATTCTTTTTACTGAGTCTGGTCTTAGAGCACGGGGTACACTGTTACCTTCGGTACCTTTTATCTCCAGGGCAAATATTGAGATTGTCATTACGGAAGATGATGTCATACTACAGAAAGTATTTTCAAGTGGAGATTTGGACATGCCAGCCCCATTTAATATTTCAGATGTAAGCCTAACATTAGGTTATGGCCTCCGTAGAGGTTTCTTAATTGGTGGTCGGGTTAACTTTGGGATCGATAATGTAGGGGATGGTTATATTGGAGCAATAGCTTCTACTCGTGGTGGTTTTGAACTGGAGGGCGCTTTTAATTTTGATTCCGAACTCTTTGATCCGGCCCAAATAAATGTAGAATATAAAGATAATATATGGACCATTGGAGGGGAGATCGGTATCCCTGAAGGCAAGATAAGAGGTGTTAAAAATGCTACTATTACAGCGTCTTACAGTGAGAACAATTTTACGGCAACAGGAACTGCCGAACTTGACATACCGGGTATAGAGCGTGGTACCATGACCGTTAATTATGGAGATCAGGGCTTCTCCATTAGTGGGGACTTTGATCTGAGCTCTGATATACCGGGAATCCGTAGTGGAAACGTGGCTGCGACCATATCCAGACAAAATGGAGAAGAAGGTTACAACGTCATGGTTTCCGGAACCGCGCAGCCGGATATTCCGGGAATTGACACCTCTCTGACAGTTACTTATGATAACGGAGCCTTGACTATTGAAGGCACCGCAGCCTATGCCCGAGGTATGTTGTCCGGTACTGTCCGTATAGGGGCCACAAATCGTGCTATTGGTGATGATGGCCAGCCTAATGGAGATCCCGATGATACCATGCGTGTGTATGGCGGTGGTAGTTTAACGTTACGTCTAACACCCTGGCTGGAGGCTACGGCAGGCGTGAATTTCCTTCCTAATGGCGAAATTGAGGTTACCGGGCGTATTGGATTACCAAGTACCGTTGATGTATTCGACAGGCGATCCTTCGATAGGAACCTGTTCAATATTCCGGCTATTGAAATACCCATATTTGCCATTCCATTAGGTCCTAGAAGTATTGGACTGGTTGCCAGAATTACTGGCGGACTGGACTTTTCAGCCGGTTTTGGTCCGGGGCAATTAAGAGACCTTTATGCACAGGTAACCTATAACCCGGACAGGGAAGATGAAACCACCATTTCCGGGCATGGCGAATTTGTTATTCCGGCCGATGCCGGCCTTACTTTAAGAGGTGATCTAGGGTTGGGCGTAAGTGTTGGTTTTGCCAGCCTAACGGGAGGCATCGAGTTGGCAGGTACTTTAGGATTGGAAGGAGAAGCTGCAGCGGAAGTAGATGTTAACTGGAGCCCGCAAACAGGTCTGGCTTTAGATGCCGAAGGCAGAATTACGGTGAACCCGAAATTCCAGTTTGATATCAATGCGTTTGCAAGAGCCAGCCTGGATCTTTGGTTGATCTCCCTTTCTGAAACATGGCGCTATAATCTGGCATCCTTCTCATGGGGGCCTGATATCCAATTTGGAATTGTATTCCCTATTCATTACCGCGAAGGACTACCATTTGATATATCGTTTGATGATTTACAGGTTATTTATCCCGATATCGATGTGGTGAATATGGCTAAAGGGCTGGCCCGTGATATAAAAGATAATATTTTCGATTAAATACAAGAGACCATGATGACACAAGAAGAACAATTGAATAACGAAGGTGTGAAGCATTTCTTAAATGGTGAATTTAAAGATGCAAAGGTCAAGTACGACCAGGCTTTGGAAGTGAAGCCTGACTATGCTACCGCTTTGAACAACCTGGGCATGCTTTGGCTACAGGAAAAGGAGTTTGAAAAAGCCGCTACCTGTTTTGAGAAAGCTAATAACACATCGGAAAATGCCACTTACATACTTAACCTGGGGCATGCCTATGCTAACCGGAATATGATAAAACAGGCAGAAGATTGCTATCGTAAAAGTATTGAACTTGATCCCAATAAACTGATAGCCTGGAAAAGCCTGGCCGCTTTATACCAGGCACAAAAACGGTTTGTCGATTCAGCTACTATATGGAACACCATCATTGAAAATTACAGCCGTGATCCCGAATATAAGATTCAATTAGCCAAAGACCTCATAAACCTCAAAGAGTTTAATAATGCATTGGCAGTACTTCATGATGCCGCTAACTATGACAAGAATATAGAGGTTACCTGCTACTACATAGCATTAGTTCATTTTAATAACAGGAATTTCGGATTGGCCCTGGATGCCATAAATAAAAGTATGGTGGTTCGGCCCGATGAGAATAGGTTCAGACTGTTGGCCGCTTCTATTTACCTGGGGCTTGGCCAATTAGATAGAGCAATGATGCAATGGGATCATATATTGCATATGGAAGCCGATAATCATAAAGTCAGAACTGACAAAGCGGTCGCTTTGTTATCTCATAATTATAAAGACAAAGCCCTTAAGGAACTGGATTATGTCCTTTTAAGGGATAAGGATAATATTAAAGCCAGATTCTACAAGGCATTAACGCTCATTGAAATGAAAGCTAGAATGGATGAAGCGAGAAAGATTCTTGAGCTTTTGGCAGGCGGGGAGCATGCTTTTACAGCCAGGGTTGAACAATTGTTACAAACACTAAGATCATAGAAACAGAAGCCTGTCTCCCGGAGCTAAGTAGAACGTTATAACAATCATTTACACTAATACAAACAAAATAAATCATGATAAAAAAAGCCTATAAAAAAGAGCTTGTTATAAAAACAACGCAACGGAAGAACGGAACAACTAATAACAGGAAAGACGTCCGTAAGATCCAGTCATGGCTATCGCTTTATGCCATTCAAAACCCGCATAGTGGAACAGCTACTGCCATAGATGGCGACTTTGGGCCCGCCACAGATGGGGCGGTTAAGAACTTTCAAATGGCACGTAACGTTGCGGTAAACGGTATTGTGGACCATGGGTTATTTTCGTTACTGTCCGGGAATATGTTAGATGCTTTTGAAACGCCCTTACAGGAAACAACCCTTAGGGACCTTGTTATTGAGGCTGCAGAAAATCATTTAAAGAATTTTGCATTTGAATTACAAATTAACGGGGCTTCCAATAGCGGCCCCTGGGTGCGTGCTTACATGGACGGTCATGACGGCTCGCCATGGTACTGGTGCATGGGGTTTGTACAGACCATTATAGACCAGGCAGCAAGTAGTGTGGGGAAAAGTTTTAAAAAACTGATGCCTTTAACTTATAGTTGTGATACAGTGGGTACGGTTGGGGTTCAAAAAAACTTACTGACCAGGTATCGGGTCATCAGGCAGCACCCTGAAATTATAGAGCCCGGAGATATATTCCTTATTCAGAAATCCCTTAACGACTGGATACATACCGGTATAATAACAGCCATAGATGGGGATGTGATTGAAACCATTGAAGGTAACACCAATCAGGCCGGTTCCCGAAACGGTATAGCGGTTATGAAAAGGAACAGGAACTTTAGAAAATCGAAAATCGATGTGTTTTCAATCGCACCACTTGTTAATGCATAAAACCTGAACCATGATAAATAATGTCAGCAAACCACAGGAGGATAGTTATATCCGGTGTTTTTCCTTTCTAAGAGAGCGTATAAAACATCGCCTTAGAACCGAATACAATTTGGCAAAGGATCCGGTTCCCGAGTTGGATACACTTAACTTAACTGATGACAGCCATTTGTCTGCTTTTATAAAACGGGAACACTTATCTGATGAGGACACCATATTGTTGCTTTTAGCACTTGTAACGCATTTGGCTCCCGGTTTTTTATCGGATATCATATCGGATGTCTTTCCCAATGGCGGTGAATTTCCGGAATTTGGAGGGGTTAAGGGAAAGCAGCACCGTGGTATTTTGCCTACGGGAGAAACTGCCTTATTTGTGCTTTTCGGAAGTCATTACCAACAACGGCTTCGGGGTATGAACCTGATTTATGGCGACTCGATCTTGTTTCGTAAAAATATGCTATGCCTGGGGGCGGTACCCAAAGGAGAGCCCCCGATGAGTGGAAAACTGTTAATAGATGAAGAGTACCTGGCCCGACTTACTACAGGCAAGGTGCTAAAGCCCAAACTGAGTGAAGATTTTCCAGCGAGCATTATTGAGACCGGATTGGAATGGTCTGATCTGATACTCAATCCGAAAACGCTTGCCGAGATCAAGGAAATAGAGGTCTGGTTACAGTATAATCAAATACTCATGAGGGACTGGGGCATGAAAGCAAAGATCAAACCGGGATTCAGAGTCATGTTCCATGGCCTTCCGGGAACTGGAAAAACGCTTACGGCCAGCCTTTTGGGAAAATATACAGGCCGCGATGTATATCGGGTAGACCTGTCAATGGTGGTTTCCAAATATATAGGTGAAACCGAGAAAAGCCTGTCTCGTCTTTTCGACAAGGCTGCTGATAAGGATTGGATCCTGTTTTTTGATGAGGCCGATTCTGTTTTCGGGAAGCGCACCAATGTCCGGGATGCCCATGATAAATATGCCAATCAGGAGGTATCCTATCTGTTACAACGTATTGAAGCCCATTCCGGGTTGGTGATCCTGGCTTCCAATTTTAAGAGCAATATTGATACGGCCTTCACCAGGCGCTTCCAGTCCCTGGTTGAATTTGATATGCCTTCCTACAACGAACGGTTACAGCTTTGGAAAAATAACTTACCTGAAGTGATTGCCCTGGATAGTGATGTCAATTTGGAAGACATTGCCCGGAAGTATGCCGTTAGCGGAGCCAGTATTGTTAATATCATTCATTATACCTGTCTTAAGACCCTGGCATCCAATCAATCCCTGATAAAACGTGCTGATCTGATGGAGGGCATCAAGAAGGAGTATCAGAAAGAGGGCAAGACCTTAAATGTATAATAATGTATAATGCATAATGTATAATGTGAATAAAATCATTCTGAAAATCCTGTCTTTTGGCGGGATTTTTTATGTTTAATGAGAAAAAGTTTTACTTACTCATTATAACATACCATTCACTCAATGGTGGTTTTGTTGCTTATTATTTGTGCATAGTTTCGGGGAAACAAATAAATCAAGACCATGAAACAGCAACTTATTTTAAACATTAACATGCCATGTTCGGAAAAATTCAATAAATTTGATAAAACTAAACAAGGTGGATTCTGTAACACTTATAAAAAAGAAGTTATAGATTTTAGGAACATGACCGCTACTGAGCTTATTAAGTTCTTTGAAGATAACCGATCAACTACTTGTGGAATTTTTAAAACATCTCAAATGAAAACGTATTCTCAACCTTCGATACCCCGGAAAAAAAGGCATTCTAATTATTTAACAGTGTTAGGGTTTGTAGTCCTTTCTTTGTTTGCATTTCAAAATATGGAGGCACAACAAACCAATACACCCACAGAAGTTAAGACCAGTGAACAAGTAGGTTTGCTAACCGGTACGGTTCTGGATCATGATAACCTGCCGTTACCAAATATGAGTATTGTACTTAAAGGTACTAAAGTAGGGACCACAACTAATTTTGAGGGTGAATATACCTTTCCTCAAAAACTAAAAGAAGGCGATATTCTGATATTCAGTTCTCTGGGTTATTCGCCAAAGCGTATTAAAATTGGTAAGGACCAAACCGTTCTTAACGTGGTTATGGAAGCCGAACTGGTGGAGTTAATGGGAGCGGTAGATACAAACAAAGCTTATAAATCCAAACGAACCCTTTGGCAGAAAATAAAGGCCATTTTTTAATGAACAGACTGCTACTGCTGTTAACTTTTTTATGGAGTTTTAAGCCATTTGCACAGACATCGGATTTTAAGTCTATTGATTTTGAAAAAGCTGATAGTATTGCCAAACAGTTAAAAGGGGCCTCTTTAAATGATATGCCAATTCTGGTGCATAGGCTCACTTCAAACCTCAGTACGGATGTAGAGAAATTCAGGGCCGTTTATACCTGGGTGTGCCTCAATATTGAAAACGATTATGGGAATCATTTACAAAATTTAAAAAAGCGCAGAAAGTTCCAAAACGATAGCACTGCTCTGGCTAATTGGAATACTGAATTTAAGAAAAGGGCGCTTAAAAAACTTATTAAACATAAGAAGACCATTTGTACAGGTTACGCCTATTTGCTTCAGGAATTAGCGTCTTTTGCCGGTCTAAATTGTAAAATGGTTCATGGTTACGGCAGAACGGTAAGTGCTAATGTGGGCGAACTAAGTATACCCAACCACTCCTGGAATGTGATCCGATTAAACGGGAAATGGTATTTATCGGATCCTACCTGGTCCAGTGGATTTTTTCATTTTGATGATGGCAGGTTTGTAGCACAGTATAACGACGGTTATTTTCTGGCAGACCCCGAACTGTTTGTAAAAAGCCATTATCCTTTAGATACCAGGTGGATCTTAATGGAAACGGATGCCCCAACTATTGATGATTTTTTAACGGGGCCTTTGGTGTATGGCAATACCTTTAAATATAGTATTATGCCTTTGCAGCCGGTTAGCATGAAAGCTGAAATACCTGTAAACAAAGAGGTTGCGTTTAAGTTTAGAGTGCCGAAAGATCATGAAAAAAGCAAGTTTCGTTTGGTTATGAACAGAGGTTCCAGTGATATCATAATAAAACCAGAGTCATACAATGAGCAAACCGAAATTTTAGAATTTAGATACGTTTTTAAAAGAGGTTTGTATGATGTTCATTTAAAGGTGAATGATGATGTGGTTACCACGTATACCGTAAAAGGTGTAAAAAAACAAGTAAAATAAGTTAATACCGTTAGCTCTATTTATCTCAAACTATTCAGTTTAATAGGCATGCACACCCTCCTTAACGAAAGCTTCGCTCTCTAACTTCAATCAAAGGTGTACTTTGATTTCGTTAATTTCAAGGGAGGAATCTCACATGGCAAAATTGTCCCCTAGAGGATTATCGAAATGAAAATATATTTTCATTGAAGATACCGAGCGTAGCTCTATAGGGGTGTTTATAATATGCAAACAGATAAATTTCCTATAATGTCATGTCTTAATTACTAATTCTTTCAAAAGTTAAAATACTTTTCTTACATTTAAACTGAAAACAAGTTTTATGTTAAAGAAAGTATTTGGGAGTGCCGTTTTTGGGGTTGAGGCTACCACCATTACCGTAGAAGTAAATATTGATACCGGAATAGGGTATCACCTGGTAGGGCTACCTGATAACGCTATAAAAGAAAGTAACTATCGCATTGCGGCGGCCCTTCAGAATAACGGTTATAAAATTCCCGGGAAGAAGATTATTATCAATATGTCTCCCGCAGATTTACGTAAGGAAGGTAGTGCCTACGATCTTACACTGGCTATAGGTATTTTGACAGCTTCCAAACAAATTCAGGCCGAAAATTTAGAGCGCTATTTAATTATGGGTGAACTGTCCCTTGACGGCAGTTTACAACCCATAAAAGGGGCCTTGCCCATTGCTATTAAGGCCAGAGAGGAAGGGTTTAAAGGGTTTATTTTGCCAAGCCAGAATGCTAAAGAAGCTGCCATTGTAAACGATCTGGAAGTTTATGGTGTTGATAATATCAAACAGGTCATCCATTATTTTGATAAGGGCGAAGCCTTAGAACAAACCATCGTAGACACTCGAGAGGAGTTTTATAAGAACCTGGAATTTCCGGATCATGATTTCGCTGATGTTAAAGGGCAGGAAGGCATTAAGCGTTGTATGGAAATAGCAGCAGCCGGAGGCCATAATATTATTTTAATTGGGCCACCAGGAGCTGGAAAGACTATGTTGGCTAAACGTTTACCGAGTATCTTGCCACCAATGACTTTACAGGAGGCTTTGGAAACCACTAAAATACATTCAGTGGTTGGCAGGGTCAAAGAACATACCGGACTCATGGCACAACGGCCGTTTCGGAGTCCGCATCATACCATTTCAGATGTGGCTTTAGTTGGAGGCGGAGCCTATCCGCAACCGGGAGAAATATCCTTATCACATAACGGCGTACTCTTTTTAGATGAGTTACCAGAGTTTAAACGTGGTGTTTTAGAGGTCATGCGCCAACCGCTGGAGGATAGAGAAGTGACAATTTCAAGAGCCAAGTTTACTGTAACCTATCCATCGTCTTTTATGTTAGTGGCCAGTATGAATCCCAGTCCGGGAGGTTATTTTAATGATCCGGATGCCCCTGTAACCTCCAGTCCGGCAGAGATGCAACGCTATTTAAGCAAGATATCAGGGCCGTTACTGGATAGGATCGACATTCATATAGAAGTCACACCGGTCCCTTTTGAAAAACTGTCAGAAGATAGAAAAGGGGAGTCGTCCATAGAAATTCGAAAACGAGTTACGGCTGCCAGGGATATCCAAAGCAAGCGCTTTGAAACTAATGAGAGCGTTCATTACAATGCCCAAATGAGCACCAAACAAATCAGGCAATATTGTGTGTTGGATGAAGGCTCCAAACAACTCCTTAAAACCGCTATGGAACGTTTGAACTTGTCTGCCAGGGCCTATGACCGTATTTTAAAAGTCGCCAGAACCATTGCTGATTTGGAAGGTTCAGAAAACGTAAACGGCTCCCATATAAGTGAAGCCATTCAATACAGGAGTTTGGATAGAGAAGGGTGGTTGGGGTAATCAATTCCTGCGAAAGCTGGAATCTCTATTTGCTTCGTAGTATAGAGGTTTGTATGGATGGTTAAAAATTGAAGCTACCAGTTGCAAACTGGCTGCAGCGTTAAAAAATTAGAATAGGGATAAATTAAAAGAAATAGTGGTCGAGGTTTGTTTTATCTTTAGACAAGATTTAAAAGTTATTTTGGACGCTAGGACTTTGTGAGATTGTCAATTAAAAAGGAGCTTCATTATAGGAATTAATAAATTCTTGGTTTAAATAGTTTTTCCAAAAGTGGTCACCTTTTTTTGTAAAAGCGTGACCACGACGTGCTAGGGTTTTATATATTATATCTTCCATTTCATATTTTTCGATTACATAATCAGGTAAATTAGATTTAGGTATTTCTGTCTGAAATAAAACTTTTACACCAATCATTTTAAAAAAATCAAATAATTTTGAATTAGAGAAAAATTTATAGGCATTATCTAATTCTTCTATTTCATCTGGGCCAAAAGACTTTGCTTTTAAATTATTGTAGTCATTTTTTAGCTTAGAAATTTCTTCATTTTTTGTATTTACCTTAGTTAGTAAATCATCATTATCGAGCTGTAGACTATTAATTTTGTCATTAAGCTCTGAAGTTTCTTTAAAATCAGCTTTTATATTTTCAAGTTTTAAACTTTCTCTAGTAGTAGCCTGTTTATTTCTAATAGTTAATAATTCTTCATCAAGTTTATTAGATAATCTTCCTGATTTAGCCTTAATATACAATTCTTCTAACCCCCACATCATATAGGGTAATATAACTATATATAAAATGGCAAATACAAACGGAAAACCTAAATTATCCCATATATTGATATACTTACATTCTATCGTACTTATTCTGTCTGACATTATATCATCTGAAAAAATTAAATATAGTATGGGTTTCCAGTTGAATACTAGCCATGCAAAAATAAATGAACCTAAAAAGGGATTCTTTATTCTTTCTTTGCTTACTTCTAATAATGAATTTAAAAATTCTTTCATTTTAATAATATTAATATTACAAATTTAAATGCAAATTCAATAAAATATAGGAAAGTTGGAAAGAGTTATTAACCAAATAATCATTTGTTTAACACAAAAGTGTACATGCTATAAACAGAAGTGTTTATTATGGCACAAATGTGTTTTATCTCCACACAAAAGTGTCATAAAAAATTAGCTCAAATTTTGCTACAAATTTTTTTCTCTTGCTAGCGCTCGTTTGTAACGAGTGCTAACTATGAATCTTATAAAAGAAAAGCCATGTTATTTTAAGCCATAGCTTACTTCAACTCTGTTCAGTACAAGTTTTGTATTTTAGAACAATGAGTAGAAAATATAAGTTTCATAACAAAAGTGGCTTATACTTTGTAAGTTTTGCAGTAGTAAACTGGATAGACGTTTTTACAAGACAAGTATATTTTAATGTATTGGTAAACAGTGTAAATTATTGTAGAACTGAAAAGGTATGGAGCTATATGCATATTGTTTTATGCCTAGTCATGTACATTTTATCTTTAGGTCTAGTAATGAGCAACCAATGGAACTATTACGGGATTTTAAGAAGTATACAGCTAAAAAAGTTATAGAAGCTATTAAAAATAATCCGCAAGAAAGTAGAAAAGAGTGGTTATTATGGGTGTTTCAACAAGCAGGTAAAAAGCAAGGAAATATTTCAAAATATCAGTTTTGGCAACATCATAATAAACCTATTGAACTTTGGAGTGAAAAAGTTATAAAACAAAAAATTAATTATATCCACAATAATCCTGTTGAAAGTGGTTTTGTAACTAAACCTATCGACTGGAAATACTCAAGTGCCAGAAATTTTCAAGAAGATAATACCATTTTAGAAATAGATGATACAGGTTTTTTAGGGTGATCAAACAGCACTCGTTACAAACGAGCGCTAGCCAATCTATAATTTAAATAAAAGGGTGGTTTTCACTGAAAACCACCCTCATAAAACAACGTATTAAATATTTTTTTAAAACTTAATCTTCTCAGGTTTTACCTTAGCACTAAACGGCACCAAATAGAACGAATAATTGTAAGTTCCCGGTGTATTTCTATACTCCTCATGTGCCTGAGCCCGTTTAGACCAGGTGTTATCACCACCAACCCCTTGCTGAGATAAATCTACATTAACCGTATAAATAGCACGCTCCACGAGCTCGTTCATGAAATTAGCTTCCTGTAAATTGGCAATACTATATTCTAACACGCTAAAACTTAAGGGTTGGTCTCCTTTTACCAAAATACCTTCGTTAGCAGCGTTGGTTAACTTAAACCAATTAGTTTCAGTATGGTTGCCATACGCTTCAGGATATACATATTTATAATTGATATTTTCAGGTTTACCGGAATAAATACCTACATGAGCCCCATAGTTTCTATCGTTATAATTTGCTTGAGGCCCTCTACCTAAATAAGTTAGATTTCCATAGGTTTTGGCAATGTCGAATTGCATACCTATACGAGGTGCATTAGGAGCCCCCTTATCAATAGAAACATAGTATGATACTTTTACTTCACCACTTCCAAGAACCGTATAAGTTAATTTAACAGCAGTTTTAGGGTTTTCAATGTTGCCTTTTACACTAATAACCGCTTTGCCTTTTTCATCAGATTTAACCGAGATATCATCTACCTTAAAACGGTCTCCGGCATGCATCCAATCCAGTTCCGATTCTAATTTCATCGCCTTTCTATACGCCTCATCGTTTTCGGTTTCCGCTCTCCAGAAGTTTAACTTTAAAGGGGCGTTCAACATGGTAACACCTTTAGCTTTATACTTTGAAATATAACCGGAAGCCCTGTCTATCTCTAACGAGACAGATTTGTTACTTATAGTTACGGCATTATCACTTTCGTTAACCACAAGAGCGCTGTTGCTTTTTAATAAAGCAGGTTCCGGCACATCATAGTCCAGTTTAAACTGTTCTTCAAAAACAACGTAACCGGCATGGGCCCATAAGGTGTTTTTATTTAATTTTCCCGTAATGTTTAAATGATAAACACTTCCGGCTTTCAGTTTAGGTTTCTTAAATTCAATGTTTAAAGCATCCGTTTCAAAAGGTTTTGTGCTTAAGGAGCCTAAATCACCTTTTTGAACCACTTTTCCGTTTTCCGTGATAGTCCATGATATATTATATTGGGATAAATCAATCGCATGATGACGGTTTAAAATCTCAAAGTTTCCGTTTAAAATGTCTTTGGGAGCGATTACAACCGGCTGATTCACTTTTTTACATTCATAAGTCTCCGGTTTAGGGGTTCTATCGGAAGCAATGACGCCGTTTATACAGAAGCTGCCGTCATTAGGTGTATCACCATAAGCACCTCCATAAGCATAATATGCTTTACCGTTTTCATCTTTTCTTAAAATACCCTGATCAATCCAGTCCCAGATATAACCGCCTAAAGCGCGGTCGTTACTATGGATAACATCCCAGTATGTTTTCATGTTTCCTACCGAATTCCCCATAGCGTGTGCATACTCACACATAAGTACAGGGATATTTTCAAATGCTGCGGTATCATCAATCAAGTCCTGCAATTCCTGGGGCTGTGGATACATTCTACTGATCATGTCTACCCAGGGAGCATCAGCCGGATTGCCTTTGCTATGTTGAAAGAAATTCTTTTTATAATCCGGGTGAGAAGGAATGCCCTGGGCACCTTCATAATGAATATAGCGTGTTGGGTCAAATTCTTTGATCCAACCGGCCATAGCCGCATGATTTGGCCCGGTACCGGATTCGTTTCCTAAACTCCACATCACTATACTTGGGTGGTTTTTATCACGCTCCACCATTCTAACCGCGCGCTCTAAATACGCATTACTCCACTCAGGTACATTTGATAATTTCCCACGTACGCCGTGTGTTTCCAAATTGGCTTCATCCATAACGTATAAACCATATTTGTCACATAAGTCATAGAAATACGGATCATTAGGGTAGTGGGAGGTTCTAACAGCATTAAAGTTGAATTGTTTTATAAGTTTGACATCTTCTTCCATATCTTCTCTGGTAACGGTTTTACCATGGATATGGTCATGGTCATGACGATTCACTCCGATCATTTTAACCGGGTTGCCGTTTACAAGAAAACGACCGCGCTCATCAATCTTAACTTCCCTAAAACCAACTTTTGTGCTGGTGTGTTGAACGGCATTTCCTTTGTCGTCTTTCACTGTAAATAACAGCGTATATAAATAGGGATCGTCTGCCGACCATTTTTTAGGTGCTTTCACTTCAGTTTCAATTAGTCCGAAATACACATTGTCGCGTTGCGGATAAAACTCACCAAAAATCTTTCCGAATTTAGTGGTAACCGTTTCACCAACCGCATGGCCATCGGCATCAATTAATTCAGTAATCAGTTCCCAGTTATCAACTGTAGTTTTAAGGTTAGTATTTCCAAAGGTTCCTACCTTAGCAACATATTTGTCCTTTATATTGGCAATAAGTTCCGGCCTGATTTGTAATAAGGCATGTTCGTAATTGTCGTCCAAATCGGTTCTGACCGTAAAATCAGATAATCTCACTTTTGGAGCCGCCCGTAAATACACTTCGCGCTCAATACCGCTCATACGCCAATGGTCCTGGGCTTCTAAATAACTACCGTCGCACCATCTGTAAACCTTGACGGCTACTTTATTCTCCCCTTGTTTGAGGTGTTTGGTAATATCAAATTCCGAAGGTAAACGCGTGTCTTCACTATACCCAACAAACTTTCCGTTCACCCAAACATAAAAGGCCGATGACACCCCGCCAAAATGCAGCGTGATGTCTTTGTCACTCCAACTTTCGTCTATATTAAAAGTCTTTATATAATGACCTACCGGGTTGTCATGATGGTTGATATAAGGAAAATCATTAAAGAACGGATAGGTAGAGTTGGTATAAATAGGAATCCCATAACCGCGCATTTCCCAGTTAGAAGGCACTTCAATGTCATCCCATTTAGAGGCATCAAAAGTGTCTTTTTGAAAATCGTCTGAAGCTTCGGAAGGTTTTGCTACCCACTTGAATTTCCAATCGCCATTCAAGGATTTGTAAAGTGAGGATTGTTCTCTGTTTCCAGTAACAGCCTGTGCTTTACTGTCAAAATTGTAAAACGTGGCCTTGGCCGGTAACCGGTTTATTTGATTTACACTGGGGTTTTCCCAATCATTTTGTTGTGCAAACAGTGCTAATAAAAAGAATAATGATAAGATGGTGAGGGTAATTTTACGTGTCATTTTAGTAGTGAATATCTATAGTGATTATTGTTTAGTTGTAGCTCAACACAAATATATTTATTAATATTATGGAGAAATAATTTATGTATGCCACATATCGTCAAAAATGGGTAAGTATTGTTCAAAAACAACTTTTCTAGGGGTTTTGACTTTTTAGGACGTCATAAACAAGTAAAATAAATTGTAAAAGCATGAATAAAATTATCGTTCCTTTTCTGATCTTATTTCTTATAAGTTGTAATACTTCAAAAAAAGAAGAAAATAAAACAGAGGTGCAACCTGCGGTGGAGACAATCATGGCACCCGTTCCAAAACTGGATCTGGAACAGGCCAATAAACTGGCGGAATTGCCACTACATTGTATGAACATTGAATATCCTAACAGGTTGTCACAAACTTTAGGAGGCGATAAGGACCTGTTACCACCAAGAACATTGCATCCGGCGTTTTACGGATGTTTCGATTGGCATTCGGCGGTTCACGGGCATTGGAGTTTAGTAAGTTTATTGAAACAGTTCCCTGACCTGGATAAAACAGAAGAAATAAAAGAACGTTTGCTTAAGAATATATCGAAAGAAAATATTGAAGCTGAGGTCACCTATTTTCATGGCAAGCATAACAAATCTTATGAACGGACTTATGGCTGGACCTGGCTTTTAAAACTGGCTGAAGAGTTGCATACCTGGGATGACGACACCGCCAGGGTTTTAGAAAGTAATTTACAACCATTGACGGATTTAATTGCTGAAAAGTATATCGAATATTTGCCGAAACTTAATTACGCTCTTAGGGTAGGTACGCATACCAATACGGCTTTTGGGTTATCGTTTGCTTATGATTATGCTGAAACTACCGGTCATGAAGCCCTTAAGAAAGCCATTAAGGATAGGGCGTTATATTTCTTTTTGAATGATGAAAATTGCCCGATGTCCTGGGAGCCCAGCGGGAGTGATTTTTTGTCACCATGCCTGGAAGAAGCAGCCTTAATGAAACGTTTGTTGTCGCAAGCAGAATTTAAAACCTGGTTAGAGGCGTTTCTACCCCAATTAAAAGACAAGAATTACAGTTTGGAGCCGGGTATTGTTTCCGATAGAACGGATGGGCATTTGGTACATTTAGATGGCGTAAACTTTTCCAGGGCCTGGAATTTATATGAAATTACCAAAGGCATGCCAGAATATAAGCATTTACAGAACGTAGCCAACCAACATATTAATTATTCGTTGCCAAGCATTTTTGATGATGATTATATGGGTGGACATTGGCTGGGTAGTTTTGCTATTTACGCGTTAAATATGGTTGGTCATGATTAGCACTTTTTTAATTATTTTATTGTGTTAAATTATAATTAATTATTAGTCTTTTGCATTTAATTAATCTTAATTTTAGGCTTTTAAATAATAAATCAACCATGAATATGAAATTTCATTTAAGATTACTAAGTGCATGTGCTTTATTGTTTGCTGTAAAAGCCGTGGCTCAAGCCCCTATAATTAATATGCCTTCCATTAGTCCTGACGGACAAACCATAGCATTTAATTTTCAAGGTGATATTTGGACGTCTGATATTAACGGAAATAATGCCAGGCGTTTAACGGTGCATGAAGCCTATGATACCAAACCCATTTGGAGTGCTGACGGGAAAACCATTGCTTTTCAAAGTGATCGATATAGCAATAATGACATTTATATAATACCGGCTTCGGGAGGGGCCTCAAAACGGTTAACACATCATTCTGCAACTGATGTTATTACAGATTATACCAAAGATGGTCATATTATATTTTCAACCAGAAGGAATTTTATCCAGGTAGAACGTTCAGGGGAAACACATATCATTAATGAAAAAGGCGGAACACCTTACAGGTATATGAGTGCCACAGGCTTTGATGCTAAACTATCACCGGATGGAAAGCACATTGTTTTTACACGAGGCACTTGTCGTTTAGAACGTGAAGCCTATCACGGGCCCGCCAACAGGGATATTTGGTTATATACTATTGAAAACGATCAGTATACACAGCTTACTACCTATCAGGGAAATGATTTTTATCCACATTGGGGAGGTAACAATATCATTTATTTTCAGTCTTCCAGAAGTGGAAAATATAATGTGCATAAACTTGAGATCAATGATTCGGGAGTAAAGACAGGAAGTGTATCTCAGATAAGTAATTTTAAAGATATGGGTCTGTTTTCGTTTCATTTGAGTAAAAACGGAAAAGATCTGATTATGACAAAGGGCGACCAGGTCTTTACATTGAATACGGCCACAAATGCCCAAAAAGAAATTAAAATTAATATCGCTTCAGATTACAGGTTTGATCCTGTTTCCCATAAAACCTATTCAAGTGATGTTAGTAATGTAGCCATATCTCCTAATGGAAAGTACAGCGCCCTTGAGATCAGAGGAGAGATTTTCTTAAGAGCCACCGATAAAGATAAAAAGCGCACGGTTAATGTGTCCGGATCACCATACAGGGATAGAGGCGCCACCTGGTTAAACGACAGTACGCTTGTTTTTATTTCTGACAGGGATGGGCAAAAGGACATTTATTTAGTGACATCAAATGATGAAAATCAATCGGATCTCTTCAAAACCTTAAAACACAAAGTTGAACGGATAACAAAAACAACCGAAGAGGAAAGCAATTTAACTTTATCACCCGATGGGAAGCAGATAGCTTTTAACAGAGGCAGAGGGAAGCTCATAGTTGCCGGTATAAGCAGTAAAGGGAAATTGTCTGATGAAACGGTTTTATTAGATGGTTGGGCAACGCCAGGTGAAGTTGCGTGGTCACCGGATTCTAAATGGTTGGCATATAGTGTAACCAATCTGGATTTTAACAGAGAAATATTTATTCACAAAGTGGATAATTCAAGAAAACCGGTCAACATTTCCATGCATCCTAAACAAGACAGAAATCCCGTTTGGAGCCCGGATGGAAAAAAACTGATGTTTTCATCAAACCGTAATAACAGTGATTATGATGTTTGGTTTACCTGGTTAACTAAAGCCGATTGGGAAAAAACTACCCAGGATTGGGAAGAAGAAGATACCGATGATAAAAAAGACTCTAAAGACAAAAATGGTTCCGATAAAAAGGATAAAGAGGCTAAAAAGGATAAAGTAAAACCTGTGGTCATTGACTTTCAGGATATTCATGAACGCCAGGTGCAGGTTACGTCATTTGTTGGCGGTGAGTTTGGCAGGTTGTTTTCAAAGGATAGCAAAACCATCTATTATACTACGGGAAATGGCAGCAGAGGTAATGCCGAAGTGGAATCTGATCTCTTTAAAATCAAATGGAACGGAAAAGATAAAAAAGCCATTACAACCAAAAATAGCAGGCCATCCAATTTTGCAACCGATAAAAAGCTGACAAAGATCTATTATACCAAACGCGGTAGTTTGTCAAGTATCAATATGTCTAATGATAAGTCTGAAAGCCTTCCGTTTTCAGCTAAGCTGGATATAGATTATGACAGTGAATCCAAACAAATATTTAATGAAGCCTGGAAGGCGATAAACGATGGGTTTTATGACCCGAATTTCCATGGTCAAAACTGGAACAGTTTAAGAAAACAATATGAGCCTTTAGCATTGGGTGCTTCTACAAGAACTGATTTTCAAACTATGTTTAACAGGATGTTGGGGCAAATCAATGCCAGTCATATGGGGCTCTATAATGTAGAGACCAGAGACAATACGCAGCGCGAGTCGACAGGTTTATTGGGCGTTGAGGTAACTCCTAATTCTAACGGAAGTCTTAAGGTGGTATCTATTGTTCCGGATATGCCCGGAGACAGAAGTTCCAGTAAGCTTTTTGTAGGAGATGTGATTACCGCTGTTAATGGAACAAAGCTTACTAAGAATTTAAATGCATATAGTTTGTTGCAAGGGACTTCCAATGAAAAAATATACCTTGGCGTTGAAAGAAACGGGGTATCCAAAGAAATTGTGATCAGGCCCAAGAGCAGCAACCGGACAGAAAACTATAAGGCCTGGGTCAGGCAACGCAAACAATTAACCGATAAGTATTCTAACGGAAGATTAGGCTATATCCATATCCAGGGCATGAACTGGACCAGTTTTGAGCGTTTTGAACGTGAATTAATGGCTGCGGGCCATGGCAAGGAAGGTATTGTGATCGATGTTCGCTTTAATGGTGGCGGATGGACTACCGATTACCTGATGGCTGTATTAAATGTCAGGCAACATGCCTATACCGTACCGCGCGGTGCCGCAAAAAACCTGGAGGCTGAACACAAAAAATTTATCAATCATTATCCGTTTAGTGAGCGATTACCATTGGCGTCCTGGACCAAACCTTCCGTAGCCCTGTGTAATCAAAGCAGTTACTCCAATGCCGAAATATTTTCGCATGCTTATAAGTCTTTAGATTTAGGGACTTTAGTTGGGGTACCGACATTTGGAGCCGTTATATCAACCGGAGGTACAGGTTTGATCGATGGTTCTTATGTGAGGATGCCGTTCAGAGGGTGGTATGTTAAAGAAACGCAGTCTAACATGGAGTTAGGGCCGGCCGTACCGGATATTGTAGTTTATAACAATCCTGATGATAAAGCTAAAAATAAGGACACACAATTAAAGAAAGCGGTTGATGAACTGTTAAGTCAACTATAACAATGAATTTATTTTTTTGAAAAATCTTTTAAAGAATATAGGGCCCGGGCCATTAGTAGCGGCGGCTTTTATTGGCCCGGGAACCGTAACTATGTGTACGGTAGCCGGTGTTGGTTTTGGTTATGCATTGCTTTGGGCTATGGTGCTTTCTATCGTGGCCACTGTGGTGTTGCAGGAAATGGCTGCCAGGTTAGGTATCATTACACAAAAAGGCTTGTCTGAAATAATCAGGGCAGAAATTAATAATCCGTTTCTGAGGTCACTCACCGTTATTTTAATATTGTCCGCTATTGTCATTGGTAATGCTGCCTATGAAGCTGGAAACATATCAGGCGGTGTCCTGGGGCTGGAAACCTTAGTAGGCGATCCTAAAATAGAATTATCGGGATTTTCAATAAATACCCTTAGTATTTTAATTGGTATTATAGCATTTGCATTACTTTATATTGGGAATTATAAAGTTATAGAACGTGCTTTGATCTCATTGGTCATTTTAATGAGTTTAGCGTTTTTAACAACGGCCATTTTAACCCAACCCAATCTGTTAGCCATTTTTAAAGGACTTTTTATACCGCGGTTTCCTGATGATAGCCTGCTTATAGTTATTGGTTTGATAGGTACCACGGTAGTGCCTTATAATTTATTTTTACACGCTTCTTTGGTAAAAGAAAAATGGCAGGATAAAAGCGATTTGGCTTTTGCCAGAAAAGATACTGTAATAGCTGTGGTTTTAGGAGGTTTGGTATCTATGTGTATCATTATTTCGGCGGGATCTATTCAAAGCCAGGAGGTAACCAATGCTTCCGACCTTGCAAAAGGATTAGAGCCGTTATTCGGAAGTTTTGCAAAATACTTTTTGGCCATAGGGCTATTTGCAGCCGGCATTACCAGTGCTATTACAGCCCCTTTGGCGGCCGCTTATGTGGCCAGTGGTTGTCTGGGCTGGACATCCAATTTAAAATCGAAACAATTTCGGGGTGTCTGGATATTTATTTTAGTGCTCGGGGTGATTATATCGTCACTGAACCTCAAACCTATTGATATTATTAAATTTGCTCAGGTCGCCAACGGCATCTTGCTGCCGGTCATTGCTATAGTTTTGATCTGGATTATGAATAAATCGTCTGTATTAGGGATTTATAAGAATAATATCAGGCAAAATATTTTAGGATTTCTTATCTTGGGGATAACCGTTTTACTTTCTGTGGCGGCACTTAATAAAGTATTCGGTTTAAATATTTTCCAGTGAATCATTATGTTATTGATATTAATGCCGATGTGGGCGAAGGTATTGGCAATGAAGCTGAATTGATGCCTTATATATCGTCGTGCAACATTGCCTGCGGCGGCCATGCCGGAGACAAGGATACCATGCACGATATTGTGCAATTGGCAAAACAACACAAAATAAAGATTGGAGCACACCCGTCTTTTCCGGATAAGGAGAACTTTGGACGCACTAAAGTTGATATGTCTTGTGCCGCGCTGTTTACTTCCTTAAAACATCAGATAACCGATCTGCTAAATGTATTGTATCATGAGAATGCTACATTGCATCATATAAAACCTCACGGAGCCCTTTATAATCTGGCTGCCGTGGACGAGAAAGTAGCTAATGTCATCATAGAAGTGGTCCAAAGTATGCATCGCCCGGTTCAGTTATATGTGCCTTATGGATCGGTTATTGCCAAATTAGCTCAGGGCCATGGTATCGCCATTACCTATGAAGCTTTTGCCGATAGAAATTATAATAACGATCTAACCCTGGTTTCCAGGCAAAATCATAATGCCCTGATAAGCGATGAAAATCTTATGTTGGATCATGTTTTAAACATGGTTAAACATAAAAAAGTAACCTCCATCAAAGGTAAGGACATTCGAATAGAAGCTCATACATTTTGTGTGCATGGTGATACGCCTAATGCCATTAACTTAGTTAAAAAGCTACATGAAAAATTATCAGAGCATGAGGTTGAAATTAAGTGATTTTTAATGGATTATCAGTTAACATTCAAACCTTACGGAGCACGCGCTATTTTAATAGAATGGCCACCTGTCATTGATGAAGGTGTCCTTTATGATGTTCTTGGTTTTAAAGAAAAAATTCGAAAAGAATCTATTAAAGGGTTACTTGATGTAAATCATGCATATAATTCATTATTAGTTGTTTATAATGATTTTTTATTGAATTTTAAAGATGAGATAGAGGTATTAAAGACCGTATATGAAAAAGGTCAGGATATTCTCAAATCAACCTATCGATTGTGGAGGATCCCGGTGTGTTATGATACCCGTTTTGGTATTGATCTGGAAGCATTGTCCGTTTCTAAAAGTCTATCGATCGATACCATTATAAAGCTGCATTCACAACCCATTTACACAGTTTATTTTATTGGCTTTTTACCAGGCTTTTTGTACCTGGGTGGTTTGGATGAAGTATTGCATACACCAAGAAAAGCAACACCGCGATTAAAAATTGAAAAAGGTGCTGTAGCTATAGGAGGGAATCAAACAGGGGTGTATCCCGATGAAAGTCCGGGCGGTTGGAATATCATTGGAAATTCGCCCATTGACTTTTTCGACATTAAAGAGGAAACCCCTTGTTTTGCTGCTCCGGGAGATCAAATTCAATTTCACCCTGTGTCTTTAAAAGAATACCAGGATATTAAAACCCTGGTTGAAGCCGGTGTATATCAAATAGAAAGTGAGGTGATTGATGATTAAGGTCTTAAGCGCGGGGATTTTTTCAACCATACAGGATTTTGGCAGAGTTGGGTTTCAAAAATATGGTGTACCGTATTCGGGGGTTATGGACCAAAAAGCAGCGTCCTTTGCCAATGCCATTTTAGGAAATAAAAAGGATTTACCGGTTCTTGAAATCACCATGCAAGGGCCGAAATTACAGTTTGATCGTGATACGTCTATTTGTATATCCGGGGCAGACCTATCTGCAAAGTTGAATAGCCATCCTGTTTTAAACAATAAACCGGTATCCATTAAAGAAGGCGATATGTTGTCCTTTGGTAAATTAACTAAAGGATTCAGGGCATATTTAGCAGTTTCTGGAGGTTTTAAAACCGAACAAGTGATGCAGAGTTTTAGTATGTATCAAGGTATAACCGCTAAGTCTAAACTGGAAAAGCACGATGTTTTAGAGATTGAGTCTCAGAATGAATTCAGGGAAAACAAGCATGCAATCATCAAAGTGAATGACGGTTATTTTAATTCAAAAACCATTGAAGTATTCAAAGGGCCCGAGTTTGATGCCCTTTCAGACCATCAAAAAGAGTATCTCTTAAATCAGGAATTCACCATTTCAAAGGATAATAACAGAATGGCCTATCAGTTAAATGAAATGTTGGAAAACAATTTAGAGCCTGTTATTACCTCTCTGGTATTACCGGGAACCGTGCAATTAACACCATCGGGAAAGCTCATTGTTCTAATGCGGGATTGTCAAACCACCGGGGGATATCCAAGAGTATTGCAGCTGAGGGAATCAGCTATAAATGTCTTAGCTCAAAAATTTACGGGACAAATGGTTTCTTTTGGTTTAGATATGTACTAAGTAATTTTTTTTCTCATAAAAGAGCAGTAATATTACTGTAAATTATATTTAGTACTACAAATGGATCTGAAAAAAATAGTATTCCTGACAAGCATTTTCTTAGTTCTTTTTACATATACAGCCAATGCTCAAACTGAAAAGGACAGTGTGTACTTCACCACGGGTTTTAAAATTGGCGAAGTATCCCAATCTTCCGTTATTATCTGGACGCGCCTTTGTAAATCGGCTAAACCGGTTCCTGTGTGGCATGAACGACAGGACAAAACATTCAGGTTTCCAAAAAAGTTTGACAATAATATGCCGGTAAAAGACATGGACGGTGCTGTGGAAGGTGCTTTTGGCCAGGTAAAGATTGAATTATTCTCTGCAAATGATACCATTGTTGTGGATTGGGCCTACGTGTCAGCCTTACAAGATTATACACTTAAAAAAAAGATAGAAGGTTTAAATCCCAATACCCATTATACAGTAAGATTAAGGGGTAGAAAAGGAGAAGACCTCCCGGAAACTAAAGCTTTTGGTGAATTTTTTACTGCACCGAATAAAGATGAGGTGGTACCGGTATTGTTCACATCATCTACCTGTCAGCTTTTCTGGAGTCACGATGACCCCGAAAGAGGGTTTAAGATTTATGACGAGATGAAAAAACTAAAACCCAGATTCCATTCGCAGACAGGCGATTATGTGTACTATGACAAACCGGGGCCCTTTGTTAAAACCATAGAAATGGCCAGGCATAAATGGCATGCTATGAATTCATGGCCTTCATTGAAGGAGTTTTATAGGCACACACCGCTCTATATTGAAAAAGATGATCATGATCTGTTGCGAGATGATGCCTATCCCGGAAGCAAACCGTTAGGTGAATTAACTTTTGAGGATGGACTTGCATTATGGTATGAGCAAACACCTATAGGAGAGAAGCCTTATAGAACCGCCAGATGGGGGAAGGATTTACAGGTTTGGTTTGTTGAGGTGCGCGAATTCAGGTCGGATAACCGAATTGAAGACAGTAAAGACAAAACCATTTGGGGTAAGGAACAAATAGCATGGTTTAAAGAAACTCTTGAAGCCTCCGATGCAACTTTTAAGGTATTGGTGAGTCCAACGCCTGTTGTTGGTCCCGACAGGCCTAAAGGAAAAAACGATAACCATTCAAACAAAGCTTTTCAAACAGAAGGTGCATGGTTAAGAGCCTACTTGGCAAAACATGAGGTTTTCGTGGTTAATGGAGACAGGCATTGGCAATATGCTTCTGTTGATCCGGTCACAGGGCTTAGAGAATTTAGCCAGGGAGCCGTAAGCGATTATCATGCCGGTGGCTGGAGCCAGGATAACGTAAAACCGGAGCATAAGTTTTTGAGGGTTAAAGGCGGATTTCTAGCCACTAAAGTGTACAGAGAAAAAGGCATCCCTATCATTGAGTTTCTTCATTATGATGTAGATGGTAATGTTGTGAATAAAGAAACGTTCAGAAATAAGTAAAAAGAAGTTAAGTATGTTTGTTTTTTACGACAGATAATGAAAATTTTCGTTTATGATAAAAAACGCTGTATTCTCTGTTTTGTTTGTTAGTTGTCTTTTGAGTTGTAAACAGGAGCCTTTAAGTGCTAATGCCATTATTGATAGATCCATTGAAGTTTCCGGTGGAGCGCATGTTAAGAACGCTACAATCAGTTTTGATTTCAGGGATATACATTACACTGCGATTAGGAATGATGGGATTTTTAAATTAGGAAGGACATTTGTTAAAGGACAGGATACCATCATGGATTGGTTAAGTAATGACGCCTTTAAAAGGACTATAAATAACCAACCGCTAAAAGTTCCGGATAGCATGGTTCCAAGATACTCGGCATCAGTAAACTCCGTGCATTATTTTTCGGTATTACCTTTTGGATTAAATGATGGAGCCGTAAATAAAGATTACCTTGGGGATGTTAAAGTTAAAGAGAAGACTTACCATAAAATTAAAGTGACCTTTAATGAAGCAGGCGGCGGAGAAGACTTTGAAGATGTATTTATTTATTATGTTGACACTAAAACTTTTAAGGTTGACTATTTATCTTATTCTTATGAAGAGGATCACGGTATTGGGTTACGTTTCAGAGAAGCTTATAATGAGCGATTTATTAAGGGAGTCAGGTTCGTGGATTACAATAATTATAGACCCAAAAAAGAAAAAGAACCTTTAGATAACCTGGAAGTTTTATTTGAAAATGATGGATTGGAGTTGCTTTCAAAAATTGAATTAAAGAACATTAAAGTAGATTTAAGCCAACTCTAAAGCTATTTCAACCATATCTTTAAACGTAGTTTCACGGTCTTTACTGGATAAACGCTCACCGGTCACTAAGGAATCCGAGATGGTCAGAATCGTTAAGGCGTTTACATTATGCTTAGCCGCTACGGTATATAGGCCGGCAGTCTCCATTTCCACACATAACACGCCGAATTTCGACCATTTTTTATACGATTCAAAATCGTCAGCATAAAACTCATCTGAGGTAAAAACATTGCCTGCTTTAATAGCAATATTTTTACTTTTTGCAGCTTCTACAGCTTTTTGAAATAGTCCGAAATTGGCCGTAGGTGCATAGTCTGCTCCGCCAAAGCGTAACTCATTGACACCGGAGTTTGAAGAGGCTGCCATGGCCAAAACTATATCTCTGATTTCAACATGTTTTTGATAAGAACCGGCACTGCCCACCCTGATGAGGTTCTTAACCCCGTATTCCGTAATTAGCTCATGGGCATAAATTGAAATAGACGGCACCCCCATACCCGTTCCCATCACGGATATTTTTTTACCATGAAAAGTTCCGGTATATCCTAACATGCCTCTGACTTCATTGAAGCAAACCGGATTTTCAAAAAAAGTTTCGGCAATCCATTTGGCACGCAACGGATCTCCCGGAAGTAATATGGTTTCGGCTATATCGCCTTTTTTGGCTTCAATATGTACGCTCATTCGATTTAATAATTTGAATTAGACGAAGACGAAGACCCTTCAACAATAGCTATTCCCGATGATGTCCCTATTCTGTCAACACCTAAATTAATATATTCCAAAGCGGTCTTAGCATCTTTAATACCGCCGGAAGCTTTTATTTTAATGCACTTTTTACAGACACTGGCCATGAGTTTTACATCGTGTATCGTAGCGCCTCCGGTTCCAAATCCCGTAGCCGTTTTAATAAAATCCGCACCACTTTGAATAGCTAGTTCACTGGCTTTAATGATCTCAATTTCTTCAAGATAACAGGTTTCCAAAATAACTTTAAGCGTATGATTTGGCATGCAGGATTTAACAGATTCGATATCTTTCCAAACGGCATCAAAATCTTTGCTTTTTAAAAGGCCCACGTTAATGACCATATCAATTTCATCGGCACCGTCATTTATGGCTGCTTTTGCTTCGGCTACTTTAGCTTCGGTTGACATGGCTCCGAGAGGAAAACCAATGACACAGCATACTTTTACATCGGTATTTTCCAGTTGTTCCTTAGCCAAAGCAACATAACAACCATTAACGCATACCGAAAAAAAACGATACTGTTTGGCTTCATCACAAAGTTTAATAATATCGTCTTTAGTAGCTGTAGCCTTTAAAAGCGTGTGGTCTATATATCTGTTTAAGAGTTTCAAAATCAGGCTAAAGTTAAAGTTATTTTTGGATGCAATCAAACCTTTGATCTCAATATGCTAAGATGAGGCTTTTATCCTGCTGTAAACAATGATTAAAATCAGTTTTGATAAATAAAAAAAAGGCTACATAGTGTTATATAGCCTTTATATCTGATCTATTAAAGTTTTACACGGTGATTTCATTGGTCTTAAACTCTAAAGTAACACCAATTCTTTTAACTCCGGCATCAAGATACTTGCTGGCGGTTTCTTCATCATTTATACCGTCAAATGCACAAATCTTGATAGAACTTCTCAACGTCTTTTTAATGATCTTTACCGCTGTTAAAGTAGCGCCGCCTTTTGAAAAACCGGTAGATGTTTTTACATAGTCCACCCTGGCATCCATGCAGATCTGACAGGCTTTTAGTATTTCATTTTTATTTAATTCGGAAACTTCCAGGATAACTTTAAGAGGGATGCTCCCTATGGCTAATTTTACATCACTGATATCCTTTAAGACCGAAACATAATTTCGGCTTTTCAGTAGCCCTAAGTTTAGCACCATATCAATTTCATGGGCACCGTTTTTAACAGCTGTTTCAGCTTCGTGTATTTTAGAGGCGGTGGCTGTTGCTCCAAAAGGAAAACCAACCACAGAGCAGATCTTTACATGGCTGTCTTTTAATAGTTCTGAGCTCAGGGCCACGTAAGAACTGTTTACACAAACCGAATGAACTTGCCGTTCTTTTGCGTGAAGACACAGGTCTATAATATCACGTTCAGTAGTGTTAGGGTTTAACTGCGTAAATTCAATGTGCTGGAAAATATTCATTCTTATAAGTAGGTTTTTAAATCTATTGTATCCTGTAAAAGATAGAATAGGAGCTATTAATCATTAGGGATAAATGTAGCGTTTGGGGCTTTACATTTAGGCCCAAGTTATAAATTATTATCGTTAAAAATAGGTTTGAGGTCAGATTTTCGACGAACTACAATCTTTATTTTTTTAACTCATTTATTTTCAAATTATTGCATTTTAACTAAGTTTTATGATTTTAAACGGGTTTTTGGGTGTTTTAGTCGTGAAAACTCATTTAAGACGTTTTTGATAAATGCGGTCGTAATTGGCGCAATCGGTCTTCAAAAGAACGAGCCTCTATAGGATTAATAATGGCCTTAAAAAGCCCCATTAAATCTTCGGTATGAAATGCTCTTTTTTGCTTTAAAAGATTGAAATGTACAAAGCCGGACCAAATAATGGCTTTCAGATGACTTTTGTCTTCATTGTACATACGCATTTCTACTTTTAATTCACTGTTGGTATAATGGATCAATTGGGATTCAATGATCACCGTTTCCATCAACAAGGCCGGTTTTAGGTAGGCTATTTGGTTACTGCTGGAAACCCAGGATTTACCTAGTTTATGAGCCATTTTGTATACATCTATATCATAGTTTTTTATCAGTTCATCTTCACGGTGATTCATAAAATAGTTGATGTAGCTCCCATTGTTTAAATGATTAAACGGGTCGCAATCCTGAAACCTGATCTTGGTTTTGCTTTCTAGTACTTTTGGAAGTTGTTTCATGCTTTATATATTTTATACCGATTGGTATATTTTTGATTAAAAAAATTATTTTTTAAGCTCGCTATGTATTAATTGATCGATCTGATTCATGGTGTCTTTTATATAAAATTCGTCATCCATAATATAGGTCATAAAAATAGCCCCTTGTATCATGGTATCTATGCGTTTGGCATATTGCATAGCGTTAATTTCAGTTGAGATCTCACCGGCTTCAATACCATCTTCTATAATGCTACACAATTGATCCTGGATACGCTGGATCAAGTCCCTTACTCGTTTTAGCAATGCCGAATTACTGTAATTGGCATCTACGCCTATATTAATAATCGGACAACCTCCAATGGGCTTGGTTAAAGGGTAATATCCGCGATAAAAGTCGGTTATTAAAAAAAGCTTTTGCAACGGGGAATCACTTAAATTCAAGTGTTTTGAAAGCGGCTTCATTATGGCTTTAACCATATATTTGAAAGATGCATAAGCTAGGTCTTCTTTGTTTTTAAAATTGCCATAAATAGCGCCCTTTGTTAAACCGGTAGCTTTGGTTATATCACTTAGGCTGGTGGCAGCATAACCGTTTTTGTTAAAAATAGGGGCTACCGTTTCTATGATATATTGCGTTGTAAGTGCAGCTTTTGTTGTCATTATGATGCAAATATATAAAAAATATACCAAACGGTATATTTTTTATATGAAAAAAAAGCAACGATCCTCTAATTAAAGATTCACGTTGCTTTTTCAACTAACCAACCAACTATATAGACTGTTGTAAACAAGTTTTGTTACAACAATTTATAAAGTATTTTTAAAATTCTTCGGTAACCAGATCGCCTTGATTTCTGAAAACCAATTTATCATCAAAAGAATCCAGTAAAATAATGCTATCGGTAGTTACCTTACCCGCCAGTATTTCTTTACTTAGAGCATTTAATACTTCCTTTTGAATCACCCGTTTTACAGGCCTGGCACCGTATTCCGGATTAAATCCTTTGTCCGCTAAATATTCAATCGCTTCCTGTGTAGCATCAAACGTAATACCTTGCTGTGCTATCATTTTTGTAACACCTTTCAGTTGTAAGCCCACAATATCAATAATGTTTGCTTTAGATAAAGGCGTGAACATGATGGTATCATCAATTCTATTTAAAAATTCCGGCCGGACACTCTGTTTCAGCAATCCGAGAATTTCAACTTTAGCCGATTCCATCGCAGTTTCCATGTCTTTTACGGCTTCAAATTTTTCCTGAATAATATGACTACCTAAATTAGATGTCATAATGATGATAGTATTTTTAAAATCCGCCACACGTCCTTTGTTATCTGTTAACCTGCCTTCATCTAAAACCTGAAGCAGGATATTAAAAGTATCCGGATGCGCTTTTTCTATTTCATCCAACAGTACCACTGAATAGGGTTTACGTCTTACCGCTTCTGTTAATTGTCCGCCTTCATCATAGCCAACGTATCCCGGAGGTGCTCCCACCAATCGGCTTACGGCATGGCGCTCCTGATATTCGCTCATATCTATACGGGTCATGGCGTTTTCATCATCAAACAGGTATTCTGCTAAAGCCTTGGCCAATTCGGTTTTACCTACACCGGTAGTTCCTAAGAACAGGAAGGTACCAATAGGCTTTTGCGGATTTTGTAAACCGGCTCTGCTACGTCTCACGGCATCGCTTACGGCAATAATGGCTTCTTCCTGACCCACCACACGTTTGTGTAATTCGTCTTCCAGTCTAAGAAGTTTTTCGCGTTCGCTTTGCACCATTTTGGTGACCGGAATACCGGTCCATTTGGCCACTACTTCGGCAATATCATCATAGGTAACCTCTTCTTTTATCAGTGCATTTTCTTGCTGACCGGCAAGAATGGCCTGTTGCGCTTCAAGTGTTTCCTGAGCCTCTTTGATTTTCCCGTAACGTAACTCAGCTACTTTGCCATAGTCACCATCACGTTCCGCGCGTTCCGCTTCCAGTTTGTAGTTTTCAATATCCTGTTTAATGTTTTGAATAGTGTCAACTACTTCTTTTTCACTTTTCCACTTGGCATTGATCTCATTCCTGGCCTCTTTTAAATTGGCCAGATCGGCTCTTAGTGATTTTAACTTGTTCTCATCTTTTTCACGCTTAATAGCTTCAATTTCAATCTCTAATTGCATGATCTTTCTATCCAGAACGTCTAACTCTTCGGGTTTGGAATTGATCTCCATTCTAAGTTTGGAAGCGGCTTCGTCCATTAAATCGATAGCCTTATCCGGCAAAAAACGATTCGTTATATAGCGGGTAGATAGCTCTACGGCTCCGATGATAGCTTCATCTTTTATACGTACTTTATGATGGGTCTCGTATTTTTCTTTAATACCCCGCAGGATAGAAATAGCACTCTCCGTATCCGGTTCGTCCACCATGACCTTTTGAAAACGACGTTCTAAGGCTTTATCCTTTTCAAAATATTTTTGATATTCATCAAGTGTAGTGGCTCCAATAGCTCTTAATTCGCCTCTGGCCAAAGCCGGTTTCAATATATTGGCAGCATCCATGGCACCTTGTCCGCCACCGGCTCCTACAAGTGTGTGGATTTCATCAATAAACAGGACAATGTCCCCATCACTGGTTGTTACCTCTTTGATAACCGCTTTTAGACGTTCCTCAAATTCCCCTTTGTACTTGGCACCGGCAATTAAGGCCCCCATATCTAGAGCAAAGATTTGCTTGTCTCTAAGATTTTCAGGGATGTCCCCATCAATAATTCTATGAGCCAAACCTTCGGCAATAGCTGTTTTACCGGTTCCGGGCTCACCAACCAGTATCGGGTTATTCTTAGTTCTACGGGATAAGATCTGAAGTATTCTTCGAATCTCTTCATCACGGCCAATAACTGGGTCCAGTTTGCCGTCCTTCGCTAATTGATTCAGGTTTTTGGCATATTTACTAAGTGCATTATAAGTATCTTCCTGGCTTTGAGAGGTGACCCTGTCTCCTTTGCGCAATTCCTCTATACTGGCAGTTAACCCTTTTTCAGTAACCCCCTGGTCCTTCAGCATTTGGGCTATTTTGCTTTTCGATTTAAAAACAGCAATGATGAGGTGCTCTACAGATACGTAGTCATCTTTCATTTTTTTAGCAATGATTGCTGCTTCATTTAATGCTTTACCCGCTTCCCTGGACAACATTAATTCACTGCCGGAAACTTTTGAAAAACTTTCCAGTTGTTTACCTAAAGCTTGCTGAAGTATGGAAACATTTACATTAAGTTTCTTTAAAATAAAGGGCAATACATTTTCATCAACTTCAAAAATGCCTTTGAAAATATGTTCGTTCTCTATTTGTTGATGGCCATAACCTTGCGCTATTTGTTGCGCCTGTTGTATGGCCTCCTGTGATTTTATAGTATAATTATTAAAGTTCATAGCGTTAAATTTGTTTTCTTTACAACCACACTTGGTCAATAATCTTACCAATGGTTATAGTCGGACAAAATGTCGTCTAAACCTTGTGTTTGTATGACTTTTCGTCAGTTTGTAAGATTTTAAAAAGTTAACGACTTATATGCTAAAAATGTGGATTCCTGCCAAAGTCTATCTTGAGCGAAGCCGAAAGGCAGGAATGACAAAATTGTTATTGAATATGGGGTTATTAAACAGATTATTCGGAAGTAATGAACCAAAAGAAGAAAAAGTGCTTCCCTGGATTCCTTTAAAGGAATTATCACAATTAGACTTTATAGAAAAAAAATCAGAACATAGGACACAAGTCATTTTTAAACATTCTACCCGTTGCGGTATTAGCGGAATGGTCATCAATCAATTTATTGATGCCTATAATTTTACTGAAAAAGATCTGGATTTATACTTATTAGATATTTTAAGTCATAGGGAAGTATCCAATGAAGTAGGTTATAAGTTCCAGGTTATGCATGAATCCCCGCAGCTCCTAGTCATTAAAAATGGGGAAGTAGTGGCGCATGCTTCACATGGACAGATCACTGCCATAGATTTGGAAAGGTTTGTCTAGTTCGATTACTTCACGTTATTGATAAACCTTAATAATTAACGCGGTATTTTGGGTGGCGTTAAAGGGTTTCAGTATATTTTTGTCTTAAATTTTGGTTAAGTGCAATAGAAATGAAGGAAAAGTAGTCTTTCCGTACTATATTTGCTAATTTGGTCAGATACAAAGATTATATGAAACTTAAGGTATTTAAGCTACTTCTTTTTTCTTCATTCGTGCTGATTTGTTGTATTTGTGCATTCTTTTTTGGCTTTCTTGTGTCTGAGGATAATATGAGAGGTCATTCGAAGATCAGAAGTTTGCTAAAAGGTTCTGAGATAGATGATGATATAGTAATGACATCCATATTTACCGAATTAGAAGCTGTATCGGTTTCAATTCCAATAAATAGAGCCGGAGAAGGAGGCGCCATGACTTCTTTTAAAAATGAGCTGGTTGTGATCACACATGAAGGCCGCATTTTTTTGGTAAATGAATCAGGCTTTAAAGAAACAGCAATTTTAGCTCCCGATAATGGCTTTGGGGCTTATAAAAAAGCCGCTTTATCTGATAAGTTTAAGGATCTAACTCATGTCTTTACCTGGTTTAGGTATAATGATATTCTTTATTATTTTGAGAATGATCATGATTATCTAGTCTTATCCTATACGGAGTGGCTCGCTGATGACGAATGTTATGGAACTGCCATTGCCAGGCTTAAATTACCAGCAAACACGAATTCTTTACTGGACGTTAAAATAGAACCAACTGATTGGGACATTGTATACCGAACACAACCTTGTTTGAATCTTAAATCGGAATACAGGGCTATGGAAGGCCATATGGCAGGCGGAAGAATGGCACTCTATTCAGGCCATAAGATAGTACTTGGGAATGGCGATTATCATTGGGATGGGGTGTATGCCCCGGAGTCTTATGCTCAGGTAAAAGATAATGATTATGGCAAAGTTTTAGAAATCGATTTAGATTCAGGAACCTCTAAACATTTGTCATTAGGAAATCGAAATATGCAAGGTGTTATGGTAGATGATTTAGGTCAAATTTGGGTGGCCGAACACGGTGTGCGGGGAGGAGATGAGCTTAACTTAATTGAAAACAACCAGAACTATGGATGGCCTAATGAGACTTTGGGTACAACTTATGACAACCAGCCCTGGCCAATGAGTAGTAGCTATGGCAGGCATGAGGAATATGTGGCTCCTGCGTATGCCTGGATTCCTTCGATAGCGGTTTCAGGCATAACTCAAATCAATGATTTTCATCCTGCCTGGGACGGTGATTTGTTAGTGTCTACACTCAGGACCCAAAAAATATTTCGAATCCGTATCAAAGGTAAAAGAGTTTTGTTTGCTGAGCCAATCGATGTAGGTGAAAGGGTGCGATATGTTCATCAACACAATGATGGTAAAATCGTGTTATGGACAGATAGTAAAAAAGTACAATTTATCGCTCCTGCAGACAACCAAAATATTAAGGATGTGTTAGAAGATTTTTGTACGGAACAAAAATTGGATAATAGTCAGAAGCATAAGTTTTTGTCTTCTGTAAACAGATGTATGGAGTGTCATGAATTCAACAATTATAATCACGAAAAAGCCCCGGGTTTGGAAGGTATTTATAATAGGGGCATTGCTACCACAGGATATAAAAATTATTCACAGGGCCTGCATTCTAAAGGGGGTAAATGGACCCGGGAGAACTTAAAAGCCTATTTGAAAGACCCGCAAGCTTTTGCTCCGGGAACTTCTATGCCAGATCAGGGGCTGGAAGATTCAGAAGCACTGAAAAGCCTAATAGACTTTCTGGAAAAGTTAAAATAATCTACATTTATTCTACAATTGAGCTCTAACTATCTTTTCGTTTACGGTACACTGCAGAAAGAATCGGATAATGAAATGTCCGGGTTTTTAACGCAATATGCAAAAAACATTGAGGAAGGGTATTTTTTAGGTCGGCTTTATCAAATTTCATGGTTTCCGGGAGCCGTTTTTACCGGTGTTGCTTCAGAAAAAGTATTTGGTACCGTCTTTCAGGTGCAGCATATGAGTTTAGTGCTAAAGACGCTGGATGCCTATGAAGGTTTTGATGAAAAACGTTTGGAGTCTAGTCTATTTGTGAGACAATTGATAACGGTTTATTTGGAAAATAACCGCCCATTAAAAGCCTGGGTGTATCTATATAACCAAACTGTGAAAGGTAAAAGGCGTATTGATTCCGGATATTTTATAGAGTAGTTCAGGTTAAAGCTAAATACTTACTTAGATATTCTTCGCTATATATTTATTGATTATTTAGTCGTATATTTCAAATATTATTAATTGTAAATATGCGTTTTTCAAAATATATCCTCTTACTGGTTGCTTCCGTTTTTCTTTCTCAATGTGCTAAATCTAAAAAAAATCCTGAGAAAAAGTTTAATACATTAGTTTGGTCAGATGAATTTGATGGCTCAGGTATTATCGATACCACTAAATGGTTTCATCAGACCCAATTACCTGCTGGAGGCGATTGGTACGGCGGCTTAATAAATCATTATACCGATAGAATAGAAAACACCTTTCTAAAGGACGGGTTTTTAAATATTGTAGCCAGAAAGGAGGTTTTTAGTGATCAGGGCGAAATTAAAGAATATACATCGGCCCGACTAAACTCTAAATTTGCATTTACTTACGGAAGGGTAGAAGTACGGGCAAAGCTGCCTATGGGTGTAGGTACATGGCCTGCTATATGGATGCTTAACAAGAATATAGACGAACCCGGAGCTTATTGGGAAAAGCAAGGGTACGGCACTACTTATTGGCCGGTTTGCGGTGAAATTGATATCCTGGAACATTGGGGAAAAAGACAAAATTATGTTCAAAGTGCCGTCCATACAGCATCTAGTGCCGGAGATGATGTGATTAATTTAGGAGGCAAGGTTTTAGATAATGTCTCAAAACAATTTCATACCTATAGCCTGGAATGGGACGAAGACAAAATGGTATTTAGCGTTGATGGCCTGGTTCACTATACATATAATCCTGAGGTGAAAAATTCTGATACCTGGCCATTTACTTCGGACCAATATTTATTGCTCAACATTGCAATTGAACCTGATATAGAGGCTTCTTTTAAAGAAAGCGCTATGATTGTAGATTATGTTAGAGTTTATCAGTAGGGTTTAATGAAAACAGGGGCTGTTTCCAATACATATTCAAAGCTGTTTTACATAGTTTTAATTCTTTTTTTTGCATGTGAAAAGGAATTGGAGCAAAGTGAGGAAGTAGTTCTTTTTGAAGAAACGCGGGATTTAAATCAGATCAAGGCTTCCGGAACATTAAAAGCACTTACCGTTTATAGCGGCACCACGTATTACTTATACAAAGGACGTCCGATGGGTTATGAATTTGAGTTACTTGAAAGATTTGCCAGGTATCTGGAGGTTGATTTAAAAATGATCGTTGTCAATAACCTAGATGAACTCTTTGAAAAATTGAATAGTGGTGAAGGCGATATTATAGCACATGGGTTAACTGTTACATCCAATAGAAAAGAAGCCGTTTCTTTCACGGATCATTTGTATTTAACCAAACAAGTTTTAGTACAAAAAAAGCCTGATAACTGGAGAAGCTTAAGTTGGGGTAAACTAAAAAAGTCACTTGTTCACGATCCAATTGATTTATTGGGAGATACCATTTCAGTCCGGAATATGACTTCTTATAAAGAACGGGTAAATAATTTATCCGAAGAATTGGGAGGCACCATACATATTGACGTCCTGCCCGGAGAGTTATCTACGGACGAGATCATAGAAAAAGTTGTGAATGGTGACATTAAATACACTATTGCAGATAATAATATTGCAAATATCATGTCTACATATTATCCGGTTTTAGATGTAAAAGTTCCCGTAAGCTTTTCTCAGCGAATTGCCTGGGCTACCAGACATGATTCCGAAGATCTATTAAATGCCGTAAACGATTGGTTAAATCAAATAAAAAGAAAGGCAGATTTTAACGTTATCTATAACAAGTATTTTAAGAATAAAAAATATTTCAGAAGGCGTGTAAAAAGCAATTTCTATAGTTTAAACAAGCAGCAAATCAGCCCTTATGACGATTTGATCAAGACATATTCAAAATCTATAAATTGGGATTGGCGGCTTGTAGCATCCCAGGTTTATCAGGAATCCAAATTTGATCCCAGGGTAAGTTCCTGGGCCAAAGCTTCGGGATTAATGCAATTAATGCCCAATACTGCCAAAGAACTTGGGGTAACCAATAGATCAGACCCCGAACAAAGTATACGGGGAGGAACAAAATACTTAAAGCAAATATGGAAGAATTTTGAGTCTGTTACTGATTCTATTCAACGCATTAAATTTACTATGGCCTCTTATAACTGTGGGCAGTACCATGTTTTTGATGCTCAAAAATTAGCAGCTATTGAGGGACTGGACAAAAATGTATGGGATGATAATGTGGAAAACATCATATTAAAATTAAGTCAACCGGAATATTATAACCACCCCGGCGTTAAGTACGGGTATGTGAGAGGTCTGGAACCTTATAATTATGTGAAGCAAATTTTTGAAAGATATCAACACTATATTCAATTTGTCAGCGAATAGTTTTAAAAAACATTTAAAATGAAGCGGTTTATAATTAGTAAAGTTTGTATTTGTATGCTTTTTATTTCGGCAAACGGATGTCTTGACAGTGTTTCGAATAAAGAGGCGCGGTTGATGAAAGAAAAAATGGCCCTGGTATTTAGGGTATCAGAATTCAATGAGGCTTTTAAGCATTGTGATATTGCAACATTAGAATCCATGTTGACAGAGCATTATAAACATACCAATGGCACGTCAAAACCGATAAATAAATCGGATTGGCTGGGTTATTTAGAGCACAGGAAAGAAAGTATTGATAAAGGAGAACTGGTTGTTACTTCTTATGAGATGAAAGAACCTAGCTATGAATTATTTGGCGATACCGCTATATTAACGGCAAGAATCGTTGTTTCTTCAGTCCTTAACGGTGAAACTCAAAATAATGAATACAGAGTCACTAACATTTGGGTGAAGGAAGACGGCTTATGGAAACGTGCCGGTTTTCACGACGGAAAAATTAAGTAAACAAAAAAAACGCCCAACCGGGCGTTTTCAATTTTACATTCCCGCTATAGAAGTAGAATAGGAATTAATAATCTGTTTTAACTGCATCTTTAAATCCTCACCCGTATCATAGATCATTTGTTCTTCAGTCGGAAAAGGAACAGATCGACGTTCTAAAAAAGGTATTAAATCGCTTTCCAACGCTCTTCTATCACCTCTGTAAGTAGCATAAATATGTTCAAATATAAATTCGCTACTTAAAGGAAACGCATCAATTAATTGATTGTTTCTTAAATCAATATATTCTACATTTCCAGTTATTTGAGAAGCTTTAAATTGTGTGAATTCATAATAGGCACAGCGTACTGTTTTCATTTTGTCAACTTGAATGGCATTTCCCAAACTGTCCTTTACTACTTTTCCATTTTCAACTAAATCTTTTTTACCATCCACAATTTGTTTTTCCTTAATGATTTGACGTTCCTTAATTTGCTCTGGAGAAATATTAATGCCTCTAAAGTTAACTTTCATGTTGAAATCATAATTCAAGTTCTCCTCGGCAATACTATGAAATTGCAGCCAAAAGCTGTTTATGCCATAACTACTAAAGTTTAGTAGGTCGTTTTCTAAACGTGTTGGTATAATTTTGCCAGAATCGTTAATCATATCTACAAGTACGAAATCGGTACCTTTTTGATGAGCAACGGCCATTAGAGTTCTGGTGTCCCTATAATTAGGGTTTATGTTTTCAATTTCTTGCAGCTGATTGTAGGCCGTCCTAATATCCAATTTATTGGTTGAGTTCAAAAGGGCTTGGGCATTCTTATACAATTGTAAGGATGCTCCATTTTTATAGTGGATCAACTCATCTGAATAATCATTAAAATTGAAGTTGATATTCCTTCCTTTGATTTGTAAAGGTAATAAGGGCTTAATGGCTTCCTGACGATTATCTAAACTAACATATCCATTGAAAATTCTTAAATAATTTTCAGGATTGTTATCCTTTTTTAGCAGGTTGATATCATTTAGGTCTCTATCTACAGCTTTGTAATAAGCCTCTTCCAGTAGCATGATAATATCGGCTTTCCCTTTTCGGTCTTTATTAATACTTAATTTCCCAATAGCATCATTAATGGCGCGATCGTAATTGCCATAGCTTATGGTTTTTTCCATTTGTCTTCTCGTACTGCAAGACAACAGAAACACAAAAAGTAATGAAGTAAGTAGTATTTTTTTCATGGGTAAATGTTTTGGTTTATAAAGGGCACTAATTCAATAGTGGTGCCAAAATAATCAAAACTTAGATAAAATACCAATAAATCCGATGAAATGAAAAAATAAAATGCTATTTGAAAGTTTTATATTACTTTTTGGTGTAGATTGGAAGTAACCCCTTCCAAGAAGGAGCAAGGAAAGGACTAATTAATAAACTCCTCCATAGAGCTACGCTCGATATCTTAAGTGAAACTTAAGGGGTAATGACACCCCTATGATCCCCTCAAAGGAATATTGGAGTGGTCACAGCTTTGCAATTTTGCGTCTTTGCTCCTTGGCGAGAAAGAAAAAAACCTCGAAGGAGAAATTTTAATACTTATTTCTTTGAAAAAACAGGAAGCAACTTCGTTTTTACTTCACCAAAACCAATGCGGGTACCGTCGTTTTCACAATAGCCTCTCATGATAACCGTATCGTGGTCGTTAATGAATTTACGTTCAGAACCGTCTTTCATTTTGATTGGCTTTTCACCTTTCCAGGTCAATTCCAGCATAGAGCCGTAACTGTCTTCGGTAGGGCCTGAAATAGTACCGCTTCCCATCATATCACCGGAATTAACCGGACAACCGTTAACCGTATGATGTGCTAATTGTTGCGACATATTCCAGTACATGTGTTTGAAATTGGATTTGCTAACCACCGTTTCTTTGGCACCTTTGGGTTGAATAGCGACTTCCAAATTGATGTCAAAGCTCTTTTTGCCTTTATATTGAAGGTATTCCAACTGAGGTTTAACAGGTTTTGGACCTTCAACGCGATAAGGTTCTAAAGCATCGAGGGTCACGATCCATGGTGAAATGGAAGACGCAAAATTCTTAGATAAAAACGGGCCTAAAGGCACGTATTCCCATTTCTGAATATCGCGGGCACTCCAGTCGTTAAATAATACCAGGCCAAAGATGTACTCTTCAGCTTCATCGACCGGGATCGGCTCTCCCAAATCGTTCGCATCCGTGGTAATAAATGCCATTTCCAATTCAAAATCTACCAGTTTACTTGGTCCGTAAACAGGATCCGCTGCTCCGTTGGGAAGGGTTTGTCCTTGCGGCCTGTGCACCGGAATTCCCGATGGAATAATGGACGAACTTCTACCGTGATACCCCACCGGAATATGTAACCAGTTTGGTAACAAGGCATTGTCCGGATCCCTGAACATGGTCCCTACATTGGTAGCGTGTTCAATACTGGAGTAAAAATCGGTATAGTCACCGATCTGCACCGGTAATTGCATTTCAATCTCATCTAAACGGAACAACACAATTTCCTTGTGCTTTACATTGTTTTTTAAAGCATCGTTCTCAGCATCAAATATCTCTGCTATGCGGTTCCTAACGGCACGCCATGTCTTTCTGCCGTCAGCAATAAAATCGTTTAAGGTGTCCTGTAGAAAAATATCATCGGTCAATGCAATCCCATCAAAATAGCCTAGTTGATGTAATGCTCCCAGGTCAACGGCCGTATCGCCAATACGCGTCCCAATGGTAATGATATCATCACGCGTCAGGAAGACGCCAAACGGAATGTTCTGAATGGGGAAATCTGAATTTTTATCTACGTGTAACCACGATTTTCTATCTGGATTGTTAGCTGATAACGGCATAACGTTTTTCTTGTTTTATGATTATAGAATTCTTTTCAAACGTACACATTTTTTTTGATTTTCATATAAAAAATGCTCTAAAACCAATAAAATTTAAAAATTGATAAAATGGTTAATAAAATGGTTTAAAACTTACGCTTAATTATATGTTTTTTGATGCTAAAAACTATTCTATTTCCTATTTTTGCCGGATAATTAACCATAATTTAATCTTATGCAACGCGACGAACAAATTTTTGAACTTATTGAAGCTGAAAAAGAGCGTCAATTACACGGTATAGAACTTATCGCATCAGAGAATTTTGTAAGCGACCAGGTGATGGAAGCTGCAGGTTCTGTATTAACCAATAAATATGCGGAAGGCTATCCCGGAAAACGTTATTATGGCGGGTGCGAAGTGGTTGATGAGATTGAGCAAATTGCCATCGACAGAGCCAAAGAATTGTTCGGAGCAGCATACGTAAACGTACAACCACACTCAGGAAGTCAGGCTAATACGGCCGTTTTTGCAGCCTGCTTAAAGCCGGGTGATAAGATCCTGGGATTCGACCTGTCTCATGGTGGCCATTTAACACACGGATCGCCGGTAAACTTCTCGGGTAAATTATACAATCCGGTATTTTACGGGGTAGAAGAGGAAACAGGCGTATTAAATTATGATAAAATTCAGGAGATTGCTACAGCGGAGGAGCCAAAATTAATCATTGCAGGCGCTTCTGCTTATTCCCGGGATATCGATTTTAAACGTTTCAGAGAGATCGCTGATAGCGTAGGCGCAATTTTAATGGCGGATATCTCACATCCTGCCGGATTGATTGCCAAAGGTATTTTAAACGATCCGCTTCCGCATTGTCATATCGTAACCACTACGACGCATAAGACCTTAAGAGGGCCAAGAGGTGGTCTGATCATGATGGGGCAGGATTTTGACAATCCATTCGGTTTAAAACTGAAAAGTGGTAAGCTTCGTAAAATGTCCGGCTTATTAAATTCTGCGGTATTCCCCGGAAATCAAGGGGGGCCTTTAGAGCATATTATTGCTGCCAAAGCTATTGCTTTTGGTGAGGCTTTAACAGATGCGTTTTTACAGTACCAGTTACAGGTTAAAAAGAATGCTGCTGCCTTGGCACAGGCTTTGGTGGATAAAAATTATAACATTATTTCCGGTGGTACGGATAACCACTGCATGCTCATAGATTTACGCAACAAGAACGTATCCGGTAAAGAGGCGGAAGAAGCCCTTGTAAAAGCCGATATCACGGTTAACAAGAACATGGTACCGTTTGATGATAAATCACCGTTTGTGACCTCCGGTATTCGTTTAGGGGTGGCTGCCGTAACCACTCGCGGATTAAAAGAGGCAGATGTGGTTGCTATTGCTGATTTAATAGATGAAGTGGTAACAAACCATGAAGACGAAGGGCTTATTCAGGGTGTTCGGGACAAAGTAAATGCTATGATGGCAGACAAGCCTTTGTTTGTAGCCTAATGTCATTCTGAACGAGTGTAACGAAGTGAAGAATCTCTTCTTTAGAAGATTCATAAAACCAAGCCTGAAACTAATTTTCAGGCTTTTTCGTTTTGGGTATATCCTAATTTTATCACCCCTGTCTTTCTGCTGTATTTCAATATAAACTTAGGCAGGAATCCATAGTAATAAGAGAGCGCCTAATCCTCCTCAGGAAACACAATATGCTGATAAGCTCCCAGGTCAGGAGCCGTAGTTCTGTTAACGTTTAAAATATCCGTAGGTACCTGGGCGGCAAAGGTTGCTAAGCCTTTATTTATAGTGGCTGAGGCCTCACCAATAATAAGCATATTCAGATCCGGATCTTTAAAGTCCGGCTCCTCATTAAAGATATTGCCTTCGTAGTGGTTGGTATCGTTTAAGTCGTAATTCGGACCGGTAAAATTGTTGCTATTGTCCTGGAACCTGATCAGGCAGTTGGTAAACTTAAAATTAAAGGCAACGGTTTCCTCTTCAACTTCATCCAGCAAAATTTCTGGATTATCATTTCCGTAAATGATACAATTGTTAAAGTTGGCTTCGGTTAGATCGGTTATAATGGCGTTATTGTCTTCATCCAACACAAAGTTATTAAGTAATACCGACGGAAATTGCCTGAAGCCGTTCCTCCAGTAATTGGCAATGGTACAATGTGTAAAATTGTATTTACCACCCAAAGTACCGGCAAATGATGATAATCCCGAATTGTTTATCACTACATTGTCGCCTTTAATAGAGGTGTTTCTGCCTAAAATCCCAAAGTTGCTGGAGTTATAAACTTGTGAATTGGTTATGGTGAGTTTGTCAGAAGCACCATCCGGATTGCCATCGCATAGAATACCTACCAGGGCATTCTTTATGGTAGCGTAATTAATGGTGTTATCCACACTACCGTCTAAAAACCAAATAGTACCCCATTGTCCGGGCCTTTCAGAGAAATTAGGCTCTAAACGATCACCTTCAAATATAACTTCATTTTCCAGGACTTCCTGATCGGTGCTTAAACCACCATTTACGTGCAGTGAGGCGCCATCATTAATGATAAGCCCCGAATTCTCATGAAAATGCAATCGTGCGCCGGCTTCAATGGTTAAGGTTTCTCCGTTGGGGACAGCGGCAAATCCATAAATAACATAAGGCTTTTCGTTGGTCAATGTTAATTCCGATGGTAACAATTCCCTGCCTTGTAACTCGGTTTCAACCTGCTCGCCACCAATATCTAAAGTGAGTGTTTCAACCACTTTGGTGGTGTTATCCCTGTTCGGATAAATAAAAACAGCATCTTTAACTAAAGTCACCAATTCTACTTTTTGCAGATTAGCTCCGGCGTCAAATTCTATCTGATCGGTATATAAATATTCGCCATTCGGGTTCGGGAAATTATTGATATCAATTGTAGATTCCACAAAAATATAAAGGCTGTCTTTGGCCAATAGCTCCACATTTTCAAACACCTTACCTGCCATGCCATCCACACTTAAACGGTAGTTTGATGCTTCACCCAAAGCCAATCGTAACGACGGAATTGAAATATCATTATCACTTTTATTATAGACCTTTAGGCTATAGGTACTGGAACCGATATTGGTAAAAACCGTGTCTAAGTACACGGTATCTTTTGAGAACTCCAGGTTTCCGGTACTTGGCGAAAATTCAAAATCTTTACGGCAAGAGCTCCAAAGGGTTAAAAACAGAATGGTTAAGATAAAGAAAAGGTAGCGGCTCATTCAATTATTGTTTGTGCTAAAATATAACTTTTGAAATTATGAATTATTATCTCCCGGATACTATTTATTACTTAAATGCTTTAGGGTATCTAACGTTTTAAAAGTTTTAAAGGTATGGTACTATTTCTAAACCGGGAATTAATGGAAAAATAAGTGTATTTTTAATAGCACTGAGAGCACTGGTTGTTTATAAACACAAATACGAATGAACACATGGGCGCAAATACCCCAACCTTAGTTATAATGGCCGCAGGTATGGGCTCACGTTACGGAGGCCTTAAACAAATGGATACCTTTACACCTGAAGGCGATACCATCATCGATTTCTCAATTTATGATGCGTTAAGGGCCGGTTTTGGAAAAATAGTCTTTATTATCAGAAGGCATTTTGCAAAGGCATTTAAAGACACTATTAGTGATAAAGTGGGCGGGAGGATAGCCGTTGAATTTGTTTATCAGGATGTTGCAGACGTTCCGCAAACATATATTAATACGGAAAGGATAAAGCCCTGGGGCACAGGACATGCCCTTTTAATGGCTAAACATGTTGTTAAAGAGAACTTCGCTATTATTAATGCCGATGACTTTTACGGCAGGGAAGCCTTTAAAATTATGGCAAAGGTATTATCTGAAAATGATGAAAATTCTTTTAGTTTTTATTCCATGTCGTATTACCTGAAAAATACCATTTCGGATTATGGAGCTGTTTCAAGAGGTGAATGTACCATTGATGATCATGATTTTTTGCTTAAGGTTAAGGAACGTCCAAACATCGAATACGTGAATGGTAAATTACTAAGTAAAGAAGAAGATGGAAGGCTTATCCCCATTAGCGGAAATACCGTTGTATCCATGAACTTTTGGGGATTTACACCCAGGTGTTTTGAACTTGCAGAACAGGCATTTGTAACCTTTTTGGAGGCAAAAAAAGATGATTTAAAAGCCGAGTTTTATATTCCGTCTTTAGTGAATAAGATTATTAACTCTAAAATGGCGAAAGTAAAAGTGCTTAAATCCGGTGCCAGGTGGTTTGGCGTTACCTATAAGGAAGATAAGGCGAAAGTTGAAAAAGCTATTAAAACATTAAGAAAACAGGGTGTTTACCCCATTAACCTTTGGTCTGATGATGTTGCATAAGTTAAAACATATATTTGATCAATTTGACCATCATGCTGTTTTTGAAACCTCTGAAGAACTGGCATCAGGTCATATTAATGATACGTTTTTAATAAAGACCAGGGAAAAACCATTTTTTGTACTGCAACGCATTAATCACGACGTTTTTAAAGATGTACCGGGGTTAATGCAAAATAAAGTAAGTATAAGTCAGCATATCCGAAAGAAATTATCCGATAGGGCGTACAGGCTTGTTTTAACGTTTGTTAAAAGCAAACAGGGAAACTCCTTTTATTTTAAAGAACACAAGGACTTTTGGTGCCTGTCCTATTTTATTGAGAATTGTATAACTCATGACATTGTACAAACCAGCGAGGTGGCTTATGAAGGTGGGCAATTGGTAGGTGAGTTTCTAAGACTAACCGATGATTTTGATAGTTCCAAATTAGTTGAGGTCATTTCAAAGTTTCATGATATGTCCTACAGGTTTTCACAATTTGAAGCAGCACTTAAGGGCGCTTCAGAAGAACGTCTGGATAATGCTGAAAGGCAGATAAAAACAATTCAAAGTCTAAAGGCTGAAATGCATATTCTGCAAAATTTAAAAGAAGCGGGTAAAATTAAAATACGCGTCACGCATAACGATACCAAAATATCGAACATACTCTTTACAAAAGAGAATAAGGGCTTGTGTGTCATTGACACAGATACCGTAATGCCCGGTATTGTACATTATGATTTTGGTGATGCCATTAGAACCATTTGTAATACGGCGGCTGAAGACGAAACCAATTTAGACCTGGTAAGGTTTAATATAGATTTTTACAAAGCTTATGCAGAAGGGTTTTTAAAAGAAATGAGGCCTAGTTTGTCGCCTTTAGAATTAAAATACCTGCCTCTGGGAGCTAAAACCATGATATTTATAATGGCCTTACGTTTTTTGACGGATTATTTAAATAACGATGTATATTATAAGACCGCATATGCCGAGCATAACCTGGACAGATCTAAAAACCAATTAAAATTAATTGAGAGTTTTGATAACATGGGGGAATCACTTAATCTGGCCTAAAATCTCTTTTGAAACATGACAAAAATCATTGGATATTTCTATGTAATTAGATACATTTTTTAGATGAAATTTTGTTTAACCCAAAAAGATTATATCATGACTTCATTGACCAAACGCAAAAGAAGACATCGCGCTTTAACTCCGTGGAGTAACCGCTTGTTCACCCCCTGGAGACATGACCTTTTATCACCTTTGAGTGATCGTTTATTTGCACCAAACTTCAATGATTTTAATACCTTAATGAGGTTTGATGATGCCTTTGAAACAGACTTCTTTAATGAAACCAGTTTAATGCCTGCTATGAATGTGATTGAACATGAAAACGATTTTGAAGTTGAATTTGCCGTTCCGGGATTTAAAAAAGACGATTTTGAGGTTTCTATTGAGGAAGACATTCTTCACGTAAGTGCCCGAAAGGAATTGGAAGAAACCAAAGAAGAGGACAACTATTCCAGAAAAGAATTCAGTTATAAATCGTTCAGACGTTCCTGCGCTTTACCTGAGTCGGTTGATCTTGATCAGGAGATCAAAGCGTCTTATAAGGATGGTATTTTAAAAATTAAACTTCTAAAAACCGAACCCGGTATTGAAGAAGCACCTGCGAAAAAGGTAATTGATATTGAGTAGAAGCATTAGTTATTTCTACTTTGGTTTTATGCCGACTCTAACATAAACCGAAAAAAAAGCCCTTGCTATCATACAAGGGCTTTTTAAGTTGCTATTAATACTTAGAGATTAGACTAAATCTCTGATCATTTGAGCTGCTTTTTCAGCTGTAATATCACGTTGTGGCGATCCGAACATCTCGTAACCCACCATAAACTTTTTGACGGTGGCACTTCTTAATAATGGTGGATAAAAACTCATGTGCCAGTGCCAATGGCCGTTATCTTCACCATTGGTTGGTGCCTGGTGAATACCACTGGAATAAGGGAATGAGGTATTGAATATCTTATCATAAGCTTTGGTTAGTACCGAAATGGCTTCGGCATAAAGGAAAGCTTCCTCATCATTCAATTCTAAAATATTAGATTGATGTGCTTTGGGAACTATCATGGCTTCAAACGGCCATATCGCCCAAAACGGAATTAAAACCACAAAGGCATCATTTTCAAAAATGATACGCTCGCTTTTTTCTAATTCCTGAGCCAGATAATCACCTAATAAGCTACTGCCATTCTTTTTAAAATAGTTTAGCTGTTGGGTGTTCTTTTTATCAACCTCATTTGGTAGCGTGGATTGGCTCCAAATTTGTCCGTGTGGATGTGGATTACTACATCCCATAACGGCTCCTTTGTTTTCAAAGATCTGTACATAGTTGATCAAATCGTTATCACCCAGTTCTTTATATTCTTTTTGCCAGGCAAAAACTACTTTTTGAATCTCTTCGGGTGTCATATCTGCCAAACTTTTGGAGTGGTCCGGGCTAAAGCAAATCACTTTACAGATTCCTTTTTCACTTTTAGCAATTAATAAACCATCGTTAACCTCAAAGTCAGGGGAATCACTTTGAAGTGCAGCAAAGTCGTTAGTGAAAATGAAAACATCTTCATATTCCGGGTTTACTTCACCATTAACTCTTGTGTTGCCAGGGCATAAATAGCAGTTTTCATCATAAGTTGGACGGTTCTCATTAGAAACCGCTTCATTTTGTCCTTGCCATGGCCTTTTTGCTCTGTGAGGCGATACTAAAACCCATTCACCCGTTAAAATATTAAGGCGTTTATGCGAATAATCTTGTAAATCAGTATTCATTTTATAGTTGTTGTTAATGTTGATTATTTTACTACGTGTGTACCATCAGACAGTTCTACGGAATAGACTGAGCAATCTTTACCAAATTTTTCTCTGTAAGGACCGGATACCAAAGCTTCAAAGTCTTCAGCTTTACCTTTTTCAATTAAGTTGATGGTGCAGCCACCAAAACCACCACCCATCATTCTGGCTCCGATAACGTAACCGCTTTCTTTTGCCTTCCCGACAAGGAAATCAAGTTCTTCACAACTTACCTTGTATTGTTTGGAAAGTCCTTCGTGTGAGCCGTATATTAAATTGCCGAGTGTTTGCAAATCATCTTCTTCCATAGCTTTGGAAGCTTGTCTGGCCCTGTTGTTTTCCTGGATAACGTATAATGCTTTCTGATAATTTTCCGGAGTAACCTCATCTTTAATGGTTTTCAGGTCATCTTCAGTAGCGTCACGTAACGCCTTTACATGTAACAGTTTAGAAATATGCTCACAAGCTGAACGACGGTCGTTATAGGCACTATCGGATAAACTGTGCTTTACATTGGTGTTTATTAAGAGTAATTGGTGATTCTCAAAATCAATCTTAAAAGGTTTGGCCTTAATAGTTCTGCAGTCCAATAGTAGTGCATGGTCTTTAATCCCGAACATACTGGCGTATTGGTCCATAATGCCACAGTTTACACCAACATAGTTATGCTCTGCTTTTTGGGAGATAAATATCATGTCTTCCTTTGTAAAACCTAGATCAAACAATTCATTTAGTCCGTAAACCACACTGTTTTCCAGTGCGGCAGACGAAGACATACCGGCACCTCCGGGAATATCGCCCTTAAAAACAATATTAAAGTTGCCAACGACCTTATTTCTGTTTTGAATTTCGGCAATCACCCCAAATACATAATTTTCCCAACTACCTTCCTTTAAAGGTTTGAGTTTATCCAGTTCAAATTCAACTTTGCTATCCATATCTAAAGCATAGGCGGTTGACACCCCGGAATCACTTTTTTGAATGGCCGCTGCGATGCCTTTATTAACGGCGGCAGGGAATACAAACCCATCGTTGTAATCGGTATGTTCCCCAATGATATTAATTCTCCCCGGAGAAAAGATCAAAATGGGTTCCTTATTAAATTCTTTGACGAAAACGTCTTTGACATCATTAATTAATCGTGCACTCATTTTATATTTTGTTTAGTTGTTTTTAATATGTAAACTCCAGGTAATACCATACGTATCGTTTGCATTTAAAACCTGTAAGCCTATGTTGTTATTAAAGCTGTCTGATACCCCTGTTGTAGGCTCAATAGCAATGGTATTGTCTTTTGGTGGGGTATAAACCTGCAAAAAGTTATTGTCACCGGTAGCGTTAAATTTTAAATCGTATTTAGGAGTTCTAAAAACGACTTCATCAGAATTTAAAATCCAACAGTCATCTAATTGCTGTCCCCTAATTTTAATGGCTTCAGTCGTATCCGTCTCTGAGATACCTGTAGTGATATTTCGGTCTCCTAACACTACTTTTTGAGTGCTATCCAGTTGCAGCATACTGTCATACAGATGATCACTTAAAAAATACGGATGCCATCCCAGAGTGAATGGAAACGCTTTGGAGTCGGTATTTTTAACAGTCACTTTTAACTCAAAATCTTCTTTACTGAAACTATACTCTAACCGGATAGCGTAGGTGTATGGAAATCCTATGGATTCGTTAGTTTCGTTATATTCCAGGGTGACGGAAGCTGAACCTGCATCTGCTTTACTGTTAATCACCTCAAAAGTTTTATTATAAACCAACCCGTGTAAGGCATTGTTTTCTTCTTTTTGATTGGCTTCGAACTGAAATTCCTTGCCATTAAAAGCATATTTACCATCCTTAATTCTATTCGCAAACGGAAATAAAATGGAAGACGCATAAGTGTCAGCATAGCTTAAGGGCGATAAATCTTTAATGATCTCATGTCCGTTAAGGGTTAGTTCTTGTAAACTGGCACCGTCATCCAGGTAAATTTTAGCAAAAACGTTGTTTTCTGCGTTAGTTATTTCTAAATAGCTTAATGTTTTGTGGTGGTTTATGTGATACATTTAGTTATAAAGAGTTTCTTAGTATTAAGTTATTAGGATTTTCAATTTGTGTTTGCTCTTTGTTTAAGATCATTTCCGCCAGACGTTTCCCCATGGCATTAAAATCGGTTGAAATGGTAGTGATGCCCCCTTCAACAATTTCTTTGAGTAAAGTGTCATTGTATGATATCACACCAATATCTTTGGCCAGTGTCAACTGAGATTCTTTCATTTTTTTGATGACTCTCAGTAAATTTTTATCATCTGGGATAATGTACAGGTCGCCTGTTTCGGGTGTTTTATCTTTTAATGAACTAACAATCGAGTAATTCAACCCGTTCTTTTCGCAAAATTTAGAAAAGCCGTCTAACATCCCTAGCGGTTGTTTGCTTTCGGAATTAACCAAAATTAAATTTTGATACTTTTTTATAAGCGGTTTTACACTATTTAAATTATTAAAAAGTGCTTTTTCAAAATTTTGATAGATCCCGGGATATTCCGATAAATCATCGTGGATCTGGTCTAAAATATAAACTTTGTCACCCGGAAGGATTTGAATATCATCATTGGTATTTCCCAAATTAGCCGGCATAATAACATAGTAATTATAATCACCGGCATTGTCCTGAACGAGCTTACTGAAAATAGTTCTGTTGAAATGGTGAAAATAAATATCAACCTGAATATCACTTCCCAGGTGTTCCAAAAACGAATTGTACAGATCCTCTTTAAAAGAATTCAACTCATCAAACAGTAAAAATATCTTTTGGGTAACGCTTACATTTTCGCTGGATACATAATACCCTTTACCAACAACAGATTGAATGATGCCCCTGTTCTTTAGTTCGTTAAAGGCCATTAATACAGTATCTCTGGAAAGGTTGTGGTCATTTTTTATCTGATTGATCGATGGGATCTGATCGCCTTTTTGAAGCACGCCGGAAACTATCATTTCTTCAATAGAATGAATTATTTGCTTATACTTCGGGATACCTATTTTGCTTTTGACCTTTATCATAATTTATGACTACAAATATAAAAAAAATTATTAAAAAACCTACTAGACCCTACTAGTTTGGTTTTTTTATTTAAAATTGTCATTTTTTTAAAATTTAATTTCTATATTTGGAACTTATTAATACTAACTGAACTAAATATTTTACTATGACAGCAGGATTTGATACATGGGACTATGTAGTCTTCGTTGCTTACGCCATTTTGATATTAGGTGTAGGATTGTGGGTGTCCAGAGACAAGGAAGGACACCAAAAAAATGCTGAAGATTATTTCTTAGCGAGTAAGTCGTTACCGTGGTGGGCCATTGGAGCCTCATTAATTGCGGCTAACATTTCAGCAGAGCAATTTATTGGAATGTCCGGCTCCGGATTTGCATTGGGACTAGCTATTGCATCCTATGAATGGATGGCGGCATTGACATTAATCATCGTAGGGAAGTACTTTTTACCAATCTTTATTGAAAAAGGACTTTATACGATACCGGAATTTGTTGAAAAACGATTCTCTACCAACTTAAAAACCATTCTGGCTGTTTTCTGGTTAGGACTTTATGTATTTGTTAACCTGACCTCTGTATTGTATTTAGGAGGGCTGGCTATTGAAACCATTATGGGCGTGGATATGATGTACGCCATTGTTGGTCTGGCATTATTTGCGGCTGCCTATTCATTATACGGTGGTTTATCGGCTGTAGCATGGACCGATGTAATTCAGGTAGTGTTCCTGGTCTTAGGTGGTTTAGTGACCACGTATTTAGCATTAAATACGGTTTCCGGAGGTGAAGGTATTATGGCCGGATTCCATAAAGTATGGGACGCTGCTCCTGAGAAATTCCATATGGTATTGGAAGAATTCAATAGCGATGGCAGTACCAATAACAATTATCTTGATTTACCCGGTATTTGGGTATTAATAGGGGGGTTATGGGTAGCTAACTTATACTATTGGGGATTCAACCAGTATATCATCCAAAGGACATTGGCTGCTAAATCGTTAAAAGAATCTCAAAAAGGGATCTTATTGGCAGCATTCTTAAAATTACTTATTCCTTTAATTGTGGTTGTTCCCGGAATTGCTGCTTACGTTATGGTTAATGATCCTGAGATCATGGCCGGATTAGGAGAAGTAGGGCAGTTAAATAAACCGTCTTTAGAGCAAGCAGATAAAGCGTATCCCTGGTTATTACAGTTTTTGCCAACAGGACTTAAAGGCGTGGCATTTGCCGCATTAGCAGCAGCTATCGTATCGTCTTTGGCATCTATGTTGAATTCTACATCAACGATATTCACCATGGATATTTACAAGCAATACTTTAATAAAGATGCCGGTGATAAAAAGACCGTAAACGTAGGACGAATTACTGCCGCTATAGCTTTGGTAATAGCTGTATTGGTTGCACCACTATTAGACGGGTTAGATCAGGCGTTCCAGTACATCCAGGAATACACAGGATTAGTAAGTCCGGGTATTTTAGCAGTATTCTTATTGGGACTTTTCTGGAAGAAAACAACAAACAAAGCTGCTATTTGGGGTGCTATTTTATCGATCCCGGTGGCATTGGCATTAAAGGTTTTACCGTTGAATGTTGAAGCTTTCGATTGGTTAGCACCATGGATGCATCAGATGGGTATCGCCACATTATTGTCTATGGCTATTATTGTAGTCTTGAGTAATGCAGAGGCTAAAGGAGCCGATGATCCGAAAGGTATTCCACTGACTAAAGAATTATTCAAAACAACGCCATTGTTTAACGTTGGTTCGTTTGTTGTAATGATCATTTTAGCTGTGTTATACGCTATTTTCTGGTAAGATAATTTATTTAGATATATTTAAAACGCCTTACTTTTTAGTACGGCGTTTTATTTTTTTATAATGATAGCTCCATGATAACTCCATAATAAATCTCTGTAAAAAATATGACCATTTATTTTGGTTAGATATAGGTTTAATTTTATATTTGCACCGCTTTAATGGTCGCGTAGCTCAGCTGGATAGAGCATCTGCCTTCTAAGCAGACGGTCACAGGTTCGAATCCTGTCGCGATCACGGATAAATAGTTCAATAAGAAAAAACGCCAAGTTTACTTGAGCGTTTTTTTGTTTGTACTATTTTCAGCACGGAGTGCTAAGGATATTTAATCCTGTCGCGATCACAAGAGAAGCCTGACACTTTGTGTTGGGCTTTTTTTGTGGAACAGCTCAAGTAACATTTAATGTATGGAACACGAAAAAGAACAATAAAGTACGGCTTTAGGGCTTTACGTTTGTACGGTAAAGCACTAAGGGATCATTGAAAATAATCCTGTCGCGATCACTAGGCTTGAAACCCAGCCAATAGAGGGGGTGAATTTATACTCTTGTTTGCTTTGACATATTAGACATCACCTTTTTATGTCAAAATGTATGATTTTTATTGTTGTTTGTTTTAGTGTACATTGCCTGCAAATGGATGTTCTGAATCCTTCGTTTTCTTTTTTTTAATTTGCTCACGTTCCCAAACAGTTGGACTACCAAATAATATCTTCCAAATCATAGCGGGACGTTTCCAAATATCCATGAATAAATCGCCCCATGCGTGGAATACTAAGTATATTGGATTAAACGAATTAACAGGTTTGGTTATACCATAAACAGCCTGCTCATTTTCCTCTTTAAAAGTACCGAAGATACGATCCCAAATAATTAGAGTAGAACCATAGTTTTTATCAATGTAATTGGCATTTACGGAATGGTGTACACGATGGTGAGAGGGTGTTACAAAAATATATTCAATAGGTTTTGGTAACTTACGTATCAACTCGGTATGTATCCAAAATTGATATAATATTTCGAGTTGATGTACGATAATAAAAACTGTTGGATCAAAACTTAGCATAAATACGGGTATAAAAAATACTAGTTTTAAGTTTTGTACCCAAGACAACCTAAATGAGGTAGACAAATTAAAGAAAGAAGAACTGTGATGCACAATATGTGTGGACCACCAAAAACGCTGTTCATGAGAAATTTTATGAGACCAATATCTAACAAAATCTAGTGAAAGAAAACATAGCAAATATGACCACCATGTATGAGGAATACTCCATGGAGTAAGATTGTAACAAACCACAACAATATAAAAAGTTCCAACTTTTGTAAATGCATTGACAAATAAATTACCAAAGCCTATTGCAGAAGATGCCAAGAAATCCTTTCCATGATATAATTTCTTTTGTTGTTTAATTGAAAGGTAGTATTCAAGAGCCACTAATGCAAACATAATGGGTGCTGCAATCCAAATAATAGTGTTGAAATCTAGTTGGAGAAGTGTTTCTAATGAAAGCTCTTTTTTTTTGATAAAGTATATTGGTTTTTTAAATAAACTTATTATTAAATTGACATATGATTTGTGTTATAAATACTTTAATAATAGATTAGATCCTTTAGATTTTTTTAGCTTATTGATAGCTTGTTCTTTAATTTGTCTAACGCGTTCTCTGGTAATTTCGAGCGTTTTGCCTATGTCACTTAATGTCATTGGCGAAACACCTCCAATACCGTAATGAAGCTTGATTATTTCTGACTCTCGTTCAGAAAGTGAATTTATAACAGTTCCTAAATCTGTTTGCAATGAGTTGATTAATAAGGTTTTATCCGGTGTATCAAACTCATTGGTTTTAACACGATTGTGTAAATTCAAATCGGTATCTTCGGAAAGTGGTGCATCCATAGAGACAGAATACTTGGCATTTTTTAAACAAAGCTCTATTTCTAAAACAGAAACTTCAATAATATCAGCAATTTCATCTGCAGATGGAGCCCGGTTGTGTTTTTGTTCAAAAAAAGATGTAGATTCTTTTATTTTATTTATAACACCTATCTTATTCAATGGTAACCTAACTATTCTAGAATTTTGGGCTAAAGCCTGTATTATGCTTTGTCTAATCCACCATACGGCGTAGGAAATAAATTTAAACCCTCGTGTTTCGTCAAACCTTCTGGCGGCTGTAAGTAAACCTAAATTACCTTCATTTATTAAATCGGATAATGCTAATCCTTGGTTTTGATATTGTTTTGCCACCGAGACAACAAATCTTAGATTGGCCTTAGTAAGTTCATTTAGAGCCTCTTGATTTCCACTTCTTATCAAAGCGGCTAATTCTACTTCTCGTTCAGCATTTATTAAACTAAATTTACTAATCTCAGCTAAATATTTAGCTATTGATTCGGTACTTCTAAGTGTAATTTGCTTACTTATATAAAGAGATTTCATATAATACGTTTAGCGTTTATGCAATTATTCTAACATAAATAAGCTTTTGATTAGTTTTTGGATGTTTTCTTGGTTCTATTTCGAATTTACTTATGGAGTTAATTAATGGAGTTAATTTTTGAAAGCCATAATTTCTAGGGTCAAAATTGGGCTGTTTTTTTTGAAGTAAAGTCCCTACCTCGCCTAAAAACGCCCAACCTTCATCATCTTCCACATCAGAAATTGTTGTTCTAATTAAATTTACAACTGTTGGTGTGATTTTATCAACTTTAGGTTTGGGTACTTTGGTTTTTGACGTATTATTAATTCCTTGCTCAGTTTCCTTTTTTAGTATTTCCAAATAAATGAATTTATCACAGGCAACAATAAAGGGGTTAGGTGTTTTCTTTTCACCAATACCATATACAGTCATTCCTGCCTCTCTTAGTCTTATAGCCAGTTTTGTGAAGTCGCTGTCACTCGAAACTAAGCAAAAACCATTCACTTTTTTGGAATATAAAATATCCATAGCATCAATAATCATAGCAGAATCTGTAGCATTCTTACCTATGGTGTAACTGTATTGCTGAATAGGAGTTATGGCGTTTTCAAGTAGAACTTTTTTCCATTTAGTCAAACTGGGTTTTGTCCAATCCCCATAGATTCTTTTTAAAGTTGGATTACCATATTTAGCGATTTCTTCGAGCAATTCCTTGACATACTTGGAAGGAACATTATCGCCATCAATTAAAACTGCTAAATGCTGATTGCTATCCATCATATTCAAATTTCTTGTGAACGCCGATAATCTTCTTTGTATTTCGCTTTTGCGATTTCTTCTCTTCTTTTGGTAGACTTTTTTGTAAAAGTTTTTTTACTCTTTAATTGCTGTAATTGCTTAGTATTCCTAAACTTTCGTTTGTATCGTTTTAAGGCTCGATCAATTTTTTCATCCGACTTTATCTTTATAATAAGCATAGTTCTTTTGTCTTTTTAAAAAGGTTCATTGACTAAAATGTAACTGCCTCTGTGTAAAATTAGTTGACGAGTTCAACGTTAACAGCGTTCAAACCCTTTTTACCGTGTTCAACTTCGAATTTAACTTTGTCATTTTCGTTAATTCGATCGATTAATCCTGATTCGTGTACAAAAATATCTTCTCCATTGTCTGTAGACGTGATAAACCCGAACCCTTTAGTTCTGTTAAAGAACTTTACTTTTCCTTCTTTCATAATTTTAAAATTTGATTTGTATTATTATTATCTATACGAGTCAAAAAATAAGAGTGATTAAGTGTGAATGATCAACCTAATATTGAAACCTCTTAGTAACTGTATAATATTGGCTAGCAATAAAAATTAAAATAGAAAGGAGTTAAATGGAAGTATAAAAATCTTTGCTAAAGAAACAGTTTCGCTAATCACTACAAAGAACAACATTTAAACTGGAATAATCTAATTCCTATCATTATAATTAAAGAATTTTTCAAATTTGTATTTGCCGAAAATCAGAAACATATCTAAATCGGTTAACAAATCGGTCAGCAGTTGCAAGAATAAACATTAAAAGTGTAGTAAATATATGGGATGAGAGAGAGATTAGTTCTAATCCTGTCGCGATCACAAGAGAAGCCTGACACTTTGTGTTGGGCTTTTTTTGTGGCATAAGCCCAATATCCTTTGAGGTTTGTGGCACAAAAAAAGTACAATAAAGCACAGCTTTCAGGCTTTATGCTCGTACTGTAAAGTACCGAAGGATCATTGAAAATAATCCTGCCGCGATCACTAAGTAAAATTCAATTTAATTCATTACCCCACAGTTTATAGGAAGTACGGGGTTTTTGTTTTCGGTTCGTTTCGAAACAATTCGTTTAATGTCACTTTTTTGTTCACTATTGCTTTACCTAATTTACTTTATAGTTCAATAAACTAATATATAAGGGATTACATTTTAAGTTCAAACCCCGTCTCGATTAACCTTTTAACTAAAATCTTAACATAATAAATACCAACCAAGCTCTTTTTAATATCAGCGCTAATATCAAATCCAGTCTACAAGCATTTTATTGATAACAATTGTTTTACTATTCGATTATTCGCTTCTTTCAATTAGCTCTTTAAGTTTTAGGGAATTTTCATCAATAGCCCTACTAAACTGTTGGGCATAATCACTTGGGCTAACACCAAATTCTTTTGAGAAAACCTTGCTAAAGTGCTTTTGGTTTTTAAAACCGCACATATAAGCGACCTCAGAAACGTACAAACTCGTTTCTTCAAGCAATTGAGCTGCACGTTTTAATCTTATTTTTTTTATAAAGTTAGATGGAGAATCATTTATAATAGTTTTCAACTTCCTATAAAGATTTGCTCTACTTGTTCCTACTTCCGAAGCTAAAAATTCAACGGTTAACAAGTCATCATCAATTGAGTTTTCAATAATCCTTATTAATTTTCTAATAAACTTTTCATCATGAGATTCAATGTCTAAATTTGACGGTTCTGCAGAAATGACTTTAGAGAACTTTTCCTGCATATGTCTACGGGATAAAAGCATATTTTTTACCTTCCATTTAATATATTCTAGACTAAATGGTTTTTCAATATAGTCATCCGCTCCCAATGCTAAACATTCAATTTTAACTTCTAACAAGTCCTTTGCTGTTAACATAATAATTGGGATATGACAAATTTTTGGATTTTTCTTTATGTCTTTAAGCATAGTAATTCCATCTTGAATGGGCATTAAAATATCACTGATTATTAACTGAGGCTCTTCTTTAACAATTACCTCATAACCTTCTTTACCATTTGACGCTTCAAGAATATTAAAATCAGTTTTCAAATAGTCTTTAACCATTGCTCTGATTTCACGTTTATCTTCTATTAAAAGTACTTTTGGTTTATTCCCATCTAATGGACCTTCCTCAAAGGACTCCATAATTGCGGTTTGCTGTCTGATTAATGGTCTAATCGTATTCTTTGGTTTTTCTTTTCTGAACTCATTTTTTTTATAATGTTCTTTTTCTATGGGAATATAAAATGTAAAAGTAGTATATACATTCTCTTCACTATCAACTTTTATTGCACCATTGTGACATTCGATTAGCTTTTGTACCAATTCCATACCAATACCTGTTCCGGGGATTTGGTGGGTAGGGACCTTATTTGCTTGATAAAACCTATCAAAAATAAAGTTTAAATCTTCTTTTGGAATTCCAACACCAGTATCTTTAATACTACATTTAATATGCTTTCCTTCTTTTTTAAGTTCTATTTCTTGATTTGAAATATTGTCTGAGTGTACTTTTTCTATTATTATTTCAATTGTGCCCTTTTCGGGTGTATATTTAAAGGCATTTGATAGTAAGTTGTAGAGTATTTTATCTAAAATCTCAATATCATAATATGCTTTTAAATGATCTTGTTTACTTCGAAAGTAAAAATTGATATCATAAATATCAGCAAAATCATCAAAGGCATTTTTAATGTTTTTAAAATCCTCAATAATGTCATTTTTGGAGACTTTAATTCTAAATTCACCTGCTTCAAACTTTCTTATATCCATTATTTGGTTAATAAGTCTTCCCATTTTATTAACGTTTGCCCTAATTCTAGATACTGTTGAAGGGCTAATATTATATTGCCTTTCGGTTTGAACTTTTTCTATGACACCAGAGATAAGACTTAAGGGAGTTCTTAACTCGTGCGAGATATCTGTGAAAAATATCATTTTCATTCTATTGTGTTGGTTGTCTTTTTGATGGCTTATTGTTTCCTTAATAATATTTTGTTTTAAATCATACCATTTTTTTATAAGATAGTAGGCTATATATAATGAAATTAAGGCCAAGAGGGTATAGATTAATATGGCTACATTGCTTAACCAAAAAGGCGGTTTAACAGTAAACATAAATACGGCCGGGTTTTCATTCCAAGTGCCATTACTATTTGAACTTTTTACTTTGAAAACATAGTCTTTAGGGGTTAAATCGTTAAAAATGGCGGTCTTGTTAGAATTGTTTGTATAAACCCAAAAATCATTTAAGCCTTCTAATTTATATGCATATTTATTTCTATATGGTGCAGTGAAATCTGAAGACGAGAAATTTATCATAACATTGTTTTTATCATATGTTAGCACAGTTTTTTTATCATCTCGAATGTTATAATTTGTAATTCTATTACTTTTTATTTTAGCGTTTTTTTCAACACCTATTGTTGAAAATTTGGTAATGAAAGTGTTAGGTTTTTTTTCGTTAAGTCTGAATTCTTCAGTATTGACAATATAAAACCCTCCTTTACAACCAAAATAAATATAAGCTTTATCTCTACTGGCGGCAGAAGAATTAAATACGAAAGAGACTTCCTCAATGTCATCTCTATAGCCTAAGGACAAGAATTTATCCGCTTCTTTATCGTATCTGGCAATGCCACTTCCCGTACTAAACCAAAGAGTTCCTTTACTATCTTGTTGAACTGCAGTTACAGTTAATGAGTTTAAGCCATCATTTCTATTGTAAGGAAAAAAGGTATCACTTGAATAATTATACCTCATAATACCACCTCCCCTTGTAGTTATCCAAAAGTTGTCCTTTGTGTCGTAAAAGCTTAAAATTGCATTTGAAGTTATTCCTAAACTGCTATCAGGAAGATACTCCTTTATTTCTTCTTTTTCAGTATTAATACGGAATAAGCCTGTTCCTCTGGTTCCGATCCATATGTTGCCAAACTTGTCCTGCCTAAGTGCGAATACATTTTTACCTTTAAATTGCTTTATAAATGATTTTTTAAAGTTTGAAAGGCCTTCTTTCGAATTTAAGATATCCACGCCTCCCTGACCCCATAAACCAACCAAAATTTCACCATTATTTAATGGAAGGACCGTTTCAATTCTTTTCTTATACGATTTAATCAGGCTTGTTTCAATACTCCTTGTTGTAGACTGTATTTGTTTCGTATAAAAAACATTTCTTCTGTTAAACAGAATCCATTGTTTTCCGTCATAAGTAGGAACAATACCTCTTATATTATTAATGTTTGTTTTAATGGCTTGATAGGATTCTTCCTCTACATTGCACTTAAATAGTTGCCCTCCAATAGGTAGCCAAAGATTATCTTGCTTATCGGTAAATAAGGTTTGCGCAAATACATTTTCTAAATTCTGGTTTTGAATGGGCTTTACATATTTGAAAAGCTTGGAACGCTTTACAACTTTATTTACTCCATTTAAACTCCCCACCCATAAGTTGTTAAAATCATCATAGCAAAGAGAGGTAATATGATTGGCGTTCAAAGTGTTTGAGGCATCTTCATCTGAAAAAAAACCAGTATACTTTTTGTCCTCGCCATTTACATTAATTTTGAACAAACCTAAGTTAGTTCCAACCCATAAGTCATCAGAATTGGAATCCTTTACAGCATCAGTAATATTTCTTGGGCGAGGTGTATTATGATTTAAGAAATCACTAAACTTGTTCAATACCCTTAATGAAGCATCTGAATAATTGTACTCCAAAATATAAATACCATCTCTGCAAACAGCTAATAAAGTATTCTCTTTATATGGTTTTAATTGTAATACCTGTAAATTAAAGCCCGAAGATTGAACCAGTTTATCCTCAGTATGCAAAAAAATACCTTTAGAAGTTGCGATCCAGATTCTTTGAAACTTATCTTCTATTAAGGCATTAATTCTTCCAGATGTAGTTTGGCCAAATTTTTCAAAAAAATTATTTCCAATATTGGCTTTTGTTTTGTCTTTGTTGGTTGTTACATTAAACAACCCATGATTCAACTTTTCAACCCAAATGTTTCCATTTGAGGTAACTTGGAGGGGAAGAAAAGTATAAGACTTTTTAAAACCTAAGAATTGATCTTTTTTGCGGTTATACATAACCAAGTAGCTACTGGTTCCCAACCAAAGATCACGGTTATGATCCTCTAATATATTCTTGTTAATTGTATTATTTGGTAAGGAGTACTCATTAAAAACATCATACAAGAAAGCCTTTATTTCGCTCCCATTATATTGATATAAACCATCATTCGTGCCAATCCATAAAAGCCCGTAACTATCTTTAAAAATAGTTCTAACATTATAATTAAATGATATGCCGTCAACTTCTAACTTTTTAAAATAATAATCATTTTGTCCATAAACATGGAACATCTGATTTAATAATAAAACTATTAAAATAGAATATTTTATGTGTAATAGTTTTTTAGTTTTCAATTTTGACAGGCTTTTTTTGATGACACTTCTATTCAAATATACCACTTTATTGCAATTTTTAATAAAACGAATATGTACATATAATCCTTTGAAAAATGAGATTTTTCAGGGTTACTAGCCAACAATTTTTGATAAAGAGGGAGTCATTATTTAGCTGGACTTCAAAATAGAAATATTCTTTTTGTGGTGTTATTTGATACGCTTGACGAGCCATTCTAATCCAGCAAGTATTACCACATACTGCCATTTGCACAATATTGATATTCACAAAATCACGTTTCATTATATTCAATGGTAGATTGTTGGTTTTGTTAATTGTTTTATAAAATAAATTTGGTTGTAACGCTTGGTAAAACAGGTAACTCCTTTTCTGTAACCCTTAAATCAATTTCTATTTCAATAGACCTTTTAAGAAGTAATCATTTAAATAAGATTTATTTTATGGTTTACTTCAACTAATTGGCAAGTCGCCACTTGAATAGTACTTTCAAATAATTTAACATTTTTATTTTTTACAATTAAAAAATCTGTGGGAACGTAAATGCTTATGTCGACCAAAGCTGTATAACCTGTTCTTCCTGAAACTATGTTCTCCAGATCAATAGCAGGTATAGTTATGAAATGAAAAACTGCCAATGTAATTGTTGCAATGCACGTCATCTGAATAAGTTCATTCTCTAGATTTAAAATTTGCATGTTTTTTTAACATTTCATTCTAAAAATAGAAGTAATGAGTGAATAAGCAATAATGGAGAATATTTTATCATTTTCTAAAACATTTTTTACGTAAAAAAAGAACCTGCTTTTGGAGGCTCTTTTTTATTAAGACGCTATCATCAGTTTTATAATACGGAAAATTAGTATTAATTTTTATTGGATATGATATTCGACATAGCCTGTGTAAAAAGTGTCTATAGCATTACCATCTGGTAAATATTCCGACCTGTATGATATGTTTTTTGTAATATCAATATCGGTCAATGCAATTGTAATACTGTCTAAATTATCTTCCGTCAGGCTTACTGTTTGCAGTTCTCCAGCAAGGTTGTAGTAAGTAAAACTATTAGTAATATAATCATCAAATATGGCAGTGCTCATATTAAATGTAATATCATTTGCTGTTTGTACATGTGATAAGATTCTTCTATTGTTTAAGGAAGTTATGAAATTAGAACCTAAAGATCTTCCAGTTTGCGCAACTGGAACAGATCTGTTTCCCTTGGAATCCATAGAAAATACTTCGAAAATATAACTTCCCTCTTCTAAATTTGGGATTATAATGGATACTTCATCTCTAACAATAGGAGTAATATTAATGTCAATGTCTATAGAATCTGCTCTATTATTCCAATAAACACGTCCTTTTTTTATACTTAAATCTGAATATTGATACCATTGTACTTTGACTCTATTATTTCCTTTAAACACTACTAAGGAATCCGGTTTTTCTGTATAAATGGTTTCTCCTCGGTCTAAGTATTTTTGGTGCAGTTCATTGGTGTCCGTGCAGTTAACAAATAGTAATAGTACTGTGGGTAATATAAATATGTATTTCATGTTTTTTTGATTTAGTCAGTAGGTGCTCCAAATAAGGTCATTTCGGCCCAAGCCGAGTACAAAGTGTTATCCCAAACTTCTTTCGATCTCCATCTTACCCACCTCACGGGAGGTGTATTTGGGGGGAAATTAAATTCAAATCCTAGTTCGCCAAATTCATTATCACCAGCAGCTACTTGTGTGCCCGGTAAGCCTGATGGTTTAGTAGTTTCGAATGTTCCTAGAAGTGTCCATCCATCCATACCTTCTTCTCTCCAATTATTTGTTACATTAGGATCATCCCCATCCGGCCAAACGTAAGCTCCATTAAATTCTCTGTCTATAAGGGATTGGTCATTTGTACCCCATACTTCCAAAACTTTTATTCCACCCTGTTTGTAACTCCAGTTATCTATTGGTGTATAAATAAAGCGGCTTAATAAATTAGTTTCTCCTAAATCGTAAGTTAAATGGTGTGGTAGGTATAATTTATAAGATGAAGATGCATTTTGTTGCGATACATATCCTGTATTGAATCTTTGAAAAGTAATACCGTCAAAGCCTTTTTCATAACTTACTCCTGAATTTCTTGTGGAAAAGGGAACATCTGTATCTAAATTCGCTACCTTCCAATCTGATTTATCAAGTTCTATTTCAAATAAGGGCGTATATAGTCCTACAAGAGTGTCACTAACATTTCCATATTCATCTCTTACAAAAACGCCCAATTCGGTTTCAATTGGCTCTAACCCTCTTGAATTGGCGTTAAAGGTTGTAAAATCATCGTAAATTACTTCATAAGGTATAAAATCACCAAATTCATCATATTTTAAAACGGTAAAACCCATAAATTTATTCAATTCATTCTCCCATTCTAAGAATATACCCGCAAAATCTGCTCTAACTCGAAGCGATTCAAAGACATTTATATAAGGAGGCGTTAATGGCATGATTTCCGTTTCAACGGGGGTAGATTTATTGCCATTATAATCAACCGCATATAGAGTTACTTTTTGCGGGTTCGTATTAGGGAAACCATCAACTGTTATACTTTGAGTAAATTTTGATGATTTAGCAACTCTACTTAATTGGTCATTTACTTTATACACCGCCTCAACATGGGAAAAATCGGTGTTTGTTGGAGGAGTATAAGAAATATTCGCTCCACCAGGAATGCTTTTTGATGTAACATTTGATATGGGTTCAGGAGGGTAACTTTCGGTAGGGGTTTGCCCTATAGGTTCTTCTTCACCACAACCAATTACGACAATAGAAATTAGTAAAGGATAAATTAAAGTTAAATAAGTTTTCATAATCTATTTATTTAATTTTTATAATATTTAAAATTACCATCCAACATTTTGAATAAGGTTTGGGTTTGTTAAAATTTCATTAGTTCGTATCGGCCATAAATACTCTTTAAATGAAAAAGAACGTACCAATCCAGTTACTGGAATGTAATAATCTTCAGGAGTTTCCGCCTCAATGTTCCAACCTTTGTAGGGTTGATTATAATATTGTTCTGCCAGTTTCCAACGCCTTAAATCCCAGAACCGCTGTCCTTCAAATGCTAATTCAATCATACGTTCTTGTTGAATAATATCTCTTAACCCAACTTTGTTTGAAGGTTTATCGGGTTGACTAGAAAAATTAGCCCATGAAGCGGCAACACCATCTAATCCGGCTCTTTCTCTTACTATGTCAATATTTATTTGAGCCGCAGTTATGTCTCCGACTTCATTTAAACATTCTGCATATAATAAATACAAATCGGCTAAACGTATCTCAGGAAATGGGTAATCTCTTACAGATGTTCCATTGCCATCATGCCTAATAGTATTGTTGAAGTTAGTTACTTTTTTTGCATAATAACCTGTACTTGAGCGTCTTCCTGCTCCTTGGTTAGTTCCAGAGTATTCTGAAGCTCCTCTGCCTTCCAGATAATGGTCTTCGTAACCTGCATTAGTTGAACCATTATATACCGCTGGGTTTCCATACCAAATTCCTCTATCAAAGCCTAAACTACCATAAAAGCGAACTTCTCTATCAAAATGTAAGTTAATAGTGGTTTCGCCATTTTTGACATAATACTGATTATCAGGAACTCCATTGCCATTGGTGTCAGTATCGGTTGCAGTTGTATAGTTACGTAATTGATATCTGTTTTCATAATCCCAAGTTGTATCTTCATCAATAGGCACACCATTTTTAGTATAGAACATTTCAGCTATACGCAATGGCGGTGAAAAGTTGCATCCCACATTTATGTTATTTGAAAACCTAGTATGGGTTCTAGCTTGTGCTTGGTTTTGTAAACCGCCGCCTGCGCGACCTTCTGTTGAAACAAAAAGTTTCTCTTCGGTCCATCGTTCGGATAAGGATTGTTGAATGGTTAGAACATTAATAATTTCTTCTGGTACATCTGCAACTGATTGACCTGATGGTAATGCTATTTCATTTGGGTCAAACCTGAATAATGTTGCTCCAGATGCTTCAGCTGTATCTATAGCTTGCTTACAAGCTTCTGCTGCTACTTGCCATTTTGTTTCATCGAAAGTTTGAGGAAACAGTGATATACCTCTTTTATCAACTAGCGAAGAGTAATCACCATTACCGTTAAACAATGGACTTGCTGCATAAGTAAGTACTCTGGCTCTCATGGCATATGCTGCAGGTTTTGTTGCGCGTCCTAATTCTAATTCTCTGTCGGTAATTATATTTGGTAAATCATCTGCTGCTTCTCTAAATAAATCAGCAATGAAAGTCACACATTCATCAACTGTAGATCTAAATTGTTGAAATTCATTGGTTGGCGCATCAATACTTATATTTTCGTCCACCAATATTATTGGGCCGTACATTCTAAATAAATAAAAATGGTAGTAAGCTTTTAAAAATTTGGCTTCAGCTTTCCAACGGAGTCTTTCACTTAGCTCTATAGAGATAACATTGTCTATGTTTTCTATAAAAATATTACAATCTCTAATGCCATTATACATGTTTTTACCTCCACCATTACCTGTCCAATAATCGGCAAGAGGGGTGTCCACATTTTGTTCCCCGAGAGCAATGTTCCATAAGTTAATGTTTGTTAAGTTACTTATGGCAGCTAAATTTGTGGGATCTATTAACACTTCGTCACCACCATAAAACGTTGGATTATTAGATTGGTTACCTAAGTTTGGCATCCAACTGTAACAGGTATAAAGATAGCTTTTTGCCGAGTTTTGATCATCAAAAGCATCTTCTATAGTTGCAATATCATCTGGAACGACATCTAAAAAATCACTACATGATGTCGCTAAAATAATTGCCAAAATAATTAAAAACGATTTATTAATATTTATTTTAGTTTTCATAGTTTTCATTTAAAAGTTTATTCTAGCACCTAGGTTAATTACTCTTTGGTTTGGATAATTAAAAGCATTACCTCCTAATTCAGGATCCCACAAATCAAATTTGCTCCATGTGTATAAATTGTTTCCAGAAGCATATAGTCTTGCTCTAGATACATTAAACTTTCTTGTGAAAGCCTTAGGTATTGTATACCCAATTTCTAAAGAACGTAGCCTTAAAAGTGCTCCGTCTCTTAGAAACCAAGTACTCCTAACTCTATTATTTTGTACTGGTTCTGATGTTAATTTTGGCCAAAGGGCATACAAATCCCTATTTTCTCTAGACCAGTGATTATCTGCGTAAACCTTTAATAAGTTGTTTGTTGCTAGGCGTTGATTTGCACCTGAGCCAGTTGTATATTGGTTGAAAGGAGAAGTTTCTGCTGCATTAATAAAAAAAGAAGTTAAGCCTATACCATTGAAAAACATATTTAAGTCCCAATTTTTATATCCTATTGAAAACCCAAAACCATAATTAATTTCAGGAGATGTAGGATTTCCAATAGGTACTTCATCAGCCTCATTTATCTTACCATCACCATTGATATCTTTATATTTGATATCTCCTTCTCCATATTGTATATTTGGTGTTCTACCAAATTGTTGTGGCGAATTAGCCGCATCTTCGGCATCTATAAATAATCGTTCTGCGACATATCCATAGGATTGGCGAATTGGATTACCTACTCGCGATCTCCATGGAGTAGCAGAATAATCAGGTTCGTCAAATTTTAGAAACTCACTTGTAGCATATGTAAAATTAGCATTAGCTTGAATGTATAAATCTTTATTAATTTGGTTTTTGTAATTGAACCTACCTTCAAATCCATGGCTTCGGGCCTCACCAGAATTTGCAAAAATTTGAGCTGTTAAACCTAAGGATGCCGGTATTTCGTTTCTGGGTAAGAAAATATCATGGCGTCTATCTGAGAAGTAATGAAACTCCATATCAAACATATTATTAAAAAGACCAATTTGCAGCCCTAAATCAAATTTTTCAGCCGTTTCCCAAGTAATATCGGCATTGGCATATCTTTGTACATCGACGCCATTTAGGGTTACATAAGTTTCTTCACCAAAGCTGGCATTTCTACTGTTATCGTTTAAGTTGATTTCTGAGAGATAAAAGAAGCGATCACTTGAATTACCAATATTGTCATTACCTACTAAGCCATAGGTGGCTGTAATTCTAAATTTGTTTACCACATCTCTATAGGGTTCCCAGAAATTTTCCTTGGATACCGTCCACCCAGCACCTACTGAAGGAAAAAATCCAAAACGATTTTCTTTAGAGAAACGTTCAGAACCATTATATCCAAAGTTAAACTCGGCAAAGTATTTAGAATCATATCCATAAGTAAATCGACCTGCATAACCAATATTCCTAGATGGTAAAGAGGCTTGTAAATTGGAACCAGAATCATTTGTGTTTTCAGTAGAAGTTGTAATTAAAGTAGCTGAAACATTATGAGTTTCATTAAAGGTTTTGTCATACATAGCTGCAAATTCCATATATAATCTAGAGCTAACGGTGGAATTATCTGCGGCTTCAAAACCAATAGCATCTTCGGGGTTGTCATCTTCGTTTAACCAATTAAGAATATAGGTGTCATTAAATTTGTCATAACTTTGAACTTCATAATAAAAAGGATCGTAGCCTCTTCTTATTTCAAAATATGAGTTTCTGTCGTACCCTCCTTTAAATCGGACTTTTAAATCTGCAGTAATCTTTTGATCTAAATTAATTTGTAAACTCATTTTAGATCTGGTATACTCTCTGTATCCACTAACAGCATCTGCGTAAGGATTAATATAATTTAAATTGCCACCATCATCATTACCAAATAATACTTGAGTGGCAAATTGGTTTGCTTCATCAGGTTCAAAAAAAGCAGGAAATTGGACAGGGCTTGTTCTGCGAATTTTATCAAATAGACTAGAGGCACCATCTCTAGGACCCTGATAATCATCGTAGGCTACATAAACTTGAACCTTGCCATTTGTGGTTGGTGTAATTTTTATATTGTTATTAGAGCGTACCTGAATTCTGTTTAGCGATATACCACTGTTAACACCTCTAGAATCGTCTGAGTTTAATATACCATTATCATGTGAATAAGTTGTGGATAGATAATATCTTGCAACCTTGCCTCCTCCGGAAACATTAAGGTTTAAACGTTTGTTAACTGCTGTTTCCTTGAATAATAAACCCAACCAATCAGTTGCTGGAAACACATAGGGGTTTACTTTATTTCTAACACCATCTATTTGATTTTGGGTAAAAGGCAGGACCCCACCTTCGTTTACTCTCGCTTCATTGAATAAATTCATATAGGTGATGGGGTCGGCATATTCAATATCTCTTGTGTTTGAAGAAAATGAAGTTTCGTATTTTAGAGATAATTTTACTTTACCTTCTTCACCTTCTTTGGTATTAACCAAAATAACACCATTTGCACCTCTAGATCCATATAATGCGGCAGCAGTTGCATCTTTCATTACAGAGAAACTATCAATGTCTTCTACTTCAATTCTTGCTAGGTCATTGGTTGTTGACTCAATGCCATCTATTAATATCAGTGGAGAAGTGGCAAAACCAAACGTTGAAACACCTCTTATAAAGAATTCGGCATTATCGGCACCTGGTTCGCCGGATCTTTGGAAGGCAATAACACCGGGAATCTTTCCGGAAAATGATGTGGTTAAATTGCTTGCTGGAATTTTTAATTCTTCTGGTTTAACCGTTGTAATGGCGGCAACAACACTTTCTTTTTTTTGTGTTCCAAACGCAACTACTGTTACTTCATCTAGTTGTGATGTGTCGGTTTCCAAAGCAATATTTAACTTGGTTTTATTTGTTATTGTAATTTCTTTTGTTTTATACCCCACATAAGAAAATACTAGTATGTCACCAATTTGTACTTTGATAAGAAAATTACCATCAAAATCCGTAATGGTTCCACCTTGTTTTCCTTTAACTTTAACGTTAACATCAGGAATTGGCAATCCGTCAGCCGATGCTATGACAGTACCTTCTATGATATTATCTTGAAGAGGTATAGAAACAAAACTTTTAGTACTTATATCTGTTTTGTTGGCATAACCCATAAGTGAAATGGATATAAAAAAACAAATTAAGAACCGGTTTGTAATTAATTTAGTTGGATAGTTTTTCATTATTTAGCTGAAATTTTTGGAATAAATTTTTAATTAATGGTCATTTTTAGTTTAATTAATGCTGGCCTTAATAGTTAAATTAAAGTTAAAGTGACAAGGTTGTGAAAATCTAATTTTAGAGAAACCTGAAACGTCTCAAAATGGTTTCTATATGATTCAAACAGTAATGATTGTACAGCAGTATTATTAAAACACGGGGTAGTTTTAATTATTTAAGAGGTTTAATGATGTAGCTATAAGTTAAATCCCTGGGTTGTATTTGATATTTTTTATGCGCCATTCTTCCCCAACTATTATCACCTCCAATACCCATTTGTTTGTAATCGATATTGATGTTTACCAAATCTCGTTTTTTAATATCCGTGGTATGGCGTTGTGCTTTTTTATCACCGGCGTCAAAATCATTGTTATATTGATGATGTGCACTGAATGAGATTAAATCTGTAGCGATGACTTTAATTCCTTTTCCGCTCTGGTTGGTAAATGTTACCCATCGTGTATCTGTTTTATAGCCGTTTTCCTGAGGACGAATATATGGGAAGTATAAATCTTCAATGGAAGCTTCATATAAACCAACCAACGCAGATGTATTTCTGTCTTGATAGTTTTCGTGTGGCCCCTTACCAAACCATTTTACATTATTAAACTCGTTTTTAATTACAAAGTTATTACCAAACCTTGGCAGCACAGGTAGTTTTGAATCTATATTGGTAATACTTGTCTTAACTAACAACTCGCCTACAGGGTTTACTGTATATTCTACAACTAAACTACCGTTTACAGCTTTTAAATTATACTTAGCCGTAATAACTGTATTGTTTGCATTGTCTTTGCTTTCATCTAAAGAAATTAAAGTTTGGTTTTCTGAAGCGTCTTTCCAAACACCTAATTTTTTAGGCATGTTATAACCAAAATCATTGTCGGTTGTTGCTCTCCAGAAGTTTGCTTGAATGCCTTCTAACAAAATGTTACCATTTCCGTAATCTAAAGTTGTTAACTCTCCATTAGCTTTACTAAATTCTATATTAAATCCATTGCCAAAAACTTTTAAAGTACTTTCATCTGAACTTGTTTTTACATTACCACTAGTTGATAATGCTACTTTTGTATTTGGGTTAGCAAGCTCTAATTGCTCATAAGCCACAACATGACCATCAGGCATTAAATCAGTAGCTGTTTTTGATGACGCGTAAATATTAACATGATATTCTGCCATCGCACCCTCTAACTTTGGCAAATCTAATTTTATGGTTTTAGAAGTGTAAGGAGCCACATCTAGTGTTGGTATGTCTCCTTTAGCAACTTCTTCACCGTTCTTTAATAATTTCCATGAAAAATCATACTGACTAAGGTTAGTGAAATCATAGATATTTTTAACTTCTATTTCTCCAGCTTTTAAATTTGAAGCTTTGAATTTGATATATTGGTATACCTTTTTCACTTCATATAGTGCAGGGTGCGCTGTTCTATCTGGGTTTACAATACCGTTCAAACAAAAGTTTTGATCGTTTTGCAAATCATAGCCACCTAAATCGCCACCATAGGCCCAAAACTCTTCACCGGCTTCATTTTTAGTTAAAAGCCCTTGGTCAACCCAATCCCATATAAAACCACCTTGCATGATGTCATATGTTTCAATAACATCCCAATAATCTTGTAAATTACCAACACTATTACCCATAGCATGTGCATATTCACACTGAATAAGTGGCCGTGTTGGGTTATTCTCAGCATACTTAATCATTCTTTCAATAGGCCAGTACATAGGCGCTTGAATATCGGTGTTTTCATAAGCTGTTGCTCCTTCATATTGTGTTGGCCTAGTACTATCTTGCTCTTTTAACCATGCATAAGTAGCAAAAAAGTTATCACCATTACCAGCTTCGTTACCTAAAGACCAGGTTACAATACATGGGAAGTTTTTATCCCGTTCAAACATACGGATAGTTCTGTCTAGATGCATAGCTTTCCATTGCGGCTGGTAAGCTGGATGGGTTGCTTGTTTCTTTAAGTTGTTATCCAAGCCCTGGTTTGTTGCTCCCATACCATGTGTCTCGATATTAGCTTCATCGATGACGTAAAAACCATATTTATCGCATAATCTATAAAAATGTGGGTTTTTAGGGTAGTGGCTACAACGAATAGCGTTTAGGTTATTTTGTTTCATAACCTCTAAATCTTTCATGGTTAAAGCTTCTGATACTACATGCCCTTCTGTATCACTATGGTCATGTAAGTTAACACCCTTTAGTAAAACGGGTTTACCATTTACTAAAAACTGATTGTTTTTAATTGCAATATTTCTAAAACCAACTTTTATTGCGGTTGATTCGTTATTTGCTGAAATTAATAAGGTATAAAGGTTTGGAGTTTCAGCATTCCATGTTTTTACATTTGGAATAACTTTATTAAAGTCAACGCTATTTCTACCAGGTTTTAGGGCAACATTTTTTGTTTCAGCATAAACTTCAGTGGAACCGTCAAGTAACTTTACTGATACCTCTTTTTGAGTTTCATCGGCTGTATTGTTATCGACTTCTAATGAGACATTAAAAACACCATCTTTAAAGTTGTTTTCCAAATCTGATGTTACCCTAAAATCTCTAACCGTAATTTTGTTCGAAGCATAAACGTAAACATCATGTTCTATTCCGGATAACCTCCAAAAATCTTGATCTTCCATATAACTGGCATCAGACCAACGCATCACTAGTACTGCTAAATTGTTTTTCCCTTTTTTAATAAATCTGGTAATATTAAATTCTGCTGGAGTTTTACTGCCTTCGCTGTAACCTACAATTTCACCATTTAACCAAACGTACATAGCGCCGCTTACACCGGCAAAGTGCAGATAAATGTCTTTGCCTTTCCAATCCTCAGGAATTTCAAAGTCCTTTTTATAGCTTCCATTGTTATTTAAGTTATGTGGAATAAAAGGAGGGTTGGCGGGAAACATATATTTTATGTTTGTGTAAACGGGAATGCCATGCCCCTTTAGTTCCCAGTTAGATGGTACCGATATGGTATCCCAAGCACTAATATCAAATTCTGTTTTGTAAAAATCTTTTGGCCTTGATGCTACGCTGTCTGCATAATAAAATTTCCAAGTACCATTTAAGGATTGGTATAAATCTGAATTTTTCCAACTTTCATTTTCAATGGCAGAAATGGCATCTTTATACTTATAAAAAGACGCGGTAGGTGCTTCTCTGTTTATTTGAAATATTTCAGGGTTTTCCCATTCAGGATTTTCCCAGGTTTCAGCCACATAAATTGGTTTTTCTTGTTGTTTTTGGCTACATGCACTTAATGTTACCAAAACTATAAGTATTTTTAAATACGTTTTCATTGTTAATGTATACAGTTTAAGTTTAATTGTCTGTTTTATTAAATTAGGAGTTAGTTTTTAATAAACTTTTCTGTTTTGTAGTCTTTTATAGATAGAAAATATAGGGCAGGTTTCAAAGATGAAATATCTATATAGTCCTTGGCCCGTAGCTTTTTTATAACTATACCTCTAATATCTGTTATAGTTGCCGTTACTTCTTGCGAAATATTTTTTAAATGAAGTATGTCATTTGTTGGGTTAGGGAAAACACCAAATTTTTTCAAACCAGCGTCTTTTACACTAGCTGTGTTAGCCAATTCTCCAAATACTTGAATTTCATACAATTGGATATTAAAGTCTTTGGGTGCGTCTTCGACAGTTAATCTAACCTTATTGGTTGTTACCGCCGGAAAATCCTTTAAGTATATTGGGTTTTGATTATTAATTTGATCTATTGCATCAAATGCATTATTCCAATCTGTAGTTGATTCATCCCATATTTGAAATTTGAAATTATAAATAGGATTTTTATAACCGCTATAGCCCGTATATAATCCCAATGCTTTAACATCGTAATCCGCTTCTAAATCAATTTCAATCCATTGAGGATTTGAACTAGTAAAAGTGGCATTATCTGCGCTTACCCATCTACTTGAGTTTCCAATTAAAGTACCATCTACGGCATTAGATGGCGCAAAAGAATTTTTTTGGGAACTAGCGGTAACAGGTTTGTTAAGGGCTATGTTTTCTGAAAGAGGAGGCCTTACATAAAAAGATTGTTCCACAGGTAATGCTTCTCCATATATGTTGTCTCCGGCTTGAGTAGCTCGAATTCGAACAATACCAATACCATTTAAAGACAGTGTGCTACCGGTTATTGTAGCTGGACCATCTAAAATTTGATATGTAACAGGCAGTCCTGATGATGCGGTCGCATTTAAATTAAAATCTGGTGAGCTATCAACCATATCGCTTATAGCATTGAATGTTATGCTTTGTGGCTGTAGAAATGTTGAAGATGTACCTTCTAAAGTTACCACTGCCGTAGTAACACTATAAGGCGTGGTATTAATAAAATATGAAGCCAATGGAGTGGATAATGTTTCATTTTTAACCTCCTGAAAATCTAAAAATTCATCGGTTTTGATTATTTGAATTGATTTTATCCCGTCTGTTTTGAAATCTAATTCAACCTGTTTATTCGAATCATACATATTGAGTATATGAACATAAACAACATCTTCTCCCTCTTTTCTAAAAGATACTGTTTTAAAATAATTGGTATTAATATTGGTTAAATCTCTATTAACACGTTTTGAGCCCAAAGCGTGTGTCGCCGATAAATGCTTAAAACCATAATAAATATTTGTTGGTCCTGGCGTTTTACCCCATGGTGTACCAAGCAATCCGGCATTGTGATCGTAACGCTGGGTATTGGTTAAAAAAGCGAAAAATTTATTACCACCACCATTAAAAAAGTCTATCATGTGTTTAGCGATAGAAGCATTGGTTACAAAATTAGGTGCATATTCTCTATCAGGAAATTGTTCACCAATAACATCAACACCATTTGCTTCATCAACTTGAATTCTACCAGTTTGCTCACTTTGATAAAATGGTTTTCCTTCTGATATATCAAAAGTCGCTTGATAATTAGATTCTTTACTTTTATTATAACCATGAGTACTCACAATATCCACATTCGCCCAGGCATTAGGTCTACTTGCTTTCCAGCCATTAATGAATGTTGGAGGTGATGCTGCACTCCACGTTGCTGGTCCCATTATCAAGGGCATAGGGACATTATTTGTATTATGGCTTCCGTCATTGATCAAAGCCTTAAACTTAGTGGCCGCCTGATCATATAATTCAGTTACTTTGCCATCACCATAACCACGTTCGTTAACAAGTTCTAAAACATCCACTGAATGCCCTCTTACATGATAAGCTTCACAAACTTTAAAATAATAGTCTGCTATTAAATCAAAAATGTTTGGAATACTAGGGTCGTATTCGCCTTTAGACACTTCTAATACGTCAGGTAAATTATTCACACAAATAACAACTTCCACATTGGGGTTATAAATCTTTGCATTGGTAATTGCAGTAGCAATTTTATCATACCCTGCAGAATTATCGGCTGGATATTTGCCATCATAGTTTTTTATTGATGTGAGTTTTAAATCCTCATATAGCATTCTTGATGCTTCCAAACGATTTGCTTGAGTCATACTTAAATAATGGCCTATGTAAAGCCCACAAGACCCACCTGTTCCTGTAAATTCTTGTTCATAAGAATCTGCATCCACACTAATTTTCATTTGGGCCGATAAGCTAATCACCGTAAGAAAAAGTGTTACAGCAGCTATAAAATTATTTTTTTTCATTTTTCTATTTTTTTAAAAACTTAAGTGATAGTTTTTTATTCAACCTTAAAAAGTATAGCCCTGATTCTAAATCGCTAACATCAATACTTCTGTTGGTTAATGTTGCATTGAATTTAACACCCAAAACATTATAAATTTCGGCTGAAGTAACATGCTCGGATCCTTTAATATTTAATAAGCCTTCATTTACAGGGTTGGGATAAATATTGATTAATTTATGTAAGTTGACATCTTCAACACTCAAGCTTGCTGCTTTACCATAAACCTCGATTTCATACAATCTTACACGGCCTAGATCTGGCTCTTTAGTAATATTAAGCTTTACTTTAGTTGTGGTTACTGGAGTAAATGAAAGGGCATATTCACTTGAAGCATTACCAGTTTCATTAATGGTATTTGTCCAATTAGCACCATCCCAGTATTGAAATTGAAAGTCTTCTAAAGGTTTGTTGTATCCTTGATAACCCGTAAATAATCGCAGCCCGTTTATTTCATATTCGCCCGCTAAATCAATTTCAATCCAGTGAGGATAAGAATTATCTTCAGAGGTCAAAGTGACCCATCTTGAGTTGTCATCTAACAAATTACCATCTACAGCTTTAATTCCTGTGTAACCTGCACCAGCATTTTCAGAACTAACTATTAGATTTGCCGTTTTGTTTAAAGCCACATTTTCATGGTCTGGATTAATAACGGTTGTTGATGCATTATCACTGTAAGGAGAGCTGTTTCCGCCTACTACCAATTGCTTGACCCGGTATGTGTAACTTCCAAAACTTACATCTGTGTCTTTATAATAATTGATATCTGCAGTTTCGATACGGGCAATTTCAGTCCATGACCCGCCATTTTCTTTTCGCTCTATTATAACCGCATTTTCTATGTCGGATACATCATCCCAAGTTAATTCAACAGAATAATCTGAGTCGTTAAAGGATGCATTTAGATTAGTAGGTAATGCTAAAGGGTTAAAAGAATTGGCAAACTCCTTTTCTGGATTGAAAGCCATGGGTGATTTGTTGTCCCTGTAAACAATTCCGGTAGCTGTTAAGTTTCCATTATTTAGTGTGTTCCAGTTCCCTCCTAAATATGGGAAAATGCAGTAGCGCTCAACATAAGGTAGATCATCCATCATTTGTATAAAACTATCGACTTTGTTTGCGTTTTCTTGATTTGTTTGTGGCTTGCAGTTTGTCCAGTTTGCACCATTGTTCCATTCCGTTATCCATATAGGTCTGCCAGTTCTTTGATGAACTGCTTGAATAAAATTTTTGAAGTCGTTTGCAGATGCACAACCCCTGTAATAGTGAATAGCAACAAAATCTACGCGATAGTTTCGTTTATCACACTCATCAATAAAATTGTATAACCTGTTTAACCCACCATCGGATGGGGCAGGAGACCCAAGGCGTAAACCAGACTCTAAAAGTCTAGGCCATTGTTCAATCATTTCATCAACAGTAGCATCTGCTTGGTCCGGACGATCGGGCTCATTGTAGCCAAGCATTTGAGTAGAGCCTTCTATTGAAGTGAATTTTCCAAAACTAGGCCAACTTAAATTATGCTTTATGGGGATATATTCTGCATTTAAGCCAGAGGTTTTATTCGCGTTCCAATTATAAGTCCAAGCGCTATTTGTGCTAGACGCATTCCCTGGGTGTCCTTTTTTATGTGGCCATCGCCAAGGAATTACTCTTGCAAACGAGACTTTTCCAACTAAACCATCTGGCATTGTATTTACTACCAAATCGTTATCATGCGCTATAAACACTTTACTGTATCCGGTACCATTTTCATTTTGAGCCATTGTAACATAGTAACCTCTTTTCACTTTAAAAGAACTTACAGCATCATTAAAAGTACCCAGTTCGGCAACTTTGTTGTAAGTATATGGGGTTAACTTCATTGAGTTACCGGTAAGATTTGGACCATCAAAAATTTCAACTGCTTCATAGGTAGGGCTATGAGGTATAATGACACAGCCATTTACATATTGAACAATTCTAACATTTTGGTTTAGAACTGCCGGATGCCCATAAGCTTTTATAAGTGGTAAATAATTGTCTCTAGCGTTAATTGGTGAAATATTGTCAAGCCTTAACCAGGCATTTTCAGAGTTTATATTTACAGAACTAAATTTTAAAGGTATATCAGCTTCTTGAGCTGTTACAATTAATTCTGAAGCATCATTTAAAGTAATATTAAGATAATTTAATTGGTATTTTACACGACTATGATTACTTGTATACGTTTCATTTGTTATAGTTGGACCGTTCAGAACTATAGCATAGATTCTAACTGAAGCATCAGGAGCCGTTACCCGTACTTGATGTGATGATGTAACAACTGTGTCATTGTTTGAAATAACACCTGTATCGTCGGTAATATGAAAGTTAGAACCAGCTTCAACAGTTATAGCTTTACTTAATTGAATTACTGTTGAAGGATGCGGTATACCTTCAATAGTTGATGTTGTTTCATTAACCGTCCCGACTGTCAATGAAATAATGCTAGAAAAATTCGAAAATGAATTGCTCTTAATAATATTCTTCAAAACAGCATTTGAAAACGTTTTATTCGAGTTTAAATTTTTAGGAAAGCTCCAGTTAATGGTTAAGGTAATTAATAAGAGGAGTAGTTTTAGTTTCATAATTTAATTTTTAACAATTCTAGAAGGTATTTAAAGAATATCTTAACCGAATGAGGTAACGTTTTTAGAATGTCCGGTTAATAATCAAACTGAGTATTATCCTGATATTTATTGTGCCTTGATAAATCAATCCAAAAGCAAATATCTTATTATCTTCCAAGGGACCAAATTAACAAGACTTAATTGCAACCTAGTGACACCATATTGAGACATCTATGCAAATGCGTAAGCAGGAATTCGGTGAAAGGTGGTGTTGACGGGGTATAATGTTCTTTGTCAGACCCTTAGGGCTAATGAAATTACTGACTTAATTTTCTTAGATTATTTTATGTCTGCAACCTATAGGTACCTTTTTGAGACGGAGGAGCCAATTATAATAATAAACATTTTTCAAATTTGTTATCACTAGCGCATAAGGACGTTAACAATGCAGGGTGAAAGCATAATGGCGTTAGTAATGCGGGACTAAATAAGGTATTAACTAAAATTTGATAAGAATGAAAACAAAAATTACATTTTTTAAAACAGTTTTTTTAATTACAGCGCTGTTTGCATTAACAATTTTACAGGCTCAAACACTTGTTGCTCATTATGAGTTTAATGGAGATTTAACTAGTTCCGGAGGAACCTATTCTGACGACTTAACACCACATTCCGCTAATGATGGTGTAACAACTTTTTCTCCTTTTTTCACCTACACAAATGACAACAATTCTAACTCTAATGCTGCGGTTAATATAGCTTTAACAGGTGCTACCAGTGGAGGTAATCCAACCGAAGATAGACCATTGCATTTGAGAGGAACTAATAATTTCTCTATAAGTGGCGGAAGTAGTCGTACTTATGCCATGTGGATAAAAGTTCCTGCAATTGGGGATAATAATAATGGTATAGGGCTTATTGATAATGGCATAACATCAGCTGGAGAAAGATTTACAATGCTTTTGAATAGAGTAGATGGAAATGGAGGTGTTACTCCAAGAGCGGTAAATGTGGGCGTTAATGGCTGGGGGACATCAGGAACAACGGCCGTTGCTGAAGATGTTTGGACTTTTATAGCCATGACTTATTTAAATAATACAGATGGTTCGCCTGATGCTAATGGAACAATCTCTGTCTATTTAACTGATGGAGCAGATGTAACTACCTCAGATTTTTCGGCAGAACCAGGTCAAGTAATTAATACAGCTTCCACTCCATTATATATAGGAATGTCAATTAATAATTTTGTTAAAAGAGGGTTTATTGGAGATATGGCTGATGTAAGAGTTTATGAGGGAGCACTTTCTGTAGCACAGATAAACCAGGTTAAAAATGGGAGCACCCTAGGCGTTGAAGATGAAGGCTTTGCTGAAAATGAATTAAAAGTTTTTCCCAATACTGTAACTGATTATTTAAATATAAAAACCTCAGTTTCTGGTAGACCGCATATAACAGTTTACGATTTAGTAGGTAAAGTAGTTAAAAAAGATTTTTCTGAGAAAATTGATATGAGAGACTTGCCTTCTGGTTTATATATTATTAATGTAAGAGCTGGTAATAAAGCAGGTAGCTTAAAAATTATCAAAGAATAGTTTGTTTTTTTGATGTTTTAGTGTTTTAAAAGGGTGCTAAATAGCACCTTTTTTTAATAATGGCTAATAATTGTTAGATATAGATTAAGAAAAATTATTATGATGAAAGGAATTATGTTAATACGGGGTCTAATACCTGTGTTTTGGATATTGGGAGTCTCTGTATTTGCACAAGGCCCTCCCAAACCTAATATTATATTGATTATAGCAGACGACCAAGGGTGGTCTCAAGTTAGCACTGGAAAAACAAACTTAAATAACCCAAGCGATTTTTACGAAACCCCTGTATTGGACAGATTGGCAAATGAAGGTATAACGTTTCCGCATGCATATGCTAATGGTGCTAATTGTGCGCCAACCCGTGCTGCCATATTAAGTGGGCAATATGCAGTAAGATCTACTAATGATGTATATGCTGTAGATAATTTAAATAGAAAAAATGGTAAAACAACAACACTATGCGGACCAACAATGGGTATATCAAATGGACAGGATGAACTACCAGAAGGAGCCATAACCATTGCCGAAACTTTGAAAACAGCTGGGTATATAACAGCACATTTTGGTAAGTATCATGTTGGAGGGTCTATAAACTCTAATAGACCCCAGGATCAGGGGTTCGATTTCAACTACGGAGGAGGTTCAGCTGGCAATCCGGGCACTTACTTCGCTTCAAATTCTGGTGGATGGAAGTTTAGTGGTAATATAGGCGTGGAGTTAGATCCTTTTGCGCAACCATATACAGAAACGGAATCTCAATTACTAGCCAAAAACAGTTCACTTACTGGTACTAAAAAACATGTTACAGATGCTTTAGCTGAAGCAGGTTTGGAGTTTATTAATAATAATAAGGAAGCGCCTTTTTTTATGTATTTTAGTCAATATGCAATACATGGCCCTTATAATACAGCTAATGCCAGACCTGACTTAGTATTAAAATATCAAACAAAAAAAGCAAATAATCCTAGTCAGATAGGGCATCATAATGTTGGCCAAGGAGCTATTTTGGAAGGGATGGATCAAACTATTGGAAGAATTATAAATTATTTAGAAAATACCGACGACCCCAGAAACGAAGGGCATAAACTATCAGAGAACACTTTGGTATATTATGTGTCTGACAATGGGGGTACGGTAAGTACGGATGATAATGGTCCATTAAAAGGAAAGAAAGGCGAACTAGATGAAGGTGGTATTCGTTCCGTTACGTTGGTCTGGTCTCCTGGTTTGGTGGCCAATCCTGGCACCATAATAGATACGCCGGTTTTAACTTTTGATACTTATCCTACATTTGCCGAACTTGCGGGAGCTTCTTTGCCCAGTAATTATGCTATTGATGGTGTTAGTCTCTTGCCTATTATTAATGGAACGGATATTAATATGGATAGGGGTTCCTTATTTTGGCATTTCCCTGGGTATTTATTAACAAACGGAAGAAATGCAAGACCAGAAACCTGCATTAGAAAAGGCGATTATAAGCTCAGATATACTTATGAAGATCAAAACTATCGTTTATATAACTTAATTAGTGATATGAGTGAAAGTACCAATTTGATTGATGAAACTAATAGTCCTACTCAAGCAGATAGGTTAAAGGCAAAAGAACTAAGTACGGAATTAAGAAATTATTTAATAGATACTAATGCTAAGCTACCATTATTGCAAAATGCAAATGGAAGTTGTTCTTCAACTGAGGTAGAATTACCAGAAATTTATACTCAAGGTATTTTGTCGTTTAAAGATTTTGAAATGAAATCTAGTGTAAAAGTTTTTCCAAACCCCTTTAATTCGGAACTAAAATTTGATTTAACAAGCTTAAATATAAATTCAGACGATATTCATATACTGCTAACAGATATTACCGGTAAGAAGGTATATTCTAGAACTGAAAAATTTAATAAAAATATTATTTTACATGATATAAATATTACCAAAGGGTTATACTTTGTTGAATTAAGAATTGGAACAAACAAAATCGTTAGAAAATTATTGAAAAACTGATGAATAAGTATAGTTGAGCAAGTTAAAAGTTTACCTGCACTTGTTTTGCTTACAAAGGTCTATAATTGCAAATGAGTTTATTGATTTATGTAGTTGGCAAATTATTGAGCCTGAATTGAATTGTGATTATCATCATCATCATCATCATAATAATAATAATAATAAAATTATTGTTAGTAGATAATATTTTTACTTCTTAATGAATTTTTTAATCAAGACTTCATTGTTTATATCAAATTTCAACAATAAAAAGTAATAACCAGAATTCAATTTCGATACCGATATATTTACATTATTCATGCCAGCATTAACATTAGTGCCTGCTTCATTTGTATATACTTTTTGTCCAGAAATATTATATATATTGGCAGTATATGTAGCTTTTTCTAAACTGGTAATAGAACCCATTAGTGTGTCTTTGACTGGATTTGGATAGATTTTTAAGTTAAACTTTAATGGTTTTACATTTTGAATGGATAATGTATTTTTTTTAAAATACATACTGTTTGGAATACTGGTTTTTGAAATCTCTGAACTAGAAATTTTTAAGTCTAAAGCAGGCGTTATATTGTCGTTTTGTTGGTAGTAAATTCTAATTGGATGCTTGCCAGCTTTGAGGTGTAATGTTGTTGATACCTCTGAAGGAGTAAACTCAAAATCATTATCAAGGGCATGAATGTCATGGATCATAACATGGCACTTTGAGGCAGATTTTAAATAAAACGTATAGGTTCCATCTACTGGAATGTCAAGGAATCCAGAATGCGATATGCCAAAATTTGATGTCAAACCACCTGTTGATAAGTCTATTCCCAATGTCTCTTCATTGCTAATAGGTGTTAAAAACTCAAAATTTGGTACCCAATCTGCTTCACCTATAAATACGCTTTTGGCTAGCCCACTTGAAAGTCCGGATATTGGAATACTTGGTATTAATTCATTATCATAAGGACGACTTGCAGTACTTTCATTCGTTCTAACCTGAAGTACTCTATCTAGCATTTTTTGTTGTAACTCAGTCATAGTAGATGCCAAATTGGTTGTCTCCCTTTCATCATTTACAACATCATAGATTTCAAAGTAATCCGAATGTCTCTGAATGTTATATCTAACACCTTTATAATCTCCCATTCTTATTACTTGCATTTGGTTTCTACGTCTAAGTCTCTTAGAGGCTTCGAAATCTGAATAATTTGGCGTAGAGCCATTATTTTGATATTCAAGATAAATGTAACCCTTGTCCTTTTGGTTAGTATTATCTTGTTTTAAAGAAGGTACAAGAGACGTTCCGTCAGTATAAATGGGGATTGAAACTTGAGCTAATTCAGCAAATGTTGCAAACCAATCCCATTGGCCAGAGGGAAAAGTAACTGTTGAATTAGCAGGAATCACACCAGGATATCTTGCAATGGTTGGCATTTTAATACCGCCTTCCCACATATCTCGTTTTATTCCATTTAAATTAGCATAAGACTGAAAAGCTTGTCCTACGCCATTACTTGAGTGAGGTCCATTATCTGATGAAAATACAATTAAAGTTTCATTGTCAATATTTAAATCTTTTAGTAATTGAATGATGTCTTCAACGGCATTATCAACACGACGAATCATAGTTGCAAACTTCTTTTCATTATCCGTCCAGCTTGTTGTTGCATAATCAGGATGAATATAGGAGTTTGGTATTCCAGAAGCAGTATTTACCCATGGTGTTGGCGATGTTGAGCTTGTCCATTGCAAACCTCCATTTAAACCTCTTCCGCTAGGGTAGACTTGTGTAGGGGTTTCCAAAGCTGTGTGAGGGACATCATAGGCTAGATATAAGAAAAAGGGTTGCTCAGGTCTTTTACTTTCATGCTCTACAATCCATTGTTTTGATTTTGCTGTAAAAACATCAGTAGTATAGGTTAAGTCGGTTCCCTCTAGTATTTTGGTATAGCCATCAGTAAAGAATGATTCTTTACCTGTAGTTCCATTTTGAGGATAATGAATATGCCCTTGGTTGTGATATAAAAACCCATAAAATTGTTCAAAACCTCTTTTTAATGGATGAGCTGGAAGTCCTGAATTACGTGGGCCAGCAGTTCCGTTTTTACCAACATGCATGGTTCTGTAACCTGATTTAGATAACATTTGCGCTAAGGTCAAGCTATTTTTAGAAGCCTTATCAAATTGATTATTTCGAACGCTTGAATGTCCCTGACTGAGGCCTTCTAAAAATGATGCTCTTGATGGCGCACAAACAGGAGCGGCTGTATAATGATGGGTAAGCATAGCACCTTCGTTAGCCATTTTATCTAACTGGGGGGTTGCCATTTTTTTATTTCCAGTTCTTAGATTTTGCCAAAAATTACCTAAATCACCATAACCTAAATCGTCCAATAATATATATATGATATTTGGGCCATTGTTTGGTTTTGGAGTATCTGCATAACTTTTATTGCCGTTACCTGGAAAAAGTTTTATAAGTGTTTCTTCTCCAGTTTCTGAAATAAAAATATTATCATCTTCAACTGCTGGAGAACTACCCACAGTTATATTGGATAAATAGTTATTGCGAACAAAATCAGCGGATATATTTTTTAAAAACAGTATTCCTGAATAATCAGGATCAATGCTGATAGTTGAACCTTGTAAAGGATCTGTAGCACTGTTAAGAGTAATGTGGGTGTCATTTTTTAAATCAATATTTAGATCCACAAGTTTATTAGTTGTAATTGTGCCTCCAAATGCTTCTAAAGTACTTTTTTGCCCGGTACTTGGAGTAAAAGACTCAATCCTATCTCCAATAAGGCTACCTCCGTGGATAGTTAGTGTATTTCCCCCTAAAAGCAAACTGCCGTTGAAACCACTAGAACCACCTACAGTACCATTATTAATTAACAAATTAAATGTTATTGGTGTATTCTTATCTATTTGAGGTGGAGGGTTTTCATTATCACTCCAATTTCCAATGTTAAAAAGTGAAACACCATCCGCATTTCCTGTCCAAGTATAAGTTTGAGCAGTTAAGTTAGTTGTTATTATTATTCCAATAATGAGTACGTATAATTTCATTGAAATGATTTTTTTCAAAATTAATTGCTTATAGATTAAAATATGTCTCTTATATGTTATTCACATGTTGCATATTTTAATGAAATGATATAAACTTGATGTTTTTAAGTATATGGAAGAGAGTTGATAGGAGCTAAAATGTTTTATGTATTATTTGCTAATTGCAATTCTAAAATACCGATTTCGACTTTTGAAGGGACTAGGTTTTTTCCCAAGGAACATATCGCTGTTCATGAGCCTATTGCAGAAACTATAATTGTTTGAATTTTAAATAGACTATATTCCTAATTAGCTTTATTTCGAGTTTTTATTTTGGTGTGTAATCAGCTTGTTTTCGTTTCAATCTCCAATTTTACTATCTTTTTGAAACTTTAGGCTTTCATCTATTTCTCTTTTGTCTTTAATAAGTAGGGCACTACCTTTTCAGTTTGTGTTATTTTGTTGGTGTCATGGTAATTTATTATTCCTTACAAAACCTTTTTAGGTTTTGAAAATCTGGTTGATTATTAGAGTTTTAACAACTATAGACTATTCACAAAAAAGCAGAGTAGAAGATCAAGTCTAACTTTTCAATTATACAATTTGCAACCTGGCGATACCTTATTGAGACATAGAAAGTCATATACATGGTTAATTAAATATAGATTTGCCGGTAAACTAAATCTAAATAGAATTATGAAGAAAAAACAGGTCATGTTTTTATTGCTGCTACTGAGTTCTATATCAGTTATAGCGCAAACAACATTAACGGGTAAGGTAACAGATGCTTCTAATGTTCCTCTTCCTGGGGTTAATGTTATTATTAAGGGAACAACACAAGGAACAACAACAGATTTTGATGGGAATTATTCAGTTCTAACATCGACAGGAGATATTTTGGAATTTTCTTATCTGGGATTTGTAAGCCAAAGTATTAGTGTTGGAGATCAAACTCAAATTAATGTTATATTAAATGAAGATGTTGCTAAACTAGATGAAGTAGTGGTAGTAGGTTATGGGACACAGAAAAAAATTAGTGTTACAGGTTCTGTAGCTACTCTAAAAGTAGAAAATATTGTTGAGCAGCCTGCTAGTAACGTTAAAAATTTACTTGTGGGTCAAGTACCTGGTTTGGTTACAAATCAAAATCCCGGACTACCTGGAGCGGACAATGTAGATTTAAGTGTAAGGGGTTTTGGTAATCCGCTAGTGATAGTAGACGGTGTAGAATCAACACTTGATAGATTAGATCCTAATGATATTGAAAATATTTCCGTTTTAAAAGACGCCTCGGCTGCAATTTATGGAGCTAGAGCAGGTAATGGAGTTATTTTGGTAACTACAAAAAGGGGAACTAAGGGTAAGATGACTGTTAACTATCATGGATGGACCGGTACTCAAGCTCCGGTTGCGTATAATAAAAAATCTAATGCAGTAAACTACATCTTACGTGGAAGAGAAGCCCTTTTTAATGAGCAATATGACCCTAATAACCCTAATGCAACAATTGACTATGGTACGGGAAATTTCACTGATGAAAATTTACAGAAATTCATCGATTCGGGAGAGAGTTATGATTGGGTTGATGCAACCCTTCGTAGTTCTGGAGCTTCAATAGCTCAACATAATTTTAATTTTAATGGAGGAAGTGATAAAGTAAGATATTATACCTCACTGGGAACCCTTTCACAAACTGGTATATTTAGAGGAGATTACGATTATAAAAAACTCAATGTAACAAACAATCTTGATGTGGAGCTTACTAATAACTTAAGTCTAAAATTTAACAGTTCCTATATATATGAAGAACAAGATTATGCTTTTACTCCAATAAATAGAATTTGGAATGATTTAGATACGGCACAACCTGTATTTAGAACATCCCTTCCTAATCCAGATTTAGCTCCTTATTCGGGGTTTAGCGAGCGTTCTCCGGTAGCTAGAACGTTTAAAAAATGGGCAGGTTATAACTATACCGAAAAAAACACATTAGCGGCCGCTATAGATTTAAATTATAAAACACCTTTTATAGAAGGTTTAAGCTTAGGTCTTAGAGTTAATTTTAGACATAGGGCTTTTTATAATGAAACATTTGAAAAACCTTATACAGTTTGGTCTTATGATCCTGATGATAATGATATAGAAAGAGTTGATGGTTATAAAAACGAAGGTGAGTTATTGCCTAATAATTTTTCTAAAAGATATTTCTCTGGAACAACAAATGGCAGACCGGATGCGAGATTTAGATTGTTGTACAGGGGAACCGCTAACTACAGCAAAAATTTCAATAAACATGCATTTGGAGTTTTAACCTTTCTTGAAAAAGAAGATAATACGTATAGAACAATATTTTCCACGACAAGGGACAATTTATCTTTACAAAATCCGGATATTGACGCCACAGATGATGCTTTGACTACTGTGGGAGGAACAGGTATAGATACGGAGTATACTCGAATAAGTGCTGCAGGAAGAATAAATTATGCTTATGATAACAAGTATTTATTAGAAGCCACCCTTCGTGCAGATGCAAGTTCTAAGTTTGGGTCTAATAACAGATGGGGGTTCTTTCCATCAGTTTCTATGGGATGGAATATTGCTAAGGAAAACTTTTTATTGGACAACAATACCATAAATCAATTAAAGCTCAGGCTGTCTTATAGTCAAACGGGTATTGATAGTAATGTTGGTAATACACAGTTCGACTATTTAACCGGATTTACGATACAAGATGGTTCGTATATTTTAAATGGAAATGCAGTTCCACTTATCGGAACAGCTGGAGTGGTAAATGAAGATATAACATGGGAAACAACGACCTTATACAATATTGGGTTGGATGTGACCCTTTTTAGTGGCAAAGTTAATGCTAGTATAGATGGTTTTTACCGGGCGAGAAAAGATATTTTGGCAGAAGCTATAGAATCTTTTCCAACTACATTTGGTGCTAATTTGCCAGATTCAAATATCAATTCAGATAATACAAGAGGTTTAGATGTTGCATTGGGTTATAAAGGACATATAGGTGAGGAGTTTAAATTTTCATTAAATGGAGTGTTTGGTATTCACAAAAAAAGATGGGACCATTTTGAAGAAGATATTGATGAAAATGATCCAATTCAAGTAAAATATGACCAACGATCAGGGAGAAATAAAAATATAACCTGGGGCTATCAAACAGCTGGTCTTTTTAATACTCAAGAAGCTGTAGATGAATATATTGCGGCCTATGATTTATCAAATTTTGACGGTGGTGATTTACCAAGACCTGGAGATTTTATATATGTAGATACCAATAATGATGGAGTGCTTGACACTTCAGATAGAGTAAATATTGGTTATGGAACATCTGCGGAGGTCACATATTCATTAAATACAAATTTTGAATATAAAGGGGTTTCATTGAACATGCTTTGGCAGGGAGCAAGTAATGTGAAAGTAACCGCCGGAGGTATATTAAGAGCGCCTTTTGGAAATGAACAATCATCCTTAGAGCTACATGATAAATATTCTTGGAGACAAGATCCAGCAAATCCTGGTGTTAATATAAACCCTAACGCTATTTTGCCGGCATTTGAAACAGGTTCTAGACAGTGGAATAGCCAACTTAATGATTTTTGGGTACTGGATGGTACTTATGTTAGGTTAAAAGCAGCAACATTGAGTTATAGTCTTGATAGTAGTTTATTAGATAAAATAGGGTTCAATAGGTTTGAATTATATGTGTCCGGAGATAATTTATTCACGTTGTCCAAATTAGGAATTTTCAAAGATGGTATTGACCCAGAACAGGCGAATAATCCAAGTGCTAATAGTTTACCTGTGCTAAGAACATATACTCTAGGATTAAGATTAAGTATTTAAAAAAATAGTTATGAAAAAAATATTTTATTTATTGGTAATCACAACTTTTACTTTTAGTTGTGAGTCGGAGTTGGAAAAAGTGGCTCCGTTTATTTCTGAAGATTCCGTTTTCGAGGAAGCCAGACTTACAGAAGCTTATATTGCAGAACTTTATGATGATTTAAGGTTCTTTGATACACGTCAGTCTCACTCTATCGGCATAATTTCTTGTATGGGAGGCGAATATACGGCTTTAGCCAATTGGCAATCGCCAAATCAAGCAGTTAGAAGAAACTATAGTCCCGAAAATGGTTCTGCAAATATGGATTTTTGGGCATATGAAACACTAAGGGAATTGAATACCTTTATTGAAGGTATTGTTACAAGTAGTTCTTTTTCCCAAGAATATATTAATACAAAATTGGCCGAAGCAAAATTTTTAAGAGCCTATTTATTTTTTGATATGGTAAGACGATATGGGGGTGTGCCTATTATAACTACTCCTCAAACCGAAGATGATCCCATAGAAGAATTATATCCGGCTAGAAATTCAGAACAGGAAGTATATGACTTTATTTATAATGAACTTGAAGAAACAAAGTCTTTGTTTACAAATACTAAAACAGGGGCTGTTGGTCAGGCGGATAAGTATGCCGCAATGGCTTTACAGAGTAGAGCCATGTTATATGCCGGGAGTATAGCTACTTTTGGTGATGTTCAATTGAATGGCTTGTTAGGTATACCGGCCTCGGAAGCCGAAGCTTATTACCAAAAAAGTTATAATGCTTCCAAAGAACTAATAGATTCAGGAATGTTTTCACTTTATAACGTGTCTTCTGACCCCGTAAAAAACTTCTCGGATATGTTTTTAGTAGAAGGTAATGATGAAGTTATTTTTGCCGAAGTTTTTGAACCTATAACTCATGGTCATTCTCTAGATTTGTTAGGTACACCAGAAGGATTTCCTGGAACATGGAACTCCAATTGGCAGGTTAATTATGACATTGTAGAAAGGTTTGAGTTTATGGATGGAAGACCGGATATTGATCGAGCAGATTTGAATTCTACTAACCTCTGGGATGTTGATGACTTTTTTGGCAATAGGGATCCAAGGTTAAGAGCTTCTGTTTTTTATCCGGAATCTGTTTACGAAGGTTTAACCCTTTATTTTCATTCGGCGTCTATAGTTAATGGTAACGAGGTAACGTCAGGTACAGTAATAAATGTCAATAATGAAGCTATACCTGCAGCCGGAGGTTCTAGAATGACAAGAAGATCTTCTATGCTTTTGCGTAAAAAATTAAATCTCTCAGCTTATGCTGCCATTGCTGATAATTCGGGACAAGACATGTATGTATTTAGATATGGCGAAATTTTGTTAAACTATGCGGAAGCTTCTCACTATCTTGGAAAGTTTGATGAATCCAAAGAGGCTGTTAATCAAATAAGAACAAGGGCAGGAATGTTTCTTAAGGATGTTGTTGGGGAAGAAGAAATTAGAAGAGAAAGAGAGGTTGAACTTGCTTTTGAAGAACATAGATACTGGGACATGAAGCGCTGGAGGCTCGCAGATACTGATTTGAACCAAAATAAAAAGGGTTGTACATTCAAATATTATCCAGATCAGGACCTTTATACTATTGAGTTAAGAAATGACGTAATTGGTAATAATAGAAGGAGGTTTGGAGAGGAACGTTATTATTTGCCTTTAAGAAGTGAATGGATAGCTGATAATCCAAAACTTTTACAAAACCCGGGATACTAATAAAAGGTCATAAAATTAATATTAAATAATTATGGATGAAGATTGTAATCTTCATCCATAATTGTAAGATTCAAAAAATGCTTAACAAAATAGTTAATTTTATCACCATAGGTTTCTTGCTTATAGGGCTTATGTCATGTAGTTCAAAAACTTCGACAAAAAAACCTTTAGTACTAAACTCTGCAGAGAAAAGCGAACGATTACCAAATATCATTTACATAATGGCAGATGATTTAGGTTATGGCGATTTAGGGGTGTATGGACAAGAAAAAATAAAAACGCCAAACCTCGATAAAATGTCATCAGAAGGTATGTTGTTTACACAGCATTATTCAGGCTCTACTGTATGCATGCCATCAAGAGCATCACTTTTAACAGGCAAACACATGGGGCATTCTACTGTACGAGGTAACCCTAGGTGGACGTCTACCGGTAAGCCCGTGGATATTAAAGATGAAGATATTACTGTTGCGGAAGAACTAAAGAGAGTAGGCTATAAAACTGGTATTATTGGTAAATGGGGACTCGCAGAAGGAGATGAAACAGGCATGCCATTAAAACAGGGTTTCGATTATTTCTACGGCTATAGAAGACATGGGCCAGCACATCATTACTATCCAAAGGAATTATGGGAAAACAATGAATCATTTGATACTGGTAATAATACCAAAGAAAAACGAGGCACTTACTCACATGATACATTTGCTGAAAAGGCAAAACAGTTCGTGACAGAAAACAAGGAAAATCCATTCTTTTTGTATTTAGCATTTACAATTCCGCATTATGAATTGACCGTGCCAGAGGAATCAAAAATGCCGTATCAGACGTTAAACTGGGAAGAACGGGACTTAACAAAAAAAAGAAGTAATTACTATCACGATAAGGATGGGCATGTGTCTTATGCAGGTATGATTTCTAGGATGGATAGGGATATTGGAGACCTCTTAAAATTGTTGGATCAACTTAATTTGTCAGATAATACATTAATTGTTTTCACAAGCGACAATGGGCATGAATTCGATAAAGATTTTTTTAATAGTAACGGTGCTCTTAAAGGTAAAAAGAGAGACCTTTATGAAGGAGGCATTCGAATTCCTTTTATAGTTAAATGGCCCAATAAAGTTAAACCTAACACAAAAACAGATCATATTTCCGCATTTTGGGATTTTTTGCCAACAGTTTGTGATATTGTAAATATTGAACCAACGGATAAATCTATTGATGGAATTTCTTATTTGCCAACGCTTATTGGAGAAACCCAGAAACAACATGATTACCTTTATTGGGAATTTAATGAAAGTAAAGGCCCTGTTCAAGCTATCAGGAAGGATAATTGGAAAGCTGTTAAGTATCTCGATAAAGATTTAGAATTGTACGATTTATCGATTGATTTAGGCGAAGAGAATAACCTGGCAAAAGAGAATCCTGAAATGGTTAAGGAAATGGAAAACCTCTTGATAGAGGCAAGAACGGAGGATGCAAATTTTCCATTGGATTACCATGAAAGAGTTAAAAACAAAATGGCAAAATAAGAATAAAAACATGAAAAATTATGTGCTAATAATATGGATTTTGTTTTTAACAAATTGTGGGTCGCAAGAAAAAGAAGTTGCAGAAGAAAAGTTAAACGATTATAATATTTTATGGATTGTAGCAGACGATTTAGGTATAGATTTAGGTTGTTATGGTAATAAATTAATACGTACCCCAAATTTAGATAAGTTTGCTTCAGAGTCTGTGAGATATGAGAATTTGCATACTACTACAGCAGTTTGCTCACCAAGTAGATCAGGACTTATCACTGGTATGTACCCTGTAACTATTGGGGTACATCAACACCGAACCCGTTTTAAAAGGAAATTACCAGATAGTATAAAACCTATAACAGAATACTTTAAAGAAGCTGGTTATTTTGTGACAAATGGAAGAGGAAATAAAAATGATAAAGGTGGTAAAACAGATTATAATTTTGATACTAAAGGAATAAAAATGTATCAAGCAGGTCATTGGAGCAAACGAGCAGAAGGACAAAAATTCTTCTCGCAAGCACAAATATTTTTCCCTCACAGACCCTTTCATGAAGATTCTTTGCACCCTGTAAATCCTGACCTGGTAACATTACCACCCTATTATCCTAACCACCCTCTAGCAAAGAAAGATTGGGCTTTGTATTTAGAAACTGTTCAGCATGTTGACGAAAGTTTTGGGAAGATAATAAAACAGTTAGAAGAAGAAGATTTATTAGATAAGACAATTATTTTCTTTTTTGGAGATCAGGGGAGACCACATTTGCGTGCAAAACAGTTTATGTACGACTCAGGTACTAATACCCCATTAATGATTAGGTATCCAGATGGTTATGGAGCAGGTACCGTTTCAGAAGAATTGGTAAGCAATATAGATATTCCAGCGGCAACTTTAGCTTTGGCGGGCATAGAGAAACCAAGCTATATGCAGGGACAGGATTTTTTATCAGAGGATATAGAAAGAAAATATACCTATAGTATGCGTGACAGACGTGACGAAACTGTAGACAGAATACGTTCAGTGCGTTCCAGCAAGTTTAAGTATATAAAGAATTATTATACAGACAGACCTTATACACAGTTTAATGCTTATAAAGAAATGCGTTATCCAATGCTGCCTTTAATGAGTCAAATGCTCAAAGAGGGTAAACTAAATGATGTTCAAAAACGCTTTATGAGCAACTATAGACCCGCCGAAGAATTATATGATCTGGAAAACGATCCTTTTGAAACTATAAATCTAACAGAGAATGAAGTTTATAAAGAGGAATTGGAAAAAATGAGAAGTGTTCTAAGTGAATGGATATCAAAGAATGATTTAGGTGAGTATCCCGAACCACAGGAAGAAATCGATGCTGCATCAAAAGAGGCCGCAAGAAGGTATCGTAAAACCTCTAAAGAACGGGGGTTAGAAAATGCAACACATAAACAATGGGTGGAGTATTGGGAAGAAAGGTATAACATAAAATAGAAATAGTCTTTTAATAACTATTTCTTATCAATCCATTATATACATATACTGCTCAATTATTCTACTATTTTATGATTCCGGAGTTTATGATCAAATACTTAACGATTAAATATAGAATGGTAAGATTAAGTCATTTATTTATAACAATTACTTGCTGTTTTGTAATAATTTCCTGTGCCGGAAAAAAACAAGCTGAACCAAATAACCCGAACGTCCTATTCATTATAGCCGATGACTTGGGGTATACAGACATTGAAGCTTACGGAAGTAGTTTTTACGATACACCAAACATTAATTCAGTAATTGACAATAGTGTAAAATTTAATAGTGGTTATGCCAATAGTCCTGTTTGTTCACCATCCAGAGCCAGTTTTCAAACAGGAAAATACCCAGTAAAAACAGGAGTTACCGATTGGATAAAAGGGCGAAAAGCCTTTCAGGGTACTACAGTAACTGATAGGTGGATAGTACCGGATACAGATTACGAGCTTAAACTTGAAGAAACTACTATAGCAGAAGTGTTAAGGAAAAACAATTATGTAACAGCTTTTATAGGAAAGTGGCATTTAGGAGAAGAAGAAAAATACTTTCCAGAATACCAAGGCTATGATATTAATATAGCTGGTTGGAAAATGGGAAGACCAAATACGGGTAAGGGCAAAAAAGGATACTTTTCACCTTACGGAAACCCGCGATTAAAAGATGGTCCAATCGGTGAATATCTTCCGGATAGACTCACAGAGGAAGCTATTAAAATTTTAAAGGATAATATAGGCAAACCTACATTTATATGTTTATCCTATTACTTGGTTCACGGTCCATTTCAAGCAAAAAAAAACGAAATTGAAATTTATAACAAAAAACGAATTCATAAAGGTATTAATAAAGAAGAAGAGTTTTTAGAAAATCAATCATGGATGCAATTCGCCACAGGAAACAATCCGAAAAAATATAAAGAACGTATTAAACAAGGGCATCCAATCTATGCGGCTATGGTAAAATCGTTAGATGATAACATAGGAAAACTTGTTAACTACTTAAAAACATCAGGACAGTATGATAATACCTTAATTATTTTTGTATCCGATAATGGAGGCCTGTCAACAAAAGAGGGCTCGCCAACGTCAAACCTGCCTTTAGCTAAAGGAAAAGGATGGATGCATGAAGGTGGTATTCGTGTGCCGTTTTTTATTAAACCACCAAGGTTTAAAAGCTCCAAAATTTCAGACATTCCTGTTACTGGTATAGATATATTTCCAACCATTTTGAGTTATACAGATAATCATTCTATTGTAAAAGACATTGATGGTGTAGACCTTAAACCTCTTATTGAAGCAAATAAACCCTTAAAAAAACGCCCCATTTATTGGCATTATCCGCATTATGGTAACCAAGGTGCTAATCCATCTAGTGCAGTTCGTTTTGGGGATTATAAACTAATTCAGGATTTAGAAACAGGTGGTTATGAACTTTATAATTTAAAAGAAGATATTGGAGAAACTACGAATCTGTTTAATTCTAAAACAGATATAGCTGAAAAACTAAAAAAAATGCTTACAGCATGGGTGTCTGAGAATTATAATAGGCCCTTAATTGAAAATCCGGAGTGGAATAAAAAAGATAGTATTATAAATTATAATTAATGAAGTATTTATGTGTTATAGCGTTATGTTTGGTTTTAGGATCATGTAATGCTCAAAAGTCAGAAAGCAACCCTGCTAAGCCAAACATCATATACATTAATGTGGATGATTTAGGTTGGATGGATACAGAAACCTATGGTAGTACATTTTACGAAACTCCCAACATAACAAAATTATCTGAAACAGGGATGCTATTTACAAGAGGATATGCATCTGCTGCAAATTGTGCGCCAAGTAGAGCTTGTTTTATTAGCGGACAAAATACACCAAGGCATGGCATTTATACGGTAAACAACTCAGATAGAGGTAATGCGAAAACCAGAAAAATAATTCCTGTTAAAAACACCGAAGATTTAGCAGATGCTAATGTAACCATATCAGAAATGCTTCAAAAAGCTGGTTATAGAACAGGAATATTTGGAAAATGGCATTTAGGAAAAGATGCCAGAACACAAGGTTTCGATGTTAATATTGGTGGCGACCATAGAGGAAACCCAGGAAAGAACGGATATTTTAGCCCTTATAATATCAAAAATATAAATGATAATAATCCTGGAGAAAATCTAACAGATAGATTAACACAAGAAGCTATTAAGTTTATAATTGAAAATAAAAACGATCCATTTTTTGTTTATCTACCTTATTATGCAGTACATACACCATTAGCAACGACTTCAGAATTAGAAAAAAAATATAATGAAAAAGGAGGCGATAAACATCAAAATAAAGCCGTTTACGCAGGTATGATTGAAACGGTTGATAAAAATGTAGGGTTAATCCTCGATGCTCTTAAAGCCTTAAGTTTAAAGAATACGGTAATTGTATTTACTTCTGATAATGGAGGTATTAGAGATATATCATCACAACACCCCTTACGGGCAGGAAAAGGGTCTTATTATGAAGGCGGCATAAGAGTCCCATATATTATTTCTTGGGAAGGTGTCGTAAAACCTAAAACAGTTTCGGAAGTACCAATAACAAATCTTGACTTTTATCCAACATTTATGGACATAGCGAGTATTGAAATGCAAGATAAAATACTAGATGGATCATCTATTTTACCGGTTTTAAAAGGAGAAACAATAGACGATAGAGATTTGTTTTTTCATTTCCCTATTTACTTACAAGCGTACGCCGGTAAACGAGATGATGCCCGCGACCCTTTGTTTAGGACTCGTCCAGGTTCCGTTATTATAGATGGCGATTGGAAACTACATCAGTATTTTGAAGACAACGAGATTGAACTGTACAATATTAAAAAAGATTTAGGTGAACGTCATGATTTAGCAAAAACGCACCCGGAAAAAGTTTCAGAATTGCTCAAGAAGTTAAATGATTGGCGTACTGGTATTAATGCTCCGATACCAACTGAACCAAACCCGAAATACATCCCTGATTTTAAACCAAATAACTCCAATAAGAAACGCTAAAATGAAAAATTTTATATACATATTACTGTGTGCTTTTGCAAGCATAATATCTTGCAAAGAGACTTCTAGGCAATCAAAAGATATTGCTTCAAATCAGATTGAAAACATCAATAGGCCTAACATTATTGTTATATTAATTGATGATGCCGGTTATGCAGACTTTGGTTTTATGGGATGTAAAGATTTAGAAACACCAAATATTGATAAATTGGCACAAAGCGGTGCAGTACTTACCGATGCCCATGTAAGTGCTACGGTTTGCGCACCATCCAGAGCAGGGTTAATGACTGGTAAATATCAACAACGATTTGGTTTTGAAGCTAACGGTACTGGAGATAGAAATGTTGGTGATATCGGGCTTTCTGATGATGTTACTACTATGGCAGATGTTTTTAAAGCAAATGGTTATAAAACCATAGCATTAGGCAAATGGCATTTAGGGCAGCATGAATCAGACCACCCAAACAGCAGAGGTTTTGATGAGTTTTATGGTTTTGAAACTGGTAGTAGAACCTATTTCCCCATGAAATCCCCCAGCAAAGATAAAATGCTACAACACAATGGAGAGCGTGTAGAATTTGAAGGGTATTTGACAGATGTTTTAGGAGACCAATCGGTTAAGTATATCGAGGATAATAAAGACAATCCATTCTTTATGTATTTAGCTTACAATGCTGTACATACGCCAATGGAAGCTAAAGAAGAGCATTTAGAAAAATACAAAGACCACCCAAGAAAAAGATTAGCAGCTATGACTTGGTCTTTAGATGAAAACGTTGGAAAACTTCAGCAAAAATTAAAAGCGCTTGGTATAGAAGAAAATACGCTAATTTACTTTTTAAGTGATAATGGAGGTGCAGCCAATAATAGTTCAAGTGGCGGGCCATTAAAAGGATGGAAAGGAAATAAATTTGAAGGCGGACACCGTGTGCCGTTTATAGTAAGTTGGCCTGCTCAAATTAAAGGAGATCAAACATTTAAGGGGTTATCATCATCACTTGATATTTTCACTACCTCTATGGCAGCAGCAGGAATAGAGAAAGAGGAAGGTTTAATTTTAGATGGAGTTAATCTGTTGCCATATTTAAAAGGAGACAAAACAGGTGATCCGCATGATAAGCTATTTTGGAGAAAATTGGAAGAAGCAGGAGCACGTATTGGAGATTATAAGATGGTAAGGTTAAAAGACTATGGGGCTACTTTGTATAATTTGGAAGCAGACATAGGAGAACTTAATAACCTTGAGAAAACTAATATAGAAGAATTCACTTTATTAAAAAATGAACTGAAAATATGGGAGTCTCAAATGACAGAACCGCTTTGGCTGGAAGGAAGAGATTGGATGGATGTTACATACCATATTCACAAGCGCTTAATGCAAAACAAAGAAATACTTTATTCTAATCCTGGTAGAATGAGACAAATATTAAAAAGTCAAAAATAAGATTAATTACTTTTTCAAATTATTATCAAATAAATTCAATAAATATTAATCATGCTTAAACAATTTTTACTGGCTGTTGTAATTTTTTCATTGTTAGTTTCATGCAAAACCGAGATAAAAAAAGAAACCTCCCAACTTACTGAAAAGGACAAACAGAAACCTAATATAGTTGTAATTTATGTTGACGACTTAGGTTATGGAGATATTGGCGTTAACGGAGCAATTGGGGCATCTACCCCCAATATAGATAAACTTGCCAATAATGGTATTAATTTTACTGATGCCCATTGTTCTGCAGCCACCTGTACGCCATCTAGATATTCATTATTAACCGGAAGTTACGCCTTTAGAAATAATGCTCAGATTTTGCAAGGGGATGCTCCATTACTAATTAATTCTGATGAAGCTACATTGCCAAAAATGTTACAAAAAAATGGCTATAAAACAGCTGTAGTTGGTAAATGGCATTTGGGCTTAGGGGATGGAGAAGTGGACTGGAATAAGGAGGTAGCACCAGGACCCAGAGAAATTGGATTTGACTATAGTTTTTTGATACCAGCAACAGGAGACCGAGTACCAGCAGTATATCTAGAAAATCAAAAAGTGATGAATCTTGACCCTAACGATCCTTTGAAAGTTAGTTATAAAGGAAAGATAGGGAATCTGCCCACTGGATTTGAAAACCCAGATTTACTTAGACAGGTTCCTGATGGACAGCATAATAAAACAATTGTAAACGGTATAAGCAGAATAGGTTTTATGTCTGGAGGTAGAAGTGCCTGGTGGGTTGATGAAGAATTTCCTGATGTATTGGTAGGAAAAGCAAAAAAATTCATTAACGAGAATAGAGATACACCATTCTTTTTATACTTGGCCTACCATGATATTCATGTGCCTCGTTTACCAAATGAGAAATTCTTAGGAAAAAGTAGTATGGGGGTCCGAGGAGATGTTATTGAGCAGATGGATTGGTGTACAGGTGAGGTCGTCAAGTATTTAGAAGAATTAGGTCTAGATAGAAACACATTAGTTTTGTTCTCAAGTGATAATGGGCCCGTTTTAAATGATGGATACCAAGATGAGTCTGTTGAAAAACTAGGAAACCACAAACCAGCAGGCCCTTTTAGAGGAGGCAAATATAGTGCTTTAGAGGCGGGAACAAGAATGCCTACCATAGCATACTGGCCGGGAACAATAAGTAGCAAAACCTCAAATGCTTTATGGTCACAAGTAGATTTATATGCTTCAATTGCGGCACTCACTGGTCATGACTTAGATGATAGAGAAGCTCCGGACAGCTTTAATATGCTAGATGTCATTTTGGGGAAAACAGAATACGGGCGCAAAGAAATGTTAGAAGAATCTTTTACCTTGAGCTTAAGGTTAGGAGAATGGAAATATATAGCTCCAACAAAGAGAAACCCAAAGTGGATAGATAATAAAGGGGTTGAATCGGGGTTCTCATCTGAACCTCAGTTGTTTAACTTACGCGAAGATATAAGTGAAACTAAAAATGTAGCAAAGGATAATGAAACATTAGTAAAGGAGATTCAGGAACGAATCAAAATGATTAAAGAAAAAGGAAGCCGGTTATTATAGAATTACAAGTAGGGTTAGGGTAGATGAGGTAAACTGTCGTTTCCAGATGAATAGGAACCTCGCTTGTTGAGGTTGTCATGAATGAGCATCTAGAAATTGCTGAATCCTCTATTGTAGATTTTCCATACAATATGAAATGAAATGCACTTTACGGTTATCTAGTACTAAAAGATACTGATGAAAGTAAGGGTTACAACACCCTTAGAAAGGAGATTAACCGGATCATTACCAAAAATAAAGAAGTTTCTTTCATAATATATGTTTTTTAGTTTATTTAAAAAAAACAAAAATACAGCAAGTAGTGTTTTACATGCTTTGTTTAAAGGGCATTAGAGAATGCTAAACTTAGAATATATGTTATGAAATTTCAGAATCGATTTTGTTTTTTGGATTGATTTACATTAAATTAGCAGGAAGCGTCTATTGAACTTGTGCAATTTGTTATGGGTTTTATCGTTCGGGTTGCTTGTCGCAGTCTTGAAGATAAGGACGTTTGACGGATTGACAAGTTCTTCAGAAGACAATATGCTTTACAGAGTACTCAAAAGAAATTCTACACCGTTAATCATTACATCCGTTGTATTCGGACTCATGCATATCCTCAATCCGGAAGTCGAAAAACTGGGTTATGTCATCATGGTTTACTATATAGGCACTGGATTGTTTTTAGGGATTATCACTTTAATGAATGAAGGGCTCGAATTAGCCCCAGGGTTTCACGCAGCGAACAACTTATTCACGGCGCTATTGGTTACAGCAGATTGGACCGCTTTTCAAACGCATTCTATTTTAAAAGATTTATCCGATCCTGAAACCATGGGGCTCATGGAGATTTTTGCGCCGGTATTTGTCGTATTTCCTATTTTTCTGTTGATCCTATCAAAAAAATACAAGTGGACCAATTGGAAGGATAAATTGTTCGGGCCAGTCGTTGCACCCCCAGCAGAGGACTACAAAATCTTAGAATAATAAATTCCGTTTTATGAGCAATTTCGAAATTATTGGGTGGTTGGGATCTGCGTCATACCTGATCTCTTATTTTTTGCTGAGCATTAATAAGCTGAAGTCGAACAGTGTTACCTATCAACTCATGAATGTGATAGGTGCCATATGCTTGATTGCCAGTGCTTATAGCTCCAAAGATCGTCCCAATTTATTTACGAATTTGGTATGGATGTGCATCGGAATAACAGCCATCATAACCATTCTTAAAAAAAGAAAATAAGTACTACACCTTAAGATTTAACATATTGATAGCAGCCTTTTTATAACGCCCAACTTTATTGAGGTAAGTGGGGTCGTTCGTATCAAAAAGGGACAGATAATAATAAGCACCTTCAACCAAAACAAAAATAAGCTCTGCCGTTTCTCGAGGGTCATCAATATCCACGATGTTTTCTTTCTTTGCTTCAGAGATTACATCGGCTAAATAATCGCGTAGCGAGTCATGAAGTTCTTTAAAAGCTTCTTTGATATTTTTATCTCTAAATATGAGGGTATAACAACTGTAAAAAACACCATCATCAATAAGCTTATTCCAATCCCTGGAAAACAAATTATCCATGGTCATTTTTAATTTGACCTCAATACTTTCAATATTATTGGTAGTATAAAGCGACTTATAATTTTCCAGAATATAGTTGATCAATCCGAAGATCAATTCGTCCTTAGAATCAAAATAATGTAATATTAAGCTAGTGTTAATACCTCTGTATTTGGCAACTTTGGCAACAGAGGTATTCTCCAAACCCTCCATCTTTGCTACCTCATAGAAGGCTTTTATGATCTCTTTTTGTCGTTCTGTTTTTAAGCTTTTTCTACCCATACTGCAAACATAGTTAATAATTATTTAACGAAAATACTATAATTAATTTAAATTGATTGATTGTTCAATCAAAATATTTTTATACATTAGCACAACATTTTAAATCATCAAAAACTAATAACTAAACAAAAGTCTATGAAAACATTAAACTTTTTGATTCTTGTAAGCAAAAAGGTCAGCAGTTACATGGTTGGTAAAAAACAACCTGTAATTTGTATTCTTGCTTTCGCTTTTTTATTTACAATAAATCAGCGTGCATTTGCACAGGAAAAGATCATCACGGGAACCATCTTAGACGCTGAGACGGAACAACCTCTTCCCGGAGCAACGGTGTTGTTAAAAGGAACAAGCACAGGAGCGTCATCAGATTTTGACGGCAAATTTTCCATAAGGATTGCGTCGGGAGACGACACAATTGTGGTGTCTTATGTAGGTTACCAAACCAAAGAGGTACTAGTCGGTAATCAAGAAAACCTAACTATTTTGCTAGATATTGATTCAAGTACTTTAGATGAAGTCGTGGTAGTAGGGTACGGAACTCAAAAGAAGGTCAACCTGAGTGGTGCGGTAGAAGTTGTTGATATGGATATTATTGAAGACCGACCCATAGCTAACGTATCTCAAGGGCTTCAGGGCGCCATTTCGAACTTAAATATCACCTTTGGAGGTGGGGCGCCGGGCGCTGCGGCTACCATTAATATTCGGGGATTCACGTCATTAAACGGAGGTACGCCATTAATATTAATAGACAACGTACCCTCATCTTCAGAAGATTTGACACGTATGAACCCGAATGATATTGCATCCATATCTGTTCTGAAGGATGCCTCTTCAGCAGCCATATATGGAGCAAGAGCGGCCTTTGGTGTGGTACTGGTCACTACAAAAACCGGGGGGCGGAATAAAATTCAGTATTCCAATACCTTTATTTGGGGAACGCCAACAGTAACTCCGGATCCCATCACAGATCCGTATATTTTTTCCAGGCTTTTGGATACTGCCACCAGTAATACGCCATGGAATTTTGTAAGTTACGATGACGATTGGTATGCATGGGCCCGGGCGAGATCAGAAGATACTTCTGTGCCTAATGTACGATTAGATCCGAATAACCCCAACAAGTACCAATATATGGGTAATACCAATTGGAATGAATATTTCTTTAATAAGTATTCATTTTCCCAAAATCATAATATTTCCATAAGTGGCAAGCGAGCATTTGGCGTCACTAAGGATGGTGATGAAGCCATCATCGACCAAGGTATCAGCTACTTTCTTTCGGCAAGTCACACGTTGGAGAACGGACTGAACCGCCTGGTTACTGATAACTGGGAACGTAATACCTTAAGAACCAAGGTCACCATTGAACCCAGTGCCTTTTTTGATTATGAAAACAATACCTTTTTAACTTTAGCAAACCGAAAGAATCCAAGTTACACTATCTTCAATGTTTTTAATTTACGTCCTACCGAAGTCGTGAAGAATCCTGATGGCTCATGGGCCGACAATCCGGCAGGTCTTGCAGCAGCCCAAATGATCGATGGTGGTAAACAGCATAGCAGGCAAACAGGAATTCAGACGACTAACCGATTGAATTTTTATCTACTAAACAAAGATTTGACCATAACGGCGGAGCACACGTTCAAAAGGGACTTCACTCGTTATCATTCCGACAATACGAGCTATCGTGTTAGTGACGGACCGAATTCATTCAGGGATATCTCTGTTAACGACTGGGCTTATGAAACCCAAGCCATAAATACCTATAACGTATTCAACATTTATGGAACCTATGCCAAAACTTTTGGGAAACATTATATTAAGGCGATTACCGGTTTTAACAAGGAGACTAACAAGTTTAATTGGTTTTCAGCCCAAAGAAACGGGCTCATATCAAGAGACCTCCCTAATTTGGCTTTGGCTACCGGAGATCAGGAAGTGGGTTATACCTATTCAGATTGGGCGGTTACCGGATTATTTAACAGGGTCAACTATATCTATAATGAGCGCTACATTTTTGAAGTGAATACCAGGTATGATGGTTCATCGCGATTTCCGACACAGGATCGCTATGGCTTCTTCCCTGGAATGTCTGTAGCCTGGTTAGTGAGTAAGGACTTAGGGCCTTCCATAACCAATGTTATGAATCAGTTGAAACTTCGATATTCTTATGGTTCTTTAGGGAATCAAAGTGTTGACAATTATGGGTATATCAATTCATTGGAACAAGGGGAATCCAGGTATTTGATTAATGGTGATTATCCCAAAGTGGTCTATGGGCCCGGTTTAGGAGTTGACCCTAACAATTATACCTGGGAGCGCGTGATCTCTTCAAATATTGGTGTCGATGCCAGTTTCTTCAATAACATGTTTAATATGACCTTTGAAATCTTTACCAGGGATACCAAAGACATGCTAGTGGCTCGAGGAGAACTTCCAGCGGTATTGGGAACAGAACCACCAACTCAAAATGCCGCCGATTTACAAACCAGGGGTTGGGAGTTCTCATTTGGATATAAAGACCAATTTGAAGTGGGAGGAAGCCCGCTTAACATAGAAATAGCAGCCAGATTATGGGACAATAGAACAAAGATTACGCGCTTTGATAATGAAAATCAGTTGTTCTCGCAGTGGCGGGAAGGTCAGGATTTAGGAGAAATGTGGGGGCTTGAAAGCGATGGATTCTTTCAGAACGAAGAGGAAATAGCAGCATTAGATCAGTCAGCCATTGTTCCCTGGGGAGCACTTACCGTGGTTCCGGGATGGCCAAAATATATCGATCAGGATGGCGATGGAAAAATAGAACGAGGACTATCAGCCCAGGATCCTAAAGACCTGAAGCTGATTGGTAACACGCAACCACGCTATCAGTTCGGATTTAACTTGTTCACTTCCTGGAAAGGTTTTGATTTAAGCTGCTTCTTCCAGGGAATCGGAAAACAGGATTATTACCCGAGGCACTATTTATTTTGGGGACCCTATCAGCAACCGTACGCCAACACATATCCTCATTTACTGGATTTCTACAGAGCCACAGGAGACAGTGATGCTTTAAGAGCACAGCATTCCCAATCCTATATTGATGCCGGGTTGGCCGATGCTAATACAGATGCTGAGTTTCCAGTTTTACAATCCTGGTTGGCAGATAGAAATTTTGGTTCCGGACTAGACATTTTTCAAACGAAATACATGAAAAGTGCCGCTTACTTAAGACTAAAAAACGTTTCCATAGGGTATTCTTTACCGCATAAACTATTGGATAAAATGAGAATCTCCAATTGGCGTGTTTTTGTGTCCGGAGAAAACGTTTTCGAATGGTCTTCCATCAGAAAATTTATCGATCCTGAAACAGCGACTTTAGGTAACGGTTTTGCATACCCCTTTCATCGCAAATTCTCTGTGGGGATGAATGTTACGTTCTAAATTAATTTTAAAGATAAGACACAATGAAAATAACAGATAAAATATTAGTATTACTTGCTTTTATAGCACTTAGTGCCTGTAATGACGATTTTTTGGATACGGTTCCACAAGATGAAATTTCTGCAGAAAACTTCTTTAATACCGCAAGTGATCTACAATTATATATTGACGGGCTACACGTGGTTGCTGGTTATGGTACCTTCCTGGGAGATCAGGGAACTGATGATGTTGCCACTACGGGCGCCGTAGAATTAAAAAACATCCTGATTGGTTCTCCAAGTGCCGATAATATTGGTGCTGGCTGGACCTGGGGACGTTTAAGAGATATCAATTTTTTTCTCGAAAATTTTGATAAAGCCAATGTCGATGACGTTACTAAAAGGCATTTTGAAGGGATTGCCCGTTTTCACAGGGCTAATTTTTACTATGCGAAGGTAAGGCGCTTTTCCGATGTGCCATATTATTCGAAAACACTTGGTGCGGATGATGAAGACCTTTATAAACCGAGAGATCCGCGTACCATGGTGGTTGATAGTGTTTTTAATGATATTCAGTTTGCTGCCCAGCATATTAATGAAGAATCGGCAGGGACCGAAAAATTTAGCAAATGGGCTGCATTGCATTTATTAGCCAGAATGGCCTTGCACGAAGGGACCTATAGAAAGTATCACCCGGAGCTTGGACTGGAAAGCACGGCCAGTACGTTTTTACAAATGTCGGCGAATGCGGCAAAGCAATTGATGGATTCCGGAAATTTTAGTGTTTATAATACGGGTAATCCGGATTCGGATTATGGAGCCTTATTCAATTCTGATGACCAAACGAGTAATCCGGAAGCTATTTTAGTCAATATTTACGATGTGGAAAAGGAAAAAACAAGTGGTAATCGTCATGTTTTTGGGGACTTTGAGCAAAGTGCTACCAAATCACTCATGAATAATTACCTCATGCAGGATGGCACTCGATTCAGTGATCAACCGGGATCGGATACCTTTACCTACGTTCAGGAATTCCAAAACCGCGACCCCAGAATGTCACAAACCTTTGTTTATCCGGGTTGGGTTAGAAGAAATGAACCTTCTGCTTACATTCCCGAGTTTAACAGGAATTTTACCGGGTATTTCCAGACCAAAGGGTATAATAACTCCGATACGAATGAAGATCAGGGGCATGATATCATTGTTATGCGTTATGCCGAGACCCTACTAATTTATGCTGAAGCTCTGGCGGAACTTGGAACGCTAACGCAAGCAGATCTTGACGACAGTATCAATAAATTAAGAGCCAGAGTTGGTCTACCGGATTTAAATATGGTAATGGCTAATGGCGATATCGACCCGATCATTGAAAGTGACTATCCGAATGTCACAGGCGCGAACAAAGGAGTCATTTACGAGATACGACGTGAACGAAGATCGGAACTTGCCCTGGAATCCTTCCGCCTGTATGATCTTCATCGTTGGTATGCCGGAAAAGTATTAGAGAAAAACCAGGTCGGGATGTACTTCCCGGGATTGGGTAAATACGATATGACCGGAGATGGGGTGGAAGACATTAGCATTATTGCGAGTAGTGATGATATTCCATCACCGAAAGAACAAAATTCATTAGGTGTCAACCTGATATACTATAAGGCTGGTGCCTTCGGTGATCCTGCTGCTAGTATTTATCTAACTGAAGGGACATCGGGATATATGGTTACCAGTACGGATGTAAGAACCTTTGAAGAACCCAAGTATTATTACCGCCCCATACCGGCACAACAGATTGCCCTAAATCCGCAACTGGTACAAATTATGGGATGGTAAGTTGTTTAAGATCAAAAATTTAATACTATGAAAATTTTAAAAACTATATTATATACAGCGATTATCTTCGTATGTTTGAGTTGCGAAGAAGAACCACAGTTATATAATTTTGAAGAATTCAAGTTTGTTTCGTTTATCGATCAAAGTGGCGAAATTTTAGAAAATGGAGATACATACATCATAGCATTGCGATATGATGGAAGTGTATTGACTGAAGGTTTTTCAGTAAACCTTGAAATAGCAGGTAACGCACAGGAAGGAACTGACTATTCGGTCGTTAATAAAGTGGTAAATTTTGAAGCCGGAGAAATAAAATCTGAACCGTTTGAAATCACCATTATTGACAATTTAGTCGTAAATGATATCGCTGATAAAATGCTAGAAATTTCCATTGCAAGCGTAAGTAACCCTAATATTGATATAGGTGTCGGTAAGATTCTACAATCTAATAAAGCATTTGCTTTAAAAATTATTGATAATGAATGTACAGAGTCTGTTGCTGATGTGTTCAATTCTTCTAACATTCATGCATCATACGGCGATAGTGCGGTGTCGGCTAGTGTTAGTGGAGATCTTGTAACATTAAATGGTAATTTAGTAGGTTACGGATCGTTCCCCGATGCTGAGCTGGGAATAACCTTGACACCTGTTGTACCGGGAGCAACCATTGGCACTGCAACCTTCGAGAACTATGCTGCAGGAACCGATACTGCTGGTTATGAATACCAGTTCAGGCAAAATGGTGAAGGCACTTTTGATGTTTGTACCGGACAAATTATGGTGGGTATCGATGTCTATTATTTAAACCTGGGGACTACGAGCCCTTGGATTTACTGGTATACAGCGAATACCACATTTGCAGCACAATAGCATCATGCTATAGTTAGTTTGAGTTTCGTTTCAGGGAGATGAAAATCTCCCTTTTTTTAAAATGTTTGATATGATGAAAAATATTATAATAGGATTTTTTTTTATGCTACTTGGAGTCGGTCATGGCTGTGCTTCATCGGATAAAAACGAGCAACATGAAGAGAATGCACCCGATATTTCAGAATTCTTTTCTGAAGTCCCTTTTGATGGCACTCTAAAAGTACTGTCCCTAAACACCTGGCACCATGGAGAGTCTGTTGAAGGTGGCTTTGATGCCATTGTGGAAGTTATTCTTCAAACGGAAGCCGATGTGGTGATGCTGTGCGAAATCCGTAATACGAATAATGTTATTTTCAGCACAAAAATAACAAAAGCATTAGAGGAAAAAGGTGCAGTTTACCATTCTTTTAATTCGGGAAAATCACCAATAATCCTTTCTAAATTCCCCATCGTCTCAAGGCCGGCGATAAACTCTACTTCATTAACCAAATGTATTGTAAAATTAAACGAATCGATAAATGTCGCAGTGTATTCGGCTCATTTAGATTATACACATTACGCCTGTTATTTACCCAGGGGATATGACGGCATCACCTGGCAAAAACTACCTGCGCCAGTTCTGGATTTATCAGCAATTCTGGCTCAGAATAAGGCATCGGCCAGAGATGAGGCTATTGAACTATTCGTTAAAGATGCGGCCAAAGAAAAAGAAAAAGAGAATCTCATTCTTTTGGCTGGAGATTTTAATGAACCCTCTCACCTGGATTGGACCTTAGAGACAAAAGACCTCTTTGATCATAACGGTATGGTCGTTCCCTGGCATTGCAGTAAAATTTTAGAAGCACATGATTATAAAGATGCCTACAGGATCAAATACCCTGATCCTGCATTATATCCGGGACATACCTGGTCCGCATATAACAAAGATGTAGAATTATCCAAACTGGTATGGACTCCCGAGGCCGATGACCGCGATCGTATCGATTTTATTTATTATAATGATGATTTTCGCTTAACGTTGGAAGATATTATGGTTGTTGGGCCATCGGCTAGTATTGTTAGGGGACAAGGTTTTCAGGACGATACATTGTTAGACAAATTTTTATTGCCAAAAGGGAAATGGCCGTCGGATCACAAAGGCGTATTGGCAACGTTTAAAATTGAATAAAACATCTAAACGAATATATCGTTTAAAAACACCTTTATTCAAATGCTTGTTAATCTCCGTTTTTTATTTACTAGTTGTTTTGATACCGATTTTCGGAAGCTGCCAAAATGAAGCGCAGCCTTCCAAAGGTTTAAAGTATCATTGCCAGCATTAAAAAAGGCTTGGGATCAACGTAAGATTAAATACGCGCAAACAGAACAAATCAAAAAACTAGATTAAAAATTAAAATACAGTCTTAAACACGAAACTATTCAGAAACTCTTTTTTGTTAGTCATCCCGATTGTCCTTTTAGGATTCCTGTCTTGCTCAAATTTCGGTTCCAAAGTGATCCATTGCCAATGATTCGAACCGGCAACGAAGAGCCGTTGTTCTCAATGTCATGGCAGAAGGTACCAGGTCCAATGTGGATACTCTTGAAAGGCAAGAGGATCTAAAGGGTTTTCCAATAATTCCTCAGGATGAAAAATGGAAGGAACGTTTTATCCAACCTTATTTGATAAGGACATGGAGCTTTTTAAAACCATTATGGTTGAAGTTCCAACTATTAATGATTTTGATTAATATATTACTTAACCCCTTATTACCATTATCATTGTGTAAAATCCATTTTTTACTAATGGTTAATTGTAGTATCCCGTACGCAATTTCTGCTCAAGTCTACCATTCAGAAATAGAAATGTTATGCGGCCCAGTGAAGAATAAGCTTTGTCTTAACTTAAAGAATGTAACCCAATTTGATTTTGAATCTGCTAAAGTGCTTTTATTGGACCAATAATCTCCTATTGGAGTACTTTTCAAAAAGTAAGAACAAAACAGCATGTAGTTTTTTATCAATCTTTTTACGAATAATAGAAAAAGCTCTGGTCATTTGCCGTTCAACGGCCTTTGTAGATACTTTCAAATATTGTGCAATTTCCGTGTTTGTTAAACCTTCCTGTTTACTCAATAAAAACATTTCCTTACATCTTGGAGGTAAATGCTGAATTTCTTCTTTGACCAAGGCAATTAAATCAGCTATTTCAGAAGTGTTTTCTATAGTAACAATAGCATTCAATCTCCTGTTATATTCGTTTTCCACCTCAGTTAAAGTAACTTTTTTTCTGTATTGATTGATAAACTCATTATAAACAGAGCGATACAAAAAACTTTTAATGGAGAACTTTGAACTTAATTTCGCTTTCTGCTCCCATAGCCTTAAAAAAACGTTTTGAACAATATCTTCAGCAGCGTATTTATCCCGGGCAAGACTACCTGCATAAACGCAAAGTTCATGGTAATAAGAATCTACAAGATAATCATACGCTTCCAGATTACCCTTTTTTAATTTTTTTAAAAAATTAATATCGCTTAGGTTCTTAGTTTTCAAATATATGAGAGATTTATATTGTATAGCATTATCGCAAATATAGAAAAAAAATTATGAGAGGCGTGGGGTGTTCAAATAGCTAAACGTCTTGATATATAAAGAAACAAGTTGTAAATGAAAGAAGAAATTGAAAAAGTAATTGTTAAATTCTTGACGAATGATGCAACGGAGGAAGAATTAGAAAAACTGGCCGAATGGCTCAAGGTTAAAGATAATGTGCTTCTTTTTGATCGCTATGTGAAGATAAACTATGCCTTTGATATGAATCTGAATAAGTTTAATGTTGAAGATGTAAAAATGGCCTTAAGGAAGAAAAAGAGGCAAGATAGAAACATCATTTATAGGCTAAGAACTAACAGGATATTGAAATATGCTGCTGCCGCTGTTATAGTTTTTGGGCTGGGTTATTTTTTTAGAGACAAACTAGATACCACGTCAATAGAACCAACTCCGAAAATTGTTAATACCGATACTATTATTGAACCGGGAACCGATAGGGCGGTATTGACCTTAGAAGATGGCTCAAAGATCACCTTGGAAAAAGGAAAATCTTTTCAAACACAAAATGCCAATAGCGACGGCAAGGCTCTAATTTATAATACGAATAAAGTTGCATCAAAAGAGATTGCCTATAACTATCTAACCATACCCAGAGGAGGACAATACTTTGTTGAGTTAAATGATGGAACGAAGGTTTGGCTGAATTCCGAATCGGAATTAAAATATCCTACCACATTTATTCCCGGAGAAGAACGACTAGTAGAACTTGTCTATGGTGAGGCTTACTTTGATGTTTCTCCAAGCGTAGAACATGAGGGCTCTAAATTTACGGTTATTAATAGCTCTCAGGAGGTTGAAGTTATTGGTACGGAGTTCAATATTAAAGCCTATAGAGATGAATCAAAGATCTATACCACCTTAGTGGAAGGAAAAGTAACGGTTCAGAATGATTTGATAAAACAAAATTTAGTACCAAACCAACAGTCCAGATTAGATACTAAAACAAATCGTATTGTGGTTGACATGGTTAATGTAGATTATGAAATTTCCTGGAGGAAGGGCATCTTTAGTTTTATAGATATGCCTTTAAAGGATATTATGAAAGTCCTTTCAAGATGGTATGATGTTGATGTGATTTTTGAAAATAAAGAATTGGAATCCGTTCAATTTTTAGGGGTAATAGAAAAACGACATAGTATTGAGAAAATATTATCCATCATGAAGTCTAATTCAATTAATAGTTATGAAATAAACGGAAAAACTATAATATTAAGATAGAAACAGAGTGCTCAAAAACTGCATAAATCAGTAAAACTATATATTAAAACTAAAACCAATAAATGCCTATGAAGTAAACTAACAATGGAAAAAAGGAGGATAAAGTTACACTGGTGAAAGTAAAAACTTTACCCCCTCAGAATTATTATTAATTAATTAAAGTTTTAACTAACTAATAACACACAAATTTATGGAAATTAAAATTAATAGTCGGTTAATTTTTAAACCGATTTTAATGACTATTATGAGAACATTGATATTTCTATGTTTCACAGTTGCCTTTTCTTTAACTCCCAGTGAAATTGTTTCACAAAATTCTAAAATTGAAGTTAAGGAAGATACAAGCTTAACAGTTGAGGAGGTTTTCAAACTAATTATGGATCAAACAGATTATAATTTCTTTTTTGAAAAAGGAATATTCAAGGATTTCTCTAAGGTCCATATAAAAAAAGGAATCATTAGAACAAATAAATTACTAAGACGTAGTTTATCTCAAGGAAATTTTGATGTTCAAATCGACGAGGACAATACCATTATCATAAGGGAAAAGACTTTAAATAATGGTATGAATGAACAACAACAGGTCACTATTTCGGGTGTTGTATCAGACCAGGACGGACAGCCGTTGCCGGGAGCCAACATTATCGAAAAAGGAACAAATAATGGTACACAAACAGATTTTGATGGAAAATTTTCCTTAAACGTCTCGAACGAAAATGCGACGTTAGTTGTTTCATTCCTTGGTTTTGCCACCAAGGAAATACCCATTATCGGCCAAACGGAGATCGCCATATCTATGGAAAAAAATGCCGCCGCACTGGAAGAAGTTGTGGTAGTAGGCTACGGAACACAAAAGAAAGAGAACTTAACAGGATCTTATCAGCAGGTAAGTGGTCAAGTCCTCGAAAATCGTCCTGTCGCAAATGTAGGGCAGGCACTTCAAGGACAGGTTGCCAACCTTAACATTACCGTAACAGGTGATCCGGGTGGTGTTGGAACGCCTGCTACATTTAACATAAGGGGGTTCACCAGTATCAATGGAGGAGGACCTTTATTAGTAGTCGATGGAATACCCATTGATGACCTTCAGAATATTAACCCTCAAGACGTGGAAAGTGTTACCGTATTAAAAGATGCTGCTGCATCTGCTATATATGGTGGGCGCGCAGCCTTTGGAGTTATTTTGATCACCACCAAATCGGGGACCAAAGGAAAGACCGTAGTAAACTATGGTAACATTTTAGCATGGAACGCCCCAACGACGCTTCCAAAAATGGCTAATTCTTTGGAATTTGCACTGGCAACCAACGAGTCTGGTGCCAATTCGGGAGCCAATCCGCTGTTTAGCGATGAGCATCTCGATCGTATTAGAACGTATTTGGAGAATCCGGGTAGTATTCCTACCACATTACCCTGGGGTGGAAATCCCAACTGGTGGGGATGGGTAGAAGGTAATGATAATAACGATTGGTATGATGTTTATCTCAAGGATTGGGCACCCACACAAAAACACGACTTAAGTGTTAGTGGCGGTACGGATGCCGTAACCTATTACCTTTCCCTGGGGCATTATTACCAAAAAGGGCTATTGGAATTTGGCGACGATCGCTATACAAGAAATAACCTGACCAGTGATATCACGGCAAATCCATTACCCTGGATGAAGCTCAATTTAAAAACCAGGTATAGTGAGGGCACGACGAATGAACCACATGCTTACGGACCCTGGTTAGGGAATTGGTTCCACCTGGCCGGCACCAGATGGCCAACCTGGCCTTTGATCAACCCGGACGGGAACCCTTCATGGGTAGGTATTGAGCCCTGGTATACCCAACCGGGACGGGATATCAACAAAACAAAAGATATATGGTTTACCGGAGGCGCGGAATTAACCCCGATAAAGGGACTGAACGTCAACATTCAATATTCAAGAAACCATGAGACCAATAACAATAGTCAGCATCGAACACCTATTTATCAGATTTTGGTAGACGGAACCAAACAAGCTATCGTTCCGAATTCAAGGATCACGCGATCATTATCATCTTCCAACTACCAATCGATCAATGTTTATGCTTCGTACCAAAAAACGTTCGGAGGTCACTATTTTAAACTTTTAGCGGGACATCAGTACGAAAAATGGGATGGCACAGGTCTTTTTGGAACCAATACAGGCCTTATAAATGATAATTTAGCCTCATTTGCGGTAGCTACCGGAGATCCCATTATTACAAACAGCTTGACGCACCGGGGGGCTTCCGGTACGTTTGGTCGTTTCAATTACAACTACAAGGAAAAATTTCTATTCGAGTTCAACGCGCGTTATGACGGAACCTCGATCTTTCCCGAAGGAGACCGATTCGGTTTTTTCCCATCGGTATCCCTTGGATATGACATAGCCAAGGAAGATTTTTGGCCCGTTGAAGATATCAATCAATTGAAACTTCGCGCCTCCTATGGCTCTCTGGGAAATCAGGATGTAATTAACACCCTGGGGAACTACCCTTATTTATCACAAATACCGATCCGTACCACCCTGCCTTATGTATTGGGAGGCATTCAGCCCAACTATTTATCTGCCCCTGGTTTGGTGTCCTCAAGCTTAACCTGGGAAACGGTAAGATCCACGAATATAGGCTTTGATACCTCCTTATTTAAAAACAAACTGGAATTGTCTTACGAATGGTATCGTCGTGAAACACTTGATATGTTGGGTAGGCAGGCACCATTACCATCTGTTTTAGGTGCAGGGCTTCCTGTTGGAAATAATGCTGATTTACGAACTACAGGCGTCGAACTTAATATTCGGTGGCGAGACAACATAGGAGATCTAAATTATCATGCCTCCCTCGTATTATCTGATAATAAAACAAAGATTACGAGGTACCATAATCCGACCAAACTTCTGGACACCTGGGTGGCAGGTCTTACCGTTGGCGACATCTATGGGTATACCAGTGATGGTCTTTTTCAGACTGAAGAGGAGGTTCAAAACGGACCGGATCAAACCTTATTCTGGCCAACCTGGAACCCCGGTGATGTGCGCTACAAGGATTTGGATGGTGATGGCGAGATAACGCGAGGAAATCTCACGCTTGGAGATTCGGGAGATTTACAGGTTATTGGTAATAATACACCCAGATACAGCTATGGATTCACTTTAGGTGCCGATTGGAAAGGTTTTGATTTCAGCATGTTTGTACAAGGTATCGGTAAAAGAGACTATTGGCTGGGTGGTACTAACTTCTGGGGATTTTTGGGAGCTTATGGATCGGCTGTCTGGAAAACGACGTTGGATTACTGGAGTCCTGAGAACACAGATGCTTATTGGCCAAGGCCTTATGCTACCGGAGAAATTGGTAAAAACCAACAAACTCAAACCCGATTTTTACAGAATGCAGCCTATATGCGAATTAAAAACATTCAGTTAGGGTATAATGTACCTAAGGAGTTTCTAAATCGCTTTGGACTAAACAAGGCTCGAATATTTGTCAATGGTGAAAACCTGTTTACGCTCACTAAATTGAATGACAATTTTGACCCGGAAGTACTAGGCGGAGGCTGGGGATCCGGGAAAATTTATCCGGTGCTTAAATCCCTATCATTCGGTGTTAATCTTCAACTTTAAAAAAAAAGACATGAAAAATATATTTATTACAATGATATGCGGAACAATGATCTTTTTAACGGCCTGCGAAAAGGAGTTGGATCTTCCGCCATTAGATAGTATAACAGACCAGGAACTGGCATTCTCTCGTACGGAAATGGAATTGTATGCCAATCAGTTTTACACCATGCTGCCTAATTTCGAGAGTATGGTTTATGGGGATCTCAGTTCCGATAATATGATCTATTTCACTTATTTATTTAACGGCCGTTTGGCAGGAACAATAGTAGTTCCGGAAAGTGGTGGCGGATGGAGCTGGGGAACCATCAGGGCCCTGAACTATTTCCTCGCTAACTATCGTAAAACGCAAGAACCCATTGAAACAGTAGGGCCTTACATAGGTGAAATCCATTTTTTTAAGGCCTATGCCTATTTTAATCTTTTACAGGCTTTTGGAGATCTTCCATGGTTAAGTGCTCCTTTAAACACAGATTCCGAAGAACTCTTCGATCCCCGTCTTTCCAGAAGTGTCATAGCAGACTCGATTCTGGTGAATTTAGATAAGGCCATTACACTTTTGAATCCTAAGAATGCTACTCCTGCGGGTAGAGTCAATAAAGATGCTGCACTGGCTTTTCAAAGTCGGGTCGCACTTTATGAAGGAAGCTGGGAGAAGTACCACGCGGGTACGCCTTTTGGTGTTGCCAATTCAGATCCGAATAAATACTTCAGAAAAGCAGCTGATGCCGCTAAACAACTCATGGATACCGGAGGATATTCTATCCATTCTACCGGTGATATTGAAGGCGATTATTGGCGACTTTTTAATCAGGAAGACCTTCAGGCAAATCCTGAGGTCATTCTTTGGAGGGACTATGATGTCGAATTCGGATTTTCAGGAACCCATCAGGCGCAAAACAGGCTGCTTAGTGATGGAACTTTCGGAAGTGTTTCCAAACAATTGGTCGATTCTTATTTGACCACGGATGGCACACCAATATCTGTAAGTGCCCTTTATCAGGGAGATGCTACGGTTGAATTGGCTGTAGCCAACCGGGATCCCCGGTTAACACAGACCATTTATCAAATTGGTCATGTTCAAAGAATTGTTGGCGTCGATACGACCTATTATGAAAGGCCTTTTTTAAACCTTCCGGCGAGAAATGCCAATACAACGGGATACCAACTATTTAAGGGAACAGATCCTGACGCCCCCGGAGGAGGACCAGGTGGGCAAGCTTCAACTACAGCTAACCCCATTTTCAGATACGCTGAAGTCTTATTGAATTATGCTGAAGCCAAAGCCGAACTTGGAGAAGTCGATCAGGCGGTTTTAGATGAAAGTGTCAATTTGCTTAGAGATCGTGTGGGAATGCCTCATATGGATGCTAATATTGGGTTTACGGATGCTGATTGGGAGTTCCCTTCACTATCGCCGTTGATTAATGAAATTAGACGCGAACGAAAAGTGGAACTGGCCTGTGAAAATTTCCGTTTCCATGATATCATGCGTTGGAGAGCACATCATCTGATTCTAAGGCCACTTACCGGAGCGCCATTTGCTCAATTTGAAAATATGCCCTGGAGCCCACCGTTGGGAGAGATCAAAGTTGATGATAATGGCTATATATATCCTTTCAAGGATACGCCGGGATGGCAATTCGATCCTGCCATTCATTATTTATCACCGTTGCCAACCCAGCAACTCGTGTTAAACCCCAATTTGACACAAAACCCGGGATATGATTAATGATATAGATTAATAGTTTTTTTAATGTAGTCATGATTTTGTTAGGACGTTTTAATCCTGCCGGATTAGAGCGTCCAGCAAAACGATCAATACAATTTTTGAAAAAAGGTTTTATAAAAAATGGAGCTCCTCCATGGCTTTGCAATACACCGTGAACCTAACCTACTTATTGCTTAAATATGGAAACATCAATTTTTCATTTTGCTACCAAAATTAAAAACACTTTTGACGAATAAACGAACATTTTAGACGAAAAAATAAAAAGCTCTGCCGATAAAAAAATAGATATTGCTTGCTAAAATCACAATCAACTTTTTACTGTTTTTATGAAAAAAACAGAGTATTCACCAAGGTCATTAAAATACTCGATTAACTTAAATAATCATCAAAACATAAAAAACTTAAACACTATTAGAAGTTTGAACTTAAGCTCTATTACTTAAAATAAAAAACGAATCAGACGGTAAACAATCGTCATAACGGATATAATGAAACAAAACAGAAGGAAATTTATCATAAATAGTGCGCTTACTCTAGCTGCTTCCTCAATACTGTATAATGAACTATTGGCAGAAACATACAACCTTCCGAAAGGTCTTACCATTTTATTTCAAGGAGACTCTATAACGGATGCCGGACGTTCTTTCGAACAATCTCAGCCGAATACATCTTTGGGATTTGGATCAGGGTTTGTTTTTCAGGCAGCGGCTCAATTACTGGCCGAAAACCCCAATGTCAATTTTCAAATTTACAACAGAGGTAATGCAGGTAACAGAGTATCCCATTTGGCAGACCGTTGGGAAAATGATACTTTAAAAATTAAACCAGACGTTATAAGTATTCTAGTTGGAGTAAATGACTACTGGCAGAAATTGAATCTTGGCTATGACGGAACCGCCGCCAAGTATGAGAGTGAGTACAGAGCACTCCTTACCTATACGAAAAAAAAGTTACCCAATGTTAAGCTCATAATATGTGAACCCTTCGTTATTTGGGGAGGCTCAGGCATTACAGATCATTGGAAATATGAATTTCCAGCATATCAGGATTCTGCGGCTAAACTTGCGAAGGAATTTGACGCGCTATTCATACCATTTCAGGTTTCGTTTGATAACGCCATAAAAAAATCAAAACATAATATTTGGAGTCCCGATGGCATTCATCCTTCGCCAGCGGGAGCTTATCTTATGGCACAGACCTGGATTAAACATTTTATAAAAAATATACTTTGATTATGATTATAGGTACGAAAGTTTTAAAAATCGATTGTGAACGAAGAATGAAACTTATTAATATTAATTCAATTATAATTTATAAACTACACATACAATTCAATGAAAGATAAGATTAAAAATAAATACTTCATCATTGTTGTACTATCTATTGTTAATTTGATGGCCACAGCGCAAGTCAAGATTATCCCTCATCCTCAAAAAGTAACAGAGTTGAAAGGAAGGTTAGAAATCTCTTCACTAAGGTGCTATTATACTCAGGAGTCCAAGAATGAAGTCTTGTATCTTGGAAAAAGACTGGCCGAAGATTTTAATATGACATTGGAATTTTCTACCGTACAACGTTCGGCCAATTTGAAACTGGTCATCGAAGAACGTAAATGGTTACGATTAGGAAGAGAAGGCTACAAGTTGGTCGTGTCGAGTCAAGGCGTGAAGATATACGCTGGGGCACCAGCAGGCGTTTTCTACGGGATTCAGTCTATGCTGCAAATGATGCGTAAAGAAAGAGATGGATCGTTTAGCATTCCTCATGTAGAAATAGAAGACACCCCAAGGTTCGAATGGAGAGCGTTCATGCTGGATGAAGCGCGTCGATTTAAGGGTGTAGTAGTTGTGAAACAAATGCTCGATGAAATGGCCTATCTTAAGATGAATACCTTCCACTGGCACCTTACCGATGATCAGGGATGGCGTGTTGAGATCAAAAAATATCCCGAATTAATAAAAACCGGAGCACATAGAAAGGGGTCTAAAGTAAGTCCCGGAGATGTCAGCGATGGGATTCCGCATTCCGGATATTATACACAGGATGACATCCGCGAGATTGTCTCATATGCGGCGGCAAGACACATTAAAGTGATACCGGAAATAGAAATGCCGGGACATGCCAGTGCGGCCATAGCGTCTTACCCGTGGTTGGGAGCTAAAAATAAACAAATAGAAATTCCGGAAGCCTTGTTAGCCATTTATAAAGACATTTATAATGTTGCCGATCCCGGGGTTCGGGCATTTATAAAAGATGTTATTGATGAAATTATCCCGCTCTTTCCTTCTAAAATTATTCACATTGGTGGTGATGAAGTCAAATACGATCAATGGAAAGCATCACCAATGGCCAATGAATTTATGAAAACAAATAACCTGCAATCTCCGGCTGATTTACATCTGTGGTTTACCAACCATATGTCGTCTTATATCAGTGACAAGGGGTATCGCATGATGGGATGGAACGATATCACCGGAAATAAGATACATGATTATATTGCATCTGAAGACCTGAAACTGGGTACGGACCTGGATTCCAGAACCATTGTTCAATTTTGGAAGGGAGACCCTAAGCTCATAGAAGAAACCGTCAAAAAAGGCTACGATATTGTTAATTCATATCATGTCTATACCTATCTGGATTATAGTCATGAAAGTATTAGCCTTGAGAAAGCTTACAGCTTTGATCCAATTCCTGATACCCTGGACCCCATCTACCATAATAAAATACTTGGTTTGGGCTGTCAGATGTGGAGTCAGGCCATTCCAACCGTTGAAAGTATGCACCAACAGATTTTCCCCAGGTTGGCAGCTTATGCCGAGATAGGATGGACCACCAAAAAACATCGAAACTTCCAAAGGTTTAAAGAATCATTGCCAGCATTAAAAAAGGCCTGGGATCAACGTCAGATTAAATACACGCAAACAGAACAAATCAAAAAACCAGATTAAAAATTAAAATACAGTCTTAAAACATGAAACTATTTAGAAACTCTTTTTTGTTATTCATCCCGATTGTCCTTTTAGGATTCCTGTCCTGTTCAAATTTCGGTTCCAAAGTGATTCATATATATTGTAATGAAACCAATGATGTGTATGAGGTATTACAGACCTCTGAAAATGTGAGGGTTCTTAGATACAATAATATCGAAAGGCTCATGAATCGTGTCAGAAAGGGAGAATCGGTCATGATTTTAGCAGATAATTATCCTGAAGAAACCCTAAAGCTTCCCGATGGGTTTTTTGATAAAATGAAAAGTAAAAAGGCACATTTCTACGTGGAATATGCTCAACAACTTCCCGGTATTGTAACCGAAACCGAAACTATAAAACCGAAATACCAAAGGGCTATTGTGAATTCGTCATTTTTCGGAAAACAGGTGGATAGCTTAGCGATTCTCTCTGTTAGTGGCCTAAGGTATATCCCCGCAAAAGTGCCATCAGCTCATATCGTTGCCGGACGTGTAGCCGGTCTTGACCATGCCGAATACGGGTTACCTAAAGAAACTAGTCCGCTACTTTTTGAGATGCCCGAATATTCCGGAATTGTGGCAACCACCTCACTGAGTAAGTTCATAAAAGGGCGTTATGCGCCTAAACGTGAGTGGCAATTTGTTTGGAAAGCCATATTCCGGTTCCTAATCGGTGAGGATATGGGTTCCTTGAAATGGTCATCTGTTGTGCAACCCTATTTTGGCAGAAATGAAACTTTACCGGAAGACGTTCAAAAACAAACTTTAAAACGAGGTATTGATTGGTTCCAAAATGCGAGAATGCTGATTCCTGAAAATTATGATCAGGTGATCGCCGATGCCATCGATCCCACTATAAATACAGGGTTTCTCACTTATAGCGAAGACATCCCTATAGGCGATGGCAGTAATGGTGTTTTCGAATGTATATTTTCTAAAATTGATGAGAGCGGAAACCAACCCATAGGCGTTGTTCGTCGAGCCGATTGTACCGGGGAGACCGCCATGGCCTTTGCTACTGCCGGTAAAGCGCTTAACAATAAAGAGCATTTTAAAATTGCCGAAAACTTACTTAATTATTACCTGACAAAATCACCAGCCACAAAGAATGAATATGGTGACCCGAACCATGGCGCCTATGGTCTTGTTGCATGGGGTTTTGAAAACTTTGCCTGGTATAGGGCTAACTATGGAGACGATAATGCCAGACTCATGTTAGGAACCATGATCACCTCGGCCATCACGGGGAACGAAGACTGGGATCCTATTCTAATGAAACTTCTGTTGGCTCAATTAAGAACTACCGGGAAAAACGGATTTAGAGGAGATCGTATTGATCTTCCCGACCTGGAAAAAAATGGATGGCGTCATTTCTATGATCGGGACTTTGTTAGTTTTTCACCTCACATGGAAGCGTATCTCTGGGCCTGTATGCTATGGGCCTATGATAAGACAGGTGACCCGATTTTTCTGGAACGGACAAAAAATGCCATAAAGGCCACTATGAATGAATATACGGACGGCTGGCGCTGGATGAACGGTCTTGCCCAGGAAAAAGCCAGAATTCTGTTACCGCTTGCCTGGTTGGTACGTATTAATGACACCAAAGAAAATAGGGACATGTTATATAAAGCTATCGACGGATTATTGGAACTGCAGGGTGTCTCCGGTGCCATACGGGAAGAGCTTGGAAAGCCAGGCAGAGGTGTATTTCCGCCTACCCGAAGAAATGAAGATTATGGTTCTCATGAAGCCTCATTGATCGCTAAAAACGGGGATAAAGTCAGTGATTTACTGTACACCACCAACTTTGCCTTTCTCGGTTTACACGAAGCATACTACGCAACAAAGGATGAGCGTATTAAGAAAGCAGCAGATAAATTGGCGGAATTCCTTTGTAGGATACAAGTAAAATCTGAAAATCATCCTGAATTAGACGGTGGGTGGATGCGTGCCTTCGATTACGGTCGCTTTGAACATTGGGGATCTAATTCTGATGCGGGCTGGGGAGCCTGGGCCATAGAAGGCGGCTGGACCCAGGGATGGATCACCACGGTATTGGCATTAAGAGAAATGGATACCTCCGTATGGGATTTGACAAAAGATTCCAAAGTTGGGGATCATCATGAGTCGCTTAAGAAAGAGATGCTTCCGGGACTATAGGCTTACGAAATTAATATGAATCGTCAACGATAAAACATAAAAATAATTAGATGACGTTAGTAACATTCAATATTCGCGAATCACAAGTAAGAGAACTCAAGGAAATATATAGATCAGCCTTATTCGATGATTTGGTTCCCTGGTGGGAGAAGCACTCGTTGGATACGGAAAAAGGCGGCTATTTTACGCGTTTGAATCAGGACGGCAGTGTTTACTCGGGCGATAAGGACATGTGGATGACAGGTCGCCAGGTCTGGATGTTTGCCCATTTGTACAATAACCATGAAAACAAGGAGCGTTGGAAGGCCATGGCTGGTCATGGCCTTGACTTTATGCAGAAACACGCCTTTAAAGAGGACGGAAAAATGTACTTCAGACTGGACCGGGCGGGAAAACCACTGGCCTCTGTGCTAAGTGTTTATACCGAAGTTTTTGCATCCATTGCCGTGGCCGAATACGCGGCCTTATCCGGAGATCTTAAACTAAAGCAAAAGGCCTTTACCATGTATGACTTTTTACTTTCCAGGTTAGGTAAGGCCTCAGACACGCCCTTGTTAGGATACCCGCTGCACCGGGAGTTTCACCTCCATGCCCATGATATGTGCCGGATCACCGTATCCAAGGTCTTTAATGATCTATGGCCAGATAAGCAATTCCGGGATGATCTTAGCAAATCCGTTGACTCCATTTTAAGTCGACATTGGAAACCGGAAGCGGGCTATTTACTGGAAAACGTGGCGATGGATGGTTTGGAGGTTTTCGATCTTCCCGAAGGTCGCCTGTTTCATCCCGGTCATGCCATTGAAAGTGCGTGGATGCTTATGGAAATAGCCGTGGAGGGTAACGATCAGGCATTAATGGATACCGCCATAGACATTACCCTGGCCTCATTGGAATATGGGTGGGACCAGACCTATGGCGGCATTCGCTATATGACCAATATAGATTGGACCCCCACCCATGAACTGGAAGCCGATCTGAAACTGTGGTGGCCCCATAGTGAAGCACTATACGCCCTGCTTATGGGCTGGTTATATACAGGAAGAGATGATCTTAAACTATGGTATAAAAAAGTACACGATTATACCTTTTCAAAGTTTCCCGATAAGGAGCACGGTGAATGGTTTGGTTATC
>NZ_JANQJQ010000036.1 GCF_028281565.1 Seonamhaeicola sp.
GCCCGGTCATCGCGCCTGCTTTGGGAGCAGGAGGTCGCAGGTTCGAATCCTGCCACCCCGACCAACAAAAGCCAAACACAAATGTGTTTGGCTTTTTTATTTTCCAATATCGAAAGCTTGCTTTTGGATAGTTTGGAAAATAAAAAATTAACCAAGTGATGCTTGGTTAGCTTTTGTTGAGCAACATTCCCTGACCAGGATCACCGACCGCAGGGAGGTAATCCTATCTCATCACTTCAACGTCTTAAGGTTTAGAAACAGAAAATACGTTGCAAGCATTGGCCTGGAGGATTGTCTTGAACAACACCCCTCATTAGGGTCACCGACCGAAGGGAGGTAATCCTGCCACCCCAACCAACAAAATAATTAAAATAACATTTGAAATGATTTATCATTGGTAGAGATTTTAGAAGGGATACCAAATTCATCTTTTAATATTTCAATTAAGAAGAAAGCTTCATCCCTGCATATGCATGAAGAAGGAAAGTTGGGTTTGGAAGATTCTTGGTTAGCCCCTGGTTGTTTTTAATAGTTAAGTTATTTGTTTTCAAATTCAATCTCTTCTAATGTTTTATTTGTGGTCTCAAACAAAAATGTTCTAAAAAAGAAGTAAGCTAAAAGGGTCATTATCGAAAAAAAAGCAAAACTATATCCTATGCCTTTACCATCGTTAAAGGCTCCAACCACTATTGGGAACAGGAAGGTGATGGACCCGTTCACGATCCAATTTGAAAAAGAGCCTATGGCCACACCCCGGGACCGAATGTTGTTTGGAAATATTTCCGCCAACAATACAAATACTACGGCCCCCATGGACGAAGCAAAAAAGGCAACATAACAAATGAGAATGCCCAACAATAACCTGCCTTCTGTATTACCTGTATAGAAAGCCCATGAAAAAACGCCAAGTGATACAGTCATTCCAAGAGTTCCGACATGCAATAATTTTTTTCTTCCTACTTTGTCTATTAAGATCATGGCTATTAGGGTGAAAATTAAATTTGTCGCACCAAGAATAACCGTTTGGCCTATGGCCGAATCAGTCGAAAAACCGGCAGCCCTAAAAATATCAGTTGCATAGTAAAAAACAATGGCTACTCCTGTAAACTGGCTGAATAACCCAATACATATCCCTATTGAGGTAAACTTTAAGTTGGGTTTTTTAAACAGGCGTTCCTGTTTTCCTTCACGTTCTAAGGTGATAGAGGTTTCTATGTCGTTGACAATACCTTGTATATCAGCATTGGGGTTTACACTTGCGATAGTTTCTTTAGCTGCTATTTGATCTCCCGTCTGCATCAACCATCGTGGGCTTTTAGGAACTTTTAGAAGCAGGAGCAGAAAGGCCAGGGCCGGTATGACCTCAGAGATGAACATGTAACGCCAATTGTTTTTTCCGGTATCGATTAAGATATAATCTACAAAAAAGGCTACCAATATTCCAGCTACCAAAGCCAATTGAAAAGTTATAATTAACCTTCCCCTATGGGTTGCAGGGGCTATTTCTGAAATATAGATGGGTGATAACACAGAGGCTGCCCCAACCGCCAAACCGCCAATAAACCTAAACAGAATAAAACTGTTGATTTCCGGTGCAAGCCCAGTGCCAACTGCTGAAATCAAAAATAACAGGGCAGAAAGCTTGAGCATCTCACGCCGGCCATACTTATCACCGGGTTTGCCAATTCCAATAGCACCAATTATACATCCCAATAAAGCAGAACTTACGGCCCAACCGGTCATGACATCATTCAATTGGAAATGGGATTTAAAAAAAGGTAAAGCGCCATTTATTACTGCTGTGTCGAAGCCGTAAAGAAGCCCTCCCAGGGCAGCTACCAAGGTATACAGTATTAGTTTCCATTTCATGTACTTAGCTTTATTCCTTTTCCATAATTAAAAGATCATTAATGATTTTTTTAAAATCATCAACAACCAATTTTGAAATTTGTTTCCCTTTTTCCAAAGTTCCATATTCCGGGTTACCAAAAACGCCGTTAGCAGTCATTTCCTTTGTTGATCTATAATAGGATGCCTTGGGACCGCGTAACATATCACCATCGTTCCAGGAAAAAGTATCCGTATGTTTTCCTTTTTCCACTTTATCGGAATGCACTAAATGTGGGGCTATCATTAGCATTAATGCTGTTTCAAATTCGCCGGCATGGCCTACACCTCCTTTCCCGCTTTCATTTAAAGTTAATAAGGCGTCGAATGCCAGTTTCCACCAGGTAACCATAATGACATTAGTAGAGGGGTTTTCATAGCCTAACTGTTCTACCAATACTTGTCCAACGGCCTGGTTTCCACCATGGCTGTTTAAAAGAATGATATTTTTGAATCCATGTTGTATTACCGATCTGATAATATCTTTAACCTGTCTTATAAATGTATCATGACTAATAGTAAGTGTTCCTGAAAAATCCATATGGTGTGAAGAGCACCCTATGCTAATGGAAGGCAGCACCAGTACCTTATTTGGGATGGTTTTGTGTAGCGCATTAGCAAAATGTTCTCCAATCAATCTGTCGGTTGCCAGGGGTAAATGCTTTCCGTGTTGTTCCGTAGCAGCCATAACAAGAATAACCGGTATGTGTTTGGCTATCTTACTTAATTCCAGTGTTGTTAATTGATCCCAAATCATAATGTTACTGTTTAGTTATGCTTTAGCTGCCCACATTTCAATTTCAACAACGAGGTTCATCAGCAAACCTGTTTGTACTGCCGTACGAACGGGTTTAGGGTCTTTAAAGTAATTTTTATAAACGGTATTGAATCTTGGCCAATCGGCCAAATCTTTCATAAACACATTGACTTTAAATACATCGTTTAGGGTGCATCCTGCAGACGCTAATTGCGTAGTGCAATTATCCATCATATAGGCCGTTTGTTCCTCTATGGTATCTCCAATAACATGTCCCAGTTTATCTATGGCTGCTTGCCCGGAAATAACAATCAGTTTATTGGGGGTTACTTCTAAAACCGGAGTGTAGGGTCCTGCCGTAACATGCTGACTTGCATTTTCCGGAACCTGCTTTGCGCCTTGTAAATCAGTATTGGCACTAAGACTAAAAAACGGCAAATATCCTGTGAATCCAACAATTTTCCATTGCCCGTTTATTTTTCTGCACCTATATAATGTTTGCCAATTTGTTTCAACATAACTCCCGTCTGCTTTTTTTATGTCCCCAACAAACTTTTTGTGCAGTAATGCTGCATCACCTATAATCTCTATGTCCTGTAATATGGTGACTCTGTGTAATGCTTTGGTTATATCTTCTCCCCATGCTGTTTCCTGAAAGGCTTTGGCTTGTTGAAGCCATGAGACTTTATAGCTTTCTAAATCCGGAAAACTTAATTTCCATTGATCAATATTTTGGGATTTCACGCCATCGATTCCCATGAAACCTGCTTCATGAAAATCATTTTCTACCATTTGCCAATCCCGGTTTACAAAAGCTTCAATATCTCTTTTGACCACCATGTCCCAAATGTCTTCTTTATTTTTATCTATGTCTATAAATGGGTTGTTCATAATGTATATGCTTTTTGTTTTGTTTGGTAATGTTTGACGGCCTCCATATCTACTTCAATACCCAAGCCCGGTCCTTCCGGTAAATAGGCATAGGGCGCCTCAATTTTTAAAGGTGATTTTAATAGGTCATGCTCACGGATCAATCGTCCAAAAATATCACTTGGCCAATTACAAGATGCTGCGGCTGCGGCTGAGTGTATGTACATGGCTTCTAAAATGCCAAGGTCTATTTCAGAACCGTGCCAGCAGTTTAGTTCTGCTGCAGATGCAATATGATCCAGTCTCTGGAAATCTGCCAGTCCGCAGTTAAAATTAAACCCATCCACAGCTTGTAATCGAATGGCCTGAATGCTATCTTTTATTCTTTGTCCATGAATGATATAGGGCAACGACACATGAAGCACTATAGGTACGGAGGCATAGTTTCTTAATTGGTGATATTCGCTTAGCTGCCAACGTGGAAGTGGATCTTCAAGACATAAAACGTTTCCTATTTCCTGTAACCCATTAATACGTTTCTTTACTTCGAAAGCATGCAACCAACGTTCGTTAGGATCTAAAATAACCTGCATTTCAGGTGTAGTTTCTGCAATTTTTCTGCACCATCCTACAACATCATCCTCCAAATCGCTCTTAAACTTCATACAGTTATAGCCCATATTATGAAATTTCAATGCAAGCTCTGCGATGTCTTCCTGACTACGATGGCTGGACCATGCGCCCACTTTTACTTTGCTTTTTAAAGGGCCTCCCAGTAAATCTACTACGCGTACGCCCTTTAATTTGGCATAAGCATCCCAAATGGCACACTCAAAACCGTCATATTCCCTGGAAAAGGCAAAAGGTAATTTCTGTAATGTCAGCTTTTCAATATCCTGTCCAACCAATAGTTCACATATGGCATCTACAGTGGCCCAATTGTGGCTCCTGTATAGTTCCCCCCAGCCAACTAAACCATTTTTCAACTCCAGTTGTACTATTAGTTTGGGAACTTCATCAAATTGTACATTCCACCCTGCTTTAGCTCCCAGGGGTAATTTGTGTAACCCCTTATTGAAACCTTTACTTTCAATAGCTCCGGGGTTTGCCGGAACTATGACTTCAAAACAGGTAATCCTACTAATTTTCATTTGTGCTATTTTTCTATAAACGAATTGTTATACAACATAGCGGTCGTTCCATTATCTACATAAATCACCTGACCGGTAATGGCCCTGCTACATTCGGAAGCTAAAAACCCAACCACATTGCCGCAATCTTCGGCTTGTATTTCAAATGGTAAACTTTGATAATCCCTGGTGTGACGTTCAACCCAAAGTTTGGGGTCATCAGCAAAGGTTTTGATCAATTCTAAATTCTGTTCTGCATGTACGTAACCGGGTGCTACCGCATTTACCCTAATATTGTGTTTCCCCAGTTCTATTGCCATACCCTTAGTTAATCCTTCTACCGCACTTTTTGCACTTGCATAAATGGCATACTTGGAAATGGTTGCCGAAGCATGTACGGAAGATATATTAATTATACTGCCTTCCGTATTGTTTTCAATAAGCTGATTGGCAAATAGTTTAGAAAGCTTCCATACGGCTCTTACATCTATATTGTATAGATTATCAAACTCTTGATCGGTTACCTTATGTGCTTCTTTACTCAGTCCGATACCGGCATTATTTACTAAACCATGTATGACGCCGACTTGCTTAGCCAAGGTTGCGAACATGGCATCCACCTGGGTTTTATTGGTTATATCGGCTGCTACCGCCATGGCATTGGGCAATTTATTTGCAACAGCTTGCGCTTTTTCTAAATTTCGAGCATTGATAATAACCCGGGCTCCCATTTTTGATAGGGCAACTGCAACCCCATGACCGACCCCAAAGCCGGCAGCTCCTGTAACTAAAATATTTTTGTTTGACAGATCCATCCTTAAATAATTACATGATTCCAAATTTTTCATAGGCTTCAACGGTGCTCATGCCTGCTTCCAGGGCTTTTTGTACCAGTTTTTCGCCTCTTGCTTTTTCGATAGCTCCTTTAAACGCTTCCTTTTCTATTTCCTGAGGAACGATTAGTACGCCGTCCCTATCTCCGTAAACAATATCTCCGGGGTTGATGCGAACACCGTTAAATTCAATAGGTACTCTATAATCAATCACTTTTCCTCTAGGCCCCTGGTCCTGGGCATAAGTTCCCAATGAAAATGTTGGAAAATTTAGTTTTTCTATCTCATTGCTATCTCTTGAATACCCGTCAACAACGGCTCCCGCCGCTTTTAACTTTAAAGCCCTCGTACTCATTAAACCTCCCCATAGTGCATATCTGGGCGAGGCTCCCGAGCATATGTATACTTCATTCGCTTTTAGACTGTCCAATGCTTCAAACATAATCCCGAAGGGTTTCTGCATTAGGGGATTGTTTGTTTGCTGTGGCGATTCTTCAAAGGTATCTGCTTCCAGTACGGTCATCGCTCGTCCTATGGTAATCATGTCTTTTCTCAGGGGTTTTATTCTTGGCGAAAGAAATTGGTGCAAGTACCCCATCTTATCCAATACATCACCCACTAAGGCGACGAACAATTCTTCTTTAGCTATTTTGAAAAGCTCCTGGTCACTTTTCCATATGTTTTCTGCACACATAATCGTTTACTCTTTTTGAAATTTAGTGGGCCTATAACTCATGATCCGGATTACGGTTCCTTAGCATAGATCCTGAATAAACAAAGGAAATTAAAAACTCAAAAAATATTATTAATTTTAGTACGATAATACTATTTCAAAGATGCAGGAACTTGATACGGTCTCTACGGAAGAGCGCAAAATAATTGATTTGGAAGCTTTAGGGTTTAAATTCATAAAGGTTTTGGGGTCTTACAATTACAGGGAAATGAAAAAAAGCCTGGAAATGCATGTTCATGAAAACATGATAGAAATATGCTTTCTTGAAAAGGGAACGCAATATTACCATATTCAGGGAGCGGATTACAGGATTAATGGAGGGGATCTTTTATTAACTTTTCCGGGAGAGGAACATGGCACCAAAAGTTTTCCTGAAGAACGGGGGCGTTTATTTTGGCTTGTCATAGAAGTACCCGATAAAAATAGTCGCCTTTTAAATTTAACAAAAAAGGACACCAAATTATTTATAGAGAGTTTCATGGGTTTGAAAGCGAATAGGAAATTTAAAGGTTCTGACAGGCTAAAATATGATCTTAATGCTATTTACCGAATTTGCAAACACCCTATAAATGGCTTGGACAGGATTAAAATAACCAATCTATTGCTGCACTTCCTGTTAAGTGTCCTGGACTTTGGAAATAAACATTCCAGCCAAACCATAAGCAAGGAAATAAATGATATCTGTGCATATATTAAGGATAACCTTAATGAGCCGCTTCCCCTGGAGCATTTAGCCCGGTTGAGCAATCTGTCATTATCCCATTTTAAATACAAGTTTAAAAAGGAAATGGGGTATTCGCCATCAGATTATGTTCTAAGGCAAAAAATTGAAAAAGCCAAGGAACAATTGCTCATTAAAACAAATAGCATACAGGATGTGGCCTATAATTTGGTATTTAGTTCTTCTTCTTATTTTGCCACTGTTTTTAAACGTTATACGGGTGTAACACCAACGCAATTTAAGCTTCTTTCTTAAGGCCGTTTTAAGCTAATCAGAGTACTTAGATATTCGGAGTTATCGTTTGGACAAGTCAAAGGGTTTCCCAAATATATTTTTAAACCTACACCAATTGCAGCCCCAAAACTCAATTTAAGTTACAATTCCTCAGATTTTTTATAACTATTTCAGATGAAAAATCTTATATTCCGAGCTGTAAATAATCCCTAATGAAACTTTTTATTTGTTTAGCTTTCTTTTTAGGTTTCACCAGTGTGTTTGGTCAAAATCCTGACCTGGGACAGTCTGTTAGTGATTTAAAACAAAAAATTGAAAAGGCTAGCCTGAATGGTGACAGACTTAAATGGATGGACAGTCTGTGTGATCTGATAGAAGACAAAACGGAATACCAATATGAAGCGATCGCCAGACAAACCATTGATTACGCCCTGGAACTGGATTCAACGCGTGTGGCCCTAGACAATGGTATATCGCTATTAAGTTACTTGCGCTCCGATCTGGGAAAACCGGAACAAGCGATCATATTTTTTAATGACCTCAGAGACAAGGTGCCCCTAAATAAAGACTTTTTGGAGCTAACCTATTTTTATGACGGCGCAGCTGACAGCTACGAAAGACATGGTGACTTTGACAGGGCAATTCTCAATTATGAAAAGGCCTGTACATTTGCGGGCAAGATGAATGATTCTATTCGTATGGGTACTTTAAAAAGCTATATTGGAGAGCTTTTGTGTTTTAAGGGTGACTTTCAAAAAGCGGCAGCTACCCTACAGGAATCCATTGAAATGCTTAAAGTGGGACCTTCACGTAAAATTTTCAGAGCAAAGGGAACTTTGGCCATATTATATTCTCAAAATGGATTTCAAAAAGAAGCAAAGAAAATTAGACTGGATATATTGAGGGAAGCCAGAATTAATCAGGACTATAAAGCATTATATGGTGAATTTTATAATCAGGCTTTTGATGAATGGTTACATGGTAGTCAAAAAGAGCGGCTCAGATACCTGGATTCGGCCAGACTATATGTGTATGATGACTTCAGGCGTCAGGAATTATTGGTGGCTCAATTAAGTGCTTACTCTGAAAATGGGCTTGTGGAAAAAATGAAAGCCACTAAGCATATGCTGGATGAGCATATAAAAACTCATCCGAGTATTGAAATGGATGAATATGAATTGGCTATGGGACAATATGAATATGCCATGGGTAATTTTAAAAAAGCTGCTTTATGGGGAGAAAAGGAATATGATAAAGCCATTGCCATGCCGTATTATGAAAACACCTTTTCAGTTCATAAATTTTTGTCTAAAGTTTATAGCCGATTGGGAGATTATAAAAAGTCACTAACGCATTTTAAAGCCTATTCCAAAATAAGAGATTCCATTGAAAGTGTGCAAAAGGCGAACGGCTTTTCGTATTACCAGTCTTTGTATGAAGTAGAAAAAAAGGATATGGAAATTGCAGCACAAAAATCTAAAATCTCCCTTTTAGACAAACAGAACACCATTAAAAGACAATGGATCTTATTTGGAGGTATTGGCGTTTTTGTCTTGCTATTGATTTTGTATTATCGCCATAAACAAAAGGCTTTGGAAAACAAGATTTTAATGGCAGAAATAACCTATAAAAAAAAGGACTTAAAAGATTTGGCATTGGATATTACACATAACAGGCAGTGGGCTTTGGTACTTGCCGAGAAACTTAAAGACGTTAAATCATCAACCGGAAAACGAAGAGCCATTGAACTTGATAAGCTGGAAACCGAAATTAAAAATAAGATCAGGGTTGATGAAACAACAGAAGACTTTCACAATAAGGTAGAACTCTTAAGCAGTTCGTTTTATGGCAGGTTGAAAGAAGCCTACCCCGATTTAACAAAATCGGAAATACGGTTGTGCTCTTTAATAAGGATGAATATGAATACCAAGCAGATAGCTACGCTGCAAAATATTAATCCATCTTCTGTAAAAACCAGTAGAAATCGCCTTAGGAAGAAATTGAACCTGATGCCGGGAGATGATCTGAATGCTTTTATAGCCTCTTATTGAACATGCTGATAGGGTTGTTCTGATAAGTTTGTATGTTAGACAGAGTATCCATAAATCTATACCAAAGCATAAATGTCTTTAGAAAATTAATGTCGATAGTTTTTATAATTCCAAAATTGCTTTTTTGATTTCAGAAGAAAAACTCCATTAGATTAAAAGATAAATTTAAATAGTATATTACAACGTGTAATCTTTAAAATTAAAGGCATGAAAAGCGTTGTATGTGTTTTATATTGTTTTCTTTTAATAGTATTATGTACTAATTGCAAAGAATCGGAAAAGGAAAAAGTCCGGCAGCCAAAACCTAATATCCTGTTTATCATGTCTGATGATCATGCCTATCAGGCTATTAGTGCCTATAGCAATCATTTAATTGAAACCCCTAATATTGACAGGATCGCTGATGAAGGTATGCTATTTACAAATGCCTGTGTAACGAATTCAATTTGTGCACCGTCCAGGGCAACCATTCTTACCGGAAAGCATACGCATATTAATGGCAAAATAAATAATATTCAACCTTTCGATACGACTCAGGTAACTTTTCCGCAATTATTTCAAAAAGCCGGATATGAAACGGCCATGTTTGGAAAATTGCACTTTGGAAATAACCCTAAGGGCGTAGATGAATTTATGATCTTGCCCGGCCAGGGTCATTATATTAATCCAAAGTTTATAACAAAAAAAGGCGATACAACCATAACAGGTTATGTTACGGATATTATCACGGACCTCACTATAAATTGGCTCGATAAAAAGCGTAATAAGGAAAAACCTTTTATGACCATGTATCTGCATAAAGCACCTCACCGTCCGTGGTGGCCCAGTCCGGAAAAGTTTAAGACGTTTACCAAAAAGACCTTTCCCGAACCGGAGTCTTTGTTTGATAATTACGAAAACAGGGGGACGGCTGCAAAAACTGCCGAAATGAACTTGCTTACCCATATGAAGTATGGGCATGATTCTAAGATAAGGCCTGAAACTATAGAAGAAATGGGTGGCGCCGAACCTTATGTGCCGCCATTTATTTGGCGTGGTGTTGATGGGTTTACGGGCCCATATGGTAGAGCCAATGAACAGCAAAAAGCGATATATGATCCTGTTATAGATTCCATCAATGTTTGGTTTAAAGGCCACTGGCCAAAATTAAGTGATGAGGAAAAAATGCGATGGAAGTATCAACGCTACATGCAGGATTATTTAGGATGTATTTCTTCAGTTGATGATAATGTTGGACGTGTTTTAGATTATTTGGAAGCCAGCGGTTTAGATGAAAATACTATCGTTGTATATACATCAGATCAAGGGTTTTATTTAGGGGAACACGGTTGGTTTGACAAACGATTTATTTATGATGAGTCTTTTAAAACACCGTTATTGATTCGTTGGCCAAATAAAATTACAGCCGGAACCACCTGTGATGAAATGGTTCAAAACCTGGATTTTGCTCAAACTTTTTTAGAAGCGGCCCAAATAAAGGCTCCTGGCGACATGCAGGGAGAAAGTTTTATGCCTTTATTAATGGGTCAAAAAGACAAGTGGGATAGGGACGCTGTTTATTACCATTATTATGAATATCCTTCGGTGCATATGGTGAAACGGCATTATGGCATTGTTACAAAAGAATATAAGCTGGCGCATTTTTATTACGATGTGGATGAATGGGAGTTGTATGACCGTATAAAAGATCCACAGGAAATGAAGAATGTCTATAATGACCCGGCTTATGCCGAAGTAGTTAAAGAACTTAAGGCAGAATTGTCAAAACTCAGAATAAAGTATAAAGACTCGGAGGAATTAGACGCACACTTTATTGAACTCACAAAATAAATTACTCAAGTTGTCTTTTGTGTTTGGAAGACGATAAATGCTACATTAAAAAAATAGTTGTGGCAAATTCCGTATGTTTATAACCGGATTAAAATTTTAAATATCAGTATGAAAAAATTAGCATTACATTGGCAAATATTAATAGGTATGTTATTAGGTGTCATTTTTGGTTTTATAATGGCATCAGTTAACGGACAAGACTTTGTGATGAAATGGATCGATCCGTTTGGAAAAATATTTGTTAAACTTTTAAAACTAATTGCAGTACCGTTAATTCTGGCTTCTCTAATAAAGGGAATTTCCGATTTAAAGGACATATCCAAGTTTAAGAACATGGGGTTGCGCACTATAGTTATCTATATTATAACCACAGTTATAGCAATAACTATTGGTTTGGGTCTTGTAAATACCTTAAAACCCGGGAATGGAATTACTGAAGACACCGTTACCATGCTTAAAGATAAGTATTCAACAAGCGATAAGGCGCAGACCATACTTACTAATGCACAACAGCAAAAAGAAGCAGGACCCTTACAGTTTTTGGTAGATATGGTGCCGGATAATGCTGTATTTGCTATGAGCAATAATAAGTTGATGTTACAGGTTATTGTGTTTGCTATTCTTTTAGGCTTATGTTTATTGTTGGTTCCCGAAGAAAAAGCAAAACCTTTAAAAAACTTTTTCGATTCTTTAAATGAAGTGGTTTTAAAAATGGTTGATATCATTATGCTTTTTGCACCTTATGCTGTTTTTGCCTTATTAGCCAGTGTTGTTGTTTCTGCTGATGACCCGGATATTCTTTTTGCATTATTGAAATATGCCGGAGTAGTGGTTCTGGGCCTATTTTTAATGATTTGTTTCTATATGATCTTAGTATCGGTTTATGCCAAAAAATCGCCTTTTTGGTTTATTAGCAGAATAAGCCCCGCCCAATTATTGGCATTTTCAACCAGTAGTAGTGCCGCAGCATTGCCTGTTACCATGGAACGCGTGGAAGAACATGTGGGTGTAGATAAAGAAGTAACGAGTTTTGTATTGCCTGTAGGAGCTACTATTAATATGGATGGAACAAGTTTGTATCAAGGTGTAGCGGCTGTATTTATTATGCAGGTTTTATGGCCGGAAGGTTTAGTGTTTAGCAATCAGTTAATGATTATTCTAACGGCTTTGCTGGCTTCAATAGGGAGTGCTGCAGTTCCGGGAGCTGGTATGGTGATGTTAGTCATTGTATTGGAAGCCATCGGATTCCCTTCAGACCTGTTGCCAATTGCCCTGGCATTAATTTTTGCTGTTGACAGGCCTTTAGATATGTGTAGAACAACAGTAAACGTTACGGGAGATGCAACCGTTTCAACAGTTATAGCTAAATCTTTGGGTAAATTAGGTGAGCCAAACGTGAAGAATTGGGATGATAATTATCCGGTTACTTAATAAGCGTCAGGTAATTGAAATTTTAAAATATAAATATGAACAGGTGTTTGTTAACTGTTTTCGTTTTGGTCGTGAGTTTTGTAAAAGCTCAAGATCAGTTGGATCTATCCTACCATTTACCCCAAAATATTACTTATGATTTAAGTATTCCCACACCTGAAAGTGTCATTGGACATAAAATAGGAGCATGGCATATTACCCATGACAAACTGGTTGAATATATGAAGGCAGTCAGTGAAGCTTCAGATAGGATCACTATTGAAGATAGAGGCAAAACCTTTGAAGGAAGGCCTTTGTTGCTATTAACCGTCACAGCTCCGGAAAACCACGAAAATATCGATGCTATCAGGTCAGATCATTTGAAATTGATGAAGCCGGATAGCGGCAGTTTAGACCTGGAATCAATGCCTGCAGTGGTTTATCAGGGGTTTTCAATCCATGGGAACGAACCCAGTGGGGCAAATGCCAGCTTATTGTTGGCCTATTATTTGGCAGCAGCCCAGGGAGATGACATTGAAACATTGCTACGAAATACTATTATTTTATTGGACCCAGCTCTTAACCCGGATGGGGTACAACGATTTGCGTCGTGGGTAAATGTTCATAAAAGCGAAAATATTAACCCGGATCCGAATGACAGAGAATATCAGGAAGTCTGGCCAAAGGGAAGAACAAATCATTATTGGTTCGATTTGAACAGAGATTGGCTTCCGGTTCAATTACCGGAATCTAAAGTGAGAATTAGGACCTATAATAAGTGGATGCCAAATGTTTTAACGGATCATCATGAAATGTCATCCAATGCTACATACTTTTTTCAACCGGGTGTTCCATCCAGGGTACACCCTTTAACACCCCAAAAGAACCAGGAGTTAACTAAGGAGATCGGCAATTATCATGCTGAAGCACTGGATGAAATTGGGACTTTATATTTCACTGAAGAACGCTATGATGATTATTATTATGGAAAAGGGTCTACATTTCCGGATATTAACGGAGCTGTAGGGATTTTGTTTGAACAGGCCAGCTCAAGAGGGCATGCACAGGAAACTACCAATGGATTGCTGACGTTTCCTTTTACTATTAGAAATCAGTTCAAAACGGCCTTGTCTACGCTGAAAGCTGCGGGGGACATGCGTAATGAATTATTGAGCTATCAAAGAGATTTTTTTAATACTATTAGAAATGAAAATGCCAAAGGAAGTGTTAAGGCCATAGTTTTTGGAGATAAAAAGGATCAGGCTAAAACATACCATTTAGCCGAGATCTTAAAAGAGCATCAGATTAAATTTAATTTACTTAAAGAAGACATTAGTGTAAATGGCAAAACATTTGAGAAAACATCGAGTTACATTGTTCCGATGGATCAGGAAAAGAGTAAGGTAATAAAAGCCATTTTTGAAAAGCGAACTACATTTAAAGATAGTTTGTTTTATGACATTTCCGGATGGACCTTTCCCCTGGCATTTAACTTAGATTATTCAGAATTAAGGGCTTCCGGTAATGTGGGAACTATTGTTGAAAATTTGAAATTGAACAAAGGTACGGTATCCTCCAAAAGTAATTACGCCTATTTAATGCAGTGGCATGAATATTATACGCCTAAAGCCCTTGCCAAAATACTTGAAAAGGGAATAAGGACTAAAGTAGGAATGAGACCGTTTTCTACAAATAATGGAACTTATGATTACGGAACCATTTTAATACCGGTCCAAAATCAAAAATTGGATCAGGATCAGTTGTATGATTTTTTAAGCGAGGTGGCTGAAAACAGTCATGTTGTTATAAACGGGGTCCAAACCGGTTTGACCGAAGGTATCGATTTAGGTAGTTCCCAGTTCAAAACTTTAGAAAAACCTAAAGTAGCATTGTTGGTAGGTCATGGCGTTAAGTCTAATGATGCCGGTGAAGTCTGGCATTTGTTTGACCAACGTTACCAAATGACTATTTCTAAATTAGATGTATCTTATTTAAAGACTAAGGACCTATCAAAATACACTACTATTATAATTCCCAGTGCGACCTTAAAACTGGATACAGAGACCATTAACAAGTTAATATCCTGGACCAAGCAAGGCGGAAACTTGATAGGGTACAAAAAAGCTATTAAATGGCTGACTTCGAATAAGTTTTTAGAGTTAGAGTATGCGTCTGCAACGGTGGAACCAAAAACTGTAACTTTTGAGCAAAAGGCCGATTTTAAGGGAGCTCAAAATATTGGGGGCGCTATTTTTGAAACGAAACTAGATAGGTCCCACCCAATAAACTTTGGTTTTAAGGATGATAAACTGCCCATGTTTAGAAGCACTAAAATATTTATTAAACAGGATAGTTTAAGTTATAATAATCCAATTAAGTATACTGAAAAACCGCTTTTAAGCGGGTACATTTCAAAGCAAAATTTAGAGGTGTTAAAAGAAACCGTGCCCTTTCAGGTTAAAAAACTGGGAAAAGGTAAAGTTATGGTGTTTACAGATAATACAAACTTTAGAGGTTTTTGGTTTGGAACTAATAAGCTTCTGATGAACGCTGTGTTTTTTGCTAAATTCATGTAATATCAGGGAATTATGAAAAAAATAATTGTTTTACTAGTTTTTGTTGGTATGCTTCTGTCATGTAAAACAGAACAGGAGAAAAGTGTTGAAGTAACCCAAAGAACACCGAATGCGTTCTCAATAGTAATTCATGGCGGAGCCGGTAACGGTATTACCAGGGAAAATTTTGATGCTGAAAAAGAAATGGCTTATGCAAAGAAACTGCAGGAAGCGCTTGATGCCGGGTATACCGTTCTTGAAAAAGGCGGGAGATCATTAGACGCTATTCAGGCCGCCATCAATGTATTGGAAGATTCGCCTTTATTTAATGCAGGAAAAGGGTCGGTATACAATAGTGAAGGCAATCAGGAAATGGATGCTTCCATTATGGATGGACAGACTTTAAATGCCGGTGCCGTGGCAGGTATTAACCATGTGAAGAATCCAATTCTGGCAGCAAGAATGGTTATGGACAGTACTAAACATGTCATGCTTTCCGGTATGGGTGCCGAAAGTATCATGGAAACCTTTGGCCTGGAAATGGTAGACAGTAGTTACTTTTTTACAGCTGACAGATATAATCAATTAAAACGAATTCAGGAGAAACAAAAGGATAAGATTGCTTTTAATTCAATTTCAGAAGGCATTATTCTTGGCGATGATAAATACGGAACCGTTGGTGCTGTAGCTATTGATAAAGATGGAAATATAGCGGCGGGAACTTCTACCGGTGGCATGTCAAACAAAAAATATGGGAGAATAGGAGATTCACCTATTATTGGGGCGGGCACTTACGCTAATAATTTGACTTGTGGGATTTCAGCAACCGGTACAGGCGAATATTTTATAAGAACCGTTGCCGCACATGAAGTGTCCAATTTAATTCAATATGGAGGTATGAATCCCCAAGAGGCTTTACATGAGGTTTTATTCAGTCAGATAGCTCCGCTGGGAGGTAAAGGTGGTATGATCTTATTAGACAAAAACGGTGCTGTCTTTTGGGATTTTAATACAAAAGGCATGTTTAGGGGCTACAAAAAATCAACCGGGGAAAATGTTGTTGAAATGTTTGGTGTAGAATAGTTACTCTAATCTAACATAGTTTTCAGCAAAAACCGGATGGCCGTCATCATCAATTCGTACCTGACTAAATGTATCTTTGGTTAAAGTTAGATTAAAAACAAAAGCACTGTCATTGGCAATATGAACACTCATAGTTTTTGATCCGTAGTCCAGTATTTCGGTTAAAATACTATCCTCAACCCTATAGCTTCCATAGCCAAACCAATCACTGGAATCAGACGGGATAAAACGGCACCACATAACCTTAGAGTCGGTAAAAACTTTTATATGTCTGTTTTCTATTGAGGTATTAAACGTATCGGTAACTTCGCCATCAACATAGTTATAAAAACTGGTTCTTTCCCATGTGCCTTTTAATGAGAACTCCTTTTCTTCAGTAGTGTCTTCGGTGGTTTTGTTAGCATTGTTGCAAGAAAAAATAATAGTAAGAAGGACAGCCAGCAGTAAGACGTTGTTTTTCATGATGGTAAGTTTTATGGTTTACAACAAGTTACAAAAAAAAATAATACGTTGAACTTTAAGAATAGATTTTAAACTAGAGCCATGTTTGGAAGCGATAAAAAAAGGTATAAAAAATAGGAAGTAAAAATGTTTGAAATAAAATAAGGGTATTTGTTAAAATATTCGTCTATGTATTAAAATGAGATACACTTTTGTATGGCCTTTTTTATAGTTTTAGTTTATATTTTAATAAAAACTGTTGATAACTTATGAGTAAGGATTTATCCAAAAACTCTACTTTTGTTTAACTAAATTAAGTGAAAAAATTATGTCTGATACAATAGAAAGAGTTAAGTGTTTGATAATAGGTTCCGGACCTGCTGGATATACTGCTGCCATTTATGCAGCCAGAGCTAATATGGCGCCAGTATTATATCAGGGGACACAACCCGGCGGCCAATTAACAACAACGAATGAAGTAGAAAATTTTCCCGGATACCCGGATGGTGTAACAGGCCCCGAAATGATGCTTCAATTACAGGCACAGGCACAACGTTTTGATACCGATGTGCGTGATGGCTGGGTGACAAAAGTTGACTTCTCGGGAGATGTACATAAGGTTTGGGTAAATGACACTAAGGAAATTCACTGTGATACGGTCATTATTTCTACAGGTGCTTCAGCTAAATATCTGGGCCTGGAATCCGAACAAAAGTACCTTAAGTTGGGTGGTGGTGTTTCGGCATGTGCTGTGTGTGATGGATTCTTCTATAGAAACCAGGAAGTGGTCATTGTGGGTGCCGGCGATTCTGCCTGTGAAGAAGCACATTACTTATCTAAATTATGTAAAAAAGTTACTATGATTGTGAGAAGAGACCAGTTTAGAGCCTCAAAGATCATGGAAGCCAGGGTTAGAAATACTGAGAATATTGAAATTCTCCATAATACGGAGACTGATGAGGTTTTAGGGGATGGACAAGTAGTGACCGGTGTTAGGGTTTTTAATAATAAAACCGGCGAAAAGCATGAGATTCCGGCTACGGGATTCTTTGTAGCCATTGGTCATAAACCCAATACCGACATTTTTAAGGATTATTTAGACCTGGATGAAACAGGCTATATTATCAATGTACCGGGAACATCAAAAACTAATGTGGATGGTGTTTTTGTGTCCGGTGATGCTGCAGACCATGTTTACAGACAAGCTGTTACGGCTGCGGGTACAGGTTGTATGGCCGCTTTAGACGCCGAGCGTTATCTGGCAGCTAAGGATGCTACTTTTGAAGTCTCTACTCCTACTTATAACTAAAAAGTAAATTTTTAAAATAAAAAGGTCGGAGTTCCATACTTTGGCCTTTTAATTTTTGTAGTTATTCAAAAATGTGTTTTCTTTGAAAACTATTTCAAAATCGGGATGTGGCCTCTCGACTTTGCTCGAGATAAACTCCGTCCGGTTAGCGTATCACGCTGATAGCGTGATGGTCGCAGGGAAGATGGTATATGGTTGTTTATATTCTATTTAGTGAAAAGTTAGGTAGGTATTATGTTGATCATACAATGGATATTGAAAAGCGACTAGAGGTTCATAACCAGGGAGGAAAAAAGTATACTACTAAGGGAATCCCTTGGGAATTGATAAAGACATATTTATGTTCCAACCGTTCAGAAGCGGTTCAATTGGAACGAAAAATAAAAAAGAGAGGTATCAAAAGGTATCTTGAGGAAAATTAAATTCGGGATGTGGCGCAGTCCGGTTAGCGTACACGGCTGGGGGCCGTGTGGTCGCAGGTTCAAATCCTGTCATCCCGACCAAAAGGGTATTAAAAGAAATCTTTTAATATGTAATTAAATGAAAACCAGTGAAATACATTTTTGCTGGTTTTTTTTGTAATCATTTAAATACAGATTCATTGGTGTCCTAATTGGTGTCCTATTTTTAGAAAATAAATTTCTAAATTTATGGCTCGTTCAGTATTTGACTTTCGTGGGCGATTTGGCTTTCGTTTAACTGATTTATCAATTTAAAACGAAAGTGATGACAACAACACACACCTTCAATGTCCATTTTTGGTTGAAAAAGACCCTAATCAAAAGCGATGGAACGGCTCCCATTTATGCGCGTATTTCGATAGATAGTATACGTGTAGATTTAAGTACAAAAGAGACCGTTTTCGAAGAATACTGGAATTTTGATACAAAACGGGTAAAATCACGGACAAAAAATGCAAAGTTCATCAACGACACTCTTGATGATATTTACACCAAAATAAAAAGTGCCTTTAGGCAACTTAAACAGGAAGGGAGGGTAATAACACCACAATCCGTGAAGCTCCGTTATTTAGGAAAGGACAAGGCAATCTTAACGCTTAAAAACCTTTTAGAATACCATAGAGATAACGAATTGGAAAAATTAGCTCCGGGAACGGCAAAGAACTATAGCGCGACTGAGAAATATCTTAACCGCTTTATCAGAAAACAATTCAATTCAAATGATGTGCATTTAACTCAAATTAATTATTCATTTGTTGTTCAATTTGAAAATTATTTACGTACCTGTCAACCATTACAAAAATCCCGTCCCTTGAATAATAACGGAATCATGAAGCATCTGGAGCGTTTACAAAAGCAGACTACTTTGGCTTTCAAACATGGTTGGATTAAGATAAATCCTTTTGCACTCTATGAACTGAAATTTGAAGAGTTCGATTGTCCATTTCTGGAACAGCATGAAATTGATATAATGTCCAAGCTTTCCATACCCCATGAGAGTATGTGTTTGGTAAGGGATGTATTCATTTTTGCTTGTTATACCGGCTTATGTTATATCGAGGTAAAGAACCTAAAAAAGAATCATATTGTTTCTGGTGTAGATGGAGAACAATGGATAATGGTTAGGAGACAAAAGTCAGGGACGCCTGTTAAGCTGCCTTTGTTAGATGAAGCCAAAGAAATTCTAGAGAAGTATGCGGATTTTCCTTGCGCTGAAAATGACTATTCTCTGTTACACGTTTTCAGTGACCAAAAAATCAATCAATACCTTAAAAAAATTGCCAGACTCTGTAAGATAGAGAAAAACCTAACTTTCCATGTTGCACGACATACGTTTGCCACTACAATAGCACTTTTAAATGATGTCCCCATTGAAACAGTTTCAAAAATGTTAGGGCATACCAAATTATCAACAACGCAAAAATATGCCAGAGTGGTCGAAAAGAAAATCAGTAAGGATATGGCTCAATTAAAGGACAAATTGAAACGTTCAAAACAGAGTTTTCAATACAAAGAAACAGATTACGACCATTTAAAAATAGTTTAAAGAGACTCTTTGTGAAGCTATTATTATTCAATACCCCCGCAATTTAAACTCGTAAAATACTTCCATCAAAAGACTACGGCATAAAGCCATTTCATTATCCTTTGCTTATTTATTCCGTTTCCTTTTGAGCCAAGATTTTAGCTTCCGTTTGGTTTCTGCTCAAATATTGTTTAATCAAAATTTGAGTATTATGACAACAAAAACAAGTACTAGAAACAAGCGTAGTAGAACAAATACTGCCCAGACTGAAGTGAACGGAAAGATTAATTCTACACTTCAAATTCAGAACCTACCTATTGGTAAAATCAAGCCTGACCCAAATCAACCAAGAAAGACCTTTGATGAGAAGCAATTGATTGAACTTTCCCAAAGTATCAAAAAACATGGTGTGTTACAGCCTATCACCGTAAGGCCAATGAACGGTCATTACTTGATTGTGATGGGTGAACGTCGCTATCGAGCTAATAAATTGGCAGATAACAAAAGCATTCCATGCATTGTTAAAGCATTTGAGGATAACGATGTGTTGGAAGTTCAAATTATAGAGAACTTACAAAGAAAGGATGTTGAGCCTACCGAAGAAGCTGAAGCAATAGCCTATCTAAGCGATAAATATGCACCATCTGAAATTGCACAACGATTGGGCAGAACAGACAATTTTATCAGACAGCGGTTAAAATTGGCAGGCCTTATCGAAGGGTTTAAGCATTTTGTGCGAAATGGTGAAATGACTATCTCGCTCGGTGTTGGTGTAGCGTTGTTTGAACCAGAAGAACAGCAGATGATGCTGGAAGCTATGGGCGATGATTTTAACGCTCACCAAATCAATAGAATGATAAAGAACCAGTCTTATGATTTATTGATGGCTCCCTTTGATGTTGATGACAAAACATTAATAGCAAAAGTAGGGGATTGTAATAGCTGTCCATTCAATGCAGCAAATCAGGGCAATTTATTTGGTGAAGGAAAAATGGTCTGCACAAAAGCATCCTGTTACGAAGCCAAGAAAAACAAATGCTTCCTTGACTTAATTGAGCAATCAAAACGAGAGAATATCATATTGATTCCAGAAATTATGAAGTACTGGGCAGATGACGAAAACAATCAATTGATTATTTCCCAACTGGAAAAAAAGGGTTTCAAGGTTTACCTTTTGGATGATGTTGAAGTGATAGAAAATCCGATTGAGCCGACAATGGCATCTATTAAGAAGGAATACGAACATTACGATTATTCCGAAGATGACCTAAAGGTGGAATTGAGCGAAGCGAAAAAGGAATATGAAGAAGAATTGAAAGTATTCCAGTCTGCCAAATCCAATGGTTTTGTAAATGCTATTGTTTTCCATGCTTCAACCTATAAGCACAGAGAAGTGTTTGTTAAGATTATTGAAAGGCCTGAGAGCGGGTCAGCAACACATTTGGCACCTTTGACTGAAAGAAAAATGGCTGATTGCTCGCCTGAAGAACAAATCATCAAAATCAATGAAAGAGAAATACGCAAGAAGCAAATCGAGAACAACAAGCAGTTTGAAGAAATTGTAGGAATGATTAAGGAAACCAAGTATATCGATACCAAGAAAGCCCTGTCCACGGATGAAATGGTTGCCTTTTCTATCTCACTCTTTGAGAACAATGTGGATTATATGAGTCAACAAAAACACTTCCCGAACATCTTTGGTAAGACTTCGAAGATGAACAAGGTTCAAGTCGTAGAACATTTCAAGAAGAATTTCAAAAAGGAAATCTTTCACAAGTTGATACGCTATATCCTCACCAAGCAAGTACACTTTGGAGAGAGCAATCACGTAAATAATCTCACCAATATTTCATTCTATAACGCCATGCAGGGGTATTACAAAACTAAAATTGCAAGTATTGAAAAAGGATATGCCGAAGACCGTGTCAAGCGGGAGGCCCGTTTGAAAGAGCGTATAAAGATACTTGAAGTAAAGATTCAGGCTCTTGAAGTCTAGTTTTTGTTGTTCAAGATAGAGTTGGCATTTATGTCGGCTCTTCTTTTTTTTATTCAAACTAGGGTTAGGGGAAATCAATCAATATGGGTACAAAGGTAAACCCGTAAAATACTCCCATCAAAAGACTACGGCATAAAGTCAATCCATTATCCATTGCTTATTTATTCCGTTTCCTTTTGAGCTGAGATTTTAGCTTCCGTTTGGGTGTTGCCCAAATATTGTTTAACCAAAATTTTAGCATTATGAAACAAATTCCATGCACTCCAGAAATCACATTACAAGAAGCAGAAGCACACTATGATTCAAGTAGAATCAAATACAACATAGAAGGTGCAGAAAGCCATCTCGCTTATTACAGGGATAAACACCCAGATTACTACACCATATTGTTAAATAAATATCAAAAATAAAAACCAAACACTATGAAAACTCCCGATAAATTGCAGCTTGATTTTGGCTTTGACATAAAGCCTATGGACAAATTAAACCCTAAAACCATTACCAAAAAGAAGGCTCAGAAAAACTTTGTTTTTGAATTTATGGATTGCCTCAGCAGTCCAGTGATTGTTTATGAATCTCCCTGGAAAGACGATATCCCTAAAGATTTGTTGGGTAAGATTACTATGAGCCGATTACTGTGCCTTATGAAAAATGAAGAAATGGCATCGATAACCGAAGTTGTAGCCTATATGATGCCCAGGACTTTTGAAGCACCAATGCATTCCGAATGGGTGAATATCTATACTTGGTGTGGACTTCAATATGCCAATATGTTTAATAATTCAGAGAAAAGGGAAGATATGGTTACCGCAATGCAAGAGATAGCACCAACTGAACTTTCCAGTTATGAGCAGGGACTTTTAAAGGGTTTAAGAATTTGGATTTATAACCAAAGACGCAAGGCCTTGAAAGTAAGGTTAAAGAACGATAGAAATAAAGAAATTAAATTAGAGCGTAATGCACAGGGAAGTCTCTTTGATAATTAATATTTTAAGGACAAAGAGGAAGCATTATTTAACCCGTTCAGCACATTCCCTTTCATTTCGTTGCCCTACATTTCAGGAAAAGCGCTTCACTACAGACATCTTGGACACAATCCCCAATTTTAACTTTCCATTCCATTAACCCTTCCCGATACTCTGGGAAGGAACACTTCATTCCCTAGCTAAAATTGTGAATTAAGTCCGCTTTTCATCGGAAAGCCAACACTTCGGTTTTCTTAACAGAATTTACGGTAAGCCCTTCTTGGGGCTTTCTCGAAAATCCTTAAAAACCGAACCGCTGTCTTACACATTTTAAGGGGTCTATAATGGATAAAGCCTTTATTGTTTTTCGGTGCGTCGAAAAACAAGCACGACATAACCAATGCTAATTTAACCATGGCCACTTATTTCGCTTAACTGTCGGTACACTCAAACGTAACCATGTTTAAAAGCATTGCTAATGCCCTTATGGAACTTGTCAAGACCGTACAGGATTTTAGTGAAAAATAAGGTTTCTACTTCCTTGAAAATCCAAGGATTTTACTACGTCGCAAACACTCCTGATTTTACCCTAAAAGTCTTGACAAAACCCACTTTATCCATTGTGCGGTGCACGAAAGAAAAGAACAAACGCCCCTTAAAATGCAAATCAATGGGGAATTATTAATCTTTTAAATCTTTAATTATGGGTACTATTAAAAATCATGTACAGTTAATTGGAAACGTTGGTGTAGAACCAACAATTACGAACCTTGAAAGCGGAAAGAAAGTTGCCCGTTTTTCATTAGCCACAAATGAGTATTACAAAGGTGGCAAGGGCGAAAAGCAAACAGATACGAACTGGCATACAGTTGTTGCCTGGGGCAAGACTGCAGAAATTGTAGAGAAGTATGTTGCCAAAGGTAAAGAAGTGGGTGTAGCTGGAAAACTAAAATCCCGAAGCTATACAACTGATGACAATGAACAACGCTATGTTACGGAAGTGGTAGCCGATGAAATCCTATTGTTGGGAAATAACAATTAATTCCAAAAAAGAAAGAGGGCATGTGCATATCTCTAAATAATAACTGCCCTCTTTTTCATCATTTACTCTAAATAAAGGAAACAATGAAGAGCAAAGTTAACGAAATAAAGATAAGTTACAAGGGACACCCAAAATCTCCGGTAACGATAAAAAGCTCCGTAGAAATCAGTAAACTGCTTTATGAACATTGGGATAAAAACACTATTGGCCTATTTGAGAGTTTTAAGATAGTGTTATTGAACAACTCCAATAAAATAAAGGGCATCTGTCAACTATCCATAGGCGGTATATCAGGAACATTGGTAGATATAAGAATCCTTTTTGCCATAGTACTTAAATCCCTGTCAGTGGCTATTATATTGGCACATAACCACCCCAGTGGCAAATTACAGCCCAGTGAATTGGACAGACAGCTTACAGAGAAAATAAAGAAAGCAGCAGAACTTTTGGATATCAAAATATTGGACCACGTGATATTGGCTCCAAATGGGGAGTATTACAGCTTCTCGGATAATGGCATATTATAATTTAAGGACATAGACTATGATTACTTTAAATTATAACAATCTGGATGCCGAGACACAAGAATGGCTGCTTTCCAAATCCAAAGCTGAGATAAAGGAAAGGCACGGAAATGAACTTAAAGCTTTTTCAGAACAACATCAATTGAATTTTGAAGACGTACTGTATGAAGAAGCAATAAAGAACCTATATAACTACAAATACATATTCAATATTTAAAAAAAAGAAAATAGAGAAAAAGGCCTTAGAAAAACTAAGGTCTTTTTCTTTAAAATCCTATTAAGAATTTTAATATCCGACGTTCGTTTTAGCTCGTTGGTTGGAAATCATAAAAGCCAATGTCAAAACAGACCATTTGCGACCAAATCGGGTTTCATAATAAACCAGTTAAGTAATACCTTTAAAAGAAGCTGACCACGAACAAAAGCAAACGTTTCAATAACTATTGGAATCAACAAGGTCGTTTGAAAATTTTTGTCCCTGCGGGACGAAAATCGAAAAGCAAGAGGGTAACACGCTACGCGATGTTACAATACAATTAGTTAACGAAACCCCTTTTAAACAAAGGGTTTGCAATGGTGAATAAAAAAGGGTCTGTTTGGTTTTTCACGGAAAAATGAAGCCAGCCCAGAAAAATCAGGGGGTTTTTCACGGAAAAATGGATAAAGGTTATGAAAAAGAGCGGTTTGAAAGTTTGAGCATCAAGACCTCCATTGCCAAAAAGTTCAGGGTTTTCTGCAAAAAGAACGCCAAATCCCAATCCATGACCCTGTTGGAAATGATTGATTTTTTTGAAATCAATGAATTATCGCCAAATGATAGGTTAGGAGCAACCATTACAGGTTTAAAAAGTATCATAAAAAAGCGGTTCAATGCCGTGATTGCCATAATTAGGGATATTGAAAAGAACCAGACCCAGCCCACAACTGCCATGTTGCAGGCACTGTTTGAAGAAACATTAAGAGAAGAAGATGACGAAGAAACCATCTATTTTGAAGCACCAACACTTATAAGTGAAAATGAAGAGCTGGAGTACTACAGAAAGCAGTACTATAAAACACAACAGGAAACGGGAGAGCTAAAACAAGAGGTTGTAGATCTGATAGAAAAAACCACTTACGTAAAAACCACCTTTGGAAAAGGTTATTACCGACTGGAAGTGAGCAAAGAAGAATTTGAAGCATTAAAAGAACACCTAAATTAAAATAGAATGGTATGTACGTGACCATAAGCCCCCAAAAACTGGGAAACAATTATATGCAAAGCGTAACCGACTTTGTAAACTATCTCAATAAAGAAAATGAAGGAAAAGAACTTGAGGATATGGAACATTTCTTTAACCATTATGGAGATGAGATTGATTCAAAAGAAGTCATAGAGCATATTGACAACAATGCGGCAAAATTAAAAAAGAACGAACCCCGGTTTTATTCCATAACCCTAAATCCAAGTCAGCAGGAGCTTAAGCATTTAGAAAATAACCCTGAAGCTTTAAAGGAATATACGAACGAGGTCATGAAAACCTATGCCAAGGCCTTTAACAGGGAAATAGATGGAAGAAAAGTAACCGTAGATGATATCATGTATTATGCAAAAGTAGAACATACGAGGACCTTTAAAGGAACCGACAAGGCCATTAGGGAAAATGCACCCTATTACAAAAAGATAGTAAGGCTGGAAAATAAAATCCAGCAAATAAAATCGGGAAATCTCATCGGGAACATTCAGGAAAAGGAACAAGAAGTCAAACAACTAATTGAAGAAGCTCCCCATAAGCAAAATGGGAAACTAGTAAAACAAGGGATGCAAAAGGAGGGAAGCCAGGCCCATATCCATATAATAGTCAGCAGAAAGGATAGAACAAACACATACAGTTTATCCCCAGGGAGTAAATACAAAGCATCAGAAGTCATGATGAACGGTAAATTGGTTAAACGTGGATTTGACAGGGACCAATTTTTTAGCGAAGCAGAAAAGACATTTGACAAACTATTTGATTACAATAGAAATTATGTAGAAACCTATAACGCAAGAAAGCTTTTTGTGAAGGATACAAAAGGGTATTATATAAGCATTTTAGGGCTGCCCAATAATGAAAGGGCCATGGCTTTTAAACTTTTAGGAAAGACTGGGATAAATACCTCTATAATGAATATTCCCACCAATAAAGTGCAACTGGCCTTGAAAGTTTTTCGAAAGTTAAAAAGGGGAACAGAAAAAGCCATTCAATCTAGTTCAATAGGCATATAATGGAAATAGTTCAAATCATACTTTATATAGTGACACCGGTATTGTTTATTGGAACCGTTTTATATGGATTGTATCATAAAGAACAAAGTCAAGTAAAAGACAAAAAATACCAGGTGCACTTTAAACTCACCAATGGGAAATTTAAAATAGATAACCTAAGAAGAGGAGTGTCCATAATCGGGTCGGCCGGAAGCGGAAAAACAGAAAGTGTGGTCTATAACTTTTTACAGCACTTGAGTAAACATGATTTTTGCGGAGTCATCCATGACTATAAAGATTTTGAACTTACCGAGATAGCCTATCCCTTATTCAAGAACAGCAATACCAGATTTTATACTATTTCTTTTGATATAATCCACTATAAAGTAAACCCCATTGCGCCGAGATATTTGCCCAATGAAGAAAGTGTCAATGAACTCTCCCGGGTACTTATTGAAAATCTATTGGAACAAGGAGAAGCAACAAACATCAATGCAACCTCACGGTTCTTCAATGATGCCGTGGAAGGGTTGTTGGCCGGTATGATATGGAAAATGAGAACGGATTACGCTAAGTATTGTACGTTGCCGCATGTAATAGCACTTTTTCAACAGCTAAATACCAAAAGTCTGGTAACATTTTTAAGTTCAAACCTGTCTTCTAAAAGTCTGGCCAGTGCTTTTATCAATGGTATAGATTCGGACAAACAGACAGCAGGGGTAAAAAGCACCTTGGCAAATGCATTTAAAAAAATTGCATCGCAAAAAATGTTCATGGTATTATCGGAAGATGAAGTGCCTCTTGACATAAACAATCATAAAAACTCTGGAGTAATTTCCATAGTCAATAACCCAAAGTATGAATCGGCTTATTCTCCCATAATCGCAACAATAATGCATACGGTCATTAAGCAAATGAGTGTCAGGAATCAAAAATCATCATTTGTTCTAATGGAAGAAGCTCCAACAATAAAACTTTTGAATATGCACCGTGTTCCCGCCACACTTCGAAGTTATGATATAGCCACTATATATGTTATGCAGGATAAGGTACAGAATGATATGCTGTATGGAGAGAAAGCAAGCAAAGCCATATTAAGTAATCTGTCCTATCAATTTTTTGGCAAAGTAAACGACCCTGATACAGCTAAATATTATGAACGCTTTTTTGAATTGGTTAAAATAAAGACAACAAGCATTAACAAAGGAGTGAATCTAAGTCTTGATACCAGGATAACTAAAGGTGAAAAGGAAGTTTCAAAACGGAGGGCTGATATTTTCTTCAGGTTGAATCAAGGAGAGTTTGTGGTTTTTGCGGATGGTAAAGATAAAAGAGCTCAAATAAAACTTCAGAAAATCGAAAAGAATTTGTCTGAAAAAAATAATAGTTATTCAAATAAAGAACTTAAACTAAACTATGAAAGGGTATACCGAGATATGGGGTCTTTGCTAAATTTATGGAGTGCAAGTAGTTAAGCTATTGTTACCAAACAATAGGAATAAAATCGTTTGGACTTTTTCTTGAGCACTATTACGTAATATTTTAAAAGCTTTTGATAGATGAAACTCTACACCTTTTACAGAAATATTCAAGTATTCAGCAATTTCAATATTTGTTAAGCCTTCTTTTCTACTTAAAAGAAATGTCTCTTTACACCTGGGAGGGAGGTTTTCAATTTCTCTTTTTACTATTTCAATAAGTTTATTGAGATAACTTTCATCCTCAGATTCCACAACCATACTGAGACCATCAATATATTTTTTCTCAATGGACAAAATTGATTTTTGTTTTCGATGCTGGTCAATGTACTCATTATAAACTGATTTGTATAAATAGTTCTTTAATGAAAAGTCATCTTTTAAGTTGCTTCTTCGTCTCCAAATATTAATAAATACATTTTGAACCACATCTTCCGCAAAATCATTGTCGTTAGTTAAGCTAAAAGCGTAAACACAAAGTTTATGATGATAATTACGCAGAAGAAATGAATAAGCATCAGGGTCTTCATTCTTTAATGCTTTGATAAGAGAGATATCGTCATTATACTGTGTCTTCATGTGGTAATTTGATAATTATTAGCTTTGATAATTGCGAAAATAGCAAAAAAAATATTATTCAATGACTAGGGTATTCTTTTTTGACTTTCGTTATAGTGATAGATTTATGTGATATATGTTAGGAAAAAGAGAACATGAACTTATTGTAAAGTATTTGACAAATACTATAACTTTTCCAGAAATAGAAGAACTGGAAAACTGGCTTGATAAGGGTGGTAATAAGGAAGAATTTCTAAATTACATTAGGACGAATTATACAATTAATTACAATTTGAGCAATTTTGATATAGATAAAGCGGAAAAAAACTTAAGAGAAATAATAGAGAATGAAAAGGGCAGGAAAAAGATTTTTGGAATAAGTAGGGTTAAGAGAGTAATGAAGTATGCGGCAATTTTAGTTCTCGTTTCCACAACTTCGTATTTTCTTTTGAGTAAAGCGAATGATAGTGAACCGATATTGGATGGCAATGAAGTTGTTGTTGAAACAGGAATTGTACCCGGGTCAAATAAAGCTATATTAGAATTAGATGATGGTTCGGAAATAAATTTAGGAAAGAGTTCTCATGTGCTAACCAATAACGCAAAAAGTAACGGTAAAGAAATTATTTATAAAAATAAATTAGCAACTGCTCATAAGCTTGAATATAATACTCTGACTATTCCGAGAGGGGGGCAGTATTTTATTGAGCTATCTGATGGAACTAGGGTTTGGATGAACTCGGATTCAAAGTTAAAGTATCCAGTAAGCTTTATTGATGGACAGTCAAGGGAAGTGGAATTGGTTTATGGTGAAGCTTATTTTGATGTTTCTCCAAGCACTAAACATAACGGTGCCGAATTTAAAGTTTTTAACGAGGGACAGGAAATTAGAGTTTTAGGTACTGAGTTTAATATAAAATCCTACAAAGAAGAAGCTCATATATACACAACTTTAGTTGAAGGGAAAGTGCTTGTAAAATATGATGATATAAAGCAGGAATTGCTGCCTGAACAGCAGTCTAATGTAAATCTTAGTAGTAAGCATTTAATGGTGAAAACCGTAGACCTTTATAATGAGATATCTTGGAAAGAAGGTGTTTTTAGTTTTGAGAAAAAACCTTTAAAAGAAGTGATGACAGTTTTATCTCGTTGGTTTGATATGGATGTAACTTTTAAAAATAAAGAAATTGAAACCATTTTATTTGATGGCGTTCTTGGAAAAGAACAAAAAATAGATGAAATATTGGCTGTAGTTAAAGATTTTGGGATAATAAACGATTACCAAATCATTGATAAACAGGTAGTATTAGAATAAGAAAAGGAAACGAAGTAACGATATTTTTCCGGACATCATACTTCGCTCCTTCTTTATGTATTAATTATTTATTAACTAACACAAGGCAAATTTATGAAAATTAAATTACTTAAAGGATGCTCGTTTGTTCGTAAACGACTCCCATTATTAATGATGAAAGCATTTATTTTTTTCTTTTGTACGGCGGCATTTAGTTTTAGCACTAGTGAATCGTTTGCGCAGAAAAAAATACAAATTGAAAACACCTCTGAAATTACCGTTTATGAAGTGTTTAAGATTATTAAAAAACAAACAGATTATCGTTTTCTTTACCCAAGAAAGCTTTTTAAAGATTTTCCTAAAGTAAAATTAGAAAAAGGAGAAATTACCTTAGATGAATTACTTGAAAAGAGCTTTAGGAATGGAAATGTTAGTTTCAAACTAATAGGTTCAAATAATATTATAGTAAAGAAAAAAGAACGAATACTTGTAGATAAACCACAACAATTTCAGGTTTCAGGTGTCGTTACTGATCAAAACAACCAGCCCTTACCAGGAGCTAATATAATTGAGAAGGGAACTACCAACGGTTCACAAACTGATTTTGATGGTAAATTTACATTGTCAGTTTCCAATGAAAATGCCGTAATAGTAGTATCCTATATAGGCTTTTTAACAAAGGAAGTTGAAGTTGATGGTCAATCAAATATTAATATTGCTTTGGTTGAGGACGCGGCGAAACTGGATGAGGTAGTAGTAGTAGGTTATGGAACACAGAAAAAAAGTGACTTGACCGGTGCTGTTTCTTCCGTTAAAGGTTCAGATTTGGCCTTGAACACCCCTGTTGATGCAGCAAATGCCTTACAAGGTAGAATGACAGGTGTTAGAGTTGAAGCTGATGGTTCAGCCCCAGGCGCTGAACCTATTATAACCATTAGAGGATCGGGTACTCTATCTGATGTTGGACCTCTTTATGTTATAGATGGAATGTTGACTTCTTCCATGAGTTTTCTTAACCCACAAGATATTGAGAGTGTAACAGTTTTAAAGGACGCATCAGCTTTGGCGATTTATGGTTCTAGAGCTGCAAATGGTGTTGTAATTGTAACCACTAAAAAGGGGAAATCCGGAGCGATTAGGGTCAATATTGATTCGTATGCTGGTTTTCAAGAGGTTATAAGCACTATAGATTATGCCAATGCGGCACAATATGCCAATATCAGAAATATTGCTAATGATAATGATGGTGAGGCTCGATCTCCTGCCAATGATTCAGCTTTTGACCCAAATGTGGATAGTGATATGCAAGCAGAACAATTGAGAACGGCCTTTGTCCAGGCACATAGTGTTAGTCTATCTGGCGGAGGTGATAACTTAACTTTTAATTTATCCGGCGGTGTAGTTGATCAAGAAGGGATTGTCAAAAATTCGAGTTTTACCAGACATAATTTTAGAATTAATTCCGCCTTTAAGAAGAATAAATTCAAAATTGATCAGTCCTTGTCCTTAAGTAAAACGGATGAGGAGCTTAATAACCAGTTTGGGGTCGAATGGGGACATTTACCGACACTTCCTATTTATGACGAAAATGGCGGTTTTTCTAATATAACGGATGCTTCTATTATTACAGGTGTCGGCACAATAGCAAATGAATTGGCGTTGGCCTCTTTAATTGAAGACACAAGAAAAAGGGAGCAAGTATTGGCTAATTTGGCGCCAAGCTATGAGATTATACCAGGGTTGGTATATAAATTAAACTTGGGGATGGAATATAATGTGGAAAACAGATTTACGTTTAGGCCAACATATGAACTAAACAATACTTCTCCTGGGACAAATGAGGTAGCAGATCTTTCAGAAACCAGTACGATAAGTAAAAATTACCTTGTAGAAAATACACTGAATTATAAATTCAATGTAGGAAAGCATAATTTTGATATTCTGGGAGGAGCAACCTATCAGAAAATAGATACAAGGATTCTTTCAATTCAGGCCTCTGGTTTTCCTTCTAATTCCATTAGGGTAGCGGGGGCAGCTGAAAATCTTTTAAGTTCTCCATCCTATCAGGAAATTGTTGGGTATGAATCGTATTTAGGGAGATTAAACTATAATTACGGGGACAAATACTTTCTAACTGCTTCGGTTAGAAGAGATGGTTCTTCAAGGTTTAGTAGCGAAAATCAATGGGGAACGTTTCCGTCATTGGCATTTGCCTGGAACGTAACTAACGAAGGTTTTATGAAGGAAGTTTCTTTTATCAACAATTTAAAGTTACGCGGAGGTTATGGTAAAATTGGTTCAGATAACATTGGGGCATACGATACACAAAGTGTGTTGAATATAGCTTCAGAAACTGTTATTGGTGAGACAAGGGTGCCAGGTACTTCCCTTTCTAATGGAAGTAATACTGAATTAATATGGGAAACAACGGAAACCAAGAACTTTGGTGCTGATTTAGGGTTCTTAAATAATAGAATAAATTTTAGTGTAGATTATTTTATAAAAGATTCCAATGATGTTTTGGCTAGTCTTAATGTTTCCAATAGTACCGGATTTAGCAATGCTGTGCCTTTTAATGCAGTTAGTATTCAGAATAAAGGTTTTGAATTTATGTTAAATTATAAGAAATATGCTAAAGATTTTAGTTTTAGTGCAACAGGTACACTTTCTACGCTAAAAAATGAGGTTGTTTCTTTAGGAGAAGGTATTACGCCAATTGCAGGTGGAGAATTTACAAATAATTCAATTTTTGGAACGCTTACACAGGCAGGCAGTGAAATTGGCTCTTATTTTGGTCACCAAGTAGTTGGGATTTATCAAACAGATGCAGAAGCTTTAGCGGATGGAAGAACGGATGCTCAAGCCGGGGATTTTATATTTAGAGATGTTGACGGCAATGGTGTAATTGATAATGATGATAGAGTTGTTTTAGGAAGTTATATTCCCGATTTCGAATATGGTCTTCAATTAGATTTTACATATAAAAACTTTGACCTTAATTTATTTTTCAATGGAGTACAAGGTAATGAGATTTTAAATGGTAAAAAGTTCCAAGGGCAAATTCATTATTTTGGTAATTATTTTGCTAATGCGGCTGAAGTTGCTTGGTCTCCTTCCAATCCAAATGCTACGGCACCAAGGCTTACAATCAATGATTTGGCCAATAACAGAAGAATGTCGAGTTTTTACGTTGAAGACGGCTCATATTTTCGTCTTAAAAATTTAAATATTGGTTATACCTTCCCTGATGATTTGATGTCAAAAATTGGAATTAATAGGTTACGCCTTTATGCTTCAATGGAAAATGTTTTTACTATAACTAATTACAGTGGTTACTACCCTGAAGTTGGTAGAAGTTTTAGAAGAGAACCGAGACTTTTTAATTCAGGAGTAGACGAAAGAGCTTACCCTGCGGCCAGAACTTTTAGACTCGGAGTTCAAATAGGATTGTAGTTTTTATACAATCTTTTCAATTACAGTTATATTAATTAATAATTAAAAATATTTTGAAATGATTAAATCGATTAAATACTATGTCGTTGGAGCTTGCCTGTTATTAACAAGCCTCTCTTGCGACCCTGATTTACTAAATCAAACAAACCCAAATGCTTTAACACCTTCAGAGTTTTGGCAAACCGAAGATGATGCCATAAAAGGTTTAATGGGGGCTTATAGTCCTTTGAGTATTGCTACATATTATGGTAGAGCGCGAATATGGCTTACCGATTATCGGGATGATATTGTTAACCCTTTTAATCCTTCTGTAAGAACCGCTCCAGCAAGGTTTGTTGGAGAATCGACAACTGATACACAGCGGTGGGTATATCCTCAAGTAATGAATGTTGTTGCGAGGTCTAATGATGTAATAAACTTTGTTCCTGGTATTGATATGGACGCTTCTTTAAAAGAAACCATTATTGGAGAAGCACACTTTTTGAGGGCATTGGCTTATTTTGATTTGGTTATGATTTGGCGCAACGTTCCAATTTTAAGAGAAAGAGTAACGGTAGCTGATCAAAGGAACCAAGTCCAGGCCGATCCTAGTGATGTTTGGGATTTTATAATTGAAGATTTTAAAATTGCACAGTCAAAACTGCCAACTACTTGGGATTCGTCTAATGCGGGTAGGGCTACTTCAGGAGCAGCTACAGGATATTTAGGTAAGGCGTATCTATTTACAGAACAATATAGCCTTGCAATAGCAGAATTTAACAAATTGTCCGCAAATTATGATTTAGTGGCAAATTATGCCGATAATTTTAGTGCATTTACTGAATTCAATGAAGAGTCAATATTTGAATTGTCATACATTAACGATGGCAATGGTGGATGGGGAGGTGACCAATTAAATAGAGGTAGAGCCTTAGCGGATGAACCGGATATTGCTCCGCCAGGTTACACCAGTCAAAATACGATGAGAATAAATGATTGGGTCCTGCCATTATTTTTAAAAGAACAAACAAATGGGGGAGATATTGACCCTCGAACATTTACAACTCTGTTTTGGAACCATCCTAATTCCACAATATATGGAGGAGTTAAGTATGAAGATGCCTTTCCTGGTGATACGAGGGTTTTTGGTAGAAAATGGTTAAATATCGAAGGAGGTGTATCAAATGCCCAATTTTTCAGAAATCCTATAAATAGGAGATTAATGAGATATTCGGATGTTCTTTTAATGCTCGCTGAAGCTGAAAATGAACTGAATGGACCTACAAGTATAGCGTATGATGCTATAAATAAGGTTCGCCAAAGAGTTGATATGCCTGATATAACTGCAGGGCTTACCCAAAGTGAGATGCGTGATAGAATTAGAGATGAGCGTGTTTTGGAACTAGCTCTTGAAGAAGTGCGTTGGTTTGATTTAATTCGTTGGGGACTCGTGAAAGAACGCGTTGTAGATTTACGTGATGCTAATGGATTGGATATGAAGAGCGGTTGTGGCGGAGTAGGTGCCTATGTAGAAGGTAGAGAATATATGGATATACCTCAAGTGGAAATTGATAATGCTGGTTTCCCGAATAATCCCGGATATTAATCAAAAGTGTGTGTAAAAAATTGAGTTAGTTTAGTTTGAAGTTGAAATGAAGAGGGCTGCGATAGTTAAAGTACAAGTTAAGTTATCGTAGCCCGTCATTTCTAAAAATTAAGATTTACCTAACTTCTTTTTTTATTGATAATTCTGAAATTGTTGTATCTACCTGTAATGCGTCCAAAGGATGACATTAATTATTTCATGTTTTTTAATAAAATATTAGACTTAAGATGAGATTTTTTCAATTCGTGGTGAAAATCATCCTAGTGACTTTATTGTTTTATTCTTGTGGGGGTTCCTCAAAAAAAAACAAAGATATTGTTGGACTGAAATTGATTGATCCGAAGTATTCAGGAGTAAATTTTAAGAATCAAATAACTGAGAGTGATTCCCTTAATTATTACAATTTCCCCTATATTTTTATGGGAGGAGGAGTTAGTATTGGAGATATAAATAATGACGGATTAAGTGATATTTTCTTCAGTGGGAATATGTCAAGCAATAAGTTATATCTAAATCGTGGAAATATGCAGTTTCAGGATATAACGGAAACCGCGGGTATTGTTGGTGGTAATCAATGGTATACTGGAACTACAATGGCTGATGTTAATAATGATGGATGGCTAGACATTTATGTTTGTGTTTCCTCAAAATATAAACCCAGTTCTAATCAATTGTTTATTAACAATCAGGACAATACATTTACAGAAAGAGCTGAAGAATATGGATTAGATGATTCCAGTTCATCAATTCAAGCGACTTTTTTTGATTACGATAATGATGGTTTACTGGATGTTTTTGTTGTTAATTATCCGTTGCTACCTATTAGCATGGGTAACGAGTTTTATCACCGGAAAGTAACTGAGAATGAGTATTCTGAATCAGCTCATTTATTTAGAAATAATGGCAATGGCACATTTTCAGATGTTACCGAACAGGCAAATGTTAAGAATTTTGGGTTGACCCTAGGGGTTATAGCGTCTGATTTAAATAATGATGGATGGAAAGATCTTTATGTCTCAAATGATTTTAATGTTCCGGATTACTTATACTTAAATAATGCTGATGGTACTTTCAAGGAAATTATAAAAGAGGCAACCAACCAAACGTCGCAATTTGGAATGGGAGTGGACGCATCTGATTTTAACAACGATGGCTTTCTGGATATTCTTCAAATGGACATGACATCGGACAGTCATTTTAGATCAAAGACCAATATGGCCAGTATGAGCCAACATGCATTTGAACAAGCAGTTGATTTGGGGTTTCATTACCAATACATGCATAATATGCTTCAATTTAATAACGGGGTGTTTGATACCAAACCGGTTTTTAGTAATGTTTCAAGACTTGCAGGTGTTGCTGCGACCGATTGGAGTTGGGCAGGATTATTCTGTGATTTGAATAATGATGGATTCGAAGATATTTACATCACCAATGGAATTAAAAGGGATGTAAATAACAATGACGCAAACGAGAAATTGAAATCTCAAAGTTTTTTTGGAAAGGTTCTTAAGTATAATCCCGAAATATTTCCGTCTTCACCATTAGAGAATTCTCTTTTTATCAATAATGGAGACTTGACTTTTAGATATGGCAACGAAGATTGGAGATTAGAAAATAAAGGGTTTTCGAACGGCGCCGCCTATGCGGATTTAGATAATGATGGCGATTTAGATTTGGTTGTTAACAATATTGATGAAGAAGCATATTTAATAGAAAATAAATGTTCAGATAGGGCTACTGGAAACAATAATTATTTAAAGATTAAATTAATTGGTTCAAAATCTAACCCTTTTGGAATTGGAAGTAAGGTTGTATTATCAAACGGAAACAGTTTACAGGTTAAAGAGCTAACCTTATCTAGAGGCTTTCAATCCAGTGTAGAACCGTTGCTTCATTATGGTTTAGGTAAAAAGGATACTGTAGATGAGTTAAAAATAACTTGGCCCGATGGCAGCAGTCAGGTTTTAAATTCTGTCAAGGGAAATCGGACATTTACACTGGATTATAAAAATGCAAGTAAAAGTAAAGTACTCAATAAAAGAAAGGTAAATGAGTTTCCCGTCTTTACAGATATTACCAATCAATTAAATATTGATTTTTTACACAAGGAGGATTTCTATGATGATTTCAGAATAGAACCCTTGTTGCCCCATAAAAACTCCCAGATTGGACCAGGATTGGCTGTAGGAGATGTTAATGGAGATGGTCTAGAGGATTTTTTTATTGGCAATGCATCGGGGTATAAAGCAGCTATGTATTATCAAAATAAGGAAGGTCACTTCAAAGAGGTTGATGGACCGTGGTTAAATGATTACCAATTTGAGGATACGGGAGTATTGTTAGAGGATTTTGACAATGATAATGATTTGGATTTATACATTGTAAGTGGTGGTAACAATGGCCAACTGGAAGGACAGTATTATGAAGATCGTTTATATGTTAACAATAATGGTGTCTTTACAAAGTGCGAAGATTGTTTGCCTAAAATACAAATCAGTGGTAAGACTGTAATTGCTGGAGATATAGATAAGGATGGAGATTTAGACTTATTTGTTGGAGGGCGTATTGTTCCTGGAAAATACCCCAGTACCCCACCAAGCTATGTATTGAAAAACGAAGGTGGCTTAAATGATAGATTGAACTTCACGAATGTTACCGAAAATTTAAATCCGGAGCTTACTGAATTAGGTATGGTTACTGACGCTAGATGGTGTGATTTTGATGCAGATAATGATTTGGATTTAGTTGTTGTTGGTGAATGGATGGGAGTAACACTTTTCGAAAACACTTCCTCTGGGTTTAATAATGTATCCCATAAGTATGGTTTGTCTGATACTGCTGGGTGGTGGAGAAGTATTGAAAAAATGGATGTGGATAATGACGGGGATATGGATTTTGTAATTGGTAATTACGGACTCAATAGTAAATACAAAACCAGTTTAGAGGAACCTTTTGAGATTTATAGTAATGATTTTGATGAAAACAACAGCTTGGATATCGTATTAAGTAAAACAAAAAAGGGAAAGAGGCTACCTGTAAGAGGTAGGGAATGTTCATCTCAACAAATCCCGGCAATTGCCAAAAGATTTGAGACATACAATGAATTTGCTCTCGCCAGTTTAGAGGATGTTTACGGGGAGTCCATGTTGTCCAAATCAATGCATTTTAAGTTAGATACTTTTGAACATATATGGTTGGAGAATACAGGAACAAAATTTAATATTCATAGGCTTCCCAACAGAGCTCAAAGTTTTGCTATAAACGCTTGCGAGGTTATTGATTATAAAGAAGATGGAACCCCTCATATAATAATTGCAGGAAATTTATTTGATACCGAGGTGGAAACACCAAGAAATGATGCAGGTATTGGGTTGCTGCTTTCGCCTAATGCTAATTCAAAAAAACTAGATGTTATTGCTCCATCAGAAAGTCGGTTAATGATAAAAGATGAGGTGAAGGTTATTAAAAAAATAAATTTAGCGAATGGAGAAACAGGGGTTCTATTTGCAAGAAATAATAGTACCCTGAAATTATTTAAACTAAAAAATGAATAGAAAAAATAAAATATTGGCAAAGTTTGGATTCTTAATTCTAACTGCTTTATTGGGATTTTTCAGTAACGCTCAGAAAGATTCCATTAATTCATTACCTACACAGTTAAAACCTTGGACTGAAGGTTATTTAGATATACATCATATTAACACAGGAAGAGGAGACGCTACTTTTATGTTGTTACCGGATGGAACCACAATGATGTTTGACGTGGGGGCTCTTGAGGGAGGTTGGGCTGAGGAATGTCGACCTGCAAATAGAATGCAGGTGACTCCTGTCTACCCGAATAATTCTAAAAGACCAGGTCAGTGGATTGCAAATTACATAAAACAGGTAGTTCCTGCGGATTTTAGTAATGAAATTGATTATGCGGTAATATCTCATTTTCATGGTGATCATTATGGGATGATTCATGATAAAAGTGTGTGGTCAGCGACTGAGGCATACCGACTTTCAGGAATTACAGATTTATACGATGAAATACCGATAGTGCAGATTATTGACCGCGGCTATCCAAATTATGATTTCCCTAAAGACTTAAGAAGTCATAATAATAAAGAGTTGAATTTTGTGAACTATTTAAGGTTTTTGGAATATCACGTTGAGAATAACAATTTAAAAGTTGATTCCCTAAATGTTGGAGATTCTAGGCAAATCTCTTTACTCTCAAACCCCGATGAATATGATTTTATGGTGATGCCGATAAAATCGAATGGCACAATTAAAGATAGTCTTACAAACAAACCCTATCAGTATATGTCAAAGGAAGACATCGTAAATGAAGAGGGGAAATTTGGTGAAAACCCAATGAGCATTGCCTTAAAGATATCGTACGGAGACTTTGATTATTACACCGGAGGTGATAACACAGGTGTTAATACTAAACAAACTACCAATGGAATGGATTGGTGGTTTGACGTAGAGACCCCAATGGCTAATGCGGTTGGGCAGGTTGAGGTGGCCGTGATGGATCATCATGGTGTAAGGGATGCTATGAATCAATATTTTGTGGATACTCTGGCTCCTCAGGTGTTTGTTCAGCAGTCCATTACTTCGGATCATCCAGGGCAAGAGACTTTTTTTAGAATGTACGGCTTAGAGCCAACACCGGATTTTTTTGCAACCAACATCCATAATGCTACTATGGCAACATACGGAGGGGCATTTAGAAGAGGCTATAAAATCAGGCAAGGCCATATTTTGATTAGAGTTTTACCAGGGGGTATGGAATATTACGTCTTGGAACTTGACCATTTAAATCCAAAACTGGAAGTCAAAAATATATTTGGGCCTTATAAAACTTTCTGATTTGGTTATTACCTATTACCAATTAAAATAAATTAAGATGAAATTAAAAAAAACATACAGAAAAGCGTTTTTTTTATACGTTATAGCTGTTGCGCTTTTCGCATGTGAAAAAAATAAAAAGTCTGATATTGGTTTAAATCGGGCGATATCAGAGAAAAAGGAATATCAACCCACCTGGGAATCTCTGGGCAATTATGAGGTTCCTGAATGGTACAAAGACGCGAAGCTAGGTATTTTTATCCACTGGGGCCCCTATGCGGTGCCGGCTCACGATTCGGAATGGTACCCGCGACGGATGTACAGGGAAACCTCAGGGGTATTCGATTACCACAAGGAGAACTGGGGGAGTCAGGAGGAATTCGGATATAAGGATTTCATCCCCATGTTCAGGGCCGAGAACTTCGATGCGACGGAG
>NZ_JANQJQ010000029.1 GCF_028281565.1 Seonamhaeicola sp.
AGGCTCCCATTTCTGGAAGCCTTGTGGGCGCGAAGGGATTCGAACCCCTGACCCCTTGGGTGTAAACCAAGTGCTCTGAACCAACTGAGCTACGCGCCCTCTAAATTGGACTGCAAATATAACCTAGTTTTTAATTCTGCAAAAACTTTTTTGAAAAAAATTAAATTATTTCTGCCACCACAAATGTACTCCCTCCAATAAATATAAAATCTTCCGGAGACGAATTATCTAAGGCTGCCGTATAAGCCTCATTTACTGAATTATAACTATTTCCAAAAAGTCCGTGATCATTAAAAAATTGCCTCAGATCTTCAGCAGGTAATGCCCTGGAAATTGTTGGCTTGCAGAAATAATAAGTCGCCGCTTTTGGCAATAAGTCTATGATGGTATTTAGATCCTTATCATTCACAACACCGAAAACCATATGCAGGCTTTTAAAGGTTTCTTTTGATATTTGTTCCATCAGGTGTGTTAACCCTTCCCTGTTATGCCCTGTGTCGCAAACTACTTTCGGTTTATGGTTTAAAACCTGCCAACGCCCTAGCAACCCGGTATTGTCAATAACATGTAACAACCCTTTTTTTAGGTCAGCATCAGATATGGTGTAGCCTTTAAGCCGTAATTCTTTTATAGCCTGAATAGCCGTTTTAATATTTTTAGATTGATAGCAGCCCTTTAGATCACTTTCTAAAACAGTCTCTACTTCTTTATCGGCAAAAGTTATTTTACAATCATGTTGTTGGGCCAGTTTCTTGAAAACGGCCTTTGTTTCATTTTGGGTTTCACCGATCACAACAGGAATTCCCGGTTTAATAATACCCCCTTTTTCAGCAGCGATCTCTTCAAGGGTATCCCCTAAAAACTGAGTGTGATCCAACCCTATATTTGTGATTACCGAAACTTCCGGTGTTATAACATTGGTAGAATCTAACCTGCCACCCAGCCCGACTTCAACCACAACAATATCTACTTGCTGCTCTGAAAAATATTCAAATGCCATACCCACGGTCATTTCAAAAAAAGACAGCTGATTTGCTTTAAAAAAGGCCTTATTCCTATTAATAAACTCTATCACAAATTGTTTGCTTACAACCTGCCCGTTAATTTTAATACGCTCTCTAAAGTCTTTTAAATGAGGTGAAGTGTATAATCCCACTTTATAACCGGCTTCCTGTAGAACGGATGCCAGCATATGGCTCGTGGATCCTTTGCCGTTAGTACCGGCCACATGAATAGATCTGAAATTTTTATGCGGATCGTTTAAATGATCTGCCAATAAATAAGTATTATTTAAATCTGCTTTGTAAGCGGACTTTCCCTGACGTTGATACATTGGCAGTTGAGAAAACATCCAATGCAGTGTATCCTGATACGTCATTAGTTATTGTCCTAATTTGAAATTCACTTTTACAAAACCGATCTGTTTTGCAGGCGCTTTAGAGTCCGGACGCCATTTATGGGACAAGGCTATTTTTTTTGCAGGTTCCAGCAGACATTGGGCCGTGTTGGTCGTCCCCTTTACACCCGGAGTGGCTTCTATGACATTACCATTTCTGTTCACAACGATCCTAACGATTACCATACCGGATTCGTTACAATCCTGTTTCATGGTTTTATAGGTGGCACGCCCTCTACCGTTTAAACCATAACCAACACCGCCACTTCCTGACCCGGGGCCTCCAAAATAACTGGGGGCATACGGATCGCCATCCAATTGCCCTTTATCACCGGCTCGATTATCGTTTCCTTCACTGCCTGTTTCCGAACCTTCAGATTTGCTCACACCTCCGATTAAAGCATCCAATTTCTTCTTCTTCTCTTCTTGCTCCCGCTTTTCTTTTGCTATGCGTTCCGCTTCAGCCTTTGCTTTTGCTTCTGCTATGGCTTTAGCCTTAGCCTCAGCTTCTTTCTGTTTTCTTATAGCTATGGCTTCCTCATCTTCTTGGGTTAAAACCTCTTCTTTTACTTCCTCAGCTTTGGTAGGTTCGGATTTGGATACATCCGGTTGTGGAGGTTCATTTATTTCTTTGGGTTCCGATTTTACAGGTTTTTTAGGCTGTACCCTACCTTGACCTACACTTGAGTTCCCGAAGTTAACCGCCACACCGTACTCTTCTGGCGGATCCATATATTGAGGTCCTATCACAAAGATCAGTAACAACAAAATCAAATTGATCAGCACTGTTATTTTTGCTGAGTCCTTTTCGTGTTTTGTTTTAAAATATTTCATCTTTAATGACTTTATTCAGAACCTCTAAATACTATAAAATTACCTGGTGGCCTTAACCGCCAAAGTAGATTTTATTCTGTTTCTATTGGCAATATCCATGATATAAACCACGTGTTTCATCTCCACATCCTGATCGGACCTTATGGTTATTGAAGATGTCGTGCTTCCTTGCATAGCCGTAAGAATGGCGTCTTCCAACTGGCTTTTGGGTACCATTTTCAAATCCACAAAATACTGGTGCTTTTTATTGACGCTCACCGATATGTTTTTAACCTGCGTGGTCTTACTGGACGATTTAGGTAACAACAGATCAATAGCTTCTGCAGAAACGAGCGTGGAAGCAATCATAAAAAAGATCAATAACAGAAATACAATATCCGTCATGGACGACATACTGAATTCCGGCGTAACTTTATTTCTTCCTCTAAAGTTCATACTATGTAGGTTCGTTTAAGTGATCTAAAAACTCTAACGAATTAGCTTCCATCTGATACACCACTTTGTCGGTTCTAACTACTAAATGGTTGTAGGCCATATAAGCTACAATTCCAACAATTAAACCGCCAACTGTGGTGGTCATAGCCGTATACAATCCGCCTGCCAATACATCCATCTGGATGGAACCTCCGGCATTAGCCAATTCAAATATTGCTAATATCATTCCAACAACCGTACCAAGAAATCCGATCATTGGTGCGGCTCCTGAAATAGTAGCCAAAATACTTACGTTCTTTTCCAGTCCGTAAATTTCCAAACGTCCGGCATTTTCAATAGTAGTATTAATATCAGCCAGTGGTTTCCCTATCCTGGTGATGCCTTTTCCAATCAATCTTGATACCGGCGTGTTTACCTGGGCACATAATACTTGTGCCGAATCTATTTTACCATTACTTACATAATCTTTGATTTGATTCATAAAGTTTGAATCCACCTTAGACGCTGCTTTTATGGCAAAAAGCCTTTCAAAATAAATATAAGTGGCAAATACCAGCAGTAAAAACAGAATAGCTATAATAACTTGTCCCGCTGCACCACCACTGGTTATTAGTTCAATGATTGAAAGGGTTTTTTCAACTGATTCTCCTTCAGCAAGTGTTTCAGCTCCTTCCTGAGCATTTTGTAGGGTTAAAAATAGGTTTAGCATATAATATAAATTTATTGCAACTGTATAACGTTACTTTTTTTGTTAAAGTATAACAAAAATAGTTTTTGATGAAAACCAGACAAACAATTATTAGACCAAATGCTAAATATGGCAAAAAATAATTACAGGATGCCTCTCATAACCATGAATACTGCAGAGCCTACAACAAAGCCTATCAGGGCTAACCAGGATATTTTTCGTAAGTACCAGAAAAAGTCAATTTTTTCCATACCCATGGCAACAACACCAGCAGCAGAACCAATAATTAACATACTACCACCGGTACCTGCTGAAAAGGCAATGAAATGCCAAAGTTGATGATCTAAGGGCTCAGAGAACATCCCCAAACTGGCGGCTACTAACGGCACATTATCAATAACGGCCGAACCAACACCTAAAAACATAATTACCAGATCCGATACACCTCCTGCTTCTATTTCCGTTCCTAATTGCGGCGTGCTGGCTCTTAACCAATCGGCAGCACCAAACAGAATGCCTAACGATTCCAAAGCAGCTACGGCCATCAATATCCCTAAGAAGAATAAGATACTCGGTAACTCTATTTTTGACAAGGAGTAATGCACCGGACTGTGGTGGGCATGCGCATCACTTTCAGTAGAATCCACCTCTGTTAAACTGAATTTAGAACTACTGTATATTTCAGCAAAAATGGCCACAACACCTAGAGACAACATCATACCTACATACGGCGGTAAATGCGTTATCATTTTAAAGATCGGTACAAAAACAATGGCTCCCAATCCTAAATAAAGCATGGTTGAGCTAAATCTTGATTTTGGTTTTTCCTCAGCTTCTTCAATATCCAGATCGCCTTTGAACGCCGGTAAGAACGATGCTATTAAAGACGGTACGGCCATACAGAAAAATGATGGGATGAATAAATAAGCAATTAAATTTCCGGTGGTTACTTTTTTACCAATCCATAACATGGTGGTGGTAACATCACCGATAGGAGACCAGGCACCACCGGCATTAGCCGCTATGATGATCAAACCTGCATACCAGATTCTTGTATTTCTGTCTCTGACTATTTTTTGAAGAATGGAAACAAGTACGATCGTAGCCGTTAAATTATCAATGATAGCCGAAAGAATGAACGCCAAAACGGAGAATATCCACAGGATCTTTGTTTTCTTCTTCGTTTTTATAAATCCTTTGATAGTGGCAAACCCATCAAAATAATCGATGATCTCAACGATGGTCATGGCGCCTAAAAGGAACACTAAAATCTCCGAAGTCTTCCCTAAATGATGCAATAGGGTTTCTTCCATCAGGTGCGTCTTCTCTTCATGTTCCAACAATCCGAAATTCTCTAAAAGCGCATGTTTGCCGGAATCAAACCATTCCGGGAATGTCTCGAGACCAAGCGCAATACAGGCCCAACATATGGCCATCATGACCAGGGCAGGAATTAATTTATCTATTTTTATACTGTGTTCAAGGGTAATGGCCAAATAGCCCATTACGAAAACTAAAATAATTACTGCCTCCATATGTTAATTTAAATAAGTTGGTTTAATGCAATCTCAAAAGCAGTAGCACTCAACCCCGTTTTAGACGGATTTTTGCTATATACTTTTTCAATGGCTTCTTTAATTGTATTTGATGTATCGTTAAAAATTGCTTCGTCTGTCATTTGTACTTTACGTTCCATAAAGTAGGCAAACACCCGGGCCATACCACAGTTGGAAATAAAGTCCGGGATCAAACTCACCCGGTAATCGGTGTGCTCCATAATGGGCCCGAAAAGTATTTCTTTATCGGCAAAGGGTACATTGGCACCACAGGATACCACTTCCAAACCGCTATCGATCATTTCATCTATTTGATGAATGGTGATCAAGCGCGAAGCTGCACACGGAGCAAAAATCTCGGTGTTAATGGCCCAAATCCGTTTGTTAGCTTCTTCAAAAGGCATCATATCGCCGGCCGCTAATGTATTGCCCTTTTTGGTTAGAAAAAAATGACATATGTCATCAAAGGAAAAACCGTCTTCATTGATCACGCCTCCGGCTATATCTATGATGCCTACTATTTTGGCTCCCATCTGGGACAAATAAAACGCTGCTGCCGCCCCAACATTTCCAAAGCCCTGAACTACAGCCCGCTTCCCTTTAATATTACCACCGTAAATATCATAATAATGCTTCACGGCTTCGGCCACGCCAAAACCCGTGATCATATCTGCAACAGTATATTTTCTGGAAATATCCGGCGAGTACACAGGGTTTTCAAGAACTTTGATAACACCATGTCTTAACTGACCAATCCGGTTTATTTTATCAGCTTCGGTAGGTTTAAAATGGCCGTTAAAAACACCCTCCTGCGGATGCCAGACACCACTTTCCTCTGTTATGGGGATGACCTCATGAGTTTCATCAACATTCATATCGCCACCGGTACCGTAATAGCTTTTTAGCAAAGGGGAAACGGCCGCATACCAACGTTCCAATACGCCTTTTTTCCCCGGATCTTTCGGGTCGAAATTGATTCCCGATTTAGCACCGCCAATAGCCGGCCCCGAAACCGTGAATTTAATTTCCATAGTTTTTGCTAATGACAACACTTCATTCATATCCAGGCCCTTTCTCATGCGTGTTCCGCCACCAGCGGCACCGCCCCTTAAAGAGTTGATCACTACCCATCCTTCTGCATCTGTTTTGGAATCTTTCCAATTAAAAACTATTTCTGGTTTTTTGTTTTCGTATCGTTTTAATAATTCTTTCATTTTATATATCAATAATTCAACTTATAGCCTAAAATCCGGGGATCTGAAAATATGGAACCAGGTGTAGCTAAAGTTGCGTCATAGTATATAAATGCTTTTTTAGATTCCCGTCTGCACGGGAATGACAATTTCAACGGAAACCCCGAGACAAAGCCTCAGGGAATTCTTTTTGATCAAAGTAACAAATATAAAAAACTTAAGGGCTTAAATATTAATTTTGAATTATTTTTGAGGCCAGGTATATTTTACCGGAGCTGTGATCTTTGGAGGCACCGGTAACACTCGCTAAGCAGTTGGTTTCATTTCTAAGCTTTAAAACCCCTAAAAACCCGAAGATGAGGGCCTCTTTAAATTCTATGATAGCCTTTGAAGGGATCACAATTTTGTTGTTGGAAAGTGCTTTAATCCTTTCAATTAAAAACGTGTTATAAGTACCCCCACCGGTTATAAACACGGAACTATTCGGTTTTCCCGAAACACTTTCGGATATCTGAATGGCCATATGTTCCACAAAGGTCCTTAATACATTATTCATATGACTTTCATAAGCATCAATTAACGGAAACACATGGTCGCATACCCATTCCAATCCCAGCGATTTAGGCGGTGATGCTTTATAAAAGCTTAACGCATTAAGTTGTTGTAACAGGTCGGCATTAATGCTGCCTTTTGCTGCCAATTGTCCTCCGTCATCATACTCAAGGCCAAGTTTGTTCACATAATGATTCAACACAATGTTTGCCGGACAAATATCATAGGCTATGCGTTTATTATCGATTTTAGTAGAAATATTGGCAAACCCGCCCAGGTTCATACAAAAATCATAATCTGCAAACAATAGTTCGTCGCCTATGGGGACTAAAGGCGCCCCTTGTCCGCCCAACTCGACATCCTGTACCCTGAAATCGCAAACCACCCTTTGATTTAATAAAGCTGCCAAATGCGGCATATTCCCGATTTGATAGGTTAATGTTTTCTCCGGCCGGTGCAAAGCCGTATGGCCGTGTGAGCAAACAGCATCTATCTCAGTGATATTATTGCTTTTGATAAAATCTTTAATGACGGTTGCTAAATGCGTAGTATAATCTTCATCAATTTGCTGTAGTGCTTCTTTTGAAACGTTCACCAGATCTTTTAAAATCGTTTTCCATTCGATTGTATAAGGAACGGTTTCAACGCATTCGATTTTAAATTTCCAGGTAGTATCAAACTGAAAAACTACATGAATTAAGTCCATACCATCTAATGACGTTCCGGACATCACCCCTATAATATTATAGCTTGATTTTATCATATTAAACAAAAATAGACATATTCGTTAAAAATATCGCATCAAATATTTATATTTGCTATTATTTTTTAATAAATCAATAATTTATCTGGATTATGGATTTTAAGCTTTCAGAAGAACATATCATGATCAGGGATGCAGCCAGAGAGTTTGCACAAACCGAATTACTTCCGGGCGTTGTTGAACGCGACAATAAACAGGAATTCCCTGATACGTTAGTTAAAAAAATGGGCGAATTAGGATTTATGGGCGTTATGGTAGACCCCAAATACGGCGGTAGCGGTATGGACACCATCTCCTATGTACTTATTATGGAAGAGCTTTCCAAAATTGATGCTTCGGCATCGGTGATGGTTTCGGTAAATAATTCCCTGGTTTGTTACGGCCTGGAAACTTACGGAACGGAAGCACAAAAAGAAAAATACTTAACGCCTTTGGCTGCCGGCGAAAAATTAGGCGCCTTTTGTTTAAGCGAACCGGAAGCCGGCAGTGATGCCACATCACAGAGAACCACGGCTATAGATAAGGGCGATCACTATGTATTGAACGGCACAAAGAACTGGATCACAAATGGTGGACGTGCTGATATTTATTTGGTCATTGCACAAACCGATAAAGATAAAGGGTCCCATGGGATCAATGCTTTTATTGTAGAAAAAGGCATGAAAGGCTTTGATATTGGTCCTAAAGAAGACAAACTGGGGATCAGAGGTAGTGATACGCATACCTTACAATTTAATGATGTCAAAGTCCCTAAAGAAAATAGAATCGGCGCCAATGGTTCCGGGTTTAGATTCGCCATGAAAACCTTGTCAGGGGGCCGTATAGGTATTGCGGCACAAGCGCTGGGGATTGCCCAGGGTGCTTATGAATTGGCTTTAAAATACAGTAAGGAACGCAAAGCTTTTGGCACCGAAATTTCCAATCACCAGGCCATCGCGTTTAAATTAGCCGATATGTACACCGAAATAGAAGCCGCCAGGCTATTGGTTATGAAAGCTGCCACCGATAAAGATGCCGGTGCTAATTACGACCGTTCCAGCGCCATGGCCAAATTATACGCCTCGGAAGTTGCTATGAAGCACACCGTTGAAGCCGTACAAATTCACGGTGGTAATGGCTTTGTAAAGGAATACCATGTGGAGCGCCTGATGCGTGATGCTAAAATCACCCAGATCTACGAAGGCACCAGTGAAATTCAGAAGATTGTGATTTCGAGGAGTATTTTAAGAGATTAATTTTGTCATTCTGAACTTGCCTGTGCTGAACTTGTTTCAGTATTTCAGAATCTCATTATAATTGTGTTTTAGCTTTACTTTAACACCTCCAACACCAAACGCAACTCCCCATAGCTGTATTTTTCATCCAATTGGTGTTTTAGATCAGATAAATTCTCAAACTCTTTTTGGGGAATCAACACTTTTAATTCTTCATAATGGGCAACGGGCATTAAATCCGTGATCTTTACTTCACCACCCGGGATAAAACTCGCTAAATGCCCAAAAATAGTATTAGCATTCAACTCACGTAAATCAGCTATTTCCTGAATCGATTTGCCTTCCCGGAACATTGCCAGAGACTCCTTTTTAGTATCGCCTTTCTTTCGCTTCGGCTTTGGGGCTTCAAAAATATCAACATCTGTAGACGTTTCTATATCATGTGCCTCACAATAAGTCCTGATCACTTTTAAAATAGGAGCACCGTATTTTTCAACCCGGGTTTTTCCCATCCCGTTAACCGCTAACAGTTCTTTTTTGTTGGTAGGCAGGGTTTCGCACATTTCATACAGGGCTTTTTGCGTAAAAACTTGATAATGAATCAAATCGTTTTCCTGTGCAATATCATTTCTTAGTATACGTAGTTTTTCAAAAAGTTCCACATTACTGGTGCCGTCAATAACCGTTTTTCTGGGTTTCTTTGGTTTGTCTTTAGTTATAAATACCGATTTAGCCCGTAACTCTAAGAATTGTTTTGGTTTAAAGCCATCCGTCAAGCCTTTAAAATAGGCCACTTTTACAAGGAGCAATTCCTCAAAAGCATCCAAATGTTTGGTTATTTCCTTGCCTACAGCCTGGTTATCCGTAGTAAACACAAAGGTTTTTATAGGCTTCAACAGCTTCACTTCCATTTCAGCTTTAAAATAGGCGATGGCCTTTTTAAAGCGTTCCTGGATCAAATCACTTGTTTCGGCCAAACCTTCCCGTTCAGACAACTGTTTCAATTGCGCATGAAACCCGTGACCAACCTTTACAAAATTGGCAATACAATCTTTTACAGGCAAAAAGACCATTTCAACGGGACCTTCAACCACCGTTCTGTTTTTATAATAAATATCCAGGATACGATTTACCGGGTGCAGAAATCCGTAAAAATCGAATATGTCGGCCATTAAATCCAGTTGAAAATCTTTTTGTGAATCTGCTAAAACCGTTTCATTGGGCGCCTCTTTTTCAACCTGTTCATTAAAACGTTCTACATGCCCGTCACTTATAATCTGGCTGGCATGAATTTTACTCTTTAATACCAAGCCTTCTAAAGACTTGCACCTGCTAAGTGCCACATAGGTTTGCCCGTGTGCAAAAGCAGCTCCGGCATCAATAATGGCCTTTTCAAAAGTCAGCCCCTGACTCTTGTGAATGGTAATACTCCAGGCCAGCCGCAACGGTATTTGGGTGTAAGATCCTATTTTCTCTTCTGTAATGGCTTTGGTATCCGGATCCACCGAGTAATTGATATTTTCCCAAATTTCGGGCGTTACAATAATATTAAAATCATCTTCCGGACAATGCACCACCACCTCATCTGCATCCAAATGAATTACCTTGCCTATCTTCCCATTAAAATAACGTTTCTCCGGATTACTGTCATTTTTTATAAACATGACCTGCGCCCCTGCTTTCAACTCTAACCTTTCTTTGTTAGGATAGGCATACTCCGGAAACTTACCATCTACTTCGGCCATATAAATACTGGTTTTGGAGGTCAATTTCTCCAGTTCCATCCTGTTTATGGCCTCAGCCTTGTTATTGTGTGTGGTTAATGAAATATAGCCTGTATCAGGTTCCGGCTGAAAATCGGGGATATACCTTTGGTTCAATTCGACAGCTACTTCTTCATTAAGGGTGTTATTTCTTATGGCATTCAGTATCTCAATAAACTTTGGATTTTCCTGCCTGTAAATATGCTTTAATTCAATGGTAATGGCATTACATTGGGCAAATGCCTTACTACTAAAAAAGAACCCGTTTTTATAAACGTGCTGTAATAAAGCCCATTCCTGTTCTTTTATTACCGGTGATAATTGTTGTAAATCGCCAATCATAAGCAATTGCACCCCGCCAAACACCTTATTGCGATTTCTAAACCGGCGTAAGGTTCTGTCAATACCGTCCAACAGGTCGGCACGCACCATACTGATCTCATCAATAACCAACAAGTCCATGGATTTAATAATATTGATCTTGGTCTTGCTGAACTTTCGGTTAAATCCGGTACTGTTATTCAAATCAGTATCAGGTAAGATTGGGCCAAAAGGCATCTGAAAAAACGAATGGATGGTCACTCCTTTGGCATTAATGGCAGCCACACCCGTTGGCGCCACTACCACCAAACGTTTTAAACTGTGCATTTTCAAACGGTGCAAAAACGTGGTTTTACCGGTTCCTGCCTTTCCGGTTAAAAAAATGGAGCGGTTTGTATGATTCACAAACTGCCATGCCAATTCCAGTTCCTTATTGTTAGCCATTTAAATGGTAGATTTAGAACTAGAAAGATACAAATTCTTACATTTACAATGGTACTTCTGACACACAAAAGATTGTAACTTCTGAGAAATTTTTAATCACCTGATAAGCGAAAAATGCCCACGGTCTATGGCTCCGGTACTATAAATAACTTCGTACCAATAATCGTTTTGTGGTGCCAAGTAACCTTTATAGGTGCCATCCCATCTAAAATTATTGGCCGTATTGAGAATAACTATTAATTTACCATATCTGTCAAACACGCTTACGGTAACCTCATCATAAGCATTGGAATCCAACCCTTTTATTTCCCAAAAATCATTGATACCATCATTATTCGGCGTAAAAAAACTTGGAAAGCCAATAATATTAACCTCTTCCTGTATGGTAGGTTCACATTGATTCACATCTCTAACATAAACGGTATGCGTACCGGCCGGAATATTATTGAAATCATAGGTCCCGGTGGAAGCATCGAAATAGTCCATACCATTTATAGAAAACTCATAGGCACCACCACCATCTACAGCCACGGATATCGTATGATTGTTTTGGGACACTTCCTGCACTTCAATGTTACTGAATACCGGAATATCCGTCCTATTAATGGTAAAGGTCCTTGAATTGGAACACTCTATCCCGTTTTCTGTTTTGTAAGCTATTAGTGTAAATGTTCCGGGTTCACTAAAACTGAGTGCGCTTTGAGTAGAAATAACTCCGGTATCATCAAGCCATTCAAACCGATCGTTAGAACTGTCGCCGCTCAATGCAACGGGTTGATTTTGACATATTAAATAATCCTCGTTTATTGAAATAACGGGAGCATCATTCACGATCAAATCAATTGGCGCCATGCCACTACAAGTTAAATCGGGTTCTTCTGCCCTCACCCAAATGGTTGTGGATTCTGTAGTATAAAACCGTTCCAATATTTCATTCTTAGTAGTTTGAGCATCAAGCAACGTCGGGAAAAACCGGAGTCTTGTGTCAGCCGACAGGCTAATGTCATCTCTAATGTCATTCTTTTTAAACCCCAGGGCAAAAATACCTTTTTGGTCTTCAGGATCTGAATCTGAGTTATCACATGCGTACATGGCATCAATGGTTCCCAGGTCTACAAAAACGGCCCTTATAAAAAAAGAAGCTACTGCAAAACAATCATTTTGATTTACCACCCTGATAAAGATCTCTTCATTTGGCACACTGTTAGTATAGCTATCCGGATTGACAATTCGGTTTACATCTTGCAAAGCATCATTACGCGTATGATAGAAATACAGAGCCTCGTTCTGTGCTATATCTGTTATTTTACTTTGTATGTTGTTTAGATTGAATGTAGAAATGCCGTCTGTATCATTATCACATTGCACAAGCTCCTGGTTATCATTTAATTCAGGCAAATGAAATACCCTTACTTTTTTTGTAACAGTAATTTCTCTATCATTAATTGTAATGGTGGCGGTGACTTCATAACTTCCGCCAGAGCCATAACTATGTTTCGGGGCTATGTCATTAGAAGTATTACCATCTCCAAAATCCCAGACAGCTGCTATAATTCCCGCATAGGTATCTACTTCAAATGCCATAGGCTCTCCCAAACAAATATTTTCTGCCAAAATTCTTGTCCTAAAATAAGACTGAATAAAACTGGGCAAGCCCAGCCTGGATTGGTTAGGGCTCAAATTAACGGCATTGTGCCGGTAGTTAGCTCCTACGCCTAAAATCTCGGGAGATTCTATCACCCCTAAAAATGGGGTTCCCTGATTACCACTTATGGCCAGAGCCCTATATATTTTGCCATTTTTAGCTAATTGCAAACCGGCCGCAGTTAAATCACTGAAACCCTCATGTAAAGAAGTTGCATACTCCTGAGGATTCATACTACTCAAGTCATATTGATACAACAGATTGTTTCTATTAGTATCCGGTTCAAAATTATCATCAGTTCCCGGATTATAAATCCCCTGCCTGACCAATGAAGCATATAAGTATTTTGAATCATTAGAGAACTCAACACCATAGGCCGACACCACTTCAAAAAACACAAATGACGTTAATAAATTCCTCCTATTACTTACCGTACCTACCTGAGGATTAAAATCAAAAACGGCTAAATGATCATTATGAGACATGGGTCTGTAATTGGCACAGGCCACTTTTCTGCCATTTGGAGAAAACTTCATAACACCTTTTTGCACACCTTTAAAGGACAAATTATCTGTAATTACAGGAGGATCTATGGTGCCGTCAGTATTTATTTTATAAGCATAAAAGGAAGTATACACATCATTTGTATTAGCTTTAGTTGTCATTAACCAAATTGATTTACCATCTGCATGGTGAACTGCAGATAATTTACCTACGCCCTCTCCCGTTAATAATCTTGTGTTTTTGCTTACTACTGCTCCCAGTCCGTTATTCAGGCTCATATCAATAACGGAGTAGCTTAATCCCGTAGAAGAAGAAACCGTAAACACATAATAGATATTAGCTTGTTCGGCAATGGGTACAATAATAACATTTAGCAAGGTGTCAGGAGTAACTCCACCGGGGCCAACACCTCCTCCCAAAGTACCAGTTAGTACGCCATTGATCATTATGTTATGTGTACGATCCCATATATTTGTTCCGTTAGTGTAAAATTGCAGATTACCGTCTATATCTGATATGGTAGCGCAGGCTTCAGTTGCTACCATATTGCCATTAAATAATACCTGTGCGTTTTCCTGTAACTCAAAGTATAATCCGGAGCGTTCACCAAAATACCAATAATTAGTCTCGTTTTGACCGAATAAAGCGGAAGCATACACAATGCCTAAGACAAATAACAAAGCCTTAGACTTATAAATAAAAGATTCTATATTCTTATTTAAACACCACATATTCGGATCATGACTTCAGCAAACTGAGACATTAGGTAAATCTGCAAAAAACAGCAGTAACAAATTTAGTTATTTTAATTCGGGCAAAAAATAGCTAAACCTGAGTTTGCATAAGACTTAATAAATACTTCGGAACCATTGTCGCTCAATTCGTACATCATGCTGATTTTCAATCTCATACAAACAGGAGTACTATGAACATTGTCTCAAAAACCGCAAAGCTCCCGCTTACAGCGTCATTTTTTGCATTTAAAATCTAAATTCCTTGTTAAGAACTATTCTTTTTGCCGACTTAATACACTATATTTTTATATTTAGCAAAAATATAACTCATGCAAAAAACATATTACGACCCTGCAGACCTTAGAAAATTTGGAAGTATCACAGAATGGAGTGAGGAACTGGGCAACAAATTCTTTGAGTACTACGGAAAAGTTTTTGAAGAAGGCGCCTTAACGGCCAGAGAAAAAGCCTTGATAGCTTTAGCCGTTTCGCATACTGAGCAATGTCCATATTGTATTGACGCATACACCAAAGACACCTTGCAACGTGGCGTCACCAAAGAAGAAATGATGGAAGCCATTCATGTAGGAGCCGCTATAAAAAGCGGTGCCACCTTAGTACACGGGGTGCAAATGATGAATAAAGTAAATAAACTGGACGGATAACATTTAGACGGTAGACGGTAGAAAGTCTGAAATAAAAACAATAATGCAGAAGGTCAAGTCCCAAATTCCGACCACGTCGGAATTATCAAAAATCAGAAATAATGAACGAAAGAGCGAAGATGCAAAGTGAAGCTTTAAGCACGTAGCTCTGAAAGTGAATGGTGCACTGGCAATTTCCTATTTTTGATTTGATTTTTTGGTTCGTTTTGTATCAAGACAAAATGAACGAAAAGCTAATAATTGTTATGTAAATTAAAATGACAAAACTTAAAACGCAATCATTACATAAACGCGAAAGCCAATTGGCAAATGCCAAAAGGCAATTGGAAATTCTTTCAAATGGTATTTTTCAGAATGGAGAATTACCCACATTTAAGGATAAAATTGCAGAGAGTAGTCAGTTTCCGTTGAAAGCCAGAAAACTGGAGATCCTACAAATCAATGTGGGCTACATGTGCAACCAGGTTTGTGAGCATTGTCATGTGGATGCCGGACCGGACCGGCAAGAGATCATGACCAAAGAAACCATGCAGCAATGTTTGGAAGTTATAAAAAAAACAGAAGCTCATACTTTAGATCTAACTGGTGGCGCCCCGGAAATGAACCCCAATTTCAGATGGTTCGTTGAAGAAGCTGCCAAAGCGGGCATTAAAGATTTTATCGTGCGCTCCAACCTGACCATCATAAAAGCCAATAAAAAGTATGCCGATTTACCGGAATTCTTTAAAAAGCACAATGTACATGTAGTGAGTTCCATGCCACACTGGACCCGCGGAAAAACCGACAAACAGCGTGGTGACGGGGTTTTTGATAAATCCATTGAAGCTTTAAAAGACTTAAATGCCATAGGATATGGCATGCCGGATAGTGATTTGAGACTGGATCTGGTTTACAATCCGTCTGGAGCCTTTTTACCGGGCGACCAGGCTTCCATGGAAAAAGATTTCAAAAAAGCCTTGCTGGAAGATTTTGGCATTCGGTTTCATAACCTGTTTGCCATTACTAACCTGCCCATTAGCAGGTTTTTGGATTATTTGATTGCCTCTGAAAACTATGAAGATTACATGTATAATTTGGTGGAAGCCTATAATCCGGCCGCGGTTGCCAACGTGATGTGTACCAATACGCTTTCCGTAAGTTGGGACGGATATTTATACGATTGTGATTTTAACCAGATGTTAGAGCTTCCCGTAAACAGCAACATAAAACATATTTCAGATTATAACGAAGCCCTTCTTGAAGGTAGAAACATAGTCATTTCACAGCATTGTTATGGCTGTACCGCCGGAGCCGGAAGTAGTTGCCAGGGGACGGTTGCCTAAACTTTCTATTATGCAAAAAAGCCTTTTGTTTTTATTTTTGTTCAGTTCCTTTTTTGGGTTTTCTCAGAAAAAACTGGATAAATTGCTTAAAGCGCATAATACGGAAAGTATCCCTTATATTTATATTGAAGATTTAAAATCATACCCTTCAGATATTATTCTTTTAGATGCCAGAGAATCAAAAGAATATGCAACCAGCCATTTAAAAGATGCTATTCCTGTTGGGTATGATTTCTTTAATATGGACTCGGTATTACCTAAACTCCCCGATAAAGATTCCAAAATTGTGGTGTATTGTTCGTTGGGTATCCGGTCTGAAGACATAGCTGAAAAACTAAAAAAAGCAGGCTACAAAAATATTTTTAATCTTTACGGTGGTATTTTTGAATGGAAAAATAACAACCTGAAAGTATATAATTTAAAAGAACAGGAAACCGATAGCGTACACACCTTCAATAAGGATTGGAGCAAATGGCTAAAAAAGGGTATTAAAATTTATGAATAAAGCACTGGTCATTGTTTTTGTAAAAAATATCAAACTTGGAAAAGTAAAAACACGCCTGGCCAAAACCATTGGTGATCAGGCAGCTTTTGAAGTGTATAGCGAATTGGTTAAGATCACCGAAAAGGCTTTGGAACATTTAACCATTGACAAACGTATCTATTTTTCTGATGCAGTTGTTGAAACCAAATGGCACGGACTTTACAAAACCGTTCAAAAAGGCCATGATCTGGGAGCACGGATGAAACAGGCTTTTCAAAAAGGGTTTGAAGACGGTTATGAGCGTATTGTTTTGATCGGCTCCGATCTGCCTGATATAAAGGCCCGTCACATTGAAAACGGATTATCTGCGTTAAACGACAATAATATGGTTTTCGGCCCCGCTGAGGATGGTGGTTATTACCTTATCGGTATGTCTGAAATGCACGCCCTGGTGTTTGAAAACAAGCCCTGGAGCCAATCTAATTTATTAAAAGAAACACTCGATGAACTAAAAGCAAATCACATAACATTTAGTACATTAGAGCCCTTAAATGATATAGACACCTTTGAAGATTTAGTAGCTTCAAACTTTTATAAATCGAATACAGCATTACAAGAAAAAATCAAGCAATTACATGATCAAATACATTGAGGAAACTGTTGAATACCTGAAAAATAAGGGGTTTGACAATCCGGAAATCGGTATTATCCTGGGAACCGGTTTAGGGCAGCTTATTAATGAAATTAATATCATTAAACAGGTAAGTTATAATCACATTCCCAACTTCCCTACGGCAACGGTTGAATTTCATAAAGGCAAACTGATCTTTGGTGAATTAGAAGGCAAAAAAGTCATTGTTATGCAGGGGCGCTTTCATTTATACGAAGGCTATTCTTTGCAGGATGTGACCTATCCGGTGCGTATTATGGAAAAACTGGGCATTAAAACCTTACTGGTTTCCAATGCTGCCGGTGCCATCAACCTTAACTTTAAAAAAGGGGAGTTAATGTTGATCGATGATCACATTAACTTACAGGGTAGTTCGCCATTAGCCTTCAAGGGTGTTGAACAATTAGGCGAGCGTTTTACAGATATGAGTGCGCCTTATGATGCCGAAATAAATTCAAAATTTGAAGCTATAGCCAAAGTCAACAATATCAATTTGCATAAGGGCGTCTACGTATCGGTTGTGGGGCCGCAATTAGAAACGCGCGCTGAATACCGTATGCTGAAAATTATGGGGGCCGATGCCGTGGGCATGAGTACCGTTCCGGAAATTATTGTAGCCAATCATTTAAAATTAAAAGTGGCGGCCGTGTCAGTTTTAACCGATGAATGCGACCCAGATAACTTAGAACCCATAAACATTGATGATATCATAGCCAATGCAACCAAAGCAGAACCAGATATGATAACCTTGTTTAAAGAATTAATAAAAGAATTATAACGTCATTCCGAACAAAGTGAAGGAATCTATTTAATGAGATTGCCGCGTCATTTCATTCCTCGCAATGACATATAAATAAAACTTTTTATGAGTAACTACTTAGAAACCACCCACGATGTATATAAAGAAGCCGCTTTAACCCCGGATGTAGGCTTATGCTGCACCACCAATCCCGTTTGGGAATTACCCGGTTTAAAGATCCCCAGAATCATGCAGGAAATGAATTATGGTTGTGGCTCTACGGTACATGCCAGAGACCTGACAAATAACCCGAAAATGTTATATGTTGGTGTTGGCGGTGGTATGGAACTTCTGCAATTCTCATATTTTAATCGCGAAAAAGGTGGTGTGATCGGTATTGATGTGGTAGATGAAATGCTGGAAGCTTCCCGTAAAAATTTTAAAGAAGCCGAAGCCTTAAATCCCTGGTTTAAGAGTGAATTTGTCGATTTGCGAAAAGGGGACGCCCTTAGCCTTCCGGTGGAAGATAATAGTATTGATGTGGCTGCCCAAAACTGCTTATTCAATATCTTTAAGGAAGACGATTTAAAAAAGGCCATTGCCGAAATGTATCGCGTATTAAAACCTCACGGACGCTTAGTGATGAGCGACCCTACCTGCGAGCAACCCATGAACGACAGTTTACGTAATGACGACAGGCTTCGTGCCTTATGCTTAAGCGGTAGCTTACCCATTAAAGACTACGTAAAAATGCTTACCGATGCCGGTTTTGGTACTATAGAAATAAGAGCCCGAAAGCCCTATAGAGTGTTGAGCCCCAAACATTATGATACGGATGAGCTGATCTATATTGAATCCATAGAAGTCGCTGCCATTAAAGATCCTATGCCTACCGATGGCCCCTGTGTATTTACGGGTAAGGCTGCTATTTATTTTGGGGATGACGATTTTGTTGATGACAAAGCAGGGCATATTTTACTTAAAAATCAACCTTTAGCCGTTTGCGATAAGACGGCCGCTAATTTGGCGGCTCTTGGCAGAGATGATATTTTTATTAGCGAGTCGACCTATCATTATGACGGTGGCGGATGCTGCTAAACGATAACCGCCCTTTAATTATGTTTTGCTATGAGATGTCTTTGCTCCATATTCCTGATCTGTTGTTTGGTGGCTTGTGGTGGCACAAAAAAGGTGACTCAAAAAAAAGAAAGTGCCCCAACCCAACCGGGCATTCATAAAGATTCTGTTTCAAATAGTGACACTGAAGTTAAAAATGCACCTGTTGACATAGAAGTACAGGAAGAAAAGACACCTTCCGAAGTTAACAATGATAGCATTTATATCATAAAAATCACTACACATGATGCATGGGACAATCTTTTAAAACTTCATGTGACCCCTAAAGGGAACGTTAATTATAAAGGGTTTAAAAAGGACCATCGGAAGTTAAATGATTATATACGCCACTTAGGTGAAAATATGCCAACCAAAGACTGGTTAAAACATCACGAACTCGCCTACTGGATCAACGCATACAATGCTTTTACTATTGATCTGATTTTGCGACACTATCCCGTTAAAAGCATCAAAGACATCAAAGATCCCTGGAAACAACGCCACTGGAAATTAGGGGATGTATGGTATAATCTGGATGAGATTGAACACCAGATCCTTAGGAAAATGGACGAACCCCGCATTCATTTTGCTATTAATTGTGCCTCGGTGTCTTGTCCTAAATTGCAAAACACTGCTTTTAGTAGCACTAATTTAGACCAACAATTAACGAAAGCTACTAAAGATTTTTTAAGCGATACAACCAAAAATCAGATCTCTGAAGATCAAATAGAGCTATCTAAACTGTTTCAATGGTTTGCCAAAGATTTTAAAAAGTATGGTTCCTTAATTGATTTTCTAAACCGCTACTCAGACGTTCAAATTTCTGAAAAGGCCAAAAAACGTTTTATGGATTATAACTGGGGTTTGAATGAGTAAATTATCCATCATCATACCCGTTCTAAACGAAGCAGAAAACATTATTAAACTGCTCAATCATCTTTTAATTAATGCAGATAAAGAAAATATCTCAGAGATCATTATAGTGGATGGCGGTAGTGATGATGACACCCAAAATATAATTAAAGCATTTGTGTCAGGTCGAGCGCAGTCGAGACCTATTAAAAACCTCTCAACTGCACTTCGACAAGCTCTGTATGACACGCTCGAGAAGACAGGCATATTACTTTTAAATTCAACAAAGGGGCGCGCAAAACAAATGAATGCCGGTGCTAAAAAGGCCTCCGGAAACATTCTTTATTTTTTACATGCCGACTCATTCCCTCCAAAACATTTTGACCGACTCATCATCAAGGAAGTAGAAAATGGCAATCAGGCGGGATGTTTCAGAATGAAATTCAACAGCAACCATTGGTGGCTGCAACTAGCCGGATGGTTCACTAAATTTTCATGGCGTATGGCCCGAGGTGGTGATCAAAGCCAGTTTATAACCAAATCGCTTTTTAATGATATTGGTGGTTTTGATGAGCGCTTCACCATTTATGAAGACAACGATTTAATAAGCAAACTTTACAAACGCAAACAGTTTGTGGTCATTCAGGAATGGCTGACCACATCGTCCCGATGTTATTGTACCAACGGTGTTTGGAAGCTACAATTTCATTATTGGAATATTCACCTGAAAAAATGGTTTGGCGCCGATGCTGATACCTTAAATCAATACTATTTGAAACACGTTCATGTTAAAAAATAATAAAAGTGGTGTAACAAAATGTTAATTATACGGTCTTCTTTTTGTAATGACTTAAATTCACTGCAAAACTAAAACAGATGAAATACATTTTTACCGTTTTACTTGGTTTACTATCCATAACTTTTTCTTTTTCTCAAGCGTCTGTTAGCTCCAAATTAGTAGATGCCACTACCCAAAAACCAATTCCTTACGCTACCATCAGTTTTAATAAAAAATCCGGAGTCATCACGAATACCGATGGGGAGTTTCAAATGTATTTAAACTCGGATCCAACTTTAAAAGATTCCTTGTTTATAAGCTGTTTAGGGTACGAAACCAAAAGTATACCTGTTTTGAATTTCAATGAAAGTATGGTTCTTCTTAGCCAAAAATCTATAGAACTGGAGGAGGTTTTAGTCTCGAATAAAAATTATACGGTTGAAGAAATTATTGAAAAGGCCTATGAAAATCTGGCAACTAATTATGCTTTCAATTACAATAAAAGCAAGCTGTTCTTTCGGGAGTCCTATTTCAATCGCATTACAAAAAACAGTATTAAAGTAAAAGAATCGACTATCCCGGAAATTAATCAGCGATTTATTGACAGCATCATGACGATCATGCCCAAAGGTGCCGATGATTACACTGAAATATTAGGCGAATTATATACTAAATCCGACCTGAAAGACACCCATAAATTAGATATTATCAAAGCCTCTCATTTATACGACAAGAAAAAGGAAGTGTCATTTGAAGGCCTGGAAGAACGCTTTAACGACATCTTTAAAAAGCATATTAAACGCGATTCTTATTTTAAGATCAAATCGGGGATCTTTGGTACCAAAGAAGAGATCGACTCATCTTTCTTTGACAGTGCCGATGACAAAGTCAAAAAAGAAAAAGAAAAAGAACAAACCGAAGCCTTTTTAGAAGCACAGAAAAAGAAAGAACAACAACGCAAAAGAAACTTTTTAAAACACCGAAAAAACACCATTACCAACCTGGGCAAAGCAAGTTTTATTTTTGAAGATACCCACCTGAACTTTCTGGAGAAATCGAGAAAATACGACTTTGAATTACTGGATTATATCTTTCTAAACGACAATTTTGTTTATAAAATTAGTTTTGAACCGAAACGAGGTGCTGACTATAAAGGGGTACTCTACATAAACACTGATGATTTTGCCATTGTACGCGTGGATTATGAAAACGTAAAACCCCTTAGAAACTTCAGGCTGTTAGGTATTTCGTACCAGGAAAAACTACATAAAGGCACGTTGATCTATGCCAAAAACGATGTGGATACGTATACATTAAAGTATGCCGAAACTCAAACCGAAAATAATTTCGGTGTTAAAAGGCCCTTGAAAATTATCGAGAAAAACAAAAACGTAAAAGGACGCAGAAAGCAAAATGAATTGTCCACTGACTTACACTTCATTATGTCTAATGCTTCCAAAAAAGAGTTGGTGGTTTTTGAAAGCGAAACTATTAACAAAACCGTATTTGATGTCTTTGAAGAAAAGCCCAGTGTAAGCCCTACCTATTTACCTGCTTATGATCCTGAATTCTGGGAAGGCCATAATGTGATTGAACCGAATCAGGCTATTAAAGATTTTAAAAGTATTGAGTAAAAATCCTTCCCTTTTCAAGGGAAGGTGTCACGAAGTGACGGAAGGGTTAAAACCACCCGGCTTTCTTTCCAAAAACGAATATTTTGTCAACCTGAACTTGTTTCAGGTTCTAATAGCGTTTAAAAGCAACTATGAGATTCTGAAATAAATTCAGAATGACAGCCTTTTTATTTATTCCGCCCGGTTTCATCAGGATAAAGACCAGGCAAAGCATCACTCTGCCAAATGTCTTTGGTATCAATATCCATGGCGGTTAATTTACCTTTAAAAGCAGCACCGGTATCAATATTCCAAACATTGGCGGCGTGCATAGGTACCTCAGAATTGTAATTGGTCGTTGGAGTATGCCCTATATAAATTTCAGAATAATGCTTTAAGCGTTTTGGATAAAACATAGAACTTTGTTCAAGTGTTTTGTCCATAGCTAAAACCATTTCCCAAAGCGACCTATCTACACAGAAACTGGATTTATGCACTTCTCTTTCTACACCGTGTAATGACGTAAATCCTGCATGGATAAACAACCTGTTTTTTCTGTCAATATGATAGAACGGCATACTTTTAAAAAAGCTCAAATGGGCTCTCTTTTGTTTGGGTGAAAAGCCTGTGTAACTTTCTATGGTTTCTTTACCGCCGTGCATATACCAGGTAGAATCCACCCCTTTGGATTTTAACCAGTTTTCACACCATATATCATGATTGCCCTTGATGAAAACACAGTTGATTTTTTCAGATAATTCTATCAAAAGCTGAACCACATGGGCTGATTCGCTCCAGCCATCCACATAATCGCCCATAAAAATCAGGGTGTCCTCATCTTTAATCTCAATTTTATTCAATACTTGTATCAAAGCTTTTAAACCTCCGTGAATATCACCAATGGCTATAGTACGTCCCATTAAAACATATTTTTGACAAAGCTAAAAGTTTGTTTTAATAATTGAAACTTGAGGAAAAGATTTATTGCTTTGTTAACCTGTTAATAAATGCATTAGGAATTGCAATAAGTTACCATATGATGCAGCATGACTTCTTGCTTTAATTAAGGAGACCTTTCGACTGCACTTCGACAAGCTCTGTATGACACGCTCAAGGTGACAAGAGAAAAAGGACGTTAAGTTTAGATTAAAAATACTGCCCGATACCAAACACAATACCCCGTGTAGCATCCTTAGTAACACCAACACCGTAGTCAATTCTGAAAATAGCATTGAAGATGCGTTTATGGATCACCCGAATGCCTAATCCGGTATATACTCTTATATTGTTACTATCTGTAAAGTCGCTTAAAGAACCACCCGGTAATCGCCAGGTACCACTATCAACAAACACATTACTTTGTAGCGCCATATTCCCTTTGTCAATCAATGTATGGCGATACTCCGTATTAAACACAATAGAACCGGTTCCTCTATCAATAACATTTCCAACACCTCTTATATTTACGTTATTATCTACGGAAAACGGTGCAAAAGGTGTTTCATCATTGGAAGATAACCCAATACGCATCCGACTGGCCCAATTACCTTTTTGTCCAATACGTTTAAAGTAAAAAAGATCATTCCAGCCAATATAGAAATCCGGTAGCATGTCATTCGTAGACGTTACATACTGGAAATTAAACAAATTCCTGAATCCTGATACATACTGGTAATGGTAATTTAAATTATTATACTCATAAATAAACTTAGCCAGCCATTTATGAACACTTAATTCCTGTGGGACATCAGGGCTTGTGGCCCCGGTTACATAATTATAATCTTCGGTAAAATAGGTGGCACCCAACTCCAGCCTGTTCTTAAAGTTGATCTTATAAAGCCCGAGTACCTCTACCGATCTGTTATTATACTTATAATCGGCAGTAGAATTATTGAAAAATACTGGCTCCAGGGTAGTTAAATCCTGGAGGTTTACAGCCAGACCTAACTGTCTTGAAAATAAAAACGGGGCTCTGAAACGAATCGCGTACGAATCGTAAACATCATGTTGATAAAACGCACCCAAACCGATGTTCCTGCCAAGCAGGTTGAACTCCGTCAAGCCAATTCTAAAAGCAAATTCGTCATTATTAGTAGTGTAAATACTGGGCGACGGAATAATTGTAAGGCTTTCTTCAATATTGTAAAATACATTATACGAACCTTCAGCTACTTTAAACACCTGGTAGTAGGCATGCGACACTGACGGCAAGCGTTTGAGCACTTCCATATCTTCATCCAACAGTAATGAATCCAAGGTTGTTCCCGGTTTAATTGAAGCTATTTTCTTTACAAAACTTGTTTTGAGTCTTTTGTTTCCCTGAACTTTAACATCAGAAACGATCGCATTTTGCCCATTCACGCAGAAAACTGCACAAAAAAGAATGCCAAACCATATGGTAATTTTCATCATTCGGCTATAAAAGGTGACATAATAACTTCATTTACCCAATTATCTAAACTCACATCCATAACCGTAAATATATAAGTTTCTCCTTTAATAAGGTCCGGAGGTGTTCCCCGGGTAACATTTAAAACTACATTACCTAAGTTATAATATTGAAAACGGTTCTCCATGGTATAGGTTCCGGATAATAGTTCAAATGTTTCAGTTGCCAAAACTTCGAAAAAAATGGCATTATCTTCCTCCGAACGTACATCCCAGCTAAAAACAGGCATCAATGATGTATCTTGATTTATACTAAGTTCAGAACTCCACACAGTTGGTTGAGTGTCAACCTTCAACCGGATAGGGGTAGAAATTTCAATTTTATCTTCACGCTCATAAATCACCACAACCCATTTACAGGTTGAACGTATTTTAAAAACACCTAAAGCACCTTGAAAAAAAGGCTCCGGAGTTATTGGAGTGAACTGATAACTGGAATAGTCGTTCTCATCATCTGCCCAGGACTGGTATAGCCTAAAGTCTTTTGCGCCTTCTTCGGGGTAAAAATATACATTAATAAGACCGCCAATAGTATTATCACTGGCGGCGCATGCAATGACCTCGTGGTTTATAAAATCCTGATCTTCCAAAAACTCCGACAGAATAGTTTCATTATCAAAAACAATATTCGGATTATCGTCTTCTAAACATGACATCAGAAAAAAAACGGGGATGATATATAAAAATTTTTTCAATGTAAACTATAGTATTGTTTAATTATTTGTTCTGCCTGCTTATTCTGCGGTGTAAACCTGGAATTACCGGTACCTCCTGCCCTTTCATGATTATGGAACCATTTCCAAATAAAACCGCCTGCAAACCAATCTTCCGCCCAAAAGGTTTCAAACAACGCTTTAGTGGCATTGGTCTGTGCTTCCAGGTTCACCTGGTTCATACTGCGATCACTTTTCCAGGGCGCTTTACCGGTGTAATCTACACTTCTATAACCAAATTCGGTAAACAGAACCGGTTTACCAAACGCTTTCTGTTTGCTTTTTATGTCCGGCAAATGCGTTTGCCAGCCTTTTAAACAGGCTTCTACTTCAGGTGTTTGGCTGTCACTTACCGGAAAGTAGGCATCAATACCTATAAAATCCAAGTCACCCCAAAAAGGCGTGCGCTTAAATTCATCCCAGTTAGCAGCATAAGTTAGTTTTCCTTTATATACCGCTCTAATGCTTTTTATTAGTTCCTGCCAGTACTCAGGCCTGTTATCGATAAAGGCTTCCAATTCTGTTCCTATACAAAACAGTTCAACCCTTAATTCCTGAGCCAACTGCGCATAGTCCAAAATAAATTTAGAATACGACGTTTCAAAAGCGTTCCAATCGTTTTTATTAGTCATTTTAATGTATCCGGTAAACTCGCCACGCCAAACCCAGATTTGGGGTTTTAGCATGATCTTTATGTGCTGCTTTCTGAGTTCCCGAACGTATTGTTTGGCACCTGCTTTTGTTTCACCAAACCACTGTCTGTCTGTGTCGTAAATTACATTCGGACTGTTCAAATCCCTAACAAACCCAAAAGGCATCACCGAAGCATAATTGGCATTCACACGAACCACCGGTGTTACATGATTTTGATCTATAGCCTCTTTTGAGGCCACAAAACTTACGCCGTTAATTTTTTCAACCTGCCCATTACAGGATTGAAGCGCCAACCACATCATTAAGAGCCCGAATATCTTCATTCACAGTTTTTTCTGACTCCTAATTTACTATTAATCCTTTAAAACAACGCTCTTAGTCCAATATTAAATGTTTGCCCCAAACCTGTGTCGTTTCCTCTTACAAAATTGGTGTATAGTGTTTCTATATTCAATACATCCGTTAACTGGTATTTTAAACCGCCCCCTAAAGCCGTAAAATTCTGAGAAAAATTATTACCGGCGTCAATCAGTTGAGAGTGTTGCACTAGAGCTAAAATGGTAAACTTAGAGCTTGGAAAATAGCTTAAGAACAATCCGGGAGTTAAACGCACGCTGTTATTGGCAAAACTGCCATCTGTTTGCACGCCATTACCATCTCTCTCAATCTTTTTCCCAAAATTAAATTCGGTATTTAACTCAGAAAACAACTGCCAATCGCCTCCTGCAAAACTATAGTCGTAGAAAAACCTGTTTTGAAGAATAAATCCTTTTTGGTCAAGAAACACACCATCTTCCACTTCATTATCTATCAAAGGAATATGCAATGCTGTTTGAATCGTGAAATTACCAACATTTTTAATAGGGTTAAACTTAATTGCCGGTGCAAAAGAGGTAAAGCCGGAACGTGCTGAGCCGCGCTGTCCATCAAACTTCAGAACATCCAAAGCATCTCTGCCTCCAATTACATTGGACCGAAACTCCAGCAACAACCCAATATTAAAACTATTATTATTTGAAACCCCGGTAAAAATGTCTACTGTTGACGTAAAGAATGTATTTCTGGGAATACTTTGTTTAGTGCCTCCCGGCCCAAATAGATCCTTTGTTTCTGTATATAAATTATTAAACCATTTAATGTCCCACTGCCCCTTCTTTAATAAGATCGATGGCGTATAAGTTTGAATGACACTACCTTGTTTTTCTTCATCTTCCTGGGCAAAACCGACAAAAGATATGGCCGTTAAACATACTATTACAATTATTTTTTTCATGTTTTTGATTTTTGGTGTATTGGATATCATCATCAAATAATTCTTGGAATGATATATATTAATTTATTTTAAGTAGTTATTATTGTTCATTGACCTTCCAATCGTAAGGAAAGTATCTTATTTTAAAATTATCAGGGATTTTTTCTGTTCTGTATGTATTGATAAAATCAATTTCTGTGGTACCGTTCATTCTAAAATCATCTCTGTACCATTCCATAATCTGAGAAGCTTCCACACGTTTTTTCTTTGTGTTTACCCGTAAAAAAGTTCCGTTTAAAGCTATTTTAGTTTGAACTTCCATTTGTTTATCCAAGGTCTCGGGTAAATAAGCGTCACTTATTAAAGGCGGACATCCAACAGCCCCGCAAACCAACACAAAATGAAACCTGGGATCCTTAAACTGTGCCCTTAACAACTTGTGTTCAATATCATTTAATGTGATCTCTGTTCCTGCCAGTTCGTATTTGGTTTTATCAAAAAATCCGGCATGATCTAATGGGGATTTGGTAGGATAATTATCGACTATACCTTTTATAACCGATAGATTGTAAGCATTGATCCAAAAAGCCTGATACGTTTTTGCCTCGTCTTTTGTTACCGAAACAGCTTTGGCCAGGTCTAAAATGGCATTCAAACTTTCCGGATTATCATGAAGTTTAGCATAAGCGACCTTCCCATCCTTTACATAGGTTTTAAAAAACCCATCCGCTTTCTTAAAAAAGGTTTCAGTATCTTGAGACCAACTGGTAAAAGCGATAAACATCAATAATAAAGCAATAATTTTCTTCATTGTATAATTTAATTTTTTACAAAGTAACAACTCCTATGTCGAACAAAATGTTAGCTAACTTACAAATCGTAGAAAAAGATTTTCGCGTCTCAATAGTGCTCAATTCCTTACAGATTATAGCTAATTTGAATCGATTCTAAATTTACACACTTCAAATTAAGTTCTTATATTTAATTGCGACCTAATTGAACATAATTATAAAAAATGGAGCATATTGTTATTATAGGAAATGGTATTTCGGGCGTTACGGCTGCCAGACATATCAGAAAGCTTTCGGACAAAAAAATCACGATTGTTTCTGCGGAAACCGATTACTTCTTTTCTCGTACCGCCCTGATGTATGTATATATGGGGCATATGAAATTTGAACATACGCAACCTTATGAAAACTGGTTTTGGAAGAAGAACCGGATCGACTTGAAAAAAGGATACGTAAAAACAGTTGACACCAAAAACAAAACGCTTCATTTTTCAAACGACGATACACTCCAATATGACAAACTCATTATTGCCACAGGCAGCAAACCCAACAAGTTTGGTTGGCCGGGGCAGGATTTAGATGGTGTCATGGGGATGTACCATAAGCAAGATCTGGAGAGCCTTGAAAAACATGCTCCCAACAACAAAGTCTGCAAACGTGCCGTGATAGTGGGTGGCGGGCTCATAGGTATTGAATTAGCCGAAATGCTGCATTCAAGACATATTCCGGTTACCTTTTTAGTACGGGAAAGCAGTTTCTGGAACGGTGTGTTACCGGAACAGGAATCGGCTATGATAAACAAGGAAATTTTGAGTAATGGTATCGATTTGCGATTGGGAGTCAATCTGAAAGAAATCAAAGCCGATGAAAACGGCAAAGCCAAATCGGTAGTCATTGCCGAAACCGGAGAGGAAATTACCTGTGATGTGGTTGGGCTAACAGCCGGTGTATCACCTAATATTGATTTTATTAAAGATTCCGGAACTCGTGCTGAGCCTGGTCAAAGTATTGAAACCGGACGCGGTGTGAAAGTAAACAGGTACCTGGAAACCAATATTCCGGATGTTTATGCTATAGGTGATTGTGCCGAACAACACGACCCTATTGGCAACCGCAGGCCTATTGAAGCGGTTTGGTATACCGGGCGCATGATGGGTGAAACCGTGGCGCAAACTATTTGCGGTAACCGCATAGCATACAAACCGGGGCATTGGTTCAATTCAGCCAAATTCTTTAATATAGAATACCAAACCTATGGTTGGGTATGGGCAAAACCTAAGGACCATGAAGCCCGGTTCTATTGGGAACATGACAGTGGTAAAAAATGTATTCACCTGAATTATGACAAGGATACCCGGGAATTTATCGGCATTAATAATTTAGGAATACGGATGCGTCATGAATTTTTTGATAAGGTTTTAAGCGAAAAACGAACCATTGATTATGTTCTGGAACATTTAGCTGATGCCAATTTCGATCCGGAGTTCTATAAGCTTCATGAGCCTGAGATTGTTGCCAAATTCAATCAGGAAAACAACACAAATATTCGGCTTAAAAAGAAAAGCTGGAAACGCATTTTTAACCTAACCGCTTAAAATTTAGTTATGGACAAGCATTCAAGTTTTGCAGTATCAAATCCTCATAAAGTGCCTTTAGACACCATTCAAAAACTCGGTTTATGGATGGGCATTATTGGGCTAATGATTTTAACCTTAGCCACATTTAATATTCATGCAGAGCCCAAAAATGTCTTTGCCATCGTGTCAATAGTTTTGATGTTGGTCGGTGCCATTATCTATGGTAGGCAAACTTATATTAAGTCGGCTCCCGGAATAAAAAACAATCATGTTTGGTTTAAAACATTGACCAATCGGGGTGTTATCGGCTGGTTCCTGGGTGTTATTTTAACCCTCTTTTATGTACTGCTATACTGGTTTCCAAAATACCTGGGATTAGGAATTGAAGGCGCTGAAAACACAGGCCTCATTGTTATGTTTGATGGCTTAAGCCAGTTTTTCAAAGGGCAACCTGCCAGTCAATGGTTTGTGTATGGTACTTTGTATACACTGGCCATAGTATCATTAGGCATTAAGTTCATGTACAAATACCGTCATAACAGGTATCAGCTTATCAGAACGGTTGTGGTTATGGCCTGTCAGCTTTTCCTGGCCTATTTGATCCCGGAAATTTTAGAAGGATTAAATACGGAACGTCCTTATTTTGCTAAAGACATCAAAAACATCTGGCCTCTAAACTACTACTTCTTTGAATCCTGGCATTTGGATAACATGGTAAATGGTGGTACTTTGGGGATGTTCTATTTGGTAGTTGGCATCTTTATGTTTGCTGTTTTTACGCCTATTATCACCTATTTTGTTGGAAAACGCTGGTATTGTTCCTGGGTTTGCGGTTGTGGTGGTTTAGCCGAAACGGCCGGTGATCCGTTCAGGCATTTATCCTCTAAAAAATTATCGGCCTGGAAACTGGAACGCTGGCTCATTCACAGTGTTATGGTATTCATTTTTGTCGTTACAGTTGCTGTACTTTACGGTTATTTTACAGGAAAAGGCGATGTCTTTGGCCTAAGTATTTATGAATATTTCAGTAAACCTTACGGGTTTTTAATTGGTGCCATGTTCTCCGGGGTTATCGGGGTTGGTTTTTATCCCATGCTGGGGAGCCGGGTTTGGTGCCGTTTTGGGTGTCCGTTAGCTGGATACATGGGCATTATTCAACGGTTTAAATCCAGGTTCAGGATTACCACCAATGGCGGGCAATGTATTTCCTGTGGTAACTGTTCTACCTATTGTGAGCAGGGTATCGATGTTAGAGCCTATGCCCAAAAAGGCGAAAACATTGTACGCGCCAGTTGCGTAGGTTGTGGTATTTGTTCCGCTGTTTGCCCAAGAGGCGTCTTAAAACTGGAAAACGGACCGGAAAAAGGGCGTATCAATCCAACTGATGTGTTGTTGGGTAATGATGTGGATTTAATGGATTTGGTGAATAAGCGATAGTCCTCGACAAGCTCCTTTAGATTTGTTTTAAACATTTAAGAAACAAGACCTAAGACTGATGACGGAAGACCGAAGACCGAAGACCGAAGACTAAAGACGGAAACAGGAAACAGGAAACAGGAAGCTAAGGTCGGAATTTGTTTTTTGAGGTCCCTTGGAATCTTTTGCTCCTTTGCGAGAAACTAATTGGAATTGAAATATTAAGGCGGAGAACAGAAGACCGGTGACAGAGGACGGAAGCCAGAAGTAAGGATTGGCATTTGGTATTTGCATTTTTGATATTTATGATATCTTGGAGTCTTTGCGCCTTTGCGAGAAGTTTATAATTGAGTTTTGGTTTTCTAAGTCATACCTGGACTGCCTGTACTAAGTTTAGTCGAAGTGGGGAAATATATCACCCCTAACCGATAATTAAAACCACCTTGTCGCATTAAATTCTTAATTTAGTAGTCATTATTGTATCAACTCCTTAAGACAGGAAACCCTAACTGTACGTAATGCTTACTAAAAATAAGAATATTACCATTGCCGTATTGCCGTTTCAAATAACGAGTGAAGAAGCCAGGATACAACAACTTTTTATCGGATTTACTGAAGATCTCATTACGCATTTCTCAAAATTCGTTGGACTTTCAGTGATTTCATCGTATTCAACATTAAGAATAAAAGACCTGTCAGACAAAGACGAAATTGACCAGTTAGGTGCCAATTATTTAATTTACGGAAGCGTTCGGCATCGTAATGAAACCCTTCGCATGTCCATTCAACTCATAAAAACAGAAGACCAAAGCCTGGTGTTTGGAAACCAGTATAATGAAACTATCGACTCGCTTCTGGAAGCCCAGGATGATATAGTACAACAGATCGTCACGGTTCTAGAAGAAAAGATCAACTACAACTTATTATCTCATTCCTATAAAAAGAACTCTGTGGACTTAGCCGCCTATGAGAACTACCTTATCGGTATGAATATTTTGAAGAAAGGTTCAGGAGATAATGATATTAAGGCCCGCAACTATTTTAATGCGGCTTTAAATATTGATCCTAATTATTCGTTGGCCTATACCGGATTATCGCTTAGTTATTTCAACTTTTGGTCCTGTTTACTTTGGGACCGCTGGGATGAAAGTATGCAGGGTGCCCACGAGTATGCTTTAAAAGCCATAGAACTGGATGGCAACGATTATACCGCCTTAGGCGTTTTGGGTAGAACTTATGCGTATTTTGGTGAATATGAAAAGGCCGAACATTTTTTAAGAAAGTCACTGCGCATGAATTCCAATGATTGTTCTCACCTGTTGCGAGTGGCCTTTACCCTGATGTTTTTGGGTTATGGTGAAGAAGCCGTTAAACTGTATCATAAGGCCATTGAATTGAATCCGTTTCATAACGATCATTATTACGCCCATGGGTCTAACTACTATTTAGCCATAGGTAATTTTGAAACCAGTGTTGCATTGGCTAAAAAAGCGCCTGTTGGCAGCTGGACCGATTTTCCTGCTTTTGTGGCAGCAGCCTATTTGCAATTAGAAGATTATGACAAGATGTGGCATTATTGGGATATCTATATGTCACTGTTTGAAAAAGCTGTTTATTCGGGCAATAAAGCCATGGAAGAAGAAGCTTTAGAGTGGTTAATGATCGTTAATCCATTCAAAGATTTCACCTATTTAACACCGTTGGTAGAATTTATCGGGTCTGAAAAACGATTAGAAAAAGGCGAACCGGTCCATTCTGAAAAAGCTTCCAATAAAAATGCGTTTCTATTAAAAGGGAATGTTTGGGAAATGACCTATCAGGGGCAAGAACTGGTTCTAAAAGATGCTAAAGGCTATCACGATATTCACAAATTACTTGCTAATCCCAACAAAGAATTTCATTGTTTGGACCTGATGGAGGCGGCTGTTGATGAAAGTAATAATACTTCAAGCATCGACAACAAAGCTAAAGCTGCATACCAAAAGCGCATCAAAGAATTGCAGGAAGATATTGCCGAAGCCGAGGCCTTAAACCAAATGGAGCACATAGAAAAACTCAGGGAAGAATACGATAGCATTTTAGAACATTTATCACAATCCCTTGGACTATCCGGAAAGACCAGAAAAGTAGGCTCAACCATAGAAAAAGCTCGTTCTGCCGTAACCTGGCGTATCCGTAGCAGTATTAAAAAAATACAAAAAGTACACCCTGAATTAGCCACACATCTTTCCAAATCTATTAAAACCGGCACGTACTGTTCTTACAAGCCCGAAATTGAGGTCGACTGGGTTCTATAAGACCTAAAACTTACAACTTACCTGATGGAACTTACATTGTAAGTTAAAAACTTACGCCTTTAATAGTGAAAGTAAAAACTATTAATTTAAAAAACGAATATTATGCCAACGCCGCTAGAAATTTTGTTAGACCCCATCTCTCTGATAGCACTAGGAATGTATGCTCTTTTAATCATTTGGGAAGCTTTATTCCCAGCAAGGCCGTTACCTAAAGTAAAAAACTGGAAACTTAAAGGCATGACCTCCTTTGCCGTATTTTTCTTTTTATCATCGTATTTACCACTATTAACAGATCCGTTCTTATCGCAATATCAATTCTTTGACCTGACAAGTCTCGGTAATGTTGGAGGTGGTATTGTAGCCATTGTAGTGTATGAATTAGGAGTCTTTGTATGGCACAGAGCGATGCACAAATCGGATCTTTTATGGCGACTCTTCCATCAGATGCATCACAGTGCGGAACGTATGGATACTTATGGCGCCTTTTATTTTAGCTTATTCGATATGATCGGGTTCACGTTCTTAGGAAGTATCTGTTTGGCTTTATTGATTGGTGTGACACCGCAAGCTGTAACGATCATGTTGTTAGGAACCATGTTCTTAGGGATCTTTCAGCATACCAATATTAAAACGCCCCATTGGTTAGGCTATATCATTCAGCGTCCGGAGAGTCATACGGTACATCATGCCAAAGGCGTTCACAAACACAACTATTCGGATCTCCCGATTTTCGACATCATTTTCGGATCGTTTAAGAACCCTAAAGGCTACGAACACGAAACCGGATTTTACGACGGTGCTTCTTCAAAGATTGTAGAGATGTTAACCTTTCAGGATATCAATAAATCCAAAGCTTAAAACGGACCGTCATGATACTTGCAGATATAAAAAAGACCACCTTCTTAACCGATGGTGGTCTGGAAACCGATTTGATCTTTAACAAAGGGATTGACCTACCCCATTTTGCGGCCTTTCCACTGTTGGAGTGTCCGGAACATCAACAAACCTTAAGCGCCTATTATCAGGAGTATATGGATATTGCCAAAGCCCATCAAACCGGCTATATTTTAGAAAGCCCAACCTGGCGGGCTAACCCCGATTGGGGCTATAAACTGGGATATTCCAAAGCCGATTTGATACGTGTGAACCAACTGGCCATTGAACAAATGAACGCATTGAGAGACCATTATAAGTCAGATATAGAAACTATTTTTATAAGCGGGCAATTGGGTCCGAGAGGTGATGCTTATAGTATTGAAGAAGCCATGAGCACAGTAGAAGCACAGGCCTATCACAACACCCAAATTAAAGCATTTAAAGAAAGTGGTGCCGATCTGGTGTCAGCCATCACCATGAATTATAGCAATGAAGCCATAGGATTGGCCAAAGCAGCTAAAGATCATAACATCCCTGTGGTGATCTCTTTTACGGTTGAAACCGACGGACATTTACCCAGTGGTGAATCGTTAAAAGAGGCTATTAATAAAGCAGATAAAGCCACTGATAATTATCCGATCTATTATATGATAAACTGTGCCCACCCCACCCATTTTATGGATAAAATTGAAAAGGATTCCGATTGGAAACACAGAATACATGGTGTTAGAACGAATGCTTCCTGTAAAAGTCATGAAGAATTGGATCAATCCACCGAATTGGATGCCGGCGACAAAGAAGCATTGGGTGCGTTACATACACAACTTAAATCGCATTTACCCAACTTAAAGGTCTTTGGTGGTTGCTGTGGCACCGATGCCTCGCATATTAAATCCATTTGTAAACATGCTTTAGCATAAAATTTGCCTTGTTCTATTGAGCTTGGTCGCTGAAGTTCTCGAAACGACTTAAAGAATCTCTTTTGAGAGATATTTTGAAAGCACTTCGACTGCGCTCAGTGTGACATAACTTAATTAGGATAAGGCAAAATCGTTTTTAAAACGATCTTTTCTTTACAATAATTTAAAGGGCAATGTTAGGTCATCATTTGAACAACGACCTAGCTTATTGTATTTTTGCAGCACAATAACTATTCATGCCCAAAATAAACGTCATTATTCCTGCCTATAACGAAGCTGATTCTATTGCGAGCGTTATTAAAGATATTCCCGAAATAGTTGACGAGACCATAGTAGTTAGCAATAATTCTACCGATGACACCGAAGTCAATGCCCAACATGCCGGCGCCACCGTCTTAACAGAAAACCGTAAAGGGTATGGTTATGCCTGTTTAAAAGGCATGGACTATGTAGCGAACAAAGCAGACACACCCGATATCATTGTTTTTCTGGATGGTGATTATTCCGATTACCCGGAAGAACTCACCAAAATAGTAGCACCCATAATAAATGATGACATCGATTTTGTAATTGGTGCCCGTGTAAAACGACTGAGAGAAGCAGGTTCCATGACCATCCCTCAAATTTTCGGGAATTGGCTGGCAACCTTTTTAATGAAACTCATGTTTGGTTCCAGGTTTACGGATTTAGGCCCTTTTAGAGCTATCAAATATGATAAACTGTTGGCGCTTGAAATGGAAGACAAAACCTATGGTTGGACCGTGGAAATGCAGCTTAAAGCCCTGAAACAAAAATTAAGTTATACCGAGATCCCTGTGAATTACAGAAACAGAATCGGGGTTTCAAAAGTTTCGGGAACCGTAAAAGGTGCTATATTTGCAGGCGTAAAAATTTTGGGTTGGATATTCAAATACAGCTTTAAATAATGATTTTAGAAGTAATAGTCATTGTCATATATACCATTGCCATCTTACTTATTTTCATGTATGCTTTGGCACAGTTAAACCTGTTATTTAACTATATTTCCGCTAAGCGAAAAGATAATGCACCAAAGTTCGATCTGTCCGATCCGGATGAAGTGCCACCTGTTACCATTCAGCTTCCCGTATATAACGAAATGTACGTGATGGAACGCCTATTGGATAACATTGCCAAAATAGATTATCCGCAAGACAAGCTGGAGATCCAGGTGCTGGACGATTCTACCGATGAAACTGTAAAAACCACAGCAGCTCACATTGAAAAACTGAAACAAACCGGGCTGGATATAAAACATATTACCAGGACCAATCGCGTTGGTTTTAAAGCCGGTGCTTTAAAAGAAGGATTAGCAGTAGCTAAAGGCGAGTTCATAGCCATTTTTGATTCTGATTTTTTACCAAAACCGGACTGGTTACAACGTACGGTTCCTTATTTTAAAAACGAAAACATAGGGGTGGTGCAAACCCGCTGGGGGCACATCAACCGGAACTATTCTTTACTCACCAAAATACAGGCCTTTGCTTTGGATGCTCATTTTACCCTAGAGCAAGTAGGACGTAACAGCAAAGGGCATTTCATCAATTTTAACGGTACTGCCGGTATTTGGCGCAAACAATGCATCATTGATGCCGGTAACTGGGAAGGCGATACTTTAACGGAAGATCTGGACCTCAGCTATCGTGCCCAATTAAACAACTGGAAATTCAAATACCTGGAAGACGTTGAAACCCCTGCCGAATTACCTGTGGTGATCAGTGCCGCACGTTCCCAACAATTCCGATGGAACAAAGGAGGGGCCGAAAACTTCAGGAAAATGATGTGGCGCGTTATAAAAAACGAACATATCTCCGGAAAAACCAAAATCCACGGGCTCTTACATTTGTTGAACAGCACCATGTTCCTGAACATCCTTATTGTGGCGGTTTTAAGTATTCCCATGCTCTATATAAAGAACGAATATGAGCATTTAAAACCTTACTTTATGGTGATGAGTTTCTTCGTGTTGAGTACGGTTATTTTCTTTATCTGTTACTGGGTCATGTATCGAAACATTTACGGCAAAGGCATTAAGAACTTTATGGGTTATATAGGTATGTTCTTTGTATTTTTCTCTATTGCCATGGGCTTTTCATTACACAATTCCATTGCGGTACTTGAAGGGCATTTAGGGAAAAAGAGTGCTTTTATCCGGACGCCAAAATTCAACATCAATAACCTGAAAGACTCCTGGAAAAACAACAAATACATTAAAAAGAAGCTCTCTGCCCATGTGATCTTTGAAGGTGCGCTTATGCTCTACTTTGGCTTTGGTATGTATAGTGCCTTTATTGTGGGCGACCAGGGTGGCGATTTTGGACTCTTCCCATTCCACGCCATGTTATGTGCCGGTTTTGGCTATGTATTTTTTAAGTCCTTGGCGCCTCGAATGTAATCTCACTTTTGAGTTGTCATTTCGAGTGATTCCGAAGTATGAGGAATTGTATCGAGAAGCCTTATATTCATGATTACACTTCAACACTTCGACCAGGCTCAATACAGGCAAGCTCAGTATGACAGTCAACAGTCACTAATTAAAAATAAATCTGAACCATTTTCCTCCAATATCTTGCTTTATGGGCTTCTTCATCCCATTCATAAAACTGATGGGAAATCCCTTTTTCATGTAAAATATTGGATAAGGTATAATTACTTTCCAAAAAAGGATCATCCTTTCCAATAGCCAAAATAATATCCATAATATCCAATTGTTTAATCAAAACAGGATCATCTACATTTTTCAAAAATTGATTAGGCATGTTGAAATAGACAAAATCATTATGGAAACCACTTAGTAAATCCTGGAAATACCCTTTAGACTGTGTTAAATCGTAACGTCCGCTCATACCAACCACTTTACAAAATAAATGCGGATGACGCATAGCTACATTTACGGCATGATAGGCCCCTAAACTACAACCCGCGGAAATAACATTTGCATTTGAGTTAATTTGATTGGCAAGCGGCAACACTTCCTCCAACACATATTTCTCGTATTGAATATGTCTATAAATACGATATCCCGGATGTACAAAGCTGTTATAGAAAGATTCCAAATCAACACTATCCACACAAAAAACCTGTAAATGCCCCTCGGCAATTTTGCCTTCTATGGCTTTAATAACCCGCCAATTCTCATAATCGTAAAAGCGTCCCATTCTGGGTGGAAAAAACAAAACCTTGGCACCGGCATGTCCAAAAATCAAGAGCTCCATATCCCTTTCAAGATTAGGGCTATACCACTTGTGATACTCTCTTTTCATCAATAACCGTTTTCTTAAATTAAGGTTATTTCACTAAACTTTTTCTACGTACCTTCTTAGGAAAAATTTCGGGGTGAGTCTTTAGCTCTTTAAGTAATACTTTATAACCACTTTCATTTAAATGAAGTCCGTCTTCTTCAAAATAGTCAATATTTGGATTGCCATCTCCATCCAGTAAAACATCGTAAATATGCACATAATAGAAGTTATCATCTTTAGACATTAACTCCTTCATCTTAATATTTGTATAATGAATACTGTGCATTAAATGTTGGCGAGCTAAACTAGGTTTTATGGAGATGCAAGTGAATTTTATATTCCCGTATTTGGCTCTCACTTTAGCCAATAAATTTTCCAGGTTCAATATAACTTCTTCCGGATGCCTACCATCTCCCAGATCATTATCTCCCGCATAAATCACAATGGCATCCAATTGGTCTATATTCTTAAAAACGCGATCAAAAAACCACGTACAGGCCGCCAAAGTAGAACCGCCAAAACCCAAATTCAATGGATTGTATTCTTTAAAAATAGCAGTTAATTCACTCCATAAAGTAAAAGTAGAACTTCCGTAAAAAACTAATTTCGGATTATACTCCAACGTCTTAATATCATTTTCCAATCGCTCTAAGTCCGGGTAATACCAAAACATAGTTACTGTCTCTTAAAAATTTAAGTCTAAAGATAGACTTTTAAAATAACTATAACGGGGAAACAAGATAAAAACAAGAACTCTTCGATAAAACGTAATAGGATTAAAGTTAATCATTTACTATCTTAACGCTTACTATTATTTGGTATTATCCTGCATTTCCACCCAGCTTAAAAACCACAGTTAGTGCTTGAAATTTATGAGCCTGGTCAAAGTGAAGTGTTAGAATCCTCTATGCCCCTAATTTCAGCCATTGCTTATATTCTTCTTATCTTTAGTTACTAACTCATTAAAATCAACCAATCATGACATCTCATAGTCGTAACATCTGTTTTTCCCTTTTTATTTCGCTCTCAATTGTATTTAGTATCTGTTCTCAAGAATCCAACACGCAACAAAAAGCCGTATTGGTTACAGGCGCCAGTAGTGGCATTGGGCTTAAGATCACAGAACAGCTTTCAGCCAATGGGTATTTTGTATATGCCGGAGCCCGTAAACAAGCTGATCTGGACCGGCTCAATGCCATGGATAATGTGCAATCCATTAAACTGGATGTGACCAAATGGGATGAAATTAACGCTGCAGTAGAAACTGTTAAAAATGGCGGTCGCGGACTTTATGGACTGGTAAACAATGCCGGCGTTGCCATATTTGCATCATTAATTGAAGTTGAAGAAGAAGATCTAGATTTTATTTTTGACGTTAACATCTATGGTCCGTACCGAATCACAAAAGCCTTTGCGCCTTTGATTATTGAGTCTAAAGGGCGTATTACAACTATTAGCTCGATTTCCGGTATATTGTCAGGACGGTTTTTTGGGCCCTACAGTATGAGCAAACATGCTATGGAAGCTTATACAGATGCCTTGGCAACCGAAATGCAAAAATTTGATGTTCAGGTAAGTGCCATTGAACCCGGCAATTACAATTCTAAAATAGTCGAATCGCTGGTTAAAAGAATGGACGCTAACGACATTTCTTTTGAAAACTCATTGTACAAAGCAGAATTTGAACGTTTAATTTCCGGTTATGGTGCTGACAGAAGCCGATTTAAAGACCCCAGTGAAGTAGCCGATGCTGTGGAAAAAGCGCTTTTCTCAGACCACCCGAAACGCCGTTATATGGTGGTGCCCAGTGAACGGGAAGGGCATGTCACCATCACCCAGATCATGCGTGAAATGGTGCAGCTTAATGAAAACCAGGCTTACAAATACGATAGAGAACAGTTAATTAAAATTCTTGATAAAGTTTTGGCGGAGACTGAATAACCGCTTAACTACACCATTAAAAGCATTAGTTGGCATACGCCCCCTGGGCATAGGCCGCTACGATACTACTACCTGGTGTTTTGCAATTTTGCGGAAAATCATGAAAATAAAGGCATTTGGGCAAGCCATTTTCAAAACTTATCTGTACCCAGCCTTGACCCGCTTTTCCGAAAAACTGGTACGTATAATTTGCTTTGGCGATCAATGGTCGCCCCTGGGTATCTTTTCTAAGAACTGTTAGCTTGGATATGCTACGCGGAACATATCTATTCATAGCCCAGGTTTTGGCTTGATTGGCAACAAGATCGTCAAACAGTTTATTAAGATTTTGAGCTCCTGTTGGACCTCCGGTGGTTTTCATGGTTGTATACTTACTTGCTCCTTTCATGCGTATGCCAGGTTTGTTAAGCGCATAACGCTTTAGATTTTCTTCAAAACGTCTAACACCAGGGCTATTACAAGAGTTAAGAACGAATATTTGTGCCATATCATTTTTCAACCCGTTTAATTTATGAACCCTATCCATGGAATTACCGATTGCATTAGGATCTGCCATTTCCGCAAAAGCTTTTTGCAACGCATCTCCTGACTGTAGTCTTTCTACAGCAGATTTCGCATTGTATAAATCAGGACGCGCAAACAAATTGGATCCCTGCCATACCCATTTGACGCAAACACGGCTCAATACATCGCCATAAATGTTTTTTTCAACTTCTTCACGAGCGCATACCAAATCCATAATCTCTACCTTGTCTTCTGGTAAGTACTGATCACATTGTCTCCCAAAGGCTCTTAAATACTGTTCGAAGATGGATAAAAATTCTACATTCTCACGTTTGACCTTTACATTTTCAAAATGACCGCGAAATATGAAATCGTAAAACTCCGCATAATATAAACCATCCGTTTTGAACTCTAAGGCTTGTGATTGTCTTATGGATGTTCTACCATCTGTAATCACAAAAGACGACGTTATAAAAAATAAAAGAATTAATTTAAAAACCGTATTGAGATTTCTGAGCTGCATATACCAAGTAATTGTTGTATTTATATGATTAACTGACTGCATTCTATGCTAAGTAAATTTAGCTAATTTTTCGTACGAAACAAAAAAGCCCTTTTCCACAAAGAAAAGAGCTTTTCAAAATAAGTTCTAAATATTTATCTACATATTCTTCAACTCGGCGACCAGATCGGTTAACACCTTTTTAGCATCTCCAAACAACATAGCCGTTTTAGCATTGTAGAATAATTCATTGTCAATGCCTGCGTAACCCACATTCATACTACGTTTGTTAACTACAATATGCTTGGCATTTTCCACATCTAAAATGGGCATACCGTAAATCGGACTGGACGGGTCGTTATGTGCCGCCGGATTCACAACGTCATTAGCACCAACCACTAATACCACATCCGCATTGGTAAATTGCGGATTGATATCATCCATCTCCACCAACATATCGTACTCCACGTTAGATTCTGCCAACAGTACATTCATATGCCCCGGCATACGTCCTGCTACCGGATGAATGGCGTATTTTACATTAACCCCTTTACCGGTGAGTAATTCTTCCAGCTCATGGATCACATGTTGCGCCTGTGCCACGGCTAATCCATAACCGGGAACAATGATCACATTGGCGGCATAGTTCATCATGATAGCCGTGTCGCTGGCCGTAGTACTTTTAATAGAACCCATAGTTCTATTGGCGCCTTCCGGTCCGCCTGTAGCTGTAAACGACCCGAAGATCACAGACGCCAGGGTTCTATTCATCGCCACACACATGGCCACCGTTAAAATGATCCCGGCAGACCCTACTAAGATACCACCTACCAGCATCACCATGTTGTCATATAACACGCCGGTAATGGCAGCAGCAATACCTGTTAAGGAGTTCAATAAGGAGATCACCACCGGCATATCAGCTCCGCCGATAGGCATCACGAATAAGATACCGTACACCAATCCGCCGGCTAATAAGGCGTATAATAAGATGCTGCTATCAATTCCTGTGGCCACCATATAAACAGCCAAGACTACCACCCCAAAAATAAATAGGTTATTGACGATGTTATACTGCGGAATCTTAATCACACTTCTAACAGAACCGTTTAATTTTCCGTAAGCCATTAAACTTCCTGAAAAGGTAACAGCTCCAATAATAATAGCCGCTAAAATAGTGGCTACTATAGAAGCACTGGTTGCAGAAATATCGGCATTACCGAACTCCACAATCCCAATTAAAGCGGCACTGGCACCTCCAAAACCATTAAACAAGGATACCAACTCAGGCATTTTGGTCATTTCCACCTTAATGGCAATGAGCCAGCCAATGATGGCTCCAACTAAAATAGCAGTTCCTATTAATACATAAATGATAGTTGGCACTTCGAGGTCGTGAATAAAAATGGTACCGACAATCGCTAATCCCATACCGGTTGCGGCAATTAAATTTCCTGATTTGGCCGTATCCGGGTGTCCTAATCGCTTTAAGCCAAATACAAAGGTTACGGTAGCGATCAGGTATATAATACTTAATGTTACATTCATTATTTCTTCTTTTTAAACATGTCTAACATTCTGTTGGTAACGGCAAAGCCTCCAACAACATTTAAAATTCCTAACACCACGGCTGCAAACCCCAGTGTTAATGCTAAATAATCTGTAGGGTCTGAATGTAGCATTACCAAAATGGCGCCAACTATAACCACACCACTCAGGGCGTTAGCCCCTGACATTAATGGCGTGTGTAATACAGCAGGAATACTTTTAATGACCTCAACACCTACAAAAATTGCTAAAATAATGATGTAAACTATTTGTAGATTATTACTGATAAATTCTATAATTTCTTGCATGATTGGTTATTTTTTACGTTGAACACCATCTTGAACAATCAGGGTTTCATCGGTTATCTCTTCCTCAAGATCCCATTTAAAATTCAAGTCTTTTGTTAGGTGCATAATAAAATTATACATGTTTTTGGCGTATAACTCACTGGCATTGGTGGCTACACTTTCCGGCGCTACGGTGGTTCCAATGACTTTGACACCATTAACCACAACCTTTTCATTGAGTTTACTCACCTCACAATTACCACCATTATCAGCTGCCAAATCAATGATCACCGCACCATTCTTCATTTTCTTCACTTGCTCCTCGGTAATTAAAACCGGTGCTTTTTTCCCAGGAACATTGGCCGTTGTGATCACCAGATCAGCCTTAAACAACGATTCGTTGACAGCTTCTTTTTGTCTTTTTAGATAATCTTCCGAGGCTTCTTTGGCATAACCGCCTTCTGACGCTTCTCCGGTATTATCTACAGAAATAAATTTAGCCCCTAAAGACTCTGCCTGCTCTTTGGTTTCAGACCTGATATCAGTAGCCTCTACAACTGCGCCTAAACGTTTGGCGGTCGCTATAGCCTGTAAACCGGCAACACCAACACCAAAGATCAATACTCTGGACGGCGTTATGGTTCCTGCAGCTGTCATCATCAACGGGAAAATTTTAGTCATTTCATAAGCCCCTAAGATCACTGCTTTATAACCTGCCAGGTTGTTTTGCGAACTCAACACGTCCATATCCTGTGCTCTTGAAATACGCGGCATGGCATCCATAGAAAATGCAGTTGCTCCTTTTTCAGAAATGGCTTTGATCAGCTCCGGACTGGATTTATGGTGTAACTGGCTCATCAAAATATGACGTCTTTGGACCTGTTTTAGATCGTCTTTGTTAAACGGATTGATCTTGATAAGTACCTGAGCCTTATCAAACACCTCTTCCCTGGATATTATGCCGGCTCCGGCCCCTTCAAAATCAGAGTCCGTATACAACGAACTTTCGCCTGCATGTTTTTCAACATAAATTTCGAATCCTTTTTCAACCAATTTTTTGGTAATAAAAGGCGACAAGGCGACTCGCCGTTCACCCTTTTGAGATTCTTTTAGTATTCCTATCTTCATATTTTTAGTTTTGGTTAGTTTTTAATTTGTAAAATTATATATCTGTTTATTGAAAACTGTACTGCTCAACTAGGCAAAACCTATACACTTTATGAAAATAACATCAACATCATTGTTTTTACCTCAATTAAAACTGTACAGTGTATAAATCCATACGTTTCCTTTTTTAATCCGTACCACTTTTAACCCTGGTACTGTCATCCCAATTATCAGTTCTAAAAGATGAGGCCGGTAATAAATTGGCTCCATACAATGTTCCTATTACCCAATTTTTCCAGGCGTAACGAACCGCTTTTGGATTAGGCACGTGTTCACTTTTTACAAACAACCCTTTTCCCCAAATGAGCTTAGCCTGAGCCGGATAAAACACTTTATCGTCTCCTGCAATTTCAAAACCGGTTAGTTCGTCGTAAGCAAACAACCCTGAATCGGCATGTTTAAATTCTAAAAACATGCCACCATCTTCTATACGATGCGACTTATAAACCGGTCCGGAAAATTCAACTGTAGAAAAACCATAGGTTTTATTTAAAGCATTAAACAGTAATCTATCTGCAACCTCTTTCTTTTTAGGAGGGTGAATACAATAATCATCACCTATATCCATAGTAATGGCTATCCCGGAATTTGGAATTAAATCTAAGCATTTTAATTGTGCCTCTCTAATATACGCACTATTAGATGCTTTTTCAGGATAATTTTCATCACCGCTATAAATAAATGGAGCTATTTGCACGTAATAAAATGGAAAATCACCATTACCCCATCTGGTACGCCAATCTTTTACCATGGCAGGAAAAAGGTCTTTATACTTCTCTGGCTCCATTCTATTGGATTCTCCCTGATACCATAAAGCTCCTTTAATGGTATAAGGGATTAAGGGATGTATCATGGCATTATACAGAGCGGTTGGAATATGGTTTGTTCTTTCTGTAATGTCAACATTGGTTAGGTCAACTTCCTGATAGTTACTCAGCATGTCATTACTTATCCATGCCTGTACGGTGCTCCCTCCCCAAGACGTATGGATCATCCCGACAGGAACATCTAAAATTTCCTGTAACTGCTGACCGAAGAAATAAGCCACAGCACTAAATCCTGCCACATTTTCCGGGGAAGCTTCTTTCCAGGCTTCATAATTTTCTACATCCTTTAATGGCTCTTTAGCCCCCTTTCTACTAACAGAAAAAAGCCTTAAATCAAAATTTTTCGAATTCGCAATTGCTTTACTCCCTCCAAATGTTGGCTGTCCATAATAGCCTTTCAAGGATTGTTGCATATTGGATTGCCCTGAGCACAACCATACTTCGCCAAACAGTACATTATCTAATACAATACTAGATGTTTTGCCTTTTATTTTTATGGTTTGCGGCGTTTTGTCGTTTGTAGTTTTTACTTCAATACGCCAATTCCCCGAGCCATCGGCTTTTAATTGTAAGTTCTCACTTAACCAACTTGCCTCTATTGAAATTTTCTCATTGGCATCGGCCCAACCCCATAAAACAACAGTTGTATTACGTTGTAATACCATATTTGAAGACACTATGGCCGGAAGTTTGACCTCGGCATTAACCAATTGTATTATTAAGAAAAAAAACAGGGCTGCTACTACGGAAAATTTCTTAGCTTTCATTTTATTTATTTTAAATTACTGGGGAAACTTATCCCTTATTTTATCTAAACACAAATTGTGAACACTCCCAACATGGGTATGTTTTTTGGAGGTATCGGGAACATAGGTTCCGTCCTGCACTTGTCCACCAATTTTTTGATACGCCTCCCTAAAGCTTTGGCCTTCTACCACCAGCGTATTGATGTTATCAACCGTAAACAGGTACTTATATTTATCATCATTTAAATCAATATCCTTGACAATCACCTGTTGAATCGCATAATTGAAAATATCCAGGATATCTTTTAAATCTTCAAAAGCGGCGATCATATTTTCCTTTAACAACTGAAAATCCCTGTGATAGCCACTTGGTAAATTGTTGGTGATCAACACCATTTCGCCCTGAAGCGCCTGGATCTTATTACTTTTTCCTCTGATCAATTCAAACACATCCGGGTTCTTTTTATGTGGCATGATACTACTACCGGTGGTCAACTCATCCGGGAAGGTCACAAACCCAAAATTCTGGCTCATATACAAACATACATCCATAGCAAATCTGGATAGGGTATTCGCTAAACTTCCCAAAGCTGCTGCAATGGTTCGTTCATTTTTCCCTCTCCCCATTTGAGCCGCTACCACATTGTACTTTAAGGTAGCAAAATCCATTTCTTTGGTTGTTAATTCTCTATCTATAGGGAATGAACTTCCGTAACCTGCTGCAGACCCTAACGGATTTTGGTCCACTGTTCTTAGAGCCGCATTCAATAAATATACGTCATCGATCATTAACTCTGCATAGGCCGAAAACCACAACCCAAACGAGGATGGCATGGCTACTTGTAGATGGGTGTATCCCGGTAATAACTTATCTTTATGAGTCTCTGCTAAATCTAATAACGTATCAAAAAGTGCTTTTACTTTAGATTGAATTAATTGCAAGTTCTCCTTGTAATACAAATGGCAGGCCACTAAAACCTGGTCGTTTCTGGAACGTGCCGTATGGATCTTTTTACCAACATCTCCAAGGGTTTTAGTCAGCTCAAACTCGATTTTGGAATGTACGTCTTCAAACTGCTCATCTATAACAAAAGTTCCTGCTTCTATCTGAGAGTCCAATACATCTAACCCTTTTAACAATTGCTCTAATTCTTCAGCAGATAGAATGCCGATGCTTTGCAGCATTTTAGCATGTGCTTTTGAAGCAATGACATCATACTTAGCGATGTGAATATCAATCTCCCGATCGTTACCCACCGTGAATTGTTCTATTTTATTATCTATGGATATGCCTTTGTCCCAGAGTTTCATGTTTTTTGATGTTTATCTGTTTATTCGTTGATCTGTTTAATTGAACATGTTTTTGTGTTGATTCGTTTAAGCGGTTACACAAATCCACGATTCAACTATTTATACGATGACTCGATTCAACAATTCAACATATATTTTAATACCTTCTTCTATTTCTTTTAAATAAATAAATTCATCTGCCGAATGGGAACGTGTGCTATCTCCCGGCCCAAGTTTTAAACTAGGACAAGACAGCACCGCCTGGTCCGATAAGGTTGGCGACCCATAGGTTGATCTTCCCATAGCCACACCTGCTTTTACCAAATCATGGTCCGTTGGAATGGATGACGAATTTAATCGTAAACTTCTTGGTATAATACTGGTTACCGGTGCTTCCTTCTGCAAGATCTCAGCAATTTCGGCATTGCTGTAGGCATCGTTTACCCGAACATCAATTACCAAACTCAGATCGGCAGGAACTGCATTGTGCTGCTTACCGGCGTTGATCTGGCTCACCGTTAATTTTACATCGCCAAGGGCTTCAGAGCCTTTTTCAAACTTAAAATCTTTAAACCATTGTAATGCTTTAATGGACTTATAGATCACATTATCATCATTTGGATGCGCCGCATGACTTGGTGTTCCTGTTATTATCGCATCAAAAACCACTAAACCTTTTTCCGCAACCGCTAAATTCATGAGGGTTGGTTCGCCTACAATGGCCACGTCAATCTTTGGAATGACAGACAGCATACTGTTCAATCCGTTAGGTCCACTACTCTCTTCTTCGGCGGAAGCCACAATAACCAGGTTGTATTTTAAATTGTCATGATTGTAATAATAGGTAAACGCAGCGATCAAAGACACCAAACAGCCACCGGCATCGTTACTCCCCAATCCGTACAATTTACCGTTTTCAACAATAGCTTTAAACGGATCTTTTGTATAAGCAGAATTGGGTTTTACCGTATCGTGATGCGAGTTCAATAACAGCGTTGGTCTGCTCGCATCAAAGTGTTTATTAACTGTCCAAACGTTATTTTGAGTTCTTTTATAATCGATGCCATAACGCTGAAACCAGGCTTCTATATGAGCCGCCGTTTGATCTTCTTCTGATGAAAACGATTGGGTTTCTATCAGTTGCTTTAACAAGGCAATGGCTTCTCGGGTTAATTCCTGAATCATGATCACAGTGTTATGCTTGTAAAATTATCATTCTCCTGGGTTAACATCGCCGTGTTACCCATATTAATGGTGCTTACACCATTGTTCAACGCATCAAAACAATTCTCCAGTTTCGGTAACATACCATCGGCTATGATACCTTTCTCTAACAATTCGGCATATAACTTCGAATCGATATGTTTAATCACCGAATTCTTGTCATTGATATCTTCCAACACCCCGTTCAATTCAAAACAGTAATAAATGGAAGTTTCATACACTTCGCTCATACCCACAGCTACCTGTGACGTAATGGTATCGGCATTGGTATTTAAAAGCTGTCCGTTACCGTCATGCGTGATAGCACAAAATACCGGCGTAAAACCGGCTTTGATTAATTTATCTACTGAATTATGAGCTACTGCCTTTACATCACCTACAAAACCAAAATCAACCTCTTTTACGGGCCTTTTATCAGAGGTGATACTATTCACATCCGCTCCCGTTAATCCAATAGCATCTATGTTTAGGGCCTGTAATTTAGCAACAATGTTCTTGTTTACCAAGCCGCCATATACCATAGTAATCACTTCTAAAGTATCAGCATCCGTAATACGTCTGCCATGGACCATTTTGGATTCAATGCCCAATTTCGCGGCTACACTTGTAGCGCGCTTTCCACCACCATGCACCAATATTTTTTTGCCCTCTAACTTTGAGAACAACTTTAGAAAAGCATCTAAAGCACCGGCATCTTCAATGATGTTACCTCCTATTTTTACTATGGATAGTTTTTCTTTCATTTCTTTTTATTTGTCATGCTGAATTTATTTCAGCATCTCAACTCCTCATATTCACGATGTGATTCTGAAACAAGTTCAGAATGACGAAGATTTACAAATCTTCTAACAGTTTTTTTAACACCAATTGCGCCGCATAGGTTCTGTTATTGGCCTGTTCAATAACAATGGAACTATCGCTATCCAGTACAGCATCTTCAACCACAACATTACGTCTTACAGGTAAACAATGCATAAACTTGGCATTGCCAATTTTGTTTTTGGTTATCATCCAGTTAGGATCTGTATTCACTACTTTCCCGTAGTCTTCATAAGAACTCCAGTTTTTAGTATATATAAAATCGGCATCCTTAAAAGCTTCCTCTTGGTTGTGATAAATGGGTGTATTACCAGTAATTTCCGGATTCAAATCATAGCCTTCGGGGTTAGCGATGACAAACTCCACATCCATTTTCTGCATGGCCTGAATAAAGCTATTGCCCACAGCGTGTGGTAATGCTTTGATATGAGGCGCCCAACTTAATACTACTTTGGGTTTAGCTACTTTGACATACTCTGAAATGGTAAGCGCATCCGTTAACCCTTGTAACGGGTGCCCTGTAGCACTTTCCATATTCACAATAGGTACCGAAGCGTGTTTCATAAAGGCATTCATAACCTGTTCACTTTCGTCCTTAGCTTTATCCGTTAAGGTTGGAAACGCCCTCACAGCAATAATATCACAATACTGAGACACTACAGCAGCGGCCTCCTTAATATGTTCTGCCGTGTTACCACTCATAATCGTGCCATCATCAAACTCCAATCCCCAGGCATCTCCGGACACATTCATTACAATAGGATTCATTCCTAAATTTAAAGCTGCCTTCTGGGTACTTAAACGCGTTCGTAAACTGGAATTAAAAAACAACAATCCTAAGGTTTTGTTCTTTCCTAATGCTATATGTTTTAAAGGCTCCGCTTTTAATGCCTTGGCTTCTTCAATCCAGGTATCGATGTTATCTATATCATTTATGGAGGTATAATGTTTCATTTTTTTCTCTTTGAGACCTCTCAGGTCTTTACTGTTAATCCTTTTTAAGACCTACAAGGTCTTAGAAACCTTGCAGGTCAGTCATTATTTTATCTTCGTAAACGGCACTTTGCTTTCCATAGCATTCAGTATGAAATTATCTTCCAATCCGTTTACGATCCATGTTTCTATATTTGCTTTTCTAGTGACTTCGGCAGCTTCTATTTTAGATTGCATGCCGCCACTTCCGTGTGAGGACTTAGCACTCACTATCTCATCTGCCAATTCTCTAAAATCGGTGACCTCTTTAATAGTGGCCGGTGTACCGTTTTCCATAGACACCTTCGTGTAAATACCATTGGTGTTCGTTGCGATAATAAATAGGTCGGCATCCAATAATGAGGCTGTTAAAGCGCCTAGCTTATCGTTATCACCAAATTTGATCTCGTCAGTGGCCACCGTATCATTCTCATTAATGATCGGAATGTAATTATTATTCACTAAAACATTAATGGTATTGGTGATGTTCACCTTACTTTCTTCCTTTTCAAAATCGGAATACGACAATAAACACTGTGAACTCAATAACCCATATTCCCTAAAAATCTCCTGGTAAATCCTAATTAAATGGGGTTGTCCAATAGACGCCAGTGCCTGCTTCACAAAAATAGGCTTACGCTTGCTTTCCAGCTTTACAAATTGTTTTGCCACGGCAATAGCCCCGGAACTCACAATAATAAACTCGCAGGTATCCTGAAGTTGTGCAATCTGGCTTGCGATATCTTCAATCTTCCCCCTGGAAATATTATCAGTTTCCTTAGTTAAAGTATTCGACCCTACTTTTAGTAATATGCGTTTTTTACTCATCTTGTTATTTACAAGCTCTAGCTCATTTTTTAAATACCCGTTTACGGGCTTATCGTATTTGTCCTTCTCCGTGAACGTACCATTTATTGGTTACCAAATGTTGCAGACCAATAGGTCCTCTTTGGTGTAATTTATCAGTACTGATGGCTAACTCGCCTCCCAAACCTAATTGTCCGCCGTCCGTGAATCTGGTAGAGGCATTATGGTAAACCGCTGCGGTATCCACATTTTCCATGAACAATTTAGCTTCAGCTTCAACCGTTGTAATAATGGAAGCCGAATGCCCGCCACTGTATTTATTGATCATTCCAATAGCGGCTTCATTCGATGCTATTTCTCCAATAACGATCTTATAATCTAAAAACTCCTCGTACCAAATAGTATCCGATTGAATAGCTTCTATATCGTCATAGGAAGCAAGTGCCTCATCACCTAAAATCTCCACATTAAACGTCTTAAGTTTTGAAATCAACTCGTTAATAAAGTGCTCTTTATTTGGAAGATTCTTATCTATCAATACTTTATCTACGGCATTGCAAGCTGAAATTTTAGCCGTTTTTCCGTTGATGATCACATCCAAGGCAGTTTGTTTATCAGCATCCTGTTGCACGTATACGAAGTTATTACCACGACCGCTAACTATTACCGGACACGCCGCATGTTCCTTTACAAAAGCGATCAAACGCTCCCCTCCCCGAGGCACAATCAAATCAACTCTTTGGGATGGCTTCTCTAAAAACGCCTGTGTTTCAGTACGGTTGAACTGTAAATACTCAACCCAATCGGTAGAAGCACCATTTTCCTTTAGTGCCTGATGCCATAATTCAACGATCTTTAAATTAGATTGAAGCGATTCTTTTCCGCCTTTTAACAATATCTTGTTCCCGGATTTAAAAGCAATACCGGCAGCCTCTACCGTTACGTCAGGCCTGGATTCGTAGATGATCAATACAGTTCCAAACGAAGCCGTTTTGTTATACACCTGCATACCGTTATCGTGTTTAAATCTGAATCGTTCCACACCTACAGGATCTTCCTGTGAGGCTAAATGGGTCACCGATCGTTTCATTTCATCAACTTTATCATCATTCACTTTCAATCGGTCATACATGGCTACGTCTCCTCCATCATAAGCATCCAGATCTGTTTTATTAATGGCGATGATATTGGCTCTTTCCTGTTCTAAAAGCTCAGCCATTCTTAATAAAACGGCATTTCTTGTTTCTATGGATAATAATGTGTTCATCTTTTTTAATATTCTATTCTCATTCTTATGGGATTTCTCCTATCGTCGAAATGACAACCTTACTTTAATTTGACAGTGTCATGTCGACCCCGATAACTATCGGGAGAGACATCTCATAACTACAGGATTCTATACATTTACTTCTATTTTTGCCAAAGCTTTAACCAAAGCATCAAAAAACTGGTCTATATGTTCTTTCTTTACGCTTAATGGCGGTAAAATCCGCAACAACTTTTTATTGGCTGCTCCACCGGTAAACACCTTGTGATTATAGATTAACTCTTTTCTAAGGCCTCCTACTTCAAAATCAAATTCCAGCCCAAGCATTAAGCCTCTTCCTTTAATTTCCTTTATTTGCGGTATATCTTTAGTCTTTTCAATGAAGTAAGCACCTACTTCATTTACATTGTCTATCAGGCTCTCCGATTCAATAGTATTTAATACTGCCAAACCAGCCGCACATGCTAAATGATTACCTCCAAACGTGGTTCCTAACATACCATACTTGGCTTCGATACCGGGGTGAATTAAAATCCCTCCGATTGGAAACCCGTTCCCCATGCCTTTGGCCACGGAAATGATATCCGGTGTTACATTGTAATGTTGAAAGGCAAAGAATTTACCTGAACGTGCGTAACCACATTGAATTTCATCAGCCACAAACATAGTATTGTTGGCTTTACACAAAGCATCCACCTGCTCAAAGAACTCAGCTGTTCCCTGGTCCAACCCACCAATACCCTGAATGAACTCCACGATTACCGCACAAACATCCCCTTTTTCCAGTTCCGTTTTAACAGCTTCCACATCATTCAATTCTAAAATGGTCACCTCTTGTTGCGCATTTATGGGCGCTACAATATTCGGATTATCGGTAGCTGCTACAGCTGCCGATGTACGTCCGTGAAAGCCTTTTTTAAACGATACTACACGTTTCTTTCCTGTTTTAAAAGATGCTAATTTTAAAGCATTCTCGTTGGCTTCCGCTCCGGAATTCACTAAAAACAACTGGTAGTCTTTGCAACCGGAAAGTTGTTCCAGTTTACTTGCCAGTTCTTTTTGTAACGGATTCTGAATAGCATTGGAATAAAACCCTAAAGTTTCAACCTGATTGGTAACAGCCTCCACATAATTTGGATGTGCATGTCCAATGGAAATCACTGCATGGCCTCCGTAAAGATCGAGATATTCAGTTCCTTTATCATCGTAAACATGAATCCCCTTACCCGAAACCGGTGTTACGTCATATAATGGATAAACGTCAAATAATGGCATTTTTAACTCTTTTTAATTTGATTAATTTTTTCGAATGAAGCATTGATCCCCTTGATCAAGGATGAACTTAATCCCTGGTGCTCCATTTCATTCAATCCTTCAATGGTACATCCACTTGGCGTGGTTACCCTATCGATCTCAGCCTCCGGGTGTCTACCGGATTCCTTCAATAAACTGGCTGCGCCGTAACAGGTTTGCAATGCCAATTCGTGAGCTTCTTCAGCTTCAAAGCCCAATTGGATAGCACCTTGTGTAGTGGCACGTACCAAACGCATCCAAAAGGCAATACCACTGGCACAAATCACTGTGGCCGCCTGAATCTGCTCTTCCGGAATAACCATGGTAGTTCCTAACTGATTAAATATTTTCTGAGCCAATTCAATTTTTTCTTCCCCCACGTCGTTAGCCGATAAACAGGTCATGGATTTTCCTATGGAAATAGCCGTATTGGGCATCACACGAATAATATGTTTATCCGCACCAATCACACTTTCAATCTTTGAAATGGCAAATCCTGCAGCTACCGACATGATTAAATGCTTTTTGGTAATTTCAGATGCCACTTCCTTCAATACGCCTTCTACGTGTCTGGGCTGCAATGCGAAAATTACCAAATCAGAGTTCATAACCGCTTCTTTATTATAGTTGGTTATAGTTACATAGTCTTCATCTTCAAATTGCGAAACAGCTGAGGTATTCTTATCACTTAAATACAAAGACGTAAATGACTTATTATTGATCAACCCTTTTGCTATGGAGCTTCCTAAGTTTCCGGTTCCTATAATGGCTATTTTCATAATTTCTATAAGCCCCTCCTAACCTCCCCGAAGGGGAGGAATTAAGGAACTATGTTTTTTTAATTGTTATCATTTCTTTTCAATAAATCCTATAAACATTCTTTCCCCCTCCTTTGGAGGGGTTAAGGGAGGCTAAAAATACGTAGCTTTTAGATGTAATCCTGTTGTTTCTTCCAATCCGAACATTAAATTCATGTTCTGAATGGCTTGCCCGGATGCTCCTTTCAATAAATTATCAATAATGCTGGTCACCAACAATTTACCATTGTGTTTGTGCAAATGGATCAAACACTTGTTAGTGTTAACTGCCTGTTTTAAGTGCAACTGGTCATCGCTCACAAATGTAAAAGCGGCATCTTTATAAAAGTCCTTATAAATGACTTTAGCATCCTCTACCGACCCTTCAAAACCGGTATAAATGGTTGCAAAGATCCCTCTAGAGAAGTTCCCCCTGTTTGGCATAAACAAAATATCGGAATCGAAATTCTCCTGTAACTGTTTTACCGATTGATTGATCTCTCCCAAGTGCTGATGTGTAAATGGTTTGTAATACGAAAAGTTATTATCTCTCCACGTAAAATGTGTTGTAGCTGATAATGAGGTTCCCGCTCCGGTAGCTCCCGTCACCGCATTGATATGCACATCCTGATTTAGCAAGCCTGCATCTGCCAATGGTAACAAACCTAATTGAATGGCTGTAGCAAAACACCCCGGATTTGCAATATAGTTTGCTTGTTCTATAGCTTCTTTTTGTAATTCCGGTAAACCATAAACAAAGGTTTTACCATCAAACATTTTATCTGCTTCTAATCTAAAATCATTTCCTAAATCAATAATTTTAGTGTTTTCGGAAAATGTATTATTTTCTAAAAATTTAACTGAATTCCCGTGACCTAAACATAAAAACAACACATCTACATTAGGGTTCACGGTATCCGTAAACGTCTTATCTAAAGAGCCCACCAGATCCTGGTGCACTTTACTAATCCGGTTGCCGGCATTACTGGTACTGAACACAAAATCAATCTCTGCTTCCGGATGAGCAATCAGCAATCTGATTAACTCTCCTGCCGTATAACCGGCACCTCCTATGATTCCTACCTGTATCATTACTTTGAGTTTACCTGTTGATATATTTTATTCTGGTTTCCAAGAATTTTGATAAATCCTTTTGCATCATCAGCTGTCCACGCTTTATTCTCTTCTCCATAACTTCCAAACTTGGCACTCATTAAATCATGTTCTGAGCTAATACCGTCCAATGAGAAATGATAAGGCTTTAAAGTTACAAATACATCACCACTTACCTTATCCTGGCTGTTCTGTAAAAAGGCTTCCATATCTCTCATCACGGGATCTAAATACTGACCTTCATGTAAATGCATACCATAAAAACTGGATAAATATTCTTTATGCTGTAATTGCCATTTGGTTAAGGTATGCTTCTCTAATAAATGATGTGCCTTTATGGTAATTAAAGCAGCTGCAGCTTCAAACCCTACTCTACCTTTAATACCCACAATGGTGTCTCCCACATGGATGTCTCTTCCAATGGCATACACAGATGCCAGGTTATTTAACACTTCAATATTAACTTCAGGTGCATTTTCAATACCATTTACGGCTACTAATTCCCCTTTTTCAAAAGTCAGTTTTACTTTTTCATCTTCAGCGTGTTTTAATTGAGAAGGATACGCTTCATCCGGTAAAGGTTTTTCGGAAGTCAACGTTTCTGCCCCTCCAACACTGGTTCCCCACAAGCCTTTATTGATTGAATACTGCGCTTTTTCCCAGGACATATCAATACCATTTGATTTTAAATAATCAATCTCTTCCTGCCTTGTTAATTTTTGATCTCTAATGGGTGTGATGATCTTAATACCAGGCGCCAGGGTTTGAAAGATCATATCAAACCTTACCTGGTCATTACCTGCGCCGGTACTACCATGCGCAATATATTCTGCTCCAATACTTTTGGCATATTCAACAATCTCTATGGCCTGAATAATACGTTCTGCACTCACCGATAATGGATAGGTATTATTCTTTAATACATTTCCGAAAATTAAATATTTTACCACCTTTTGGTAAAAGGTTGCTATGGCATCTACATTTTTATAGGTAGTTACACCCATTTTATAGGCTTTGGTCTCTATATCATTAATCTCTTCCTGTGTAAAGCCTCCCGTGTTTACACTTACCGCATGCACTTCATATTCTTTTGATAAACTCACCGCGCAATACGATGTATCTAATCCGCCACTATATGCTATTACTAACTTTTTCATGTGTTTGTTTTATTATTTTTTCTTAAAAACAAGGCTTGTTTTATTCTTTTTAATCTTTTAAATACTTTTTCTTTAATGGGTTTTGGCTCTTCTTCCTGTCCTATTTTTTCAGGATCGAACAGCATGCCGGTACATAAACACATTTTACGATTTGTTCTGGTTAACACATCGTAATTTTTACAGGTCTGGCAACCATCCCAAAAAGTTTGGTCGTCTGTTAACTCTGAGAACGTTACCGGTTTATAACCTAAATCACTATTCATTTTCATGACCGCTAATCCGGTAGTGATACTAAATACTTTGGCATCGGGGAATTTCGCCCTGGAATGTGCAAATACTTTTAGTTTGATCTTTTTAGCTAAACCCTGCCCTCTGTAATCCGGATGCACAATGAGTCCTGAGTTGGCTACAAATTTACCATGGCCCCATCTTTCAATGTAACAAAAGCCGGCAAAGGTATCACCATCCAACGCAATAACGGCATTACCATTCTCCATTTTAGAAGCAATGTACTCCGGTGTACGTTTAGCAATTCCCGTACCTCTGACCGATGCTGATTCTGCAATGGTTTCGCTAATGTTCCGGGCGTATTTAATATGTGTTTTATCGGCTATAACAACCTTCATCTTTTTCCTTTAATTGAATGTCTATGATTTTACTTTTCCTGGAAGCTGAACCGGACGCACCTGATTCAATAAATTATTGCATACCCTTACGGGCGACGCGGGAAAAAGCGGCGTACAAAGTAGCTGTTAATTATCATGGAATTAACTTTATTTTGAAATGCTATGAAAAAAATTTTGGACACTTTGAAAAAATTTAAAATTACGTTTTTAGGTTTACTTTAGGGCATATTAAATGCAGCGGCGACGGCGCGGGGGCAAACCGGGAGTAGTACAACGTATTTTACTTTTTAAATTTTTCATGAGGTAAAACTATAATTTTATTTTTAAAAACCTGCACACACCATGTTAGTTTTTTAAAAAATTATTGAAAATGCTTTTTTTTGATTGATTTATTTTAAAAAATGTAATCAATCCTAAGTTTTCGTATTAAAAAAGCGCAGTAATTACCGCGCTTTCAATTTATTAAAGTTGTATTCTCTTAATTTAATTCTCTTATCCAAATGTTACGGTAACTCACTAAATCACCGTGATCTTGTAAAAAAATAGGGCCTTTACCATGAGCTTTATAGCTTGGTTCGCCTCTGTAAACTGTAGGCCCCTGAATTTCGAAATGGTCTTGTATCAAAACCCCATTGTGCAGAACGGTAATGGTAGCTTTTTTTGTAACTTTTCCTTGTTCATCAAACTCGGGCTGATGGTAAATGATATCGTAACTATTCCACGCGCCTGTTGGAACGGATGCCATAGCTAATGGAATGGATTGTTTATAAACAGACCCTACCTGGCCATTAGAGTAGGTTTCGTTATCATTATTATCTAATACCTGAATTTCATAACGCCCCTGAATGAACACACCACTGTTACCAAGTCCCTGACCGCTTTTACCTTCCACTTTTTCAGGCGATCGCCATTCAATATGCAACTGCATGCTACCAAAGGTTTGTTTGGTTCTAATACCGCCTGTTTTGGGCTTCACGGTCATAGAGCCATCTGCATTTAATGTCCACTCTGCAGTTGCTCCCTTACCATTAATCCAGTTATCAAAATTAGAACCGTCAAATAATACAATGGCATCACTTGGAGCCGTATGGTCTTTACCGGGAGTGACCTTAGGTACTTTAGGCTCCCATACTTCGGTAAGTTTTGGGTCTATCAATTGCTCTTTTTTCTCCTGCCCTTTACAAACCATAAAGGAAAGTCCCAGTGCTAAAACACTAACAAATAGCTTATTCATACGTTTTACAATTCTTTAATTTTAATATTTCTATACCATACTTTATCACCGTGATCCTGTAACCCAATATGTCCCGTATGATAGTTCCCAAAATGCTTCCAATCGCTAAATTTTGAATTTGCAACCAACGCATCCCACGCTTGTCCGTGTACCGGGAATTCCACGATCTTTGTTCCATTTAAGGTCACAGAACCATAATTTTTTAAATGGTCAATCTGTATTTCACATAGGTTCCATTCACCCGCCGGTTTGCAAACATCCTTAGACGGCTGCACCATGTCATATAAAGCACCTGCCTGATGATACTTGGGATTTGCCTGAGCATCCGGATGCCTTTCATTATCCAACACCTGAATTTCAGGTCCGGTTTCATAAGGCTGGCCTAAATTTTCGTTCTCATGTATCCCCCAAAAGATACCACTGTTACCACCTTCTGAAATTTTCCATTCTAAAGATAATATGAAATTGGTATAGGTATTCTTAGTGATAATATTTCCGGAATTATCAGCTGAAATAAGTACCATGGCATCATCTTCAATAGACCATGCGGAAGGCATGTCGTCCTTCAAATACCCACGCCAATTATCAAAGGAAGTGCCATCAAACAGAACTTTCCATGCTGTTTGCGGAGGCTCCTGAACTTTTAATTCATCTGTTTTATTTTCTTTTTGTTTACACGACAAAAAAGCAACAATAGTAAGCAGGATGTAAAGTAAGGTTCTCATGTTTTCGTTTTTATTTTCTTTTAAAGGTCATGCTTTGACTAAGTTCTGTACTGGCATTTAACATTCATACAATCCTTCCGTTGAGCGTTCAAAAATTTAAGTAATCAAATAGCCGTCATTATCCCATTTAGCAATATCAGCCCGTTTGGATTGGTCTATACATTTTGCCAACCATTCCGTTTCATATTCCAAACCATGATCTTTTAATACGTCCTCAGGCACACCATCCCAAACATTCGCCGTATTACCCTTGTAACCAAGCGCTTCAATTCCCATTTTAGAGGTATAATATCCGGTTAACGTCAAATTGCGCATAGTAGTAAAGAAATGTTCTCCCGGTTTTAATTCAGGTTCTGTTTCCTCAGGATATGCTATTTGATCACATATATTGTATTGCTCTTGTTCTGTGCAGCTAATAAATGCTTTATTATATAACTTATTACTGTAACTATCCAACCACATAATACCTCCTCTTAGAGGCAACTGATAGGCTTCAATATCCTTAACTATAAACTCGATAAATGTAGGCACCTCAGCATCAGTAGCAGATCCAAAATTTTCACTCTTTGGCAAGATAATATCACATAAAACCGCAATGGTTGCTAATTCATGTTCATTGAAAAACACTTTATTTAAAAGCTCCTTATCCCGTAATTGTTCCTTTGGGGTCCTGCCATAATCCGGAAAGGTAATTTCTTTAGGCCCAACATCAGAAGGTGCCTCTGTAGAGCAACCTTGTAACGCTACACCTCCGGCCAATGAACCTAACAGTATGGATTTAATGGAGTCTCTTCTGTTCATGACACTAAATTACTAAATGTTTTGTTTTTTTAATTCACTTACGATATAATCACAGGTTCGCCACGACAATGCCATGATGGTCCAGGTAGGGTTCTTATCAGCTTGTGATACAAACGGGCCGCCATCAACTATAAATACATTATCCACATCATGTAATTGCTGATACTCATTAGTAACCGATTTTTTAGGATCGTTCCCCATGCGTGTTGTCCCCACTTCATGAATGATCGAACCAGGAGGCGCCAAACCATAATCAGTCTCGGCATCGGGCTTTGCCCCTAATGGTATGGCTCCCATATGATCAAATATTTCTTCAAAAGTGTTATGAGCATGTTTTGCCTGTAATCTTTCATGCTGCGTCCATTTATAATGGAAACGTAAAACAGGAATTCCCCATTCATCAACGGTATCAGAGTCAATTTCACAATAATTGCTTTCCATAGGAATACTTTCCCCTCTACTGGAAAATCCAATTATAGCCCCATAGAACTTCTTAGCATCCTTTCGCAACTGATTCCCGTAACCACCAACTTTCTCACCTATAAATTTGTTTAATGCATTAACTCCAAAACCAAAACCATAGGATGGCATTCCTAATCCGCCCCACATCTCCAGGTGGTAGCCTCTTGGGAAATCGAGTTTTTTGTTGTCTCCCCACCAGGGCGAATACACATGCATACCACCCACACCGTCCTCATTATAAGTCTTACGATCCATCAAGGCCGGCACAAACCCAACCCTATCAGCACCCGTGGAATCATGTAAATACCTGCCAATCAAACCACTACTGTTTCCCAAGCCGTCCTTATGGACCTTACTTTTAGAGTTTAATAAAATACGAGCGGTACTACAGGCTGATGCCGCAAGCACAATAACCTTTGCATTTAGTTTATATTCTTTACGATCATTCTTATTTATAAAAATAACCCCGGTAGCTTTTCCTGAATCATCAGTAACTACTTCCCTTACCATGGAATCTGTATACAACCTGATCTGCCCACCTGACTTTTGCGCCGGAAAGATTAAACAAGACCCGGAAGAAAAATCGGCGTAGACACTGCATGATCTGCTACATTGCCCACAATAAAAGCAAACACCTCTTTCATTATTTATCCGCTTTGTTAAAATAGATAGTCTTGAAGGGTAAACCGGTACATTCGCTTTTCTGGCTGCTTTAATATAATAGAGTTCATGCAACCGTGGTTTTGGTGCCGGTAAAAAGAACCCATCAGGATCATTAGGTAAATTTTCCTTACTCCCAAATACCCCTATTAACTTGTCAACTTTATCATAATAAGGTTTTACATCTTCATAGGAAATAGGCCAATTATCACCCAAACCATCAATACTTTTTCGTTTGAAATCTTTTGGCCCGAAACGTAAAGAAATACGCCCCCAGTGATTTGTTCTACCTCCTAACATCCTGGAACGGAACCACTCAAATTCAGTTCCATCCTTATGCGTATAGGGTTCTCCTTCAATATCCCATCCGCCATAAGCCATATCAAAATCACCAAAATGCCTGGTAGTTGAGGCGCCTCTCCTTGGTGACTCATAAGGCCATTTGAGTTGGGTCCGTGTTTTAGGGTTGGCTGGATCAAAAAAAGGTCCAGCTTCAATAACAGCAATATTTAACCCGGCTTCTGACAGTATTTTTGTTGCCATACCGCCACCGGCTCCAGAACCAACAATAATGGCATCAAACTGTTCCGGGGACTCTTTTATCTGCATGGTTAAACCTATATTTACTGTTACTTAGATCCCGAATCCCGATAGCTATCGGGACGGGATGACAATTTCTATGAAAACCCCGAGGCAGAGCCTCGGGGAATTCTTTTCAACTAAATTCCTAAAACACTTTTTAAATAATCTTCATCAATATCACCGCCGGCAAAATCATCAAAACTCCTTTGAGCTGCTTCTATAATATGCTTTTGAATGAATGGCGCACCTTCTCTGGCTCCCTGTTCAGAAGATTTGATACAACATTCCCATTCCATCACTGCCCAAACATCCACTTCATATTTGGTAAGCTTGGTGAATATGCCTTTAAAATCCACCTGACCGTCACCCAAACTTCTGAATCTTCCTGCACGGTCTTTCCAATCGGCATAACCACCATAAACACCTTGCCGGCCTGTTGGATTAAATTCCGCATCTTTTACATGGAATGAACGAATTCTTTCATGATAGATATCTATAAAAGATAAATAATCTAATTGTTGTAATACGTAATGGCTCGGATCATATAGAATATTGGCACGTGAATGGTTTCCTGTTGCTTCTAAAAAACGTTCGTACGTGATACCATCGTGAATATCTTCTCCAGGGTGAATCTCATAGCATACATCAACCCCATGTTCATCGAAATGATCTAAAATCGGTGTCCAACGATTTGCTAATTCCTTAAAGCCCATCTCCACCAATCCAGCTGGCCGTTGTGGCCAGGGATACACGGTATGCCACATTAAAGCTCCTGAAAACGTAGCATGTGCTTTTAAGCCTAATCGCCCGCTTGCCGTACCACATTTTTTAACAAAATCAATGGCCCACTCGGTTCTGGCTTTAGGGTTTCCTCTAACATGCTCCGGAGCAAAACCATCAAACATAGAATCATAAGCAGGATTCACTGCCACTAATTGTCCTTGTAAATGGGTTGATAACTCGGTAATCTCCAATCCATAAGAATTTACTTTTCCCTTCAACTCATCACAATAGGTCTGACTTTCAGCGGCCTTCTCAATGTCTATTAAATGGGATTCCCATGTTGGGATTTGAATGCCTTTATACCCTAAATCGGCTGCCCATTGACACATACCGTCCAAACCGTTGAATGGTGCTTCACTACCTACAAATTGGGCTAAAAATACTGCAGGTCCTTTTATTGTTTTCATATTTGTTGATTAGTTTATTTTTAGTCGTTAAGTTAGCCCAGCTTGGTCCAGGCGGCATTGTTCTTATCACTTTCTACCGATGCATAAATAAATTGCATCCCTCTAACGCCATCTTTAGCGGTTGGATAATCCGGGTTCTCAATAGTTTCTCCGTTTAAAACAGCTAATAAATGCGTTGCGAAGTTTTTATAAATGGTAGCAAAAGCTTCCAGGTACCCTTCCGGGTGTCCTGCCGGAATTCTGGAAACCGCCAATGCTTCCGGATATAAATCGTTACCGTTAGGTGTATAGATTTTTACCGGGTCTTCTAACCAGTGTGTGATTAATTGATTCGGGTTTTCCTGATGCCATTCCAAACTGCCTTTTTCACCATACAACTTTATGGCTAAATTATTTTCTTCACCTAAAGCAATTTGTGAAAAAGACATGGTGCCCTTGGCGCCATTTTCCATTCTTATCAATACATTTCCATCATCATCTAAAACGCGTCCTTCACCAAACCTGCCAAGGTCTGCTGCCAATTCATCTATTTTCAATCCGGTAATGTATTCCACCAGGTTTTCGGCATGCGTACCAATATCACCTAAAGCACCTCCAATACCGGAACGTTTCGGGTCTACTCTCCAGGAAGCTTGTTTTTGACCGGTAGCTTCAACGGCTGTTGACAACCAACCTTGTAAATACTGCACCTGGATTTTTCTGATCTTTCCCAAATCGCCATTATCTACCATGGCTTTGGCTTGTTTCACCAACGAATTTCCCGTATAGTTATGCGTTAAAGCGAACAGTTTACCACTTTTTTCAACTATTTTTTCCAACACAACAGCCTCATCTAAGGTTAGGGTCATTGGCTTATCACAAACCACGTGAAATCCATTTTCCAAAGCCATTTTTGCCGGTGGAAAGTGCATATGGTTAGGCGTAACAATAGCTACAAAATCCATACGAACATCCTCGGGAAGTTCTTTTTCCTTCATGATCATTTCCTCAAAACTTCCATAACACCTATCTTCATTCAGATACAATGCTTTTCCGGAAGCAATCGATTTTTCGGCACTACTGCTAAAAGCACCACAAACCAAATCGATCATTCCGTCAATAGACGCTGCTCTTCGGTGCACATCACCAATGAATGAGCCGGTGCCGCCACCGACCATTCCCATTCTTAATTTTCTTGACATATTTTATTTTAAAATTTTACTTTAAGATTTATAAACTAAATGCGGTTTGCCTCAAGTTTCTTTCTTTGCGTATAAAGGATCCCAAACAGTACTACTAAAACCATTGGAAAAATGGCAATGTTACTCAAGGTTTCCTGTCCTGCCATCAATTCTGCCTGCTCTACCGAAGCTCCGGCATCCAAAGCTGTTGCCTTGGCTTTATCTAACCAGGAGCCAATAACCGGTTGCCAAATACTGGTTGCAAACATACCTGCTCCACCAATTAAGGACATCCCCAGAGCACCTGTCTTAGGCGTATATTCACTGACAAACCCAATCATAGTTGGCCAGAAATAACAAACTCCAACAGCAAATAAAATAGCAGCTACGTATACCATACCGCCGGTAGCAGAACTCATTAAATAAATAGCTATAGCAGAAATGATAGCCGAAGCAAATAACACGCCTGGAGGGTTTAACTTATGGATAATGGGGCCTGCAAAATAGCGTCCTACCGCCATCAAACCGGTAACCATAGCCAAAATTAACATAGGACTGGCTCCGGAATTCCCAAGAATTTTTTCAACCCATTGCTGAGTCCCTAATTCAGTGGTTGCCGTAAGCGTCATACAGATCACCATAAAAATGAATAATGGCGACAGTAAACTTTTTAAGTTCACTTTAGTATCAGATTCGATATTTTCGCTTTTTGGGAATTTCTGACCTAAGAATAAGAATCCGTAAATTAAAGTTGGAATTATCATACTTGCAATTTGCAGCTGCCAGCTCATTCCAAAGTCAGTCATAAACTTAGACACTAAAGCTCCTATTACAATACCTCCCGGGAACCATACATGAAATTTATTCAACATCGTAGTTCGGTTATCAGTATACATATCTGCAATAAGCGGGTTACAGGCAGCTTCAACCGAACCATTAGCAAAACCAATAAAGAACGTGGAGATTAACAATGTCCAGAAACCTCCGGCAAAAATGGTTAACAATAACCCCAGAATATGTGATACAAAGGCAATAATCATCAATTTTCGGGCACCAAGTGAGTTATACACAAGCCCTCCAAAAATGGTAGCTATCGGGAAGCCTAAAAAGGCCATACTGTTAACCCAACCTAATTCGGTATCCGATAATTGAAAATCTGTTCCCAACTGACCTAAGATTCCCGCACGAATTGCGAAAGTCATTGCTGTTACTATCAGCGAAATACAGGACGCTACGAATAACCTGTTCTTATTAATATGCTCCATAATAAATATTTAGTTTAGTTAGTAATTTATGATAGTTGTTTGCCAACCTTAATTAGCAAATCTCTAGTTAGCTCTATTCCTTTGTCTTCAGACACATCACTTCCTTCAAACTCAATCCCCACAAAACCGGTATACCCAACTTCTTTAACCATCTTCATCATGCGGTGATAATCTATATTAGTTTCGTTGCCATCCGTATCAAAAACATGAGACTTTGCACTTACCGCTTTGGCAAACGGCAACAACTCTTTCATACCTTTATACTTATCATACATCTCTGAGCATTTGCCATCTTCTCTTTTTATACAGAAATTACCAAAATCCGGCAATGTTCCGCAATTCTCATTTTTCACTTGTGAAAACACCTTATGCATCCAAGCACCATTAGATGAGAATCCTCCATGGTTTTCTACCAACACATTAATATCTGAACCTTTTGCAAAGTCTGATAACCTGGTTAAAGAATCAATGCCTGCTTTAATACCCTCATCATAATCATTTGCTCCGGCTAAATTCACACGTATGGCGTGACAACCTAAAAAGTGTGCGGCCTCTACCCACTTGTAATGGTTCTCAATAGCCTTCAATCTTTTTTTCTCATCAGCATGTGCTAAAGCACCTTCACCATCAATCATAATCAATACGTTTTGTTGCCCCTCAGTATCGGCTCTGGAATTCATTTCTTTTAAATAAGCGGTATCTTTAGCTTTATCCTTAAAGAATTGATTAACATACTCAATACCCTCACAGCCAAAACTTCTGGCTTTAGCAGCAAAATCCAAATTATCCATTTGACCACCTTTTAAAGCCCTGTGAAGCGACCATTGCGCTAAAGAAATTTTAAAAAACAAAGCAGGATCTTCTTTTACAAGAGGTTCTGTTTCAACCACTTCACCGGTTTTTTTTGAAGAATTTTTACAAGAGGCCAAACCAAGTACTGATAAGGCTAATCCGGTTTGACCAGCCTTATATATAAAATCACGTCGTTTCATCCTATTAGTTAGTTATTATTGGTAAACACGTGAAAATATACAAATAAAATCTATCCGGTGTTTATTTTTATTCAGTGAAAGAATTTAAACATAACTTCTAAATTTCCGGATACGCCGTTAATGACTCATCAACACAATGCAACCTCCTGTATTCATTAGGCGAACACTTTTCGTGCTTTTTAAATACCGTAGAAAAATATTGGCTGGTGGTAAACCCACACATATAAGCCACTTCACTAACGGTTAAATAGTCGTTTTTGCGAAGGATCTTTTTAGACATTTCCAAACGCCGCATCGTCAGATAACGCATTGGCGTTAAGTTAGTTAATTGCTTACAATGATGCGTAAACCTGGTCAACCCAACACCTGCAGATTGTGACATTTGTTCAATGGTCCAATTTTCGGCTAAATTCTTATCCAATTCCTTCAAGAAGTATTTAACACTTCGGGAGCTATCTGTTAATGATTCATTCAATTCAATATTTTCATTATCTAAAATATCCAAAAGAAGAATGAGAAGGTAGTTTACTAACAAACGGATCTTTGAAGCATTGCTACCATTTTTATCAGTATTTACAGCTGCGTTAATCCGCTTAAAACAATCTCTGACGCGTTGGTCTGTCTTCAAAATAGACTTCTCGTTATGCCTTAAAATAGTGGTAAGCCTGGACAAGTCATCTTTAGTTAAGGTAATCCAATCCGGCCAAACCCATTCCTGATGTGGCCTGCGCACCCCCAAATCAATAATAACCCAGTAAAATTTACCCATGCCAATATGGGGGTCCCCTACTTTGTGTGCCTCCCACGGACGCGTAATGGTCAAGTGATTTGGTGTTAATAAAACTTCCTTATTTTCCTGGGCATAAGGCATGGTCCCGGACTCCAGGAAATGAAATTCAATACCCTCATTCCTATGCCAATCCAACCCCCAATCCTGAGGTTCATTGGCATCCCAATAACCAATACTGTTTAACCCAAGTGTGTTTTCATCTAACCTGTCACCGGGATAGGTGTGTCTGGCAAGCGCTTTGAACTTTAATTTTTTTCGCTCATAGGCATCAATTAACGGCAGACAGGTATCCGCATGGTACACCACACCATCGGCTTCATAAGGTTCAATTTCTTGTACGTTTATTTTCACTGAAATATTTTAAACATTATTATAGTGCAAAATAGCTATTTTTCCACTTAATATAAAAATTATTGCTATTTTCAACGCTTTTAGCAATTTTAGATATATTTCTTTATCACATTCTAATTTATAGTTTATTTCAATTTTCATGAATAGTAATTCAGTCACAGAAAGCTCAGAACAATTCGATGCAATTGTAATCGGAACTGGTGTTAGTGGGGGTTGGGCAGCAAAAGAACTTTGCGAAAACGACCTGAAAACGTTGGTGTTAGAACGCGGGCGGATGGTTAAACATATTGATGATTACCCAACCATGTATATGGATCCCTGGGATTTTAAACATCGTGAAAAACAACACCCGGACGACATAAAAAACCAACACAAACAAAGTAAACTTTGGAATGGTGCCTTGACCGGGCCAGCAACCAAACACTGGTTTGTAGACGACCTAAAACACCCTTACAATGAAACCAAAGAATACCTGTGGCTAAGAGGCTATCATGTTGGCGGTCGTTCCATCATGTGGGGTAAACAATCTTACCGGTTAAGCGACCTGGATTTTGAAGCAAACAAAAAAGACGGTCATGGCGTAGACTGGCCCGTGCGCTATAAAGATATAGCACCCTGGTATGACAAAGTTGAAGAATATATAGGAGTTTCAGGAGAAAATTTAGGATTATCTCAACTTCCGGATCAAAAACTAGAGCCACCAATGGAGCTTAATTGTGTGGAGGAGGATTTAAAGGAAAACATTGCCAGCAACTTTGAAGACGGACGCCTTTTAACTATTGGGCGTGTGGCACATATAACCGGAGACAAAGCACATGAAGGAAGAAGTAAATGTCAGTTCCGTAACCGATGCATTCGTGGCTGTCCTTTTGGTGGTTATTTTAGCAGCAATTCCTGTACGCTACCTGCTGCAGAACGCTCCGGAAATATGACTTTAAGACCGCACTCTATCGTGCATGAAATTGTATATGATGACTCACTCAAAAAGGCAACAGGTGTAAAAGTTATTGATGCAGAAACCAAAGAGAAATTATTCTTTAAAGCTGATATCATTTTTTGCTGTGCTTCGGCCATAGCGTCTACAGCCATTTTAATGCAATCCAAATCAGAACGGTTCCCTAACGGATTAGGTAATGATTCCGGGGAACTCGGTCACAATTTAATGGACCACCACTATGCCGTTGGAGCTTCAGCAGAAGTAGATGGTTACACAGATAAATATTATAAAGGTAAACGCCCTAACGGTTTCTACATCCCAAGGTTTAGAAATTTAGGTGATAAAAAAACTGAGCAAAAAGACTTCGTTCGCGGTTATGGGTACCAGGGTGGTGCGAGTAGAACCAATTGGCAACATGCTATTGCCGAATTAAGTTTTGGAAAAGATTTAAAAGATAAAATTTTAAAACCCGGTCCCTGGACCGTAGGCATGAGTGGTTTTGGTGAGTGTTTACCGTATCATGACAATAAAATGACTCTTAATTACGATAAGTTAGATGAATGGGGTCTACCTACCATCGACTTTGATGCTGAAGTTAAAGAGAACGAATTAAAAATGCGTGAAGATATGCGTGATCAAGCCGTTGCCATGCTAAAGGCAGCAGGCTATAAAAATGTTAGAGGCTACCTGGGGAAAGCTATACCCGGAGCTTGTATACACGAAATGGGAACGGCTCGTATGGGTCATGACCCTAGAACATCTGTGTTAAACAAGTACAACCAGGTACACACCTGTAAAAACGTGTATGTAACTGATGGTGCTTTTATGACCTCATCGGCGTGTCAAAATCCATCACTCACTTACATGGCGTTTACAGCGCGTGCTGCTAATCATGCCGCCAAACAATTCAAAAAGAATAAAAACAGTTAGGCTTATGGACAGAAGAACCGCTTTAAAGAATTTAACTGCCGGTATAGGGTACGCCGTAGCTACGCCTGCTATTTTAAACATACTTTCATCTTGTACCGCAAAGACTGAAACCTGGATACCACTATTTCTATCAGAAGATGAGAAACACATGGTTACGCACCTGGTTGATATCATGTTACCCAAAACAGAGCTTCCGGGCGCACTCGATGTTAATATCCCCCAGTTTATAGACCTTATGTTTCTTGATATCGAATCAGAGTCAAATAAGAAACAATTTAAAAAAGGCGCTGAACTTTTTTCAAAAAAGACTATACAAGACCTAAACAAACCCATATCTGATGTTAAAAAAGAAGATTTTAGTGTAATTTTAAATTCTTATTTCGATCTTTCGGAAGCGGAGTCAAAAAAAATAATAAACCAACAAAAACTAAATGTAAAGAACGTTCCGGAGAATGAAGCCGAAACCTATCACATCTATAAATTTCTGTTAACCGTTCGATATTATGCCATTTTTGGATATTGCACATCGGAAGAAATAGGTGAAAGTGTTTTAGCTTACGATCCCGTTCCCGGGGTTTACCAGGGGTGTATTTCTTTAGAAGAAACCACCAATGGAAGAGCCTGGTCTTTATAAACAAAGGAATTAAACTATTTATGGAAGAAGTAAAAGAGAAATACGATGCTATAGTTATTGGCACCGGTGTTACAGGAGGTTGGGCTGCCAAGGAACTATGTGAAGGAGGCCTTAAAACCCTGGTTTTGGAGCGAGGTAGAATGGTAAAACATATAGAAGATTACCCAACTATGAATCTCGACCCCTGGGATCAGGAACTAAGAGGGAATACCACACCCGAAGAGAAAGCAAGACAACTTAAACAAGCCAGAACCGGTTATACGGTAAAAAATGAAGTTAAGCATTGGTTTGTTGATGATATCGATCATCCTTATAATGAAGCTAAACGTTTTGATTGGATGCGTGGTTATCACGTTGGTGGACGCTCCATTATGTGGGGTAAACAAAGTTATCGTTTAAGTGATTTGGATTTTGGTGCCAACAAACGCGACGGGCACGGTGTAGATTGGCCCATTCGTTATAAAGACTTAGTGCCCTGGTACAGTTATGTAGAAGAATACATTGGTGTTAGTGGTGAAGCCTTAGGTTTACCACATTTACCAGATAGTGTTTTTGAACCGCCCATGGAGCTTAATTGCGCAGAAGAGCATTTAAAAGAAAGTCTTTCCAAAGAATTTGATGACGGACGTCTTTTAACCATTGGGCGTGTAGCGCATATCACGAGTGACAAACCCAGGGAAGGCAGAAGTAAATGTCAGTATCGCAACAGATGCAGTCGTGGTTGTCCATTTGGAGCGTACTTTAGTAGTAACTCATCTACATTACCTGCGGCCGAACGCACGGGCAACATGACCTTAAGGCATAACTCTATTGCTTATCAAATCATCTACGATGCTGATAAGAAAAAAGCAAGTGGTGTCAAGGTTATTGATACAGAGACCAAAGAAAAGTTAGAATTTAAAGCGGATATTATTTTTGTTTGTGCCTCTGCCATGGCATCGGCTTCCATATTAATGCAATCAAAATCGGACAGATTTCCTAACGGATTAGGAAATGATTCCGGTGAATTGGGGCATAATATTATGGATCACCATTTAGGGGCGGGAGCTTCAGGAAGCCTTGACGGGTTTGAAGATAAATATTATTCCGGGAGAAGACCTAACGGGCTTTACATTCCCCGGTTTGTTAACCTGGGCGATAAAGTCACTGAAAATAAAAACTTCCTGAGAGGTTATGGTTACCAGGGAAAAGGTAGCAGAGGGGACTATTCCGAAACGATTAAAGAATTAGCATATGGTGCCGAATTCAAAGAAAAAATACTCGAACCCGGTGGATGGCGTTTAGCTTTAGGAGGGTTTGGCGAATGCTTACCATATCATGACAATAAAATGACATTGGATTACGATAAATTGGATCAATGGGGCTTACCAACCATTACCTTTGATGCCGAATGGAAAGAGAATGAATATGCCATGCGCAAAGACATGATCAATCAAGCCGTGGATATGTTGGAAAAAGCAGGTTGTAAAGATATTGTTATCAGAAATAAAGTTGCTGCTCCCGGTATTGGTATTCATGAAATGGGAACTGCCCGAATGGGAAGAGATCCGAAGACATCTGTACTGAACAAGTATAACCAAATTCATACGGTACCAAATGTATATGTTACCGATGGCGCCTGTATGACCTCATCGGGTTGTCAAAATCCGTCACTCACTTATATGGCACTTACTGCCAGAGCTGCCAGTCATGCTATTAAACAATTTAAAGCACAGAATTCATGAAACGAAGAGATGCACTAAAAAATATAGGATTATCTTTAGGATATGCTGCCATGGCACCAAGTGCTTTAAGCATATTACAAAGCTGTACCACCGAAGTTGAAAAATGGGTCCCTCAATTTTTATCTATAGATCAGGGTATTGTTGTAAAGAATCTAGTGGACCTCATCCTTCCAAAAACAGAAAAAACTCCGGGGGCCCTGGAAGTAAATGTTCCGGAATTTATCGATCTGCTTGCTTTTAAATCGTATGAAGAAAAAGAACAAACCAAGTTTAAAAAGGAAATTGAAACTGTAGTTGGCGAATTAACTAAAGGCAAAGATCCGGAATTCCAGATCTCCGATCTAAAAACCGAAGCATATGATGCCCTATTGGCCAAATATTTAAAAACCAAACCTGAAGACCGTCAGGGTTATAACAAAGAGCAAAAACTGGCTTATAGCGCACTTGCCGGATTAAGAGCCAAAGCAGTTTGGGCTTATAAAAATAGTGAACTGGTAGGCGAAACTATACTGGCTTATAACCCGGTTCCCGGAGGTCAAAAAGGTTGTATTGATGTTAATGAAGCTACCGGTGGCAAAGCCTGGTCTTTACAAGGTTAAACAATAAATATGACACGAAAATTAGTATTATTAGCTTTTTGCATTGCTTTGCTAGCCAGTTGCAAAAACAAAGAAAAACAAACCCCTGTTGAACCAAAAGAAAACTGGGTAAAGCTCTTTAACGGCAAAGACCTTAACGATTGGATCATTAAAATCAAGGGACATGCTGCAGGTGATAATTACAACAACACCTTTATTGTTGAAAATGGTGCCCTGAAAGTAAACTATGAAAACTACAAGGATACTTTTAATGATACTTTCGGGCATATTTATTACAAAAAGCCATTTTCAAATTACCGCTTCAGAATGGATTACCGTTTCACCGGAAATCAATTATCAGATGGTGCAGATTGGGCTAATAGGAATAGTGGCATTATGCTTCATTGTGAAGACCCTAATAACATAGGTTTAGATCAAAACTTTCCCGTATCCATTGAAGTACAGCTGCTAGGTGGCAATGGCGTTGATGAGCGTACTACAGCCAATTTGTGTACGCCCGGAACGAATGTTGAAATGGATGGCGAATTAAAAACAGCGCATTGCATAAGCTCAGCTTCAAAAACATATCATGGTGAACAATGGGTACATGTTGAAGTTGAAGTGAGAAATGACTCTATCATTAAACATTTTATAAATGGCGAAGAAGTCATACGTTATTATAAACCGCAATATGGTGGCGGTAATATAAATCATAATATGGAGTACTGGAAATCATTAGAAGGCCAACCACTTAAAAGCGGCTACATTTCTTTACAAAGTGAAAGTCATCCGGTTGAATTCAAAAACATTGAGATCTTAGAACTATAAAAGTTATGTAGCATGGTAAATTTGAGATTCACCATATTTTTTTTTCTAATTGCCACACTTAGTATTAATGCGCAATCATTTAAAAATTACACTCAAGAATTAAAAACCCCGGAACTTTCTTTTGAAATGATTGCCGTAAAAGGCGGTAGTTTTTCCATGGGTACCAATGATCCGAAACGAAAAGCTGACGAAAAGCCAAGTCATGAAGTAGCAATTGATGATTTCTGGATTGGAAAACAAGAAATCACCTGGGAGCAATACGACGCTTTCGTTTTTGGCGAATTTGGCCCGGAACAATTTATTGAAGAAAGCAAGCTGAAATCTTTGGGCATTGATGCCGTTTCCGGCGCGACGCCTCCTTATGTTGATATGAGCTTCAATATGGGCAAAGGAAAATCGCCTGCAGTAAACATGACCCAATATGCAGCCATTATGTACTGCAAATGGTTAACTTCAAAAACCGGGATATTCTACAGGTTGCCTACGGAGGCTGAATGGGAATATGCCTGCAAAAAAGGACAAACAGACCAAACAAATAACCTGGAAGCCATTGCCTGGTACCATAAGAATAGCCAGGAGAAGTATCAAAAGACAGGACAAAAGCAATCTAATACTTTAGGTATTCATGACCTTTTGGGCAATGTGTCAGAATGGGTGTATGACCAGTATAGCCCTACTTTCTACAAAAATTCGCCAAAAAAGAATCCCATAAATATGCCTACGGAACTATATCCACGGGTTTTAAGAGGTGGCTCCTGGAAAGATACGGCCGACAAATTATGCTGTACTTCAAGACAAGGCTCCAAACAAGACTGGAAACAACGTGACCCCCAAATACCAAAGAGTAATTGGTGGCATACGGATGCAGCCTTTGTAGGCTTTCGGATAGTGAGGCCCAAAGTGCAACCTTCAGAAGAGGATATAAAAAAATATTGGCTGGATGCCATTGAAGATTTCGGAATTTAAACACAACATTATGGAAGAAAAAAAATCAATATCAAGACGCAGCTTCGTAAAAGAATCATCATTAATTACCGGAGGCGTATTGCTGGCTCCGTCGGTTTTAATGGCTTCAAACTCTGGTTCAAAAAAAGAAAAAATGTTAAAACTGGCCGTCGTAGGCTGTGGTGGTAGAGGTACTGGAGCAGCCGTTCAGGCACTCAAAGCTGATGATAACGTTAAATTGGTTGCCATGTCTGATGCCTTTAAAGATAACCTGGAAAAATCTTTAACCAATCTTTCAAAAATTTTCGATTCCGGAAAAATTGACGTGCCTCCAACCAAACAATTTTCGGGTTTTGGTTCCTATAAAAAAGCCATTGACGAAGCTGATGTTGTTATTCTTGCCACGCCTCCCGGGTTCAGGCCCCAGCATTTTGAATATGCCATTTCCCAGGGGAAGCACGTGTTTATGGAAAAACCCGTGGCGACTGATGTTGTCGGGATAAAAAAAGTTTTGAAAGCAGCTAAAATGGCTAAAGAAAAACAATTAAATGTTGTTGTTGGACTTCAAAGGCGTTATCAAAAAAGCTATTTGGCGGCTTACGAAAAAATTAAAAACGGCGCTATTGGAAAAATCACTTCCGGACAGGTGTATTGGAATAGTGGCGGTGTTTGGGTAAGACCAAGGCAAGAACAATGGACTGAAATGGAATACCAAATGCGTAACTGGTATTATTTTAATTGGTTGTGTGGCGACCATATTTTAGAACAGCATATTCACAACATTGATGTTGCCAATTGGTTTATTGGCGAACTTCCTGTTAGAGCTCAGGGCATGGGCGGCCGACAGGTAAGAAATGGTAAGGACCACGGTGAAATTTTCGACCATCATTTTGTGGAGTTTGAATACCCCGGCGGTGCTATTGTTTCCAGTCAATGCAGACACCAACGCGGTTGCTTAACCAGAGTTGCAGAAAATTTTCAAGGGACTAAAGGAACTTCCAATACTAAGGGAAAAGTTTATGCCACTCTAAAATCCCTGGATGGAAGCATTATTTATGACCATAATGGTGAAGATGACCCCAGCCCCTATCAAATTGAACACGACCAACTCTTTCAGGCCATAAGAGGTCAAAGAGATTATATTAACAACGGTGACTATGGGGCTAACAGTACCATGACTGCTATTTTAGGAAGAATGGCAACCTATTCAGGAAAACAAATTACCTGGGAACAAGCTATGAATTCTGATTATCAAATTGTGCCGGACGAAGACACACTTAGCTGGGACAGTTTAACTCCAACAATTTGTGATAAACATGGAAACTACCCCATCCCAACTCCCGGTAAAACCAACTTTATAAAATCCTAAATCATGGAAAGACGATCGTTTATTAAAAAAAGTGCTGCTGCGGCTTCCATAGCAGGCCTTGGTGTATCAGGAGTCAATGCCATGGCAAAATCTGATAGCAAAACTTCATTTTCTTCAGATACATTTAAAATGAAATTTGCACCCCATTTCGGAATGTTCAAACATCATGCAGGTGATGACCTTATTGACCAGATTAATTTTATGGCAGATCAGGGGTTTACTGCTTTTGAAGATAATGGCATGATGAAGCGCGATGTGGCGCTTCAAACCAAAATAGGAGACACTTTGGCGAAACGCAACATGACTATGGGTGTTTTTGTGATTCAAAAAGGGGGCAATTTAAATAACACTTTAGCAGCCGGAAAACAGGAACATCTTGATATCTTTTTAAACGGTTGCAAAAAAGCCGTGGAAGTAGCTAAACGGATCAATGCCAAATGGCTTACTGTAGTTCCGGGCGCATTTCAGAGAAGACTACCCATCGGTATTCAGGATGCCCATGTTATTGAAGCCTTAAGACGCGGTGCAGACATTTTAGAACCCCACGGATTGACTATGGTTTTAGAACCTTTATCGGACTCCCCTGATTTGTATCTACAACGATCGGATCAAACCTATATGATCTGCAAGGCCGTCAATAGCCCGGCCTGTAAAATTTTATTCGACATCTATCACCTTCAAAAAACGGAAGGCCATATCATTAGAAACATTGATCTTACCTGGGATGAAATAGGCTATTTCCAAATTGGTGATAATCCCGGAAGAAAAGAGCCTACTACAGGGGAAATCAACTATAAAAATATCTTTAAGCATATTCACGATAAAGGCTTTAATGGTGTATTAGGGATGGAACACGGCAATTCCATGCAGGGAAAAGAAGGCGAACTGGCCGTTATTAATGCTTATAGAGAAACATCCAATTTTTAAAATCAAACGTTTATGGAATCGCCTAAAACAAACCGACGAACTTTTATTAAGAATACGGCACTCGTTGCTACCGGAATAAGTATTGTTCCCAGGCATGTTCTAGGGCAGGGTTATATCCCGCCCAGCGACAAATTGAATATAGCCGTTATCGGTGGTGGCGGTAAAGGATTTTCAGATGCCGTTAATAGCTGGAATAATGGGGTTTCAAATATTACAGCCATTTGTGATGTGGATTGGAATCGTGCTTCAAAAGCTTTTAAAAAATTCCCGAAAGCCAGAAAATACAAAGATTTCAGAAAGTTATTTGACGAAGTAAAAGACTTTGATGCGGTCACAGTTTCTACACCAGACCACACTCATGCTGTCATTACCATGGCTGCTATTAAAATGGGGAAACACGTGTATGTTCAAAAGCCACTGACCCATAATATTTATGAAGCCAGAATGCTTACTGAAGCCGCCAGAAAATATAAGGTAGTAACCCAAATGGGAAACCAAGGGGCTTCCGGTGACGGTGTGGCACAAATGATCAAATGGTTTGACAAAGGAAAAATTGGCAATGTACATAAAGTCGATGTTTGGACCAATCGTCCTATTTGGCCGCAGGGCATCAGAGCAAAAACCGATAGACCGGCCTTATTGGACGGACTGGATTGGGATTCATGGATTGGTCCTGCCGAAATGGTAGATTATCATCCGCAATACCACCCGTTTAAATGGCGTGGTTGGTGGAATTTTGGCACCGGTGCCCTTGGAGATATGGGTTGTCATTTAATTGATCCACCTTACCGTGTACTAGGGTTAGGATACCCAACCGAGGTTGAAAGTAGCGTTGGTGCCGTATTTACCAGAGACTGGACTCCGGAACATTTACCGGATTCTTGTCCGCCATCATCAAGAACCCAACTCACTTTTAAAGCGTCTAAGAAAAACCCGGTAGATACAAAGATGACCTGGACCGATGGTGGATTACGTCCCTTCCACCCGGATTTGATTCCTGCCGATCACCCTATAGGAGACGGTAATTCAGCCAATGGTGTTATGATGTTTGGCGAAAAAGGCATCATGACCTGTGGTGTTTATGGCAGAGAACCAAAAATTTATTTTAACGACGGCAAGGTTCAAACTTTTAAAGAGAAAAAGAAAAAAGAAGACCCGTTGCCGGAAAACGGGCATCAAGTTGCCTGGGTGGAGGCTTGTAAAGAAGGTTATAGAAGTAAGAAGCATAAAAAACTAACCTCTTCATTTGATTTTGCCGGTCCGCTCACCGAAAGTATCCTTATGGGTAATTTAGCCATCAGAAGCTACGGTATCAGAAAAAAGAACGCCAGAAATCGTTTTGACTATCCCGGAAGAAAAAAATTACTTTGGGATGGTAAGAACATGAAAATAACCAATTTTGAACCTGCTAACCAATTTGTAAGACGTCATTACAGGGCAGGTTGGAGCCTGTAGTATTGGCATCAAATTGCCATAAGAACCCAAAAAAATGTTTTAATATTTTCAGTGAATAATATTGAACATTTTTTCCGTACCGCTTTATTATTTTAGCAGTACTACTTAGTGCATATTTAATGCATTAAGCTATATCCGGACTCTCAAAAAATCATTAATTTTATAGAGTTTATCTTAAGCCTGAAATCAGACTACCTTAATCTTATTTTATGCAGGATAAAAATGATTCTAATGTAGTAAGCAAAATTGAACTTAATAGTCGTGAAAAGATCCAGAAAAATAACCAATATCGTTTTATTCATCATCTTTATTTTATTTGCCATTGTGCAGTTAAATGACCCGGATGGCATCATTTGGTTTTTAGTATATGCTTTAGTAGCCGGTATTTGTCTTTATTCTAATTACAGAACTATTCCAAAATACACCTTGCTTCTGGTAGCCGTTTTACTATTAGCCTATGCAGGCTTTCACTTTTCTTTGTTTTTAGACTATTTACAGACCGAAAACAAGGAAGAGATCTTTGGCGAAATGGTTTATGAAAAACCCTATTTAGAAGGATCTCGGGAATTTTTAGGACTCCTGATAGCAGCATTAGGGGTGCTTTATCAGTTAAAAAAATAAAGAAACCAGCTTATGATTTCTAATCAAAAACAAGAAGCATTCATAGCATTGGCCGAATCAAAATTGACTCCTAAAGAGTTGAGCTGGGTTCAGTCTAAAATGAATATTGTCTCTGACCTTGATACCAGTCATAAGTTTAAGGTCTTTTTTAGTTTGGCCTCCCGCTTTGTTTCTACGGAAATTCCCTCCTGGAGTGCTGAGGAATTAACCGCTTTAGAAGACATTTATCCCGGTTTCGGTAAATCAGCCTGGTCCAGACAGGATCTGGCCCGTGTGTTATTAATGCTTTCGTTAGACACTTCAGTTAACCAAAATATCCTTATAGAATTCTTTGAAATAGCCGAAATGAGAGAACAAATAGCTCTTTATAAAGGATTATATTTACTCGGGAATGCTTCCCATTTTAACCCTCAGGTGGCAGAAGGCATTCGTACCAATATGGCGAACGTATTTGATGCCATAGCCTCCGGAAATCCCTACCCTAAAACCTACTTGGAAGATGATGCATGGAACCAGCTCATTTTAAAATCGTTTTTTATGGACCGGAAGCTCTACACCGTTCAGTTTGTAGATGAAGGTAAAAACAAAAAGCTGGGAGACATGCTTCAAGATTATGTAAAAGAACGCTGGGCAGCAGGCAGGCAGGTCTCTCCTGAAATTTGGCGTATGATCAACGGATACATCCGTAAAGATATAATAGCGTTAATTTCAAAAAGACAGATTGACGGGATAGAAAAAGAGGCCATTACTGCGGTTTTAGCCAAAAGTGACGCGTCCGTTTCTCCTGAATTTTGGGATAACATTGGTAAAACTATTTAAAGAAAAACATTATGAATTATATAGATCCACACATCCATATGGTTTCCAGAACCACTGATGATTATGAAAATATGAGAGCCGCAGGCATTGTAGCCGTTATAGAGCCCGCTTTTTGGTTCGGACAAGCACGTACGAATGTAGGTTCTTTTAAGGACTACTTTAGTACACTTGTAGGCTGGGAACGCTTTAGAGCATCGCAGTTTGGCATTAAACATTATTGTACCATTGGTTTGAATTCTAAAGAAGCCAATAACGAAGCTTTAGCAGAACAGGTTATAGAAATTCTACCTGAATTTTTAGCGAAAGAAGGTGTAGTAGCCGTCGGAGAAATAGGATACGACGACCAAACCGATGCCGAAGACAAATATTTCAGGCAACAACTGGAATTAGCTAAGGATTTTGATTTACCGGTCATGATCCACACACCGCACCGCGATAAAAAAAATGGTACCATCCGTACCATGGATGTCATTGATGAACACGGTATAGACCCTGGCCTGGTGGTTATTGACCACAATAATGAAGAAACTGTCAAACACGTTCGCGATCGCGGATATTGGGCGGCTTTTACTATTTACCCTAAAACAAAGATGAGCAAAAAGCGTATGGTAGCGATCGTACAACAATACGGTTCGGAAAAAATTATTGTTGACAGCTCTGCAGACTGGGGCGTAAGTGACCCGCTTTCCGTTCCGAAAACAGCTGCCTTAATGCGAAAAAAAGGCGTTTCTGAAGCAGACATTCATCTCACCTGCTATCAAAATGCTCTTACCATATATGGACAAAGCGGACAGTTTAATGAATCGGACTGGATTAAGGATACGATCGTTAACCAGGCCGATCTTCATGAAGGCAATACCATATTAAGAGGTCAGACACCTAAAGAAATCAGCTTTAAAGGAAGCGCTAAAACAGATTAGTATGAGGTGGTCTGCCATGTTGCTCATTACGCGACCAGCAAACATTATTACGGCTATCGCGGATATCTTGGCAGGCATTGCCATTGCAGGGTATTTAGTTTTGGATGTCCTTAATCAGGAGGTTGTTTTTCAAATCGTGTTATTATGTATTGCTACCGTTGGGTTGTATGGAGGCGGTATCGTTTTTAATGATGTTTTCGATATTGAACAGGACAAAATTAACCGCCCGGAACGTGTGATCCCTTCAGGAAAACTCAGCTTAAGACAAGCTAGAAATTTGGGGTTAACACTTTTTGCCATGGCTATTATAGCTGCCTTTTGTGTTTCCGCATTTAGCGGATATATAGCCCTTGCTACCATGTGCTCTGCATTACTATACGACAAACATGGAAAACACCACGCATTTTTTGGACCAATAAACATGGGGCTTTGTCGTGGTCTCAATCTTATTTTAGGAATGAGTATTGCACCTGATCTGGAACCTAACTATTATTTAATAGGCATATTACCCGTTCTTTTTATTTCGGCCATAACGCTAACAGCCCAAAAAGAAACCAAAGGCAAAAATAAAATGGCCATAGCGCTGGCTATGGTACTGGATGCCTCTATTATTGTTGGATTCTGGCTCATATCTCAGTACTTTCCATTTTCTATTGAAAACGCCTTTATCTTTTTATTGTTCTGGTACGGGATCAATGCCTTTGCCAAGTTAAAGGCCATTATAAAAAACAACCCAAAATTAATAATGAAAGCTGTAAAGATTGGAGTCCTTTCACTCATTCCATTAAACGCAAGTTATGTTGCGGGATTTAGCTCAATAACAATGGCCGTATTAGTGCTGTGCTTACTTCCAATTTCATTATTTTTATCAAAAAAATTCCCGGTTACTTAATAATGAGTTATACCAAAATTATAAAACAGTCCTTTCAGGTTAAATTTGACTTTAATCTTATATTCACAAGTAAGCTTTTTGAAACGGATAATGCTATTCTTGTGGATTTGCTTTCAGGCCATGCAGGAACAAGAACCAAGGCCATCGTAGTCGCGGATCAAGGCGTTACCCGGGCTCATCCCTATTTAAAAAGTGCCATTGCCGACTATTTTAAACACCATGACAATGATTTGGAATTGCGCAAGCCTATTTTAGAGATTCCGGGAGGTGAACAATCCAAAAACGATCAGTCTTATATTAAGTCCATTTTAGAAAGTATCAATGATCATGGCATAGATCGGCATTCTTATGTTATTGCCATTGGTGGTGGCGCGGTACTTGATGTTGTGGGTTTTGCTGCTGCCGTAGCACACAGAGGCGTGAGGCTCATTAGAATACCAACAACCGTTTTATCGCAGAATGATTCAGGTATAGGCGTTAAAAATGGGATCAACTATTTTGGAAAAAAGAACTTTGTTGGAAGTTTTGCGGTTCCCTATGCCGTAATCAATGACGATACCTTCCTTTCTACTCTTCATGACCGCGATTGGCGTTCGGGCATTTCCGAAGCCTTAAAAGTATCGTTGATCAAAGATTGTGATTTTTTTCAATGGATAGAAGGTCAAATTGAATTGCTGAACACCAGAGATCAGGACACCATGAATGAACTGATCTATCGCTGTGCCGACCTCCATATGAAGCACATTCAAAACTCCGGAGATGCTTTTGAACAAGGGTCATCAAGACCTTTGGATTTTGGCCATTGGGCCGCGCATAAACTGGAACAATTATCTAATTATGAAATACGCCATGGCGAGGCGGTAGCTACCGGTATTGCCTTGGACAGTACCTATTCCCATCTAAAAGGCTATTTAACTAAACCGGAACTTAATCGCATCCTGGATTGTATTATAAATTTAGGCTTTCATATTACCTATAATGAAATGGGTAGTGAAATCATCAACGGACTGGAAGAATTCAGGGAGCATTTGGGAGGCAAACTTACCATTATGCTCCTCAAAGCTTTAGGCACGGGATTTGAAGTTCATGAAATGGATAAAGCCCTTGTTTTGGCTTCAATAGACTATATAAGCAAATACAGCAATGAAAAACCGGAGATCTAATGACTATTGAGAATCAAGCGCATCTTACCTACTGCACCAACATCCACCCCGGCGAAACGTGGGATGAAATCTTTGGCAATTTAAAAAATCACACCACTAAGATTAAAGATCAACTAAGCCCAAACAAATCTTTTGGGATTGGTTTGCGTTTGTCTCAAAAAAGTGCTTCTGTGCTGTTGCAGGACAACAATCTTGCAAATTTTAAAACCTGGTTAGACTCTAATGGTTTGTATGTTTTTACCATGAATGGGTTCCCGTATGGGGAATTTCACAATACGGTTATAAAGGACCAGGTTCACACACCCGATTGGACTACAAAAGAACGTGTAAATTATACCAGGGATCTTATGACCATATTGGCTTATTTGCTTCCGGAAAATATGGAAGGGAGTGTCTCCACTTCACCGTTATCTTATAAATACTGGTTTAATACCCAGGACGAAGTAAAAAATACCACTCAAAAAGCCTGTCAGTCCCTTATGGAGGTTGTTTTACAGTTAGTGGATATCAAAAAAACAACAGGCAAACTTTTGCATCTTGATTTAGAACCTGAACCTGATGGCTTTCTTGAAAACACTAAGGAGGTTCTTGATTTCTATAACGACCACTTGCTAAAAGAAGGCCTTTCGACAGTTCAAAGTGCCCTAAACTGTAGTTCTGAAATTGCCAAAACCCACATTTTAGACCACATTCAAATTTGCTACGATGTATGCCATTTTGCCCTGGCTTATGAACGTCCTGAGTTTGTGATTTCCAATTTCCAAAATGCCGGCATCAACATTGGAAAGGTTCAAATTAGTGCGGCTATAAAATGCAAAAAGTCGGATACGGTATCCGTTAGTACCCAACAATCTTATCTACGTCAATTTGATGAACCTGTCTATTTACATCAATCTGTAGTGAAACTTGATGATGACAGTTTGGTCCATTTTTCAGACTTATCCGAAGGTATAGACCTTATGAATGGCGCTAATTTTAAAGAGATCAGAACCCATTTTCATGTACCTATTTTCGTTTCGGATTTTCAAGTACTTGAGTCTACCCAGGATGAGATTATCGACGCCTTAAAACTTTGGAAAGACAATCCTTATAGTCAACATCTCGAGGTTGAAACTTATACCTGGTCTATCTTACCGGAGTATTTACAAACAGACATAACCAGTTCCGTAATCAGAGAATTGGAATGGTTAACCAATCAATTATCAAACTAAACCAGGGCATGAATCAAACCGTTGTTATTAATATTGTAGGTTTATCCAGTGCTTTATTAAAGCATAAAGAGCTCTTTTTAACACAATGGATTGAAAAGAAACAGGTTTCCAAAATCAAACCTGTTTTACCGGCCGTAACCTGTTCAGTACAATCCACCTACTTAACCGGAAAGTGGCCCAAAGACCATGGCATTGTTGGCAATGGCTGGTATTTTAAAGAAGAGTGCGAAGTCAAGTTATGGCGACAATCAAATCATTTAGTGGAATCCCCTAAAATTTGGGACATGGCTAAGGCCATCAATCCGGAATTCACCTGTTCCAATATGTTTTGGTGGTACAATATGTATTCTAATTCGGATTTTAATGTAACCCCAAGGCCTCAATATAGAGCAGATGGACAAAAGAAACCGGATTGTTATTCAAAACCTGAAGGATTACGTGATAGGCTTCAGGATAAATTAGGCACTTTTCCGCTATTCAACTTTTGGGGACCAAACACAACCATAAAGTCTACAAAATGGATTGCCGATGCTTCAAAATTAGTTCATGACTGGCATGAACCTACATTACAGCTTATCTATCTTCCCCACTTAGATTATGTTTTGCAAAAGTATAATGACGAGGACGTTATTTTAAAAGATCTCCTGGAACTGGATACAGTTTGCGAAGATCTCATCAGTTTCTATGAATCCAAAGGTGTTAAAGTCATTTTACTTTCAGAATATGGCATCAATCTTGTGAAGGCGCCTTTTCATATTAATCGTCTTTTAAGAGAGCATGGTTATATTAAGATCAGAGAGGAAAATGGTTTAGAGATACTTGATCCTGGTATTAGCAAGGCATTTGCCCTGGCCGATCATCAGGTGGCTCATGTCTACATAAATGATAAAAGCAAGTTTGGGGGTATAAAGAAACTGCTTGAAAATTGCCCTGAAATTGATTTGGTTTTAGATACCGAAGGACAAACCAAACACCATTTAAACCACCACAGATCCGGAGATTTGGTCGTGGTAGCAAAAAAAGACTATTGGTTTACGTATTACTATTGGCTGAACGATAGAAAAGCTCCTGATTTTGCCAGAAATGTAGATATTCACAAAAAGCCGGGATATGATCCTGTAGAGCTTTTTACGGATCCCAAAAAGAAGATGATGCTCTTCAGAATAGCTTTTAAACTATTGAAAAAGAAGCTTGGGTTTCGAACCATGTTGGACGTTATTCCGCTTGATGCTACATTAATAAAAGGTTCTCATGGCACCCCCAATATAGGAGAAGACTATTACCCGTTGCTGATTACGAGCGAAAATAGCGAACCGGGAAATCAACAGGTTGAAGCGGTGGACGTATGCAAAATTATTATGAATCACATTTTTGACAACTAAAATCCTTAAGCAGTTAGAGTGTTTAATATATTTCAGTGAATAATTGTGTACAAAATTTTCGCTTAAATTTCACATCTTCGTATGCTTTTCGTTTGAATCTTGTTTAAATATTTATACCACTTAGTTTTCTGCAAGTCAAATATTTGAATAATTCACAAGAGCTCTAATGGTTAATTAATTAAACAGGCCTGCTTAAAAAACAGGAGTTAAAAAAACACCAATACTATATTAGACCGTGTTTTTAAGAAGAATAACACCTCCTTTTTTATCCCGTTTTTAAATAAATAACCTTAGATTTAACAAGTCTTGATATTTGTTAACCAAGAATTAAAACAACTAAACTATAAACCGATGAAACACGTTTCGTATGTCTTACTGGTGTTCTGTCTCGTCTTTACTATGTCCTGTGAAAAGGATAAAAAAGAACCTGAGAAAACACAAGTAAAAAAAGAAGTCAAGAAAAAAACACCTGATTACTTACCATTCACCAAAGTTAATCTCAAAGACCTTTCGGTTTTTAAGCCCACAGGCGCCAACTGGACGGTAGTGGGCAATGTCATAGCAGACAGAAGCAAGGAAAAAACATTCCTTACTGAAGAGGGCACCGGAATTTTGTTAAATAAGAATGATCAGGAAAAGGGAAATAATAAAAACCTTTTCACCCCATTTGAGCATGGGGACATCGAGTTAGAACTGGATGTCATGGTGCCCGTAAAATCTAACTCAGGCCTTTATTTTCAGGGACGTTATGAAGTTCAAATATTTGACAGCTGGAACGTTAAAAAACCCAAGTATGTTGATATGGGAGGTATTTATCAGCGTTGGAATAAAGATGCTGAAAAAGGAAAAGAAGGTTATGAGGGGTATTCCCCAAGAGTTAATGCTGCTAAAGCGCCGGGATTGTGGCAACATTTAAAAGTCATTTTTCATGCCCCAAAATTTGACGAATCCGGTAAAAAAACCAAAAATGCCTGGTTTGAAGAAGTTTGGTTAAACGGTGTTTTAATACATGAAAATGTAGAATTGAGTGGTCCTACCCGAGGCGGAGGCACCCATGCCGATGAAAAACCAAGAGGTCCGTTAATGATCCAGGGAGATCACGGTCCGGTGGCCTTTAAAAACATCAAATACAAATTATACGAAGGCAATAAATTTGTCCTTTCAAATATTACAAGAACAGCATATGAAAGTGTTAAAAATTTACCTGTTAATTTAGATACCATCGTTAAAGAAAAAGAAGAAAAAATTGATGGTTTTACTCTTACGGACGTCACCAAAAGCAGAGACAAAAAAATGGTGGTTCATACAGGTACTTTATCAGTTCCTGAAACCGGAAAATATTTGTTCGATGGGCATGCAAACGGTATTTCAGAGTTATATCTCAACAACAAAAAGTTCTTGAATATAAGAGGTGGCATGGATAAAGCCAATATAAAAACCATCACTTTAGAACAGGGCGATATCCCTTTTAAGATTGTTTATAACCAACATGCTCCCTGGGCTAGAGGTTTTAGTTTACATGTTGAAGGCCCCAATATGCAAAAATATTCCATTCAGGAAGGGGTTAAAAAAGGGGAAGGTGTATTTGACCCTCTTAAGGGTATCATTGTAGAACCTGAAGACAAACCCGTAATGCAGCGCAGTTTTGTAAACCATGAAGATGAGAAACACACCCATTGTATTTCTGTAGGCACACCCCAAGGCATTCACTATTCCTACAATCTGGCAACGGGTTCGCTTTTAAGAGTATGGGATGGTTCGTTTTTAAACACCACTCATATGTGGTTATCTAGAGGATACAAGCAATTAGGAGAACCTATTGGTTTTTCAATATCAATGCATGGTGATCTGGAGTTTGCTAAGCTTGAAGATGAAAATGCCGTATGGCCAATGCCCTTAGTTGAAAATAAAGGCATCAAGCAATTGGGTTATGAACTGGATGCTTCAAGAATGCCTTCATTCTCATATCAAATTGGAAAAACAACTATAACCAATAGCTTTTCAGTACCTGAAGGCTCTCGTCAATTGAATAAATCGATTACAGTTTCCAAAAGCAAAAACCTTTGGCACAAACTTGCCGATGGTGAAAGTATTAAAGCCTTACCTAATAACACATATGTTGTTAATAACGAAAGTTTTTATATAGATTTCTCTGGAAACGATTTAAAACCCATTATTAGAAATATTGACGGTAACGATGAATTACTGGTTGAAATCCCCAAAGGTGACAGCACCATTAACTATAGTATAATCTGGTAACTAAAAACAATTAATCATGCAAAGAATAACAAAACTTTCATTTGTAATCTTATGTTTTTGTATTGGTCAAATTGCTTTTGGTCAATCAAAATCTATCGTAGAAAAAGAAGCCGAGTTCTATAAAATAGAAGATATCCAAATTCCAAAGGACATCAAATTGGAAGTAGGCGGTTTAGCCTTAACAGATGATGACAAACTAGGCGTATCTACAAGACGTGGGGAAGTTTGGCTGGTTGAAAATCCGTATAGCAAAACACCTAATTTCAAATTATATGCTCATGGCCTGCACGAAGCATTAGGTTTAGCCTATAAAGACAACGCCTTTTATTTATCTCAACGTGGAGAGCTAACCCGATTGGAAGATAAAGATGGTGATGATGAAGCCGATACATACAAAACTATTTTCTCATGGCCGTTATCGGGTAACTACCACGACTACTCATACGGACCTAAATTTGATAAAAATGGAGATATGATAGTCACCTTAAATTTGTCTTGGACCAACGGCGGCCAAAGCACAGTAAGATGGCGCGGGTGGATGTTAAAGATCACACCTGAAGGCAAAATGACACCAATTGCTACCGGATTACGTTCACCGGCGGGGTTTGGCATTAATGCTGAAGGCGACTACTTCTTTACCGAGAACCAGGGTGACTGGGTAGGATCAGGAAGAATGACGCATTTAGAGGTTGGTGATTTTGGAGGACATCCAGCCGGTTTAAAATGGTCTGACGATCCGCAATCACCTCTAAAACTAAAACCGGGGGACATCGAAGATAATTCAGGTTTAACTTTATACGAATATGCTGAAAAGGTACCGGAGTTAAAAGCTCCGGCTATTTGGTTCCCACATACTATTTTAGGTATTTCTACCTCCGATGTTTTATATGATACCAGTGGCGGAAAGTTTGGTCCGTTTAGCGGGCAACAATTTGTGGGTGACCAGGGGCATAGTAAGATCATGCGCGTTTATATGGAAAAGGTAAACGGTGTCTATCAAGGTGCCGCATTCCCTTTTGTGGAAGGTTTCTCTTCCGGTGTATTAAGAATGGTTTGGGGTAGTGATAATAGTATGTTTGTTGGTATGACCAGTAGAGGCTGGGCATCTACCGGAACAGACGAGTACGGTTTACAGCGGTTGGTTTGGACCGGTAAAACGCCATTTGAAATTAAAACCATGAAAGCCCTTGATGACGGTTTTGAACTGGAATTCACTAAACCCATCAACAAAACTCAGGCTGAAGATATTTCTAACTACAAAATGGTCACTTTTACTTATAAATATCATAAAACTTATGGTAGCCCAATCATTGATCAACAAAATGCCATGGTTCATAAGGCAGAAGTATCTGATGATGGCTTAAAAGTGAAGTTAGTCGTTCATGGTATGCGGTTAGGGTTTATCCATCAATTGGAAATTCCTGGTTTAAAGGCTACTTCAGGCGAAACATTATTACATAAAAAAGCGTATTATACGTTGAATGAAGTGCCGGGTGGTGAGTTGAGATCGATGCAGATGGAAATGAAAAAATCGGATAAAAAAGTAGAGCAACCTAAACGCGTTACGTCCATACCACATGAATGGGGAGAGGATGGCGCCGATGAAAAAATATCAATTGGTACCGTTCCCGGTTTAAAATACGATGTTGAAGAAATCACGATTAGCCGAAATAGTAAAATTGAGTTTACACTTAACAACAATGACGATATGATCCACAACGTAGTGATCACAAGTAAACAAGGAAAAGACATTGCGCTTAAGGTTGGACAGGAAGCTTTAGGCTTAGGTCTTGACGGTCCGGATTTAAACTATGTCCCATTTAGTGATTTAGTACTGGCCCATTCCGGCACGGTTGGCCCTGAAGACTCCGAAACCATTTATTTCACCTCCCCTGATGAACCGGGTGAATACTGGATTGTTTGTACTTTCCCTGGCCATTACCTAACCATGTTAACCAAACTTATTGTGAAATAAAATTAATTCTCTATAGTGACTCATAAAAAAGAGGCTCCGTTTAGAGCCTCTTTTTGTTTTATGGAAATGGTATTTGTTAAAAATTTGACACCTTCCCTGTGGCGGCCCATTCCGTACCTCTCAACATGATTTTTTTCCAGTGCTCATTTTCTAAAGCTTCCACATTGTGTCCCAGAACATTATAGAAGCATCTGCCGGTTCCTTTAAGATTCCAGAACATGACAGGTTCCATCATGTCTCTTCCGTTGTTGTCTTTTTTTGAGAAAGATGATGCCAAAATATTTACTGAATCCTGTAACTTCATTTCTACCCAAAGCTCATCTTTAATCCGGAAATTGCTTAGACCTTTCGTTATAGGGTGGTCTTTATCATCAATGATCACCTCATGATCCGTAATTTTTCCATGCCTGGTCCTACCGAACCATGTACCACCAATCAGCTCATGAAACTCCTTCCAGTCATAAAAGGCAGCACTGGCCGCATGAAACAATACAAAGCCTCCTCCGCTTTCTATGTATTTCATCAAACCCTGTTTTGTTGTATCGGGCCAATCCACCTTGTTCTCCGGCCATGGATTCCAGTTACTCAAAACTACATCAAACTTTTTAAAATCATTATAGCCTAAAGTATCCGGAGATTCGGTTACATGTACTTCAAATCGCCCCGATTCATTGTACATGGTTTTTAATTGTTTTGTGGTGGCTTTCCAATCGTGGTTATTAGTTCCGGTAAGAACGATCAGACGTAGTTTTCCTTCGTCCTTTTTTACACAGCTAAAGAAAAAGCCTAGTAAAATTGAACAGATTATTAGTCTCAATAAATAATTCATAACAAAAATCAAGTGATTACCTTAGTAACTTACTTCTTCCGTGAACCCCAATTTATAACGCCTTGGTGAACACTTGAACCTTTTTTTAAAAACCGTAGCAAAATACTGAGTACTGGAAAATCCACAATCGTAACAAATATCGGATATACTCTTAGGTTCCCTTGCTTTTAACATTCTCGCAGCAGCTTCCAACCTTAAATTGATCAGGTAATTCACAGGGGTCATATTTGTCAATTCTTTACAATACTTTGAGAGACTGGTCATTCCCAATCCGCAGTAATCCGCCATATCGTCAAGCGACCAATAACGTGCATAGTCCGTTTCAAGGTGCTTTAGAAATATCTCTACGGTTCTTTTATTAATAATAAGCGATTCATCCAAAGCTATTTTATCTTTTTTGAACAAATCAACCAGTTCCAGAAGTAATTCGTTCACTAAAATGTTCAATTTGGAATGCGGTATAGTGACATCGCACCTATCCAGGCACCTTCCCAATTCAGTAAAATAACTTCTAATTTTTTTATTGGTTTTCCAAACCGGCATTTCATTTTGCCTAAGCACCTTGGTTAAAAAATCCAGATCCTCTTTGGCAAGAATGATCCAATCGGGCCATTGCCAATCCTGATGTGGCTGCCTGACACCAACATCAATAATTATCCAGTACAATCTACTTATGGCCACATTAGGATCCCCTAATTTATGAGGTTGCCACGGCCTGGTTATTGTAAAGTCACCTGAAGTCAGTTCATATTGTTCATTACTTCCTCTACAGAATGTTAAGTTTCCCGATTCTAAAAATGTAAACTCTATGCCCTCATTTCTATGCCAATCCAACCCCCAGTTCTGATTTATCTTTGCATCCCAATATCCAATGCTATAAACGCCCGGCAAAACATGATCGGGAAGGTCAATCCCGGGATAATCTGCCCTCCGAAGTGCCTGCATTTTCAATTGTCCTGAATTAGCTGCATTATCCAGGGGCTCACACCGATCCGGTTGATACATCATATAGAAATCTTCATATCTGTCCTTCTTTTTTTTCATTAAATCAAAAAGATCCTAATTAGTAATTAATTCATTTAGTAAGACCTTTCAATTTACAAAAAAGAGAACAATTCTCTTTAATTAATACTAATCAAAAACCCCGCTATTTAATTGTTGAGCTCAAGTTTTTTAAGATAGTCGTAACTGGCTTTTACGGCTTCTTCACCCGCTACTTCCAGTGTAGTATAACCGTCAAACCCACTTTCAACTAATGATTTGTAAACGTCCTCAATCCCAATAACCCCGGACCCTAAAGGAATTAGAGACATCCCACAACCGAACGCCTTCCCCCTTTGTTCTATATATTCTGCCGGTAGGTCTTTCCAATGTACATGCTCTATTCTATCTCCTAATTTATTGATCATGTCAATAGGGTCTCCTCCTCCTAACCAAAGGTTTCCCGTATCCAGATTGACTCCCAAAGCGTCGGAGTTACAGGCATCAATAATGCGCTCCATATGTTGCACGGAATCTGTGTATTTTCCGTGTGGTTCCAGTAGAATTTGGACCCCGTAATCCTGGGCCATTTTTAATGGCTCATAGAGCTTTTCACGTATGGTGAAAATCGCTTCATCATCAGTTAAATTTTCTCCAAAAGATGTATGTGCATCTCCTTCAGTAGTGATTACATGCTTGATTCCAATTGACGCTGCCATTCTGATGGCTTTTACGATCTGGGATGTTCCATAACGCCATGGTGCCGCAGGATCTAATAATGTAGCATGCGCACATACGCTGGTTAATGTAATACCTCGTGATTCAAACAAACGCCTAATATCAAAGGCGTTGGCGTCTAAACTTGCCACGGCATTAAATCCGAAATGAGACCCTAAACAAGCCCCGTCGGCATTATCTGTTACATCGGCATATTCTATACCCCATGCTTGTATTTGATCTGCTTGCTGTTCTAATGTTTGAAACGGATTGATTAGTGCAAAACATCCTATTTTAATAGCCATAATGTTTATTGTTTAATTAGTAAATATATCTGATCACTTTTATTTAGAAGTCCACTTCTGCCATGCTTCATTGGCCAAATCACGATTTAGACCATTTGGTGAAACCAAAATCCTATAACTTAGCTTCAAAGATTCTCCGGATTTTAGTTCTTTAGAGTTCTCATAGATTACTGCCGGGCTGAAATAGGGCATATCAGGGCTTATATACCATTTTGAAGGATAATTTAGATTTGATGGGTGATCCATGAACAAAAGGCTTCCGCCATCCTCATTTTGATATGTCATCCATGAAGCCGATTGTCCGTGCAATGCATCCTTGTTTCCTTTTTCTAAAGCATCTGCAATTTCCAATTCAACACCATTACCGCTTAAAAATGCCCCTTTTAACATGTTTTTATTCATACGAACAGATAATCCGGCATAACCGCCATAGGGTTTGGCATTAGGCTCACCTGCAATTGGGGTCCGATCCAATAAAAGATCAAGACCTAAGGCGGTGAATTCACCATACCAATCTATGGTATAGTTTCCTGCGCTATCGGGCACCGATACCACAATGGTTCGGGTTTCTTTCAAAAGGGCATCCGAATCAATGGAAGGCGCATATTCTAAATGCTGAACAAACTCAATGGATTTATCATTAAAAACCTGTCGTTCATTTGAAAGTAGCCTGGTATAACCTCCAACAGGAACCCCGGTATATCCTTTTTCTTCCCAATAGTTAACGCCATTTATAATTTTCCATGAAAACCAGAGTCCGCGGTGCCAAGGGTGATCTGTCTTTGGTAAATCTGTAAATGTGGTTCCATCTGTGTTAGCGAGTGGATGAAAAAATGGTTTTCCTTTTAATGGGTCATGATTTAAGGTCCATAACAACTTACCATCATGCTTCACCGAAGTGGAAAGCTCAGATTCAACAATGTCGATCCTACTGGTGCAACTAATATGGCATATAACAACGGTTATAAAAAGTATGTAGAATAGACGTCTCATATTATTTTGTGCTATTCAGCATCCAGTTTTAAACTTTGCATATACCCAACCAAATCACGGATTTCCTCATCGTTTAAGCCTCCCAATAACCCTGGTGGCATAAGGGATTTATCAATAAATTTTCTTGATTCTATATCTGAGGTTTTGATAGAGACTTTTTCGTTTCCAGCTATTACCAGAACAACTTCTTCAGTATTACTGGTATACATTCTTCCAAAATAAGATGTACCGTCTTTTGTGTCGATTCGCATCTGATCAAAACCAGTTTTAATGTTTTTATCGGGATCCACTATAGATTCGATGATTTGATCTTTGGTCAAAAGATTTCCTATCCCCAATAAATCCGGTCCCAGCATCTCTTCACTTCCATTTATGGAATGGCATGTAGCACAAGCTCTTTGCTTGAAGAGACTTTTTCCTTTGGTAACATTACCGGTTATAACCGCAGAAATTTCTTTGGGGTCGTCTGGTTCTATCCAATCGGCAACCACCATTTTATAAATAGCCCCCATAGGCTCTTTATAGGGCACATGCATACGTCCTTCAGTTCCAAATTGAGATAAGTATAGGTCGCCATTAGCATCGAAATCCAAATCGGAAAGCTTTTCAATTTTATCTGCTATCGGGTATTCCTTAGCTTCATATTCTCCATTTTCTTTTTTAGTCATACGAATCCGTGACACGGAACCTTCCTTCCACTGGCCATCAGGCCCCCAATAAGAAACGAACAAATCACCGGCAGTCCCATCAAAATCATTGTCTTTTGGATTAAAGACGATCCCTACTGGTGAAAAACCATATTTTAGTTTTACCAAAGGTTCTGTAACTTTGGGTTGATCAGGATATTTTTTGGGATTATTGCCATAGAAATTTCCCTGAACGGCATGATTGAGTTCTTCATACTTATTTTCATTACCACGGTTATCTGAAAAGAATACCTCGTCCTCATCATTCAATGTCAACCCATATGCAAACCGTAGTCCGGTGGCAAATCTTTCATAAGACTTACCATCTGGAGCAATTTTTAAAATGGAGCCTCTTAATTTATTTGGGTCAGGCGCAGCTATGTTATTCAATTGATCTGTGCAGAGAATTGCAAACAAATTACCTTTTGAATCGAAATCAAGACCAAAGGTCCAGTCCCAATAATGTAAAGTCCAGGGAAAATCGTCAAAAAAAGTATAACTGTTGTCCGCAACCTGGTCTTCATTTGTGTCTTCATACACCCTTATTTCCTGGGTTGTTGCCACATACATTTTGTTATCCTTAAAGGCTATACTTGTTGGGTAGCGGAGACTGTCGTTCTTTACATCGCAATAGAGTTTTGCGTGATCCTCAAGACCATCGCCATCCGTATCATAAAGTGAATATATCTCTCCGGTATAATTTGCAGCATAAATTACATTTTCCGGACCTGCAATAATAGCTGTGGGATTCCATAACGTAACCCCTGTTTTTATTGGAAGTTTAATGGCAGCATAACGGCCATAAACCTTTACAGTGTTATCTGTGTTTTTGATTATGGTTTTTTCCCATTCTGAAAAAACCCGTTCCTTTTTTGAGTCTTTTTTACAAGAGACCACTAGTGTAATCAACAATAAAGGATAAATTAACTTATTTAGCTTTTTCATATTCAACGTTATTAAATAATGGCTAAAGTTAAGCTATGATTGAAATAAAAATGTTTAATATATCCCGCCACAAGATTTTAAACTTAATATTTTGAAAAAGAACATAAAAAAAGAGGCTCAAATGAGCCTCTTTTCTTTATATAATTTAAACAGGTGTTTACTCCACAATAAACTTTCCTTTCATGATAGCATAATGTCCCGGGAAACTACAAATAAAGTCGTAAGTTCCTGCTGCCGGGGCCTCAAACTCAATAGACGTGGTTTGTCCGCCACCAATTAACTTGGTATGCGCAATAATATCGCCTTCAGAACCGGCAGGAATGTACTCTGTATCCCTTGCAGTGGCCGCTTTACCAGCAAAAGTAGCAACATCTACACCTTGTTTAAGAATAACTACATTATGTCCCATAACATTGATATCCATCTTCCCTTTATGACGTAATGTTAATTTTACTTTTTGACCCTCCTTGGCTTTAATTTCGGTTTTATCAAACTTCATTAAATCATCCCCAACCAGCACAATATTAGCCTCATTGGAATCTTCTTTTACTTCTTCTTTAGCATCAGATTTCGTTTCATATGAAAATCCTTCTTTTTCCTTTTCTTTTTTCTTTTCACCTCCGCAGCTTGCCAATAATCCTAAGAAAATCATGGAAACCACTATCATTTTTAGTTTGCTCATTTTAGTGTTTTTAATTGTTTAAATAATGTATTAACTCCAAATCCTATTTAGATATTCAAATATAAAAATATAAACCAATACTTGAGTACAGTATTTTTCAGTGAAAAAAATCACAAAAAAATAGCACATTAATGAAAATAAACGATTTGTCTAAACTAAAAATTGAAACAGATCAGGTTTGTCATTTAGATAATCACCATAAAAATTATGCTCTTTCATTTTTGCGATCAGCGGTTCCAAATCCTTAGAGGATTTTAACTGAATGCCCACTACTGCTGTACCGTTTTCCCTATTAGTTTTTTTGGCGTATTCAAAATAAGTGATATCATCATCTTCCCCTAAAATATCCACTACAAATTCTTTTAAAGCTCCTGCTCTTTGAGGAAACTTCACAATAAAATAGTGCTTTAAGTTAGCGTATAGTAAAGCGCGTTCCTGAATTTCAGAAGTTCTGGTAATATCATTATTACTGCCACTTACCAAACAAACCACATTTTTACCTTTAATTTTATCCGCATAAAAATCCAGTGCTGCGGTACTCAAGGCACCTGCAGGCTCCACCACAATGGCATCTTTGTTATAGAGTTCCAGAATGGTTTCGCAAATCTTACCCTCAGGAACGGTGATCATATCGTCTAAATAAGCATTGCAAATAGGGAAGGTTAAATCGCCAACACGTTTTACAGCAGCACCATCAACAAATTTTTCGATTTCTTTCAGCTCGGTATTCTCATTATTTCTGATGGAAACAGACATAGAGGGTGCGCCTTCGGGCTCTACTCCAATAATTTTAGTGCCTGGAGACAATGTTTTAAAAACCGACAATAACCCTGCTGCTAATCCGCCACCGCCAACCGGAATGAAAATATAATCAATGGGTGCTTCTGCTTGTTCCATGATTTCTAAACCAATAGTGGCCTGACCTTCTATCACTTTTTTATCGTCAAAAGGATGAATACATGTTTTCCCGGATTGCTCACTTTCTAAAACGGCTGCATGATAAGCATCATCATACGTATCACCTTCCAACTTAATATCAATGAATTCACCACCAAACATTTTCACCTGTTCCACCTTTTGCTTTGGCGTTGGCGTTGGCATATAAATAGTCCCTTTTATCTCCAACAATTTACATGATAAGGCTACTCCCTGTGCATGATTTCCGGCACTGGCACAAACTACACCAATTTTTGATTCACTATCTGATAATGAACTTATTTTATTATAGGCCCCTCTTATTTTATAAGAACGAACCTGCTGCAGGTCTTCTCTCTTAAAAAATATATTCGCATCAAACTTATTGGAATACCTTAAACCATAGCTTAAAGGTGTAACTGCCGATACCTTTTTAATAGTTTCTGCTGCTAACTTGACATCCTTAATATCAGGAAAATAAATTATGTTTTCCTTATGCATTGTCATAACTTTTGTAAGCTTTAAATTTACTGATGTGCAAGTTACGTAATTGTACTCTCACCAAAAATATTAAAAACAAAAAAACCTCATAAGCCAAAGACTTATGAGGTTTATATTTAGAGTTTTTAATTCTTAAACTATAGGCTTCATAGCAGTCATAGACTCTCTTAAGAAGGTTCCAATTTTTTCAACCGGATGTGCTCTTAATACAGCATTAATTTCAATTAATCTGGCATTGTCTACACCATCTCCGTTATCTTTAGCATAAGGCTTTCCAATAACATCTACATCAATTCCTTTCATGAAATCTTCTAATAAAGGCTTACATGCATGATCGAATAAATAACATCCATACTCAGCGGTATCAGAGATCACACGGTTCATTTCATATAATTTCTTTCTTGCAATAGTATTGGCAATAAGCGGTGTTTCATGTAAAGACTCGTAGTAAGCAGACTCATCTATAATACCTGATTCTATCATAGCTTCAAAAGCCAATTCAACACCTGCTCGAACAAATGCTACCATTAACACACCATTGTCATAGTACTCTTGTTCTGAAATCTCAACATCACCAGCCGGTGTTTTTTCAAAAGCGGTTTCAGCAGTAGCTGCTCTCCACCCCAGTAAGTTCGCATCGCCATTAGCCCAATCTGCCATCATAGTACTGGAGAAAACACCTTCCATAATGTCATCCATATGCTTTTGGAATAACGGACGCATGATATCCTTTAATTCTTCAGATAATTCAAATGCTTTAATTTTGGCCGGATTAGAAAGTCTGTCCATCATGTTGGTAACACCACCGTATTTTAAACCTTCGGTTACAGTTTCCCAACCGTATTGAATTAATTTAGAAGCATATCCCGGGTCAATACCTTTTTCAATCATTTTATCGAAACATAAAATGGACCCTGTTTGTAACAACCCACATAGAATGGTTTGCTCTCCCATTAAGTCACTTTTAACCTCAGCAACGAAAGATGATTCTAAAACACCTGCTCTGTCTCCTCCGGTTGCCACCGCATAAGCCTTAGCCTGTGCTAAACCTTTTCCTTCCGGGTCATTCTCCGGATGAACTGCAATAAGCGTTGGCACTCCAAATCCCCTTTTGTATTCTTCACGTACCTCAGAACCCGGTGATTTAGGTGCACACATGATAACTGTTAAATCCTCACGGATTTTCATACCTTCTTCAACAATATTAAAACCATGAGAATAAGATAAAGTGGCTCCTTTTTTCATTAAAGGCATTACGGCATTAACCACATTGGTGTGTTGTTTATCCGGAGTAAGATTTAATACTAAATCTGCGGTTGGAATTAACGCTTCATAAGTTCCAACATTAAACCCATTCTCTGTGGCATTTACATAAGAAGCGCGTTTTTCTTTGATTGCTGCTTCACGTAATGTATAAGAGATATCTAATCCGGAATCTCTCATGTTCAAGCCCTGATTTAATCCTTGGGCCCCACAACCTACTATTACTATTTTCTTGCCTTTTAATGCATTTACACCATCTGCAAACTCTGATGCATCCATAAATCTACATTTAGACAATTGGTCTAATTTACCTGCTAGCGTAAGTGTGTTAAAATAATTTTCCATTTTTTAATATTCTTGTTTTAATACTTGTTTTTCATCCGCTATCGGGATGCTTGTTTAATTTAATTTATTATTGATTTTTAAATTCGCTTAATAACTCTGTTATTTTCATTTCGTCTTTGGTAACCGCTATTCTACCGGAACGCACAAATTGCATGATCCCATACGCGTTTAGATCTCTGCGCAACGCTTCAATTTCATGACGCCTGCCTGACTTTTCCAAAACGAAAAACTCTTTGTTCACGGTTACGATCCTGGTGTCACTTTCTTTAATGATATTTTGGATTTGAGGTTCCTCAAATAGTAAGTCAGACTTAATTTTGAACATACAGGATTCTGTAAAAATAGTTTCATGATCTGTATGGTAGTAAGCCCTTATTACTTCTACTTGCTTCTCTATCTGTCCAACTATTTTTTTGGCCTGTGTTTCAGTCATATTGACTACAATGACAAATCGGTTCACATTTTCAATCTCAGATTGCGATGTGGTTAAGCTTTCTATATTGATATGTCTTCGCTGAAAAATAGCTGATATACGGTTTAACAACCCGATAGTATTCTCGGTATAAACAGATATGGTGAATGTTTTTATTTCTTCGCTCATTTTATCTTTGTTCTTTATTCTATCGTCTATGTTCTAGTTAACTTAATCTTATGTCTGATACCGAAGCTCCAGCCGGGATCATTGGGAATACATTGTCTTCTTTTTCCACACAAACCTCTAAAAAGTATGATGATTTTGAAGCAATCATTTCCTTAACAGCATCGGCTAATTCTTCGCGCTTTGTGACACGCCTGGCGTCAATATGATATCCTTTTGCAATGGTCACAAAGTCCGGATTGGTCATTTCCGTAGACGCATAACGCTTATCAAAGAACAGCTGTTGCCACTGACGTACCATGCCCAAAAATTCATTGTTCAAAACTACAATTTTTACAGGTACTTCCTGCTGAAAAATAGTGCCCAATTCCTGAATATTCATTTGGTAACCACCGTCTCCAATAATAGCCACCACTTCACGTTCCGGGGCAGCCATCTTGGCGCCTATAGCAGCCGGTAATGCAAAGCCCATAGTACCTAATCCACCCGACGTAATATTACTTTTGGTTTTGTTGAATTCGGCATATCTGCAGGCAATCATTTGATGTTGCCCCACATCGGACACAATCGCAGCATTCCCTTCAGTTTGGGTATTGATCTCTTTAAGAACTTCTCCCATGGTTAAACCTTCCTTTTCAGGGAGCAAGTCTGCTTTAATTACTTTTTCATACTCAACTTCATAAAGCTTTTTAAACTCCTGAAGCCAATCTTCATGAGAATTAGCATTTACTTCATTTAACAATAACGCTAAACTCTCTTTGGCGTCGCCAAGAACTGCTACATCGGTCTTTACATTCTTATCAATTTCAGCCGGATCTATATCAAAGTGAATCACCTTAGCTTGCTTGGCATAGGTTCGCAAATCACCAGTAACACGGTCGTCAAAACGCATACCGATGGCAATAAGTACATCACATTCGTTGGTTAGTTTATTAGGCGCATAATTTCCATGCATACCAACCATACCCACATTTAAGGGATGTGATGTTGGTATAGCAGACGCTCCTAAAATAGTCCAGGCAGCCGGCACTCCGGTCTTTTCAATGACTGCTTTAAGCTCCTCTTCAGCTTCTCCTAAAATAATCCCTTGCCCCCAAACAATCATTGGTTTTTTGGCATTATTAATTAATTCTGCAGCAGCCTTAAGAGCCGTAATATCAGTTTTAGGAACCGGTTTATAGCTCCTTACACCCGTACATTTTTCATAAGCAAAATCAAACTCCTGAAATTGTGCATCTTTGGTAATGTCTATCAAGACAGGTCCAGGCCTTCCGCTTTTGGCTATATAAAATGCCTTAGCTATGACTTCCGGTATATCTTCCGCTTTGGTGATCTGGTGATTCCATTTGGTTACCGGCGTGGAAATACCAACAATATCGGTTTCCTGAAAAGCATCACTTCCCAGTAAATGTGATGGGACCTGACCTGTAATACACACTATTGGTGTAGAATCAATTTGGGCATCAGCAATTCCTGTAATTAAATTGGTAGCTCCGGGGCCGGACGTAGCCATGGCCACCCCCACTTTTCCCGAAATTCTGGCATAACCCTGGGCTGCATGCGCAGCACCTTGTTCATGACGCGTTAATACATGATGAATTTTACCTTGATATTTGAATAATTCATCATAAACCGGCATAATTGCACCTCCCGGATAACCATAAAGAATATCTACGCCTTCTGCTATTAAACATCTTATGATGGCTTCACACCCAGTGATACGCTCTGTTTTAGTAGTTGCCGTTTTGTTGGCTTCCTTGGTTTCAGTATTCATTTTTTATAACTTTTTGCCTTTTGCAAAAGCGTAAGGCATTTTACGATTTTTAATATTTATCAGTAACACAACCCTCTGATGCCGATGCAACAGATCTGGCATATTTGAATAATATGCCTTTATTGTGTTTTAATGGAGGTGCTTGCCATTTTGCTTTTCTACCGGCCATTTCTTCATCAGAAATATTTAAGGTAATAGTATTATCTACAGCATCAATGGTAATAATATCACCGGTTTCAACCAATGCAATGGCCCCTCCTACTTGTGCTTCCGGAGTTACGTGTCCTACTACGAACCCGTGTGTTCCTCCTGAGAAACGGCCGTCTGTGATCAATGCCACGGATTTACCCAAACCAGCACCCATAATCATAGAGGTAGGCTTAAGCATTTCCGGCATTCCGGGACCTCCTTTTGGCCCGACATATCGAATGACGACGACATTTCCTTTTTCCACTTCCCCATTTGAGATACCCTCATTAGCTTCAGGTTCACTGTCATAAACAACTGCTTTCCCTTCAAATTTTAAACCTTCCTTTCCTGAAATTTTTGCAACTGCACCTTCTTCAGCCAGGTTACCTTTTAATATTTGTAAATTTCCGGACGATTTTAAAGCTTTATCTAAACTGTATAATACATCTTGCTCCTCAAACTCCATAGCCTCCACATCTGCAAGGTTTTCAGCTAAGGTTTTACCGGTTACCGTCATACAGTCCCCATGTAAGAACCCTTTGTCCAACAAATATTTCATGATCTTAGGTGTTCCACCAATACCATGAACATCTTCCATTAAATATTTTCCTGAAGGCTTTAAGTCCCCAATAAGCGGTGTTCTGTCACTTATTCTTTGGAAATCTTCTAAAGTGAATTCTATATCGGCTGCATAAGCTATCGCCAAATAATGCAATACCGCATTGGTAGAACCTCCAAGAGCATTTACTAAGGTAATGGCATTTTCAATAGACTTTTTGGTTACAATATCTTTTGGTTTTAAATCCAATTCCAAAAGATTTTTCATGGCCTGAGCCGTACGTTCCGCTTCGGTAAGTTTATTTGGATTTACAGCCGGGATAGATGAGTTATAAGGTAATGCCATTCCCATACATTCTATTGAAGAAGCCATAGTGTTGGCTGTATACATACCGCCACAGGCTCCCGCTCCGGGAATAGATCTTTTGATAATTTCCTTATACTCTGCCTCATCGATTTCGCTTGCTATTTTTTGTCCCAAAGCCTCAAACGCCGATACAATATTTAATTTGCGTCCTTTATATTTACCTGAAGCAACACTTCCGCCATAAACCATAATAGAAGGCCTGTTAAGCCTAAGCATGGCTATAATTGCTCCGGGCATATTCTTATCACAGCCAACTACGCCTATTAATCCGTCATAGGCCATCCCGTTTACAACAGTTTCCATAGAATCAGCAATGATATCCCTGGAAGCTAAAGAATACTTCATGCCGGGTGTACCCATTGAAATGCCGTCAGATACCCCGATAGTACCGAATGTTAGCCCAACCTGACCGGTTTCATTTATATATTTCTTAATTTCTGCAGCTATATCATTCAAATGCATGTTACATGGATTCCCGTCATATCCGGTACTTCCTATTGCTATTTGAGGCTTTTTTAAGTCTTCCTCTGTCATACCGGTAGCATATAACATGGCCTGAGATGCAGGTTGTGATGGATTCTGAGTAACTGTTTTACTGTATTTGTTAAGTTCGCTCATGTTTTTTATAAATAATTTTAAATCTTATTCAGTTTTTATAGTGATATTTCAATGATTTTAAGAGTTTTAACAAAAAATGCTAATTTATGGTCAACGAAAATAAACGTTTAGCTTTTTTCATACATTTTCTTATGTAAATCAAGGTTAAATCCACTGCTTCAAAAAAGACCTTACTATTTTGATTTACAACAATTTAACTTCATATTTTTATGATGCCCAATACTTAAAAAAAATCATAAAAAAAACCTTCCGTAATTATAGGAAGGCTTCATCTGTATAATATTTATTTAAATAGCACTCCCTATCGTTGCGATATAATCACAATGACGATAATAGAAATGATATTTAAAAACTGGTTTTTCATACTTGAACACCACAAATATTTATAATTAAAATCTTTTAACCAAAAATTAGATTAAAAAAATAAAAATTGATTTGTCTTTCCTTTAATTTTTTTAATTTTGCGCTCACAATAATAGAGGAAAGATTTGACTGATTGCAACCTCTTTATGTTGAACCTTGTATAAGCAGATACTGAAACAAGTTCAGCATAAACAAAAATGCTAAAGGCAGTGTTAACTTCCTGAGACGTTTTCGTCAAATCCTACTCGTAAATTTTAAAAAATGCCATATTTATTTACTTCGGAAAGTGTTTCTGAAGGACACCCGGATAAAGTAGCTGATCAAATTAGTGATGCCCTTATTGATAATTTTTTAGCTTTTGATGTAGAATCTAAAGTAGCCTGTGAAACTTTGGTAACTACCGGACAGGTAGTACTTGCCGGTGAAGTAAAGTCTACAACGTATTTAGACGTTCAAAAAATTGCCAGAGAGACTATTAACAAAATAGGTTATACCAAAGGCGAGTATATGTTTGATGGCAATTCCTGTGGGGTATTTTCAGCGATACATCCGCAATCTCCGGATATTAACCAGGGAGTGGACCGCGGTACTAAAGAAGAACAAGGTGCCGGCGATCAGGGTATGATGTTTGGTTACGCTACTAACGAAACCGAAAATTATATGCCTTTGGCTTTAGACCTTTCGCATCGTATCTTAAAAGAACTGGGGGATCTACGTCGTGAGAATAAAGACATCACCTATTTGAGACCCGATTCTAAAAGCCAGGTTACTATTGAATATAGTGATGACAACATTCCGCAACGTATTGATGCTATTGTTGTTTCCACACAACACGATGCGTTTGCCGATGATCATACTATGTTGGCTAAAATCAGAGAGGACATTCAAAATATTTTAATTCCGCGTGTGGTAGCTAAACTGCCTAAGGCAACTCAAGCCCTGTTTAACGATGATATTAAATACCACATCAATCCAACCGGTAAATTTGTAATAGGTGGCCCGCATGGCGACACCGGTTTAACCGGAAGAAAAATTATTGTGGACACCTACGGAGGAAAAGGTGCTCACGGTGGGGGTGCTTTTTCAGGAAAGGATCCAAGTAAAGTAGATAGAAGTGCCGCTTATGCCACACGTCATATTGCTAAAAACTTAGTAGCTGCAGGCGTTGCTGATGAGATATTAGTTCAGGTAAGTTATGCAATCGGGGTTGTGGAACCTATGGGGATTTTTATTGACACCTACGGAACTTCAAAAGTTAACCTAACTGAAGGAGGTATAGCAGAAAAGGTATCTCAAATCTTTGATATGCGCCCTTACGCCATTGAGGAACGCTTAAAATTACGTTCGCCAATGTACAGCGAAACTGCAGCTTATGGCCATATGGGGCGTACCAATGAAGTTGTTTCTAAAACTTTTTCACAAGCCAATGGAAACAGTGTGACGCTGGATGTTGAGTTGTTCACGTGGGAAAAACTGGATTATGTAGATAAAGTAAAGAAAGTTTTCGGGCTATAAAATCCAAAGAACATATTCCAAGAGCTGTCTAAAAATCATAATTTTTGTCAACCTGAACTCGGTTCAGGTTCTCATATTACCTATAACAGGAGTAATGAGATTCTGAAACAAGTTCAGAATGACAGTTTTATGTCTCTTTTAGACAGCTTTTTCTTTTTTTTCACTTCAAGGGTAGGAATTTCTTTTAGCTAACTGTTACATAAGCAGATGACTGCTTAGGCAGTCATCACCCATATTTTTTAACCTACAAATCATTATGATTATGAAAACAAAACTATTCTTAATGCTATGCTTCATAGGTATTATGGTGTCTTGCAACAAAGACCGTTTACCTAATGACGCACAGAACAACAACGACACACCATCTGACTTTCATGAGAATTTCGGAAGTGAAATTACCCGGACTTTTATTGGTAATGTTATCGACAGCAATCAAAATCCCATTGAAAATGCGACAATTTCAATTGGTAACGATAACGTTCTAACAGACGAGCATGGTGTTTTTATTATTAAAGATGCTCAGGTCAACGAACGTTTCGCTTATATAAAGGCGGAAAAAGACGGTTACATTCATGGGTCACGCTCGTTAACACCTTCAAACGGCGTTAACAAGGTAACTATTATGCTTTTAGAAGAAACCGTTGCAGGCTCTACTACCAGCGGAACCGAGGAGACCATTTCCATAGCCAATGGGGCTTCGGTAAGTTTAGAAGGAGATTATATCAAAGAAGACGGTTCTCCTTATTCCGGTAGTTTAGACGTGATCATTCATCACCTGGACCCTACCGACGAAACTGTTGAACTTCAGATGCCCGGGATGTTATATGCCGAAAATGAAGATAACGAAGAACGGATGCTTCAGACTTTGGGCATGCTGGCCGTTGAATTAAGAGGAAGCGGTGGGGAAGATTTAAACATTGCTGAAGGCAGTTCAGCCGAAATTAAAATCCCTGTGGATGCCAGTTTATTATCCATGGCGCCAAACACCATTCCGCTTTGGTATTTTGATGAAGACAAAGGGTATTGGATAGAAGAAGGTGAAGCTACCTTAGTTGGAAACCACTACATTGGTACGGTGGCTCATTTTTCTTTCTGGAATTGCGATATTCCGGCCGAAGCCACTAACCTTTGCGTTACTGTAATGAACGTGGATGAAACAGCTTTTGCCAATACAAAAGTAACCATTACAAGTGCTACTTTCGGGACCAGAAGTGGTTATACCAATGAGTTAGGTGAAGTTTGCGGATTGGTGCCTAGCGGTGAAACTTTAGAGATCAACATTTATGATTTTGCCATCTGCGGATCGAATGTTATTTTCACTGGTACTATCGGGCCATTTAGTTCTGATGATACTTTAGCGGTTATTGTTGATGAAACGTCGAATATTATTCATGAAACAGTAACCGGAACATTTGCCGACTGTAACGAAAACCCAATTACCAATGGTTATGTGGTATTAACTTACGGTGACCAACAATTCTTTGATACTGTTGAAGATGGTACTTTTGAAATTAATATGTTACGTTGTTCAACATCTGACAGCTTTTCAATAGAAGCTATTGACACCGATAATTTGCAAACCACAGGACAAATAAACTATACATTCAGCACCCCGGAAACCAATCTGGGTAACTTAATGTCCTGTAATACCATTACTGAATTCATTCAATATAATATTGACGGTGATTCCGGTGAAAATGTGTTAATTGCTACTAATATTAATGCAACTTTTGGTGAAACCGACAATTCCAATGGTACCGGTAACAACTTAAACATTTCCGGTCAGGGAGAAGCAGGAAGTAATGATTGTTTTTATCTGTTTGGAAACTTAAATGATGCACCACATACCGGAACTTATGATAATTTGGATTACCAGGTACAGGATGACACCGGTATAAATATTGGTGAATGTATTGGTATTTCGCAAACCAATAATAATATTATTTATAATGTCACGGCTTTAGGTGATGTTGGGGAATACATAGACATTAACTTTAGTGGTACTTATGAAGATTATAACGGTAATCCTCATACTATTAGTGGTGTTATTCATGTATTAAGAGATGAACTTTAAGACAATTAATACATCAAAAAAGGCTCTGTTATTAATTTAACAGAGCCTTTTTTCTTGTCAATTTTTTTGCCAATCTAAATATTAATCGTAATATTGCAATAAATAAATATAGTGGTCCATGGGTGTTACCAAGTCTGAAAAATTCACCAATCTGCAAAACGACATTGCGCAATTAGCCAAAGTACTGGGGCATCCTGCCAGAGTTGCTATCCTGCAACACTTGTTTAAAATAAACACTTGTATTTGCGGAGATCTGGTAGACGAAATCGGATTGGCCCAACCTACCATTTCACAACATTTAAAAGAATTAAAAAATGTAGGGCTCATTCAGGGAAATATTGAAGGCACCAGTGTTTGTTATTGCATCAACAAAGACCAATGGAGTTCTATGAAAGCCGTGATCTCTGAGTTTTTAAATTTAGATGTCTCTTCCGGGTGTTGTTAAAAAATTTGAATTATTTAATCGCAAAATTGCAATAAACAGATAAAGTTATGAATACAAAAGAACAAGAGTTAAAGGCTATCGTTAAAGAACGATACTCCAAAATTGCCGAACAGGGAAAAGCAGAAAATGCCTCATCCTGTTGCGGCGCCACCACCCCATCAAATAAAGTTTATAATATCATGATGGACGATTATTCAAAAACCGAAGGTTATGTAGCGGATGCCGATCTGGGCCTGGGTTGCGGATTACCTACAGAATTTGCACAAATAAATAAAGAAGATACTGTAATAGACTTAGGTTCCGGGGCTGGTAACGATTGCTTTGTTGCCAGGCATGAAACAGGCGCCGAAGGCAAAGTGATCGGTATAGACTTTACACCTACCATGATTCAAAAAGCGCGTACCAATGCCGAAAAACTGAAGTATAACAATGTGGAATTCAGAGAAGGAGATATAGATAATATGCCTGTAAATGATGCTATAGCCGATGTTGTTGTAAGTAACTGTGTTTTGAATTTAGTTCCAAACAAACAACAAGTGATAGAAGAGATCTTTAGAGTACTAAAACCCGGTGGCCATTTTAGTATTTCCGATATTGTTTTGGTGGGCGATCTACCGGAGGCTTTAAAACAGGATGCCGAAATGTATGCCGGATGTGTTGCCGGAGCTATTCAAAAAGATGAGTACTTACAATTTATTAAAGGTCAGGGCTTCCGGAATATAACGCTTCAAAAAGAAAAACCTATTCGTATTCCTGATGATATTCTTACTAAATATCTTTCCGAAGAAGCAGTGAAAAACTTTAATAACAGCGGTGTTGGTATTTTCAGTATTACCGTTTATGCAGAAAAACCCGGCACTAAAACTAACAAGTCTAAAGGAGAGCAACCCAAATTGCAAGAGGCTTGTTGTGACCCCGGAAGTGGTTGTTGTTAATTATGTTTCATAAAGAAAAGGAAGCTGTTTAGCTTCCTTTTTTATTTATGGGAAGAGCAGGGTTTCATATCCTTATTTCCCAATCCTGAAAATATAATCCGAAACCAGTTCCCGGATATTTTGAAATAAAAAAGTCCGCACTTCCGTGCAGACTTTTCGAGTTAATGTGGGAAGAGCAGGATTCGAACCTGCGAAGGTAAAAACCAACAGATTTACAGTCTGTCCTCGTTGGCCGCTTGAGTATCTTCCCAAAACCG
>NZ_JANQJQ010000037.1 GCF_028281565.1 Seonamhaeicola sp.
GATAGAGGTATTTCACTTGAAAAAGTTTTTAACGCTTAATAAGATCAATCATGGGAAAGATTAAAGTAACAAAGGTTAAAAGCGCAATCAATCGTACGCAAAGACAAAAAAGAACTTTAGAGGCTCTTGGTCTTAAAAAGATTGGACAAGTAAAAGAACACGAGGCAACTCCAAATATTCTTGGAATGATTGCTAAAGTTTCACATTTAGTTTCTGTTGAAGAAGCATAAATAATACAAAACTGAAATGGATTTAAGTAATTTAAAACCTGCACAAGGTTCAGTAAAAAGTCAAGGAAAAAGAGTAGGTAGAGGGCAAGGTTCCGGTAAAGGTGGTACGGCTACACGTGGACACAAAGGAGCTAAGTCGCGTTCTGGTTATTCTAAGAAACTAGGTTTCGAAGGTGGTCAAATGCCGCTTCAAAGACGTGTTCCTAAATTTGGCTTTAAAAATATAAACCGTGTTGAGTATCAAGGAATCAACTTAGATACCTTACAACAATTGGTTGATGATAAGAAAATTAAGGATACAGTAGATTTAGATGTTATTTTATCTAACAGATTAGCCGGTAAAAATGACTTGGTTAAGATTTTAGGAAGAGGTGAATTAAAAGCTAAATTAAAAGTATCTGCTCATAAGTTTACTGCTTCGGCAAAAGCTGCTATTGAAGCTGCAGGAGGAGAAGCTGTAACATTATAAGACCTTTTTACAAGTATGAAATTTATAGAATCAATAAAAAATGTTTGGAAAATAGAGGAGCTAAGAAACAGAATCATAGTGACATTAGGTTTGTTACTGGTTTATCGTTTTGGTGCTCAGGTTACATTACCTGGTATTGATGCCTCTCAATTAACCGGTTTATCTAATACATTAGATGGTGGTTTAGGAGGGTTATTAAATGCTTTTACCGGTGGAGCCCTGGCTAAGGCTTCTGTTTTTGCTTTAGGTATTATGCCATACATTTCTGCTTCTATTGTTGTACAATTAATGGGTATTGCTATTCCTTATTTGCAAAAACTGCAAAAGGAAGGTGCCAGTGGTCAAAAGAAAATTACTCAGATTACACGTTGGTTAACCATTGCTATATGTTTGTTTCAATCGCCAACATATTTAGCTAGTTTACCAAGTTTAGGAGTACCACCAAGTGCCTTTTTATTAGGAACAGGACCTTTATTCTATTTTTCATCTGTAAGTATTCTGGTTACCGGATGTATTTTTGCTATGTGGTTAGGTGAAAAGATCACAGACAAAGGTATTGGTAATGGTATCTCTTTATTAATTATGGTTGGTATTATTGCTACATTACCACAGGCATTTGTACAAAATGCAGCCGTTAGAATGGAAGGTAACAACGTGATGCTAATCCTTTTTGAATTGGTAATTTGGTTCGTTATTATTTTAGCTTCTGTTATGTTGGTAATGGCCGTTAGAAAAATTGCGGTACAATATGCCAGAAGAACAGCCTCTGGTGGTTATGAAAGAGCAGCAGCCGGTGGATCAAGACAATACATTCCGTTAAAGCTTAATGCTTCAGGTGTTATGCCGATAATTTTTGCACAGGCCATTATGTTTGTGCCTGGCCTTATTGGTGGTTCCGGTTTCTTAAAAGAAACTACAGTAGGGAATTGGTTGCAAACTAACTTTGCCGATTTATTTGGTTTTTGGTACAACCTGGTGTTTGCCTTATTAATAATCGTATTCACATATTTTTATACGGCAATTACAGTACCAACTAATAAAATGGCTGATGATTTAAAACGTAGTGGTGGTTTTATTCCTGGTATTCGTCCGGGAACTGAAACAGCTGAATATTTAGATAAAATAATGTCTCAAATAACCTTACCGGGTTCCATATTCCTGGCACTTATTGCTGTGTTCCCAGCATTTATTGTTAAGCTTATGGATGTAGGTCCGGGATGGGCATTATTCTTTGGTGGTACATCATTACTAATTATGGTAGGAGTTGCAATTGATACTATGCAGCAAATAAATTCGTATTTGTTGAATAGACATTATGATGGCTTGATGAAAACGGGTAAAAATAGAAAAGCAATAGCTTAATTATTATACTATGGCAAAACAAGCAGCAATAGAACAAGACGGAACTATTATAGAGGCATTATCAAATGCTATGTTTCGTGTTGAATTAGAAAATGGTCACATTGTGACTGCTCACATTTCCGGTAAAATGCGTATGCATTACATTAAATTGTTACCGGGAGATAAAGTAAAATTAGAAATGAGTCCTTACGATTTAACTAAGGCTCGTATAACTTATAGATATTAATAAGTTAAAAGTTATAAGTTAAAAGTTATGAGTTAGAATATGATCCAACTTAAAACTTGAGACTTGAAACTTGAAACTTTAAACTAATAAAGATGAAAGTAAGAGCATCAGTTAAGAAAAGAAGCGCAGATTGTAAAATTGTGCGTAGAAAAGGTAGACTTTACGTTATAAACAAAAAGAACCCTAGATTTAAACAAAGACAAGGTTAAAATTAGAAAAGAGTCATTAGTTTTTTAGGAGTTAGATGAATCTGTTTGAAATAGAAATGTTTAGGATTCTAACAACTAAAGACTAACAACTAGAAACTAAAAACAATATGGCAAGAATTGCAGGTGTAGACATACCAAAACACAAAAGAGGAGTAATTGCTTTAACTTATATCTATGGAGTAGGTAAGAGTAGAGCACAAGAAATTTTGGCAACTGCTAAAGTTGATGAGAATATCAAAGTTCAGGATTGGAACGATGATCAAATTAGCGGTATTCGTGAAGCTGTTGGAGCTTACACGATTGAAGGTGAATTACGTTCTGAAACACAGTTAAACATTAAGCGTTTAATGGATATTGGATGTTTTAGAGGCATTCGTCACAGAGCTGGTTTACCATTAAGAGGTCAACGTACTAAAAACAATTCCAGAACCAGAAAAGGTAGAAGAAAAACAGTTGCTAATAAGAAAAAAGCATAATTTATTATGGCAAAGACAAGTAGTAAAAAACGTAAAGTTGTTATTGACGCAATTGGAGAAGCACATATCACAGCTTCTTTCAATAACATTATCATATCTCTTACCAATAAAAAAGGCGATGTTATTTCATGGTCTTCTGCTGGAAAGATGGGATTTAGAGGCTCTAAGAAAAACACACCTTACGCTGCTCAATTAGCTGCCGAAGATGCTGCATCAACAGCTCAGGAGGCCGGATTGAAAAAAGTAAAAGTATATGTTAAAGGTCCTGGTAACGGTAGAGAATCTGCTATTCGTTCCATTCACAATGCTGGTATTGAAGTAACGGAGATCATTGATGTAACACCGTTACCACATAACGGATGTAGGCCTCCTAAACGTAGAAGAGTTTAATCACGATATTACGTGTATATAACAAGATAAAAATTAATGTCATCTGATTCTCAGAGGATGTTAATTTTTTGCATAAATTTGCAAACTGAAAATTTTTAATAAAAACAAGTATCAACAAGAGGTAAACTGGTTATCGAAGGATAAGATTAAGACCTTAATTCATAACCACTCTTAAAACAATTTAAAATGGCAAGATATACTGGTCCTAAAACTAAAATAGCTAGAAAATTTGGTGAAGCTATTTTCGGAGAAGATAAGTCTTTTGAAAAAAGAAATTATCCTCCGGGTCAACACGGAAACAATAGAAGACGTGGGAAAAAATCTGAATACGCTATTCAATTAGCTGAAAAACAAAAAGCTAAATATACTTACGGTATTTTAGAGCGTCAATTCAGAAACTTATTTAAAAAAGCAAGAGCGGCACAAGGTATTACCGGTGAGGTATTATTACAACTTTGTGAGTCCAGATTAGATAACGTGGTGTTCCGTATGGGAATTGCACCTTCTAGAAGCGGTGCAAGACAATTGGTATCTCACAGACACATTACTGTAAACGGCCATGTTGTAAACATTCCTTCTTACTCTTTAAAAGCCGGTGATGTTGTAGCTGTAAGAGAAAAATCTAAATCATTAGAAGTTATTGACGCATCACTTTCAAATTCTTCTCATGTCTATGAGTGGATTACCTGGAATAACGATACTAAAGAAGGAACTTACGTTTCAGTTCCCGCTAGAATTCAAATTCCGGAAAATATTAACGAGCAATTCATAGTCGAATTATACTCTAAATAATAAATTAATAACATTGGTATTTAGCCAAAGGGTTTATTGGTTCTTCTTCAAACTTATAGACCGCGCAACTAAATAACAATTAAAACGAAGAAAAAAATTATGGCAGTATTTAGTTTTCAAAAGCCCGACAAAGTAATCATGATTGATTCAACAGATTTTGAAGGGAAATTCGAATTTCGTCCTTTAGAACCTGGTTACGGATTAACAGTTGGTAACGCCTTAAGAAGAGTTTTACTTTCTTCATTAGAAGGTTTTGCTATCACTTCAGTTAGAATTGAAGGTGTTGATCATGAATTTTCTGCGATTGCTGGTGTTGTTGAAGATGTTACGGAAATCATTCTTAACTTAAAACAAATTCGTTTTAAAAGACAAATAGACGATATTGATAACGAATCCGTTTCAATTTCAATATCTGGTCAGGAAAGAATTACAGCTGGTGATTTTCAAAAGTTTATTTCAGGATTCCAGGTGTTAAATACGGAATTAGTGATCTGTAACTTAGATCCTAAAGTAAACCTTAATTTAGAAATTACAATAGAAAAAGGTAGAGGCTATGTTCCTGCAGAAGAGAATAAAAAAGCTGCTGCACCGGTTGGAACTATCTTTACAGATTCTGTTTACACACCAATAAAGAACGTTAAGTATAGTATAGAAAACTATCGTGTTGAGCAAAAGACTGATTACGAAAAGTTAGTTTTTGAAATTATCACAGATGGTTCTATTACACCTCAAGATGCTTTAACAGAAGCTGCTAAAACATTAATTCACCACTTTATGTTATTCTCTGATGAGAGAATTACACTGGAAGCTGATGAAATTGCACAGACTGAGACTTATGATGAGGAATCATTACACATGCGTCAGTTACTTAAGACTAAGTTAATTGATATGGATTTATCAGTACGTGCACTTAACTGTTTAAAAGCGGCAGAAGTAGATACTTTGGGAGACCTGGTATCATTTAATAAAAATGACTTAATGAAATTCAGAAACTTTGGTAAAAAATCTTTAACAGAGCTTGAAGAGCTTGTAAATGTTAAAGGGTTAAATTTCGGAATGGATTTAAGCAAATATAAATTAGATAAAGACTAAAAGTAGAGTCCTGCAAGGTTTTTAAAACCTTGCAGGTCTTTTTTTAAATCGTAAATTAATAATTAACTCCTTTATAGTTTGCTCCTCAAAATGGGTAGTAGCAAGATAAAGGTTTAAAACAAATGTCATGAGACACGGAAAAAAATTCAACCATTTAGGTAGAAAAACTGCTCACAGAAAAGCAATGTTAGCTAATATGGCTTGTTCTTTAATAGAGCACAAACGTATTAACACGACTGTAGCAAAAGCAAAAGCTTTAAAGCAATTTGTAGAACCATTAGTTACCAAGTCTAAAGAAGATACTACGCATAACAGACGTCAGGTTTTCGCTAAATTAAGACAAAAAGATGCCGTTACTGAGTTGTTTAGAGAAGTAGCTGTTAAAGTAGGTGACAGACCAGGTGGTTACACAAGAATCATTAAGTTAGGAAACCGATTAGGTGATAACGCTGATATGGCTATGATAGAGCTTGTAGATTACAACGAAATTTACAACGCCGGGAAACCTAAGAAGAAATCTACAAGAAGAAGTAGACGCGGAGGTAGCAAACCAGCGGCAGCGGCTCCTGTTGTAGAAGCTTCAACTAACGAAGAGGAAGAATAAATGTTGATAAGCATTTAATATATAAAGGATAAACTATTTTAGTTTATCCTTTTTTTTATGCAATTTTGCGAAACTTCATTCCTGCCTGGGCAGGAATCTTATGAATAAAGTAAACACATGAAATATCAAAAAAAGCAAGATGCCATCATACTTTTAGCAGATGGTACTATTTTTTACGGTAAAGCAGTAGGAAACAAACAAGGAACAGCCTTTGGAGAGGTGTGTTTTAACACCGGTATGACCGGTTACCAGGAAATTTTTACAGACCCGTCCTATTACGGTCAGTTAATGGTGGCAACTAATGCCCATATTGGTAATTACGGAACCAATGAAGATGAAGTAGAATCAGATTCTATAAAGATAGCCGGTTTGATAGTGAAAAACTTTAGCTATGATTATTCACGGGATGCGGCCGATAGTTCTTTAGAAGATTTCCTGGAGAAGAATAACCTTTTGGCTATTTCAGATGTAGATACCAGAGCGTTGGTAAGCTACATTCGAGATCATGGAGCCATGAACGCTGTCATTAGTACAGAGGTTGATAATGTTGAAGGGTTAAAAAAGCAATTAGCCAAAGTACCAAGTATGGAAGGTTTGGAATTAGCATCAAAAGTGTCCACAAAGGAACCTTATTATTTTGGTGATGAAAATGCTACGTACAAAGTGGCTGCTTTAGATATAGGCATCAAAAAGAATATCCTTAGAAATATTGCCAGCAGAGATGCTTACATAAAAGTATTTCCGTACAACTCTAAGTTCAAGGATCTGGAAGCGTTTAATCCGGATGGCTACTTTTTATCAAACGGCCCGGGAGACCCAGAGCCTTTAGTTGAAGCACAGGCGGTTGCTAGAGAAATCATCAAAAGAGATTTACCATTATTCGGTATTTGCCTGGGCCATCAGGTGATTGCTATTGCTAATGGCGTTTCAACCTATAAAATGTATAACGGACACAGAGGGATTAACCATCCTGTAAAAAACCTTAAAACCGGTAAAGGTGAAATCACCTCCCAAAACCATGGATTTGCGGTTAACAGGGAAGAAGCTGAAGCAAATCCCGATTTAGAGATAACCCATATTCATTTAAACGATGATACCGTAGCAGGATTAGCTATGAAAGATAAAAATGTATTCTCCGTACAGTATCATCCTGAAGCGAGTCCGGGACCACATGATTCCTCTTATTTATTCGATCAGTTTATAGAGAATATCAAAAATAAATAGTACATATAAGCCTTAATAAAGTTCTGATTATTAAGGCTTATATTTAAAAAAAACGCCTCGATTATTTAATCGAGGTATCCGCTGAAATTGTCATTCCCGTGAAGGCGGGAATTTACTAAAACGTTATAGGTGTTATTTTGGGAAATTCTTCCAAAACATCTGAAAAAAAACAAGATTTAGCCGTAAATTTGACGTATTAAATTAAAGTAAAAATAAACCAAATTATGAGTTCAATAATAAATATTCATGCCAGACAAATTCTGGACTCCAGAGGGAATCCAACTGTAGAGGTAGATGTTGTAACAGAGAACAATGTTTTAGGTAGAGCTGCTGTGCCATCAGGAGCTTCAACGGGAGAACATGAAGCTGTTGAATTACGCGATGGAGGTGATACTTACATGGGTAAAGGTGTTTTAAAAGCTGTTGAAAATGTAAACACCACTATAGCTGAAGCGCTTTTAGGTGTTTCTGTTTTTGAACAAAATTTGATCGATCAGATCATGATCGATTTAGATGGAACTCCAAACAAATCTAAATTAGGAGCTAATGCTATTTTAGGAGTGTCTTTAGCTGCTGCTAAAGCCGCTGCTAACGAATTAGGTTTGCCATTGTACCGTTACGTAGGCGGGGTATCTGCTAACACACTTCCGGTGCCTATGATGAACATTATTAATGGAGGTTCTCATAGTGATGCACCAATTGCATTCCAGGAGTTTATGATCATGCCGGTAAAAGCGGAGACGTTTACCCATGCCATGCAAATGGGTACGGAGATATTTCATCATTTAAAGAAAGTGTTGCACGATAGAAATTTAAGTACGGCTGTAGGTGATGAAGGCGGGTTTGCTCCAACTTTAAACGGTACGGAGGATGCTATCGAAACTATCGGTAAAGCTGTTGAAAATGCCGGATACAAGTTTGGTGATGAAGTTAAGATTGCCTTAGACTGTGCCTCAGCTGAGTTCTATGTTGATGGTAAATATGATTACACCAAGTTTGAAGGAGATAAAGGCGAAGTAAGAACTTCTGAGGAACAAGCTGCTTACTTAGCTGAATTATGTGAAAAATACCCAATTATCTCTATTGAAGACGGTATGGATGAAAACGATTGGGATGGCTGGAAATCGTTGACTGAAAAAGTTGGTGATAAAGTACAGTTAGTTGGTGATGATTTATTTGTAACAAACGTGGAGCGTTTATCCAGAGGTATTGAAAACGGTATTGCAAATTCTATTCTAATTAAAGTAAACCAAATTGGTTCTTTAACCGAAACTATTGCTGCGGTTAATATGGCTAAAAATGCGGGGTATACCTCTGTAATGTCACACAGATCCGGTGAAACTGAAGACAACACTATTGCTGATCTGGCGGTTGCATTAAACTGTGGTCAAATCAAAACAGGTTCTGCGTCACGTAGTGACCGTATGGCTAAGTACAATCAATTATTGAGAATTGAAGAAGAGTTGGCTGATGTGGCTTATTTTCCACAGGAAAAAGCTTTTAAAGTAAATTAAAGTATATCTTTAACGACTATAATTAAAGCTCAAATTCATTTTATGAATTTGAGCTTTTTTTTGTGATCTTTTCTTTTTGTTAAGATAATCGCAGCTCTGGATAGGTTTTGTGATATTTATCATATTTTAAATGTTAAATAGGTGATAAATTTATAAGATTCACTTTTTGTATAATCTAATGTTGCATCCTGTCATGAGCCAATTGAAAGATAAATTATATCAGAAAATTCAAGATCACAGAAAAAGAACTGCTAAACTCTTAAAGGAGAATGGAGATAGGGTAATAGATCAGGTTACCGTATCACAAATAATCGGAGGCATGCGGGGTATTAAAAGTTTGGTAACAGATATTTCTTATTTAGACCCATATGAAGGGATTCGCTACAGAGGCTATACACTTCCGGAAGTATTAGAAAAGTTACCCAAGGCAGATGGAGCCGAAATGCCTTATGTTGAAGGCTTGTATTATCTTTTATTAACAGGAGAAATTCCATCAACTGATGAAGTGAACAGGGTAATGATGTCGTTTAGAAACAGGCGTGTTATTCCGCTCTACGTCTGGGATGTCATAGATTCATTTCCAAGTGAAAGCCACCCAATGGCCATTTTTTCAGCGGCTGTAATGAGTTTACAACGGGAGTCACACTTCACCATTAAGTACAAGCAAGGGATGAATAAAATGGATTACTGGAATTCAACCTATGAAGATGCCACTAACCTGCTTGCTAAAATGCCTTTAATTGCGGCATACATATACAATAAGCTTTATCATCCTGAAAAAGGACATCGTTATCCTGACCCGTCATTGGATCTGGGAGCAAACTTTGCCTATATGATAGGTAAAGACAAACCCTATGATGACGTAACAAGAATGTACTTTATAATTCATGCCGATCATGAAAGCGGTAATGTGAGTGCACATACCGGACATCTGGTGGCTAGCTCTTTATCTGATGTTTATTACGCCACCTCGGCTATGATTAACGGGTTGGCAGGGCCTTTACACGGGTTGGCAAATCAAGAAGTACTAAGATGGTTACAGGGTTTACGGGATCAAATGAAAGGTAGACTGCCGTCTGAAGAAGAATTGAAACAGTATGTTTGGGATACATTGAACAAAGGCCAGGTTATTCCGGGTTATGGTCATGCCGTATTAAGAAAGACAGATCCAAGATACATGGTCCAAAGAGAGTTTTGTTTAAAGCATATGCCTGATGATGAATTGTTTAAATATGTGGATGCCCTGTACAAAATAGTTCCGGATATTTTAAGAGAACAAGGGAAAGCAAAAAACCCCTGGCCAAACGTTGATGCGCAATCAGGCGTGGTACAATGGCATTATGGTGTTACGCAGTTTGACTTTTATACAGTGTTGTTTGCCATAGGAAGGGCCATAGGGGTTTTGTCTAATATTATTTGGGACAGAGCATTGGGTTATCCTTTAGAAAGACCTAAATCCATCACAACAGATATGCTGGAAGAAATGGTTAGGTCTGATCCAGAATTAGTTAGCACGAATTAAATGACTCTGAATTAGAATAATACAAAAAAAACGATTGTTTTTTTAACAATCGTTTTCTTATTTAGTACCTATTTTGGAAATATACTAATTTGGTTGCCCACCTTTATAAAGTCTTTAAAAATCGGTTATTATTTCGTAATTTAGCGCTCCGCTTAAACAAAATAAATTTACTCGAACTTATGGCAAATACTGCAACCATTGAAATAGGTGGTCAAAAACATGAATTTCCTTTAGTTGAAGGAACAGAAAACGAAGTTGCAATAGATATTAAAAGCCTTAGAGCAGCTACAAATGGCTTCATAACGCTTGATTCCGGTTATAAAAACACAGGGTCTTGCGAAAGTGCTATTACTTTTTTAGATGGAGAAAAAGGTATTTTAAGATACCGCGGGTACTCCATTGAAGAATTGGCAGAAAAAGCGCATTTTTTAGAAGTAGCTTACCTTTTAATCTTTGGTGAATTGCCAACAGCAGAACAGTTGGATAAGTTTCATGCGGATATAAAAACGCATTCGGTAGTTGATGATGACGTTAAGAAGATCTTGGATGCGTTCCCAAAAGCAGCACATCCTATGGGCGTATTGTCATCTTTAACAAGTGCTTTAACAGCTTTTAACCCGGATTCTGTTAATGTTGATTCTGAAGAAGATATGTACAACGCTATTGTCAGGTTGTTAGGAAAGCTTCCTATTTTGGTGGCATGGACCATGCGTAAGAAAAAGGGATTGCCATTGTACTACGGAGACTCATCTTTAGGGTATGTTGAGAACATTTTAAAAATGATGTTCAAACAACCGAATGAAGAGCGCTATATTCAAAATCCTATTTTGGTCAATGCTTTGGATAAGTTATTGATTCTTCATGCAGATCATGAGCAAAACTGTTCTACTTCTACAGTTAGAATTACAGGATCTTCACATGCCGGATTGTTTGCTTCAATTTCAGCCGGTATTTCAGCATTATGGGGGCCACTTCATGGAGGAGCCAACCAGGCAGTTTTAGAAATGCTGGAAGCTATTAAAGCGGATGATGGAGATACCAAAAAATACATGGCTAAAGCTAAGGATAAATCAGATCCGTTCCGCTTAATGGGATTCGGTCATAGAGTTTATAAAAATTTCGATCCTCGTGCCAGGATCATCAAAAAAGCTGCCGATGAAGTTTTAGGTGATTTAGGTGTTGTAGATCCTATTTTAGATATTGCCAAAGGGTTAGAACAAGAAGCCTTAATTGATGATTATTTTGTACAGCGTAAACTATATCCGAATGTAGATTTCTATTCCGGTATTATTTACAGAGCTATGGGAATTCCAACAGAAATGTTTACGGTAATGTTTGCTTTAGGGCGCTTGCCAGGTTGGATTGCGCAATGGAGAGAAATGCGTTTGCGCAAAGAGCCCATTGGTAGGCCAAGACAACTTTATGTTGGTGCTACAGAACGACCTTTTCTTCCAATTGCAGAAAGATAGCATTTAAAATATTTTAAATAATTGTTAAGCTTCATAGTTTTTCTATGAAGCTTTTCTTTTTTTATGGGTTATTTTTAAGAATAATTCAAAGAATTCCTTTTTTATCGTTAGCTTTGAAACTTTAAAATTTAAAAAGGTTTTTGAGTTTTATATGGAATTAAATATTCAGAATGAAACGTCAAGGTTAAGAGCAGTTGTTTTGGGAACTGCAGAAAGTTGCGGACCAATACCAAAAGTAGAAGATTGTTACGACCCTAAAAGCATTCAACATGTATTGGCGGGCACTTACCCCAAAGAAGCGGATATGATTTTAGAAATGGAAGCGGTTGCCGAAGTTTTTAAAAAGTATGATGTTACCGTTTACAGACCAGATGTCTTAAAAGATTGTAATCAGATTTTTTCCAGGGATATTGCTTTCGTTATTGAAGACAAAGTGATAAAAGCCAACATTTTACCGGATAGAGATAAAGAGATTGAAGCCATTAGGTACGTTTGGAATAAAATAGAAAATAAAAACCGAATTATTTTACCCGAAGCATGCCATGTTGAAGGCGGTGATGTTATGCCATGGAACGATTATATTTTTATCGGTACCTATACCGGTGCAGATTATCCTGATATTATAACGGCCAGAACAAATATACAGGCGGTACACGCTATTCAGGATTTATTCCCGAATAAAAAAGTAAAAGCCTTCGAATTAAGAAAATCCAATACGGATCCTAAAGAAAATGCATTGCATTTGGACTGCTGTTTTCAGCCTATAGGAAAAGATAAAGCCATTATTCACAAAAACGGATTTTTGATTGAAAGTGAGTACGAGTGGCTGGTCAATTTCTTTGGAAAGGAAAATATATTCGAGATCACCAAAGATGAAATGTACGACATGTATAGTAACATCTTCTCTATATCAGAAGAGGTTATTATTTCTGAAAAGAATTTTACACGCTTAAATGTCTGGCTACGTGAACAAGGTTTTACAGTAGAAGAAGTCCCTTATGCCGAAATCGGGAAGCAGGAAGGCTTGCTCCGTTGTACTACAATGCCTCTAATAAGAGATTAACGGTTTAATCTTCCTCATAATAAACCAAAGTGTTATAAGATGACAGGGTTGGATATGTTTTATGTGTAGAAACGCTCGTTACGCTAAACCCTCTATAGTTTCCATGTTTCCATTCAACGCTTTTTAAAATAGGACTATAAGTGCCGGTAATATCATACCATTTGTATTTTCCGTCTTTCCATTCAACTTGCTTTAAAGCGGGATTATATACGCCTGCTAATAAGAGCCCCCTATATGTTCCATGTTTCCATTCTACCTGCTTCAGTTCAGGATTGTATACGCCTTGTACGTCATAACCTCGATATTTTCCGTACTCCCATTCAACTAATTGCAACGAAGGGTTGTAAACTCCGGCAAGTGCATAATTTCTGTATCTACTTTCTTTCCACACCACTTTTTTAAATTCCGGGTTATAGACTCCTACCACTGTGTAACCTTTATATCTGCCTTCTTTCCATTCTACAATTCCTAATTCAGGGTTGTAGACCCCTGCTATAGCATAGCTTTTATACTTGCTTTCTTTCCATTCAACCAGCTTTGAAGTGGGATTATAAACACCATGTATATCATAGCCCTTAAATCGCCCATATTTATAATAGATTTCATTGTCAATGGTATTTGAGAACCTGGGTATGGCAGTTACATGATAATTGCTTATACACGAGTTTAAAATCAATAGAGGGATCAACGCATTCAAAAAGAAATGAAGTCTTTTCATAATTTAGGTTATGAGTGATTAATATTTTAGGAGAATCAAAAACTGTACCTAAATTTATAAGAAGTTCTTTAGTCCGAAATAGGGGAGGAGGAAGGCTTGCTCCGTTGTGCAATAAGGCCCTAAATCAGAAATTTTGATTGTCAACGGTTAATGCCTTAGGTTAGTTAGTAGCGTATAGCTTCTTTTTATATTCCAAAGGCGTCATTTTGATGTATTTTTTGAATTGCCTGTGAAAGAATGACATGTTTTCATACCCACAATTTAAAGCAATATCAAGGAGTTTATTATTGGTTTCCTGAAGCAGTACACAAACTTTCCTTATTCTAAATTCATTTAAATAATTTGTGAAAGAACGCTTGAACTGTTTTTTAAAATACTTGCAAAAAGCACCGTCGGTCAAATAAGTAATGGTCGCCAGTTCTTCAATCCTTATTTTTCTTTGATAGTTTTCTTCTACAAATTCCAATATATTTTTTATTCTGGGGTCGGGTTTTTCAGAATATTGATAGAGATTGCCTTTTTCTGACAATATCGCTTTGTTTTTAGCGTCACTTAGTTGAAAAAGAATGTCTAACAGGCTTATTAACCGTCTTCCGGGTTCCAAATCAATTAAGGATAATAGTTGGTCCCCGATAGTTTTATTAAACGCTAAATCAGTAAACTTTATTCCAAATTGTGAGATCTCAAGTAACTTTTTAATGGGGCTCAGGCTTTTGTTTTCATAAATAAACGAAGAAAAAGCGTTTTCTGTCCATTGGATACAGTAAGACTCCACGCCGGCTTCATAGTCAGATTCGTTTTTCCAATTATGAGGCACATTTTTGCCGATCAAAACCAAATCGCCATGGGTAAAAGTATCAATACTGCTTCCTACATGCCTGATGCCGCTACTTTTTGAAATATAGGTGAGCTCATAATCTTCATGATAATGCCAGGGGGCGTCAAACGCGGAATTAACATACTTGAAAGCATGTATAGAGCCTTCTAATTCATGTGGAATATGTTCTAATTGTGCTTTCAAATCGTTTACAAAGGTATATTATATTTAATTAAAGACAAAATAGTACATATTTTGTCTAATAGCAGATTTAAATTAAAGTGCGCTTCAGTCGTAACTTTGAAGAAAGCATATAGAATTATGAAAGTATTGTGTAGTGGATTAAATGTTGTAGACCTGTTGGTTTCAGCGCCGGATCATATTAAAATGGGGTACAAAAATGAGAGTGACCGCATTATAATGCAAGGTGGTGCCCCTGCAGGCAATGCCGCTTGTGGTTTGGCAAGTTTAGGCCATGAAACATTCTTTTTAGGGTATTTAGGGGATAACCCTCTGAGTATTGTTGCCAGAAATGAACTGGCCAATTATGGCGTAAAAGAAGATTTCTTATATTATAAAGAAGGTGCTTCACCCGCTATAGCCATTGTTCAAATTGATAACAAAGGCGAGCGTACCGTATTGTATTCCATGCAGGATTATATACCGTTTGACCCTGGAGATTTAAATGAGGAACTGGTTAAAGATTTTAGCCTGTTTTTAGTGGACGGATATGATACGGACATTAATCTTCATCTCTTAAAAGTAGGAAAGAAGTATGGCATTAAAACGGTTTTGGATATGGAGGCCGCGGACTTAGATATTATGAAGCAGATGTTGCGCCTTAGTACAGACCCTATTTTGCCTTTGGAATGTGCCCAAACCCTATCGGGACAAGAGCATCCCGAAGCCTGTTTGAGAGCCCTTTCGGAATTAACAAACGGGCAAGTTGTTATTACCGATGGTGCCCATGGTTCTTATGCTTTAGAGTATAAGAATTTAGTACATCAACCGGCGTTTAAAGTGGATGTGGTTGACACTACAGGGTGTGGCGATGCTTTTCATGCCGCTTATGCTTCTGCTTTATTGCAGGGGTTCAGTTTAAAAGAGCGACTTACCTACGCCAGCTTTTTCGCATCGCAGGTAGCGCGACATTTTGGAGGACGAACATTTTTACCGGACCGTGCTTTTATGGAAGCTAATGGTCCGTTACCAGTAAATCAGTAAATAGTATACTTATGGAAGTTTTAAATAATATATCATTAAAAAAGGGCATTGTTAGTCATTTGTTTGAAAAGGTAATAACCCCTGCTAAACCTGCATATGTTGCCAAAATAGCCGTAGTGGGAATTGGTTTGGAAGAACATTTTGACTGGCAATCCATTTTAGAGAATTACGACATAGCAAAAAAGAGTTTAGCCAAAGCTTTGCCTAAAAATAAATTTGAACTGATCACTTCTGAGCAACCTTTGCAAACTAAAGAGGAGATCCACACCTGGTTGCAAAGTATGCATGCTCAAAATATTGAAGGGCTTATTATTTACCAGGCGTCCTTTATTGCAGGCGATTTAGCAGCAACCATAGCCCGATGGCTGAACCAAAATGTTATTCCCGTTTTAAGTTGGTCCCATGATGAAATAACAGGAGGCAGGTTATCAAATAACAGGCTTTGCGGTCAAAATTTCTTGCTGAATATTTTCAATTCGTGCGACGTGAAGTATTCATGGTTATTCGAATCTCCAAATAGTGACGACTTCAAGTCTAATATTTTAAAGTTTGCAAAATCCGTATACGCCAAAGCCTCTATCAATCAAAAAGCAGTGGGTATGATCGGAGGTTTCCGGGTACCTGGTTTTTACGATTGCGAGCTCAATGAATTATCACTGTTAAATACCTTCGGAATTAAAGTGGACAGAATAGATTTTCAGACTATCTGGCAACATGGGGAGCAGTTTACAGATGCCATTATTCTGGAAATAAAATCAGAGTTATTAAATCATCCGTTGTGCAAGTTTAATAATGTACCGGACGAACAGATAGAGAAATCAATCCGGCTTTCGTTAGCGGTAGCAGATTATGCGCGTATTAATGATTATTTGGGCATAGGCTTAAAGAACTGGCCTGAATTATTTGACCACTATGGTATTGCCGGTGATGGTGCCGGCGCCCTGATCCAGGATCTGGGGATCCCGGTTGCAGATGAGTCCGATATGGGCGCCTTGTTGACCATGGTCCTGATGAATCAATTGAGTTTAGGAGAAGCAGTTCCAACACTTGTGGACTTATCCCTGATTAACCAGGATAAAAACCAAATAGGTTTTTGGCATTGCGGAGGGGCACCAACAAAACTAATTAACGAAGCTACCGGTTATGAAGTAAGGAACCATAGTATCCTGGAAAACTATAGCGTTGAAAGTAGCGTGGGCATGTTATTGGAATTTTTGCAAAAACAGGGGCCGGTAACGATTGCCAAATACCAATACCCGGATGCCGGAAAAGTTTTGGTTTGGGAAGGCGATGTAAGGTCATCAGAAATGGCATTCAGAGGTAGTTATGCAGAAGTAGAACCAAGGCGAAATTCTGCCGAAGATATTTTAAGTACCGTATTAAATAACGGTTTGGATCACCATTGGATTATCGGCAGAGGCTATTTGCAAAAGGGTTTACATGAATTAAATCATTGGTTAGGAATAAAAAATATAGAAATAGATAAAAGTAAAGATCACTTATATGGACGTAGCAATTAAACGTATGGAAAAGGCAGTTTATAATCAGCCATACAACAACCTGCAAGAACTATTTGTAGATTATAGAAATACAAAACGATGCCTGCCAGCTTTTAACGTAAACGATAATTACGATTTAAAAGCGGTGGTAGAATCAGCCGAAGAACTCGATACACATGTGATGGTCATGACCTATCCGCCTGTGGCAGAATTAAATACACCCGAGGTGTTCCGTTCTTTGGTAGACGGATTCAAAAAACAGGCGACAAATGATATTTATCTTCATTTAGATCATAGTACCTCTGTTGATCTATGTAAAAGAGCTATTGATGCCGGTTATGATGCTGTTATGATAGATGGCTCTCAAGTCAATCTTGAAGAGAATATTAAAATGACCAAAGCAGTGGTCGATTACGCCAATAGTGCAGGGGTTGTGGTTGAAGCTGAAATAGGAAAAATTATGGGACGTGGTGTTGAAGTGAAATCAGATAATGATTTTTTAGCCGATGTTGGAGAAGTAACCAGACTCTATGAAGAAACAGGCGTTCATTTAATGGCCATTGGCATTGGAACAGCACATGGGTTTACGCCAACAGAACCTAAAATTCACTTTGACAGGTTAGGAGAGATAGCCGAAGCTATTCCTATACCATTGGTGTTGCATGGAGGCACAGGCATCCCGGATGCGGATATTCAAAGATCGATTGAGATGGGGATGAGTAAAATTAATATTGGTACCATTGTGCATACAACCTATATGAAATATGCTTTGGAAGAAATTCAAAAAGCCGGCGATGGGGCTTATCCGCCATATGTTATGAAGGAAGTATTGCCAAAGATTAAAGATGTGGTAAAAGGCAGGCTTAGAGCCGTAAACTTTTTACAGTAAATAAAGAAACTGTCTAAAAAGCTAAATTTTTGTCAACCTGAACTCCTGTGCTGAGCTTAGTCGAAGTATGTTTCAGGTTCTCATAATACCTTATAACTTGTGAGATGAGATTCTGAAATAAATTCAGAATGACAATTGGAGTCAATTTTTAGACAGTTTCCCTTTTAACTTAACGCATATCGGGGCCCGCAATAAGTTCGAATTGCTATTTAAAAAGTCAACTTAAATTCTGTTGTCAGTTTGAGCCTGTCGAAAACGATCTTGACCATCCAAGGGTTAAACTATTTCGACAGGCTCAATATGACATTTTTACTTAATCTTTAAACAGTTTTTTAAGTTAACACATATCAGGGCCAACAATAAGCTCAAATTTTTGTTTAACTTTTTTACCACTGGAATCTATTGCCGGTTTCCATGCAGGCATATCCTTTATAGCCTTCATTAACAGCTCATTTATTTCGTCATTACCAAAAGAGTTAGTCAATTCAAGATCTTCGGTTTGTCCGTTTTCGTCAACATAAAAAATGATGGAAACTGGTTTGAATTCCTTAATATTTGCAGCTTCAATTTTCTTAAGGCTGTTCTCTTTTAAATAAGAGATCATGTCGTCATAACTGCCAATAAATTCTGCCTCGGTTTCCGGTACAACGGTGAATGACACTTTCATTTGTCTTTCAGCATATTTTTCAGAAATAGAATTTTTGCTCTTATATTTCAATGTAACATTAACAGCATTGTCAATTGGAACATTTTTTAAAAGATCTTTTTGTTCATCGGTCAGGGTTCCGCTTTTACCTGAGGCCGTATAGACTTCGTTGTTGCGTTTAGTGGTAATTTCAACCCAGTTGTAACTGGCTATCCATGAACTGGGATAGTCCGGAACAATGTCATCTATACTTTGGGGGCTTTTTAGTTTACCATCTGATATGGAACGCGAATATTTACCTTTTACCATATAGAATAAATCCAGCTTGTCTTTCTCATCAGCAATTTTATTTTTTTCTATCAGGGCTGGAAAAAAGTTGGTGTTTATGGTAGTTGCATTAAAATTAGCTTTTGAGATTGCTGTTTTTTCAGCTTTAATTTCAGTGTTCTTTTTGCTAAAACCTAAGGCTATAAAACCTACTGTGGCAATGGCAAGGGTAAGCATGGTGACTGTACGTTGTTTTTTCATGATAATTTTGTTTTGTGATTATTTTATTTTTTATTTCATAAGATTACTTATGCGTTCGTAATCAGACTTCAACTGTGTTAATAAACTTTTCTTCTGTTCCTGACTATAGTTCATTGATGGAACTTTTTGCAGGTATTCATTAATCTCCTGAAGTGCATTATTATATAATTTCAAATGTTCAAAAATTCTGATTTTTACCCCTCTCGCCCATCCGTTATTGTTTAATTCAATCCCGGTTTCTGCAAGCTTTAAAGCCTCAGATAAATTTTCTCTTTGATAAAATAAATATTCGGCAGCACCTGCATAAGCATCAGAGTCTTTATTCTTTTTTGTTAATAACTCTGTTTGGATATACCCCTCCGTATCCATGTCTGTAGTTGTTTGAATGTCAAAGCTCACCTGAATATTGGCCCAGGAGATAAAAACCTTGGCGTTATTTGGTATAATATCTATATCGAAATTCAGAGTTTCATAAAACCTGTTTGATGCTTTGGGAATAGCAACAAACCGGGCAACATCTTCCTTAGGATCATAATTAAAGGAGCCATACAACGATGTATTGCTATTCAAAATTACGATCCATTCATTGGGGTTAGGTATTGTGAACAGGGAGTAAATCCCGGCTTCAACAGTTTGTCCACCTACTTTAACCGTTCTGTCAAAATGTATTTTGGTACAATGTCCTGCTCCGGTCCTCCAGACTTTATCCCAGGGCACTAAAGTCCCAAATATTTGCCTTTTTCTAGCTGAAGGCCTTTCATACTCTATTGTAATAACTGTGTTTCCAACGGTTTGAGAAATAGTGCCTTTAGGGCTCAAAGATGGATAAGGGAATTTTGTTACCTCCTGAGCCTTAATATTGAAAGTTATTACTGTGAGTATAATGAGGATGGATCTTTTTATCATGCGTTTTAAATTTTGTTTTGTTCAAATCAAACAGAACCTGAGAACAAATCTAATTGGACATTATTCTTTATTGTGAAAATGAAATGTAAAAAGATGTTAATGAAATGTAAATTCAACAAACTCAAGCAATAAATACTTTAATTTCGCTATTATGTCCGGTAAAACTATACGCTTAATCATCATAATGATGCTCCTGACTCTGGCGGCTTTGTTCGTTACCCAGGCGTATTGGTTTAATAAATCATTTAAATTAGAAGAACGCCAGTTTGATGAAAAACTCAATGTGGCCCTTAGAAATGTTGCAGATAAACTGCTAAAACTGGACAACGATTCTCTCTCAAGAATTGCACCCATAGCCAAACTGTCATCCAACGAATTTTATGTAAGAACAGAATGTTATTTCAGTATAAAAACACTGGATAGCTGTATACGAAAGGAATTCACCGGCCGAGCTATTGATGTGAATTTTGATTACTTAATTTTAAGATCTGATAGTAACGAGATTTTATCTGGCAATACATTAGCTTTATCCAGTGCTTTCAACACTTCGGAAGCGGCTTGTTTGGAACGAACCGATGGTAAGAACAATGTAGATTTTAAGATCCGAATAAATAATAAAACCACCCATTTGTTGGCTTCCATGGGCATCTGGATGTATTCCTCCATGACCTTATTGGTGCTGTTGGCGGTATTTACATTTATAGTAGTGTCCATTATTAAAGGAAAGAAATTAGCCTTGTTGAAAAAGGACTTTGTGAACAATATGACACACGAGTTAAAAACACCCATTGCCAATATTTCGGTGGCTTCTGATGCTTTGAGGCATAAGGAGATGGATAGCTCCAAACAAAAGCAATATGCCGATATCATTTACAAGGAAAATGAGAAACTACATGGACTGGTAGACCAGGTACTGGAGATCTCAGCCATGGAAAAAGAGGACGACACCTTTTCTTTTGAAGACCTTAGTATCCACGATATTATCCAGGAGGTGATTCATAGTTTTAAACCTGTTATCCGGGAACGGCAAGGTAAGGTGCAAATGCATTTGAATGCCAAAGCTTTTAAACTAAAGGGGGATAGAATGCATCTTTCCAACGTGATATCCAATGTCATAGATAATGCCATAAAATATTCCAATGAGATCCTGGGAATTACGGTTGAAACCGCAAACAAAAAGAATGGGGTAGTGGTTGAAATAACGGATAAAGGCATTGGTATAGAAAAGGAAAATCAGCATCGGATTTTCGATAAATTTTTTAGAGCGGAGAGTGGCGATTTGCACAATACCAAGGGCTTTGGTTTAGGGCTTAGTTATGCCAAATCTATTGTAGAAAAGCATAAGGGGACCATGACCTTTAAGAGTGTGAAAAATGAAGGCAGTACATTTTCTATATTTTTACCACTGTAATGTATGGAGCTTAAAAAACACATTCTGCTAGTTGAAGATGACAAAAGTATGGGCTTTCTTTTGAAAGACAGTTTGGAAAGCTACCATTATAATGTGACTCATGCCCCTGATGGTAAAGTGGCTTTGGACCAATTCAATAACCAGCATTTTGATCTGTGTTTACTGGATGTGATGATGCCTCATATGGATGGTTTCAGTTTAGCCACTGAAATTCGAAAGTCTAATGTAGATGTTCCCATCATATTTCTGACGGCCAAGGCTATGAAAGAGGACCGGATCAAAGGTTTTAAACTGGGCGCCGATGATTATGTAACCAAACCGTTTAGTGTAGAAGAATTGGTGCTGAGGATCAAGGCCATTTTAAAACGGGGCTATGTTTTGGAAACCACAAAAAAGCTAATACCGTTCTTAAATTATGAGTTGGACCTTAATAATTTAAGTTTAAAAACAGCTGTTGAAATGATTCAGTTGACTCAAAAGGAAGCCGATATTCTGGCCTTGTTTGTTACCAATCAAAACACCCTGTTAAAACGGGACTATATTTTAAAGACCATCTGGAAAGACGACAGTTATTTCGTGGGTAGAAGCTTAGATGTATTTATTTCCAAACTCCGCAAACATTTTAAGCAGGATGCCGCTATTAACATTGTAAACATTCACGGAACCGGCTATAAGTTTGAGGTAGTGGAGTAGCTAAATTGATAGCTGTATTTTGAAATTTCTTATTAAACAAAAGAGATATTTTCAGTTTAACTAGCAATACTTATTTTGAATCCGAAATAATTATACTTTTGCAGCATAAATTTTAAGTGTAAATGCTACAAACCACAAATACTATTTTAATGATCCGTCCGGTTAATTTCAGAATGAATGAACAGACGGCCGTAAACAATTATTACCAAAAACCTATGGGTGATGTATTGCCGGTAGCGGTCAATAAAAAAGCCAAGGAAGAATTTGATGCTTATGTAAACAAGTTGCGGTCTTTTGGTATTAAAGTGATCGTGGTATCCGATACGGATGATTTTGATACACCGGATTCTATATTTCCGAATAACTGGATCTCTTTTCACCAAAACGGTACTGTAGGTATTTATCCGATGTTCGCAGAAAACCGTCGTCATGAACGTAGGGAAGATGTGTTGCATGTTCTGGAAGACGAGGGGTTTGTAATAGAAAACATTGTTGATTATACGGCTGCTGAAGCTGAGGATGTCTTTCTGGAAGGTACCGGAAGTGTTTTACTGGACCGGGAGAACAGAAAAGCCTATTGTGCCTTATCACCCAGGGCTGATGAAAGCCTGTTTATTGAATTCTGTGAAGATTTTGAATATACACCGGTGGTTTTTACGGCTAACCAAACGGTCAATGGGGAACGAAAAGCGATTTATCATACCAACGTCATGATGTGTTTGGCAGAAACGTTTTCTGTCATTTGTTTAGAGGCCATTGATGACAAAAAAGAGCGTAAAAATGTTATAAAACACCTCAAGGAAACCAATAAAGAGGTAATAGCCATAACGGAAGCACAGGTCAACAATTTTGCAGGCAATATGCTACAGGTTCGTGGCGCTGATGACCAGTTGTTTTTGGTGATGAGCCAGGCGGCTTATGATAGTTTGACAGCAGCCCAGATCAAACAAATAGAAAAGCATTGCCCGATCATTTCAAGTTCTTTAGATACTATTGAGGCCTGTGGTGGCGGTAGTGCCCGGTGTATGATGGCTGAGGTGTTTTTGCCTAAAGCTTAACTTTATTAGGCATCACCCGGTCTTGATTTAGGAAGCTGTACATAGAACGTACTACCTACATTCAGGGTACTTTCAACCCAGATTTTACCGTGATTTAGCTCTACCAGTTCTTTACAGATAGAAAGTCCTAAACCGGTCCCTTTTTCATTATTGGTCCCCATGGTGGTAAACGACGTGTTTTTAAACAACTTCTCTAAGTTCTCTTTGGAAATACCAATACCGGTATCGGCAATACTAATAATACAGCTACCATTACTGATATGATTTGAAATGGTAATGGTATCGCCTTTTTTGGAGAATTTGATGGCGTTGGCCAACAGGTTTTGAACGACGATTTCAAACATACTGCGATCTGCATAAGCAAAATCTCTTAAAGAATGGTCCACCAGGTTAATGCCTTTGCTTTCTATCCGTTTTTCAACAAGCTTTACTTTGTCTTCAAAAACTTCCTGGATATCAAACAAGCTTGGTTTGGGCTCTAAGGATTGCATTTGGGACTTGGACCAATTAAGCAAATTGAAAAGTAACAAAGAGGCATTGTTCGCATTTTCACTTAATTCCGGAATTAAGTTATCAAACTCTTCTCTGGATAACGAACCATCTCTCAATAATTCTATAAAGCCATTAATAGAGGAAAGAGAATCTTTTAAGTCGTGAGATACAATAGAGAACAGTTTGTCTTTTACATTGTTAACGTTTTCAAGGTGCCTGGTTTGCTCCTGGAAAGCCTGGTTTTGCAATTCAATTTTAATGTTCTTTTCTTCCAGCTCCTGGGTGTATTTAATATTGCTGTTTCGTTTTAGGTAAATTAAAATTAAAAAGGTGGAAACAATAGCAAGGGCTGCCAATAAACCATAAAAGATAAGTCTAAACTTATCCATTTTTTCACTACTTTCTAATACAGTTGAAGTACCGGTTGAGGAAACTTCAGTAGTTTCCGGTTCTTCAGGTTTGTCAAAATCAGGATCCAGTTCCAATGGCACCTTAGGGTCTGAAGTCTTGATTTTGACTTTTTCCCTGTCCATTTTATTTTTTAAACTGTAATACTCACGTTGCCAAATAAAAGCTCTATCAAACCTTCGGTTAATAGAGTCTAAAGATTTCATGAGTTTATAATGTTTTAGCAATTCGGTTTTATTGTCAAGTTCTTTTGCTATGGCGCCGGCTTGTAATAATTGTTGTTCGGCTACCTTTAATCTGTTTTGTCTTAAGTTTAAATCTCCCAGGTTATTTAAAGCAACGAGTAAATTGGGTTTGTCTTTTTTTCGATTGGTAATGTTATAACCCTGAACCAGGTATTGTGTAGCTTTGGCATAATCGTTAAACATTAAATATTCACCACCTAATCTTGGGTAAATTTTTCCTCTTACCGAATCATTTTTGTTGTCGGCTAAAACTTTTTCATAATATTCAATAGCTTTTCTGTGTTCTTTTCTGTAAGAATACAATTCGGCTAAATTACTATGTGATGTATTAACACCTTCGGTATCGTTAAGTTGCTCCTGGATCACTAAGGCTTTTTCATAATACTCAATAGCTTTATCATAGGCCTCCACACTATTATAAGCTTTGGCTAAATTGCTATAAGCCAGTTTTAAGTCTTTCCTTAAGTTCCGTTTTTCTAACGCTTCAATGGCAGCAAGCGAATATTGTAAGCCTTTGGCATAATTACCACGTTTGATTTCTATAAGCCCAATGCTGTTGTTAACTTTTGCAATGCCCAAAGTATCCTTTAGGTTGCTAAATAACTCTTTGGCTTTGGTATAACCACTAAGTGCATTGATATAGTCGTCTTTTTGAGCATATATTAATGCTTTGTAAAAGGTTATTTCTGCTATGCCTTTGCTGTAATTAAGGTTACTGGAAAGTTTTTCACTTTGAATAATGTACTTTAAAGCCCTGTCGTAGTCTTCAATCTCGTAAAGCGATTTAATAAGTTTTAAAGAAGTGTCAACCTTTAAGGAGTCCTGGGTCTGATAAGCTAATTCAATGGTGAGGCTATCTATGTCATTGGTTTGGGCAAACCCAATGCACATGGATAAAAACATAATTAAAGTAATTATTCTCCTCATATAACATTTAAATTACAACGCAATAAAACAACCACAAAAGAAGTCTTATTTTGAGGGAAAAGTAAGATTACTTTATTAAGCTGTAATGGTTCGTTAGTGTTTAAAATGTTTCCAAATAAAATTGGACATTAATAGCTTTACAAAACAAAATTTGGAAAAAGACATTTTAAAATCTAATTTCTGGGTTTTAATACCAATAAATTAGATAAAATGATGCTCAAAATTTGGGCCAAAAATCGACGAATAGATAAACGGCAGAAATCATGGAAAAACTACACTTTTGTCGATGAAATGCACTTTATCACTATTCGATTTCTGTAAGATTTCTTTACGGGTTGTCAATTGGCGGTTTGTTTTCCCGATTTAAGCCCGATCCACTCCTCAGTATTAAATATTGTATAGAGTGCTTTCTATACGCTTTTTGTATCAAAGCTTTAATAAAAGTTTTATCTTTGCGCATCTAAAAAAACAGACTGTTAATGAGCCTTCAAAAAACCTTAGAAAACCATGTAAAACAAGCAGTTTCAGCTTCTTTTAACGTAGATATTGATGCTGTAGAGTTTCAGGCAACAAGAAAAGAGTTTGCAGGAGATATTACCGTGGTTGTTTTTCCCATGCTGAGATATGTTAAGGGAAATCCGGTTCAAATTGGGGACACCATAGGTAACTATTTGATTGAGAACGTCAATGATGTCAAGGCATTTAATGTGGTAAAGGGGTTTTTGAATATAGAGATCAGCGACGCTTACTATCTGGATTTTTTTAACGGCATAAAGCAGGATGACAGTTATGGGTTTGTGTCTCCGGGCCCTGAAGACAAGGCTGTTATGGTGGAGTATTCTTCACCAAATACTAATAAACCGTTGCATTTAGGGCATATAAGAAACAACCTGTTGGGGTACAGTGTATCTGAAATTTTAAAAGCCAGTGGCAAAAAGGTTTACAAAACCCAGATTATTAATGACCGGGGCATCCATATTTGTAAAAGTATGCTGGCCTGGAAACGCTTTGGAAATGGTGAAACGCCTGAAAGTACCGGTTTAAAAGGCGATAAACTGGTCGGGAACTACTATGTGAAATTTGATCAGGAATATAAAAAGGAGATAGAAAGTTTGGTAGCTTCGGGAACATCTGAAGATAGTGCCAAAAAGAACGCTCCAATTTTGTTGGAAGCTCAGGACATGCTAAGGAAATGGGAGTCTGGAGATGAAGAGACGGTGTCGCTTTGGAAAACCATGAACGGTTGGGTATATGACGGGTTTAATGAAACTTATAAAAACCTGGGAGTTGATTTTGATACCTTATATTATGAAAGCAACACCTATTTATTGGGAAAGGAGTTTGTAGCTGAAGGTTTAAGATCCGGAGTGTTTCATACAGAGGAGGACGGTTCGGTTTGGTGTGACCTGACCGATGAAGGGTTGGATAAAAAAATAGTACAACGCGCCGATGGTACGGCCGTTTATATGACCCAGGATATTGGGACGGCTATACAGCGTATCAAAGATTTTCCGGATGTGGGCGGCATGGTTTATACCGTTGGTAATGAGCAGGATTATCACTTTCAGGTGTTGTTTTTAATTCTGAAGAAATTAGGCTTTGACTGGGCTAAAAACTTATATCATTTAAGTTACGGTATGGTAGATTTACCCAGTGGAAAAATGAAGAGCAGGGAAGGCACTGTGGTTGATGCTGATGACCTCATTGATGAAATGGCAGCTACCGCTGAAGAGATATCGAAAGAACTAGGGAAATTAGAGGGCTATTCCGAAGAAGAAAAGAAAGCCTTATATAAGACCATAGGCTTGGGGGCTTTAAAGTATTACATTTTAAAAGTGGATCCCAGAAAACGAATCCTTTTTGACCCTAAAGAGTCTATTGATTTTCAGGGCAATACAGGGCCATTTATTCAATATACCTATGCCAGAATTCAGTCTATTTTAAGAAAAGCAAGTTTTAATTCCGATGTCACACTGAGTGACGCCGAAGTGTCTTTACATGCAAAAGAAAAAGAATTACTAAAACAACTGCAATTATTCCCGGAGGTAATCCAAAATGCGGCGTCACAGCATAGTCCGGCATTGATTGCCAATTACACCTACGACCTGGTAAAAGAATTTAATTCCTTTTACCAAAATGTGTCCATTTTAGGGGCTGATTACGAGCATGAAAAAACCTTCAGGGTACAGCTTTCCAAAACAGTAGCCAATACCATTAAAAATGCGTTTAGCGTTTTAGGCATTCAGGTTCCTGAAAGAATGTAATTTTGCGAAAAGCCGTTTCGATTATTGTATCGTAACCTGAACTGTATCGCCTTGTAATCCTTCGCCGTTAGCAACGATATCAACGGTTCCCGTTTGGTCTTTTGCCTGCACTATTAACAGAATCTTTCCGTTATGGGTAGTGCCTTTATTCGATTGGAATTTCTCTATACTGTTTTTCCAGCCACTATCTACGCCTAATAACTTCGCCGCTCCATTAATGGTAAAGGTGATTGCTTTATTATCACTTTTAACCGGGTGTCCCTGGTCATCGAATAATTCCGCTACTACATGCACAACATCTTCGTTATTTGCTTTAATAGACGTAACATCGGCTGATAATACAACTTTAGAAGCTTTTCTGGCCGTAATAACTTTTGATTCTATCAACACCCCATCTTTAATGCCTTTGGCTACCAAAGTCCCTTCCTGATAAAGAATAGCCCATTTAAAAATGTGTCCTACGGTTTCGGATAACTTTTGTTTTCCTAATGATTGTCCATTCAGGAACAACTCTACAGTATCGCAATTAGAATAAATTTCAGTTACAACCGTTTCGCCTTCCTGGTAATCCCAATGCTCGTTTACATCCTGCCACCTCCAGAGGTAATGTTTCCAGCCATCTTTCTTCTTTTCTACTAATTGCTCATTCTCAATTTTATAAAGCGATTTTTCAAGTGTTTGGGTAGCCATATGGATCATGGGGTCTTCGGTCCATAAAGACTTCATCATATAATAAGACCCCTTAGGGAAACTTGCTGTATTGATCATGCCGGATGGTTGCACCCTTGTTGGCCAATCCTGCCTGATCTCTCCCATATAATCGGCTCCCGTCCATAAGAAGGTCCCGGAAATAAAAGGTCGCTCCATAATAGCTTTCCATTCATGGTACTGGGCTACGTTTTCCGTACCCATAATGGGTTTGTCCGGATAGTTTTTATGTCCGTAATCATAAAGAACTCTTCGGTAACTATAGCCAACAATATCCAGGGCATCGGCATAGCCTGATAAGTGACTGGAGGATGGTAAAATACAGTTCGCTATTACAGGTCTTGTGGTATCCAGCTTTTTCGTCCATTTAGATAGTTTTTGGGCAGTCTCACCAATATCGTATTTCCCCCTGGGAAGGGTTTCCATTAAATGCCTGATCTTTTCAACGGAATGCGGTGGCTCCGACCAGAAATAGTTTCCTTTCCAGCTCATATTATTGAAAAAACCTGTAGTGGCTGCATTTCTGGGATAAGTCCACTCAATTTCATTACCAATACTCCATTGGAAAATAGAAGGGTGGTTACGGTGACTTAACATCACATTGGTTAAATCTTTATGGGCCCACTCATGAAAGTGCTCGCCATAACCCCTGGTAATGTAATCTGTACTCTTTTCTTCCCACCTGTTATATCGCTTGTCTTTAGGGTTATCCCATTCATCAAAGAACTCATCCTGCATTAATAATCCCATTTCGTCACAAACTTCTAACAATACTTTAGATGCCGGGTTATGAGAACTGCGAATGGCATTACAGCCACCATCTTTTAAGATCCTTAATCGTCTTTTCCAAACGCCTTTTGGCACGGCGGCACCAACCAAACCCACATCGTGATGCAAACAGACGCCTTTGATCTTCATGTTTTCTCCGTTTAAGAAAAAGCCTTTGTCCGTATCAAATTTGATACTTCTGATTCCAAAACGGGTTTCGTAAGAATCGAAAAGGGCTCCATCTTTTTTAATTGTAGTAACCGCAGTGTACAAAGACGGACTGTCTATACCCCATAACCTTGGGGTTTCAATCACTACTTCCTGAGAAATGGCTTTGCTGCTTGTTTTGGTAACTTCAATATTTTGAGAAACCACGGCGACCTCTTTTTTATCTTCGTCCAGGAAGGTTGTGGTGACTTCCACTTCTTCATCCTGATCAAATGCATTTTGAACAGAAACTTCAATGTTTACTTTGGCCTGCTCTTTTGAAACCTCCGGAGTTGTAACAAAGGTTCCCCAAACAGGAATATGTAATTTTTTATCGGTTATTAAGGCCACTTCCCTGTAGATTCCTGCGCCTGAATACCAACGGCTATCGGCGTATCTGGAGTGGTCTATTTGTACGGCCAATACATTGTTTTTTCCGTCTTCTTTCAAATATTTGGAAACTTCAAAGTAAAAAGGAGAATATCCGTAAGGGTGAAACCCTAATTGATGGCCATTGATAAAAATGGTGGCATTATTATACACACCATCAAACAATACATATACTAATTCATCCTTATCAACAGCTTTGTCAAACGTTTTGGTATAATAGCCATATCCTTTGCCTGGAATATAGCCTGTAGCCCAGGCGTCTTTTCCTAAAGATTCATCAAACTCGCCTTCTACAACCCAATCGTGAGGAATGTTTACTTTTTTATATTGACTTTCTTCAATTTGGCTGAATTCAACTTCCTTTTCACTTAAGAAGAAATTCCAATCCAAATTAAAGTTAGCTTCCTGTATCGGGTTCTCAGCTTTTGTACAAGATAACATCAGGAAAGATAGGATCCCAACAACTAAATACTTTTTACTCATTTTGAATATTTTTAACAATAACAAAGATGGGCATTTTGTATTTAATAACGGTGCTAACGGTATAGATTTGAACTAGACATTTCCTATACTAACAAGGGATATACCCTTAAAGAAGTAAATCTCTAAAGAGGTTTTTATTTTTTAGTTCAAAATTGAAAAATGAAACTTAAATTTTAATCACTTTATGGATTTCTTTTTTACCACCGGCAAGGACTTCAAAAAAGTAAATGCCGCTACTGTATTTGGATAAATTGACACTCGCTTTACCGTCAATAACTTCGCTTGTTAGGTCCACTATAGGAACCCCGGAAGCATTATAAATCCTGAAACTTACATTCTCAATGGGGTCAATACTTGACATATTGATGATATCTCTAACCGGATTTGGGTATAGTAACCAGTTTTTATTACCCGCATGAGGATCATTATTGCTGGCAGTACAATTCTTTGAAACGTCAAATTCAGCTCGTAATATGTCCTCAATTTTTAAGTTGGTAAAACTATCGTTAAGGGAATGATTGAAAAACGTATTGTCTATGATATTGTTATCTGCTCCTAAAAAGTCCTGTAACAATGTGGCGAAGGTTTGTCTGTAATCATATTGCACCGTTTGAATTTGCCAGTTGTTACCCTCAACAGCTTCCGATAGGTTAGGGTTGATTCCGGTCATGCCTCCGGAAACAGGTTTTCCAAAAACGAACATAGGTGCTATTTCACCATGGTCTGTACCCAGGTTTCCATTTTCAGCGGCTTTTCTTCCAAATTCCGAAAAGGTTACACTTACCACATCATCCGCTAAGTTTTGACTTTCCAGGTCTGTAACAAAAGCTTCCATGCTTTCTGATAGTTCCGTCAATAATTCGTGGTGCCTGCCTAAAACATCACCAGAAGCCTGTACCTGGGCATTGTGGGTATCAAAGCCACCTATTCTCACCATATAGATTCTGGAACCCAGATCCCCACTAATTAAGCGTGCTACGGTTTTTAACTGGTCTGCCAGATCGGTATCCGGATAAGTAACATCGTTTTGGCCTTTGTTGAATGCCGTGGATATGGATTCGGCATAAATATTGGTTAAGGCATCCGTATTGTTTATAAAATCCAATTGTTTTCCATAATCCGAATCAGGAATATTTAAGGGCGGTTCACCACCTAAACCACTTATTATATTATAAAAGCCGGCAGGGTCTTGTCCTGTAATATTTAATGATAGACCATGAGCTTCTTCGGCATGAAATCCAAGGGAGGTTTTGTTAGAGCCAATCTCAACCGCTAACGGGAAATTTTCCACGATCAAATCAGCATAGTATTGTTCCATAAAACGCCCCATCCAACCGGTATCTGCACCATTTAAAAGACTGTTGCCATCATTACCGGTGAAGTACAGATCGGTGGACTTAAAATGACTTTTATTCTGCGACGGATAACCCACGCCCTGAATAATTCTTAAAACCCCTTTGTCATAAAGTGATTTAAAGCCTAATAAAGCAGGGTTTAAACCAACCTGTTGCTCATCCGGAAGGGTTTCATCTAAAGCGATGTATTTGTTTGAACCGCTCTCAGGAACTTTTATAGTTGGTCTTAAAGTGCTGTAGGCGTCATATTGATTTAACGGAACCAGGCTATTTAATCCGTCATTGGCACCATCTAAATTTACCAGAACTAATTTTCTGCCAGATAGGTCCGGACATTCAAAATAAGGCGTAAACGATCTTAATGCCGCTTGAATTTGAAAAGGTGTTAATCCAACAACTGAAGCTGTAGCCGATAGTTTTATAAAATTTCTTCGTTTCATAGTGTCGTAGCTTTTACATTAGTTGGAATTCTGCTGCATTAACCAGGGCAACTATTAGGGAGTCCAGCCTTGTTTTAACAGTGTTTTTGTCATCTTCACTATGCGTGTTTATATACTGTAACCAGGCTCCGGTCCAATAGTAATCATCAGCATTGCCAATTAAAAATGTTTTAAAGTAGTTAATTCTATCTGTATCAACACTTTCGGGAAACATTAAATCAGTTAAACTGGAGACCAGTGTATTAGGGTCCTGAGCTGCATTGGCGTCTATTTTATTTTCTACAAATAAAACGGTATCTAAATCGGCACGAATATAATTCTGAGTTAGGATAGCAGCTACCAGGGTATACCTTCCAATAATAGTATTGGACGAAAACCAATTTCTGTCAAACCCCGGTTCCTGATAATAAGCAGGATAACCGGCTACAGAGTCCGGATTATAAAATTCCATACCGGATGGCTGAAAATATCCGCTACTAATGTACCAATGGAAAAAGTTTCGGTAAAAATAAAGCGGTTCTGTTTCCGGATCCGGATATGTGATTTCAAATAATGAAAACACTTCACAAAGTAACTGTAACGGACTTTTTATAATAGCACCGATAATATTATCTGTAGCATCACTGTCGTCAGCATCATAAAAATGTTCGCTGGATAAGAGTGTTGTTACTACAGGTAAAACGTCGTAATCATTGTTGATTAAAATTTCTGAAAGTGGCTCTATAATATCTGTTTCCGCTGTTTCGGTAATCTCGCTTTTTACAAAGTATTTATATAGTTTTCGGCAATATGCCTTAGCCGTTTCCTGTTGGGCAAAAACCATTTCAACAAAATCATCCAATTCATCAAACATTGTTTCGGCAGTACTTCTACCTGTAATGACCTGATTATTAAAAGCACTTGAAAATGTTTTATCATTTGGGTCATGTTGATTTGCATTGGCATAGCCTATTGGTAGATTAGTATCCGGGTCTATATTGCCATTTCTGTCCCATTGTTTTTTAAAACCGGAAAATACTTTGGCGGCCTGTTGTATATCTACTTCAGTGTAATTGGTGTAATTACCCTCACCAATTTGTTCGCCTTTTAAAATGGTGAATAATTCCAAATACTCTCTTGCGTAGTTTTCGTTAGGGTTATTCTTGTTATTTTGTGTATTGTCCAAATAATCTAACATGGCATTATCCAGTGTTATCTTTTTGGCTAACTCTTTTATGTTCCCTAAAGCATAAAAATCCAGTAAACGCATATGATCAAAGAAAAAAGGCGATAAACCTACTCCATTATCTTTTGCAACTGTAAAACAAGTATGGAAAAAGAAGGACAGTTTATATTTTAAACTTACCTGATTAAAAGCATTATGCCACCACCATGCGGTAATGTAAGCCCGTTTTCTAAACTGACCATCAAATGTGTTAGGATGTTCCGTTGAAGAGGTCCAATAACCGTCGGGCGCTTCAGTTGGAAGCGGGTCATAAGGTTCTGCTAAAATGTATGGAACATTAGTTGTCAGGCTATTAACTGCGTCTATGGCTGACATCCCCACAAAGGTGTCCAGCTGCTCTTTTGTATAGTTAAAAGTAGCTCTTCTAAGTAAGTGTTTAGCTTTCCTTAAATCTAAATTTGAACTAAGCGGATTTAGTGAGGCCATACTTTAATTTTTTTCAATGTAAATAATAATTCACTTTTACCGATAAAATGAATATAATATTCGACAAAATGCAATTTTTTAGACCGAAAATCTTTAAAAAAAGCTAAAAATGCACTCTAAAACTTACATTTGGCGTTAGGCCCAATGACTCATTTTGAACAGGTATAATCTCATCTTCAATAACGGTATAGTATTCATTGATAATGTTTTTCCTGTTTAAAACGTTCCAAATCGAAGCTCCAATGGTAGCTTTCGAGGTCCTTGAGATATCAAATGAATAAGTAGCAGAACAATCTGCTCTTAAGTAATCTTCTAAATTTTCGGCATTAGGACTTTGATAATTTATAATAACATTACTTTGATTGTTCAGATCAGCAGGATATGTTGTAGGCCTGCCGGAATTCCAATTTAGTCCGACAGCCAGTTTAAAATTATTTTGTGTATAGGTTCCTGCAAAGGTAACAGCGTGCCTGATATCATTATTATTCGGAAATTCGTTGCCGTTGTTTAAATCCGGGAACAAATAGTTGTTTTTGCTAAAGGAGTATGAAATCCAGGTACTTATGATATCATCAAATTGTTTGTTTAGTAATACATCTACACCTTTGATTTCATAGCTGCCAATACTGTGAACAAATTGATATTGGTTCTGAAATCCCTGGCTTCTGGTTGTAATACCATCCACTTTTTTAATATAGGACTCGGCACTGATCAACAACTTGTTTTTGTTGTAGTGAATACCAGCCGAAATTTGCTTACTTTTTTGAACGGGAACAGGATAAATGGTTTGGTTTTCTTTTTCAACAACTTCCGTATTGTCGTTTGAAAGTACCCAACGTCGTTTTTCAATGCCCAGAAAATCGTTTTGTAAGTCGATGATCTGTGATGTAAACTGACTTTTATATTCACCTAAAACTTCAAATCTGAAATCGTTTAAAAAGCGTTGACTAAAACTTAATCTGGGTTCAACAAAGGCCATTTCAAACTTATCCAGGTAGTTTAAACGAGCGCCCAGTTTTAACTTGGTTTGTGCGCCATAAGATAATAAAGCGGTCTCTCCGTAAAGCGAGTGACTCCTGACAACCTCTTTTATATAACGCCTAAAGCTTGGATTGTTAACATCTTCTAAATTACTGATCCCCACTTCATTTAATTGGTAACCGCCATTAAACTTTAATTGATAATTATGCTCATAATTGATGTCAAGTTTTATAGCACGGTCATTTACCCTGTTCTCCTGAATTAACCGTTGATTATTTATAACATCATGGTTGGTAGCATCCAGATCGTAATTGGATGCGTAGACCTGTGCTGTGGTTGACAATTGATCTGTCCAATCTCTGGTATATGTAATTCCCAAAGATAGATTTTGTTGTGACAGATTACTGTTTAAAGCTTCGGTTCTATCATTGATAGTGGACTGTTCATCATAATTAAACCTGTTGTTTATGTTTAAAAAGTGAAACCTTAGTCTGTCTTGTTCCGTAATATCATATAAAAACTTAGCGGTAACATCATAAAAATAAAACGACTCATTTTGAGAGATCGAATTTCTGACGTTATTGCCAAAATCTGAATCTTGAAAAATACGTTTGAAGTACTGATCGTAAGTAGCGGTTTCAATTAAATCGGTCACCGAACGGCGCGACGAAATTTGTAACTCCGTTTTATCTGAAAGCGGAATTTTAGCAAATCCATCGGCATTAATCAGGTTTAAACCCAGTCCGGCTTTAAACTCATTATCGATATCATCCGGTAATTGCATGTCTATAATACTGGAAATACCATCACCGTATTTGGCACCGCTTCCGTTTTTATAAACGTTTATTTTTTTTGTGATATAAGGGTTGAATGCTGAAATAAGCCCGAAAAAATGACCGGATTGATACATTTTTATACCATCCCAAAGCAATAGGTTTTGGTCATGAGTACCACCTCTGACATTGATGTTTGAAACGGTTTCATCTGTGCTTAAAACGCCCGGTAATGACTGTATGGTCTGTAAAACATCAGGTTCTATTAACCCGGGAAGAATACCAAAGTTTTCGGGTTTTATGGTGACAGATCCATCGTTTAATTTTGTTAAACCTGTTGTAAGGAAATTGGTAACAATGACTTCTTCAAGGGTTTGTATTCTAAAACTGGTTCTCTTTTTTTTTACAGGCTTTATAACTACAAACCTGTTGTCCAGCAGTTCAAAATCCAATTGGGTTTCTTTTTTAAGAATCCTTAAAGCGTCTTCTAAAGGTATGTCTTTGGAGGGTAACATAGCTTTTTTGTCTTTAACAGTTTTATCAGCATAAGAAAAGCTAATGTTGTATCGGTCTTCCAATACACTTAAAACGGCTGTAAGTGATTGCTTTTCTTTTTGAACGGTTTGCGCCCCTAACAGAGTAACATTCAAAAAAAACAGTAAAATAAAAAGAGAAAAGAGTCTTTTTCTATTCACGCTTTAAGATTATAGTATCGCCTGATTGACTATAAGTTAAATGTAAAGGCAAGGTAATAGATTTTAAGGCAACTTCAATACTGTCATGTGTAAAATTACCTGTGAATACCTCTTCAGAATCTACTCCAATTAAAGTAATATCAACATTGTACTGTCTTTCAAACTCTGCAATGACTTGTTTGTAAGGCAAACTTTTAAACTGGCTTTCGTTATTTAACCACGAAGGTGTTAAGCTGTTTTCTTTTTCTTTAGCAATCATTTTCCCATCGATAATTAAAAAACTGTCACCAGGATTTAATTTTGTTTCTTGAGAATTAAAAGTAACGCCTACCAAACCTTCGTAGCAAATAACCTCAAAATAATTGTCCCTTTGTTTTACATTAAATTGAGTACCATAAACCGTTACGGTTCCTGTTTCTGTTATAACGTTAAAAGAAGAGCCCTTGGCAACCTTAAAAAAGGCCTCGCCCTGTAGTTCAACTTCTCTGTTGTTTTTCCATGAATTCTTATTGAATACCAAAACCGACTTTGCATTTAACGATACACTGGATGCATCCGGAAGCTCAACCGTAGTTTTTTGAGCCATGTCTGTGGTAATTGTAGTATCAATAGTTGTAGTGTAATAATAAAGGCTAAAACAAATGGCCAGAATAGCAGCAACACGCAGCAATGGTTTTATCCAATGCGTCTTTTGCTTTTTATTGCTTCTAATAGTAGATAACACACTTTCAAGTTCTTTTGAAGCATCATATTCCGGAGCCTTAAACCCTTGTATATTGTTGTTTAACTTCACCAAATCATCATAGTCTTCAAGGTTTTTAAAGGCTTGAAGTTCCTGATCATTCAGATCGTTATTTAACCATTTTAATATTAAAGTTTCTCGTTCCATGATTCCTTTATTCAACTATATAACAATTAAGTTTTATTTTTTCCTACCCTTGTCATTTAATTTTTTTTCAAAAGCTTAAATTTCAGTCTTCAGTCTTCAGTCTTCAGTCTTCAGTCTTCAGTCTTCAGTCTAAAGTATACAGTACTCAGTATTTATTATTCAGATTCTGTCTTTATTCTATGCTCTCTATTCTTTGTTCTTAATACCTTGTACTTCAGTCTTCGCTCATTGGTCTTCGGTCACCTGTCACAACTCCTGAATCTCCTCCCGCAATTTTTTCAAAGCGCCATAAATCCGTTTTTCAACGGCTTTGGTAGATATGTCCAAAATATCGGCAATCTCTTTAAACCGTTTCCCTTCAACACGATTCATCATAAATGCCACACGTTGCGGTTCGGTTAAATTTGCCAGGGCTCTTTGTAGTTTATCATTATATTCCTTTTCACGCATTAAAAATTCAGGACTCTCATTGGTGCTCATTTTAGGTTTGGCAATTTGTTGGTGCTTTAAAACCACTTTTTGGTGTGCCGCTTCATTCAACATTAAATTGTTAGCAGTAGTAAAAAGAAAACTTTTAGCCTTGTCCGGTGTTATTTTAGAACAGTTTTCCCAAAGTTTTACAAAGGCTTCCTGTGCCTTGTCTTTTGGGTTTAGCAATTCTCCAAACTTATAATATAAAAAATTGTGTAGGTCTTTGGCGTGTTTATTAAATATAGATGAAAAAATATGCTCAGCACAAATATTGTCATGTAGTTGTTTACTCATGTTTGTTGGTAGTTGGTTGCACTCAAAAAAAAACTCCTCGAAGCTAAGCGTAGAGGTTTCCTTTAAAATTGTCATTCTCGCGAAAGCGGGAATCTACGTAAAGAAATATTAACAGTAATCTATAATATTAAGCATAATATTTCTTTACGAAAATAAGGCTTTTTAGAATTTGGAATTTGGAATTTGAGATTTTTTTTGAGTTGCAGGGTAGGAATTTTTAAAGTTAAATTGTTTTATCACCAAAAAGCTATGTTGAACCCAAAATCAAATATCATGAAAACTAATTGGAGAATTTTACTATTACTACCTTTTTTTGCCCTTTTAATGTTTACATCATGTCAGGAAGAAGTAGTTGACATTACTGAGCCTACAGAAGCGGAAGCTTTAGTGGCTGATTCAGAATTAACAACCTTTGTAAGTGCTACTTCAAAAATGGACGGATCTAGAGACAATATTATAGACCGTGCCAGCTGTATATCTGTTAAATTACCCCTTACGGTTATAGCTAACGGATTAGAAATTATTATCGATTCGGAAGAAGACTTCGAAGTTATTGAAGCCATCTTTGACGAGTTTGATGAAGATGAGGATAGCCTTGAAATGATCTTCCCTATCACCATTATCAATGCAGATCATGACGAAGTTGTCATTAATAATGCAGATGAGTTAGAAGCTTACGTTGAAGAATGTGGTGGAGAAAATGAAGAAGACGATGACATTGAGTGTATAGACTTTAAATACCCTATTTCATTCTCAATTTTTAATGCGGACTTTTTAATTATTGATACCATTGAAATTGAAAATGATGAGCAATTACACCGTTTCATAAAACGTGTAAGAAACAATGAGGTGATTGCAAGTATTAATTATCCGGTTACCATGGTATTAGCTGACGGTACTGAAATAGAAGTGAACAGTAACGAAGAGTTACACAGAACTATTAAAGAAGCCAAGGATGCCTGTGATGAAGACGATGATAATGATCATAATGATGACGACTTCACTAAAGAACGTTTAGATAACTACTTGGTTAAATGTCCTTGGTTAGTAAATGAATTCAAAAGAAATGCTGTTGCTTTAACAGATAGATATTTTGATTATGCTATCAACTTCAAAGAAGATGGTGTTGTTGTGATGAGAGCCAGAAATGGTGATATGCTTACAGGAACCTGGGAAACCAGAATTGTTATGGGAAGAGGTGCGAAGTTAAAAATGGAGTTTGAAAACTTAGCTGACTTTACATTAGAGTGGTTCATCTACGAAATAGCAGAAGGTAAAGTTAAGATTTATGATGGAGACGGTGGAAGAATTATTATGCATCGAAATTGTGATGTAGTTATAGATCATACTATAGAGCGTGTTGAAAACTACCTGCAGGAATGTTTATGGAGAATAGCCAGGTTAAGTGTTGACAATACAGATAATGAAAAAGATTATATAGGTACGCCACTTAAGTTCTTTGAAAATAATGTTGTTAAGATTAGAATTAACGGTGAGTTAGTTGAAGGTACTTACGAAGTATTTGTTGTGAATGCCGGTGGTCCTATTGGATTAACCATAGAATTAGAAGGCAGACCAGACTTAAAACTTCACTGGTTAATCACATTCCTAGGTCCGGATCTGATCAAATTAGAGAATAACCATAATAGAATGGTACTTAAAAGACACTGTCCTGATGTAGATGATGACCTAAACTATATTGATGACGTATTAATGTCCGGTATCTGGAAAGTAGCTTCATATATGGTTCAGGATGCAGATTTAACTGAGAACTATCTTGATTACGTCATTGGATTTGGTGAGGAAGGTAAATTATTTGCAGAAGGCGATGGGAGAAATATTGTTGGCTCCTGGTTATCATATAGACATGAAGGATTGTTTTTAGGTGTTAAATTCGATGATGATATATTAGGTGAGTTTAATCACAGGTGGAGAATTAAAGAAATCACTCCAAATAGAATTGAGCTGAAAGATTACTCAGCAACCGGAGCGATTGAGCGTGTATTAGTTCTTGAAGCAACAAATAATTAAAGTTGATTGGTTAATAAAAAAGAGAAACTTGGATTTTCGGTTTGTTAGGTTAGTTAGCTAAGTTTCCTTTAAGGCTGTCAGATTTTAAATTTGACAGCCTTTTTTAGTGAAACTCCATTTTGAAAAAGTGGGTAACACGAATTCAAAATGGTTAGTTGAACTAATCCCGAATTTATTTCGGGATCTCAGGTATAACTCTTTGAGCACCTGCCTACCCGTGGTATTGAAAGCAGGCTTTACTAAGCTATAATTAAAACCCAATCATTTTTATTAACCTGGCTTTATAAATACACCTCAAATACGTAACTTTGCACTTCTTAAAATTTCAAGAAAATTATGTTTAATAATTTAAGTGATAAATTAGATAAAGCCTTACACGTATTAAAGGGACACGGGAGTATTACAGAGGTTAATGTTGCAGAAACTTTAAAAGAGGTTAGACGTGCTCTACTTGATGCGGATGTTAACTTTAAAATAGCCAAAGAGTTTACCAATAGGGTTAAAGAAAAAGCGCTGGGTCAAAATGTATTAACAACATTACAGCCGGGGCAATTGATGGTTAAAATTGTAAAAGACGAATTAACCCAGCTTATGGGTGGTGATGCTGCCGGTATTAATTTGTCTGCTACGCCGAGTGTTATTTTAATGTCCGGTTTACAGGGTTCCGGTAAAACAACCTTTTCCGGTAAATTGGCTAATTATCTTAAAAATAAAAAGACTAAAAAACCTTTATTAGTGGCCTGCGATGTGTATCGTCCGGCTGCGATAGATCAGTTACATATAGTTGGTGACCAAATTGGTGTTGAGGTTTTTAGTGATAGAGGTAATAATGATCCGGTAGCTATTTCAAAGGCGGCAGTAGCGCATGCTAAAGCTAACGGGCACAATGTGGTTATTATTGATACCGCAGGTCGTTTAGCAGTAGATGAAGCCATGATGACCGAAATATCAAACATTCATAAAGCCATTCAACCGCAGGAAACTTTATTTGTGGTAGATTCCATGACCGGTCAGGATGCTGTAAATACGGCTAAGGCATTTAATGATGTCTTGAACTTTGAGGGTGTTATCCTGACTAAATTAGATGGTGATACGCGCGGTGGTGCTGCTATTTCAATTAAATCTGTTGTAAACAAACCCATTAAGTTTATTGGTACCGGTGAAAAGATGGAGGCTATTGATGTGTTCCATCCTTCACGTATGGCGGATCGTATTTTGGGTATGGGAGATGTGGTGTCTCTTGTTGAAAGAGCTCAGGAACAGTTTGATGAAGAAGAAGCCAGAAAGCTTCAAAAGAAGATTGCCAAGAATAAATTCGGCTTTGATGATTTCTTAAAGCAAATCCAGCAGATCAAGAAAATGGGGAATATGAAAGACCTTGTTGGAATGATCCCGGGAGCCGGAAAAATGATGAAAGATATTGATATTGATGACGACGCCTTTAAAGGGATCGAGGCTATTATTTACTCCATGACCCCTAAAGAAAGAGCGAATCCATCCATAATAAATGCCAGTAGGAAGAAAAGAATAGGAAAGGGTTCAGGGACTTCTGTTCAGGAGGTCAACCAGTTATTGAAGCAATTCAATCAAATGAGCAAAATGATGAAGATGATGCAAGGTGGCGGTGGCAGAAAGATGATGCAGATGATGAAAGGCATGCGTTAATCTAGTATTCAGTAACAGTCACAGTTTTCAGATTTACTAAATATGGATTTTAAAGAGTTATTGGCCTATAAAAAAGCATTTGAATTAGCAATGGAAATATTTGATGTTTCAAAGTCTTTCCCAAAAGAAGAAACTTATTCTTTAACAGATCAGGTTAGAAGAAGTTCTCGTTCAGTTTGTGCCAATATATCTGAGGCTTATAGAAAAAGAAGATACCCAAAACATTTTATAAGTAAGCTGACCGATGCGGATGGAGAGAATTCTGAAACAAGTACATGGTTAGACTTTGCTTTAGCCTGTGAATATATTTCACGGGAAGATCATTCGAAATATTCTGAACAAGGAAAGGAAATTGGAAAGTTAATAAATTATATGATTAATAATCCGGCTAAGTTCGGAGCTAATGATGAGTGATTAGTACTGTGACTGAGACCGAGACTGTAAACTAATATAAAATGACAATTTTAGACGGTAGAAAAGTTAGTAACGACATTAAAGAAGAAATTGCCGAACATGTAAAAGCCATGGTTGCTAAAGGCGAAAAGGTACCGCATCTTGCAGCCGTTTTGGTAGGGAATGACGGTGCCAGTATGACCTACGTTAATGCTAAAGTGAAAGCTTGCGAAAAGATAGGTTTTAATTCTACCCTAATTGAATTACCGGAATATACTTCAGAGGAAGAATTGTTAGGGAAAATTCGTGAACTGAATACGAATGACGACATAGACGGGTTCATCGTGCAATTGCCTCTACCGGATCAAATTGATGAGCAAAAGGTATTAATGGCAGTTGATCCTGATAAAGATGTCGACGGATTTCATCCAACCAACGTTGGTAAAATGGCATTGGATTTACCAACCTTTTTGCCGGCTACGCCTTATGGTATCATGGAGTTACTGGAAAGATATCAGGTTGAAACGTCCGGTAAAAATGTAGTGGTTATGGGCAGAAGCCATATTGTTGGCCGTCCCATGAGTATTCTGATGAGCCAAAAGCGTAAAGCCGGAGATGCTACCGTTACCGTTGTTCACAGTCGTTCTAAAAACTTAAAGGAAATAACCCGGGAGGCCGATATTATAGTAGCGGCTATCGGAATTTCTGAGTTTTTAACAGGAGATATGGTGAAAGAAGATGTGGTTGTGATCGATGTTGGAATTACGCGGGTTCCGGATCAAACAAAGAAAAATGGATACAGGCTTGCCGGCGATGTGCATTTTGAAAGCGTAAGCAAAAAAGCCAGTTATATTACGCCTGTCCCGGGAGGCGTTGGTCCAATGACCATTGCCATGCTTCTGAAGAATACTCTTTTAGCCAGAGAAAGAAGATCTTAAATTGTCTTACATTATTTAGCGAATAGCTGATTTAGATCTTTGAAGGCTTTAAACTCTAGAGCATTGCCGGAAGGATCTTTAAAGAACATGGTAGCCTGTTCGCCAATCAAACCTTCAAACCGAATATAAGGTTCAATAATGAATTGTATGTTTTTGCTTTTTAACAGTTCTGCGAAAGCAAAAAAATCGTTCCAGGGAAGCACAACGCCAAAATGAGGCACCGGAACGTCTTTGCCGTCAACCGGATTCGTATGTAAGTCAGTATCGGATGCTTTGGGCTTGTAATGAATCACCAACTGATGTCCGAAGCAATTAAAATCAACCCAATGAGCACTACTTCTGCCTTCTTCAAAACCCAAAACATCTCTGTAAAACGCCCGGCAGTCCTCTAAATTATAAACAGGAATCGCTAAATGGAAAGGTGCTGTATTTTGAGTCATGCTATCGTCTTCGTTTTACGGTTCTAGGCACAAATTCTTTAGTTGAATCACTAATCAGTTTGCTCAACTCGGCAAATTCTTCTTTTGTAAGTTCTCTATAGTTTCCAACAGGTAAGTCCAATGTAATATTCATAATCCTTACCCGTTTAAGTGTTTTAACTTCATAATTCAAATGCGAACACATTCTTCGAATTTGCCGGTTCAGTCCCTGGGTAAGTATAATTTTGAATTTATTTGAATTCAATTTCCTTACAATACAGGGTTTTGTGGTCTGCTCTAATTCCTGCAAATAAATCCCTTTAGACATACGCTCAACAAATGTTTGCGAAATAGGTTTGTCTACTGTGACAACATATTCCTTTTCGTGGTTATTACTGGCTCTGAGAATTTTGTTTACAATATCGCCATCATCAGTCAGCAGTATTAAGCCTTCACTGGGTTTATCCAATCGGCCAATAGGGAAGATGCGTTTGTGGTAATTTATAAAATCAATAATATTATCCTTTTCAACGCGTGTATCTGTGGTGCAAACAATGCCAACGGGTTTGTTGAACGCTAAATAAACAAACGCCTTTTTGCTGTTTGAAATGAGCTTTCCGTCAACATGTACTTCATCATCAGGAGATAACTTAGTGCCCTTTTCCGGGATGTTTCCATTAACGGTTACCCTGCCGGCTTCAATCAGTTTATCTGCTTCTCTTCGGGAGCAATAGCCAACTTCGCTTAAATATTTATTGATGCGTTTTAAAGATTCATCCATGACTCAAAAGTACATGAATTTTTTCATTTGAAAATTCGAAAAAACCAAATGAAAAAAATGTATGGACTAACAAAGCGACGCCCTAAGGCGGTTGAAGGGTGGTTACTGAGGTGAAGTTAAATTTTGTAAATTTTTTGAATACAAAATTTAACTTTTTACCGAAGAAAAGTACAACAAATCTAGGCGTTAATAAAGTTGAGAATGTGCTTATAAACTTCTTCAGATTTCATACTGTGATCATAGCCTTCCGTAGTTATCAATTTGGCATTGGTATATTTTTTTTGAAATTTCAGGGCGTCTGAAAACGGAATAATAGCGTCTCCCTTATCATGAATGATAAGTCCTTTTGTAGCAAGGTCTTCAGAGAAATTTGCTGCTGAAAAATATTCAGGCAAATGATCATAATGCTTCAGGATATAGTGGTCTAAAGCCTTTGAAACCTTTTCGCTATAGCCCATCATTTTTTTGTAGTTTTTGAAAACACCTATAAAATCGGCCATCGCACCAATTAGGATTAATTTTTCAACGGATGCTATTGGATTTTTATAATGCGAAAAAATAGTGGACATACCTCCAACCGAATGTCCGATAATAATATTGACATGATGCTTTTGTGTAACAAGATTAATGCATTCCGAATATACAAGCGCATTAAAATACTTGCCAGTGGTACCGCCATGAGCCGGTGCATCCAGGGCAAGCACCGTATAATTTTCAGATCTTAGAATGTCTATCAGATCTTTCCATCTGTACGAGTTGCTTTCCCAGCCGTGGGCCAGTAAAACGGTTTCTTTGATCCCTTCCCATTTATAGGTTTTGATCAGTATACCATCATACGGGATCTGTTCTGTTGTGGCTGCATTCAGATACTCAATTTCTTCACCGGTCAGTTTGCCCTTTCGCGGTGTTGAAAACATATTTATGGCTTGTTTAGCAGCATATTCAGATGAAACCAATGCGGTAGCATTTACCAAGGCTCCAATAATGTTAGGAAGGTATTTGTTCATTATTCAACTTCTCTGTTTACCAAATCCATTGAAAAAGCAGGTGTGCAAATGGCGATGTATTCACAAGGTTCTGTAAAAGGATTGGCGTATTGAACCCTGGTATTCTTTTCAATTTTTATGGATTGACCGGCTTCTAGAATCACCGTTTCACCTTCAATGATGAACTGTTTTCTACCTTTGACGATGAACGTGTATTCATCAAATTCCGGGGTTTGGAATGGCTCACTCCAACCGGAAGGCGCTGTCATGTGAGCAATACTTATTTGAGAATTACCATCGGTAGCCAATCCAAAATGCTCTTTTATGGATTTGCCATCGGTTGTAGGTACTACAAAAGGATTATCCTGAATGTTATAGGCCATGATGTTACTCTTTAAAGGGTTTCCGTTTTATCATACCGCCTTTAATTTCTTTAACAAGCCCCATGATCAGGAATGCTTTTCGGTCAATTTTGTCAATTTCAGTCTTTATCCTTGGCAATTCCAAACGGGTGATAACAGTGTAGATTATATCTTTTTCATCACTTTCCCTTTCTTTTCCGTAGCCTCCTTTACCTGCATATATAGTACAGGCTCGTCCTAATTTTTGAGTAAGCATGATCCTTATCTCCTCGTGTTTTTTTGATATAATGGTTAGCCCTACATATTCTTCTACACCATCTACCACAAAGTCAACAGTTCTGGCAGCGGCCAAATAGGTTAAAATAGCATAAAGTGCCGTTTCTACGGATAGAATATAAGCTCCGAAAGAAAATATAATAATGTTTATGATCAATAACACATCACCTACTGTTACGGATAATTTTCTGCTTAAAAAGATGGCTAAAACTTCAGTGCCATCTATCACACTTCTTCCGCGCATTGACATGCCAATACCCAAACCAAGGAAAAAGCCTCCAAAAACAGCAATGAGTAATTTGTCTTCAGTAATTGTTGGATAGTCTATATAATGTACTACAAAAGCCAAAAAAGCAATAGCAGCAATACTACGAAGCGCAAACTTCAGGCTTATGGTTCTTGATGCCAGAATAATAAAGGGGGTATTAACTAAAATTAATAATACGCCTATTTCTAACGACGTTATGTTTTCTAACAACAGTGATATACCTGTGGCACCACCATCAATGAAACTATTAGGTAATAAAAAGCCTTTTAAACCAAAGCCTGCAGAAAAAACCCCCAGTATGATAAAGATATACTCACTGATAGCATGGGTCAGTTCAACCTGAAGTTGCCTGACCAAAGGCACAATTTTTTTCTTGCTGACATTCTTTTTAGGATGCTTTTTCTCGAGTTTCTTTCGAGCTATATCAAATATTATTTTGGTTAAAAAAGGATTCATTTATAATGTTTTAATCATTCCAAATTAAAAAGAAATATTTAATTTTAGCATGATCCGGAATATGGGTTTCTTCAAATTTCAGGTCCAGATCAAAGCGTAAATTTGCCGGTAGTTCCTTCTTGTCAATCACAAAACTGGCATTTAATTCTTTAACAGAAAGCACTACGGAGTTTATCAGGTTATCTATTTTAGAAATTTTATAAGCCGCAGTTATATCTTTAAATGTGCTTAAAGTTGAAATGCCTTTAGCTGTTTTATATTGTGGGTCAATAATCTGAATACTTTCAATGACCGATGTGGAATCCAAAGTCGTTTCAGGAGTTAAAATAAGACGCTTTTCACCGCCTTTTTTAAATATTTCGATGTTATTCACGCTTCCGGCAAACTCATCACCGCTAATATATTTTGATATGGAATCGTTACTGAAAATAGTTTTCAGGTCCTTAACTTGAGTGGAATCTGTTAACAATCCAATGTGATGTTTTGATATTTCAAAAGGGTCCTGTTCTTTTTTACAACCTGAAAAAACAACACCAAGTAACAGGAGGCTTAAAACGGTTTTATGCATTATATAAATATGATTTTTTAAATTATTATTATAGACTTTACTTCTTCATAACTTTCGTTAGAATACCAAACACACTTCTTATAAATGTGGCACTGGTAAGTACTTTTACCACCGGGTTCATTCTGGTACTTCTTCTCCGGGAGTAAGTACTTTTTGTTTTTCGTTTGGCTTCTGCCCTTTTCAAGGCTTCTTTTTCTTGTCTGGCTTTTTCTTTAGCTTCTTCGGCTTCGGCTTTTTCAATTTTTTCATTAAGTAATTCGTAAGCACTTTCCCTGTCTACTTCCTTATTGTATTTTTTTGAAAGCTTCGATTGAGAAAGTAAGGTGTTTAACTCGGCATCGGTTAAAATATCCATTCTGCTCATAGGCGCGCGCATCATGGTAGCTGCAAGTGGTGTAGGCCTGCCTTTTTCATCCAAAGCAGAAACCAGAGCCTCTCCAATACCCAAGGATGTTAACACCTCTGTAGTGTCATAATATTCGGAGTCCGGATAATTTTCAGCGGTCAGCTTAATAGCTTTTCGGTCTTTAGCGGTAAAGGCCCTTAAAGCATGTTGTACTTTTAAACCTAACTGGCCTAAAACTTCTTCAGGAACATCGGTTGGATTTTGAGTTACAAAATATAAACCCACCCCTTTACTTCTGATAAGCTTTACAATACTTTCAATTTGATTTAAAAGTGCTTTGGAGGCTTCATTGAAAATTAAATGCGCTTCATCTATGAACATGACGAGTTCCGGCCTGTCACTATCACCTTGCTCCGGAAATGTAGAATAGATTTCGGCTAACAGACTTAGCATAAAAGTTGAAAAAAGCTTTGGCCTATCCTGGATATCGGTAAGCCGGATAATGTTAATAAATCCGCGTCCATCGTCGTCTACGCGTAACAGGTCATCCACTTCAAAAGAGGTCTCGCCAAAAAACAGATCGGCGCCCTGTTGTTCCAGTTCAACAATTTTTCGCAAGATGGCACCGGTAGAAGCCGTAGAAATTCTGCCATAGGCTTCCATAAACTCTTTTTTGCCTTCCTGGGTGGCATATTGTAATATTTTTTTAAAATCTTTTAGATCGAGCAGGGGGAGTTTGTTATCATCACAATATTGGAAAATAACCGAAACAATACCGCTTTGTGTTTCCGTTAGATCTAAAATCCTGGATAGTAAAACCGGCCCAAATTCACTAATAGTGGCCCTGAGGCGAACCCCGTCTTGTTCTGATAATGTTAAAACTTCAACAGGAAACGATTTGGCTTCAAACGGCAGTCCTATTTTTTCGTGGCGTTCATCAATTTTAGGGTGCCCGGGACTGGGTTGTGCCAATCCGCTTAAATCCCCTTTTATATCCATCAATAATACCGGGATCCCTTTATCACTTAAATTTTCGGCTAAAACCTGTAATGATTTTGTTTTTCCCGTTCCGGTTGCACCGGCTATTAAACCATGACGGTTCATGGTCTTTAAAGGGATTTTTACATGAGCTCCGGTAACCGTTTCACCAGCTAACATAGCGGCTCCCATGGGGATAAAATCACCTTTGGTTTTATTGCCTTCCGTTATATAATTGAAGAAAGTTTCCTTAGTATCCATACACAGTAATTTTGCATAAAAATAAAGGAAATAAAAGGAAGAAAAAAATGGCTTTTACCAGATAAACCTATGGTTTATTCCCGCCATTTTATCCAAAGAATAACTGTGGCGTTAGAAACGGCAGAACCGGCAGCCTGTGCATGAACATTTATATAATCCCCGGCATTAAAATCGGCATTGTTGGTAGTAGAGATGTATTCGTTATTTACATGATTAAAGGTAAATGTCCCTGCCTGGTTTGTAGTACCGTTTCTAATTCTAACTTGAAATTGCTTACTGGCGTTTCCTCCGGAGGATCTCGAAGATACGGCTACAATAGTGCCGTCAAAAGGCATCATAGCGCCGCTATTATTGTTTTGCATGTTTCCTCCGTAATGAAGTCGTTGATTATCAGCATTTCCATTTCGGCCGTATTGTATAGCAATAGTTTCTAAACTTAACCATTTGGCTCTGGTAGCATCGTACATGAATAATTTGTCCCCAATCAATGAGATTTGACCGGTTACGGTACCTGTTGGAGTTGTTTGGGCATTTAATTCCAGGGCAGGAATACCTGTGGCGGTAGTTTCAATTTCAAGTTCTGCAGTTGGGTTGGTGGTACCAATGCCTACCTGAGAAAATCCAATACCATGCACGCATAGTAATAGTATGAGGAAACAAGGGAGTTTTTCCATCTTAGAGAAAGTGAGAGAGCAATTTACTTTTAATTAATCCTGAAGCGAAAATAGGAATTTTCAAGAAAATATCAAAATTCTTACAAATTAGGATTTAGCTGTTGCCTGATTATATAGAACTATTCATATGAATAGCCTACAATGTCTAATTCTGTGAAATTTATTACAGAACCGCCGGGTGTTGTGCCTCCGTTAGGAACGACCAGCCTTATTTCGTCCGCATAGATATTGGGTATGGAAACGGTATTGTCTCCGGTAGAAGAGGAGCTAATTGCCGGGCTTGAATAAACCAAATTTCCACAACTATATAACCTGATAACAACATTTTCTATCCTGTTGGTGCAGCATTCGTTTCTCCCGTCCAGAATGACCTGTGATATGAAATATTGGCCCGGAAAGGAAATACCAAATCCCCAATCTCCTGCAGGCGAACCAACTCTGCTCATATGAAAAGTGTTTCCACCGGTATTATTTACATCGTCAAATAAGCTATTATAATGACCATAGCTATTGGATGCATTATAGGCGGTAAAAGTAACACTACCCACGCCTATTTCATCTTTAACCAGTCTTGAATAGGTCTTGGTCCCGCCGGAAAAACTAACTCTTTGCCATACAGAGCCGTTGAATATATATAAACCGGCAGGTAAATTACAATTGTTGGTTGATAAACTGTATACCATTAAACCCTCTGTTGGAGCAGGAATGGTTGAAATATCATTAACACTTGTTAGACTAACCCTTGGGGGTAATAACCCCCGATCTGATGATTCCACATGTAAAATGGAAGAAGATTCCGGGTTCGTAGTGCCGATCCCTATTTGAGCCGAGCTGTAATAACCATAACAAAGTAGCATTACTAAACATGCTATTTTTTTCATTCTTAAGTTAAGTATTGTAATGTGGTAATTTACTACGTTAGGGATCAGTAAAAGTATAAAAACCGAATTGAAATTCAAAATCGAAAAAACAGTTGGGATTATGTATCTTTGCAAACTTATGAATGATGTGCTAAAAAAACTGGTTGACAAGGGAGAAATGCTTCCCCTGATGGAAGAGTTCTATACTATTCAGGGAGAAGGGTATTATAAAGGAACAGCTGCCTATTTCATTCGCATTGGCGGTTGTGACGTTGGCTGTCATTGGTGTGATGTCAAGGAGAGTTGGAATGCCGATTTGCACCCGCCCACAGAGACTGCAAAAATTGTGGAGAACGCCAGAAAATATAGCGATACCATAGTTGTAACGGGTGGTGAACCATTAACCTGGGATATGACGGTCTTAACAACCCAACTGAAAGAAGCCGGTTTAAAAACCCATATTGAGACCTCCGGGGCTTATAAGCTTACAGGACAATGGGATTGGATTTGTTTGTCGCCAAAAAAGATCAAAAAGCCTACTGAGGCTATTTATAAAGTTGCTGATGAATTAAAGATCATAGTTTATAATAAAGACGATTTAAGATTTGCAGAAGAGCAGGCGTCGAAAGTGAATAAAGACTGTATATTATATCTGCAACCGGAATGGAGTAAGCGTGATAAAGTGATTCCGTTTATTGTAGATTATGTGATGGAAAACCCCAAGTGGAAAGTGTCTTTACAAACACATAAGTATTTGAATATTCCGTAAATAAAAAGCCTTGAGACATCAAGGCTTTTTATTGCTTTATAATTGAGTAAAAAATTATTTTGAAAAAGGAACGGTAACCCTGGTGGTTCCCCATCCTAAGTGCATGTTGCCCTGGGTAAAAGCAATTGAAAAGGCTTCAAGGGAATCTCCGGAACTAACAGGAGCAGAAACTCTAATAACATCATTGGCCTTATTATATGAATAAGCCCCCCAGACATTGATATCTTTACTGATAATAATAGTCCATTCTTTGTCTCCGGGAATGGTGAAAAGAGAATATTCCCCTGCACTAACGGATTTTCCTCCAATTTTCATGTCGTTGTATAACGTAATGGAGGCCGCTTCATTGGCACCGGTTCTCCAAACTTTCCCGTTAGGAGCTAAACTGCTTAGGGATCTTCCTTTTAACTGAGGTCTGCTATAAATAACTTTTGCAATAGCCGGGGCATTTCTTGAAGTTTTGTAAATAGCCGCATCCATGGGGCTTTTGTCTAAGCCGCCAAACTTTTGTGCGTTAATATCTGTTGATAAAAGTAAAACGAATACAAAAGCAAAGGCGCTTAGGATTGATGATTTTTTCATAATTGACATTTTTATGTTTAATGCTTAAAGTTAGGCTACAATGGTCTTAAAGTTTTTATAAAACTTACACGATAATGTTAAAGTTTAAGATTATTGAAAAATGTAATTTCTAGAATTATTAGTGAAATTTTAGTTTTTTATTTGGTTTATACGCATGTTGTATGCTGGCTTTTCTATTGTTCAACTTTTAAATTCGGATTACCATATAAATGCATTGCACACCAAGCAGCAGGGGTAGGATATTTAGCATAAACCTTTTTATTTGCTTTAAAAAGCGCAATATCAATTGAATCTCCGTTATTAAATGAACTTAAAAATTCGGGTAGCCAAATTTCTGGAACATTTATGTGTAATCCCCAAAATGGAGCTATTATAGCTTTATACCCTTTTTCAATATATGTTTTTACTAAAGATGTAATGTTGTTTTTAAATAGTTCTGATTTGTATGAACCCGAATGGCAGATTAAGAAAATTAAAACTTCTCCTTCGCCAATTACTTTGTTAAGATTTATTAGTGGTCTTTCAGAAGGATATATAATTTGTTTTTCCGCAATATCTTTTGCTCCATGAGAACAAATAATGTTTATATCAGATGTTATAGAGGAATCCTTTTCCAATTTAGTATTAATATCAAAATTATTTTCGGTTAAATTATTTTCGATTTTGGCATATAATTGGTTTAAGGTAAAATCTCCTTCTTCCTTTGGTATCCATATAGATTTCGAATAATTTTTATTTATTGATGTTGATTTGTCAACTGATAAATACCATTCTGTAGATAGGATATTTGTAATAGGCTTACTTAAGTGCAGAAATTCTCCATTTTGATTGAGAAACAAATTATGCGGAAAATCTGCTAGTTCCATATCTTTTATAAGATAAATGGAATCCGTATCATCATCAATATTTAGCTTGCTAAATGAAAGTTCATCATTTATTTTTTTTGCTTGCTCAAAATGTTCCTCTTCGTAAACATTTCGAACTCCACCTTTATCTTTAACAGTATCATCGAATGAAAAATTCGAAAAATATTCTCCGTTAGTGAGGCTTTTAAATTTTGACCAATCCCATTGGGTTAACTCAAAATATTGAAAGGACTTATTTCTGAAAGCTAATTGAAATACTTTTCCCTCTGTTATTGCAAGCCAAAATGTCGATTGAAATTCATTTTTAGATATCTCACTTTCGATTTTATCTCTCTCGCTATATATCTTGTTGAATTTTTTTAATTCAGTTGTAGGAACCTTAAAAGGAGCAAACTCGAATGATTCTTTAGATTTAAAAATTAGACTAAAATCCGACTTAATCATCATAGCCAACAAAATCGCTTCTGAATCTTTTTTTGCGAAACTATCTTCAATTATTCTATTCGCAATTTTAAGTGACATATCATTATCATAAACGATATCTGATTTATTCCTTGTTTCATTTAATTTAATTAATGATTTTTTTAATTGCTCTTTTAAAGATGAGGAATTACCATCGATAATATTTTTATAGTTACTAATAGACTCTTTTGGTACAATTTGCTCGAAAATGTTTAAATAATAACCTAGACCAGTAAGACTGAAATTTGCATTCGGGAAAATTCTTCTAACATTATACAATGTAATTAACCAAGGTAAAGATTCGTGAACTCCACCCGAGAATATATTCTCTCTTTCTTTGTTTAGATAATCTAATAATAAATCAGGTAACTTTTCTTTCTCCATTGGTATAAGACTTGTGAAGTAAGAATGGTCTATTGACCGCCTATGATAACCAGAAAATTCTAGTGTTTTAGGTATGCTTTTATAAATTTTTACAGCGTAAGGGTATAAGCCAGTATTTCTAAAATATTTTATTGACTGCCATATTAATTCTTGTAGATATTTATCCGAAACTCCTTGCTCGTTTTTTAATACAAGGTGCATACTTATATTAGCATAAAGAAGAGATGTTTGAGCACTACCTTGCGCTGAATAACATCTGAAAGCATTAAAAAAACCAAATTGTGGATAATCATCATTAAAACTAGAAATTATAATTTCTTCAGAAACATCTCTAGCCGCTTGATAAAATTCAGAAGAATTAAGTCTATCAATAAATATTCCGATTATAAAATAAAAGAGTTCGGGATTGTTTAATCTAACAAGTAAATGCCTTAAAATAGGCAACTGTAACATTATATTATCACTTTGTTCTTCTTTCCAGTCTATCTCTTTGGCACTCTCTTGTATTATACTAATTTGTAAAGAGATTATTTCTTTTATTTCTAGCTCTGCTAAGTCGTTGGGAGGAAATTCAAAATCAGATATTCTTAATTGATTATTTATTTTAAGGCTTTTTTCTAATAAATTTAAAAATTTACTATTCGATTCATCTGTAATTTCAGCTTTAGTTACAGACTGGTCTAACTTGTAAACATTACTTTGGCTGGTCAATTTTTCAAATAAATCGAAAAAGATAAATAAAGAATAAGAAATGGACTTTCTATCGTTATCTTCTAAAGTGGATAGAATTAATGGGGAGAATTTTCGGTAGGTTTCGAAATCGGTTGCTAATATTTCAAGTATTTCAAAATAATGTATTGTAATTTCTTTTTCAAACACATTATTGTTCTGTAGATTTTTAGATGTTAATTTTGAATGAAAATCTTCAAATACTTGTTTGTTCATATTTTTTGTTGGAGTTTTTCAGCTTGCATACAACGGGCTAGTATATGAAAAGTAGGCGATTTCGAAGCTCCAAACTTTCGGTTAAGCACATAGTCTGTTACGAGCCAAAAACCTTGAAATTAGTACTGTTTCGCCTATTTTTTATATACACTGTTACCTGCTGTTATTTTATTATCAATCCTTTATTATTTTTATTCGGTTCAATCAAGTCCCACATATTTTCATATAAGTCCTCAAATACTGCGACAGTTCCATAGTCAAACTCAGTTGGCGGTCTTACAAAACTTATTTTTCTTTCTGTCATTTTGTTATAGTCTCTCCAAAAATCATCTGTGAATAGAAAAAATCCAACTCGTCCTCCTGTCTGATTTCCAATACTTTTGGATTGCCGTTCATTAGCGGCTTTGGCAAGTAACAAGCAACATTCTTTCGCTCCTGGCGGTGCAACCATTACCCATCTTTTCTTTTCATCTATTCTTGTGTCTTCAAGAAGTGTGAAATCTAATTTTTTAGTATAAAATTCAATTGCGTCATCATAATCTTTTACAACTAATGCAATATGTGCTATCCTTTGGTACATTTTTTCTCGTTCGTTCTGATTGCAGGTAACGATTGTTACCTGCTTTATCACGTCATATTATGAAAAACAACCTATTCAAGATTTGCATGACGATTGTTCATGGCACCTTCTGTTTGCTGAAGTTTATTCATAAGCTGAATAATCATTAAATCAAATAGCAACCCAATTGTATACTCAAAAAGAGATCCCATGATAAGCGCAGAGGATTTTTTTCCTTGATTGTCAGATTTGAAATTACTTGCCGGGATATAAACTGTATTATGAGATAAGTTCGTAATCGGTGACTGAGCGTTGCCTGTTATAAAAGCTAAATCAGCATTATTTGATAGTGCTGATTTGGCATATCCATTGAGCGATTCTGTTCTTCCGGAACCTGAACCTATGATGAGCAAATCAGATTGTTGGATACCCGGAGTCGTCACATCATCAACCACAAAAACCTTTAGGCCTAAATGCATAAGTCTCATGGCAAAAGCTTTCATTTGAAGACCTGTTCGGCCTTTCCCGGCCACAAATATCCGATTAGCTTTTATTATTGAAGTTTCTAATTCTTCAATTTGGGTTACATCTATTTGATGCAAGGTGTTGGAAAGTTCATTAAGTATATTGTCTATTAATTGCTCAACCTGCATAATTCGTTAATTTTTCTTTAATCTGCTTGGCGTGTTCAACATAATCATTTTTACCCGTTATTGCATTCCCGACAATAACGATATCAGGTTGATATTTGAGGGCCGAATCCAATTTGGCGTTATTGATACCGCCAGCTATTGCAAGCTTGCTCAATGGAAGATTCTGCCTTAGTAATTTGAGTTCCTGATAGGGGCTATCCTTAGAGGATTGTTGATCATAAGCTGTGTGGACACATAAAATGTCACATCCCATATGAATAAACTTTTGACCGGATTCCACTGGATTGGTGACACACATCATATCGATCATGATTTGTTTCCCCCAATTATTAGCACTTTGAACAGCACCCTCCACAGTTGTATCATTTGTTACACCCAAGACAGTCACAATATCAGCTCCGGCTTCAAATGCAATATCCGCCTCTTCTTTACCCGCATCCATAATTTTTAAATCGGCTAAAAGAGTTAGATGGGGGTATTTCAATCGAACTTGACGAACAGCGTTCATTCCTTCACGAATAATCATCGGAGTTCCAATCTCTATAATATCAATAAAAGAATGAACCTCCTTCAGGATTCTGAAAGCATTATTTAGATCATTATCAAGCGCAAGTTGAAGTTTCGTCATAAATTATTGCAGGTAACGGTTACGTATATGAAAAGTTGCGTGTTTGTATGCGACGATTTGCCGAAGGAAAATCGGAAGCTAGCAAACGAGCAACTAACATTGGTTTAGCCCAAAAAAACAATTTTTTATATACTTTGTTAGGCACTGGCTTTTTATTTTTTTCGTACTCTTAACTTTTGAACTTCTTCAATCGATAAACCTGTAATTTCAGAAATATCTTCATCCTTTGTCCCTCTCCGCTTAAGTTCTTTTGCTATTTCAATTTTTTCTTTTCGTTTAGCAATTTCTGCTACTTCTTTCTTAATCCTTTGTTCAAGCACATAGGTAGGAACGTATTTTGTGCTTTTTTTCAATTCGTCTAAAAGTCCGATGTCAGCAAAGCTTAAGTAGCTTTTGTCAGATATTATTAAATGGTCAATAACCTCGGTATCCACAATAATGCCTACTTGGATTAATCTATCCGAAATATCTTTATCGGCCTCAGATGGTTTTAATTCTCCGCTTGGATGGTTATGGCATAAAATGATTCTCACAGCCCTTTTTTGCAAAGAAAGACTAAAGACCTCCATAGGCTCCGCTAGAGCTTTATTTACGGTTCCTAAACTGATGAGTTCAATAAATAGAATTCGATTATTATTCTCAAGTCCGATAACCCAAAAATGCTCCCTGTTTTGGTCAATTTTGTCTTCACGAAGCAGAATCTTTTGCATAATTCCGTAAATATCATCGGAATTCAGGATTTTAATTTTTTCTTCTTCTGTCAGTTTTATGTCCATAAGGTAAATGTAAGACTTTTTTTAAAATCGAAGACGTATCTTTAGCTTGTGCCTAACGGTTTAGGCTATGAGTAGTTGCGTAGTTTAGTACTTAATTTTGCAAGTACACGCCAAGCTGAAAATCCGCAAGGATTTTCAGAAGTAGGATAGAACAAGTAATTACTTATAGCGATCTTTGTTGGCATTTCGTTAGTTTTTCGATCGAAATTTATTCATAATGTTTTTGTGTTCATCTCCATAAAAGGTTACATCTATTGAAATATTCCATTCGGTTTGAGAAATTCTTTTTCCACTTATTGTTCCTGTTGGGGGAACGTCTTTATTTGGGTCATATTCAAAATAACAAAAACAACTCTTTGAAAAAACAGCTTTAATATCTAACAACTCACCATTCTCATAGTTAAACTCTGTAAGTGTTGGGTTTATTTCAAAACGAATAAATTCAGAATATTCATCATCCGAGACATTAACATCGTCTTCTGCTGAATATTCATATTCAAACACTAAGTTAGATCCTTGCTCAATGTTTCCATATTTCATATAGCTCTCATCATATGTTTCAATATTCAGTTTTTTATTTTCTGAAAAATTATAAGAATAGTATTCTTCATTTTCTTTTGAGCAAGAAGTCAAAACAAAACTTGTTAAAACTAAAATTTTTATAAATATTTTCATTTTGATTATTTTTTCAGGTGTCATTTAATGAATGCCAACGGTTCGTTTATGGAAAGTTGCGTAGTTTGTGTACGAGGATTTTCCAAAGGAAAATCAGAAGCTAGCAAACGAGCAACTCACATTGGTTAAGCTAAAACTAGCAATTTTTTATATACATTGTTATAGCCCGTTATTTATTATTTCTTTTATCATAACTCATAAACCAATCATATAATTCATTCTCTGGATATACCAACCAATGAATCCAATGTCCAACACTTTTTTTTCTTGTATATTTTACTTGACTATTTATGTCGTTTAGTCTATTTATCAAATAATCTGTTTCTTCAACTGGTACTACGTTATCTAATTCTCCATGAAATGCCCAAATTGGCATTTTTTTTAAATTCTCAATGTTTTCTGAAATATAATCCATATGTCTGGTGAAACCACTCATTGGTGCAATTGCTGTAAATTTATCTGAATATTTTGTTGCAATATACCAAGTTCCAGAACCTCCTAAACTTTCTCCCGTTAAATAGACCTTATTTGTATCTATCCTGTATTCTTTTATCAAGTCAGAATAAAAGTTTTCAAACCAGTTTTCAGTTGACCAGCGAATATTTTTTGGACATTGAGGGGCAACAATTATGAAAGGGAAATTACGACCTCGATAAATTTGGTCAAATGGACCAGCATCATATAAATCAAGAGTGTCTGTCCCGCGGGCAGAACCGCCATGAAGAAAAATTAATAAAGGATATTCTTTGAGAGCATTACTTGCATAACTCGTTGGCAAATAAGTAATGTATTGATAGGAGACTGTTTCAGGGGATTGATTAATGCCATTTTTGAATGTTAAGTCATACTCTAAATCTCCTTTTTCATTCCAATATTTACAAGTCCCATTTAATTGTCCATTATTCCATTTTTTTTCAGATTCTTTAATCCCGTTTTCATACCATGAAACGGCTAATCCATCTCTTAATCCATTTTTGTAATTTGCATCATAAATTAGTTGTCCGTTTTTTGCCCACTCTTTATATCTCCCCTGTTTTGTGTTTGTGCCATAATTACATTGAAGTTCTTCTTTTACGTTTTTATCAAAATTTGAATAATAGGCATCCATTTGAATTTGTCCGTTTGGATAATAGTCTTCAACATGAATCAAATTGTTTTTATCCAATGTTTCAATTATTCTCTTATATACAATTGTATCATATTTTGAAATGGGAAAGTGCAAAAAATATGTATCAATCGTTTGAGCTTGTAAACCAATCGAAGTCAAAATCAAGATAAATATTGTTGCGCGTTGTTTCATCCTAATGGGCTATAACGGTTTTGTGTATGATTAGTTGCGTGTTTAAGCAACTAATTTAATAAACAAAAACGAACGAGAGAAAATTCCGAAGGAATTTTCCAAATAAGCACTAACCCAAGCAATTAATTATACACTTTGTTGTAAGTAGTGTTTTTAATTAATTATTTCTGCTGAATACAATATTCTTTTAGAACTTCTCTGGCATCATTGTCACCCATTTTTGCTGATTTTATAAAATTTTGACAAGCTTTAATCGAATCATTTTTTCCATAATATGCCTCACCTATATAATAGAAGCAATCCTTTTTTTTGTAGTTGGATTTAAGTGATTTGTTCAAGTCAGAAATTGCATTATCAAACTTTTCTAATTCTAAATATTCTATACCACGTTCAAAATATATTTCGCAATCCAGCTTGTTATAGTTATTATCACTATCAAATCGGTTATAGTCTATGTTTGTTTGAAACGCCATTGGAGTGCCATTTGAAATTTCAAAACTTTCTAGAGAGCCTTTTGTCTTAAGAGCTTTTGTGTAAAACAAAACAGCTTGATTATGTTCATCTAGCATACTATAACTATTTCCAATATTGAAAAGGACTACTGTATTTTCAGGGTCAAATTCAAGTATTTTTTTATAGTCAACAATACCTTCTTTCACTAGCCCTAATCTCGTTTTATAAGTACCTCTATTTAGTAAAGCAGCTCTAAAATTTTCTTGCTTATCTATAGCTTTATCTAATAATTGAATGGCTAATTTTAAATCTCCCTTCTGTTTCATTTCTAAAGAAGTATTGTAGTATTCAGCAGCGCTTCTGAAGTCGCAGGAGTTTAAAAAAGATATGATTATTGATATGTAAATTAGGTTCTTCGGCATTACTTACAACGGTCTAGTGTATGATTTCGTTGCATGTTTAAGTACTAAAGTTAGCAAATAAATCACAGATAGAAAGTCCGCGAGGACTTTCGTAAGTAAGCTCTAACTAGCAATGAATTATACACATTGTTAGCAACTGGCTTTTTAGTTCAGAGGTTCGCAATATGTTTTATTTACAACTCTATCTCTCATTAAAGCCTTGTCATTAAAATTCCGTGAAATGTTTTTAATTATATCGCTAAAATTATCTTTATTATCTCCTTTATTGTGATAAAAAACTTTAATTGAAGCGCAGTTATCATTTTCAAAAACTGTATTTAATAATGTTCTATCTGATGTACCACAAGAATGTCCCATTATCATTATTTGATAATTTCCAGCATTAACAAACTCTAATAACCTTTTGTAATTATCAGTATCCAAATATTTTATAGATTTTATATTCTCTAAATAGTCATTATTATTAAGTCTCTCTATTTTTTTATAGTCTTCATCTAGTTCATCCCCAAAACCAAAAATTATGGGGTTTTTGTCTTCTTTTCTATTGCTTCCGTGAATATGATTAAACTCTACTGTTTTTCCATTTCCCCATGTAGACAATCTAGGTGGTGATTCATAATAGAGTTCTGTAAGAGTATAATTAAAATTTAAAAAGAGTGTTAGGTTAGGTAATAAGTCAAAGAAAACATGAGCATCTTGTGAAATCATCATGCTTTTGAATTCCTCTCTACTTGCATCAGCACCAATTGCTTGAATAAGCGATATTCTTTTTTTGGACAATTCACTTCTTTCAACATTACCATCTTTAAATGCCTCAGCATCTTTTACAAAGTCAGCATATTCAAGGTCAATTTTTTGATTTAAAGAGCTTTCTGAAAAATCTCTTAAATTGAAATGAGAATATATTTTTTTCTCTATTCTATTCCTAGTTCTTGAGAAATTTGTGTTTTTACTTTTATCAAATTCCAGTTCAATTTTTAATAGATATTCCTCTAATAAATTCTTTACTCTTTCAAAGTCTTCATTAAGTTGTTGAATAGTATAATCTAGTGTCCCTTTATCTTTGTCAGTAAAAGATTTTTTGAGTAATTCATAATATTCGATTTCAATATCTACCCAATTCAGTTCTTTTTGCTTTTTTGTAAGTATTTCTAAGAATTTATTCTTAAACGAAAGATTGATATTTTGTGACTTTAAATTAGTTAATAAGCCTTCAAAATTTGTTGCGTCAATCTTAGTAGTATCTCCCCAAGAACCATGAAGTCCATCTACTATGATTTCTTCATTTTCAAATGTCTTTCCTAAGCTTGTAATATTGCTAGCTGCAGAATGTTGTAGTTGAGTAATTATTTTTTCCCAATAATCCTTTAAAAAATGATTGTAGCTGGTATTCATTCCATGTGCTAAATCAAAACCATTTCCAATAAGTATTATTCTGTTCATTAATTATCTCGATTGTTTGGTTGAGCTTGTTGCTAACGGTTTTGTGTATGATTAGTTGCGTGTTTGAGCAACTAATTTAATAAACAAAAACGAACGAGAGAAAATTCCGAAGGAATTTTCCAAGTAGGGACTTTGCAAGCAATTAATTATACACCTTGTTGGGCGTAGTTATTTTTCTTCTTTTTTGTCGGTCAGTGTAATAGTCAGCTTATTCTTTTTGTTGTTTGATTTCAATTTCTTTTCCGATTTCAAATCCAAGTTCTTTCAGCCACTTTCCCTCAAGTCGAATTTCAGGGACGGGAGTATATTTCCATTCTCGAGGTTGGAATTTTTTATAGATTTTTAATTTCCTAAATCGGCTTATTAAAGATTTGTTCGTTATTCCGAACACAATATATAAATAATTTATAGATATTCGGTATAGTGAACACGAAAGAATCAAAATATTTTCAAAAGTTAGGTGCTAAAATCAGGCAACTAAGAGAAGAAAAAGAGATTGACCAAAAGTCATTTGCTTTTGATTGTGAGATTGGTAGAACTCAATTATATATGATTGAAAAAGGTAGAACAAATCCGCGTTTACTTACTTTGATGAAGATTGCGGCTGGTTTGGAAATTTCTATTTCCGAACTTCTAAGAATTTAATAAAGAAATATATTCTTTAACTCAATTCTTTGTTATGAGTAGTTTTTAATTCAGTTCAACTTTTAGTTTAGATTTAACTTGTCTATTAATCAGCAATTCTATTTCAAACTCATTTTCTATTTTCATATAAGCAAAATTTGTCCGCCCATATTCACAAATCCTTTTGACAACTTTTCCAATTACTGTCAATAACGCTATTTGAATTTTCTTCTCATACTGAAAGAAACTCGGAAATATTGATTTGACATTCCATTCGGTTGATTCTATTTTTCCAGCTTTTGGTTTGTATTTAATATTCTCCGCTTTTCTTAATTCTGATTCAAAAAATACCGAAGCCTTAATATCTTTTTTCTCAGCTCGTGACTCAATCATTATCTTTTCTATGAGTTCGGGTACTTTTAAAAATAGAATTCCTCCACAAAATGTATTTATTACAAGGAATTTTCCTTTGTCCAAAAAGAAATCAAAATCCGCTTTAAGAAGTTCCTGTTCCTTTAAACTTAAATTTGAAGAAATAAGCTCAAACTCTCTATCAAGGTCAAAATGAAAATTCTGCCCTGTTTCGAATTCAATATCTTTTATTTCATCTGTTAGATTGTTCATTTTCTCAAATTACGCCCAACGGTCGCGGCTATGAGTAGTTGCGTGATTTAGAACTTAACCTTACAAGTACACACCAAGTTGGAAATTCCTGCGGAATTTCCAAAGTAGTCTAGAACAAGCAATTACTTATAGACATTGTTGTGGTGTCGTTATTTTTATTAATTTAATAATTCGCCAAGTATTGAAGAATCAGTATTTTCTGTTGTTTCAAGTTTATATTCAAATATTTGTTCGTTTCGGATTTTTTTAAATTCATCAATTGAATAAGTGAATGATTGATTTTTAAATTTACAAGGTAGTTTGTCAAGTCGCTTTTTTATTTCTTTCCGCTTGAAATCTTTTGGAATTTTCCACTCAGTTCCGTTCTCAACTTCTATTTCCACGTAGTTTAGTCCTATTTTACTTAAAATATCTAAAGTTTTTTGATAGTCGATTATCTTCTCAATTATCAAGTCATATCGTTTTCCTCTAATTCCAATTTCAAATCCGTAAATCCATTCGTCAAGACTCAAAGCGCTACCTGGTTGAAGAAAATCAGATGAACTTTTGTCAACTATTATTCCATTATAAGCTCCAACTAAAAAATTGTTTGGGTCGGGATTTAATTCTTTAAATGGGATGTACCAAAGCGATTCTCGTTCCAAAATATTAAAAGAGTCAACAATATAATCCTTATAAATCTCATTTTTTTCGAGAAAGGACTTTGTAATTTGTATGGCTTTTTCTTTATCGTTCATCTTAATGCACCACAACTCGTTATATAATAATATTTATTACTAATATCCCGAAAATAAGTCAGGATATTAGTAGTTTTTTGTTCCTGTTATCCGTTATTTCCGAACAACCTTAACATTCATCTCCTCAACCTTTTTATCTGATAAAGGCGAAGGCGCTCCAAACAGTAAGTCTTCGCTGGTTCCTGTTTTTGGGAAGGCCATAACTTCTCTGATAGACGCTTTCTTTTCTAAGATCATCATCAAACGGTCTACACCCCAGGCAATCCCACCATGAGGCGGAGCACCATAATGAAAGGCTTTATACATGGTGCCTACACTCTTCATCATGTCGTCTTTATTGTAGCCCATATTTTTATAGGTAGCCTCTAAAATTTCCGGTTTATGTGCACGCACAGAACCTCCTCCAATTTCATAACCGTTCAAAATCAAATCGTATTGCTGGGCAATGATAGAGCCAATCTCTTCTTCTTTACCATTGATATGTTTATCAATATCATAGGTGGCCGGCATAGAGAACGGGTTATGGGTAAAGGTCCAGTTACCATCATCGGTCTTTTCAAACATTGGGAAATCTATCACCCAGGCCGGTCTTAATTCTTTTGAGTTGATCAACTTTAACATTTTACCCATTTCCTGGCGAACCGCATCTAAGGCTTTATTAGCCGTAGCGTAATCGGCAGCAGAGAAGAATACGATATCTCCGATCTGGGCATTGGTCATTTCAATAATACCTGCGGCAATATCTTCACCCAAAAATTTAATAATGGGCGATTGTAAATCGTTCTCATTAACTATGATATAAGCTAATCCACCCAGACCATGCGCCTGAGCTATGGCAGTTAATTTCTCTATCTGCCCTTTAGATATACGTTTGTTACCCTGTTCTTCAGCTGACACTTTGATACATTTTACTATACCGCCTTCATCAATGGGTTTGCTAAACACCTGGAATGTGGTGTCCTTTACTATATCGGTGATGTCCTGCATCTCCAAACCAAAGCGCAGATCCGGTCGATCACAACCGTATTTATCCATGGCTTCCTTATAGGTCAGAACCTCAAAGGGTTTCAGGGTCCATTTTTTACCGTAGATCTTTTTAACGATGTCATTGAACATATGGGTATTCAAATCCATGATTTGCTGCATGCTGGCATAAGCCATTTCAATATCCAGTTGGGTGAATTCCGGTTGACGGTCACCACGGGAATCTTCGTCCCTGAAACAACGGGCAATCTGGAAGTACTTTTCGTAACCACTTACCATCAGCATTTGTTTGAATTGCTGGGGTGCCTGTGGTAAAGTATAAAATGAGCCTGCCTCTTTTCGTGAAGGCACTAAAAATTCCCTGGCACCTTCATCGGTTCCGGCACTTAATATCGGTGTTTCTATTTCCAGAAAATCCTGCTCGTCCAAAATATCACGCATCAGTTTAATGACCTTGTGACGGTTCTTAATGACGCGATGCACGTCTTTATTCCTGTGATCTAAAAACTTGTATTGGAACCGTGTGGTTTCGTTTGTTTTTGTGGCACGCTTTATTTCGAAAGGCAGCGTTTTAGATAAATTCAGAATTTCCAACTCTGAAGTTTCCAGCTCAATGGTTCCCGTTCTTAAGCCCGGGTTAAAATCGTCTTCTTTACGTTTAACTATTTCACCTGTTACCATGATAACCGATTCCGGCTTTAGTTTAACCAGTTCGTCTAAATTAGGGAAGGATTCTCTGCTTAATCGCACCTGGAAGATCTCATTGCTGGAATCGCGCAGATCAATAAATATTAATTCTCCGTGATCACGAACACTGGATACCCAACCGGCTAAAGTTACCTTTTCGGAAATAGAATCTTCCGTCAAATCAGTTGCGATATGTGTTCTGTATTCATCTTTTACCACTAACGGGATTTCCGCTAATGTTTCTTCCTCTTCTTTAGTTGCCGTTTTGTGGGCATCAGTTTTAGAAGGATCGGTTTTGCTTTCAGGTTTTGAAATGTCAATAGTGTCTGAAGCCAGAGCATCTAAAATACCTTGACGGATCACTTTTCCGGAAGCGCCTTTTCCTATAATGCCAATAACTTTTCCAACCAAAATGCCTGCTTTCCCCTGGTCCCCGGCTTTAATGTCATTTGCTATAGCTTCATTATCGCCGATCACTTTTGCAATAGCATCATCAATCTTCTCTTTTGAAATGGTATTGTCTTCAAAATATTTGTTATAGTCAAAAGTCCGGTCTTTTAAATAAGAGGTAATCGCATTTTGAACTAAAACAGATGTGATCTTTTCTTCTTTGAACAGTTTGAAAATGTCAATAAGATGCTCAATTCTGTAGATATCGACATAGTCGTCAGCCCCAATATTATTTACTAATGTTTTGGCCACAAATGAAGGATCATTAAGTTCTTTATTTATTGTCATAAAGGTTTTAGAACGTAACGAATCGGCTGTAAAGAATTTGGCATCCTGAGGCAATACACCACCTCTGATCAAAATGCGCTCGACGGCATGAGGTAATTCGCTGACGTCTACATGAATGGAATCAACAACGTCTTTTATATTTACGAACGGTAGATCCGGTTCGGAGATGAAACGATAATCAGCTTCATACTCCTTTTTACGCATGGTTTTGGTTTGCTTCAGATCGGCATCAAAAAGCACGGTAGTTTGATCCGGCCTGAACTCTTTGTGCTCCAGATAATAGTTGAGCTGTTTTTCAACTTCTTCCTTTAAAGCTTCGGTCATAAACTTAAACGAGTTGAGGTTTTTGATTTCCGTACGAGGGTTTAAGTTATAGCTGCGTTTTTTTCGCAACGATACCGAAACATCTGATTTAAACTCACCTTTTTCAAGGTTTGCCTCTGATATTTTTAGGTTCTGAACTATACGCTGTAAGTATTGCGCATAGGTTGAAGCATCTTCAATATGGTGGATACAGGGTTCGGTAACGATCTCAATTAACGGTACACCGGCCTTATTAAAATCAACTAAAGAAACGGTTTTCTCGTGCATTAATTTGGCCGCATCTTCCTCAATATGAACCTGGGTTAAATTAACGGTGAATTCACTTCCGTCATTTCTAAAACAAGAGACTTGTCCATCAGGAATGATCGGGTTGTGGAACTGTGTGATCTGGATGTTCTTCGGGTTATCCGGATACTCATAGTGCTTTCTGTCCCAGGAGATCACATCGTTTCTAAAGGTTGATTTTACTGCTTTTCCAAAATAAATAGCCTTTGTAACTGCTTCTTTATTTACAGCAGGTAACACACCCATTTGTCCTGTACAAACAGAACAAATATGTTCATTAGGAGTCTCAGTCTCTTCATTAGGACAAGAGCAGAACAACTTGGTTTTCGTGTTTAACCGGATGTGCGTTTCCAATCCGATAACCAATTCTAATTCGTGGGCTTTTAAAGCCTCATTTAATTGCTCCAAATCCATTATATCGTATCTTTTAAGAAGTTAGCAAACTTCAAAACAAGTTCGTCATTGTCTTTTGCGGCTGTGATCTGTAAGCCGGTTGTTGTGCCTTGAGGCACGGTTAAAGTTGGGAGTTGCCCTAAGCTGAACCCAACTGTATAGGCATCGGATAAATACATCGCCAAAGGGTCCTTTAAGCTATCGCCAATTTTCGGCGGGGTACCCGGCGTCACAGGGGAAATGATAATGTCCACCTCATTGAAATCTTTTTCAAAGTTCTCAGAGATTTGATCTCTAAGAGCCAGTCCTTTCAGGTAAATTTCATCGCTAAATCCCTGAGAAAGTACCTGGTTGCCACCAACAATTCTGCGTTTAGTTTCTTCGGAGAAGTTTTCAGAGCGCGTCACGGCATAAGTTTCTTTTAAATTTTCAGACTCAATTCTGTTACCGTAATTAGTGCCGTCCAGTCTGGATAAGTTGGATGCGGTTTCGGCCATAGCCAACGTATAATAGGTAGAGACCAAAGTGTCAGATTTAAAGAAATCCAGTGCTTTAACTTCAATGCCTTTAGCTTTGATCTTTTCAATAGCAGATAAAAAATCGGCTTTTATTTTGGAGTCAATGGCTTCACTTTCAACAAAGTTTTTAAAATAACCAACAGACTTCACAGAGCCGTTCTCGGAAATCGCATTTTCAGGTATGGGTTCAGATTGGTAAGTGGTTTGATCCTTAACATCTTTACCACTCATGGTATTTAAAACAATACGAATATCTTCAATGGTTTTAGCAATGGGCCCGACACAATCCGTGGATGATGCATAGGCCATTAAACCATATCTTGAAATACGCCCGTAAGTTGGTTTTAGACCATACACATGATTGTATCCGGCCGGCTGGCGAACGGAACCGCCGGTATCACCTCCAATAGAAAATACCGTATAACCTTTAGCTACGTTTACAGCAGAACCACCACTGGAACCGCCGCCAACAAGTTCGGGGTTTTGAGCATTTTTCACAGCACCAAAAATGGTATTCTCACTGGAAGACCCATGACCAAAACTATCACAATTCTCTTTGACGATTGGAATAGCACCGGCATCTAAAAGTTTCTGAATGGCCGTAGCGGTGTAAGCCGATTTGTAATTTTTTAACAGATCAGAACTTGCCGTTGTGTATGTGCCTTCTACCATGTACACATCCTTGATGCCAAAGGGAATACCTTCTAATAATCCAATAGACTCACCACGGGCAATTTTAGCATCCACATCAGCGGCTAATTTCAGTGCGGAATCTTCCAACAGGCTATTAACCGTGTTGTTGGTATTAGGTTTTAACAGTTCTAATTTTTCTTTTACCAGGTCTGTACAAGATAGCTCCTTGTTTACCAGTTTTTTATGTAATGAACGAATTTGAGAATCCATAATCATTCCTCTATCACTTTAGAAACAACTAGATATCCTTTTTTTTGCTTCGGGAAATTGGCTTTGATGATTTGCTTTTCAGTGTCGGAACTTTCAATCACCACATCATCTCTTAAATCATTAACAGACACTGCATTATTATTGGTATTAAAGGAACTGGTATTTGTTGTGTGTGCATTCTTGATGACTTCAAATAATTTACTCACCGCTTCAGAGGGTTGAGCGCCTTTAATACTCGACAATACGTCGACTGTCATAATTTTACTCATGTTTCAATTTTTAGATTAAAAAAAGCCTTCCGTAACTGGAAGGCTTCAAATATTTTTAAACAATAACCTTCCCTTCCTATATGATAGGATTATTAGAATTGTTATTGTTATTATTGTTTCTCATTTTGTCCCGCCAAAGATATGTAGAATAAATGTAGCAAGCTCAATTTTTTTTATACCCTATTTCATTATTATCGAATTAATAAAATATTGATTTTAATTTGTAAGTTCTTCAATGTATTTGCCTGAATTGTTCATTTTATATTCGTCATTTACCCTAATAAATTATTACTATCAAATAAAAAATGGTTTTTAAGTAGTAAAAGCATAATGTAAGATTGTAGGCAATTTTATGTGTTTTTTAATTTTGAAACCGGGTTTTAAGAAGCGAAATCAATTCTAAGGGACTTGTTAAGTTAAATAGTTCAGGTTTTTATCATACCAGCCTGTTTATATATTACAAGTAGTTTTACTAAATAGTTTGCCCTGCTTCATTTTAGATTTAGAAATAGTGCAGTTTTAGAAGACTGCTTCAAGTATTGGGGCTTCCCGGCATTAATATATTGGTTTAATAAATAGTTGGGGTCTTAAGAGGTATGGTGAAACCAACTTCAAAATTCAAGCTATTATACCCTCTGTTGGGGTAGTTCATTCCTGCATTTGATACGTGTCTCATGCTTAATCTGAAATCCAATAGCACTAAATTGATATTATAGTTAAGTCCCATAGCCACAATATTTGAAAATGCAAACCCCTTATTCAGCCTTTCTGTTTTCATATTGGAAAAAGTAGGGCCTATGCTCCCCAAAAAATAGGATGTTAAGTTTTTGAAAAGATTATATTTAGCTTGGATACCTATATTGAGTGCATATTCATTTATTACATCTTCAGGTCTGGTTGTAGATTCTGCTATCTTGCCCGCTACGTGTTGTACTGAGCCTAACGATTTGTGTTCGTTGATATAATAAGACGGTTCTAAGTTTACAGCTAGTGCCCAATACCTTTTGTTAGTTAGCTTATAATTTAAATGCAGCTTGTAAAATTTGGTTCTGAAATTATAACTTTTTGAAGGCGAAGGAAAACTTTTATGGGCGCCCTGTCCATAAATAAACCCTAATCCAATTTTGTGATGTTCTATGTTGTTAGTTTGGGAATAAATGAGCCCATACGTGCAAAATATTGTAATTAAAAACAGGTTGTTTTTTCTTTTGGTGTCATTATTGGCCGGTCTCATTATACTTAAAAGTCAAGCGCCCTTATTTATAAAAAAGCTATCAGTCAACTATTCATAAATAAAGGCTATTCTGTTATTAAAAAACGGTAGTCAAATTTGTTAATACATTTTGTCACATTTGTATTAGGGTCAATGACCTCAACATTGTTAAATTGTATTGTCAGTTTATCCCATGTGTCTGAAGTGCCTTTAATGAAGCCAACAGCTATTATTCCGGTGTTGTTGGGTGAGCTAACATACTGGTTGCCGTCCTGGTCAAAGTAATATATCTGAGCTTTATCGGCTTCAAAACCTGTAGTAACATCATAGAAATTTTGGCCGTCTACAAATTCCTCAATAAATATATTAATACCAATTTCCGGCCATTCATCATCGTGATTAATATGAGCACCTACTTGCCAATAATCTGTTGGGGCTTCATCAGTTAACTTATACCCATAAATATCATTGCCTTGAAAATTAATGGGCGTATTACATGAATCATGAATAGCTGCTTTTGTAAAATTATTCAGGCTACCCGTGGTTATTGTACAGTTAAAAAAGAATATAATCAGAATGAGTAGTGATGCTTTAGTTAGGTATTTCATTTCGGTAAAGTTTTAAACCAAATATAAAATCCCAACAAAAAATGTAATTCCAGATTTTGATAAATGACAAAATTCTGGACTAACTTTAAAAAGTTGAAAATGATGCGCTTTAAGTAGTTATAATTATTTTGTTAAGCTTCTTTTAAAGGCCAAGGGTGTTTTCCCAGTGGTCTTTTTAAAAACCTCATAAAAAGCCGATTTTGAATTAAAGCCTGCTTCCATGCCTATTGAGACCATAGTATAATTAGAGAAATCAGGGTTTCTTAAATATGTTTTGGCTGCTTCAACTCTATAGGAGTTGATATAGTCTGTAAAACTGGTTTTTAATTCATTATTTATAACCCGGGATAAATAACTGGGACTGAGATCTAAACTATTTGCAACACTTTCAAGGGTAAGTTGGGGGTCCAGGTAAGTTTTATTCTTTATTAGTAAGTTTTCCAACGCTATGATATGTCCGTTTTTAGATTGACTGTTTGCAGATATACTGGCGTTTTTGGCATAGCGCCTTATTCCTCTCCTGTCTACCAACACGCCATATTTATATATTCCAATATGTCCTAACCAATAAATTATAGCAGCCATGGCTACCCATAGACTGTAAAATATAGTTTCGCCGTTGGTAAAAAAGTTGTTTCTTATAGTCAGGTATGCCCATAAAAAAGTAAAGATCAGTATAATAGACAGGGTTCCCTTTAGCCATTTTATATCCGGTCTTATAAGTTTGTTATTATAAGCTTTGTTCTGTTTTTCGAATTTAGAAATTTGAATGAATATCATTATTAGCAGTACGATACTATACAGTACGGAAAAAAACTCATGATAAATTACTGTATAATAATAAAGATTATTAATAGGATCAACAACATCATATCCCAAAATGACCCTAAATCTAAAAAGTAAGATTAATAATAGAAAAAACAGGAATGGAAGAAAAAGGAGTTTTAATTTTAAAGGCATCTTTTTTTTAGGGAAAAGAAAAAATATAACATAACAATATATTATGGGAGCTATAACAGATGCAAAAGGTAAAAAGATATAAGCATACATGATAAGCAGGGGCATGGCCCCAATATCTGGTAATATATACATCAGGTTACTAATGGAATAACAAAAAATTAATGCTATTAAAAAAAAGCTACTTCTTGAATGATACTTTTTTGTGAAAATTACAATCCCCGTAAAAACAAATCCCTGTATAATTCCAGCGATAATTAAAATATTAAAAATGTTGAAATTCATATTTCCTTAAATGTAACAAAAACTTTACTAACCGGTGTCTTTTTATGAAAAAAAGAAGTGGCTGTTAAAATGTTCACTGGAGCGAACAGCTCCATAGGGCATTTATATTGATAGTTTGTTTTGGCCGGGCAGTAAAAAAACATTAAAATCCATTTTAAGATACTTTTTAGGTGATTTAAGCGACTTTTTATTAATTAACAATTGTTGATAATTTTTGTATAAACTCTCTGAAAAGCTTTTTAACGGCTTTTATATTTCGTATCTTTGTTATAGAAGAATGATGCTAATGCGTCATTTTTTTGTGTTAATGAGATTCTATTTTAATTAGGATTAAACCAAAATTAAACAGCATTATTTCCGTTATATAACAGGAACTTTTTAAAAACGAATAAAATTAAACAAAAGTATATGAGCGAAGAAGCTAAAAAGCACAATTATTCAGCCGATAGTATTCAGGCACTTGAGGGTATGGAGCACGTACGTATGCGTCCGTCCATGTATATCGGTGATGTAGGTGTAAGAGGGTTGCACCATTTGGTTTATGAGGTGGTAGATAACTCCATTGATGAAGCACTGGCTGGACATTGTGACACTATAAAAGTAACTATCAATGAGGATAATTCCATTACTACCGAAGATAACGGTAGAGGAATTCCTGTCGGGTTACATAAAAAAGAAGGCGTCTCTGCACTTGAGGTTGTAATGACCAAGATTGGTGCCGGAGGTAAATTCGATAAAGATTCCTATAAAGTATCCGGTGGTTTACACGGTGTTGGGGTAAGTTGTGTTAATGCACTTTCTGAGCATTTAAAGGCTACCGTATATCGTGAAGGGAAAATTTGGGAGCAGGAATATGAACGTGGAAAAACATTATATCCGGTTAAAACCATAGGGGATTCTGATAGAAACGGAACTGTAGTGACCTTTAAACCGGACCCTCAAATTTTCAATCAAACGCTTGAGTATAATTACGATACTTTGGCTAGTAGATTGCGGGAGCTGGCGTTTCTTAATAAAGGGATCACGGTTGTTTTAACAGATCTGAGACATAAAGATGAAGAAGGTAACGTTATTTCTGAAACCTTCTTTTCCGAGGAAGGGCTTACGGAGTTTGTTAAGTATTTAGATGCTACCAGAGAGCCTTTAATGAAAGATGTTATTGCTTTTGAAGGGGAGAAGAATGGGATTCCGGTAGAGGTTGCCATGATCTATAATACCTCTTATGCCGAGAATTTACATTCTTATGTGAATAACATTAATACGCATGAAGGTGGAACGCATTTAACCGGTTTCAGACGCGGATTAACACATACCTTAAAGAAATATGCCGATTCTTCGGGGTTGACCGATAAATTGAAGTTTGATATTTCAGGTGATGATTTCCGTGAAGGGTTAACTGCTATTATTTCGGTAAAAGTTGCAGAGCCTCAGTTTGAAGGACAAACCAAAACAAAATTGGGGAACAGAGAAGTCTCGGCTTCTGTAAGTCAGGCCGTATCAGAGATGTTAACCGATTATTTGGAGGAACATCCTGATGATGCTAAAACCATTGTTCAAAAGGTAATATTAGCTGCTCAGGCACGTCACGCGGCTCAAAAAGCGCGTGAGATGGTTCAGCGTAAAACCGTGATGAGTATTGGTGGTTTGCCCGGGAAATTAAGTGATTGTTCTGAGCAAGATCCTGCAAAATGTGAAGTGTTCCTGGTGGAGGGAGATTCGGCAGGTGGAACAGCAAAACAAGGAAGGGACAGAGCATTCCAGGCTATTCTTCCGCTTCGTGGAAAAATATTGAATGTTGAAAAAGCCATGCAGCATAAAGTGTTTGAAAACGAAGAGATCAAAAATATCTTTACGGCGCTTGGGGTTACCATAGGTACCGAAGAGGATAGTAAGGCTTTAAATCTTTCAAAATTACGTTATCACAAAATCGTGATCATGTGTGATGCCGATATTGATGGTAGTCACATTGCAACATTGATCTTAACCTTCTTCTTCAGATATATGAAGGAACTGATAGAGAACGGGCATGTTTATATTGCCACGCCACCACTATATTTAGTGAAGCGTGGTGCTAAAAAGCGTTATGCCTGGACTGATAAAGAACGTGATGAGGTGGTTGCAGAATTTGGAGACGGTAGTAAGATACAACGTTATAAAGGTCTTGGAGAAATGAATGCCGAACAATTATGGGATACTACTATGAATCCTGAATTTAGGACCATGCGCCAGGTGCATATTGAAAACGGTTCTGAAGCCGACAGGATCTTCTCCATGTTGATGGGAGATGAAGTGCCACCACGTAGAGAGTTTATTGAAAAGAATGCTATTTATGCGAATATTGATGCGTAATTAAATCTTTTAAAATGATACAAAACCATAATGTTAATTTAATATTATGGTTTTTTTATGGTCGTATTTTTAGTATACTGTTTTAAATAAAATTTATAAATGACAAACTCACAGATACAATTTTTTTTCCTGTTGCTAATAATGCTTTTTATAAGTTGCAAATCAACCAAAACAGAAGTTGAACATGATCACCAGTCTGAAACCATATTATTAAGGCAGCCTTATTTGCAAAATGCATATGCTGATAGTGTGAGTATTTTGTGGATTACAAATAAAGGTGAAAACACATACGTTAAATATGGGAAATCTGGTGAGCCGGACACAAAAGTTTACGGAACTGTTGTAAATGAGGGTAATAAAGTTAGGAGTACAGTGACTATAAAAGATATTGAAAGGGGCGCGACCTATTTTTATGCTATTTATACTGATGATAAGTTACTGGCATCCGGGGACGATTATTTTTTTAGAACCGAACCTGATAGTGACGTAGCAAAGTTTTCATTTTATGCCATGGGAGATATAGGGGAACCATTAATTAAAGGCGGGTTTCCCCATATTACCAGTAATCAAATCAATAATTTAGAAAGAAAACCCGATTTTGGCATAGGCTTGGGTGATATTATCTATCCGGACGGAGAAAGTTCATTTGCAGATGCCTATTTATTTAAGCCAATGGAGCCAATTTTAAAAAACATTCCTTTTTATCCGGCATTAGGTAATCACGATTGGCATGTTGATCCGAATAAGAATTTTGAAAAAGAGTGGAAGCTGCCAAACAATGAACATTATTATTCATTTGATTATGTCAATGCCCATTTTATAGCCTTAGATACCAGAGATGGTGTTTTATATGATGCAGAAAATCAAGTTCAATGGTTTGAAAAGGATTTGATTCAAGCTCAAGCTAAGTATGATTGGATTTTTGTTTACTTTCATCATAATGGGAAAACCTGTACTTATAAAAGGGATTACCAGTCAGTAATAGACTTATATCCCTTGTTTTCCAAGTATAATGTAGATATTGTATTAAATGGTCATGCCCATACTTATGAAAGGCTGCATCCATTGGACGCAAGTGGAAATGTAATAGAAACGTATAGAAATAATATCTATGATTATCCTCTAATTTCAAATGGATTTATTCAAATTACTACAGGAGCAGGTGGAAAAATTAAAAAAAACTGGAAGCCTTATGTTCCAGGTGCCTGTATGAAAAACATTGTCGCAGCGAATGCGCATAGAGGGCATTTTTCGTTATTAAAGATAGCCGGAAAACGATTGGAATTTCAAGCTATATCTTCAATAGGAGGCGAAGTGTTAGATGCTTTTGTCATTAGCAAATAAGTATGGCCTAAACAATATTTTTGTATTGGTTATATTTGAAATTATCATTTAGAAGTTAAAAAGCATCTACATTTTCTTTAGTAACAATGGTCATTGGGGAGTGATAATTAGGGTTAGGGGCCTTATTCATTACCAGGTAATCACTCAAAAGTTTAATACCGTTAAAACCTTGCTGATAGGGGTTCTGGCAAATTAAAAAGTCGATAGTATCATTTTTCAGAAACTGAATATTCTTTTCATTGGTATCGTATCCAATCAATCTGATGTTCTCAAGTTGTGCTGTTTCCAAATATTCGGCAATTAAAAACGATCTGCTTGACGGCACAAAAATACCATCAATAGTCCTGCCTTTCATATGGTCGTCTAAAATACTGCTAATCACCTTTAAGTCTTTAAAATTAGGGATGGCAATATCTTTAATTTTTATAGAAGACTTTTTTTCTTTAAAAAACGATTTAAACCCTGTAATTCTATCATTTATATGCGAATAATTACCCTTGTTCAACCTAAAAACCGGGATTATGATCTCACTTGAATCTGCCAGCATAACACTCATAAGCTTGGCCGCAAGATGGCCACTTTTAAAAGAATCCTGCCCAATAAATGACAGGGTATTGAAACCTTGTAAATCAATATTTATAAATACATAAGGGGTGTTTTCTTTGTCAAGGTGTGTAATAAGTTGTGAGGTTTCTTTATGGAAAACAGGAGCCATTAAAACCGCATCAAAATCACCGGCAATCAAATCTTTAAAAGCGGTCACATATGATTTTGAATCAAACTGATCGAACGTAAAAAAAGAAGTGGAAATCCTAAAGTTCTTGATCTCTTCGGCAGCTTTTTCAATCCCTTTTTTGGGTTCTGACCAAAATTCGTTTTCAACTCTGGCTTCAGGGATCAGAACCCCTATTTTATAGCTCTTGTTTAATGCCAGTGTACTGGCAATCGTATTGATTTGAAAATTATGTTCCTCAATAATTTTTTGAACATGAATTTTGGTTTTTTCAGAAACGCCGGGCCTGTTATGAATAACCCTGTCTACCGTTCCGGTAGAAACGTTAGCCTTTTTTGCTATGTCCTTTATAGTTGTCAATGTAGTTGTAAGTAATAAATAATTATTTATACGTCCAAAAATACATAATAAATGTGCTTTTATTTTTTATAATTCAGGTAAATTTATAATTTTACGTGCACGTACACAAAACTAAAAAAATAATTCTAATTTATTAATATTCAAGATGTATTTTAAATTCAAGTGGTTAGTCATTGCAGGTTTATTCTTTATAGGAATAATGCCTTCTGAGATGGATTCTCAAACAAAACAGGATGGTTGGAAAGTACTTTTCAACGGTAAAAATTTAGACGGCTGGAAACAGTTAAACGGAAAAGCGGATTACAAAGTTGAAAACGGGGAAATTGTAGGGACTTCAAAAATGGGAACCCCAAACAGTTTTTTATGTACCAAAGAGAATTACTCCGATTTTATTTTAGAGTTCGAGGTGATTGTTGATCCTATCCTTAATTCGGGCGTACAATTCAGGTCAAACAGTTTTAAGGATCATAATAATGGCAGGGTTCACGGCTATCAGTTTGAATTGGACCCCAGTGACAGGGCCTTTAGCGGTGGTATTTTTGACGAAGCCAGGCGTGGCTGGCTGTATCCGTTGGCCATTAATGAAAAAGGAAGAAACGCATTTAAAAACGGTAGCTGGAATAGCTGTAGAATTGAAGCCATTGGCAACTCCATAAAAACATGGATAAATGGTATTCAATGCTCTAATTTGGTGGATGACCTGACAGCTTCGGGTTTTATTGGATTACAGGTTCATGGCATTGGTGGAAATAAACAAAAGGACGGAAAGCAAATTAAGTGGCGTAACATCAGAATTAAAACGGACCATTTAAACGAAAGTAGGTGGGCTCAGGATCCGGATGTTAAGGAAATGAGTTATTTGTTAAATACACTAACAGATAGTGAAAAACGTAACGGATGGCGTTTACTTTGGGATGGAAAAACCAGTGACGGTTGGCGTGGTGCCAAATTGGATCATTTTCCTAAGTCCGGTTGGGAAATGAAAGACGGGATTTTAACCGTTTTAGCAACAGATGGCGGGGAATCTACCGGCCCCGGAGATATTGTAACAACTAATGTATACGGTAGCTTTGAGTTGGAACTGGAATTCAAAATAACAGAAGGCGCTAATAGTGGTATTAAATATTTTGTGGATCCTAATTTGAATAAAGGAGCAGGGTCTGCCATTGGGTGTGAGTTTCAAATTTTAGATGATAAAAAACATCCCGATGCTAAAAAAGGGGTCAATGGTAATAGAACGGTAGGCTCATTATACGATCTGATGACGGCTGAAGGGCATACCATTGCCGGTCGCAAAAAACAATTTAAAGGTGTTGGTAGCTGGAATAAAGCCAGAATTGTTGTAAAGGGAGGAAACGTTGAGCACTGGCTGAATAATGAAAAGGTTATTGAGTATGACCGTTTTTCTCATATGTTTAGAGCCCTGGTTGCTTACAGCAAGTATAAAAAATGGGACAATTTTGGACAGTGGCCGGCCGGACATATCCTGTTACAAGACCATGGGGACACGGTTCACTTTAGAAGTATAAAAATTAGAGAATTCAATTAAAAAATATCATATGAAACCAACTAGACGACAATTCATAAAACAAACAGCGGCCGGAACTTTAGGCGCTGTGATTCTACCCAACGTAAGTTTTGCAGGAGATAGTATTCTGGGAGCCAACGAAAGAGTAAATGTGGCAGTTATTGGGGTCCGCAGTAGAGCAAAATCTTTAATGCAGGCTATTAGCAAGTATCCGAATGCCAAAATTATTTACACCTGTGATGTTGATGATAATATCATTGAAAAGAATAATGAGTGGATGGTAAAAACCATTGGATATAAAGCTAAAGTTAAAAAGGATTTTAGAAAAATATTAGAAGATAAAGATGTGGATGCGGTGTTTATTGCAACACCGGAACACTGGCATGCACCTATGGCCATTTCTGCGTTACAAGCCGGAAAACACGTGTATGTGGAAAAACCTTGTAGTCATAATCTTTTTGAAAATGATTTACTGGTTAAGGCCCAAAAGAAATACAACAAAGTGGTTCAAATGGGGAACCAACAGCGTTCTGCAGTAACGAGTCAGCAAGCGGTTCAGGAAATTAAAGACGGGATCATTGGTGATGTTTATAAAGGAGAAGCTTATTATTCAAACAACCGCGGTTCTATAGGAAAAGGAAAAGTAGTTGATGTTCCCGGTACTTTAGATTGGGAATTATGGCAGGGACCGGCCCCAAGAGAGCAATACAGAGATAATGTACATCCTTATAACTGGCATTGGTTTAAAACCTGGGGAACAGGAGAGGTTCATAACAACGGTACCCATGAAATTGATGTTTGCCGCTGGGCACTTGGTTTAGATCTGCCCAATAAAGTAACGTCTTTTGGAGGAAAGTATACTTATGATGATGACTGGGAGTTTACCGATAACCAGGAGGTGTTCTATGAATACGATAGCGGTAAATACATTAAATGGGTAGGGCATAGTCGTGGAAAGATCATGCCTAGCCAACCCGGTAGAGGCGCTACTATATATGGTAGTAAAGGTACCATTATGCTAAGTAGAAATAGTTATCAGTTATTTGGTTTAGACGGCAAGTTAATTAAGCAAATTGACGAAAAGGAAAAAAGTGCCACGTTAAATACTGCCGGAGCCGGTAGTCTGGATGTGAAGCATATTGGAAACTTTTTCAATGCCATCAGAGTTGGTGAAAAACAGAACTCACCTATTGCCGATGCCGCTATAAGTACCGCCTTATGTCACTTGGGGAACATTGCTCAGGAAGTTGGAAGGACTATTCATATCGATACCAAAACAGGGAAAGTGTTTGATGACGACGAAGCCATGACACATTGGAAACGGGATTATGAAGCAGGTTGGGAACCTAAATTATAAAAAGTGTTAAATTAAAGAAATAGGAGGTCGTATATGCCTCCTATTTTTATATTTATTGTTGATTTTCGAACTGATAAAAATTTTAAAATAAATGAAACGACGAGAGTTTGTAGTGAAGAGTGGGTTGGCATCTGCAGGCGTAATAGCTACTACTTCAGCAATAGGAGCCATATCCTGTACTACCGGATTTGGCAAGGATTTTATTAATATTGGTGTTATTGGAACCGGTGGACGCGGTTGCGGATTAATCCCTTTAATAAATGACATTGCAGGTTTAAATGTTACAGCAGTTTGCGATGTATTACCGTTCAGATTGGAAGAAGGCTTAACAAAAACTAACAATACTGCCAAAGCCTATAAGGATTATAAGGATTTGCTGAAAGATGAGACGGTTGATGCCGTTTTAATTGCCACACCATTTAATACACATTATGAAATAGCTATGGCAGCTATTGAGGCCGGTAAACATATCTATTGTGAAAAAACGCTGGCTAAGGGTTTAAAAGAAATTGACAGTTTGGTTGAAAGCGTTTCCAAATCGAAATTGATTTTTCAAACCGGACACCAATACCATAGTTCACGTTTATATACACATGTGGTTGACCTTTTGAAAAAAGGAGAAATAGGGACTATTAAATCTTTTGAATGCCAATGGTACAGAGAAGGTGATTGGAGAAAACCGGTTCCGGAGCCTCAATACGAGCGCGCTGTTAACTGGCGTATGTATAAGGAATACTCCGGAGGCATGACGGCCGAATTGAGTTCGCATCAAATAGATTTTGTGAGTTGGGTGTTGGATGAAAACCCGAAGAAAATTATGGGGACCGGAGGCATCAACTTTTGGGATGATGGCAGGGAAACCTACGACAATACCCATTTAATATTTGAATACCCAGGAGGCGTAAAGGCTCATTTTAAATGTTTGACCAGTTATATTCCTGGTGGTTATCAAATTAAGGTCATTGGAGATAAAGGAACTATAACAATGACTACAGGAAAAGCCTGGATAAACTTTTATAAAAAACCGGAGAAAGCAGAATTAACCGAAGTTGACGGTGTAGCCGGTGCTACGGCTCCAACAGATTATATACCACAAAAGGGCACGCCCATCAAGGTTGAGCATTTGAATCCAAGTAAGCAGGCTTTGATTGATTTTAAGGATGCCGTCATACATAACAAACAACCTATTTCAAATATTGAAACCGGTGCTAATACGGCAAAAGCAGTACAGCTAGCATTAGATGCCATGTATAATGAAGCGGTTGTATATTGGCAATAGACCGTTGAAATAGTAGTAAAATTCAAGTAAATTCAAGCGCCATGATCTGAGGTCATGGCTTTTTTTATGTTAAAAAATCGATGAAAAGCAATTTTTTTCCGATAAAGTGTTGTTTTTTACAGAATTTTTACTATGTTTGCTGTACCCAAATGAAAACGATGAAAAAGATTATCTTACTTATGTTATTGTGTTTTATGACACAATTTTCTAAAGCTCAGGAATTAGAGAGCATTTTATTAGCGGCCAGAGAAGACGCTAACAAATTAACCGCAGCCTACATTAATCCGGCAATGAACGGTTTAATTTATGGTATGAACAGTGGCTGGTATCACACAGCTAAAGTTCACAAAAAATTGGGCTTCGATTTAACCATTGGGTTTAATGCCTCCATGGTACCTACCAAAGATGAGATCTTCAGCTTTGCAGATCTAAACTTAACCAGTGTAACCAGTACGTCGTCTCCAACCAGTGCAACAGTGGCAGGTTCAGGTAACGGTGCTACGCTAACGGTTTCTACGGATGTAGAATACCAGGGCAATACTCAAAATGTTTCAACCACTTTAGAAATGCCTTCGGGAATTAAAGGGGATTTACCTTTAAGTGCCATACCAACACCGGCATTACAATTAAATGTAGGGCTTCCGTTAAAAATGGATGCTATGATCCGTGTAGTACCGGAAATTAATACGGACGATGTTAAAGGAAAATTATTGGGTATTGGTCTTAAAAAAGAAATTACAGGCATTTTTGGCCCCTTGGATAAATTACCGTTGCATGTATCATTATTAGCTGCTTACACCAGTATGGATGTTAGTTATGCTATGGATGGCGATATTGTTCCGGGAAGCAATCAAAGAGCTGAGTTTGATTTAAGCTCATTTACGGCGCAGGCTATTGCGTCCTTAAACTTCCCTATTATCAATGTTTATGGTGGTGTAGGATATACCGGCGGTAATTCATCATTAAAAATGTTAGGAACCTATAACCTGGATTACACCATTACGGGAGGCCCTTTTGATGGTCAGCAAGCCATTGTGCCGGTAACAGACCCCATCAATATGGATTTTGATACCAGTGGTTTTAGAGCCACATTAGGTGCCAGATTCAGTTTAGGGTTCTTCAAAATATTTGGAGATTATACTATTCAGGAATATAATACACTATCTGCAGGAATGGCATTTAGCTTTAGATAAAATAAAGACGTAATTATTGAATAGTTCATAAAAAAGATGTTTTAATTTTAGTTAGTTTATATTTAGTTTTATGTTTTAAAAAAGTACGGGATTTAGTCCTGTACTTTTTTTATTTAGAGCATTTTAATTCTTAATTTTGCATGACTTTGGTCATGAAATTTTTCCTTTTAAATCATGAATTTTGTGGCGTAAAATTCCATTAAAAAGAACTGAAAATTATTCTAAATTTTAACAATTAATAAAAGTTAAACGTATGAAAGTAACAGTAGTAGGAGCAGGAGCAGTAGGTGCAAGTTGTGCAGAGTATATTGCTATTAAAGATTTTGCTTCAGAAGTAGTTTTGTTAGACATTAAAGAAGGCTATGCTGAAGGTAAAGCCATGGATTTAATGCAAACAGCATCATTAAATGGTTTTGACACTAAAATAACTGGTGTTACAGGCGATTATAGTAAAACAGCTGATAGTGATATTTGTGTTATTACGTCCGGAATTCCGAGAAAACCGGGAATGACCCGTGAGGAGTTAATAGGGATCAACGCCGGTATTGTAAAAACAGTATCTTCAAGTTTGATTGAGCATTCACCTGACACCATTATTATCGTAGTTAGTAACCCAATGGATACTATGACGTACTTGGTACACCAATCTACTGATTTACCAAAGAACAGAATTATCGGTATGGGTGGCGCTTTGGATTCAGCACGTTTTAAATACAGGTTAGCCGAGGCTTTAGGAGCGCCTATTTCTGATGTTGACGGTATGGTAATTGGCGGGCACAGTGATACCGGTATGGTGCCATTAGTAAGCCACGCCACAAGAAACAGTGTAAAAGTTTCTGAGTTTTTAAGTGAAGAACGTCTAGAGCAGGTTAAAGAAGATACTAAAGTTGGAGGTGCTACCTTAACTAAATTATTGGGTACGTCTGCATGGTATGCGCCCGGAGCAGCAGTAAGTGCTTTGGTGCAGGCTATTGCTTGTGACCAAAAGAAGATCTTCCCATGTTCTACCTTATTGGACGGTGAATATGGTTTAAGTGATATCTGTATTGGTGTACCTGTTGTATTAGGTAAAAACGGTATTGAAAAGATTGTTGATATTCCATTAAGCGATGCCGAAAAAGCACACATGCAATCCAGTGCGGAAGGTGTTAGAAAAACAAATGGATTATTAAGTGTAGAGGCTTAGTACGCTAACCTACATAAACACATAAATTTATAATAAAGACTGTAGCAATACAGTCTTTATTTTTTATATATTTGGCGCATGAACGCAAAATGGTACTTTAGTACATTAATAATAGCATTGACACTGCTTGGTGTTTGCCAGAAACAAGATCCTGTACCCAACCAGGAAATTGTAATGGAGTTTGCCAATGCCGAAGTTGCTAAAGACGACGTTCAAGCAGCCATTGCAAATGTTAGAGAACAGTTGCAAGAGGTTGGTGCCACCAATATTAAAGTTCAGGAAGCAGAAAACGGGACTTTAAAGATTACCTACCATAGTCATGTTAAGGTAGCCAACATAAAAGAGATCCTCTCCAAAGAAGATCATTTAGTGCTTGGGTATGCTTCTGATAACCAGGATGAAAGTGATTCGCATGCTTCAGACGAACCATCCGGTTATAACCTTGATGTTTACGAGATCAGAAAAGGATCGGAACCATCAAGTTTAGGTGGTAAGTATGTTTTAGAAATAAAATTTGATTACGATCGGTTTACTAATCCTAATGTCTATTTTCCATTAGAAAATCAAGCGGTTAGTAAATCGGATCATTCCATAAAAACGGCTTATAAAGTTAATCGCAATATTGCTATTGCAATAGATAATACTTCACACAAAGAACCGGAGGTTAGAGCCGGGCCTAATTGTTAAAAGTCACTTGTCATTCTGATTCCGATAGTTATCGGGAGAAGAATCTTTGAAAACTAAATTAAGATGCTTCGCTTTGAGGGCACTTCGACTGCGCTCAGTGTGACATTCGGAAATCATGATTAGAATGACATATTCGACATTTCAATCCCTAAACTATCATTAAAAATTTTAAAGGCGTTTAAATAAACCCTTTCAATTCAATTATAAACACAAAAATAATTGTCAAATCTTAAGGTGAAACATACATTTCCCGTTTTAAAATTTGACCATAAAATAACAGAAGCATGCAAAACAAAGGATTAGTAAGATTGTTTGCTATATTATTCGGGTTGGTAAGTATCTACCAATTATCGTTTACATTTAAAGCAAACCAAATTGAGGCCAATGCAGAAGAACAGGCCATAGAAAAGATTGCTGAAACCGAAGCGAATTATCGTGAACTGAGAAGCCAGGAAGAAGCCAGCTATTTAGAGTCTATAGCAACAGATACCGTGTTCAACATCGGTATTGCAAAATACACTTATAATGACGTGAAGTCTAAAGCCATGAATTTAGGTTTGGACTTAAAAGGAGGTATTAACGTAATTCTACAGGTGTCTGTAAAAGACATCTTAAAAGGATTGGCAAACAATACCAGCGACCCTGTTTTTAATACCGCTTTAGACAACGCGTCTGAGGTTCAAAAGAACAGTCAGAATACCTATTTAGAGGATTTCTTTATAGAATTCGATAAAATTAAAGGCGATACTAAATTAGCCTCTCCGGATATATTTTACACCAAAGACTTAGATGGTGAGATTGACGGCAGTATGACCGATGAAGAGGTTAAAAAAGTAATTCAAACCAAAATTGACGAGTCTGTAGTATCGGCTTTCGAGGTATTACGTAAACGTATTGACGGGTTAGGAGTTACCTCTCCAAACATTCAGCGTTTAGGGAATTCAGGTAGGATTTTAATTGAGTTACCGGGAGTAAAAGATATTGAACGTGCCGAGCGTAACTTCACTACCATGGCACAGTTACAGTTCTGGGATGCCTATAAAGGTGAGCAGTTCTTTGGATTTTTGGCGCAGGCTAACGAAGTTTTAAAACCATTGGTTGAAGATGCCAAACCCGAAGCAGAAGTGGCTGAAGGAAACGATTCTGAAGATGCTACGGCACAAGATACTATTGATGACCTTTTAGGAGAAGCTACTACAGATTCCACAGAGGTTGCAACTGTAGCAAATCCGTTATTGGATTTAATCAGAGGTCCGGGTTACCAGGGCGGACCGGTAATTGCCCAATTTGAACTAAAGGATAGAGAAAAAATCCTTGAATATTTAGATAGAAAAGAAGTTAGAGCCTTACTGCCGGTAGAACAGCGTTATGCCAAGTTTGCGTTTGGTAAACCAAGCAAGGATTCTGAGATTGTAGGCTTATATGCTTTGGTAGGAAACAGGGAAAATGTGCCTCAATTAAGTGGTGCGGTTGTAACAGATGCTCGTGTTAATTTCGGATTAACAGGAAAGCCTGAAGTATCCATGCAAATGAATAGCAAGGGCGCTAAGATCTGGGAACAAATGACAGGTGAGGCCTTTAACCAGGGAAGCCAGATAGCTATTGTTTTAGATGATATTGTATATTCTGCTCCAGGTGTTACTTCCGGGCCCATTGCAGGGGGGAATTCATCTATTTCAGGAGACTTTTCTTTAAGTGAAGCTGAAGATTTAGCCAACGTATTACGTGCGGGTAAATTACCGGCTTCGGCAGATATCATTTCAAGTGAAGTAGTAGGGCCGTCATTAGGTCAGGAAGCGATCGAAAGTGGTACGATGTCATTCATCATTGCGTTGATAGTGGTGTTATTATGGATGATCTTCTACTACGGAAAAGCGGGTGGATTTGCAGACATTGCCATGGCATTAAATATCTTATTGATCTTCGGAATTTTATCAGGTTTAGGCGCTGTGTTAACCTTACCTGGTATTGCGGGTATCGTATTGACCATTGGTATGTCGGTGGATGCGAACGTACTTATCTTCGAGCGTATCAGGGAAGAGCTTACCAAAGGCAAGGGGCAAAAAGAATCTATTAAAGACGGGTTCAGCAATGCGTTATCCTCTATTCTAGATGCCAATATTACTACCGGTTTAACGGCATTGATCTTATTTATTTTTGGTACAGGGCCTATTAAAGGGTTTGCCACTACCTTATTGATCGGTATTGGTACCTCCTTATTTACAGCTATTTTCATTACCAGGTTATCTATTGACTGGTATGTAAATAAAGGCGGAAAATTAAACTTTGCCACACCAATTACCAAGAACCTTTTCAGAAACATCAATATAGAATTCTTGAAAAAACGTAAAGTAGCCTTTATCATTTCAGGGGCTATTATCGCTTTAAGTTTAGGATCGTTATTTACTAATGGTTTAGACCAGGGTGTTGATTTTGTTGGTGGTAGAACTTACCAGGTACGTTTTGCGCATGATGTAAGTGCAACCGAAATTACCGGGGTATTATCACAGCCGGACATTTTTGGAAGTGCCGAGGCTAAAACCTTTGGATCTGCTAATCAGTTAAAGATCACTACTAAGTATAAAGTAGATGAAAGTGGTGCCGAGGTAGATGAAGAAATAAGACAAAACTTATTTACCGGTTTACAGCCGTATTTAGAAGGTTTAACTTATGAGCAATTTATTGACTTAACCGATGAGAATAAACAGGTAGGATTATTACAATCAGACAAAGTAAGCCCCACCATTGCCGATGATATTAAGCAGGCATCTGTTTGGGCGGTATTAGGGTCTTTAATAGTAGTGTTCCTTTATATCTTACTACGTTTTAAGCGTTGGCAATACTCGCTTGGTGCGGTGGCTGCGGTATTTCACGATGTATTGATCGTACTGGGGATCTTCTCGTTGACCTATAAGTTTATGCCGTTTAATATGGAAATCAACCAGGCATTCATTGCGGCCATCTTAACGGTAATTGGTTACTCGTTGAACGATACCGTGGTGGTGTTCGATAGGATTCGTGAGTTCTTTAATGAGCATTCCAGCTGGCCGTTTAACCGCGTGGTAAACTCCTCATTGAGCAGTACTTTAAGTAGAACCTTAAATACCTCTTTAACTACTTTAGTGGTATTATTGGCCATCTTTGTTTTTGGTGGTGATTCCATCAGAGGCTTTATGTTTGCCTTGATAGTGGGTGTTATTGTGGGTACCTATTCATCGTTATTTATAGCGACACCAATTATGTATGATACTGTACAGAAATTAGACGATAAAGAGAAAAAGAAAAAGTAGACCAAAACTAACTCATTCTTTTAAAGGCCTATTGACAAATGTCAATAGGCCTTTGTCATTCTGAGCGTAGCGAAGAATCTCTATTTGGTGCCTTCGAGAGCCTCAGGCACCAAGTAACGTTCAACTTTTTAAACTGTCATGCTGAACTTGTTTATTCACAGGTTTAATATTTTAAATTAAGGAGTTCATGAATTTACCATTTCAGCATCTCACAAAAGAATTTTGATAAACTTGTGCTGAACATTCTAGGGTAAAACCTTTAGGTAGCTAATTTCTAAGTGCCCTCTAATTACAGATTTCGGTCTACAGGGAAGAGATTGCTATTTTTCATTCAATACCTGTAGAACACCTCCCTTAATCCCTCCTTCACTTCGACTAAGCTCAGCACAAGGTTAGGAGGGAAACTGTAGCCTTTTTAAAAAATATAGAGTATGAGTTTCCCCTCTAAAAAGAGGGGAGTAAGGGGTGTGTAGAACTATTGTCAAAGCCCGGGTAGGGTAATCTCTTAATCGGTAAGGAGATTACTTCGCCGTGCCTCATCGCAATGACAAAAATATATCCATTTCAAATATGCATTGTCACCCTGAACTTGTTTCAGGGTCTAAAGGAGACCATAAGTTGTCCCAATTCGGGTTTACACTTTCTATCAAATTGATTTTCCATTGCCTGTGCCAATTTTTTAATTGTTTTTCTCGCTTAATAGCGTCTTCAATGAATTGGAACTCTTCATAATACACAAGTATCTTAAGTTTATATTTAACAGCGAAAAAAGCTCCTTTTCCTGCAACATGTCTTTCCATCCTGTCGTCCAAACCACCAGTTACTCCAATATATAAAACTCCGTTTGGTTTATTGGTTATTATATAGACCCAATAGTTGTGATAAGAGCGTTTAGCCATTTAGAAGTGTTTATTAAAGTATAAATGTAACACTAATTTTTAGGTGTAGTAAGGTAGAGATGCTGAAACGAGTTCAGCATGACAATGGAAAAGGTAGAGATTTTGTCATCCCTATTTCTGTAGCATGGACAAATTATTTTAACCAAAAGTTCACCGGAATTACAAGTTTATCTTGTCACCCTGAACTTGTTTCAGGGTCTAAAACTCCCGTAATTCGCCTAATACTTTATCAAATTTATTTTCCACCTTTAATACTAATGTTTTTGGAAATGTAAGAGATGCTGAAACAAGTTCAGCATGACAAAGGGAGTATATTATCACATCTCGATATTGGCGTGATTAGTAATAACGTTAATTCTCGGAGTGTAATTCAAGCACATGATCACGAAGCGCGTGCAATAGACCCGTGTAAGCCGGTTCCAGCCAGCTGGCATCCCAAAACATAACACCAATACCTTTAAAATCTTCATGGATGGTGACTTTGGTTTTGTTCCCAACAGGTTCCAGGATATAGCGATGGTCAAAGGTCAGTACTCCGGGAATGCCGCCGTATTGATTCAATAATTTTTCCGGAATTAATTCTACCACTTTAACTTTAAGTTCAAGTGGTTTGGTTCTGGGTTGCACAAGTTTGTATGGTAAGGTGTTGCCCTGTTCAATTTGCCCTGATATGGGGAACAACACGTTATTCCATGCTTCATAACCGGTTTCGTCCATCAAAACGTCCCATACTTGTTCCGGGCTGGCTTCAATGACAAGCTCGGTATGAACCGACTTTCTGCCAATTAGATACAGGAGTAGCAAGATAGCGGCCAACACCATTATGGCGATGGTCCATTTTGATGTTAAAATTGTCATGGTTTTCTAAATATCTTAAATGTAATCATTTTTAAACAACTACTTATCAGTAGTTACATATTAATAATAAACTCAGTTTCTTTACACTATGGATAATCACGACTTCACTTCAGAGGAATTAGCAGCTTGTTTGGATAAGGGCATTTACATGCTATTCTTTATAGAAGAAGATACCTTTGATAGAAAGGATATTCAGAATGTTGTTTTTGCTATGAAGAGTGTTCAGCAGGCTTTAAGGAAAGGTGGGCAAAAGGTGGAGTAACATTATTGTACATTTTACTCAACGTTTATTTTTAATCTTTTTTTAGTTTTTTGCTCAAATTCTTTCTTCCAATCGTCAAGGTTGAAATTATACCTTTCTTGAAATGAAGATGTTTCCCAATACATCATTAAAGCATAGTTCTGTTCCATTAACAAAGCTCTGTCAATATCTCCAATATCGTTAAGTCCAGCTACAATATCTTTGATTATTAAATAGTCTTTATTTTCTTTTTTACCTCCAAAATTAAATTCCAGATTTTCACGGTTTTCAATCAATGGGTGATTTTTTAATTCCTCAATCGGATTTAAACTCTTAATCATTCTTAAGGCATTTTGAGAAGGAAATTCTATTGCCCAGTTTGAGATAACAGCATTAATTATACTTTTTTGAAATTCTAATTCATTGCCAATTCTTCTAAGTTGTGATGCAAGTTTGAACCAATTTTCACTTAACTCTCCGAAATAATCAGTACTTCGTTTATAGCACTCAATAGCTTTTTCAGGATTATTCTGTTTCAAATATTCATTTCCTTTATTTATGAAACCCATCACAAATTCTTCATTTTCAATCTCCTCTTCTCCCCAATCATAATCATTTAATTCATACCATTCTAGAAATTTGTCCAGATTGGAAAATCTAGGAACAATAATACCTTCATCATGAATCATTTCACATATTATAGGCTCTTGATTTTCCTTTCCAAATTCCCAGTAAAAGCCAAAGTAATCTCCGTTACCTAAACTGGCTTCACCAAATTTCAAAAATCCGTTTGGAGGATAAGCACCAATTTCTATTTCTGAATTTATCGAAACTTCACTTATTCTTTTAGGTAATTTCATTTTATCTAATATTAGGTAACGTTTAGGTTATTATTCCGTTTAGAAATCAGCCATTGATTAATACTTTTTATTTTGGTGTGGCACTAAACCACAATGAATTATAGCCATTGTTGTATGCTGGCTTATTTCGCCATATAGCGTTTTAATTGTCTTTCATTCGAACATCTGTTATGAGTCGTAGATGCTTCGTACTTAATTCTTTTCGCTAGTCCATCAAGCCCTGGGTAAATAAGTCCATGATGATATCCTAAATCATAAAGTTGGTCCAGAATATCTTTCCTATAATTTTTTATTTATCACTATTAAATCGAAAAGTCCACAATCACTATCTTGTTGATTAAAAGGAACAAAATCCTCTCTTCCTTTCGGAAGTTCATGGATTGTAAAACAACCTGATTGATTGGTAATTCTAGGTGAAACATGGTTAGGAAAAATTATTTCATTTTCTTTTTCTAGAGTTAACCTTCTATCAATTCGCGTACTAACAGGTAGGCAATTATTAGTAGAATGATAACCATAACACCAAACAGCACTAAACTCTACATTTGAGGTATAATTTTCAACTGCAAAGAATAGAGAAACTAGTGGATTTGTTGACCAGTCTAAAAGTCTAGTAGGTAGTCCATGATGCTGAGCTAGTGCCAACAATTCTAATTCATCCTCTGGCTCAAATTCATTAAAAGGTCTGGCTTCTCTTTTGAATACCTTTAACATATATTCTTCGAGGTCGTTCCAGTCAGTAAATGTATTTTTAATGTCAATCCTAAATAAGCTAGGAACTAATTCATATTTTTCATTTCCTTGGCCTCTAAATATCCATTGAGCAATGTGTTGCTGTTCAAAACCTTGAACTACACTTAAAAACTCTGATACTGATTTAATTTCTATTCTGTCCATTTTATTTCAGCTTGCATACAACTTGTTATATGTGGAATAAAGCACTTGTTATCCATTGATAATTTCAGGATAATAGGTATTTATTATTTCACTTTATTCGCAGTCACTAAAGTAGCTGAAAATTTCTACAACACCAAGCGGTGAAAAGTGTCAAATCACAAGTTATTCAACCACACCAAAACCATAGATTACATGCTCTTTATAAGTCTCCCCCGGTTTTAATAAAGTAGTTGGGAAATTGGCCAGGTTAGGGGTGTTGGGTAAATGCTGCGTTTCCAAACAAAACGCCGCATGGGGTTTATAATGAATACCATACTTACCAATAAGCGCTTCACTAATAGCATTCCCGGAATAAAACTGCACACTGGGTTGCGTGGTAGTCACAGTCATGGTTCTCCCGGATTTAGGTTCCACCACTTCAATCACTTTTTTGGCTGCTTTTAAGTCTTTGTTAAACACGTAGCAAAAGTGATAGCCATTGTTGTTAAACTTACCAATGTTATCCCCTATGCTTGTAAGGGCGGTTAAATCCATATCGGTATTTTTAACTGCGGTTAGGTCGCCGGTTGGGATAATGTCTTCATCAATAGTGGTAATATGATCAGCATCGATTTTAATCTGGTGGTCGTAAATCAATTGGTCGGTTCCGGCTAAGTTAAAGTAACTGTGATGTGTCAGGTTTATATGGGTGGTTTTATCGGTTGTGGCTTCAAAATCGATTCGTAAATCGTTGTCGTCTGTTAAGGTATAAGTAACGGTAGCATCTACATTCCCGGGGAAGCCCTCAGAGCCATCTTTGGAATGGTATTTAAAAACAACACCGCTACCCGATTCATTGGAAAATGTGGTGCTTTCCCAAACCGCTTTGTTAAATTCCTGGGCTCCGTGAATATGATGTGCCCCGGCATTCCTGGTAACATGATAGGTGGTAGAATCAATTACAAACGCCCCGTTTCTGATGCGGTTGGCAAACCGTCCAATGGTAGCCCCAAAGCAGGGGTTGTCTGCTACATACTGATCCAGGTTATCAAAACCTAAGACCACATCGGTAAAATTATTGTCCTTGTCAGGAACTAACAACGACGTAAGTATAGCACCGTAATTGGTAAGCTTGGCCTGCGTCCCGTTTTTATTGGTAAGCGTATATAAATACACAGGTTGATTATTGACTTCGCCCCAGTCTTCTGTTTGAATAGTTTCGGGTTTGGAGTTACAACCAAGTAGAAATAGACTAAGGATTAAAATGGGGAACTTGAGCTTACGTTTCATAATGTTTAATTCTTCTTAACGAACTAATTTAAAGAAATCAAAGTGAAAAAGAATGCCCTCTTTATTCAGATATAGAATTTGTATAATATTGTTTTATGGCACTTCGAGTGGTTTTTCGGAATTTTTAACCCTCCGAATCCCGACGGCCCGGGATTCACCTCCCTTTCAAAAAAAGGGAGGAGCCATTTCAGGGGTAGTTTAAATACGCTTCGACAAGCTCAGCGTGACTTAGAAAAGAAAAACCCAACTTCCAACTTCCAACTTCCGTCCTTGGTCATCGGTCTTCCGTCTTGGTTCTTAAATGCATAAAACAAATCTAAAGGAGTGATGTGACCTCAGGAGCATGGCCTGCCTGCGAGAATATCAAGATCAAAACGACCTGTACTCAGCATCCAGAAAGGCATTGGCTTTGTCCTCTTTAAACCTGGCACGCTCACTATCCCAATGTAAGGTCATGTTTGGAAACCTACCTGCAATGACTCCCAGCAGGATAGTCTCAGTCAGTTTAGCGCCGTAGGAGAAGGGTGCACTACAGGTTGCTTTGCCTAAGCAGGCATCTACAAATTGGTGATAATGTTTTTTGCCTTCTTCTTCGTAATTACGAACCGGTGCTCCCAAATCTTTAAACGGGGCCAGGTCTAAATCCTGATACGAACCATCAACAATTAACCTGGGAAGCTCCATAAAATGGGGTAGCAGCAGCCTTCCTTTTTCACCGATGAACATGGCGCCCTGAAGCGGTAGTTTGTCGTTATTGGGTAGTTTCAGATCGCTATGGGCCTTTGGAGCGCCTTTACCATCATACCATACCCATTTTAGGAATTCTGTTGTGTATTTGGTACCGGGGAACTTATAGGTGACCTTATTCTGTTCCGGAAATCCAAACCCATTGGGTTCCCTGCATTCGGTTTTAATGGTCAACGGCACATCCAATGCAAGGGCATTATAGGGGGTGTCAAATATATGGACTCCCATGTCTCCCAATGTCCCACAGCCAAAATCCAAAAGTTTTCGCCAGTTACCGGGATGATAAACGCCTTTTTTATAGGGGTGTTCGGGAGCTGTTCCCAGCCACAGGTTCCAGTCTAAATGTTCAGGAACTGTATCCGCTCCTTCAGGTTCAGGGCCGTCATAGCCCCAGTTTTTAGGCGACCAGGCTCTTACGGTCTTTACTTTGCCTATAATACCGGATTGGATAAGCAATGTGGCTAATTTATAATCGTAAAACGAATGTACCTGGATACCCATTTGTGTGACCAAGTTTTTTTCGGCGGCCAGTTTTTGCATGGCCCTTGCCTCGGTCACATGGTGGGTTAATGGTTTTTGGCAGTATACAGGTTTTTCCATTTGCATAGCCATTAAAGATGCCGGAGCATGGGTGTGATCCGGTGTAGAGACTACAACAGCATCAATACTGTCTTTCAATGTTTCAAGCATGCGCCTGTAATCTTTAAATAAAGCTGCTTTCGGGTATAATTGCCTGGCAGCGTTAAGCGCGTTTGCATCTACATCACAGAGGGCTACCACATCCACCTTGCTATGAGAAGCTATGGCCTTTAAGTCTTCGGCACCCATACCGCCAACACCAATATGGGCGGTTCTTAATCGTTTGGTAGTCAGGGCAGTCCATACGGATTTAGGTAAAAAGAGCAGCGAACCGGTCGCTGTCATTTGCTTTACAAAATGTCTTCTTTTCATGGTGATTCAACGTTCAATTAAAGTTTTTTGATTTTTATATTTCTGAACCAAATAGGGCTGTCATGGTCCTGCAATCCTATATAACCGGTTTTGAATTTACCGTAGTCCGGAAAGTCTTTCCATTTTCCTTTGGCTTTTCGTTGATGCCAATCGTCAGACCAGGGGACAAACTGAAGTATTTTTTCTCCGTTTAACCAATACTCAGCCAATTCCGGAGTAAACCGAATACGGCTTGTATTCCAGGTATCGGCAGGTTTAACAATTTTCTTACTGATATCCGGAACGTACATAGCATAATCCGCACCGGTTTTTTGCCAATCTTCAAGTTTGGCATTGTTGATCGCTTCCCAGTTCAGGTCATCCAATAACTGGTATTCAGGGGCGGTTTCATGCATGGCTTTATATCCTTCCTTGACATGGTAAAACACACCGCTATTGCCTCCCTGAGGAATTTTCCATTCCAAATACAGTTCAAAATTGTCAAACGTTTCTTTAGCATATATAATATCATTACCACCCTTATAGTCTGATTCCAGACGTTTTTCAGTGTCGAATGTTAAGGTACTATCCTTTATGACCCATTTGGGCGGTAAATCACTGCCGTTAAAGGCTCTCCAGCCTTCCGTATTGGTACCGTCAAAGAGGTAGATCCAGTTGTCATTGTCTGATTGCGTTTTTGTTTTACATGCAGATACTAAGGTTGTAAGTGCCAGTATTACGATTAGCTGTTTCATCTGTTTATTTTTATTGTTTTTTATTTGTCAGATGTAATTCGCCATTAAACATTTCGACAAGCTCAATGCAACGCATTTTGGTGGGTATTCCGTTTAGTTATTATGGCTCATTTCATATCATAGTCGTTGTGACTAAAGATATTAATTTTAAGTCATATTATTAACGCGACTATTAGTGGACCGGCCCGATAAATAAAACGTATGGGTATAACCTGAACAGGAAATGCTAAAAAATAACTAGTAAGAAAATTGTATACTATCTCCAACAGAAAGATTCCAGGTGTCAGCTAAACCGGCATTAATTTCCAGGACATATTTAGCCGGAGCGTTAGATGGTAGTGAGCTTTCATCAAAAGGTTTGGCGTTTTTCTGAAAGCTTACAATGCTTTTGTTTTCATCAATGAAGATAATATCCAAAGGGATCTTGGTGTTCCTCATATAGAAAGAGCGATGGGATACATCGTCAAAAACAAATAACATCCCCTGGTTGGTTTCCATGGAATTTCGATACATCAAACCGGTTTGGACATCAAAATCGGTATCGGCAATTTCAATATCTAATGTGACTGTTGAAGAGTCGGTCTTGATCTTGTGAATGGTAAGTTCGCCTTCCTTTTTAAAGGTTACTTCTGTTTGTTTTATAACCTTTTTGTCCTCTTTACAAGCGATAAAGCTAAGTATGAGCAAACCGTAAAAAAAGGATTTAAACTGCATGTTATTTGACAGCCGATTTCGGTTTATATGAAAACATAAAATACAGGCCAATAAGAATGAACGGTATGCTTAACCATTGTCCGGTATTCAGATTGAACCAGTTAATATATTCTTCGCCCTGAGGTTCTTTGAAGAATTCTACAAAGAAACGCACGGTCCAGAGTAAGATCAAAAACAAGCCGAATAAGAACCCGGTCTGGTCTCTTTTAGGTGTTCTAGAATAGACATACCACAAAATTAAGAATACAAAGATGTAACAAAACGATTCGTATAATTGCGCCGGATGGCGGTAGGGTACCTTTTCTAACAGGGCTGCAAATTGCGGATTACCAGTTACGGCATCATAAGCTTTTTGTACATCGGGAATGCCCGTGAGTTGTATGATCTCACTTTTATAGTATTCATCCTGGACAAAACGAACTCCCAAAGGAAAATCACCCGATACTTTTCCAATGATTTCAGAATTTATGAAATTCCCGATTCTGATAAATATGGCCCCGGACGCTACTGAAATAACAACCCTATCTAAAACCCCAAGTAACGGCTTGAATTTATACTTCCTTTGATATAAATACATACCGATAATAACACCAATAGCAGCACCATGGCTTGCCAATCCCTGGAAACCGGTAAATTCAAAACCGCCTTTGAACTTAAAAGGCAGGAAAATACTAAAAAAGTCCTGGCTAATAAGTTCCGATTGGTAAAACAGTACATGTCCTAAACGTGCCCCGATCATGGTAGCCAAAACCGTGTAAATAAACAAAGGGTCTAAATAGCTTAACGGTATTTTTTCCCTGGTAAAAATACGTTTCATGATATACCAGCCAATGACAAAAGCAATGACCCACATGAGGCTGTAAAAATGTAATTTAAAGTTGCCTACAATATCAATACCTGTTATGGGGTTCCAATCAAATTTTAATGCGTGCATGCCGGTCATTTTACGGTGTAAATATAAGTGTTTACTGTAACTTAAGTGTTAAAAATATGTTGGATTATTTCACGAGTTCCAGGATCTCAACTTCAAAAATAAGATTTGATTTTGGCGGGATGCCTCTGTTCCCTGCTTCGCCATAAGCCAAATGGTAAGGTAGGAATAAAGTAGCTTTATCACCCACACTTAACTGTTGTAATCCTTCTTTAAACCCGGGAATCATTTGGGCATCCGGCCCGATATCGGCGGTTATGGGCTGATACCCGTTGGCATCTCTTCGCCTTTCATTAACAACATCCAGAGATTCCGCTATTTCAAGGCTACTGGTTTCAAGTAGTTTTCCGTTTTCAAAATACACGGCGTAGTGCACTTTTACTAAAGCTTCTACAGGTAGTTTCTTGCCGGCTCCGGCTTCTGAAATAAAATATTGTAAACCGGAAGGCAGTGTAATAGCTTCGGCTTGCTGCTTATCAAATTTTTCTTTGGACGCCTTTATAATAGCTTCTGCTTTTTCTTTAGCTGCTTTTTGTTTGCGTTCTTCTTCTGCAAAGTGTTTAATAAAAATATCGGGCGCATCAAAATCTTTAGCGCCTTTACCTTTTCTGATAATGTTTACTTCCTGAAGCATAACAGTTTCCAGAGGTCTATCATCCTCATCGGTTTCTACATTGGAAATGCTGTCCTGAATTTCGGCACCGGATACCAGTTCGCCAAAAACACTATACCGATTATTGAGGTCCGGCCGGGGCACTTCGGTTATATAAAACTGACTTCCATTGGTGTTAGGGCCTCCGTTGGCCATAGCCAAAACGCCCGGTTTGTCATGATTCAGGTCCGGGTGAAACTCATTCTTAAATCGATATCCCGGATTGCCCAGTCCGTTTGCCAAAGGATCACCGCCCTGGATCATGAATTTATCAATTACCCTGTGGAATATAAGGCCATTATAAAACTTCTTGCCTTTGTAGAGACTATCAACCATGGTATTGGTACCTTCGGCCAACGACACAAAATTGGCTACCGTGACCGGCACTTTATCGTAGGCTAATTTGGCTAACATCTTACCCTTTGTAGTTACAAATTCAGCATATAAACCGTCTTCAAGATCGGGATATTGTGCTTTACATGAGGTGAAAATTATTAGGGAAACTAGAAAAACGAATTTGATACAATGCCTGAAATATGTCATTTTAATGATCTTGTTTTGGGGTAATAGCGTTTACCGTAACTTCACAAATTAAGGGGGTGTTGGTACCGATCTTATTTTCATCGCCATAGTAACCATAGGCTTTTTGTGACGGGAAAAGAAAGGTTACCGTTTCACCGGTTTTCATCAGCTTTAAGCCCTCACGCAAACCTGTAAAAAGTGCTTCCTGATCCATCGCATAGTTTTGTGTTTTAATATCGGCTTTCGAATAGATGAGGCTGCCGTTCAATGCTTTTACATTGTAGTTGTAGTTTACAATATCTCCAAAGGCAGGCGTTTTCAAGGTGTCTGATTCCACTTTAGTATTGTAATAATACCAAAATCCACTTTCTGAGGCTATATAGTTTTGATTATTCTGCTGCATAATGGTTTCAATAGCAGCTTGTTCCTTGGCATTCAGGGCTTTGTTCCTGGCTGCGGATTCATTTATAAAAGAACCGGATTTTGAGGAGACAGGCCTTCTGGCTTCCGGTGTTTTGCAACCAAATACCAGTAACAACAGGGCCAGGGGTAGTAATTTATACATCATTCAGGGCGTTATTATAAGCGGGTAAGATACTAATAAATTTTTCAACGGTTTTTTTTAAGGACGAATAACTCTTTCCGCCCGCCGCATTGGTATGCCCGCCGCCGTTAAAATGAGCACGGGACATTTCGTTAACCGAGAAATTACCTTTAGAACGAAGCGATATTTTAATGATGCCTTCCTGTTTGTCTTCAATAAAAATAGCAGCCAGAACAACACCTTCCAATGATAGTCCATAGTTCACCACACCTTCCGTATCACCTTTGGTGAAGTTATAGGTGTTCAATTCATCTTGAGATAAAGTAATATAAGCGGCTCGGGATTCCGGGATCACCTTTAAATTATTGAGTGCGCAACCTAAAAGTTGAAGCCTGTTATAACTATTGGTATCGTAAACATTATTATGGATTTGGGCATTATTAGCACCTTTTTCAATAAGATCGGCTACAATTCTGTGCGTAGTACTGGTGGTTGATAAAAACCTGAACGATCCGGTATCCGTCATGATGCCTGCATACAGGCAGGTCGCAATATTGGCGTCAATTAGATCCAAGTCATTCAACATATCAATAAAATGATAGATCATTTCACAGGTGGAACTCATGCTAACATCACTAAACATATATGTGGCATAATCATCAGGAGCCTGGTGATGGTCTATCATTATTTTTAGGGCTTTACTTTCGGAAAGCACTGTTTCCATATTACCGGTTCTGTGAAATGCGTTGAAATCCAGGGTGAAAATAATATCGGCATCGTTTACTAGGTCTTCACATGCTTTGGTTTGCGAGTCATGTTTTAAAATAGTGTTTTCACCGGGCATCCATTTTAAAAAACCCGGATAGTCATTTGGTGTTAAAACTTGTGCCTGATGATCTCCTTTTAGCAGGTAATGGTATAAGCCGAGGGTAGAACCAATAGCATCTCCATCAGGATTTTTATGTGGTACAATCACTATCTTTTTTGGGGCAGATAATAACTGCTTTATACTGTCAATATCTTGTTTATTCATAGACGACGAATATACAATTTTTTAAAATTGGAATGTTTGGGTTTCAATAGAAATACATTACTTTTGCGCCAAATTAAAATAATATAATGGCAACAAACAGAACATTTACAATGCTTAAGCCGGATGCTGTTGAGAAAGGACACATTGGGGCAATATTAGAAAAGATTTCAGCTTCAGGATTTAGAATTGTAGCTATGAAGTTAACGCAAATGACAAAAGCAGATGCTGAAACGTTTTACGCAATTCATAACGAGCGTCCGTTTTTTGGTGAGTTGGTTGAGTATATGACTCGCGGCCCCATAGTAGCAGCTATCCTGGAAAAGGATAACGCTGTTGAAGATTTTAGAACCTTGATTGGTGCTACAAATCCTGCTGACGCGGCTGAGGGCACCATAAGAAAATTATATGCCGAATCTATAAGCCAAAATGCCATTCACGGAAGTGATAGTGATGAGAATGCCGCTATTGAAGGTGCGTTCCATTTTTCAGGTAGAGAGCAGTTTTAGTTTATAAAATTTAACAGATGTTAAAAATCCCGCAACCTGGTTGCGGGATTTTTTTGTGATGTCCTAATCTTTTGGAACTTCGTCGTATTGTTATTTTAGGGGCTTTTGTGATCATAACTCAGAACCCGAGACATCTTCCATGCGTTATCTTTTAATATCCACAGGTGCGTGAATTTTGCTAAACCGTCTTTGTATTCCGGTTTATCTTTTTCGGTTATAAAGAACGCATGGTCTCCGGATATGATGGCGCCATAGTTGCTCATTGGATATATTCTAATGCTTCCCGGAATAACCTCACGCCTCAATTTATAGTGTTCCGTGTTGGAACAAAGTCCGTTTTTAAGATTTGTCATAAAGGCATTAATGCCATTAGTTATTCCTGCTTTATCATGATAAAACTCCAGGTCATCAGCAATGTATCTTTTTATGATATTAAAGTCACATGTATTGAAACCCTTCCAAAATATACTGTCGTGATAGGTGATGATAGCTTCAATATCCAGTTTTGAATTGGTTTGATTTTGGGAATTTAATGTTGAAACGAAAAGAGCCGTCAGTGAACATAATAATATTGTTCTTTTGATCATTTGATTTGTTTTGATTGATGCCTGTTACATTAAGACGACTTCTCCCGGAAATGGTTACAAAAAAGCCCGCAACTTGGTTGCGGGCTTTTTTTAATTTGTAAATAAAAAGTGAAATAATATATATTAAATTACCTTTACGTTTACTGCGTTTAAACCTTTTCTACCTTCCTGTAGATCGAATTCAACTTCATCACCTTCTTTAATCTCGTCAATCAATCCAGAAATGTGAACAAAATGTTCTTTGTTTGAACCTTCTTCTGTAATGAACCCATAACCTTTAGAGTCATTAAAGAATTTAACTGTTCCTTTACTCATTTTTAAAATATTAAATTATTACTGTGGCTAAGTTAATGTTTAAAAGTGTTGTATATCATTAAATTACAATTAATTTTTAATAAAATTTGGAGTTGAGCTTTTAAACCCTTTAAAACCGGGCGTTGATAGAAGTTTGAGAAATAAAAAAATAGAGTGGTTTCTATCTCAAAATTAGTTTTTTAATAATGTTTTTCCCCAGTTCCTCATTGAGCATGTCTATGATCTTTTGTTTGCCATAGCCTAATTCTTCACGTAAAACACTGGAACTTAACTGAACATATAGCGTGTCTCTTTGCAGATTGATCGAAGTAGTATAATTATTAACGCCGTTGCCCATAAGTTTTGCCCAGGCCTCCGCAACATTAACTTTATCCAGGCCTTTTTCCAGGTTATTGGCTTCTACAAATTCTTTTAAAGCCTCTTTTATGCTGATATGTTCGTTATGGCGTTTTGGCATGCCTACAGGTGAAATTCAAACAGTTTTTTTACTAATGCTTCTCTTTGATACCAGTCATTATAAACCAATTCCAGAGCATTCACATCAAAAGTACCAAAATTATGAGTTCTGTGGGCTTTAACGGCCTTTAAAAATTCGTGTTTATCATTTAGATGTTCTCTAAAGCGAACAACGGTGGCATGTGCAGTTTTTATGGTATACCGTTTGTCAATAGACTGTAATAAACCAGTGTTTTTAAATGCGTTTCTCAGATGATCTCTCAAAATATTTAAGGATGCATCACTTGTAAAGCCCTGAACCATTAAGCCCGTAGGAGATGCTGTAATACCTCTGAAATTAATTGAGAAATTATTAATACGCAACAGGCATTTATGAATGACATCAATATAATCCTGAATATGGATATGGTCTAATTTAAAACCATTAAAGCATGATATAATAGACATGACGGTAATGTGGATGTCGCTACTTTCATAGTAATACTGATTAGGTTCCAGGGTTTTGATTTTACTTATAAACCGCTGAATGTGCTCTTTGATATGGTCAGGTGGTCTTATAAGTAAAGTAATTCCAAATCTGTTGTCTGAGGGATCATCGATCAAATGATCTATGGTATATTGATCTTTTTTAATGAGTTCTACAGAGGTATCGTATAGATCGTCATAATGTGCCTTTAGATTCATAGCTTGAAGATCTCATAAGATTGATGCACCTGTTTTACGGCATTTTCGGTCCGCTCGGCATGCGTATCACTTATGAACAATTGACCGAAATTTTCGTTATCCACTAATTTAATGATCTGAGCTACACGCTGCTCGTCTAACTTGTCAAAAATATCATCCAGCAGTAAAATAGGGTTCACACCGCTTTGGGCCTTTATAAAATCGAATTGTGCCAGTTTCAATGCAATTAAAAACGATTTTTGTTGCCCCTGACTGCCAAATTTTTTAATGGGATGTCCTTCAATGTTAAAGTGCAGGTCGTCTTTATGAATACCAACACTGGTGTATTGTAAGGCCTTATCCTTATTCAGGGCATTTTCTAAAAGGGTGTTCAAATCATCTTCAAACAAATGACTGTGATACACTAAATCTACATTTTCTTTGCCATTGCTGATGGCATTATACCGTTCCTTAAAAATAGGAATGAATGCTTTTAAAAAGGCATCCCGTTTTTCAAAAATAAGGGTTCCGTATTCTGTTAACTGATCGTTATAAATCTCTAAAGTATCTCCGTTGAACGTATGATTTAATGCAAAATATTTTAAAAGTGCATTGCGCTGCGCCAATATTTTATTGTAATTAATTAAATGGCTCAAATAGGTTTTATCGCTTTGCGAAATCACACTATCAATAAACTTGCGTCGGGTATCACTGCCTTCAATAATCAGGTTTCTGTCGGCCGGAGAAATAATAACCAGAGGTAAAAAACCGATATGCTCACTGAATTTCTCGTAAGCTTTCCCGTTTCGTTTAATCACTTTTTTTTGGCCTCGCTTCAGGCTGACAACTATCTTTTCGGTTTTTTCATCTTTGTCATATTCGCCATTGACAACATAAAAATCTTCACCGTGTTTTATGTTTTGAGTGGCCACCGGATTAAAATAGCTTTTGCCAAAAGACAGATGATAAATAGCATCCAGAACATTGGTTTTTCCAATGCCATTATTACCAACAATACAGTTAATCTTTTCGTTGAAATCGAACGATCTGCTATCGAAATTTTTATAGTTGAGTAATGAGAGCGATTTTAAAATCATACTGCCAAATGCAATTTAAAGTCGGTTTTAGTGGAAAAAGAAGTGCAAATTATTGAAAAATATCAAATAAATAGCCCTTTAGTTATGAAGAAAAATTATATTTTTGCGGCGCATTAATTTATAATATATGGCAACGTACAAGAAGAGAGGCTATAAACCAAAAACGAAGGTAGAAAAGCAACAGAATATAGAAGAGGGATCTACAACGGCTGAGGTTTTTGATACGCTTGATGAGACGGCTTCAAAAACAGAGGCTTTTGTAGAGAAAAACCAAAAGTATATTTTTATCATTATAGGCGTTGTAGCTGCTGTGGTTCTGGGCACCATGGGTTATAAAGAATACATTGCAAAGCCTAAACAAACAGCTGCTATGAACGATATGTTCCAGGCGCAAAAATACTTTGATGAAGCTCAAACAGGAGTTGCAAAAGATTCGTTATACAACTTAGCGCTAAACGGTGGTGAGGGTAAATTTGGCATGTTGGATATTATTAGTGAGTACGGTGGAACTGATGCTGCTAATTTGGCCAGTTACTATGCGGGAACCGCTTATTTAAGATTGAAGGATTACAAAAATGCGGTAGAGCACTTAAGCAATTTTAAAAGTGATGACGAGATTTTAGCACCCTTAGCCAAAGGAAATATTGGTGATGCCTTTGTGCAGTTGAATCAGCCGGAAGACGCCCTGGATTATTATGAGCAAGCGGCTAACATGCGTGATAATGAATTTACAACCCCCATGTATTTATACAAGGCGGGAACTGTAGCTTTAGAGTTGGGAAATCCGGATAAGGCACTGTCTTATTTTGAAAGAATTAAGACAGAGTATCCTAAGGCTACCGAAGCTTCAAACATTGATGTGTTTATAGGAAAAGCTCAAGTTTTAGCCAATAAATAATATGGCCACTGAAAATAAAAATTTATCGGACTACGATAAAGCCACAATCCCAAACGCGAGTAAATTTCGGTTTGGGATTGTTGTTTCTGAATGGAATGATACCATTACCGAGGCTCTTTATCAAGGGGCTTATGATGCTTTGGTAGATAATGGTACCTTACCAAATAATATTATCCGTTGGGATGTTCCTGGGAGCTTTGAGCTTATTTACGGGTGTAAAAAAATGCAGGAACAAATGGTAAATGTGGTGATTGCCATTGGAAGCGTTATTCAGGGAGAAACCAAACATTTCGATTTTGTTTGTGAAGCGGTGTCACAAGGGATAAAAGACCTCAATGTAACCCGTGAAACACCCGTGATTTTCTGTGTGCTTACCGATAATACCTTAGAACAGGCTCAGGCGCGTTCCGGAGGAAAACACGGTAACAAAGGTACCGAAGCCGCTATTGCCGCCATTAAAATGGCAGAACTACGTAAAAACAGTTAACAGTATTTTGTCCCGGTTTACAGTTTCAAACTTCTAGCTTCTGTCTTCTGTCCCCGGTCTTTGACCTTCGGTTTTTGAGCTTTACTTTGTTAACAATTTTTGGCTTTTCAAACGCTTAACTCTATCTATTTTTGATTATTTTTGAAGTTAATACCATTTAATAATTGAAATCACTGGTGTAAATCTGTTCTTTTTCATTTATACTTCAAAATAAAATGAAACCGTAGCTAAGGCTATGCTTTAATTTTCTTTATTGTCTAAATAAAAAATATCCAAATTTCCATCTCAGTGGTTCCAAATAATAAATGATATAAGCATTGTTAGATTTGTTCAAACAAAGAAAAAATAAAAGATTTAACTATCAACCCAGGTTTTCAAAAGAAGATCAAACGCATGCCGATTCCGAAGAAAGTCCTGAAAAGGAGTTTATTTCCAGATGGAAAGCTACCCGGGAAGGTAAGCGTAAAGTGAAAGGCGTGATGCCCATAAGAACCTTAATTTTGGCTTTGGTATTATTATTGATCCTTATGTATGTATTAGAAAAAAAATACATGTAACTCAAAAAAACTTAGAAATTATGGGGCTTTTAAAATTACGTAAGAACAAAAAGTTTAGTTATTCACCTCGTTATTATAAAGGTGAAGGGAATCCGTATGAAATTAAACATAAGTTTGATGAGCACAGGACTACTGTTGGTAATAATTCCGGTTTGAAAACTAAATTTAATAATGCCATAAACGATTACAAGTATAATCCAAATAAAGAAGCAAATAAACGTGTGCTAATTATAGTGGCGGTTTTAGTTTTAATTTTCTTGTTTATTATTGGGTTTGATTTATCTATTTTCTTTTCTAAATAATACATGGCAGACATCATACAGCTTTTACCTGATCATGTTGCAAACCAAATTGCCGCCGGAGAAGTTGTACAACGTCCGGCTTCCGTAGTAAAGGAGTTGCTTGAAAATGCTATTGATGCAGGGGCTTCAACTATAAAACTTATTATTAAAGATGCCGGTAAAACCTTAATCCAGGTGATCGATGACGGTAAGGGGATGAGTATTACCGATGCCCGATTAAGTTTTGAACGCCATGCTACTTCTAAAATAAGAACTGCAGACGATCTGTTTCAATTAGATACCAAAGGCTTTCGCGGTGAGGCGTTGGCAAGTATTGCCGCTATTGCCCATGTAGAGTTAAAGACCAAACAAGGACAAGATGATGTTGGTACCGCCATTGTTATTGAAGGCAGTGAAGTGGTATCGCAAGAAGTCGTTGTAACGCCTAAAGGCACCTCGGTTTCTGTAAAGAACTTGTTTTTTAATATTCCGGCACGTCGCAATTTTTTAAAATCGAATGCTGTAGAACTGCGCCACATTATTGACGAATTTCACCGGGTGGCTTTAGTGCATTGCGACATCCATTTTGCCATGTATAATAATGGCAGCGAAACGTTTAATTTACCGGTTAGTAATTACAGGCAACGTATTGTAAATATTTTTGGTACCAAGACCAATGAGAAATTAGTGCCGGTCAATGAAGACACCGAAGTGCTTAAAATTTCCGGGTTTGTAGGTAAACCGGAGTTTGCCAAAAAGACCAGAGGTGAGCAGTATTTTTTTGTAAACAACCGGTTTATAAAAAGTGCTTACTTAAATCATGCTATCGCTTCAGCGTTTGACGGTCTGTTGAAAAGCGGAACACATGCAAGCTATTTTTTGAGTTTGACAGTAGACCCTCAAACCATTGATATCAACATCCATCCCACAAAAACAGAGATAAAGTTTGACGATGAACATACCTTGTATGCCTTGTTACGATCAGCAGTTAAGCATAGTTTGGGGCAGTTCAATATAGCGCCTGTTTTGGATTTTGACAGAGATTCCAGCCTTGATACGCCTTACCATTTTGATAAGAAGGCAACCAGTACACCGACTATTGAGGTGGACAGAAGTTTCAATCCGTTTAAGGAAGAAACCAGGTCTGGAGGAGGTACTTCAACTAAACATGTATCCTTTAAAAAAGAACCGGCTGCCAATTGGGAAAGCCTGTATGTAGGCTTAGAATCCAAGGGTAACAAGGGGCATCAGGATTTTAGTGAAGTTCATTTTGAAAGTGAAGAAACCACTGCTTCCGTTTTTGCAGATGATAAAGCGGTTGAACAAATTCATACCACCTACCAGCTTCATAATAAATATATAGTAAGTACCATTAAATCAGGGATGCTGGTCATAGACCAACACAGAGCCCATCAACGTATATTGTATGAGGATTTCCTGAAGCATATGACCATCAAGGAAGCTGTGAGCCAACAATTATTGTTTCCGCTTCAGTTACATTTTTCTGTTCAGGAAATACAGATCTTAAACCAGTTAAAAGAAGATCTGGAACATACGGGTTTTGTGTTTTCTAACGTTTTAGAGGAGTCGGTTGAGATTACCGGCGTGCCCGTTAGTGTACCCGAAAGTGAAGTATCCATCATTTTAGAACAACTTATCAGTGATGTTGAAAATGAAGTGCCGGATGCTCATTTTAGTGCTACCGATTTACTGGCGAAATCCATGGCAAAAAGTTTAGCTATTAAAACGGGGCAAGCCTTACAGAAGGATGAGCAGGAACACCTGGTCAACAAATTATTTGCCTGTAAAGAACCTAGTGTGTCACCTACTAATAAGGCAACATTCATCACGATGAGTGTTGATGAACTGGATAAAAAATTTATTTAAAACTAAGATTGAAGGCAGGATAAAAGATTAAATTTTAAGATACTGTCACCTTGAGCGCAGTCGAAAGGTTTCAATTGTTTAAAGAGAAAATTAAAATATGATGCGAATTTCAGAAACCGTTAAACACTTGCTAATCATTAATGTGATTATGTTTATCGGTACCGTAGCGATAGGAGAAGGTGTTTTGTTTTATGATTGGTTCGCTATGCATTTCCCGAAGAATGAAGCTTTCAAACCCTGGCAAATAATAACACACATGTTTATGCATGGCAGCCCAATGCATTTGTTTTTTAACATGTTTGCACTTTGGATGTTTGGGTCACCGGTAGAACAGGCTTTAGGGTCTAAGCGATTCCTGTTTATTTACTTTTCTGCCGGTTTAGGAGCGGTCGCTATGCAGGTTGGGTATTATTATTTTCAATATTTACCGACCTATGATTCTTTATTAGGATCAGGGTTGTCTTCGGATCAAATCATACAAATGTTATCAACCAATAAAGTAATTGAAGGCACTTCCCAGGCTCAATTTTCTCAATTGCAACATATATTTCCGATTTTTAATGCCTCCATGGTTGGTGCATCGGGTTGTTTAATGGGCATCATGGCAGCCTTCGGGATGATGAACCCCAATGCGGAATTAATGTTAATATTTTTACCAATTCCAATCAAGGCCAAGTACTTTATTCCGGGAATTATTGCATTAGATTTGATCTCCGGTATTAGCGGGCAATCTATTTTCGGATATGGTAATATTGCCCATTTCGCTCACGTTGGAGGCGCTGTTACCGGATTTTTAATTATGTGGTACTGGAAGAAAACGCAGTTTAACAGAAATAGGTGGTATTAAATGACAACGCTTGGTCAGGATATAAAGGATAAGTTAAAGCGGCTTAATGTTTTAGAGAGGATTATAGTCGTTAACGCGGTAGTTTTTATAATTGAAAAGTTATTCAGGCTAAATCTGGAATGGTTCAAACTACCCAGTGATTTTTCAGATGTTATTTTAAAACCCTGGAGCATTATTACTTATGCCTTTTTGCATGGCGATGTATTACATATCCTTTTTAATATGCTCTGGCTGTATTTTATCGGACGCATGATTTTAAATCTCTTTAGCCCTAAAATGGCCTTAAATATTTACTTCCTTGGAGCCATTTGTGGCGGATTGTTGTTTATGCTGGGTTATCAACTTTTTCCGGATTTTTTTGGTGTTAATTCAACCTTGGTTGGCGCATCGGCAGCGGTGCGAGCTTTATTGATTTTCCTGTGTGCCTACATGCCTAACCAGGAGGTTCGGTTTTTTACTATCAGACTTAAACTTTGGTATATAGCCGCGGCCATAGTGGTTTTAGATGTTATCGGCTTATCAGGAAATAATTCAGGAGGACATTTAGCGCATTTAGGCGGCGCCTTATTGGGATACCTTTATGCTAAACAGTTGACCAAAGGAAAAGATATAGGCAAGGGGTTTGAACGTTTTATGGACGCCCTGGTCGGTATGTTTAAGTCTTCTAAGAAAAGCCCGTTAAAAACAGTTCATAAAAAGAAAAGTAAAGTAGGGGGGTATACTAAAACCGAATTTAACGAGTTTAATAACCAGAAAAAAATTGATGTTATCCTTGATAAAATAAGTAAGAGTGGTTATGACAGTTTAACTGCCGAGGAAAAAGACTTTCTGTTTAGAGCGGGGAAATAGTGTTTGTTGGCGGAAGCTGGAAGACGAAAGACAGAAGCTAGAAGCAATGTATGAGTAAGTTCAAATTTGAAAATTTAACATAGAAACAACTGTCAACGGCAGCACGCCTTATAACCTAAGAATTATCAATACAAGATAGAATAAAATAATGAATGTTCGTATCAATCATAAACGCAACTGTCACCCTGAATTTATTTCAGGGTCTCATTGTACGACATGGATTTGCTAATTATGAGATGCTGAATCGAGTTCAGCATGACAAAAATTCAATTTTATGTCAAAAAAACGACATTCAAAAAAAATATATTGTTATTTATCTTTTCACGGTCTTTAAACAATGAAAAGTTTGAACTTTTTAAATAAAATTATCTACTTCATTAATATTGTTGTTGCGTTTGCGCTACTCTTTTCATACATACTGCCGTTTTTACCGCCAAAAACATTTGCCGTTTTATCGGTGCTCAATTTGGGCGTTTCGTTTTTGATCATACTGAATATTTTATTTGCTACTTATTGGTTAATAAGGCTGAAAAGACAATTTGTTCTGTCGTTCTTAGTATTGTTTATCGGTTACTTGTCATACGGATCCTTATATAAATTTTCCACTTCAAAGGAAGTAGAACATAGTGGGAATTTTAAGGTGATGAATTACAACGTCAGGTTGTTCAATTTATATGATTGGATTAAGGAAGATGCGGTTGAAACCAAAATTGTAGACTTTATAAAAACCCAAGCTCCTGATGTTTTAAGCGTTCAGGAATACCATCCACATAAGAATATTGATCTGTCGTTTTTTAAACACAAATTCGAAAAATTATCCGGAAAAAAAACAAAATACGGACAAGCCATTTTTTCTCAATTTCCCATTGTAAATTCCGGCTCCATTGAATTTCCCGATACCGGTAACAATGCTATTTTCGCAGATGTTGTAAAAGGAAACGATACGATCAGGGTTTACAATATTCACCTCGAGTCTTTGCGTATTAGTGCCGACGTTGAAGACCTTAAAAATGAAGACTCGGAACGATTGCTTAAAAGAGTTGGTTCTACTTTTAAAATGCAGCAGTTTCAAACCGAATTATTTTTAATGCATAAAAAACAATGTAAGCACAACATGGTGATCTGTGGCGATTTTAACAATACCGCTTTTTCGTATGTGTACCGAAAAATTAAAGGCGATCTACAAGATACTTTTAAAGCAGCGGGAAGTGGTTTTGGACGTACTTATGACTTCAAATTTTTTCCGGTTAGAATTGATTTTATTTTCGCAGATGAAGCGTTTAGTGTCAATGGATTTGAATCTTACACAGAACCTTATTCGGATCATTTTCCCATTATGACTACGTTGTCATTAAGAGATGAATAGAGTCTGCCTTATACCCACATCTGTAGAACCAGGGCGCTCGCTTAAGCTGCGCCATAGCCTCCATCTTATGTTTCAATCGTAAATAACCCAAATTGCCAAAATAATTGGGATAAAAACCCCTCTTTCTTCCGATTTTAAGAAAATCGAAATTCATTCTCCCCTTAAATTTAAGGGGAGAGCCAAGGAAAGGGAGGT
>NZ_JANQJQ010000004.1 GCF_028281565.1 Seonamhaeicola sp.
GAGTTAATGTGGGAAGAGCAGGATTCGAACCTGCGAAGGTAAAAACCAACAGATTTACAGTCTGTCCTCGTTGGCCGCTTGAGTATCTTCCCAAAACCGTGGGCAAATATATTATTGTTGAATAATTAAACCAAAGAAAAAAGCGATTACTTTATAGAATCCTACTAAAGCCTGCAAAAGCAAAATTTTGTCATGCTGAACTTGCCTGTGCTGAATTAATTTCAGTATTTCAGCATCTCATGTAACTAATAAAAAAACTACCCGAAGAGACTCTGAATCCAATAGCTATCGGGACAGAGTGACAAATTCATTATAACATGCCACTTTGAAAAAGGGACTATTTTACAAGCAACCCGCTTTTATTTCTTACAATTCATATCGCAACCTGAATGTTACAAACCTGGGCTGTATAAAATACTCTACGGCACTTACCGAAACGTTTCCGGTATTACTCCTGTTTTGTGCTTGGGTGTCTAACAAATTGGTAGCCTTAACTTCAAATTCCCATTTACTATCCTGGTCTTTTCTATACGATAAGGAAGCATTCCAAAATTCAAAATCATTAATGGTTCTATCTTCATCACTAAAGTTGTTATAAGAATAATCCGTTTTAAAGGTAAACTTCTTAAAAATTAAGGCGTCAAACTCTACAGATGGTGCTTTGGTAAAGAATTTGGTTCTGTTGCTCCCCTGGTCATTATCCTGAATGGTATGCCTGTAGCTTATTTCAAAATTAGGGGCGTCCCTAAAATTGGTACTTAACCCGGTTCTGTAAGTATAGGTGTAATTCTCATTTACAGAAGGCATATTATTAATGATCTGGTTGAATTTGTTATAGTTAAAATTACCACTGACCCGCGCTTTGAATTTCCCCAAGGTTTTTTCCAAACGCCCCATGGCGGTGGCACTTTCATCGGCAAAATCTGAATTAAACGGCGTGCTGACTCTAACTACACTACCCGGTTGGAATTGGGAGGTTGTTCTAATTCTATCAACCGTTTTGGAATAACTAAGCCTGGCCATCACATTAGTATAGTTAAACATGTTAAAACTGAAATAGGATAAGTTAAGGTTATGAGCCAGGGCAGCTTCCAACTCCTGATCGCCCGAGAAAATAGCATTGTAATTATTTAACACCAAACCTCTTGCCAACTGATTAACATCTGTAAAGTTTGTTGACATGCGGTAATTAAAAATAACCTGCTCACTATTTTTTAATTGAATACGCGTGTTGAAATCCGGTAGCAACCTGAAAAAATTGTCCTTATAGTTCACATTAAACTGATCGTTCTTGGCACTATACGCATGTGCTGAAAGTCCCGGGGTAAATGTGAAAATTCCCAGTTTTAAACGATAGTGTAACCCTAAATATACATCATTAAATGTATAAGCAATATCATTACCATCCAAACCGTTGGGAAGCGTTGTGGCCGGTTGGAATATGGTTCCATTATCCAAATATTGGAAGATATTGGAGTTGAAATCCTGTTTACTGTAAATAGTTCCCAACGTGAAATTAATATCACTTTTATTATTTAAAATATTCCAGTAATCCAATTTAGCATCAACCTGATTCGATCTTACACGTTTCTCCTGGGCCACATTATAATCTATTTGCGCATTATCCAACCCCAGTGCGTTTGCCGTATTATCATAATTTGCTTTATCTTCTAAAATAGCGTTGTAGAATGGGTCTTCATCCTGTAATAAATGCTGCACTTCCAAAGCAAAAATATTGTTGTCGTCAAGCGTATAATAGTAGTTTAAGTTCTGATTGATGCTGTAGGGCGATGTGTTTTCAAATTGATCTATATCCCCTAAAACAGAAGAAAAATACATTTGATCTTGGGACTCTTTCGAAGTTCTTGCCAATACATCATAATCTACCTGGTTATTAACATTGGGTTTATAGGAGGCACTCAATTTTAGCATTCCCAAATCACTACGCTGTGTGGTGTTACTTTCGGTATCTTCATCGGGAATATTCAAATCGGGATCCGTGTAAGTAATTGACCTGTTTTCCTGTAGATCCGTTCTGCTGTTAGAGAAAATAGCAAATCCGCTTAAATCCAGAGTCTTTTTGGGGGAATAACTAAAATTAGCGGCTCCAAACTTGGTGTTAATGTATTTTGCCCTGTTATTTTGAAGCGTTAAAAAGCCAATATCATTACTCCCTAAATTAATGTTGGTACCACTGCTTCTGCTGGGCGACCTAAATCCACCTGTAAACTTAAAATAGTCCCGTCTTGTAAAAGCAACTTCACCAATATTGTTTAGATCGCCTATAATATTGACACTGTATTCCGGGCTGTAATAAAACAATTTTGGTTGCACCAGGTACAGCGTTTCCTCATCTGAATCTCCTACACCTCCCGTAACCGTGCCGAACCAAAACTTCTTTTTACCTTCTTTAAGTTTGATGTTGATAGCAATATTATCCTGGTTATCAGTCACGCCTCTTAACTGGCCAACCTCAGCATAATTCTTTAGCACTTCAACCTTATCAACCGCATTAGCAGGTATATTTTCCACTGCCAACTTGGAGTCACCATCAAAAAAGTCCTTGCCCTCAACCATCACTTTCCCCACAGTTTTCCCTTCAACTTCTATCTCACCATCATCATTAAGCTCTACCCCTGGAAGTTTTTTAAGAACATCACCCAATTTGCGCTCTGTCCCTGATTTAAAGGAATCGGCATTATAAACAATGGTATCGCCTTTTACGGTAACTGGCATTTCATACACCAGTTCAACGGCATCCAGTGTATTATCATTTTGAAGTGTGAAATTCTTTATTATGGGCTGATCTGTAGTTTCAACTGCAGCCTGGGCTGTTTTCATCCCTACATAACTTACCTGGATAGTGTATAACGTATTTTTTTCAAGTGATAATCTATACCGCCCTTCATCATTAGTAATTCCATAAGAATCCAGTTTTTGGGTTGCCTGGTTTATCGCAATGACATTGGCCAGTTCAAGTGGCGTCCCTATGCTGTCTTTTACAACACCTTCCAGTCGTACTTGCGCAAAGGCTGAGCCTGCTACTAACAGTAGCCCTAATAAAATGAGTTTCTTCATTGGTTGGTAATTATGCTTTGCTTTCTATTGAATTATCCTCTTCTGCCTCCACCTCCCGGGCGACCGCCTCCTCTTCTAAAGTTTTCACGCATCTCTTCCATTTTCTTCTTTGAAATGGCGTCAAACTCCTCCCTGCTTACTTCCTTCCCCTTTGAAGGCACTTTTATAGTATCTTTTTCATCCGGATTCATAATAATTTTGGAACATAAAATGGTGGTTCTGCCTTCATTGATCTCCAAGATCAACCCCGGAAGCCCCCAGTAATCACTTGGACCCTGACTCACCGGAATTTGCGGTGTGTACCATGCTACAACTTCAACAATATTTTGTTCTGTTTCCGGCTGTTCTTCTTTCTTTTCCGTTGTTCCGTCTCCTGTATTAGCTTCTTGTGGCCTTTGCCTTCTGAAATTAATATCCAAACCGTATTTGATCTTTGTCCCGATGGCTTTAAAACAGGTATACTGTCCTATTTGTTTGCTTTCTCCGGTCATTTTCCATTCAAAAGCTGGAATGGAATCCTTTATTAGAAATTTCTTCCCGAAGACTTCCTGCTCCTGTAAAAAAGTTTTGCTTTTAATGTTTTTATATTGATTTCCTACCACAAAGTTTCCTGCCATCATACGTCCAAAACCACTTCTTCCTGTTCCGGGAGCTTCTAATTTTTCATCCTCCTTGTAAATGGACTCTGATTTATTAAAGGTGAGGATATATGTTTTTTCCAACATGCTTTTCATTCTGGCAGCAATTCTCTTTTTCATGTCTTCATCCATTCTTCCGCCACCAAAATTGGCCATATCTATAGTTGTTTTTGACATGTAATACGCTTTTCCCTGAAAATCCTGTGCCTTAATTACATTAGAGATCAATAACGCAAGGCACACTATTGAAAATTTTAGAACTGATGTTTTCATTATGGAAATATTATTTTGGTTAGTTAAGGTTTAATACCCCCTTTAGACCAAAATACTACGTTATAGTTTAAACAGGATTCGTTAATATTAAGTTAAATTATACTTTAATGTTTTACAGTCAAATAGGCTATTTTACCTGGTTCTTCTTCCTAATCTATTAGCTCTGAATTCACGCATTTTTCCGAAAATAATCTGACTGTATTCTTGCTTCGACACAAGTTTTCCCTTATCCGGTGCTTTGATCTCTATCTTTTCTTTTGGATTAATGACAACCTTTGAACACAAAACCGTGGTACCATTATAGCTCACCTCTAAAATAAGCCCCGGTAAACCTGAAAATTCCAATGGACCATGACTAACCGGGATTTGAGGTGTATACCAAGCTACAATTTGTGTCATATCCATAGCTTCAATCTTTGGTTCTTCACGCGTCGTTGCTTCATGGTTACCAGTGGTTTTATTTGCTTGTTCCTTAGCATCTTTGCGTCTCATCTTACTCCATGAAAAAGACCACCACTCTAATTCTGAAGAAGGGACCAGACAAACCGCCTTATAACATGTATATTGACCTATTTGCTTTGTCTCTGTTCCCAAGTTCCAATTAAATGTTTGAATGTTATCATCTATTACAAAACGCTTTCCGTAAAACTCCTGACTTTGAATGAGTCTGTTTTCTTTTACATTCTTATATTGATCACCAGCCCTAAAGTTTTTTCCCCATGAGTCAGTTGCTCCTGAAATCGCATCCAAAACCGCTTCTTCCTTATAAATAGATTCACTTTTGTTGAACTTTAAAACAAAGGTCTTCTCCAATCTGTTTTTCAATCTTGCTGCAATTTGTTTTTTCTGCTGTTGGCTCATCGTGGCACCCCACCTACCCAGTTCCAGAGTAGCTTTAGACTGATAAACTGCTTTTCCCTGAAACTCCTGACCACATGCAGACGATACATAAAATGATACCAGGTAAAGCGCTAAAAATTTAAGTATTGCTTTCATTATAAATATATTTTGTTTAACAAATATACAAAATAATTAAACAAAATATATTTTCCCTGTAATACCTGATTTAATTGGAAAGCTCGTTTTTAAATTAACCCCCTATTCTGATCTCCATTCGGTGTCCGCCGTCATCGCCTCTTCTATGTTCATATTTTTCGGCCTGTTCCTGCATTTTCTTTTCAACCACGGCTTCAAAATCTTTTTGGTTTATTTCTTTACCTTTTGTGGGCTCTTTAACAGCTACTTTCTCTTTTGGGTTGAGCACTATTTTACTACAAACTATGGTTTCTTCACCATTGTTCACTTCCAGGATCAAACCCGGTAACCCATGATATCTGGCCGGACCGGAATTCACAGGGATTTGCATGGTGTACCAAGCGGTAACCGTTACTTCTTTCATTTCCGGTGCTTCGTCATTCAGATCGTTTAGGTCCCTATCACCGTTGATACTAATGCCACTTTCAACAACTGGGACCATGCGTTTCATGGTAGCTTTATGGCAGGTGTAATCGCCAATAAATTTGGTGTCCTTTTTGAGCGTCCAGTCCTGTTTTTCAAGTTGGTCTTTTACCAGGAAGATCTTTCCCAATACTTCACTTTGAGACACATACCTGTTTTCCTTAATGTTCTTATACAGAATGTCAGACCCTCCGGCAGTCATCACCACCATACGCATACCACCGGTTTGAGGCGCTTCCAAAGCTTCATCTTCCTTATAGACTGATGCTTCTTTGTTAAAGGTTAATAAATAAGTCTTTTCAAATTGCTTTTTCAGCATAGCGATCATACGCTGGTGCATCTCAGAATTCATCTGCGTACTATCCAATTGTACATCTAATTTTCTTTTGGTTTTATAGGTGGCAACCCCTTGAAAATCCTGTGCTGTTGCCGATATAAAAAAGGCAGAAAGGATACCGAATAAAATGATTGTTTTTTTCATACGTTTAAATTTTAGTAATTATCTGTTAATAAATTAATTATAAAATTGAGAACGTATGTAATCACTCCGTTCTCACATTAAAATTTTTAAACATTCCCATTTGTAAAAAATGTTTAAAATTTATTAATGTTCGTTTCATCTGTTTTAAATTTTTCTAAAATTCTTTCCGGACATTAAGAATAAAAAGAACTGGCTTATTTATTTTTCAGTTCTATATGCTCCTCCTTTCAATTCAGGAAGCCCTATTTTTTTTCGTTCTATGTTTGTACTGTCAATGTTCTCAATAAATGGTGGAACAATTGAGTTGGTTTTAGGGTCGAATTCATCTCCTGTTCCATAAAGTTGATATTTTCCAAGAGCTTTTTTTCGCATATTGTCAACATACATGGCAAACTTGTTGGGTTCCATGCGTTTTGCCTTTACTTCCTCAAAAAGTAATGTCTGCATTTTTTCAATAGTTTCTTTAGGCGTATGAAACAGAAATAACATGGGGTCAATAACCGAATCTAATTGGGTTTGATTTAACCAACCATAGCTTTTCACTATGTCATAAAGTTTATTTGTATTCTTTAAATCAATCTCTTTTTGAATAGTCCAAAGCGAGTCTTCCTGCTTTTTAGTTAATTCCGATTTATGAGACTGCCTAAAATTTAAATATTCCTGTGTTGGCATATTTTTAGTACTATCAATCAACTTCTGATCAAATGTTCCGATTGAAATATACGACCTGTTAAGTTGGTCCGCTTGTTTCATAGCCTTAAGCTCGGCTATTAACTCTGCTTTAACAGATTCGAACAATTCCAACTTTTTGACTTCCTTAATTTTCTCCTGACAAGACATTACGAAAATTAAAGTGCCTAATACCAAAAGTGTACTTTTCATTCTTTTACTATTGAATTTTATAAAATACTAGTGCTGTACGCTTGAGTTTTTTAAGCCACTTATCGAAGTCTTCTTTTTCATCTGAATTTCCGCTAACTTTCATTGAAAATGAAGACAACTCACCATTAGCCATTGGTTTTCCGGTACATTTCAACGCTATTGAAATAGGGGTGTTTGATCCTACCATTTCAAATATATCTTCTAAACTTTCAATATCTAAAGTATTTAAGTCTTCTACCGAATTAACCGATACACTTAAACTCAAATTTTCAATCGTTACCTTTTCCTTAGGTAAGTTTTTGTTTTGTGCTTCAGCAGCAATAACAAATGCTGAAAGGATACCGAATAAAATAAGTGTTCTCTTCATTTCAATTAGTTTTAAATATGTTATCTGTTCGTTTTTTGATGATGATGAATTTCTATCGCAAATATGAAACATATAGCCCAAACTTAGAGTTAACTAGTGTTAACGTGTGTTAACCGATTGGTTTTTTATAACTGTAACCCATACTTTTGAAATATGAATGAGCAGAAATACAGGTGGTTATTGTACGCAATTATTGTGGTAATTGTTTCTACCATTGGTATTCAGGTGTATTGGAATTACAAAAATTACCTTACCAATAAACACCAGCTTGTAAATGATGTTCAAAGAAGTTTGGATAAAGCTGTTGATGATTATTATGCATTACTTGCTGAGCGCACTACGGTTGGTTTTGCTTTTGAGGGAAACGCCGGAAATCATTTTTTTAAAAAGGACAGCACCTTCCAAAGCGTCATAGACCAAATTGATAAGATTGATAAAGATTTTAAAAACCTGGACAGCATTGATGTTTCGGAGTTGAATGGCGTTACGGTTCTAAGAGGAAGAAAGGTGGATTCGTTATTCACCAAAATTAGCGTTGATACCGCAAAGCATAACCATGACTCTATTATTCAGAGGTTTCATTATCCGTCAAAGCTTGATGATATAAAAATGCTGACCTCCAAAGTGGTCATCTCCATTAAAAATGACACCCTGGTGCTCAAAGAAGTAGATAGTCTTTTAAATCTTGAACTGAACCGAAAAAATATTGAGGTTAAATACAAATTGAGTTTTAAAGATGCCAAAGACAGTATAAAACATTTTAATCGGTTTAAAATACTTAAATTTCCTAATGGCGATCATACTTTAAAGACCTTTTCAAAATCGACTTTTTTACCGGACGGCAGTGAGCTCAAAATAAGTTTTACCAATGAAACCAGAATCATATTAAAGCGTATTTTAGGTGGTATTTTAGTGTCTTTACTACTCATTCTGGCGGTTATTGGCTGTCTGTTTTATCTGTTAAAGATCATAAGACAGCAAAAGCAATTAGCCGAAGTTAAAAACGATCTGATCAGTAATATCACCCACGAATTTAAAACACCCATTGCCACTATTGGTGTTGCCATTGAAAGCATCAAAGATTTTAATGCTATTGAAGATAAGGAAAAGACCAAAGCGTATTTAGATATATCTAACGACCAATTGTCTAAACTTAACGTCATGGTTGAAAAGCTTTTAGAAACCGCCACTTTAGATAGCGATAGCTTAGAATTAAACAAAGAAAGTTACAATCTTACTGAGTTATTGGAACAAATCGTTGAAAAACATAAAATGCAAACCGAAGCCAAAGCCGTTGGTTTTAAAACGTCGTCAGACACCATCCTGGCAAACGTCGATGCGTTCCATTTTGAAAATGCATTGAACAACATTTTAGACAATGCCATTAAATATGGTGGCAACCACATAAATGTCGATATCACTAAGCAGGCATCAAACATTGTTATTACTATATCAGATAACGGCAACACCCTGACCAAATCCAATAAGGATAAGATCTTTGAGAAGTTCTACCGGGTTTCAAAAGGCAACACACACGATGTTAAGGGCTTTGGTATTGGTTTATATTACACCAAAAAAATTGTTGAAAAACATAACGGAAGTATTCATTTAGACCTGAATAACAACCTTACAACCTTTAAAATCTCAATCCCAAATGGCTAAAGCTGTTACCATACTGCTAGCAGAAGACGAACCTGCTTTGGGTTTGATCATTAAAGAAAGTCTGGAAACCAGGAACTTTAAGGTATTACTTTGTGATAATGGCGATAAAGCTTTTGAAACCTATAAAAACTCAAATCCGGAATTACTGGTTTTAGACGTGATGATGCCTAAGAAAGACGGTTTCACATTAGCAAAGGATATCAGGGTCCTTGATGATACCATTCCCATTATTTTCCTAACAGCCAAATCGCAGACACAGGATGTAGTTGAAGGCTTTACCATTGGCGGCAATGATTATTTAAAAAAGCCTTTTAGTATGGAAGAGCTTATTGTTCGGATAAATAATTTGTTGAACAGAACAAAAGTTCAAAAGGCATCAGATTTCCTTCAAATAGGTGATTTTCAATTTAACTTCCCCAAGCAAACGCTTCAGTATAAAACAGACAAATTACAACAGCTCACCCATAGAGAAGCTCATTTGTTGTTTCATTTAATTAAGAATAAAAACCAGGTATTAGACCGTTCTTTGATCCTGAAAAAGCTATGGGGAAATGATGATTTTTTCAGTGCCCGAAGTATGGACGTCTTCATTACCAAACTCAGAAAAAAATTGAGTGCCGATGAAAATCTTCAAATTATAAATGTTCGCGGATACGGCTACAAATTAATTTGCTAAAACCACCTATTTTGTCATGCTGAACTCGTTTCAGCATCTAAAATTCACTAGTCATATTTTAAAAGAAACTCTGAAACAAGTTCAGAGTGACAAATTCATTCATGTTTTTTTAGTGATACTCAAATTGAAATTATTGTAAAGAAAAATGGTTTGATTTTTGTATTTTTCAAACCGCCATGAAACATACTATCCTGTTTTTTTTACTATTTCCGCTTTCAATATGTTCTCAAAATACTATTGAAGCTTCGCTTGTAAAAACTACTGACTTCAATGCAGACCATATCGTTTCTGTTGATAATTTCGGCACTGTTTATTATCTCACCAATAATACGTTCTATAAAAAGAGCACGTCTGAAACCATTTCATATAATAATTTACAATTGGGAGAGGTAACAACAGCGAATGCTTTCAATCCTTTAAAGATCAATTTATTTTACCAGGATTTTAATACGGTTATCATTCTTGATAACAGGTTAGCAGAAATATTTAAAATAGACTTCAACCGTGTACAGCCTTATAAAAACATCACGCATATTTCAAGCGGATTTGACAATACGCTTTGGGTTTTCAATCTGGACAATCAACAACTGGAATTATACAATTACAAAAACAATACAACCCAGGCACGGTCGTTGCCCATTCAAAGCAAGGTGTTAGATCTAATAAGTAATTATAACAGTGCCTGGTTGCTCACCCGGGACTATCTCTACGAGTATAATTACTTTGGAAATTTACTTAAGAAAACAAAAAATGAGGGGTATACGGCGTTAGCAGAAAACAACGGAAACATCCTGTTAAAAAAGGACCAGGCTTTATTCTATTTAAAGAAAGATGCAGATAAAATAATTCCTGTTTCGCTATCAAATTTGTTGATAAATCAGTTTTTTGTAACCAATGAAACCTTGTATATTTACCAGAATCAAAAACTACAACAATTTCAATTAAAAAATTAATTAAATATGCATATTGCGATTGCCGGAAATATTGGCGCTGGAAAGACTACCTTAACTAAATTACTAGCGAAACATTATAAATGGGAAGCCCAATTAGAAGATGTTGTAGATAACCCGTATTTAGACGATTTTTATAACCAAATGGAACGTTGGAGCTTTAACCTTCAGGTTTATTTTTTGAATAGCAGGTTCCGTCAGGTGTTACAAATTCGCCAAAGTGGAAAAGACATTATTCAGGATAGGACCATTTACGAAGATGCCCATATTTTTGCGCCTAACCTGCATGCCATGGGGTTAATGACGAATAGGGATTTTGAGAACTATAAATCGCTTTTTGATTTAATGGAATCTCTGGTTAAAGGACCGGACCTTTTAATTTATTTGAGAAGTTCCATCCCAAACCTGGTATCTCAAATTCACAAGCGCGGGCGTGATTACGAAAACTCCATTAGCATTGATTATTTGAGCAGATTGAATGAGCGTTATGAAGCCTGGATACATGACTACAAAGGAAAATTAGTGATCATTGACGTAGATAATCTGAACTTCGTTGATAAGCCGGAAGACCTTGGAATTGTTATAAATACTATTGATGCAGAAATTCACGGGTTATTTTAGACATAGAAAATATAGCAAATAAAAAAACCACGCTTAAAAGCGTGGTTTTTTGTTAGTTAGTTTTATTTAGTTTAGGTGGTAGTATTAACTCTTTTTTATGGCCTCAATACTGGCTTTTACTTCAGATTCCGGGCCTTCAAGCGTTTCGTAACTTGTAGATTGTTCTCCGTTTTCTGTCGTCACCATAGTCACAACCGCTTTTACGGTGCCATCATCATTATTGGTCATATCCACTTTTATTTCTTTTGAAACTTCAACCATTTCAACTTCGCTTCCCTGATCGTTATAAGCCTGAACTGCTTCATCTGACACCAAACTCGGCGCAATTACTAAAGCCACCACACTCATTAACTTCAATAAGATATTTAAGGAAGGCCCTGAAGTATCTTTAAAAGGATCTCCAACCGTATCACCTACAACAGCCGCCTTATGAGCATCGGTACCTTTTCTACCTTGTTCTTCAACAGTCTTTTTAGCGTTATCCCAGGCACCTCCGGCATTAGATTGGAAAATGGCCATTAATACGCCACAGGTAGTAACCCCGGCCAATAAACCGCCTAACATTTCGGCACCGCCAATGAATCCAACAGCAACCGGAACCGCAAGAGCTAATAACCCAGGCAACACCATCTCTTTAATAGAAGCCGTTGTAGAAATTTCAACACATTTTTCATATTCTGCATATCCATCGGCCTCGTCAAACACCTTTCTATCGGCTTCATTAGCCTTTGTCATATCAGAATCATACTTACGCATAATTTCTAAAGCGGCACGTAATTGAGGGATATCCTTAAACTGACGGCGCACCTCTTCAATCATGGCCATAGCTGCTCTACCCACAGCTTTCATAGATAAAGCTGAAAAGACAAATGGCAACATACCTCCAATTAATAAACCGGCCATAATATCCGGTTGAGAAACATCAATTGCTGTTACACCGGCTGTTTTCATAAATGCAGCAAACAATGCCAGGGCAGTTAAAGCCGCTGAAGCAATAGCAAATCCTTTTCCAATGGCAGCAGTAGTATTTCCAACGGCGTCTAATTTATCAGTGCGTTCTCTGACTTCGCTCGGTAATTCTGCCATTTCGGCTATACCACCGGCGTTATCAGATATTGGTCCGTAAGCATCTACCGCCAACTGGATTCCTGTATTAGCTAACATACCTACTGCAGCAATAGCTATTCCGTATAAACCGGCAAAATGATGCGACACTAAAATTGCTCCTGCAATCAGTATAATTGGACCCGCAGTAGACATCATCCCTACGCCTAACCCGGCAATAATATTTGTAGCTGAACCTGTCTCCGATTGTTTCACAATAGAGTTCACTGGTACCGTACCGGTTCCGGTATAAAACTCTGTTATTTTACCAACACCAAATCCGGCAATTAAACCTGCCAATACGGCCCAAAAAACACCTATTGCACCAAAGGGCAAGCCTTCAATTTGCTCCGGAAGCATTGCTTTAATAATAAAGTAAGAAGCTAATATCATTAAGGCACCTGATCCAAACTCACCCAAATTTAATGCCTTATGAGGCGAACCTCCATCCTTAACCTTAACAAACAAAGTTCCTATAATAGACATGATAATACCAACGGCAGCCAGCACCAATGGCAAATAAACAGCTCCTAAACCTCCAAAGTCCGGGGTCAAAATAAATGCTCCAAGTACCATAGTACCGATAATAGACCCAACAAACGATTCGAATAAATCGGCTCCCATACCGGCAACATCCCCAACGTTATCACCTACATTATCCGCAATTGTAGCAGGATTTAAAGGATGATCTTCAGGAATACCGGCTTCAACCTTACCTACCAAATCGGCTCCTACATCGGCTGCTTTAGTATATATACCTCCACCAACACGGGCAAATAACGCAATAGACGATGCTCCTAAGGAAAACCCGGATAATACATTAAGTACCATAGGAACGTTTTCAGTCCCAGGCCACATCATTTGGTAAATCATAAACAAACCACTCAGGCCTAAAACCCCTAAACCAACAACTCCCAGTCCCATAACGGAACCTCCTGCAAAAGCAACTTCCAATGCTTTGCTCAAAGATGTTCTCGCAGCTTGCGTGGTTCTAACATTGGCTTTTGTAGCCACACGCATCCCAATAAATCCGGCTAATGCCGAACATATTGCTCCAATTATAAATGATGCGGCAACTAATCCGTGAGAACCTTCCTCGGAATTACCTTTAAAGAATAACAAAACAGCTACAGCTACCACAAAAACCGCTAAGATCTTATATTCAGCTTTTAAAAAAGACATGGCACCATCTGCAATGTGTTTTGCTATGTTTGCCATTTTTTCATTACCAACATCCTGCTTAGAAACCCAAACGTTTTTTATAAAAACGAATAATAATGCTAAGACTCCAAACAGCGGTAAAAAATCAACAATATATTTCATATTTTATTAGTTAGTTTTAATTAATATATTTTTTTTGAGGCGCTAAAAATAGCAAAAATAAACCTGATAAAAAAAGCTATCTCAAATTTAAGATAGCTCATTTTTTATATCACATTTTTATCAAATCAATAATCAGATAACAAATGTACGTTTTTTCTTATGTTCGCTGTTTTCATAGCGTTTTACACACTCGTGATAGATCTGAACAGCCTCTTCGGCATTTCCCCAGCCACCAACGTCAACTTTCTTTTCTTCAAGGTCTTTATAAACCTGGAAAAAATGTTCAATTTCCTTCAACCTGTGCGGGTTCAAATGCGATATATCACTTCTGTGACTCCAAACAGGATCTGATACGGGTACGCATATAATTTTCTCATCCGGTCCTTTTTCGTCGGTCATATGAAAAACACCAACAGGCCTTACCTCCATTACTACCATTGGATAAGATGGCTCAGTAGATAATACCAATACATCTAAGGGATCCTGATCCAAAGCTAAAGTTTCAGGTACAAACCCATAATCTCCGGGATACATCATAGAAGAGAATAAGGTGCGATCAAATCGTATTTTATTCAGTGTAAAGTCGTATTCGTATTTATTTCTACTACCTTTGGGTATTTCAATTAATACGTCAAATGTTACGTCTTCTTTCTTACTCATAGTATATAAATTTTGGGCTACAAAGGTACTGAAGAACCCTGCTTTTAACAACTATAAGCTATGGTCTGCTTCAATTTTTACAAAAGCTTAAACTTAAGGTAATTTATAAAGCAATTTCTTAAAAAAACCTGCCAATAATTGCTATATTGTGAGCATTTCTTATAAATGACTAACTCTTTTTTATGCGACTTTCATTATCCCTCCTGATCTCTTTTGCCTTTTGTTTATGTCTGGGCGCTCAAACCCAACCCTGGCAGGGTAAGTTTGAACCCATTGATAATTTGATAGCACCACCAAATAGTTACAGGACTGCCAGTGGTGCTCCGGGAAAAGATTATTGGCAACAACGGGCCGACTATAAGATTAAAGCCGAATTAGATGAAAAAAGCAACATCCTTTCCGGTGAAGAAACCATCACTTATTTTAACAATTCACCTGACGACTTAAGTTATGTATGGATCCAGCTGGAGCAAAACGTTAACAAAAAAGGGAACGAGGATTTTGGATCCATAAATAACAACATGAGAGAAGGCATCAATGCCCGTCAAATGCAATTCCTTACCAGAGCCATTAATTTCCCTGCCGGCTACACCATTAAATATGTTAAGGATGGTAATGGTGATAACATAAGAACCCTGGTAAACAACACCATGATGAAGGTAAAGTTGAATACACCTTTAAAATCGGGGGCATCTGCGGTTTTAAATATCGGATGGTCTTATCACATAACAGACCGCAGTATGTTTTTACTTTCCAGGGAAGGGTATGAGTATTTCCCGGATGATGACAATACGGTGTACCTGATTGCCCATTGGTTCCCCAGAATGGCCGTTTATAATGATACGGAAGGCTGGCAGAATCAACAATTTCAAAAGTTGGGGGAATTCGCTTTGGAATTTGGCGATTATGAGGTTGAAATCACGGTTCCCGCAGACCATGTAGTGGCATCAACGGGAGCCTTACAAAATCCGGAATCGGTTTTAACCAGAAAGCAGCGTAACCGGTTAAAAGAGGCCGAAGCATCATTTGACAAACCAGTCATAATCATCACCAGAGAAGAAGCTGAAGCCAATGAAAAAGAAAAGTCAAACAAAACAAAAACCTGGAGATTTAAAGCCGAAAATGTGCGTGATTTTGCATTTGCCTCGTCGCGTAAGTTTTTATGGGATGCCCAAAACGTAAAACTCCCGACCAATACGGTTATGGCCATGTCTTTCTACCCTAAGGAAGGGTTACCGGTATGGCAGGAAGAATCTACCAAAGCCATCATGCATGCTTTAGAAGTGTATTCCGAAGCCACTTTTGATTATCCGTATCCGGTCTGTATTTCGGTTAACACCTCTAATATCGGAATGGAATTCCCCATGATCAGTTTTAATGGCGGAAGACCCAAAAACGGCCACATGAGCCAGGGGGCTAAAGCCGGTATGATTGGCACTATTATCCATGAAGTGGGACACAACTGGTTCCCCATGATCGTTAGTTCAGACGAACGTAAATGGATGTGGATGGACGAAGGCCTGAACACATTTTTACATCAGCGCACCGTAGCCGAAAGGTATCCGGACTTTAATAGTACCACGCCTAAAAGTATTGTCCCGTTTATGAGTGGTGATAAAAATATTTTACGCCCTATCATGACAACCTCAGATAATGAATTATTAAGTCAATTTGGTGCTAATTTCTACTTAAAACCAACCGTAGGTTTACAAATGCTCAGACATTCTATTATCGGTAAAGAACTGTTTGACGAAGCTTTTAAAGAATATGCTAACCGTTGGAAATACAAACACCCGAACCCATCCGATTTATTCAGAACGTTGGAAGATGCCACGGCTACTGATCTGGATTGGTTTTACAGGGGCTGGTTTTTCACTACGGACCATGTGGATATGGAATTAAGCGATGTGAAATGGTTTAAAGTGTATGAGGAAAACAATAATATTGAAGACCAGCAAAGATCTTCCCAGGTAAAGATCGAAGCCAATGGTAATAGTGCTGAAACCGAAGCCAAAGACTTTTCAAACGGCCCTGAGGTTATTACCATGACCTCAACCCCGGATGCCGCTTATGGCGGATTTTTATCCCGACTGGACGAAGCCGAAGTTAGAAAACAACTATCCGGTAAGAACATTTATGAAGTAACCATTAAAAATGTTGGCGGATTGGTCATGCCCGTTACCATTGAATGGGTTTATGCTGATGGCACTAAAGACATAGACAGGCTTCCTGCCGAAGTATGGCGCAGAAATGAATATGAGATCAAACATACTTTTGTAAAAGAAAAAGAAGCTGTTAAAGTCAACCTGGACCCTAATTTTGAATTTGCGGATACCAACACTAAAAATAATAGTTTTCCTAAAGTTAAATCCGATTCGGATTTTGACGCTTTCAAAAAGAAACAATCGGGTAGTTAACCAATGCCATGTTTGAGCCTATGTTGAAGACCAGTGTTTTAACCGTTTTGATATCGTTTTGCCTCTTTAACTGTAAAGACGCTAAGACTAAATCGGATGTGATTGCTCAAACAACTGCCAGAGTCAGTGCATTGCCAAGAACAGTTAAATCCCCGGTAAATAATCCGTCAACAAAAGCGAAAATCAATTTAGGGCGTTTATTATTTTTCGACCCTGTTTTATCAGGCAATAAAGATGTGGCTTGTGCCACGTGCCACCACCCAAAAAACGGATATGCTGAGTTCAGGGATATTTCAATCGGTGTCAACGGACAAGGCTTTGGAAACAGCAGGGTTTTTAATCAGCCCAATGCTATTCCGTTTGTTAAACGAAATGCACATACCGTTATAAATACTGCTTTTAATGGTATTAATATGTCTAACCATTACGATCCGGAAGAGGCGCCCATGTTTTGGGATTCCAGGGTAAATAGTTTAGAAGCACAGGCTCTGGAGCCTATAAAATCATTGGAAGAAATGCGCGGCACCCACATTTCCGAAACCGATATTTTGAATGAAGTCGTTAAACGCCTCAAAGCCATTCCGGAATACCAAACCTTGTTTAAGGCTGTGTTTGATGAAGCCGAACCCATCACCAGTGAAAATATCGGTAAAGCAATTGCAGCCTACGAAAGAACCCTGCTAACCAATAATTCTGATTTTGATAAATACATGCGTGGTGATGATACGGCCATTTCCCTGGCCGAAAAAGAAGGCTTTGAACTCTTTAAAAAAGTGGGCTGTATTAATTGCCATAATGGCCCTATGTTTTCCGACTATAAAATGCATGTGTTAAGCGTTCCTGAAAATGACAAATTAGATAGCATTGACAGAGGTTTTGAAGACCAATTTGGTTTTAGAACACCTACCCTTCGCAACTTAAGATTTACGGCGCCGTATATGCACAACGGGACCCTGGTGTCATTAGAAAAAGTATTGGAGTTTTATGAGGATCTGAGCTTTAAAAAGTCCCGAAATCCTCATATTGAAGCAACACAGGTAGATACTTTAGCACAAAACCTCACCTTGAAAATGAAAGATATGTCGTTGATCATCTCCTTTTTAAACACACTGAACGATGACACGTTTGATAAAACGGTTCCGGAACGCGTACCAAGCGGATTACAAGTTGGCGGAAATATCAATTGATTATGTGAGAAAAATTTCTATATTTGAAAAGCGTATAAAGCAACCACTATACGAAGAAAAATAATGTACTTTTTGTAAAAGCAAACTTCCCTACAAACGCTTTTAAGACAATAAGTACTGAAAATCCCTAACAGGAACCCATTAATAAATTTTATTTCACTAAAACTTTAAATCATGAAAAAATTTAAACTTATGCTTTTTGCCGCTTTTTTATTTGTAACCGTATTTGCTAATGCCCAAACCGAATATGTCTGGGATGATTACGGGGTTGGTTTCGCTGTAACGGAAGACTTTGATATCAGAGTAAGCAATCGGGATAAATTCTCAGCGGTTAGTAGTGATGGGCTTATTGATATTGAAATTCTTCCCTGGTTAGACGGAAGCATCAATGAAGCCGATCTGGAGGATGCTGTTATCGATTACGCTTCGGATATCTGTCCTATTGCTGATGATATCCTGGTTGACGATTTGAGAATTGATGATTTTACGGGTAAATATTTGGCTGCGCAACTGGTAGACGGCGAAATGATCCTCGTAGCCTGTATGCTTGATACACAAAGCCGTACCAATATTATAGTATTAATAACATTTGAAGAAGGGAACGAAGACGAAGCTGTGGATATTCTGGAAAGCTTCTATGCCTATGATTAATATAAATATCTAACATACTTCTTTTTTATATAAACTGTGCGAAGTTTTCCTCCACTGAGCTTGTCAAAGTAAAACTTCGCACAGTTTATATTTGTATCAGTCGGATTACTAGTAAACCAACCACAAAATCGACAATAGTGTTTCGCCTAGCAAGAAATTGTGCAGCATTTAATTACTAAATGAAAAAACATTATTCTGACAATATCAATTATTTTATTTATTATAATTGAGTTGTATTTATTCTTCTATATAAGTCCTGATAATGAAACTTTCGTTATGAAATATGAATTCAAAGACTTTATATACATCGGGTTGTTTTTTTGCTTCTTGTTTACCGAAAACAAAAAACTTGGATTATTATTCATAGCTTCATATCAAATTGTTATAGGAATGATATACTTTTCTCATACACCTGGAATGGAAAATTGGATTTTGGCTATATTACATCTATTAATAGCTCCTACAATATTTTTCCATAATTGGATTGAAGAAAAAATTCAATTCAAATAACATTGTACGGCGTTGCCCATAATTCGTTTAGTGTTTAATTAAGAGTTCGTACACCTTCGATCACTCCAATTTTCGCACGGAAAATCCTCGCAGCTTTGTTATTTTTGGTTTATAGCATAAAAAACAAATTTTGTATTATGAAAAGATACTTACTAGTGCTGCTTTTTTTAGGTTTTGGTATCCAAATACTACAGGGTCAGCAGATAGATATTCCTTTAGGAAACAAATTCACCATCCATTCTGATATCCTGAACGAAGACAGGGTTTGTTTCATAAATCTTCCTGACACATACAACAACCCGCCCCATACTGAAAAGAAATACCCGGTTTTGATCCTATTGGATGGCTATACTTTTTTTAAAACAGCTACCGGTATTATACATCTTATGAGTTCTGACAGAAACCGCAATTATTTTATGCCGGAAACCATTACGGTGGCTATTGAAAATGTGGACCGTGAAAGAGACTTTACCGTTACAAAACTAAAGACGAAACGCGTCAACACTATGGGAGGCGGAAGGCGCTTTTTAAACTTTATTGAAAAGGAACTCATCCCCTATATTGACAAACATTACAGAACAGAACCTCACAGAACTTTGGTGGGGCATTCGCTTGGGGGCCTGCTTACCTTAAATGCCTATATGGATGCACACAGTATTTTTGATAAGTATCTTTCCATTGATCCCAGTTTATGGTGGGACGAAAAAACCATGCAAAACAAGGTGGATTCCATAAGCCCCGAATGCTTTAACAAAAGACTTTATATCGCTACTGCCAACCAGCAAACCAGGAGGTACGAGAGGAACAAAAAAAGGCATGACCGTTTTTATACTTTGATGAAAGCGAAATCAGATGGACAATTGCACGTCAAAGTTGAATCTTTTGATGATGAAAACCATCGCTCTGTTCCATTGATAGCTTTGTATTACGGGTTAAAATATTTGAATCCGTAGAATTAATTATCTTTAAGAACATAAGACCGGTAATAATAATTTAACGAACAAGAATATGGCAGGCCTGGTAAACAAAGAAACCAATAAAAGCGTCACTGAATATATTGACAGCATAGAGAATGCTTCTAAAAAAGAAGATGCCAGGACATTATTATCAATCATGCAGGAGATCACGGGAAACGACCCCAAAATTTGGGGTGACCATTTTATTATCGGATTTGGAAAATATGAATATAAACGGAAAAACGGGAAAGAAACATTTGAATGGTTTCATGTTGGTTTTGCTCCCAGAAAGACCAAATTGACCGTCTATCTGACTTTTGATATCAGCCAGGAGGAGAAACTTCTTAAAGCATTAGGGAAATGCAAATGGGGCAAAGGCTGTCTGTACATCAATAAGTTAGCTGATATAGACCTGGAGGTTTTAAAAAAATTAATTGAAAAGAGTAAAGACGCCAGGTGGCATTGATAGAATATTTATTTAATAGCCTCACCTCTTATAAACACCGTTTCAACCTGGTTGTCCCCAAACGCATAAGGTATAAAGCCATAAGAATTAATGGGTTTTGTCACTATTAAGTTAGCTAGTTTCCCTTTGGTAATGGAGCCAACCTTATTCTGCAACCCCATAGCATAGGCCCCATTAACAGTAGCAGCATTAATGGCCTCTTCGGGTGTCATGCTCATCTTTACGCAAGCAGCCGACACCACAAAATTCATATTCCCGGAAGGCGCCGACCCGGGATTATAATCCGTTGCCAAGGCCAATGGCAAACCGGCATCCATTAGTTTTCTTGCCGGCGTATAAGGGATCCCTAAAAAGAACGAGCAGCCTGGTAATGCTACCGGCATGGTCTGCGTGCCTTTTAAAGTCTCAATATCTTCATCACGCATTTCTTCCAGGTGGTCTACAGATAAGGCTTTATGCTTAACACCAACCTGAACGCCCCCAATAGCGGTGAATTGGTTTACATGAATTTTAGGGATCAAGCCATATTGTTTGCCTACCTCCAAAATACGGTCGGTATCGTCTACCGAAAAATAGCCGGTTTCACAAAATACATCAATATAGTCCGCTAAGTTTTCTTCAGCTACTTTTGGGATCAGTTCATTAATGACCATATCTAAAAAAGCTTCTTTGTTTTGCCTGTACGCTGCCGGAATAGCATGTGCTCCCAATAAAGTGGCTTTTATTTCAACAGGATAATTTTCCTGCAATCGTTTAATAACCCGAAGCATTTTTAATTCGGCTTCCACAGTCAACCCATAGCCCGATTTGATTTCCACAGCTCCGGTTCCCAACCGTATGACCTCCTCTAACCTGACTTTACTTTGATCGTACAGATCATTCTCTGAAGTTTCCTGTAATACCTTTGCCGAATTTAAAATCCCACCGCCTCTATTGGCAATTTCTTCATAAGTTAGCCCATGGATCCTATCCACAAATTCGCTTTCACGATTGCCCGCATAGACCAAATGGGTATGAGAATCACACCAGGCGGGCAGGACCATTTTTCCGGTGCAGTCAATAACCTGATTAAAATCCCCTTCCGGACATTCGTTCATAGTTCCGAAGTCTGCTATCAGTCCATTGTCCACTATTAAAAAAGCTTCTTTAATAGTTGGTAGAGTTTTCATATCCTGTCCGGCAACAAAGGGAACAGTTTCGGTCCTGACCTGAAGTAATTCTTTGATGTTTTTGAATAGTATTTTCATTAAACCAAATTATTTTGTCATTACAAAATTTTTGAAATTGCTGTGTCTAACCCTCCGAATCCCGATTACCATCGGGATCCACCTCCCTTTAAAAAAGGGAGGAGCCATTAAAATAACTCATTTAAAATAGTGTCGTCTACTAAATTAGGTAAAGTTACTTTTAAATTAGGCGTTCGTTCCATTTCACGTTTAATTGCAAATAAAGCTTCATCATTCCTTGCCCAACTTCGGCGTGCAATGCCGTTATTGACATCATAAAACAGCATACTTTTTAAACGTTCTTCGGCTTCTTCGGTACCATCTAACACCAACCCGAAACCCCCATTGATCACTTCTCCCCAGCCAACGCCTCCTCCGTTGTGGATGGATACCCAGGTAGCCCCTCTGAAACTATCTCCAATCACATTATGTATGGCCATATCTGCCGTAAACTTACTACCGTCATAAATATTAGAGGTTTCTCTAAACGGTGAATCGGTACCGCTTACATCATGGTGGTCTCTACCTAAAACCACCTGTCCAATTTTACCCAGAGCAATAGCATCATTAAACGCCTTGGCAATTTTCATTCTACCTTCGGCATCCGCATATAAAATACGGGCTTGCGACCCCACGACCATCTTATTTTGTTTGGCATTTTGTATCCAGGTGATATTATCCTGCATTTGTAACCGGATCTCCTCCGGGGAATGTTCCATAATGCCCTGCAACACGTCCGCAGCAATAGTGTCGGTTTTATCCAAATCCTCAGGCTTCCCCGATGTGCATACCCAACGGAACGGTCCGAAACCATAATCGAAACACATGGGCCCTAAAATATCCTGCACATAGGACGGATATTTAAAATCAATACCATTTTCAGCCATCACCTCTGCTCCTGCCCTGGAGGCTTCCAATAAAAAGGCATTGCCATAATCAAAAAAATAGGTACCTCTTGACGTATGTTTATTGATCACTGCGGCATGTCTTCTTAAAGATTCCTGCACCTTTTGTTTGAATAGTTCCGGTGCTTCCCGAATCATTCTATTGGATGCCTCATAAGACAGCCCAACCGGATAATAACCTCCTGTCCACGGAATATGCAACGACGTTTGATCTGACCCAACGTGTACAAAAATATCATCCTCATAAAAACGCTCCCAAACTTCAACTACATTCCCAATGTAGGCTATAGAAACTATATCGTTAGCCTCTTGAGCTTTTTTTACCCGGTTAACCAAATCATCTAAATTATCAACCAACACATCCACCCAACCTTGTTCATGCCGTTTGGTAGCTGCTTTAGGATTTACCTCAGCAGCAATAGTAATACAACCGGCTATATTCCCGGCTTTTGGTTGTGCTCCACTCATACCGCCCAGTCCGGCTGTCAAAAAGATCTTCCCGTTGGGATTTTCATCTTTATTTAAAATTTTACGGAACGCATTCATCACTGTAATAGTGGTGCCGTGTACAATGCCTTGCGGACCAATATACATAAACGAACCCGCTGTCATTTGCCCATACTGCGTCACCCCAAGGGCATTGAATTTTTCCCAATCGTCCGGCTGTGAATAATTGGGGATCATCATGCCATTGGTTACCACCACTCTAGGCGCATTCTCAGAGGATGGAAACAAGCCCATAGGGTGGCCAGAGTACAAATGGAGGGTTTGCTCCTCGGTCATAGTTGCCAGATATTTCATGGTTAGCAGATATTGCGCCCAATTTTGAAACACCGCACCATTACCTCCATAGGTAATCAATTCCTCAGGATGCTGCGCCACGGCGGGATCCAGATTATTCTGGATCATCACCATAATGGCTGCAGCCTGCACAGACTTAGCAGGGTATTCCGAAATCGGTCGCGCATATATTTTGTAATCCGGTTTAAACCGGTACATATAAATTCTACCGAATTCCTTCAACTCTCTGGCAAATTCTGCAGCCAATTCTTTGTGCCACGTTTTGGGAAAATAACGCAAGGCATTTTTGATAGCTAACTGCTTTTCTTCAACGGTCAAAATATCTTTTCGCCTAGGTGCTTTGTTAACCCCTTCCGGATAGGTTCGTTTTGGTGGCAACTCCTTAGGAATGCCTTGTAATATCTGCTCTTTAAATGTCATCCTCTTTATATTTTTTAGACCTGCCAGGTTTTTAAAACCTTGCAGGTCTTTTGAAACTTTCACTACCTTAAATTAAACGCCCGGGTTCTTACCAACTCAATCATGGCATCGATGTCCGGTTTTAAAGCTCTGTCGTCTTCCAGTTTTGGTACTTTAGCCCTTATAATTCTAAAGTTCTCTTCTATGATATCTGAAAAGGTATTGGGTCTTCTAAACTCTAAAGCCTGGGCACCGTACATCAATTCAATGGCCAGGATCTTTTCCAGATTTTCAAGGATCTGATTGAACTTTCTACCTGAAATACTTCCCATAGACACATGGTCTTCCTGCCCTAATGAGGTAGGTACACTATCTGCCGAAGGTGGAAAACACAACGCCTTGTTTTCAGTCACCAGGGCTGCCGTGGTGTATTGTGGTATCATAAACCCGGAATTCAATCCGCCGCCACCTGTCGTTAATAATCTGGGCAAACCATACTGGCCTTCCAATAACAAATAGCAGCGTCTATCTGAAATGTTCCCTAATTCGGCGGCAGCCACCGAACAGTAATCAAGCGCCATAGCTAAGGGCTGTCCGTGGAAGTTGCCACCGGAAATCGCTTCGGTATCACTTAACACAATCGGGTTATCGGTCACCGAATTCAGTTCAATTTCGGCCAGTTCATTTAAGTGATAATAGGCATTCCTGGAAGCACCGTGCACTTGTGGAATACAACGCATGGAATAGGGGTCCTGCACACGTCCGCAGTTTTCATGGGAATCGACATTTTGTGACCTATAGAGTAACATAAACATCCGTTCTGCCACTTCAATAGTGCCTTTATAAGGCCTTATTTTATGGAGCTCGTCTTTAAATGGTGAAAAGCTGCCCTGATACCCTTCAATACTCATGGCCCCGGCTACATCGGCCATATCCAACAGATATTGCATCTTATGAAGTCCCACAATGGCATGTGCTAAAATAAACTGGGTACCATTTATCAAACCAAGCCCCTCTTTAGCATGTAACTCCATAGATATTAACTCATGAGCCTTTAACACCTCCGTGGCCGGCTTAATTGTATCTCCAATCCAAAATTCTCCTTCCCCAATTAATGGTAAGAACAGGTGTGACAGGGGCGCCAAATCACCTGAAGCACCTACCGACCCTTGCTCCGGGACAACGGGCAACAAATCATTCTCAATAAAATAAATAATACGTTCAATCAACTCTAGGCGCACCCCTGAAAATCCCTGACACAAGGCATGCACTTTGCAGATCATCATGATTTTCGACAATTGCTTATCAATCGGTTTTCCAACCCCTACGGCGTGCGTTAACAATAAATTTCGTTGCAGAGCTTTTGTTTCTTCCGGCGTGATCTGTACTTCGCATAAAGGGCCAAAACCGGTATTAATACCATAAACCGCCTTATTGCCGTTTGCCATAGCCTCCACCTTTTGCCTGCAAGCCATCACCTTATCCTTAGCTTCCGAGGTAATTTCTGCCTTCAGTGTGCCTCCTGCAATATCCAGAACTTTATCAACCGTAAGTGGCTCTATGCCGTATTTAAAACTCATATCCATTATGCATTTTTCTTTCTTCAAAGTTATTCCTAATTTTAATGCTTAAAAAGACTATCTTTGTTACAAATTGATAACTATGAGTAATCAATTAGAATTAAGACATCTGAAATATTTTCTGGCTGTGGCCGAAACCCTGCACTTTAGGCGCGCCGCAGAAAGACTCTATATTTCTCAACCCGGATTAAGCCGACAAATCAAACAAATGGAAGCGGATTTGGGCGTCACCTTATTTGAAAGACATAACCGAAAAGTGCTATTGACTAAAGCAGGGACATTTCTAAAAAAAGAACTGACCCTAACCTTAAAAAATTTAGATCAAACCTTACAACATGCCAAACTATTGCACGATGGTAAAAAAGGCGATCTGAAGTTAGGCTATGTGGGTTCGGCCATGCAGCAGATCATTCCTGATTTGTTATTGGCATTTGAAGAGGCACACCCCAACACCGTTTTCAACTTAAAAGAATTAGACAACCAAACCCAGATACAGGAATTGTTATCGTTTGACCTGGACCTGGGCTTTGTAAGACTAGAACGCGTTCCGAAAGGCCTGGAAATAAAACCCGTTTTAAAAGAATCCTTCTGTTTGGTTCTGCCCAAAGACTACCCCGTCAGTTCCGAAAACTTTAGAAATCTATCAGCTTTTAAAGAAGCCTCTTTTATTTTATTCGATCCAAAATACAGCGCCTCATATTATGAGCGTGTCATGCAAATTTTTGATGATAGCGGGTTTACACCTATAGTCTCTCATAATACGGTTCACGCCGGTTCCATATATAAATTGGTTGAAAACGGGTTTGGCATTTCCATAGTACCCAAATCTTTAATTACCGAAAACAAAAACATACGATTTATAGAATTAAAAAAGATCCGGCAAAAAACCACCCTTTCTGTGGTCTGGAATAAAAACAACCGCAATCCCATATTGAACGATTTTTTAAATTTGATAAAATAATTCATACAAAATGAAACTAATAGACCTATCCAAACCTATTCAGTACAACAAAGAAGACCCCTGGTTTATGAAAGTTAAGATCAAACATAAGCCTCATAAAAAGGCCAAATGGTTGCTCCGTATTTTAGGCTTACCTTTTAAATTATTTCCCAAAGGGTTTGAAGGCTGGGCCGATGATACCATAAAGAAAATGGGCGTGCATGCTACCACACATATCGATGCGCCCTGGCATTATGCCCCTACCGTAAACGGAGAAAAAGCAAAGACTATTGATGAAATTCCATTAGATTGGTGTTATGGTGATGGCGTTGTAATAGATATGAAACACAAAGCCGATTTTGACCCGATAACGGTCAACGATATAGAAGCGTTTTTAGAAGCACATAAGCTCAAATTGGAACATGATATGATCGTGCTTATTAAAACGGGGCGTGATATCTATAACGGCACTAAGGACTTTCATAAAAAGGGTACCGGTATGAGCGCTGAAGCTACAGAATGGTTAATTGACAAGGGAATCAAAGTGATGGGCATTGATTCCTGGGGTTGGGATCTACCCTTACCTTATATGATTGAAAAGGCCAAAAAAGATAATAATCCCGACTTCTTCTGGGAAGCCCATCTGGTAGGGAACCGAAAAGAATATTGCCATATGGAGCAATTGGTAAACCTGGACGCCCTGCCCTATTCCGGCTTTAAAGTGGCGGTATTTCCGTTAAAGATTGTAGGTGCTTCTGCGGCTCCTGCAAGAGTTGTGGCTTTAATGGAGGATTAATACAAGTTATTATTTGTAAGAATATTTTTGTTTTTAAACACAAAAAAGCTAACTTTGTAATATCAACACCTCCCGGACCTCTCAACGATGTGCACTTTTGGGGGGTTTTTTGTTTTTATAAGCATGCTTAAAGTCACATATAGCAAACTACCTAAAACATTTGAAAACCAAGTAAAGCTTTTAAAAGACAGAGGACTATCCATACCAAATGAAGAAAAGGCGGAAAAAATATTAACTTATATTAGTTATAATAGATTGAGTAATTATTGGTACCCAATGCTTAAAACTCCGAAAGAGGAAGAACTTTTTAAAAGCGGGGCATCTTTTGAAACAATTTTTAAGCTTTATCAATTTGATAGTGAATTAAGAGCTATTACTTTTCAAGCAATTGAACAAATTGAAATTGCTGTTAGAACCCAAACAATTTACCATTTATCGCATCATTATAAATCTGGTTTTTGGTACCAAAAAAAAGAGCCTTTTCGTAATTTCCCGAATTATATTCAATTTTTATCCAAAGTCACAAAAAATCTTCAGGAGACAAAACAAGAATTTATTTTAAAATATCAAAGAAAGTATATACAGTATTTACCTCCTTCGTGGAAATCATTCGAATTGCTAACTTTTACTAACCTACTTTCCATTTTGAAAAACATAAAAGACAATAAACAACTCATTCCCATTTCAAAAAGTTTAGGTATTCATCATAGTTTATTGATTTCCTGGTTAGATAATTTGATTTATATTAGAAATATTTGTGCTCACCATGGTCGATTATGGAATATTATTTTAACCATAAAACCAGAATGGTTAAAATCCCCGAAAGGAAATTGGGTAGATAAATGGGAGAATAATTATGATCCCACCGGGCACACATTAGAAAACGTCGATGAGAATGATAAGATTTTAAAAATCTATGCTTCAATCTGTGTAATCCTATATTGCTTACAATTTATAAACCCTTATAATAAATATAAAAAGCAATTACTTGAACTTATAAATAAGTATCCAGAAGTTGACCTTTATCATATGGGATTCCCTGAGGATTGGAAAAATCAGTCTCTTTGGAAATAAAAAACCTCTTAGAACAAAAGCCCAAAAGCATCTTACTAAGAAACTTTTGGGAACCATCTTAATAGCCATTAATTTATAAGAAAGCGATCAAAACTACTCTGATCTTTCAACAATCTCAGTGATCACAAAAGGGGCTTTATTTCCAGGATGCATAATTTTTACAGCCTTATGCACAATCTCACCTTTTAGGGTTTTTAGTTTTAAACGCACCGGTTTTCCATACTCAGGCGGAATAGGAATTTTAATTGCCTGTGTTTGTTTGCCGCCCACCTTGTAAGTATTGATCTTAATACCTTGCATTGAGGCTTCCAAAACAGCGTCTTTTGAAGTAGATCTAAATGAAAGTTCGGCATCCCATGTATTTACATACACACCCGGGTCTACAAACAGAATTTCATATTTAACCCAGTCAAATGATGTATCATCATCCTGATTTTTTTCAGCACTTCCAAATGTGTTATTTTGATATAAATAATCCCATGGTTTTGTTCGATTCTCATCGGTGGCATCAAAATAACCACTCTTTTGCCCCACACGAATTTTTGGGATCGATCCGTTGTCAACCTTTACAGTTTTTACCGCTACGATCTTTTCACTCGACTGCCCTATCATAATCTCGAAGTCGCCGGCTTCAACCTTGAACTGTTTTGAGTTTGTATCGTAATGCGAAAATGCTTCGTAGGGCAATTTGATGGCCACCGTTTTACTTTCTCCGGCAGGAATATGTAATCGTCTAAATCCTTTTAACGCTTTGGCCGGTACTATGTCCGAGGATGCTACATCACGAACATACACCTGTACAATTTCATCACCGTCCATTTTGCCCACATTAGAAACTTTAGCGGTTAAAACCACATCTTCCATCACTTTTATATGGCTTCTGCTCACATTAACATCCCGAATCTCAAATTGTGTATAGCTTAACCCATAGCCAAACGAATACAAGGGTCTCACTTTGGAATACATATAAGTGCGTCCTGTTTCCGGACCGTAATCATCTTTCCAGGTCTGGACGTTGTAATCATGCATATGTGGCAGGTCATTTTCTGATTTAACCCAGGTCGTACTGAGTTTGCCACCGGGATTTACGTCGCCAAACAATACGTTTGCCAATGCGGTACCTTGCTCCTGTCCGTTAGGCCATGCGCAAATGATACCGGGAATGTTTTCCTGCTCCCACCCTATGGATGTGGATCCACTTGGTATAAGCACAAGGATAACATTTTTATTTACCGCCTGAACTGCTTTAATAAGCTGATGCTGTTTCCCCGGTAGTTTTAGTGACATCCGGTCCCGGGTTTCCGTGGCGGTTGATTCGTCGTTTCCAACAACCAGTATAACATAATCGGAGTTTTTAGCCAAAGCAACGGCTTCGCTAATCTTTTGTTGATCACTAGCATCTCCGGTAACCGAACAACCTTCGGCGAAACTTACTTCTCCTGAGGTACTTTTTTGAATACCCTCAAGCGGTGCTATCTTACTTTTTGGATTCCCGGAATAGATTCCCAACCAACAGCGATTGGCAAAAGGGCCAATAACGGCCAGTTTACCACTGTCTTTTTTAAGTGGTAATATATCATCTTCATTTTTTAATAGCACTATAGATTGTTCCGCAGCTTCTAAGGCCAGTTGCTTATGGGTGTCACATTCCAAAACGCTTTTTGGAATTTTTGAATACGGATTAAGGGACGGGTCATCAAAATCGCCGGTCATAAATCGAAGCCTTAGTAATCTTCTGACTGAAACATCCAATTCCGCCTCAGTTAATAACCCTTGTTCGATAGCCGGTTTAAGAGCTCTTACAAAAGGGGCCGATTTGGTTTTATGCCTAAAACACTCCTGATCTACGCCCGCCTTTATGGCCATGGCAGCCGCTTCTTCCTGGGTTTGTGCATATCGCAGGCGCTTTTCTACGCCCTGGACCGCTGCCCAATCGGCAATGACATAACCCTCAAATCCCCATTCGTTTCGTAACACGTCATTTACAAGCCAGTCATGTGCTGAACACGGAATGCCATTTAAGCCGTTTAAGCCAGTCATAATACCGGTAGCTTCTTCATCAACAATACAGGTTTTGTATGCCGGAAAATAATATTCGTATAGATCTTTCATTCTAACCAGCGAATGGCTGTATTCTCTTCGGGTATCCACATTGTTGGCCACGTAATGCTTAACGGTGGTGACTGTTTTTACATAGTTAGGATCGTTACCCTGCATGCCTCGAATGTACATGCGGGCGATTTCCGACATAAGAAAGGGATCTTCGCTATAGCATTCTTCGTTTCTTCCCCAGCGTGGATCTCTGGCCATATTCACCGTTGGCGCAAACATCATCACTTCTTTTTGTCCTGAGTTTTTTAAAGCTCTGGCTTCATTAGATATGGCGGTTGCCACATCAAACATCAGATCGGGGTTCCAGGTAGCACCCATTGCTATATTTTGCGGGAACTGCGTACAATTCCAGGCTTTAAGTCCGTGAAGCGCTTCACCGTACCATTCAAAATACGGAATATCCAAGCGCTCTATTCCCGGTATACGCGACCCGCAGTAACTTATTTTTTCATCCAGCGTCATTTTAGACAATAGATCTTCCACTCTGTCATCAATACTAGCATTGGGATTTTTCCATACTTGTGCGTTAAAAAAGGCGATGCTTACAAATATTAACAGCGTACTAAACAAGAACTTTTTACTCATTGCAAATGGGGGTTTTAAATAGAATTCTCAAAGATACGATACGGACAAAACATATCTTAAAAAATGAAAAATTTACCAATAAAAAAATCATTTATCTACGAAAACTTTTCGTAACTTTTTTACAAGTTTTAGCAACTAAATATGGAGCAATTTATGAAGCTTGATTTTGCAAAAAATTCCAGCTACTTTTATACTGAGCAACAAAGCATATTAATAATTCTTATTATCTCGAAATAATTAATGGTAATACGCATTTTTATTCCACAAATAAAAAGTTAGTCGCAATTAATCAATGAAATAAGTAAAAAAATGAACTTTAAACCAAATGACTTTTTTATTGGCTTACAAGATTTCTTCACTATCCTGGTTCCAGGTGGAATACTTGTTATATTTCTAATATTTAATACTCCGGAAACAGTAGAGGGCGTATTTAATAAACTTAGTGAATCCGACAACAAATTTCAATTAGCGGTTCTACTATTCTATTCATACATATTCGGACACGTACTCAAGAGAATCGGAAGAATTTTAGATAAAATTTATGACAAACTAATGTCATCTAAAAATTCAGATTTATTGGAGGAAGTCAAAAAGCATAAAAAAGATGATTACCCAAATTTATCAAATTATGAGTGGGCAAGGTTCCTGTTGTTAGAATCTAATTCAAGTTATGTTAATGAAGTAGAAATAGATATGATTAGTTCCAAATTTTTCAGGACCTTGGTAATATGTATTATACCAATTCTGATTTATTATATAGTAGTTGATAATTCACAGACTTCAAAACTCCTAATAATCATAGGTTTAGTTATGCTTATATTGTTCTCATTTTATCAATACCTGTATCTTAGAAAAAAGTCTGTTGAAAAAACGTATAAATATGCTATTTACAGTATAAAGAAAGCCAAGGAAAAAAATGATTAACAATGCAATGAGGCAATGCTTCACTCCTCTCGAACATACTCATACACCAACCGTTAGACAAACTTCCCTAAAAATGAAACCCAAAGGTACCGGTCACCCCAAACTTTCGGGCACCGGGATTATCCAGGTAGTTTCCTCTGAAATTAAAATCTAAACGGAAGACCTTAAAAATATTGCCAATACCAAGTCCATATTCATAATAGACTTTATCACTCGGGGCTATCAAAGGAATATTATAGGGATGGTTTGTGGTGCTCAAGGCTACATTTTCATCGGAGATCTCACCCCAAACCCCACGAACACTGATAATTTCACGTAAATTGAATTTTCTAAGGAAAGGAATTCTGGAGAATAAGCGTCCGTTAAAATTGTGTTCTACATGAAACGAGGTATAGGTATCTGACACAAACTCGTAAAAGTCCAGTTGTGAAAAGGTATTATAAATTGAAAAGTATGACTGATTTCCCGGAATGACACTTAACAATCCAAGTGGCACTTCCCCAAAGGTCTTCCCTGCTTCAATAGACGTTGTTAACCTTCCAAATCCACCTACCTGCCAGGGTTGTACATAAGAAAACTGCACTTTAGTATAATCAAAATCACTATTGAACATACTTTTGTCGCCCCGGCTTACCTGGGCAAAAATACGGGCGTAGTCATCGTTGGCATCATGGCGTTCCACACCAAACCCCGTCATTTTGCGTCCCGGGAAATAGAATAAAGACAAGGAAGTCTCAAACTGTTTGATTTCAGACTCAACACCTGTTGGGGTATTATAATCCAGACTAAAGGTTGGTGACGCCGACTCCAAAGTTCTATAGTTGGCTCCTGCTCGGAAGATCAAATTTCTAAAGGGTTCGGCTTCCAAAGCAAAACTGGTTAGATTAATAGTGGTCAATTTATCATTAGCGCCTGTTCCAACTACTGCAGATGATGCCAAACTTCGCCCTAAAACATCCGTACTGGTTGTTAAACTGGCTCCTATTTGCTCCACATCACGCCGGTTTCCACCTGAAATAATGAGTCGGCTCTTCTTATCCAACAACCACTTCCCGGAAATACCGTATTTAAACTTATCGTCTCTAAAACCATAAGCCAAGAAGCCTTCCAATCGCCATAGATCATTTCGTCCAAAATAAGTACGTCCACCTGTTCTAAGGCGTAAGCCTTCCACTTCATTAAACCCAAAGGTTGAAAAAATGGGACCATAATCCAAAGGCAGCGAATTAAACTCAATATAACCCGATGATAAAATACTCCCTAAATTATAAAGCTGCTTGAATTTTTTGACTGTTTTCAGGGTATCCAGCATTTTGTAAACCCCTTTTTCGTCTTTATTTAAAGCCTCCAGACGGTTCTCCTCCCAGAATTTATCATCTCTGTCATAAACATCCTTATCATAATTATACACTTCGGCTTCATAGAATTTTTTATCCTTTTGAATATCAAATTCATAATTATCATAAAGTGTGGTACGCTTACCATAAACGCCCCTGGATTTTTCCTTTTTACTAAAAGCAAAATCAGACATCATATAATCCCGCTTTACCAGGAATAAAGAATCGTTCAACACCTCAAATTCCTGTTCAATATAGATCTCCTTTACCCAGTTGATATTGGCACTTTTTGAAGCCTGTAAGTTGATCTCCTTAACTGCATAGGTGGTATCGGCCACCCAAAAATCCCCTTTAAAAGTGAGTTCGTTTTTACGCCTTGGATAATACGTGATATTGAAACACCACTTGTTATCGATATAGGCGCTATCGGTCAACACATAGTTATAGGTGTTTATACCAGTTCTTGATAGTGGACTTATAAAACTCTTATCAAAAAACTTCAGGTAGTTATCATACACATTATAATCTGAATACAGGTCATCTACAAAATCAATGATCACCTGGTTGTCATTAAACCCGGAATTCTTGTTTCCCTTTAAAACTTCCTTTTCTTTACTAGTGGTATTGTCCCCATAAACCCGAGAAGCCGCTTCATTAATGAACATAGGCAAATAGGTCTTACCGGTAACGCGAGAGGTATCCACTTCATTAAAAACAAATTCCATCCCTTTAAAAAATTTGCTCTTTATCAAAGCACTATCAATCGTATTGATATCGAATTCTACCTTTTCGTATTTGTCGTATTCGTATTGTTTGAAGCGTTTGAGTCCGTTTTCACGTTTGTGCTCCCAAATTTTTCTAAGGATATCGATCGCGGGATTATTCTTTTTAGACTGTTTCCCGGTCATTAATACCACAGCATCCAATTGCGCTGCTTCCTCCTTTAGGGTGAATTTTAAATTGTAGCTTACTTTTTTATCCAAAGGAATAATCAAGGTTTCATACCCTATAAAAGTGATGGTAAGAGCTTCCCAGGTTTCATTAGATTCCAGATAAAACCTGCCATTTTCATTAGTAGTAGTACCTTCTGTAGACCCCTGGAATATGACATTGGCAAAAGAAACGGGCTCATTATTTTCATCGAATACATGACCACTGACTTTCGTCTGGGCACACACACTAATACAAGTGAAAAACAATAATACACTGAGTAATCTTATGCTCATAATACAAAAAACTTCATCAACACTATGCTAATGAAGTTTATATAACGTAAAAAATATCGATTTATTGATACAATACTTTCTTTACTGCTTTAATAACATCCTCACTATTTGGCAACCACTCTTTTAATAATACCGGAGAATAAGGTGCCGGTGTATCAGCAGTATTTAATTTTACAACAGGAGCATCTAAATAATCAAACGCCTCGGCCTGAACCGAATACGTAATCTCCGTGGCAACACTTCCGAAAGGCCACGCTTCTTCTAGAACAACCAGGCGATTTGTTTTCTTAACCGATTCAATAATGGTTTTTCTATCCATAGGGCGCACCGTACGTAAATCTATAATTTCACAGGAAATGCCTTCTTTTTCTAACTCGTCAGCGGCTTTGTAAGCTTCTTTGATAATTTTTCCGAAAGACACAATGGTCACATCATCTCCTTTTCTTTTAATATCCGCCACACCGATCGGAATTAAGTACTCCCCTTCCGGCACTTCGCCTTTATCACCGTACATTTGCTCACTTTCCATAAAAATCACCGGATCGTCATCACGGATTGCCGATTTTAATAAACCTTTAGCATCAGCCGGATTTGATGGCACTACGACTTTTAATCCCGGTGTATTGGCAAACCAGTTCTCAAAAGCCTGGGAGTGTGTTGCACCTAGCTGGCCTGCAGACGCCGTAGGGCCACGGAAAACAATAGGGCATTTAAACTGGCCTCCGGACATTTGCCTGATCTTAGCAGCGTTGTTTATAATTTGATCAATTCCAACTAAAGAGAAGTTAAAGGTCATGTACTCTACAATAGGCCTGTTTCCCGTCATGGTAGACCCTACTGCAATACCTGCAAAACCAAGCTCTGCAATAGGCGTATCAATAACACGTTTAGGTCCGAATTCATCTAACATCCCTTTTGAAGCTTTATACGCTCCATTGTATTCCGCTACTTCCTCTCCCATTAAATATACGCTTTCATCTCTGCGCATTTCTTCACTCATGGCTTCACAAACAGCCTCTCTAAATTGAATTGTCTTCATTAAATCTATTTTATTCGAGATGCAAAAATAGGAATAATTGCTTATAGTTTAGCATAAAAACCAACAGTAAAATCATCAGGCTTTTAAAATTAATAATTTTACAGAAATTGTATGGGAATAATGAAAAATTGATAGTGCAACGAAGTTCTGATTATTTTATTCATTCCTCAGTTTATCAACCAAAGTGTTATAAATTCGTAAAGAAAGACTACCGATTACCCAATTTTATACAAATTTTTTAAAATTTTATTATGCATGCATAGTATTTTTTCGAAATAAAATAATTACCTTCGTAACCTCAAAAAACATACTTCTTTTAATATAAAATACTATGAAAATATTAGTGTGCATTAGTCATGTTCCTGATACTACTTCAAAGATTAATTTCACGGAAGACGATACAAAATTCGATACCAATGGCGTACAGTTTGTCATTAACCCGAACGATGAATTCGGATTAACCCGCGCCATGTGGTTTAAAGAAAAACAAGGGGCCCATCTTACGGTTGTGAACGTTGGTGGTCCTGAAACCGAACCAACACTGCGAAAAGCCTTAGCGATCGGGGCCGATGCTGCCATACGTGTTAACACGGTGGCAACCGATGGTTTTTCGGTGGCTAAACAATTAGCGAAAGTAGTTACCGACGGTGGTTATGATTTAGTGATTGCCGGTAGAGAGTCTATTGATTATAACGGCGGTATGGTTCCCGGCATGATCGCCGGCTTAACTGATGCCAACTTTGTAAACAACTGTATTGGCCTGGAAGTTGACGGTACTACTGCTACAGCAATCAGGGAGATCGATGGTGGTAAGGAAACCGTTTCTACATCGCTTCCTTTAGTTATAGGCGGCCAAAAAGGATTGGTTGATGAAAGTGACTTGCGTATTCCTAACATGCGTGGTATTATGATGGCGCGCCAAAAACCTTTAACGGTGGCTGACCCTGCGGAAGCTAACCAGGAAACGTCTTCGGTTAAATTTGAAAAACCGGCTCCAAAAGGTGCTGTTAAGTTAGTTTCGGAGGACAATCTGGATGAATTAATTAATTTACTTCATAACGAAGCAAAGGTAATCTAATAACCAAATTTCAAACACCAAATTCCAACTCATTGATTTTTGGGATTTGTTTTTTGGAATTTACATTTTGAAAAAATATTATGTCAGTTTTAGTATATACAGAATCAGATCAGGGAACGTTTAAAAAAGGCGCTTTAGAGGTAGCTTCTTATGCCAAAGCGGTAGCGGACCAATTAGACACAACGGTTACCGCAGTAAGTATAAATGCCGGTGACACCTCAGCATTAGGGACTTATGGTGTTGATAAGGTTTTAAATGTTTCAAACGATGCTTTAAAGGCGTTCAACGCCAAAATATATGCCGATGTCATCAGGCAGGCTGCGGAAAAAGAAAATGCCCAGGTTGTTGTTGTGAGCTCCAGTGCGGACAGCAAATATTTGGCTCCCCTTTTAGCAGTCGGTTTAAATGCCGGTTATGCCACCAATGTTATTGAAGCACCAAGTAGCACTTCGCCATTTACAGTAAAAAGAAATGCCTTTACCAATAAAGCTTTTGAGGTATCACAGATTAATACCGATGTTAAAATTGTTGGGGTATCCAGTAATGCCTTCGGATTGGTTGAAACCGGTGGGAATGCTTCCGCGGAAGATTTTTCACCTGCCATTGCAGAATCAAGTGTAACCGTAGAGTCGGTTGATAAAGCCACCGATAAGGTGACTATTGCCGATGCCGATATTGTTGTTTCCGGCGGACGTGGCTTAAAAGGCCCTGAAAACTGGGGTATGGTAGAAGAACTAGCTGATGTTTTAGGAGCCGCCACAGCTTGTTCCAAACCGGTATCGGACCTGGGCTGGAGACCACATAGCGAGCACGTTGGGCAAACCGGTAAGCCGGTGGCTTCTAACCTCTATATTGCTATCGGTATATCCGGGGCCATTCAACATTTAGCCGGTGTTAATGCTTCTAAAGTAAAAGTGGTTATCAATACCGATGCTGAAGCTCCCTTCTTTAAGGCGGCAGATTACGGCGTTGTAGGTGATGCCTTTACCGTAGTTCCAAAACTCATTGAAAAATTAAAAGCTTTTAAAGCACAACAATAATTTTTTTTATAACTTGTATTTTTAAAGAACTGTTTAATTTGGCATAATTATAATTAAATCTGCCTTAGGCAGTTGGTAAATTCCGAATTTAAACAGTTCTTTGCCTTTTTATAAATTATGAGTTTAGTAAGATTAAATATTAAGGGGATATCCTATAGCCAAACCCAAAATGGCGCTTATGCACTGATATTGAATGAAGTAGACGGAGACCGCAAACTCCCTATTGTGATAGGTGCTTTTGAGGCACAATCTATTGCCATAGCTTTGGAAAAGGAAATCAGGCCTCCAAGACCCTTAACTCATGATCTTTTTAAAAATTTTGCTGACCGATTTGATATTGTGGTCAAGCAGGTTATCATTCATAAATTAGTTGACGGCGTTTTTTATTCCAGTTTAATTTGCGAGCGCGATAAGATTGAAGAGATCATTGATGCCAGAACCAGTGACGCCATTGCTTTAGCGCTTCGCTTTGATGCTCCTATATTCACTTATAAAAACATTTTGGACAAAGCCGGTATTTACTTAAAGGTGAATCCTTCAAAGGATGAAGAAAATGCCCCTAAGGAAGACAGTATTTTAGTGGATGATGTCATTGCCAGTGAAATGGAGCCCAGTGCACCAAGAGAGAGCTATAAGGGAAAAACGTTAGAAGAACTGCAAACCCTCCTTGATGAAGCCGTTGCCAACGAAGACTACGAAAAAGCAGCTCATATCAGGGACGAAATGTCCAAACGCCAATAAACACGTATTATGAAACAACCACTTTTTCTGTCTTTTCTGGCTATTTTTTTAGTTTTTACCACTTCAATATTTGCACAAGAAACAGAAAAAGTAACCCCTCAGGAAACAAGTATCGGGGTACCTCCGGTTGAAGCAGATGATAGGCCCAATACCACTTTGGTAGATCACCCCGTTGAAACCAAAATTGAAGCACAAGCCACAAATAGTTCAATAATTCCCAGTCAGGGATTTTCTTTTAATAGCATATGGCGAGGCATTCTGGGCATGATCTCATTAGTCTTTATTGCGTTCCTTTTTAGTAGTAATAAAAGAGCTGTTAATTGGAAAACGGTAGGCATTGGCCTGGGGTTTCAACTTCTCATTGCCATTGGGGTTTTAAAGGTGCCTTTTATTCAATATACCTTTGAAACTATTGGCAGGTTATTTATAAAAGTATTGGATTTTACAAGAGCGGGCAGCAAGTTTCTGTTTGAAGGCTTGGTAGTTGACATGGATACTTTTGGGTTTATCTTTGCATTCCAGGTATTGCCAACTATCCTGTTCTTTTCAGCCTTAACCTCAGTATTGTTTTATTTAGGGATCATTCAATGGGTAGTAAAAGCTTTCGGTTGGTTATTGACCAAATTACTTAAAATTTCCGGCGCGGAAAGTTTAAGTATCGCCGGTAATGTATTCTTAGGTCAGACCGAAGCCCCGCTTTTAATAAAAGCTTACCTGGAAAAGATGAATAAATCTGAGATGCTTTTGGTAATGATTGGTGGTATGGCAACCGTTGCCGGTGCTGTATTAGCAGCATATATAGGCTTTTTGGGAGGCGATGACCCTGTTTTACGCTTACAATACGCAAAACACTTGTTAGCGGCTTCAGTAATGGCAGCTCCTGGAGCCATTGTTATTTCCAAAATATTATATCCGCAAACCGGGAACGTTAATACCGATGTTAAAGTATCCCAGGAAAAAATAGGGTCTAATTTTTTAGATGCTATTGCTAATGGAACCACTGAAGGATTAAAACTGGCTGTTAACGTAGGCGCCATGCTTTTAGTGTTTTTGTCATTTATCGCTATGATAAATTATATTCTGCTCAAGGTTGGTGACCTATCAAGTTTAAATGCTTTTATTGCTGAAAATACAACCTATGACAGCTTATCGATAGAATTTATTTTAGGTTATGTATTTGCACCTCTAATGTGGCTCATCGGCGTTGCCAAAGAAGACATGGCCCTTATGGGACAACTCCTAGGTATTAAATTGGCGGCCAGTGAATTTGTGGGCTATATTCAGTTAGCCGATTTAAAAAATATTTCTAATGCCGTTCATCTTAAATATGAAAAGTCTATAATCATGGCTACCTATATGCTTTGCGGGTTTGCTAATTTTGCTTCTATTGGTATTCAAATAGGCGGCATTGGGTCTTTAGCCCCGGGACAACGCAAAGTGCTGTCACAATTCGGCATGAAAGCCTTAATTGGCGGTACCATTGCCTCCCTGGTTTCTGCTACTATTGCGGGTATGATCATTGGGTAATATATTCCTGCCTTTCGACTCCGCTCAAGATAAATTCCAACAGGAATCTCTTAGAAGACCAACCTAAAACATTTATTGGGAAAGCACTTCGCCGGTTAGTTTTTAATCATCACTCCCTACTTAAGCAAGAATTTAAAAACCGTTAATAACTTTTTTATATTTATCCTTTTCCAAACTAAAATCTTACTCTAGTTTTTCTTTAAATTCGTTTCTGCTATCATTTTGCTGATTGCCACTTAATTTTAACTTATTATGAGATTCCTGTTGTCACAGGAATAATGCCTATGAAACAATATCACGACCTAGTAAGACACGTTTTAGAACATGGACATGAAAAAGGGGACCGTACAGGAACCGGCACCAAAAGCGTTTTTGGCTACCAAATGCGTTTTGATCTGAGCGAAGGTTTTCCCATGGTTACCACTAAAAAGCTCCATTTAAAATCTATAATCTATGAATTACTCTGGTTTTTAAAAGGTGATACTAACATTAATTATTTAACCGAAAACGGGGTTAGGATCTGGAACGAATGGGCCGATGACAATGGGGATTTAGGTCCGGTATACGGGCACCAGTGGCGCAATTGGAACAGTGACGAAATAGACCAGATAAAAGAGGTTATAGACACTATAAAGCACAATCCGAATAGCCGTAGAATGCTGGTATCGGCATGGAATCCTTCGGTACTTCCGGATACTTCCATATCGTTTAGTGAAAATGTGGCAAACGGCAAGGCCGCTTTACCACCATGCCACGCGTTTTTTCAGTTTTATGTTGCCGATGGAAAATTATCCTGCCAACTCTATCAACGTAGTGCCGATATCTTTTTAGGGGTTCCTTTTAATATTGCGTCTTATGCCTTATTCACCATGATGATGGCCCAGGTTTGCGGGTATCAACCGGGAGAGTTTATCCACACGTTTGGTGATGCTCATATTTACAGTAATCATTTTGAGCAGTTAGAACTACAACTCTCCAGGGAACCAAGACCTTTACCAAAGATGATCTTAAACCCGGACATAAAAGACATCTTCGACTTTACATTTGAAGACTTTACCCTATTGGATTATGATCCGCATCCACATATCAAAGGGGTTGTAGCTGTATAAGTTTTATTATGAAAAATACAATTACAATACTAATGTTAAGCATTAGCACCTTATTTTTCGCTCAAAAAAAATCCAATAATAAAATTTTCGAGGTTATTGAAAATGTCCCTGTTTATAAAGGCTGTAATAAAAATGACACCAATAAAGAATTAACCGAATGCATGACCCAAAAGATTGCTGAGTTAATTTCAAAAAACTTCAATACTGGTATCGCTTACGAAATTGGATTGCAAGATGGGCTTGTGGAAATTCAAGTTATTTTTAAGATAAATTCACATGGAGAAGTTACAGATATAAAATGTACTGGACCTCACTCTCGTTTGGAAGAAGAAGCAAAAAGAGTTATTAGTTTAATCCCCAATATGGAAAGGCCTGCACTTCAAAAAGGAAAAGCTATAAATGTACCTTATGTTTTTCCTATCCAGTTTATTGTTGGTAATACTAGAATAAAGAAAAAATAAACCTCCGCGTTAGGGATTGCAACGGCATCCTTTTTATTGTGGATTCCTGCCTTCGCAGGAATGACAGAATGAAAAGATATAGTGGAAAGCCCGACCCGACAGGGTAACGCCCAAAAACTAAAAAAAACGCTTCCAAAAAGGAAGCGCTTTTAAATTAAAATATTTTCTAAGCTTATACAGTTACTACGCTGTTTTCAGCACCTGCAAAATCGTTCCATAAATAAGAATCAGCAGCAGAATCGTTTACATATTCACCATCTACTAAATACTTAAACTCATAAGAGTTGTCTTTGTCTAAATCGATAGTACCTTTAAACACACCACTCTTTAATTTTTTAAGAGGTGCTTTCTTAGCATTCCAGTCGTTAAAACTTCCTATTACAGACACTTTTTTTGCGTCCTCAGCTTCGATAGAAAAAGTAACCTTACAGATTGGTTTACTTTTTAAATATTGTTTTTTAATAGCCATAATTATAAATTTTTGCGTGTTGTTTTATGGGGCAAATTTATGAAACAATCCCCTACAGCACTACAATAAATGTGGTTTACCATAAAGAATTATCAATTTGGTAATATATGTTAACAATATTTTAAAGTATAGAAAAAAATTAAGTAAAAAAATATGGTATTGACAACAAAAAAACAGATGTTTTAACCCTGATTTTCAGCTATTTTACTACTAAATCGTTTTCGAAAAACCAACGTTATTGTAACAATTTACCCAAAAAGGTCTCATATAAAAACAGTAACTTTACAATCCTTATTTTACAAGCATGTTCGGAAAAAAGAAAAATATTCCTGAAATAGATAAAGATCAGTTAGAATTAATTCAAAATGCGCAAAAACGCATTAGGCAAAAAAAGCGCTTATATGTTCATTTTGTTTTATTTCTTATTGGCTCCATATTTATAATAGCAGCCAATACGGTTTTAGGTATTGGTAAGGGCGTTCAGTTTTTTCAAATAGACTGGTTTGTCTTTGCTATTTTGATATGGCTGTTCCTGTTACTCTACCACACCTTCAATGTATTTGTCACCCATAAATTTATGGGAAAGGCCTGGGAACAAAAACAGTTAGACAAATTAGTAACCGAACAAAAAATAAGAATAGAAAAAATTAAAAACGAACTAAAAAAGGAAGCTCCTCATATTGCTGAAAGTGACATCTATAATGAAGAACTTGCCCTAAAAGATAAAACCTGTGAAATAACCATTATTGTAGCCGCTGCCGAAAACAACGCTATTGGAAAAGACAATAAACTTATCTGGCACTTAAGCAACGACTTAAAACGATTTAAAACGCTTACCAACGGGCACCATATTATTATGGGACGAAAAACGTTTGAAAGCTTCCCCAAGCCACTGCCAAACAGAATCCATGTGGTTATTACCAGGCAGCCTGAATACAAAGCTCCGGAAGGCGTTATTGTTGTAAATAGTTTGGAAGCTGCTATTGAAGCTTCAAAAAACGATTCGCAACCGTTTATTATTGGTGGTGGCGAAATTTATAAGCAGGCCATGGCTATGGCCGATAAAATTGAGCTCACCAGAGTTCATGAAACTTTTGAAGCCGATGCCTTTTTCCCTGAAATAGATCCTGCCATTTGGAAAGAAACGGCCAATACCTTTCATAAGAAGGATGAAAAGCACGATTATGAATTCTCATTTTTAACTTACGTAAAGAAGTAATTAATTTAACCGGTCATCAATCATGTGCATGGTCCTTTTAAATCTTTTTACAAATTCATAAGCTTCATCAGTGTTATAACGGGCAAAACCTATTCTAATAGCGTTGTGCCCCACATTGGCCATATCATATCGTTTCAATTCAACAAATAATAATTTCTGTTGTCTGGCCACTTCCGTAACCTGATCCCAGGAGTACTTTTTGTTTAGGGTTACCCAGATAGCCATGCCTCCTTTAGGTATTTCAAAGGAAATATAAGCTCCTAAATGTTCCTTGAGTAACTTACAGAACAAATCCCTTCGCTCCCTGTAAATCTTAACTGCCTTTCTTGTATGTCTGTCTAAAGCTCCGTCTTTTATAAATTTTGCAAAAGTGATCTCTAATATAGCATCGCCTTGTCTGTCAACAAAACGCCTGAGCCTAGCACATTCATCTACAAAATCTTTTGAAGCCACTAAATAGCCTACTCTAAATACCGGTGCCACTGTTTTACAAATGGACCCTACATAAATCACATGTCCTGAAGTATCATGACTGGCCAAAGGCAAAATAGGGGCCTGGTTATAATTAAAATCGTAGTCATAGTCATCTTCTATGATGGCAAAACCATGTATTTTAGCCAAATTTAGTAACTGTAGCCTCTTTTGAGCAGACATCGTTACCGTTGTTGGATGGTGGTGATGAGACGTGGTATAAACGGCCTTAACCGGTTTGGTTTTACACAATGCCTCAATAGCCTTTATGTCTAGCCCATCATCTCCAACACCGACTCTCAAAATAGTTGCTTTGGAAAATTCAAATGTGGTATCTGAAGCACTATAATTGGTCTCACCTACAATGATATTTCCGCCTTCATCAAACAACAACTGTGAAGCCAAAAACATACCCATTTGACTCCCTCTGGTAATCATGATATTATCAACAGATATATTGAGTCCCCTGGTTTCATTTAAATAATCAACCAAAGTTTCTCTCAGTTCAAAACTTCCGTAAGTAGTACCGTATGAAAAATGTTCTAAACTACTTTTCTTTCCTAAAAGCTTTCTGTAAATAATCCCTATTTCAGTAGCTGGTGTTAGACGCTCATCGTTGACACCATCATTAACATACATGTATGTGTCGTCATAATCCTGTGGAAATTCTCTATCCAAAGTGTTATCCCTCTTAAAAAGAAATCTGGCAGTCTTATTACCAGTACCTCCTGTAAGTTCTTCTAATTTCTGTTGTTTTAGCTCAGGTAAATTGGCATGTATAAATGTTCCCTTTTGCGGTACGCTTTCTGCCCAACCCTGTAATATTAGCTCTTCGTAGCAAGCCACTACAGTCTTTCTATGTAAGCTCAATAAGTCTGCTAAAGTCCTGCTTCCGGGTAATTTGGCTTCAGGCAACAATGTTCTACTTTTTATTAGCTTAATAAACTGGTTGGTTAACTGGATGTATATTGGTATCCTGCTTTCCCTGTCTATATTAATGATGGTTTTATAAGGAATCATAACTGGACTATTTAAAAAATAACTTCTGGATGACTATAACAGACCATAAAGCTATTAATTTTGATTTAAAATAGTCACCTAAATCATTACAAATGGAATCTTACAGCACATCAGAGCTCAACAAAGTCATCAGAGGCTCTAACAGGGCTACATACGATACTAAAACCATACACACTATTATTGATGCCGGTTTTATAGGCCATGTTAGCTATGTTTTTGAAGGCACACCCATTTGTATACCTATGGCCTATGGCAAAATTGGAGATAAAATATACTTGCATGGTTCATTGAAAAACAGAATGCTTTCATCAATTTTAGAAAACGAACAAATGAGTATGACCATCATGCATTTAGACGGGCTGGTATTAGCACGCTCAGGATTTCATCATTCCGTTAATTACCGGTCCGTTACTCTTTTTGGTAAGGCTACCAAGGTCGAAGATGACAAACTAAAAACAGAAGCTTTGAAGTGTGTCATTGACCAAATGATTCCAAATAGATGGGATTCATTGCGCCCCATGACAGAAAAAGAATTAAATGCCACCTTAGTCATTGAGATAGCCATTGAAACGGCTTCGGCAAAAGTGCGGGCCGATGGGGCTATTGATGAAAAATCAGATTTGGAATTACCTGTTTGGGCTGGCGTGATCCCTATTAAACAGGTAGCAAAAGCACCCATTTCTGATCAATTACTGGAAGATACCGTTCAAATCCCGGCACATGTGAAGGATTATTATGTCAAAAATAAAAACTAATTAGTATTTTGCATGGTATCTAATTAAACTACCATGCAAAATCAACTAAATCGTTTAAAAATTTATAGTTTTAGCTTCTTATTAGTTTTACTTTTTTCATGCAAATCAGACTCACAAACTTTAGATTCTCAAATTAAAGATCGGTGGATCGATAAAGATGAAGACGAAAACTACACGGCACGCCACGAATGTTCTTTTGTGCAGGCCGGAGATAAATTCATCATGTTTGGAGGCAGGGAATCAGCTCAAAAACTCGATATATACGATTTTAAAAACAATTCCTGGACATCGGCAAAAAGCAAGGCTCCGAAAGAGTTCAATCATTTTCAGGCTACTTTTTACAAAGGTTTTGTTTGGGTCATTGGCGCTTTTAAAACCAATAAGTTTCCCCGTGAAATTCCTGAGGATAATATCTGGTTATATCACCCACCCTCTGATACCTGGATCAAAGGGCCTGAAATTCCTGAAGACAGAAGACGTGGTGGCGCTGGTTTAGTAGTCTATAAAGACAAATTTTACCTGATTGGCGGTAACACGATCGGGCATGATGGCGGTTATGTAAACTGGTTTGATGAATACGACCCCATAAATAATACCTGGACCGTTTTAAAAGACGCCTCTCAGGCCAGAGACCATTTTAGTGCTGCCGTTATTGGCAATAAGCTTTACGCTGTTGCAGGCAGGCATTCCGGTGGTGAAGGCGGTGTATTTGCACCGCTTGTCAGCATAGTAGATGTGTATGATTTTGATACTAAGAAATGGTCAACTTTAAAAAGGGATTTGCCTACTCCGAGAGCAGCTCCCGGAGTGGCTGTTTTTAACAATGAATTATTGGTTATGGGTGGCGAAGGAGAAAAACACGGACCAGCTTATAAAGTTGTGGAAGCATATAATCCAGAAACCGGAAAATGGTCTAAAAAAGCCAGCATGCACTATGCAAGACATGGTACCCAGGCTATATTATCCGGTGCGGGTGTTTATATTGCCGCGGGGTCTCCAACCAGAGGCGGTGGCAGGCAATTAAACATGGAAGTTTATAATGAAGATAAGCCAAGCGGAACTGCTTTAACTGCATCGCATTTAAAAGCACCTGAAAAAGTTGAAATAATTAAAGGGACTTCTACTTCTATAAACATTACAAATGAAGGCGGAAACACAGGGACTTTCATAACTTCTTTGAAGTTACTTGGAACTGGCAATGATGCTTTCAAAATAGCATCGGACTTAAACCTGACTTTGGTTGATGCCAATAGTGATTTCAATATAAAAGTAAAGCATCTTTCAAAAGCATCCGGTGAAACAGCCAGCCTGGAAATCACTTATAACGGTAATGCTAAAAAGGTGATTGAACTTATTAGTAAATAAAATATCTAAGTCTGTCATCAAAAGCGATAGTATTCCCGATTTTTTCATTTAGTATTTATGAATTTATAAATGAAAAAATTCATGTACTTTTGCTGCATTAAAAACGAATTATAATGAATGCATATATATTTCCCGGCCAAGGCGCTCAATTCTCCGGAATGGGTTTGGACCTTTATGAAAACTCAGCTGACGCTCAAGAGTTATTTGAAAAAGCAAACGATATCTTAGGTTTTAATATAACCGATATTATGTTTGAAGGTTCTGCCGAAGATCTAAAACAAACCAAAGTTACCCAACCCGCTATCTTTTTACATTCAGTCATTTTGGCTAAAACTTTAGGTGATTCTTTTAAACCGGATATGGTTGCGGGACATTCGCTTGGGGAGTTTTCAGCCTTAGTAGCCAATGGGGCTTTAAATTTTGAAGACGGATTAAAATTGGTATCTCAACGTGCCTTAGCCATGCAAAAGGCTTGTGAGTTGCAGCCAAGTACGATGGCAGCTGTTTTAGGGTTAGATGATGATATAGTTGAAAAAGTATGTGCTACAACCGAAGGTATTGTAGTGGCTGCTAACTATAACTGCCCGGGGCAATTAGTTATTTCCGGAGACATTGATGCCATTAACAAAGCTTGTGAAACTTTAAAAGAAGAAGGTGCACGCAGAGCACTGGTGCTACCTGTTGGTGGCGCATTCCACTCACCTTTAATGGAACCGGCACGTGAAGAATTGGCTGCCGCAATTGAAAGTACTACATTTAGTAAACCAAATTGCCCGATATATCAAAATGTTACTGCCAATGCGGTCATTGATGAAAGTGCCATTAAAACCAATTTAATTTCACAGTTAACGGCTCCGGTACGTTGGACACAATCTGTGCAACAAATGATTGACGACGGTGCTACTTTATTTACCGAAGTTGGTCCCGGAAAGGTATTACAAGGCCTGGTTAAAAAGATTAACAGGGCCTCTGAAACGGTTTCCGCAACGTTTGAAGGCAGCTTATAATGAAGATATCACGTCGTTCCGTTTTTATCATTGTAACCATCATAGCTACTATTGCCATTGATCAAATTTCCAAAGTTTGGGTTAGAGCCAATGTGGGGTTACGCACCGAAACAGATCCCGGGGAAGTAAGACCTATTATAGGCGATTATTTCACTTTAATGAATGTGAACAATAAGGGTGCTTTTTTGGGAATGGGTAGCGAACTTAATGAAACCTTAAGGGTGCTTTTATTACTGGTGCTGCCGGTAGTTGTTCTAGGATTTGTTCTCCGATATGTTTTTAGAGATAAAAACTTAGGTAACTGGTCGCTTTTTGCTTTTTCAAGTATTATAGGCGGTGGTATAGCTAATGTATTTGACAGATTTGCTTATGGAGAAGTGACTGATTTTTGGCATATTGATTTAGGTGGTGTTTTTAGAACCGGAATTTTCAATGTGGCCGATGTATTCGTTACCACCGGTATGATCATACTTGTGTTTGTTACCTTTTTTAAGAAGAAACCCGCTAAATAATATTAGCCGGAACAACCAAATTGTTCCGGCCAATAAAAAGAATTGAATAGCTTAGTTATTTAGTTTATTTGAAAAGCAATAACTTCTCCTGATTCATGATCACCATTACGGGCAACAATTACATTGCCGTTATAGGTTAAAGTATAAGGGCCACCGCCGTCTCCAAATAAATCGCCCATTAAAATTTGATAAGATCCCGGCGGTAAACAAAGGGCTTTACTAAATGAGGTTTGATCAGGATATGGGCCACCCTCAAACAAGACCACATCATTGGCATCCAAAATTTGCCAATATTGTTCTTCCGGATAATCATCAAAGGTAATGTCTAAAATAGTTTCAGGATACGGGCAAACCTGAGATAAATTAATTACTAATGGCTCTCCTATTAACAGCCCTTCCTGTGAGGAGATCTCAAGAATTAATACGCTACCATCAGGGTCAATCTTTGAGCCTGTAACAGTTAACTCTATAGCACCTTCATTAGAATCTGCCGGTATTGTAATAGTTGATGAAGATATAGAATACCCCGTTGGGTCTGCTGTAGTACCATCTTCAACTACACTTATATTAAAGGTTCTGGCGGCACTTGTAATAGTTGATACAAAAATACTTATTTGCTCAGTGGCTGTCCCCGTTGGGTCTACACCAAAATTGAATGCAGGCTCAAAAGAGACATAATTAATCTTGCTAACCGTAATGCCGTCTTCGTTCTTTTCACAAGCAGCAAACAGAAACAGGGCTAACAAAACAGGTAAAAATAAAATATGTTGTTTTTTCATGATTAATCGTTTAAGAATTAAAGTGAGTCATTTCTCTTAGTTATTGATACTATCATCCATATTGGGGTTGGCATCTATCTCCGATTGTAGGATGTTTAAATAAAACAATTCACTATCTGCCGGTACTGTTAAAGGGACTCTATGCTCAGGGTCTCTTACTATTGGCAACCGGTACCTTTTGGCATCAAACCATTCAACGCCTAGCTCGCCATAAAGCTCCTTTCTACGCTCTATTAATATTTCATCCAATAAAGCTTGTCCCGTATTGGTAGAAATAACGGCATTAGGGTCCCTGTCACTTTGTAAAGCGAAAAGCAATTGTCTTGCGCCATCTTCATTCCCCAGATGATACTGTGCCTCAGCATCGATCAATACCATTTCAGACTTTCTCATAAGCGGAACATCTGACGCAAATGTGAATGCAAATTTGGTGGTAATGAATTCTCTGTACGGAGTAGCTGACTGGTATATATCAAAGAATAAGTTTCTTTTATCAGTATTAGAAAAACGATCCCTGAAATGTGTATTGATATAGGTTGCCTGGTATGACAATGTTAAATGGTCTGTCATGGCATGTGGCGACAACCAAAAGAAGTTGGTTTCATTTGACCCGTCTTGAAAATGGCCCCACAACCAGTCCTGATCTGATAAATCATCAAACCCTCCGCCCCAGTTTGTTGAAACAACAGCGCTTGCGGCATTACCGCCATAAGCAGCTCTTGCCGACGAAGATGCCAGCGCCCAATCATCCTGAGTTACCAGTAAAACCCTTGCTAAAATACCATTAGCTACGGCTTTGTTAATATAACTTTTACCTAATCTTTCTTCGCGTAAATCCGGAATAGCCTCTTTAAGGTCTGTTAAGATCAAATTATAGACATCACTTAACGGACTTGGTGGGTTTCCTTCTGAAGATCCGGTAGCCGGTTCTGTATAAACAGGGATTCTTGCCACACTTCTATCATTGTTATAGTTAGGCGCAAACTCTAAAGCCAATTGAAAATAATGGAACGCTCTAATGGCTTTACCTACGGCAATGAATTCTCTTTTTGTAGCGTCATCCAGATCACTGCTATTTTCAACCCCACGAATTAAAACATTGGCATAATTAATAAACTCATAATTAAACTTCCATGTAAAATCCACGCGTCTAAAAGTAGCACCTCTATTCTCATGGGCATAGTCAAATAAAAACCAACTTGGGGCTTGTATTAAGTCATTTCCTTTAATAGTTCTTGCAAAATACATGGCATATAAGCCTCCGGTATCAACATTGGAATTGTTTACGCCATCTGTGAGATCATCATCCCACTGCCCTTTGTACCGGTCATACATTCCTGAAACAAACGACTGTACAACACTTCTATCTGAAAATACTACAGATTCTGAAAGGCCCGCAGTATTTTGAGGCTCCTCTAAAAATTCTTTGGAACAGCTTGATAGTACTACCAGAACTAACACTAAAACTGTTCTTTTAAATATGTTTTTTGTTTTCATTTTCATAATTTTTTAAAATTCTAAAAGAATACCAGATGTAATGGTTTTTGATAATGGCGATCTGTTATTGGTTAACCCATTAAATGCCTGCTCCGGCTCAATGCCCTTATGGGATTGCCAGGTGAAAAAATTGTCAGCCTGTAAAAACAACCTTAGTTTGCTCAGACCAATTCTATCAAGTGTAGCCTCCGGCACATTATACCCAAACGTTAAACTTTTAAGCCTGACATAATCGTTCTTGAATAAGAATCTTGTAGATCTTGATGCGTGATCGTTATTACTTGCTAATAGCAACGGAATATCTACCAAATCCCCCGGAGCATTCCAAGCGTCAAAATTATCGGGATGTGCACTTGTTCCCGGGCTTTCAAACGGATTGATCAGTCTTGAATAATCAGTATCTAATAAATAAGCACCAAAGCTAAAATTGAACAGTACGTTTAAATCAAATTGTTTGTACTTTATGAATGACGTGAATCCTCCCTGAATATCCGGCAGTGATGTTTTACCCTGCTCATATCTGGTAGCTTCATCATAGTCTTTTGTCGTGACTCTGCCAATAACTTCACCCTGAGCATCTAATTCATCCATAAACCACATACCTCTACCGTCGCCAGGGTCAACACCGGCCCATTCTCTGATATAGAAATCGAAAATGGAGTTTCCTACTTTCCAAAGCTTAGAGCCATTTATGATCTCATCCTGAGGCAACTTGGTAAATTCGTTGTCATCTAAAGAAAAGTTAAGCCCTGTAGACCACGTTAAATCGTCTGTACTAATGTTTATTGACCTTAATGAGAATTCCCATCCGTAATTTCTAATAGACCCTATGTTTGTAATAATTTTGTTAACTCCTAATGAAGAGGCAATAGGTTTTTCTAAAATAAGATCAACGGATTCTTTATCGTAATAATCAACGGTTCCGGAAAGTCTGCCATTGAAGAACTCGAAATCCACACCAACATTCAAAGACTCTATCTTTTCCCATCTTAAATTAGGGTCTGAAACCCCTTCTAATAATATTCCGGTATTCCCTTCATTTACAAACCCTGTTTGAAAAACCGATTGATACGGAAACAGATTGGTCGTTCTGTTATTTCCAAGTTCTCCATAAGACCCTCTGAACTTTAAATAGGTTAGTGTATTGTTATCGCTTAGGAAATTTTCTCTTGAAACCACCCAGCTGGCGCCTCCCCCCATAAAGGTTCCCCATCTGGTATCTTCCGAAAATCTGGTGGACCCGTCCGTTCTGATTGAAAATTCGGCAAAATACTTTTGGTCGAAATTATAGCTTGCCCTTCCCAAATAACTATTTATTCTTTCGGAAATGATATTACCTCCAACAGCTTCCGGAACTGTACTTCCGTTCAGGTTTTGTACTCCGGGTAAAAAACCGGTTCCCTGAGACAGTAAATCATCCTGAGTCTGCGTATACGCTTCTGTTATGGCATCAACAGATATATTATGTTTACCAAAACTATTCGTATAATTTAATGACTGAATAGCATTGAGGGTTGTTGTTAAATCTCTATCCTGACTTACACGCCCCTGAACATTTGACGCCGCTCCAATGACATCATCATCAAAACTAAAGGAATCAAAAAGGTAGTTTTCAAAACTTATTTGTGTTTTAAATTTTAAGCCTTCAAATAGATTAACTTCCGCAAACGCATTTCCTACATAATTGGTTCTTACTATACGCTCTTTTCCTAGTAATAGACTGGCCAAAAGGTTTTCCCCATTATAAACCGGCCTTGTACTGTTTACAGGTTGCCCTGAAATTAATCCGTTACCCAGGTCATAAATGCGTTCTCCGGCATCATCCAGGATTAAAGCACCGTTGGCATCTCTTGCATAAATTGGATAAATGCTCGACAATCCATAAATCCATGAAATGGCTTGTGTAGTACTACCGGACGTTTGATCCGGGTTGCCGGAACTAGATCGTGAAAAACTGGTATTTAACCCAATTTTAAACCAATCTGTAATTTGAGTGGTTAAATTTAATCTGGCAGAAACTCTTTCAAAACCTGATTGAATAACCGGTCCATCTTCATTTAAGTAATCAATGGACATAAAATAGGTAGAATTTTCGCTTCCCCCGGAAACATTTAAATTGTGATTAACTCTTAAGTAATCTTGTCTTATAACCTCATCCTCCCAGTTTGATTGCCATAATAAATTAGCACCGGGAACTAAATTCCCGTTCTCGTCAATTGGGTTAGAAACGCTGTAAGGGTTATATCCCAAATAATCTACTAATCCACTGGTCGCATTGGCCGCTGCATCCATTGCAGACTGTCCGTTTTCATATTGATTGGTATTTCTTAGAGCCCTCCATGTAAGCCTTAGATAATCTTCAGGATCGGCTAAATCATGTATCCCTATAGTTGGGTTTGATATCCCAATTTGTGATCTGATCGACACTTTGGGTGATTGATTTCTATTACCTTTTTTTGTGGTTATTAATATCACACCTCCAGCGGCCCTGGATCCGTATAAAGCAGAAGAGGCCGCATCTTTCAGTACTGAAATGGAGCCTATCTGATCCTGACTTATGGAATTAAGATTTCCGTTAAATGGTGCCCCGTCTACTACTATTAAAGGTTCCTGATCTAAATTAACACTGGCAAAACCTCTAATTCTAATGGAAGGATTATTCCCCGGTTGACCACCGGCAGTAAGAATGTTAACCCCCGGCACGACTCCTTGTAATGCTCTTAAAGGTGATGTTACCTGCTGTGTTTCAATAACATCATCTGATACCAAACCAACGGAACCTACAATAGATTGTTTGGTTTGTGTACCATAGGCTACCACAACAACTTCCTCTAAAGAAGTGGCATCTTCCTGTAATACGGCATTAATAGTACTTGAAGTGCCTACTACAACTTCTCGCGAAGCAAAACCTACAAAACTAAAAACAAGTGTTTGACCTTCACTTGCGTTAATTGAATAGTTCCCGTCAAAATCTGCCGATGTTCCCGTTGATGTGTTTTTAATTAGGATCGTAGCTCCCGGTAGTGGTAAGTTATCCTTATCAACAACTTTACCTGAAATAGTCCTTTCCTGTGCGAAAGATACAGACACAAAAAGGACCAAAACCACCAACAATAAATAGTGTTTTTTTACTTTCATGAATAATTATTTTTGTGAGTTAGTCTAATGCAGATTGAAAAGGAAGGCAGTAAAGATTTTTTTTAAGTGACTAATTCAAAAAAATTATACTTTACTAATGAAATCTAAAGTTTAGTGAATTCTAAGTGATATTGTAAAGCTCTTTAACTGCCTTACCTTGTACAATTGCAATAGTAAAGCAATAGATAATTCCTATGAAACCGGGAAAAACTTATAATAGTTTACTTGTCCGAAGATTAATTACCTTGAATTTACTTGTAATTATTCCTGATTTGAGATTGAATGAATTCTGAAGGTGTAACAGACATTTCCTTTTTGAAGGCCTTATTGAATGTCACCTTATTATTATAACCAACCTCGTAGGCTATATCAATAATATGTAAACTCCCATGAATGTCATCCTTTAAAATATTCACGGCCTCTTTTATCCTGAACTTATTAATTAATTCAAAAAAGTTCATTCCGAAATGTTCATTAATAATTTGAGACGTGTTATGCCTGGTGGTATTTAACTTATTAGATAATATTTCAAGACTTATATTGTTTTCTTTATAGACCTTATCCTGGATGAGTAACTTAATTAAGTTTTCCTTAAGCTCATTTGACAAGGCATTGGTAAGTCCTGATTTTTGATACTTTTCTATAAGATTCAAATGGTTTCTTCTGAAAATTTCAGGTTGTACATAGGCCATTTGGGCTATATAGACTACCATTAACGACATAAGGGCGATCTGAAAATGAGAAATAAACGTTGACCAACTCCCCAACACATCAAAAATGGAGGCTCCATAAACCAAATATGAAACAATATAAGCTATATGTAACATAAAAATATTCCGCTTCCATTTACTGGTATCATCTTTTTTAGGCACTTCATTTTTTGATTTGGAGAACAATAATTTACCTATAAAAAAAGCATAAATACTAAGGGAAGTAACTTTTGAAATAAATATGCTAAAATCATATGTTTCTTTTAAAGGGTTTACACCAATCATCAATTTCAACTTTTCCAATGGTGTCATTGCATACAGCGGAAAAAACAACGTTAAAAACACCAATGCCGGCAAAAAATGCAACACATCAACCATTTTGAATTTATGGTATTTTAATATAGATCTAAAATAAAGAAACAATAAAGGACCAAATAATAAAGCAACTGTAGATGAAATGCGATAGGTATGCGGGAATTGAAGTCGCAGGTTTGTCATAAACAAAACAAACTCAAGAATAAATAAGGAATGAACACCTACAAAACAACCAATAAAAAGTTTGGCATTCCTACTGGCATTTTTAATAAAGTTAATGACCACCATAAAGTAAAAGCCTATAAGAGCCGCACAAAAGTAAACGAAAGACAAAATGGTAATTTGAGGCCGATACTTTTTATTTAAAACATTATAGGCATCTGTTCCCTTTATAGCATCATAAGACCCATTCTTTAAAATTGAAAAATCTAAGGTATTTCTGATATACTTTTCTGTAAACTTTAAAGCATCTTCAGGCTGCTCTAATTCGGCATTTAATATGGCTAAGTTTCTAAAAATGTTAATAGAATCCGCATGCTTTTGCTTCCAGGCATTTTGATAAAGCACTAACAATTCCAGTTGCGTCATATCATTGTTAATACTTTGCTCCTTTATTAAACTATCTATCTGGGTTTGCCAGAAATTGAAATCATGCTTAACAGCCGCAAAACCACACATTATATTTGTTAACAAAACAAATAAGCATATAGCATAAACCACGCTTTTAGGTTGATTTGGCATTATTTAGATTTCTTAAAATGGTGTGCTTAATTGAAAATTAAAAATATTGTCGATGAAAACTCTTAAAACTATCTTAAAAAGGTAACATCCGATAATAGTTTACCTGAAATTTCAACGAATAAGCACAAAACCAAAGCGTTGACAGAAAAAAAAGCTGATTAAATTTCTTTAATCAGCTTTTTAAATATGGTGGTGAATACTTTTTATTCTTTGCCCCTAACTTTTTGTTCCCATTTCCAGGCAGAAAGCATAGCATCATCTAAACTTAACTCTGTTTTCCAACCTAATTCATCATTAGCCTTATTAGTATCAGCGTAAGCGGAAATAATATCACCTTCCCTTCTACCAACAATCTTATAATTAAGTTTTTCACCGGAAACGCGTTCAAAGGCATGGACCACTTCCAGTACAGAACTTCCTTTTCCGGTTCCTAAATTAAAAGTCTCATAACTTTCTTTATTCTTGTTTTGAAGTAACCTTTCCAAAGCAACCACATGCGCTTTTGCCAAATCAACTACATGAATATAATCACGGATACAAGTACCATCCGGAGTAGGGTAATCATCTCCAAAAACAGACAGCTGCTCGCGAATTCCAATAGCCGTTTGCGTAATAAATGGCACTAAATTCTGAGGCACTCCAATAGGCAGTTCCCCAATTTCAGCAGATTCATGGGCTCCAACCGGATTAAAATAACGCAGCGCAATAGCTTTTAAGCTGGGCACTACTTTACAGGTATCTCTAATGACTTCCTCACCTATTTGTTTGGTATTTCCGTAAGGGGACTCAGCTTGTTTTACCGGGGCGCTTTCGGTAATTGGTAATTCATCAGCTTGTCCATAAACAGTACAAGATGAGCTAAAAATAAAACTGGCTTCCGGTAACTTCTTTAGTTCCTTTAGTAAATAAACTAATGTCCCGATATTATTTTCATAATACAATAATGGTTTAGTAACACTCTCCCCAACAGCTTTGCTGGCTGCAAAGTGAATAACTCCTTTGACGTCGTTGTGCTTTTTGAAAAAGGCTTCAACAGCTTCCTTTTCTTTTAAATCAATTTTTTCAAAAATCGGTGTTTTCCCCGTGATTACCGTAATACCATCAAGTACCTTTTCGGAAGAGTTTGATAAGTCATCAATAATAACAACTTCGTAACCTGCCTCTTGTAATTCTACAACGGTATGCGATCCTATAAATCCTAATCCACCGGTAACTAATATTTTATCCATTTACAAATTTTATAACAGTTGATGTAATATATGCTATTTGTTCGTCATCTAGTTCCGTATGCATAGGTAACGAGATAACTTCCTGAACCAGCTGGTTAGTTACTTTAAAATCGTCTTCATTATACCTGTCATCAGCGTATGCTTTTTGTTTGTGCAACGGAATTGGGTAGTACACGCCACAAGGAATGCCATTCTCATTTAAATGCTTTGCCAGAGCATCTCTGTCAACACCTTTTACTTTTAAAGTATATTGATGGAACACATGATTGTCTTCGGTTCCGTATCTGTAAGGCGTTTCGATATTAGAAACAGTTTCAAAAGCCTTATCGTATTTATCGGCTGCTTCCCTTCTGCTTTTACAGTAATTATCCAAATGCGGTAATTTAGCATCCAAAACGGCAGCCTGAATACTGTCCAGGCGGGAATTAACACCAACCACATCATGGTGGTAACGCACATACATACCATGGTTGACAATACCCCTTATCGTATGTGCCAATTCATCATTATTGGTAAAAATGGCGCCTCCGTCACCATAACATCCTAAATTTTTTGATGGAAAGAATGATGTGGCTCCTACATCACCAATAGTTCCAACTTTTACCTTGGTACCATCGGCATATGTATAATTAGCCCCAATTGCTTGCGCATTATCTTCAATGACGTATAAATTATGTTCCCTGGCAATTTCCATAATGGCTTCCATATTGGCACACTGACCAAATAAATGGACCGGAACAATAGCTTTTGTTTTAGGTGTAATTGCCGATTTAATTGCGTCGATATTGATGTTGAAATCATCTTCATTCACATCAACTAAAACAGGCGTTAAATTAAGTAAGGCAATCACCTCTACAGTAGCAGCAAAAGTAAAATCTGCCGTTATCACCTCATCACCGGGCTTTAAACCAAGTCCCATCATCGCAATTTGCAAGGCATCCGTACCATTGGCACAAGGAATGACATGTTTTACGCCGAGATAGTTTTCTAAATTCTTCTGAAATTCGTGAACCTTAGGGCCGTTAATAAATGATGCGGTTTCAATTACTTCCTGGATAGAAGGGTTTACAACGTCTTTAATCCCGTTATACTGACCTTTAAGGTCAACCATGTGAATTTTCTTCATTTGAAAAAATTATAACTCAATTTGTTTTACATCTTTTAGACTCAATCTATTGAGTTTTGAGACCACGAAATTACAAAAAATCATATAGCTAAACCAATGAATTTCCTTTAAAGAAATGTATTTTAGCAACAAACAAACAATATTGAGTTTTCTTTATAACATTGGCATTAATTTAACGCATTTTGGCTTAAAATGTTTAAGTCCTTTTAACGATAAAATCAAATCCGGCGTTAGAGGGCGTGCAGACACTTTTAACACTTTAAAAAAGCATTTAAATACCGAAAACAAAACCCTTTGGTTTCATTGCGCCTCTTTAGGTGAGTATGAGCAAGGGCTTCCTGTTTTTAAAGCATTAAGGAAGCATTATAAAGATCACAAAATAGTGCTTAGTTTTTTCTCTCCATCCGGTTATGAGATTAGAAAAAACTCACCCATTGCAGACCTTGTGGTGTATCTGCCTTTGGATACAAAAAAGAATGCCAAACGATTTTTAAATATTGTAAATCCGGAGCTTACCATTTTTGTTAAATATGATATTTGGCCCCATTTTTTATACGAAATAAAAACCCGGAATTTAAGAGCCATATTGATCTCGGCCAGCTTTAGAGCCAATCAGTCCTACTTCAAATTTTATGGTAAGCAGCTAAGGCGGGCTTTATTTGCTTTTGAACATATTTTTACTCAAAACGACGTTTCAAAAAAGTTACTCCATTCCATTGGTTACAATCATGCAACGGTTTCGGGAGACACCCGTTTTGATAGGGTATACAGCCAATTGGAATTAAACAATACGTTAAGTTTTATTGACGTATTTAAAAACAACGAATTATGTGTTGTAGCCGGTAGCACATGGCCGGAAGGCGAAGCCTTATTTGTTGATTTTATTAACGCGAATAGACCTAAAAACGTAAAATTCATCATTGCGCCACATAATATCAAACCAAATCAAATAAATAGTTTAAAAGAAAAGTTACTGGTTGAGACTGTTTTATTCTCAGAAAAAGACGACCAACCGCTTAGAGAAGCCCGGGTTTTTATAGTAGATACCATTGGTATCCTTTCTAAAATTTATAGTTATGCTGACATTGCCTACGTTGGTGGCGCTGTGGGAAATACGGGATTACACAACACGTTAGAACCTGCCGTTTTTGGTATTCCCATTATCATAGGAAGTAACCATACAAAGTTTCCCGAGGCCCAGGCGATGATTGATAAAGGCGGACTGTTTGCCATTTCCAGTCAAAATGAATTTGACTTTATTCTGAATAAATTAATCCATAAAGGTGACTTTCGTCGAGAAAGTGGGTCAAAAAGTTCAGAATATATTAAAGAGAATCGGGGTGCTGTCATCCAAATTCTCGATTATTTACGTATATAACTTGAATTTCTGATAGCTTGTTAAGAATTTTAACATATCCTTTTTGATTTTTGTTAAAACCCATTAACTTAGTAGTCAAATTCTTAAACTTATTTAATTAACACTAAAACAATTATCATGAAAAAACTAATTTTTAGTACTGCTATCTTATTAGCATTAAGTTTATCTTTTACTTCTTGTAGAGACACTAAAAAAACAGAAGAAGCTCAGGATGCCGTTGAGCAAGCCGCTGAAGCTGTAGGAGATGCAGCTGAGGAAGCTGCAGCAGATGTTGAAGAAGCTGCCAAAGAAGTAGTTGAAAAAGCTGCTGATGCTGTTGAAGAAACTGCTAAGGAAGCTACAGAGGCTGCAGGAGAAGCTGTAGATAAGGCTGCTGAAGCTGCTAAAGATAAAATTAAAGAGACTTCAGGACATTAATTCCTAAAAAGCCCTTTAAAAATAAAAAGCAGCCAGTTGGCTGCTTTTTTTATTCCGTTCAATCATTAAAATCTTCAAAATAACTTTTTTCACTTACAAGGTCCTTGATCCTTATAAAGTCCAACATTCCAGTACCCTTAAATACATTTTCCAAACCTATTATTTTTCCATTCGCCTGTTCATAAACCCCGGAATAAATTTGTTCATTATTGACAAACACCGAGACATTTTTATTTTCTACCAAAATCCTTAAATCATTCCATGAACCAAGGTTTAACCTAAACAATGACAAATCATCATGAACACCACTTAGAACGGTTTCCCCTATTTTCATCCCGGAAAATTGGGAACACCCTGCTTCCATAAGGTTTAAATGATTAACTTCATTTTCGCATATGATCCTAAAAATAAAATCATAGCATGTAATACCTCCTAATTCTTTAGAATTTTTAAATCTCAGGTTCAATTCGAAATTATCCCCATCAATATCAAATTCCTTAAAAAGCCTATGTGTCACATAATAAACCTGATTGGTATTAAAGCCTATGGAATCCAGGTATTTCGGTGGATAATACAAACTTCCTGAAAGCGGAATCGTATCAATTTTTTTATCTATCCAAAAACTATTGTTAGTGGCTTCATTATTAAAATAACTATCCCATGCATTGGATAGAGCTAAAACCCTTTTTGATTCCAGTGTTTGATCTTCACTGATTAAATCGACAAAATAACGCCCCGGAATTTGATAGGTGAAATTTCGTCTAAATTTACTTTTATCAACTAAGATGGTCTGCGGCCCCCTTACCGGATGGTTAAAGCCAAAATCGATATAGGTGCTATCTGAAGTAACATTTGAAAGATCATAATTTACCGATATAGTATAAGGAACAACACCTATGGAATCTACCAAATCAAACTCAAACGCCTCTATAGCCTTAGAGTTTTTAGGTTTTTCAAAAGGTCTATAAATAAAAAAGACTGTTACCAGCAAAAGAATTAAAACAACAATAAACACAGGTTTATTGCTTCTTGGTTTTGCAGATTCCTTATTACTATTTGTTCTAGTATTTACAAATTGTACAAAGGCTTCCCAACTGGAATACTCTAAATATTTGGCTAATGCTTCTTTAGTGGCCTGCTGAGGATTATAATATTTCTTGTACTTAATTTTCCCAAAAAGTCGTTTTAACGTATGCGGACTAATTGAAATATTTGACTTTTCGGATATAAGTTTTGAAAGCTTTACATACTCGGATTCCCTCCAATCTGCAGATGGTTTCCAGTCTAATTTTCTTTCTATTTCCTGGAGGCAATATTTTAAGTATTCCTGCTCAATCATTTAAATTATGCAAACTTTGAACATATTTTGCACAGCAATTTAAGTTAATATTTAGAAAATACAAGATAAATTTAAAAGGACTTTCTTTAACATTAAAGGGAATATTCCAACTAAAAACCACTAAACTAGAAAACATGAAACGACTCAATCAGACTTCATTTTTATGGACTTTCGCCCTGGTAATACTATTTAATATTCTAACAGCTAAGGCGCAAGTCAAGATTTACGAAGGCACTGAAGTTATTCCAACCTACAAAAAAGGTGAAGATCAAAAGAGTCCGGTGTTTTATACGGGAAGAAGTGTTCAAGGAGCTCAAGGGCATGTTTATCCTTATCCCTCCCAAACGGACTTAGGCCGAGAACTCGTGGATATCACTTATAATATGGTATATCTTGAAAATGAGTATTTAATTGTAAAAGTGCTTCCTGCCTTTGGTGGCAGATTATTCTCGGCTATTGATAAAACCAATGGCCATGAACTGTTCCATACCAATAGTGTAATTAAGCCCGATTTGATCGGCACACTTGGAGCCTGGGTTTCAGGAGGCATAGAATGGTGCTTCCCGCATCACCACAGAACCACCACCATGTTACCAAGCGATTACAGGCTTGTAAAAAATGATGATGGCAGCGCTACCATTTGGATTGGTGAAACCGAAAAAACCATTCGGGCCAGAGGTGTTGTTGGAATGACTCTACGTCCAGGGAAATCTTATATTGAAGTTGATTATAGATTGAACAATACCGATACGAAAACACAAACCTTTCTTTTTTGGGCTAATGTTGCCATCACCGCTAACGATGATTTCAGAACCTTTTGGCCGCCGAGCCAGGAAATTGGTGTTTTTCATAATAATCGAAGTTTTATTAAGTGGCCTATTTCTAATGAAACGGAGAGCTATGGAAGAACCAGTTATAAAGAAGGTGTAGATCTGACCTGGTGGAAAAATCACCCCAATCCCGTATCATTCTTTATGTGGGACATTAAAGAAGGTTTTATCGGCGGCTATGATTATGGTGTCAATGCCGGTACGGTTCATGTTGGAGACCCTCATAAAAACAATGCCTCTAAATTGTGGCAGTTTGGTCCCGGGCTTCAAGGTCAAAATGCCAGACGAAAATTAACCGATGACGGCAAAGCTTATGTAGAATTGATGACCGGAACCTTTTCTAACAACCAACCGGATTATAGTTGGTTTTTACCGCATTCCGTAAAAGATGCTAAAAACTACTGGTACCCCATCAGAGATTTAGAAGTAGTTAAAAATTCGACGGTTGAGGCTTCTGTTACATTACAAATGCGAAATCCTAAAACGGTTTTCTACGGATTCAATACCACCCGGAATTATGAAAATGCCAAATATGTCTTAAAATATGATTCGGAAACAATTGCCGAAAACACGATTCAAATAAACCCCGCTAAACCATTTACCACTACCTACAAATCAAAAAAGCCATTGGACGAGTATAAATTGTTTGTTCAATTAACAGATAATAAGGGTAATGAACTTGTATCATACAAACCATACAAACCCCTTAAGCCAGAATTACCTGAAACACAGAAAAGCGTTCCAAAACCAGTGGAAATAGAAACGGTAGAGGATTTATACCTTGCAGGTAGATTTGTAGAGCAATTCAATCGTCCGGGAAAGAATCCTGATGATTATTACCTGGCGGCTCTTGAAAAATCTCCAACTGATTATCGCACTAATATTGCTTTGGGTATTAGAAGAGTTAATCAAACCAGATATGAAGAAGCCTTAAAATATTTGCAAATAGCCTCTGACAAACTCAATATCAAGTATTATCAGCCTAAAGAAGGAGAAATTTATTATTATAAAGGTCTCGCATACCGAGCTTTAGGCAAGATAGAGGAAGCTTACAAAAATTTTGCGAGAGCAACCTGGTATTATCAATGGTTTGCTGCCGGTAATTATCAGTTAGCACAAATTGAAAGTACCCATGGCAATTACCAAAAAGCCTTAGAATACATTCAAGACGCGTATTCAACAAATACCCGGGATGGAAGAATTAATGTGCTTTACAGTGCCCTCCTCAGAAAAACCGGGAACCCGGATAAAGCACTTCAAATTATTGACGATTTAATTGCTTATGACCCACTAAACTTTTCAGCCTTATATGAAAAGGGCCTAGTTGAAGGCAATGCCTCTTTAAACCATTGGCATAAAAACATGCAGGACTTAAGCAACAACTATATAGAGGTGGCATCTAATTATATGAATGCCGGTTTATATGAAGACGGTATTAAATTATTGTCATCTATTGACAAACCAAGCAGCCCTTTGGTGTATTATTATATGGCTTGGTTTTACAGCCAGACCCAAAATTCAACTAAACTAAACTATTGCTTACAAAGCACCAAAGGGCTTTCATTAGATTACTGTTTTCCATATCGCAATGAGACGGAAACGGTTTTAAAACACGCTATAAAGAATGACCCAAACAGTGCCACTGCTTATTATCTGCTGGGAAATTTACTTTACGACAACCGAAAAGAAGAAGCCATTGAAGCATGGGAAATGGCAGGTAAATTAGACGGTAGTATGGCAATGGTTTGGAGAAATCTGGCTTTTAGTTCCTATTACCATCATAAAGATATGGAACAAGCTATAGACTATATAAGCAAAGCCATTTCATTGGATAATTCCAGTCCGCTTTGGTTCGCTGAATTATCAAAATACTATGATGTTTCCAAAAGTGATCATAAAAAATGTTTAGCCATTTTGGAAAACAATATAGAGACTGTTAAAAAAGACGTTCAGGCACCTAAAACGCTTGTTGCATTGTATAACATTGATGGGGATTACGATAAGGCTTTAGACTTTTTAAAAACGCATCGCTTTAGAACCTGGGAAGGTGGTAGAGAAACCTATTGGAGTTATGTTGACGCTAATATTTTAAAGGCTTTGCAATTGGCTGAAACTAAAAATTACAAAGAAGCGATCGCACATTTAGATGCAGCCATGCTATACCCTGAGAATTTGGAAGTAGGAAAACCAACGCATGATGAAAAAAATGCCATGATCCACTATTTCAAAGGTAATGTTTACAGCCAAATGAAGCATTCAAAAAAAGCCAGGGAGAGTTATCTAAAAAGTACAACATCGGTAAATACCTGGCGTATGTATGACCTGTTATACTTCCAGGCCGAATCTTATAAAAAACTCGGAAAAACAGAAAAAGCCAACGCTATTTTTAGTGATTTAATTGAAAAAGCAAAAGCCTATAGAGAAAATGGTTTGAGCAATACTTTAATTGCTGTTGAAGAAGCTTCTGCCACCAATAATAAAGCTATTTCAAGATCTTACTATCTTGAAGGTTTAGGCAACAAAGGCTTAGGTAATATAACCGAAGCCGATAAATTATTTCAATTAGCCTTAAATGAATATCAAAACAATTTGTGGGCTAAAGTAATGAGTGAACATTAGTTTGTTATTATTATATTTTTAGTTAGTTAAAAAAAGCAGCTGTAATGGCTGCTTTTTTAGTCTATTTTTAAGCTTCCACCTCATATTATAACCATTAATTAGTTGTATTTCTTAAAATAGAAATTGCACCACCTTGTTCCATCCATTGTTCGCTAATTAAAGTTTTTCTTTCTCCTGAAAAAATACTTAAGTTACTTCCTAAAAGAATATCCATATCACCATCGGCATCAATATCCCTGGCCCTAACTAACATGAAACAATTATTTAATGTCTTTAAAGGAGAAAAGGCCTTAAACTGCCATGGCTGTTCCTGGCTACTTACATTTTCAAAGTAAAGAAAAACTTCATTGTCTTTGTTTTCAAGTGAGGCATAGTAGCCTATAGAAGCGATATCTATATCACCGTCACCATCGTAATCCGCACAAGCGGTACCATAAGCTCCTTCCTGTTTATGAAACCAAACTTGCTCAAAACTATGGTTCCCTTTATTTTCAAAGATCCTTATGCCGTGGTATGGCTTTAAGGCACTAATAAAATCATCACTGTCGCCACTGGAACAGATGATATCATCGTCTCCATCCCCATCAAAATCCATTAACTCAAAATGGGTCGTACCATAATAAGGCGGCAATGAAATTAATTGTTGTTTTTCGAATTTAAGACCGCCTTTATTTAAAAACAGATAAACACTTTCATCTTCCTGCGAAATCAGTACATAAAAATCTTTAAGTCCATCTTTATTTACATCTTTTAAAACAAAATTGATCGCCCCTGATTTAGCATGTATTGTGGTCTTATCAATTTTTCCTTTATTAGTATAAATGTTAATCCCTCCCAAATATTTACCAAATTCGGAAATCATAATATCCATGGCGCCGTCTTTATCTAAATCGTCAACAATAAAATCTACCGGCCTTTCCAAATTATTAATAAAAGTATTCGGTTTGTCTATGAGCACCGACAAACTTCCTGTAGGTTCATCTATATTAAACATGCGTCCCATACTTAACAAAAGTTCTGTGGCACCACTATGCTTTACCTGAACTAGCGGAGATTTTATGCTGTAGCTTTCTAATTCATTGCCAGAAGCATCCATTTTGGAATAAAAGGAAGCCCCATCTTCTTTATTATAACCGACCAAAAATTGGTCTTCCCTAAAATTTAGAAAGGTGAGTCCATCACCGGAAGCTTTCCACGGAAAAACTTCATGCTCAAACAAACCCAATTCGGGAATAAACATTGGTTTTTCGGAATCAGGTAAATTTTCAGGTGAATTGTTGTCGTAATATTGAACAATGGCTTCCCATTCTTTATTGGAAACTAAACTTTCTGAAGGAAATAAGCCGGAGGCTGTTAAACGTTCTTTAGCTACTTTATTCTTAAAATCATCCAGAGTCTTTCCTTCAGGCACTTGCCCTAAATGAAGCCCCATTATGGGCAGTACTTCTTGCCAATAACGCTTGGGCATTACCTGTGGCTCAGGAAATTCGTGACAACGCGCACAATGCATTTGTGCTAATGCTTCTCCATCTATAATATTTGTGCTATCAATTTCAGTACTTTTTAAGGCCTTCTTATCAGATTTACAATTGAAACAGAGCAATATAATCAAAACGAATACCTTGCCAGTTTTCATATTTTTAGTTGTCTGTTTCAAATTTGTAATGGCCATAAAGGATAAAAGCACTTATTTTAAATTTAGCTCTAAAATAAGTGCTTTTTATTAACAAACAGCTTTGTTTATACTAATTGAAAAACTTTTTCAAGTTCAATCCATTTTTCACCATCCTTAGCCCAGGGCAGTTCTTGCTGATAGTTCCACATTAAATTTTCCCACTCCTGAACCTTTGGGTTATTGGCATCCATTTCGGCTTTCTTCACGGGATCAAACGTCTCATCTACTCCCATGATCATGAACATGCGGTTTCCGGTTAAGTAGATTTGCATATCTACTATACCGGCATCCTTAATGCTTTTGGTGATCTCAGGCCATGCATTACCGGCTGCATGGTATTCCTTATATTCTGCTATTAATTTTGGGTTATCCTTTAAATCACAGGAATAACAATATCTTTTTGTACTCATTAACTTTGCCTTTTTAAATTTCTTTTGTTACTACTGAATCCATAAAATGCCACAACGGCCAAGCATATTAATGGTAAAATGAATGAAAAATTCACTTCCGGAATAAACCCTAATACCTTCACATCAGAGAAACCATCACCTCCCCAATCTAAAATAGCGCCCTGGGCAACCGGCATTAAAGCACCTCCTACAATGGCCATCACCAATCCGGCAGAACCAATTTTAGCCTCATCACCCATGTCTTTCAGAGCAATTCCGTAAATAGTGGGGAACATGATAGACATGAAAACGGAAATTCCAACCAATGAAAGCAATCCAGCTAACCCCGGTAAAAGGATGGCTCCTGCACTCATTATAACGCCTCCTATTCCAAACAACATCAATAATCTTGATGGATTTACCTTTTTCATTAAAGCAGTACCAATCCAACGACCTGTTAAGAACGAAATCATAGCAGCGATATTAAAATAGGTAGCCGTATATTCTGTTCCGGTTGTGTCATTTAAATTATCGACATATTGGAAAATATAGGTCCAACACATAATCTGAGCACCCACATAAAATGCCTGACTTACAACTCCTTGCAAATAATTTCCGTTAGCAAATAGTTTCTTGAACGATACAGATAATGACATCTTATCCTCCTCGGCTGTTTTGGGCATTTTAGTAGCAATAATAATGGCCATAATTACAAGAACTAACACCCCTAAAGCGATGTATGGTACACTAATAATTCCTAAATCATTTTCACGAATGGCCGCGAGCTCTGCTGAGGATAAAGCGTTGTAAGCCTCTTCAGTATAATCATCGGAACGCAAGGCACCTATCACAAAAACCTGTGCTATTACCATCCCTGTTAAAGAACCAATAGGGTTAAATGCTTGCGCTAAATTTAAACGTTGCGTCGCCGTTTCCTTATCACCCATTATTAAGATAAGTGGGTTAGATGTGGTTTCTAAAAATGCCAATCCACAGGTAATGACCCAAAGTGAAATCAAGAAGTAATTAAACTGTTCATTGGCGGCTGCCGGATAGAATAAAAATGCACCTACAGCATAGAAACATAATCCTAAGATAATTCCCGATTTGTAACTGTACTTTCTAATGAAAAGTGCCGCCGGTAACGCCATAAAAAAGTATCCAAAATAGAATGCAAATTGTACTAATGATGCTTGCACGTTTGATAATTCCGGCATGACTTTTTTGAATGCTGACACCATTGGATTTGTTAAGTCATTCGCAATGCCCCATAAGGCAAATAATGACGTAATAATTATAAAAGGAAATAACAATTCCTTTCTAACAACCGGTATACTTTTTAGTTTATCCATAATCTTATTTTATTGGTATTTAGTTAGGACTGCAAAATAAAAAAGCCAAAAGGCTTTTCTTGGCTTCTTTGTCTTTTATTATGCAACAAATGTTTATTCTGTTAATAAAGATCGGTCTAAATGAACATAACCACCATCTACGGTAATAAACTGCCCGGTAGTATGCGATGATTTCTCTGAAATAGCAAATAAACATTGGTCTGCGATTTCCTGTGGTGTGGTCATTCTATTTTCCAAAGGAATCTTTTTAACAATAGATTTTAGTTTTTCTTCACCATTCTCCAGGGTTTTTATCCAGCTATCGTAAGCAGGCGTCCAGCTTTCTGCAATAATGATGGCATTTGAACGAATCCCTTCTTTAATTAAATCAACGGCCCACTCCCTGGTTAATCCTAACACACCGCCTTTAGAAGCAGCATAACCGGAAGTTCCTCCTTGACCGGTTAATGCTACTTTAGAACCTATATTTAAAATATTTCCTTTTACTTTTTTGATCATAGGCAAGCAGTACTTGGTCATCGCAAAAAAGCTTACCATGTTCAATTTTAAGGAGTACATAAAATCGTCAATGGAAGCATCCAATCCGGCACCATCATTAACCCCTACATTATTGATCAAGGCATCTACTCTACCGTACTTGTCCTCAATAACTTTGGCAGCAGCTTCAATCTGTTTATAATCAGATAAATCGGTTTTTATAAAAATAGTATCCACGCCTTTCTTTTGAAGCGCTTCGGCATAACCATACCCTCTATCATTTCTATCTACAATCACAGGAATGGCTCCTTCATTGGCTACAGTCTGAACGATAGTCTCTCCAATACTGCCTTTAATTCCAGCTGCGCCTGTTACCACAACAACTTTGTCTTTTAATCCTAAATCCATATTTATAAATTATAAAATTTCACAGCGTTAAGCCCCATGATCCTGGCTTGTTCATCAGGACTTAATCCCGCTATAAAATCAGTAGTTAATTGTTTTACTTTACTATAATTCCCTGCTACCAAACACACCGGCCAATCGGATCCGAACATAATCCTATCGGTTCCAAAAGCTTCTAGAACCACATCCATATAAGGACGGATTTGTTCTGGAGTCCATGTATTAAAATCAGCCTCGGTAATCATGCCAGACAGTTTACAGTATACATTTTCCTGTTTGGCTATTTCTTTCATTAGCAAGGCCCATCCATCTATAAATCCATCCTTTATATAAGGCTTGGCTATATGATCAATCACAAATTTTTGATTTCCAAAACGTCTCACCAATTCTAAAACGGCTCCTAACTGATGGGGGAAAACCAAAATATCGTAGGTAAAATTGTATCTGTGCAAAGCGAAAATCCCTTTTGTAAAATCTGGCCTTAGCACAAAATTGTGATCAGGCTCTCCCTGAACCACATGCCTAAACCCTTTTACACTTTTGAAATGCGTATATCTTTCAAGGTCTTCCTCAACAGCATAACTCCTTAAATCTACCCAGCCGACGACACCTTTTATAAAGTCATAGTCTTCGGAAAGTTGAATTAAAAAGTTGGTTTCCTCCAGTGTTTGATCCGCTTGCACGGCAACACAACCATCAACGTTATTGTCTTGATAGACCTGTTTTAAATCTTCTGGCGAAAAATCGCGACGGATCACCTTCATAGAGTCGTCAATCCATTCGTGTTTTTTAGGCTCGTAATTCCAGAAATGCTGATGCGAATCTATGATCATGCCTTACTTTGTAAAATTTTGTAATGTTGCCTGCATACCGTTGTTAACTATACTTTCCAAGTTATTAGTTACGGCATCCAATACTCCTTCGTATTTAGTTAAATCCTCACCCCAGAAATTGGTGTTCTCAAGCGTCGCTTTTGCTGCGGCTGAAATATCGCCGGTGGCCCAGTGTGTTTTAAAGAAATCCAGGGCTGATTGATCATCTTTTAAAGGAATAGCCTCACCGTTTCTATCGCCTTTATAAAAGGCTATCAATGCCGCCAAAGAGAATAATAAGCGCTGTGGCAAGTCCCCTTTTCTTTTAATGTATTCTAAAACGGAAGGCAAGACCCTTGTTTTGTATTTAGAAGTGGAATTCAACGAAATACTAATTAAAGCATGCTCTAAATAAGGGTTTCTAAATCTGTCTATAACATCGTTGGCGAATTGGTTTAACTCGGCTTCCGGTAAATCCAGGGTTGGACAAATCTCTTCAAAAATGGTATCTCTTAGGAATCCTCCAACCACATCATCTTCCAAAGATTCACGTACTCTGTCAATGCCGTATAAGTAACCAACCGGCACCAATGAGGTATGTGCCCCGTTAAGGATTCTAACCTTACGCGTTCTGTAAGGCTCCATATTATCAGTAAATACAATATTCAATCCGCAAGCTTCTGCCGGAATTTCTTCCTTCACAGCTTCCGGGCCTTCGATTACCCATAAATGGAACTGCTCACCCTCCACCACTAAATTATCTTTATAACCTAATTCTGCGGTGATGGCATCCATTTTATCACGTGGATATCCCGGTACAATTCTATCTACCAAGGTATTACAGAAGATGTTGTCATCCTCGATCCATTCTTTAAAATCGGTTCCTAAATTCCAATCATCTGCATATTGTAAAATGATTCTTTTCAGGTTATCACCGTTTCTATCTATTAGTTCACAAGGAATGATGATTAGACCTTTATCTGAAGTACCTCCAAACGTTTCGAAACGCTTATGTAAAAGGGCCGTTAATTTTCCCGGAAAACTCGATTGTGGTGCATCATCCAATTTATCATCGGCATTATATGCAATTCCTGCTTCAGTTGTATTCGAAATCACGAAACGTAAATCCGGATTTTCTCCAATGGCCAAATAATCCGATGGATTTTCGTAAGGATTGATTCCCCTTTGAATACAATCGATTATTTGATGCTCGCTGATAGCTTCGCCGTTTTTTATCCCGTTTAGATAAAGCGTGTACAAACCATCCTGATCGTTTAACATTTTGATTAATCCTTGATCAATAGGTTGTACCACTGTGACACCAGCATCAAAACCTGCCTGTTTGTTCATTTCATGAATCATCCAATTGGCAAATGCCCTTAAAAAGTTACCTTCTCCAAACTGAACTATTCTCTCAGTATACGTGTTTACGCATGCTGTATTTCTGTTTAATGAATCCATTCTTTTTTTCTTTTCCTGCAAGGTCTCCGGACCTTGCAGGTATTGTTTAACTTATTTTTTAAGACTTACAAGGTTTCAAAAACCTTGCAAGTCGATTTGCTTTTTTGTTTGTTGTTTTTTAAACCTACAAGGTTTTAGAAACCTTGCAGGTTCATGTTGATTTATTTCTTTAATTAAAGTGAAACGCCTCTTTTCCAGGGAATAAAATCATTATTACCGTGAAGCACCGCTTTTGAAGGCACTTCTCCACTGGCCACTTTTATAATATGATCTAATATCTTTTCGCCCATAGATTCTATGGTATCCTCTCCGGTAATAACCGTTCCGGCATTGATATCAATAATATCATTCATACGTTCGTATAAATTGGTGTTACTGGACATCTTTAAAACTGGCGCTACAGGATTCCCCGTTGGTGTTCCAAGGCCTGTTGTAAATACAACCACATTGCATCCTGAACCTACCAAACCGGTAGTAGACTCCACGTCATTACCAGGGGTACATAATAAATTTAAACCGGGATCGGTAACCTGCTCTGTATAATCCAACACCTTAACCACTGGCGACGTACCCCCTTTTTTAGCGGCTCCTGCCGATTTCATAGCATCGGTAATTAAACCATCTTTAATATTTCCCGGAGACGGATTGTTTTCAAAGCCTGAACCAACAGCTACAGCAGCAGCGGAATAGGCGCGCATTAATCCTGAGAATTTTTTAGCATCTTCTTCCGTTTCACAGCGATTGATCAACTCCTGTTCAACCCCATTTAATTCAGGAAACTCTGCTAACACTGGTGAACCTCCAAGTCTAACCAATAAGTCGGAAGCATACCCCAAAGCAGGATTTGCTGAAATTCCGGAAAAACCATCGGAACCACCACACTCCAAGCCAAGTACCAACTTACTTAATGGAGCTGGTTTACGTCCAAGCTTATTGGCTTCTGCCAATCCGATAAACGTATGTTTAACAGCTTCTTCAATAAGTTGTCTTTCACTGGCACTTTTTTGTTGCTCCAGGTAATATACCGGCTTGGTGTTTTCCGGATCTATAGCTGAAATAGCCTCCTGTAACATACTGATTTGTGCATTCTGACAACCTAAACTAAAAATGGTTGCCCCGGCCACATTCGGATTGGATATATACCCGGCCAACAGATTACACAATACAATAGCATCTTCCCTGGTACCACCACAGCCTCCATCGTGTTTTAAAAACTTAATACCATCCACATTCGGGAAGACCCTGTTTTTGGTCATTTCCTCTTTAGTGGTAATAATGGGGGTATTCAATATAACTTCGTTTGAAGCTCCTGATTTGTATTGTTCAATAAGCGCATCGGTATTAACCGCAAAATCCTTTTTGGTCTCATAACCTAACTTTTCGGAAAGGGCACCTTCCAGAACATCTACATTTCTGTTTTCACAAAAGGTCAAAGGGATCACCAACCAGTAATTGGCGGTTCCAACCTTACCATCTTTTCTATGGTACCCATTAAAGGTTCTTCCTTCAAAATTTGAAACGTCCGGGGCAGACCAATGATACACTTCCTTGGTATCCTGGAATTCTGCCGATGCATGCTTAACATTATCAATGGTAATGGCACAACCTTCCTGGATGGGGTCGGTAGCCTTACCAATTAGCACCCCATACATATAAATTTGGTCTCCTACATTGAAATCGTTTAAAGCAAACTTGTGCTTTTGCTTGATATCTTCTTTTAACACCACTTCTTTTCCTGCAACCACTGTTTTTAACCCTTTTTCCAAAGGGGTAATAGCAACAATAATGTTGTCTTTCGGGTCTATTTGAACGTAACTCGCTGACATGTTTCTCTTAATTAAAGTTTACAGTTGCTTTCATAACGCCTGTTTCCGGTTTTAACCAGCTATCAAAATGTTCTATCATTTCTGTAAATGGCACATTGTGCGTAATGAAAGACGCTGTCGGGAATTGATTTAAAACACTGATTACATGCTCAAAATCTTCCGTAGTGGCGTTTCTGCTGCACATTAAAGTCATTTCTTTGGCGTGTACCTTTGGGTGCGTATAGGTCAATTCCCCCTTTGATAAACCAACCAAAATAAAACGTCCGCCATGAGACATATAATCCGGACAAGACTCTAAAGCATATTTATTTCCTGAAGCATCAAATACGGCAGTACATAAATCACCATTGGTGATTTCGGACACTTCATTTACAGCATTTTCTCCAGCTTTCACAATGTAGTCCACACCAATTTTTTCTTTAGCATATTGTAAGCGCTGCTCGTTCATATCAATGGCAATCACTTTGGCTCCTGCTATCTGAGCCAATTTCATGATACCAATACCAATGGGTCCACAGCCTACAACCGCAACAGTTTCTCCAGGCTTGATATCAGCTCTTCTAATAGAATGCGCTCCAATGGCCAATGGCTCCACAATAGCCATTTCATCATCACTTAAATTGTTTGCAGGCAATAAAATATCTGCAGGAACCGAAATTTGTTCTTGCATGCCGCCATCACCATGCACTCCTAATACTGTAATATTGGTACAACAGTTGGTTTTTCCATTTCTACAGGCAATACACTTACCACAGCTAACGTAAGGCATCACGACCACCTTATCTCCGGCTTTAATCCCTCTGTCATTTTCGTCAATCTCTAAAACTACAGAAGCCAATTCATGACCTAAAATTCTAGGATAGGTAAAAAATGCCTGATTTCCTGCATAGGCATGTAAATCCGTTCCGCAAATCCCCACTTTATTAATTTGCAATAAGGCTTCGCCTTCTTTTCTTACCGGTGCTTCTTTTTCTTTCAAAAGAAATTCTCCCGGTTTTTCACAAACTATGTACTTCATTTTTATATTTATGTAAAATTTTATTATCTGTTCCAACGATTGAACAATATGTCTTAAAAAATAACCAAACACACGAAAACCCTTGTCCTATCTAAGTTTTTAAATAAAAAACAGAACGCAATAGTATTTTGATTTTTGGTTAAAAGTCACTACTTTTGTTCAATCGATTGAACAAAAGTATAAAAATATTTTAAAATCAAGAAAAAAACAACCATAAAAGATATTGCCGAGGCATTGGGCTTAACACCTTCTGGTGTTTCAAAAGCCATGAATGACCATCCCAGGATTAGTGATAAGACTAAGGAGGATGTTAAAAAAATGGCTAAAAAAATGAACTATCAGCCCAATCATCTTGCCAGTGCCCTGCGCAAAGGCAAGAGTAATTTGATTGGTGTCATCATTCCAAGGAATAATAGTAATTTCTTTTCTTCTGTGGTTGAAAATATTGAAGGGGTTTTAAATGAAAAAGGCTATAACGTCATCATTGCCCAATCCAATGAATCCCATGAAAAAGAATGTGATTGTATTGATGCCCTGCTAAGTGCCCAGGTAGATGGGATCATAGCTTCCATGGCCAATGAAACCACCAATTTAAAGTACTATCAAAAAATAAAAGAGAAAGGAACACCTTTAGTGCTTTTTGACAGAGGGGAAAACGATTTGAATGTAGACTATATCTGTATTGATGATTATAACAGTAGTCATAAAGTAGTGGAGCATTTGGTAGATCAGGGTTGTAAACGCATAGCCCATATAGCAGGTTCCAGCCATATTAGAATTTACAAGGAACGTGAAATTGGTTACAGGGATGCTTTGGAAAAATATAATCTCCCCATAGAAGACGAACTTATTGTTGAATGTAATTTGAGACTTGCTGATGGCAGACGTATCATGCGGCAACTTCTGGAACTGGATGAAAGACCCGATGCCGTTTATGCCTCAGGCGATTATGCAGCCTTAGGAGCACTGCAGGTACTTCAGGAAAGCAATATTAAAGTTCCTGAAGAGATAGCTTTAATTGGTTTTAGTAACGAACCTTTTACCTCTTTTGTTTCGCCATCTATTTCAACGGTAAACCAGCACAGTGAAGCCATGGGAAAGTTGGCGGCTGAAACTTTTTTAAACCGAATTGAAAACCCCTCAGAAAAAGTTTCTTTAAATAAGATTACCCTTAATACCGAGTTGATTATCAGGGAATCCTCAAATAAGACTACTTAACTAACTCCATTTTTAAGGGAGTCCTTAGCTTTTTAGCAAAAGCACTTAGGTACTGCTCCCAGGCATATTGGTTCTTAAATTGGTTGCTTTTGCTCCAGGTAAATCCTGAATAATAAATCACCTTGCCGTTTAGCACTTTTAAGTGCATAAAACCGTTACTAAGGTCTTTCTCTTCTGTTTCGTACTTCTCGCTACCCAGGTAATATTCCGGTGAAGCAACAATAGCTGTTCCCAACTCAGCCTCGGCATGTGGTTGCCAGTAGTTTAACCAGGTTTCATTTTTGTGTGAGGTCACCACACCGTCTTTTTCATGAAGTGTTAATCCCGCCGAAATGGTATCAACACCTTCAAGAGTTACTTCGAACTTTGAAAGGTTGCTGCCGTAATCCAAACTAATGACCCTGGATTCTTTAATCAGGTTGCCTTCCGGCCCCCAAAGGTCATATTCAACCCAAAAACTCGTTCTTATGGGCCCTGTAGTAATAGCTTTATGTTTGGTAAAATTTTTAGAAATATAATAGGTACTGTCCTTTTTGTAAGCCAGACCACCCACACCTCTACTTCTGCCTACGTGGAAATTATCCAGTCCTTCACCATCGTCTTCATGATAGGTCCCGGTTTTTTCAGTATACTTCTTATACCACTTATTGATAATTGAATATTCCACTTTTTTCAACCAGGCATCCACACCACTGGATAAAGTGCCTTCTTTAAGTTTGTTTTCAAACCTGTACTGGGCATCCGGACCAAAAATTCTAAATGCTACCCTATTATTTTCCCACGCATAATCATCAGTTCGCTCCGGAACAAATCTTGAATAACATACAACGTCAGCACTATCACTTTCAGTAGTATTTACAATTTCAAATGTTTTAGTGGCATTGGCCTTGATGGCAGGCTGAAATAACAAAACATCATGAACTCCATCTCCGTCGTTATCCACTAATTGCGACGTCAAAACCTCGTTTGTTTCTAAATCTTTGATACCCAAACCTTCAAGACTTTCAACACTCAAAAAAGATCTTGAAAGTTCTACGGTTTCATAAGTTCTTTCCAAATCCAGTGCATTTGTCACCTGAAATTTCAAACCTTCATTTTTCTCATTACAAGAAAAGAACACACATAAAAATGATACTGTAAAAGCTAACCTCAGAACTTTCATATCTTTTCGTTTTATATAATTAGCATTATTTCCACTTAACTGTTTACCCCAATAGCATAACAAAGTACAATCCTTCTAAGACACCCTCCTCAATCCTCCCTCAAGGGAGGAATCCTTACCAGCAAAACTGTCCCCTTAAGGGGACCATAGGGGTGTTTTTAATCCAATTCGAAAGAACCAATATCTCCTAAAACAATTATCTTAAATCCGGAATGTTTGCCACATCCATATCTGAGTAATCCAGGTTCTCTCCTGCCATGCCCCAAATAAATGTATAGTTGCTGGTTCCGGAGCCCGAGTGGATAGACCATGGTGGCGATATAACAGCCTGTTCATTTTGCATCCAGATATGTCTGGTTTCATCAGTTTGCCCCATAAAATGGCAAACGGCCTGACCCTCCGGAACATCTATATAGAAATACACTTCCATACGTCTGTCATGCACATGCGCCGGCATCGTATTCCAAACACTTCCTGTTTTTAAAGATGTCATTCCCATTTGTAACTGACAAACATCAACCACACTGTTTACAATATATTTTCTTAGGGTACGGGCATTCGCGGTTTCAGGAGCACCAAGTTCTACAACTTCAACGTCATCAACACCAATTTTCTTTGTTGGAAACGCTTTGTGTGCCGGTGTTGAATTCAAATAAAATTTAGCAGGTGCCGTAGCATCTTCGCTGGAAAAAACCACTTCTTTATTACCTTGTCCGATATATAGGGCTTCTTTATTATCAAGCTCGTAAACCGTGTCATCAACTGTGACCGCTCCTTTGCCTCCTATATTAATAATTCCTATTTCTCTTCTTTCCAGAAAGTACTCAGATTTTAATTCATCCACCGTATCCAGGGTGACATTATTAACAGGCACAACCCCTGCAACCATGAATCTATCGTAATGTGAATACACCCATTTTATTTCATCAATTGTCATGACTTCGGCTACTAAAAACTCATCTCTAAGTTCCTGAGTATCCATTCTTTTTACCTCTCTCGGAGAAGCTGCGTAACGCACTTCGCTATTTTTAATCATATCGATATTTAAATTTTAATGACTGTAAAAGTAGTAAATAATTTTAAAAATACAATCGATTGTATTTTTAAATATTTCCCTATCTTTGGTAAGATTCTATGAATTGAAGTTTGTAAATTCACATTTTCAAACAAACAACTAAACTAAAACTAAAATGAATAGGAAAAACATGAATGGTTTAAGTCTGATTCTCGTCGGCCTTATTCTGTTTTTAACGACAGCTTGCACAGAAAGCTCCAGGGAAACTCCAAGAGTTATTGAAGACTTTAATTATGACTGGAAATTTAATTTAGGTGAACTGGAAAATGCTCAAAAAAATGAGTTCGACGACTCTGGCTGGGAAACTTTAAGACTCCCTCACGACTGGAGTATTGAAAACGGTTATACACAGGAAGCATCTGCTGCCAGTACCGGTTTTGTTCAGGGCGGTATAGGTTGGTACAGAAAGTCATTCAACCTAAGCGAAGCAGATAAAGGAAAGGTGATCTCTGTAGTTTTTGACGGTGTTTATAACAATTCCAGCGTATGGATCAATGGCCATTTCTTAGGGACACGCCCTTACGGCTATAGTACATTTTCATATAACTTAACCGACCATTTAAACTACGATACACCAAATATCATTGCTGTTAAAGTAGACAGAAAGGCTTATGCCGATTCCAGGTGGTACACGGGTTCCGGCATCTATAGAAAAGTGCAGCTTGTAAAAACAAATCCGTTACATGTTGCGCAATGGGGCGTTCAAATCACAACTCCAGAGGTATCAGAAAGCCGGGCCACGGTGCATATAAAAACCATATTGGAAAACGCCGGTGAAACATCCGATGACAATTTAAAGTTACAATTATCGATAGTTGACAAAACTAATGCTCTTGTCGCTCAAAAATTAATTAATGTTTCAGGTATAAATGAGGAGACTTCCGCAGATATTCTAATTGAAAACCCACAGTTATGGCATTTAGATTCGCCTAATTTATACACACTTAAAGTCAATGTATTACAAAACGAAAACATCATTGATCACGTTTCTGAAGTATTTGGCATTCGTTCCTTTGAGTTTGATGCCAACAAAGGGTTCTTTCTAAATGAAAAGAATGTAAAAATCAAAGGTGTCAATCTGCATCATGATGCCGGTACGGTAGGTGCCGCGGTTCCAAAAGCCATTTGGGAATACCGTTTGGATCAATTAAAATCAATAGGTGTCAATGCCATCAGAATGGCCCATAATCCGCATGCGGTAGAACTTATGGAAGTTTGTGATGAAAAAGGCATTTTAGTCATGGCCGAGGCTTTTGACGAGTGGTTCAACCCTAAAGGTAAGAGCAAAGCTTACTTAGGTGATAATGCGGCTAAAGGTGAAATAGCCAGGTCTTATCCTGAATCCTTTAACGAATGGGCGGAACGTGATCTCAAAGATTTGATTCGTCGTGATTTCAATCATCCCTCGGTAATTATGTGGAGTATTGGAAATGAAATTGAATGGACCTTCCCGCATTATTCCCAAACATTCGCTGAAGTAAATAAAGAATCCAGTGAACAAGGTTATGAACTGGTTCCTGATTACAACCCTGAGAAAATTGCAAGAATCCTAAAAGACTTCCATGAAGGCGAAGAACCTTTAGCTAAAATGGCCGCACAATTGGTGAGATGGACTAAAGAAGTTGATACCACCAGAGCTGTTACTTGTGGAAGCGTCTTGCCTTCAGTTGGGCTGGTAACTGGCTATGGCAAAGTGGTGGATGTTTTTGGCTTCAACTACAGAGCCACAGAGTATGATGTTGCTCACAAAGCGTATCCTGATTTAAAAATATTAGGCTCCGAAAATTGGGGTGCTTATAGTGAATGGAAAGCTGTTAAAGACCGTGATTTCATTCCCGGGATATTTGTCTGGACTGGATTTGCCTATTTAGGAGAAGCCGGCCCCTGGCCTCGTAAAGGCTTAAATATTTCGTTTTTTGATTTTGTCGGTTTTAAAACGCCCCGAGGACATTTCTACGAATGTCTTTGGAAAGAAACTCCTAAAATATACATGGTAACAACACCGGCCGATGCCTCTGAATTTTCTTTTACAGAAAGAGAAGGCTGGAAATTTGATATGCAGTACACTGCTCCACCGGTATGGAAAATGCTACGCAAATGGGAATGGTATAACGTGTATCCTAAATGGAAGTACAATGACAATGACCCTATTGTGGTTCAAACCTATACTAACTGTGAAGAAGCCGAATTATTCTTAAATGGTTCATCTTTAGGCAAACAAAAACTATCGGATTTTAGTGAAGCGGATAATATTATAAAATGGTTAGTACCCTATAAAGCCGGTGAACTAAAAGTCATTGGTTATAATAAAGGCGAAAAGGTAGATGAATATACCCTTAACACCACCGAAAATAAAGTAGCTAAAATAGAGTTAGAATCTAATAAAGATACTTTATCTGCTGATGATTACGATGCCCTTGTAGTTACGGCTAAACTATTTGACGAAAACGGCAATTTATTAACCGATTTAGATAAAGACATCACGTTTAACCTTTCCGATAATTGTAAAAACTTAGGTGTTGATAATGGTTGGGAATACAATGTACAACCTCATAAGACCAATACCGTTACAAGTCACAACGGGAAAGCAATAGTTATTGTTCAATCTACTAAAGAAGCTGGAACTATTGAAGTTTCAGCATCCAGTAGTGGTGTTAGTTCTGAGGCTTTAAAAATTGAAGTAAAATAATATGCGGTATTTCAAACTTTGGTGCTTTCTTTTAACTATGGGTTTTGTTGCTCAATCATATGCACAAGACACAATAATAACATCATGGAAAGATTTTGAACGTCATGACCTTAAGTTTGAAAATAGGGAAACAAGAGTAGTAATTCCAAAGAAAGCTCTTGAAGGAACCCCCTGGGTCTGGAGAGCCAGATTCCCGGAATATCATGCTGGAATTGATAGTGCTTTAGTAGCACAAGGATTTCATGTGGTTTATATAAATACAGATCATATGTTCGGCAGTCCGGAAGCGGTTCAAGTAAGAAATAGATTTTACGATTTTATTGTTTCGAAATACAAGTTTCAAAAAAAAGTGGCTCTTCACGGACATAGCAGAGGCGGTTTGTTTACCTATAACTGGGCCAAGAAAAACCCTAAAAAAGTAGCCTGTATTTATGTGGATGCCCCGGTTTGCGATTTTAAAAGTTGGCCTGCCGGTTTTGGAAAAAGCGATGGGAGTAAAAAAGATTGGGAACAATTAAAAAAAGCTTATGGTTTTAATTCTAACGAAGAAGCCAAAGCGTATACGGATAACCCTATTAATAATTTAGAATTGTTAGTTAAGGCTAAAGTCCCTATTTTGCATACCATCGGATTAAATGATGACGTCGTTCCCCCTGCTGAGAATTCTATTTTGTTGGTGAATAATTATATTCGTTTAGGAGGTATGGCAACCGTATATCCATGTATTGAAGGCATTCAAAAATCAAAAGGGCATCATTACGCCATCGATAATCCTCAAATCGTTATAGATTTTATAAAAAAATATTCCATTTCAAATTCAAATTAATGAGCATCAAGAAGACCGAACAGATTACCATTCATGATATTGCAAGAGCTTTGAACATAGATAGTTCCACAGTGTCCAGGGCACTTAATGATAGTCCGCGCGTGTCTTCTAAAACCAAACAACGTATCCTTGAAAAAGCTACGGAACTTGGGTATCAACGCAACAGTTTAGCATCAAATTTACGTACCAACAAAACCAATACCATAGGCGTTATTGTTCCCAGAATTTCGCGTAATTTCTTTTCCAGTGTTATTTCCGGTATTGAAGATACTGCCCAGGAAGCCGGTTATAATGTTATCATTTGCCAGTCTTTTGAAAGCCTGGAAAGAGAAAAAAAGATCATGGAGACCTTAATGGCCAATAGGGTGGATGGTATTTTGATTTCCATTTCTATGCACACTGTCAATTATGATCACCTAAAGCCGTATTTAAATCTTGGCGGTTCTATCGTATTCTATGACAGACCCTGCCATTTTGAGAACTGTTCAAGCATCAGTATTAACGATTATAAAGCGAGCTTTCAGGCTACGGAGCATTTAATACAGAACGGCTGTAAAAACATTGTTCATTTCTCCGGCCCGCAACTCATTGACTTATATAAAAACAGAAAACAGGGGTATGTGGATGCCTTAAAAAAGTACGGACTTGAATTTAACGAAGCTTACTGTTTAGAATCAAAACTTTCGGAAGAAGACGGTGTTATTTTCGCCAAAAAAATTCTGGAAATGGGACATATTGACGGTATCTATTCTTCTAATGATACCGCTGCCATTAGTGCCGTACAGTACCTGAAAAGTCAGGGTGTAAATATCCCAAAAGATATTGCCGTAGTTGGATTTAACAATGACCCTATCTCTTCAGTTATTGAACCCGGATTGACCACTATAAACCAACCTGATTTTGAAATGGGTAAAATGGCATCAACTTTACTCATCAATCACATTGAAAACAAAAAGACCAAACCGGAATCGAAGGTTTTAGATATAGAACTCGTTATCAGGAATTCTTCTAAACACAACTAAACTCTTACCAGATGAAAATCACTAATGCCCTTTTATTTTGTCTTGCTATACTCTGCTTTTCCTGTAAAGGGGAGAAAAAAGCAACACAAAATAATGAAACACCGCTTTTAAAGGCTGAAAAGCAATTAGCCCTCTTATTGCAGGATGCAGAAAAAGCAAATAGAATTCCCAGAACCTTAGATGAGGAAGGCAATATACACTGGACCAATCCAAAATTTGATTGGACCGAAGGTTTTTTCCCCGGAAGCTGCTGGTATTTATATGAAGCAACCCAAGATGACCAATGGAAATTGGCTGCCGAAAAATTTCAGGCTTTTTATGAAGCCCACAAATACAAAACCTCTAACCATGACCTGGGGTTTATCTTTAATTGTTCTTATGGAAACGGCTATAGGCTTACCAAAAATGAAGCTTTTAAAGATATCATGACCACTGCTGCCGATTCTTTACTGACCAGGTTTAATCCGAATGTGGGCTGTATTAAAAGCTGGGATGTTGACAGTGGTTGGCAAGCTGAACGCGGATGGAAATTCCCGGTAATTGTAGATAATATGATGAATTTGGAACTCCTTTTTAAGGTAAGTGAATTTACGAGTGATCCTAAATATAAAGAAGCCGCTATTACTCATGCCAATACTACTATAAAAAACCATTTTAGAGATGATAATAGTTCCGTTCACGTTGTTGATTATGATCCTGATACCGGAGCGGTAAGAGGGAAATATACGGCACAAGGATATGCTAATGAAAGTTCCTGGGCTCGTGGACAAGCCTGGGGGCTATATGGTTTCACAGTTTGTTACAGGTTTACAAAAGATAAAACTTATTTAGAGCAAGCTGAGAAAATCGCCGCATATATTTTAAATTTTGAAGGGACTCCCAAAGACGGTATTCCTTATTGGGATTATCATGCTCCCAATATCCCCAACGAACCCAGGGATGTATCGGCTGCAACTATCACTGTATCGGCTTTATTAGAATTAAACACCTATTCTGATCGAGATTACATGCCTGCCATTGATAACATAATGACCTCACTGGCCTCAGATGATTATACTGCTAAAATTGGTGAAAACAAACACTTTGTTTTAAAACACAGTGTGGGAAGTATTCCACACGGAAATGAAATTGACGTGCCTCTTAATTATGCCGATTACTATTATTTGGAGGCATTAAACAGATATAAAAACTTAAAATAACACGTCATGCAAAAAATATGGATTCTAAGTTTGTTCTCAATGTTGGCCTTAAACTCTCAGGAACAGCCTAAAACGGTTTGGGAAGATTTTGTTTATGCCAAAAAAAATGGAACAACACCTATTTTACCCGATTTCTCATATGTCGGTTATAAATATAGTGAAGTCCCAATCCCTGATGTAGACTATAAGACATTTGATGTAACTGAATTTGGTGCTGTTCCTAATGATACGCTTTCGGATAAAAATGCAATCAAAAAAGCTCTTGAAGCTGCCGAGAAAAATGGTGAAGGTGTCGTTTATTTTCCAAAAGGGAAATACTATATAAACACATACGATGACGACTACAGCATCATAAATATCACATCCTCACGAATTGTATTCAGAGGCGAAGGCTCCGGAGAACATGGAACTATCTTGTTTTTCCAGAGAGATTTTCCTCCGGCAGACCCCAATAAACTGTGGACATGTCCTTCCGCAATAAAAGTGGCTTGTAACAAGAAAGATGAGGAAATCACAAAAGTTATTTCGGACTCTAAAAGAGAAACTTTTAAAGTAGAAGTTAAAGATGCTTCAAAAATAAAAAAAGGTGATTGGGTCATTCTAGAAGTGCAAAACAACAGTAAAGATTTGATTGAATATGACCTTCAACCGCTTACTCCGGAGCCCATATGGACATCTATCTTAAATAAGGGCGTTCAAGTTAATGAAAGACACCAGGTGGCAAATGTTAGTGGTAATACAATAACGTTTATGGAACCCATTCATTATGATGTACAAGCCAAACACAACTGGAGTTTAACGACTTTTGAACACTTAGACCACGTGGGGTTTGAAAATATAGCGTTTGAAGGCAATTGGCTCAAGGAGTTTGTTCACCACAGGTCTGCTCAGGACGATGGGGGTTGGAGTATATTACATATTTCAGATGTTATAAATTCCTGGATTAAGGATTGCTCCTTTAAGAATGTAAACAATTGTGCCAGTTTTGCATCCTCAGCGGCCAGTACTGCCCTTAACGTGACCATAGATGGCAAAATTGGACATAGTGCCATACACGCTCAAGGTTCTACGGGAATCCTTCTGGCTAAGATTTATGACAATGCTGGCATGCATCACTCTGTGGGTGTTGCCGGCGGCAGTAATATTGGAAGCGTTATCTGGCGATCTAAATATCCGCCACACACTTGTTTTGAATCGCATTCATCCCAACCCCGTTGTACCTTATTTGATAATGTAGAAGGTGGCTTTATGACCGGACGAGGTGGAGGTGCTAAATTTAACCTGCCAACTCATGGACGCTATCTGGTCCTTTGGAATTATAAGGAAACTGATGGACCGGAGTCTAATTTTGATTTTGTGGCAAAAGATTCCGATTACTGGAGGTTTGTCCCACCAATAATTGTTGGCTTCCACGGTACAGGAACAACCTTTAATAAAGACGAGGTACAGGTTTTAGAAAGTTTGGGTACTCCCGTAAAACCGGAATCGTTGTTTGAAGAGCAGTTAAAACTACGTTTAGGTAAATTGCCGGAATGGTTAGATAATATCAACGATTGAGATTATGCAACTTAGAATTTTCTTTTTGCTGACCCTAGTTTTTTCTTTTTTAAACTGTAAAAACGAAAAAGCAGTCATTAGAATTGAAGAAAGAAAACCAAATGTACTCATCGTTTTCCCTGATCAATTACGACGCTATAGCGCCGGTTTTTGGTCCGAAGTGCCTTATAAAGATTTAGCACAGGGCAAAGGTGATCCGGTTGTAACACCCACCATGGACAGGTTGGCAAAAAATGGGATTGTTTTTACTAACGCGGTTAGTAATTTCCCTTTATGTAGTCCCTACAGAGGTATGATGTTGTCGGGAAGATACCCTGAACAAAATGGTATTTGGAATAATTGCAAAGTTGGGCGTAATGAAAGTTTAAGAGATGATATTGAAACCATTCCTGACTTATTCTTCAAAGCAGGTTATAGTACGTCTTATTTTGGAAAATGTCATTGGTTAAGAAATGACCCCTTATTTGATAAAGACGGGAATTATGTAGGTTCCACAGAATCTCCCGGTGGTCATCATGTGAATCAGTACGATACCTATGTGCCCCCGGGGAAATCACGGCATAACATTGAGTATTTTTATCAGGCTTTAAAAGATGAACATTTTAACCCAAGAGTGTATTCCAATGACCCCGGTGCTATAGAAGGCAAAAAAGATGGTGAATTACACTTACCAAAAATATTTTCGGCTAAAAACGAAGCTGAAAAAATAATTGATTATTTAAGAAATGAACGGGGACAACGTGATGCTAACAAACCATTCTGTATGATCTGGTCCATGAATCCACCTCATAATCCCTGGGATGACGAGAACACCGATTTGGAATCGCTTCGCAAATACTATGACACGGACAAATTCCCTGAAATTGATAACCAATTGGTGGTTAGAGAAAACGCCGATTTAAAAGTTGCCCATTATGCACGTCATTATTATGCCAACGTCACGAGTGCCGATAAATATATTGGTCAGGTTATCAATGAGCTTGACGATATGGGCGCGTTGGATAACACCATTATTTTGTTTAGTTCAGATCATGGTGAAATGATGGGAAGCCATTCAAAAACGGGGAAGAATACTTTTGAAACAGAATCACTTGGCATCCCTTTTATTGCACACTGGCCTAAGGGCATTAAACCGGGAACGGAAGATGTTTTATTTAGTGTTCCCGATGTATTACCAACGGTTATGGGGTTGGCCGGATTACATGATAAAATACCATCGGACATTGAAGGCACTGATTTTTCGTCTTTATTGACCTCAGATAATGCAACTATTGAAAAGCCGAAAGCTGTGTTATTAATGTTAGGGAATTCTCGTGGTGTTTTAACCGACAGATATACATTATGCTTAAAAGAAAGTAAAAAATCCTGGGATAAACACGAGGTTAACACCATTGATGAAGCCTATTTTTATGATAATCAGGCAGACCCTTACCAAAAAAATAAGATCAAATTAGAAGATAACCCTGAGGTTTCAAAAACTTTATTAAACCATTTGGCAGTGCTTCTTAAACAAACCAATGATCCCTGGTTTCAGCAAAAAAAGCACAGCGATTTAATACCATACTAATAAGTCATGTCAACCTGTCCCGATAGCTATCGGGATTCAGGTTCTAATAACACCGCATAAGTAATTGGGCATGATTCTGAAGACACTTCGACTGCGCTCAGTGTGATATAGGAATTACTTTTTTAAATACTTCCTGAGTTTCTATTTATTTACACAAGTCTAATCTGTTGTAAAACTCCAAACCTGCCCAATGGCCTGTCCGCCTTTATCATCTTTTACAACTACCTTCCAATAGTAGGTTGTAGCGGCACTTAAATTAACGCTTAACGTTTTATCTGATTGATTATCTCCAACCTTAGTTGTCGGGTCACTATTGGTATCAAAATACACATCGTAGGTTAACGGATCGTTATCCACATCAGAAGCATCCCATTCTAAAGTAGTAGAAGCCGTATTTAAAGCTGCATCCAGTTGTGGAGCAACCAATTCCGGTGAAAAAGGCAAATGATTGGTTTCGCCTTCGCCCTCCGTATAAAATTGATAGGTTGACGAATACGCACTACTCGCATTTTTACTATCCACCGCTTTAACACGCCAATAATAAGCAACACCTTTTTCTAAAGTGACCGTTCTGGATGTTCCTGAAACCGTAATCGATTCTTCTATGGCGGAAAAATCATTCTTTTTTGATATCTCCAGAACATAAGAAACAGCGTCTCCGTCGGGATCCGTGGCTGCAGCCCATTTAAACTCTAAAACATTTGTGGTGCACAACAAATTATTAGTTGGATAAGTTAAGGACTCTACGGCTGAAGGGGGTTGATTTTCCTTTGGTGGGTCAACAGGATCATCATCACCGCCGCCTCCACCACTGGAACATGATGCTATTAAAATCCCTAATATAACCAGTAAACTTATTCTTTTCATACGTTTAAATTTTAGTAATTATCTATTAATAAATTAATTATAAAATTGAGAACGTATGTAACCACTCCGTTCTCACATTAAAATTTTTAAACATTCTCTTTTATGAAATAATGTTTAAAATTTATTAATGTTCGTTTCATCTTATTTATTCTTTATAATTTTAACAATAGTAGTAGGATCTTTACTTATCACTTTAGCAAAATAGATGCCCGGCGGACTATCTGCCAAACTAAGGTTGATGCTTCCATTCTCAATAACATACCATTTAGAGGATATTAGTTGCGAATGAATATTATATAGTTCTATCTCAATAGTCCCTTCATTAACAGGTAACAAAAATTGAAAATCTCCGGGCGTTGGATTGGGATAAGCAACAATACTTTTATAAAAATCGATGGTCTCCATGATTTCGCCTTCACAATCCTTAGAAGATTTTACGCTAACTATGTCACCCTGATTTACAGTTAAGGAAAGCTCCGAAGCCGATGTTTGGTATAAAAACTCACCATTCACCGAAACATTAAACGGTGGCGTTCCTTCAGTAATACTAACGGAATACGATTCTGCTTTTAAAGACGATTTCCCTGTGATATGAGTACCTTCTTTTATTTCAACACTAAAACACTGACTTTCACTTCCTCCATCTATTGAAATACATAGATCATAGGTTCCCGGATCTATATTTTCTAAAGTCTTTTCATTAGTGAACATGTAATCTGTTCCGTCAAAACTAACGATATAATCCTCTGCAAAATTAGCAGCAATAGTAACTTTTCCATTATTCTTATCCGGACAGGTCTCTGAGGTTACCGCAATGGTAAACTGTGTATCCAGAACAGACCACGGATCGCCTTCACCGGTATCTTCAATAGCATTAACACCTGCCGTCCAGCGCGTACCTCCCACTTCGTAAGCACCAATATCAGGAGCACTTCCTTTATAAGGTTTATCAAAACCCGAAATAACCTGTGCCTGATCCATTACAGAGCTTCCAACTTTCGGCATGAAGTTTTGGTTATCGGCATCTTCAAAAGGCGATTCTGAAGTAATTAAGTTATCCTGAATATCAAAGTCATTAGCAGTTTCACTAAACCAATCTCCTTTGTTAGAGAAGTTGTTATATATTTTGTTATTCTCTTGTACCCGACCATTCACCCAGGAATCCATAGCACGTTCCGCATTCCAAATGGTATTATGGTAAAAATCAAGATGTGTATTGTTCCAGTTTACCTGGTAACCGCTCCAGGACACATTCCAAACCACATTGTGATGCACCGTGTAGCCTTTGCTATCATTATCCAGGTAAATTCCAGCAGCTTTAGCTGGATCACTTGGGTTGTGGGAATAAGCAGGTGCCGTAGCATCATGAAACCAATTGTGGTGAATTTCGTTATTCTTTAAACTAGTGTTCCCTACCGTATAAAACACCCCGGAATCGCTGTTTATTCTTTGGGAAGCAGACACATCATTATAAGCTATTTCACAATTTTGACCTGCCACGTACATACCATCCCGGCCGGTATTAAAAATGGTGTTTTTTAATATTTTCATATTATCACCGCTTGATCTTATAGGAGATGCATGTATACCTACATAATCCGTGTTACTAATAATATTCCCTTCAAGCGTACAATCATCAGCAGCCCAACCGGCAATTAATATACCACTTACGGAACTGTGATTTACGGTACAACCTTTAATGATCGTATTATCTCCTAAAACCTCTATGGCAGCCTCACCCACCTGAGCGGATGTATTTGTAAGGGAATCATGGCCTTCGCTACCATGTGTTATTTTACAATTAAGAATTTCATTATTATCGGCATTATTGTGAATTTTTATACTTCCACCGAAAAAATTAATCCCTTCAATCCTGATATAGTCTCCCTGGATTTGAGCAGCAAACTTACGTGTGGCGTATTCAACTGTATTATCCGCCGGCATGCTACCATCTGCCGTTTGAAAATAAAGCACTTTTGCAGAGGCATCATAATACCATTCCCTGGCATGATCTAATGCTTCCAATTTATTGAACAGGAATAATTGCCCACGGTTATTCCCGGGATAATTTCTCCACGTTTGCGGATTATGGGTACTAAACGGCCATTTTGTAGTGTCAACAGATGTAAAATCTATCCTTGTTGATGTACTGGATGTTATGGTTCTGGTCCAACTGGCCCCGGAGTGAGCACCTAAATAATACACCAAGCCACCGGTCCAGTCTATATTTTGAATACCGCTTACTATAAAATGACTGCCATCCCCATCATCGACAGGATGACAATCTACAGTCCAACGATTATTATCCGCGTTATTTGGCCACCTGGCCAGGTCCATGTAGTTCTCATTATGGTAAACCGCTCTAAAACGACTTTCAATACCCATATCTACACTTACCTTATAAATGTTTCCACTATGTACCTGCCAACCATTTAACTTAGCCGTTGCCCTAATTTCTACATCTTCGCCATCAGCTGCTTTAAAGGTTAAATAGTTTCCAGACGTTCCGTTCTTGTTTATTATTAGTTCTTCTTCATATATGCCACCTTTAATGATACAAACATCGCCGGCAGACATCACTGATACCGCTTTACTGAAGGTTTTAAAAGGACTTGCCTCAGTTCCTGAATTGGAATCATCACCATCTGTTGCAACATAAATATTTTGCGCAGAAACAAATGAACCGATGAAAAAAAGTATAAAAAAGAGTAACCGTGTAGCTTTTTTCATATTTGCAATTTTAAGTTTCACAAAGTTAAGTCAGAAACAAACCACACTAAAATCAATCAGTACAACATATAGCTGATAATGGGTAACAAATGTTCTTTGAAAAGTTCTCTACAACGTTTAAATCCCGGTTATTTATGTTTTATTTATTAAATTCCCGCTTCAATTTTTACCTTAAGAACACCTAAAGCGACAAGTGGTTTAGCATACAACAATGAACCAACAATTTTCAGACATATTAAACCATTTCCACATTTTTGGATTATTGAATATATTTCTATTGTATATTCTCATACTGGCCTATTCAGACAAGAAAATATTACTATGGTATGGCGCTTTCGTTTTGTCTGTGGCATTGGATCTTTTTAATTATATAGGACTTTACTATCTCTATAATTATTCACCCAATTTCACCCTGGCTTATTTGCCATGGATAGGTTTTGCTCCCATAGCACTTTATAAATACACTTTGTTAAACTTGGATATTGACGGCCCTATTCATAAAAGAAATTTGCGTATAATGTTAGTAGGCTTCTTTATAATATTTGGGTATTTTATGGTCAAGTCATATTATGTACTCCTGGGTGATTTGAGCTTAAGGGAACATTTTTTCTTAACCGAATATGCTTACCCGAAAATGGAATACTTGCTTAACAACGGCATTATTATTACCATGGAACTAATAGGAATATGGCTTACGTTTTTACTTGTAAAACCTTATAAGGCGAACTTTAGAAACGACATCTATATACTATTGGTTTTTCTTCTAGTCATCACTTCATTCCATATGCTCTTTTTTATAGATGCTTTAATTTCGGAACCAACGTCCCTTATTTCGTCTCCTAACCATTTTTACCTAACCGTACTTACGGTTTTGGGCATGACCATCTCTTACAGAAAAATACTTGGTCTTAATTACAAACCGGAAATGCCAAGACAAAAAATCACCCAAGCAATCAAATCTGATAATGCCCAATTAAAAACCATTGAAGAAAAGATTTTAGCGGTTATGGAAACGCAGGAGCTTTATAAAAATCCAAAATTGCAATTAAAAGATCTAAGTAAAGCTGTTAAAATCTCTGATAATTATATTTCTGAAGTATTCACCAGGTGTCTGGAAACCAACTACTATGATTTTATAAACAGCTACAGGGTTGAAGAGGTGATCCGACTTATGAAATTAGAAACACACATGGACTACAAACTCATGGCTATAGCCGAAGAAGCTGGATTCAACTCTAAAACTACTTTTAATACGGCCTTTAAAAAAACTACCGGACTAACCCCTTCTGAATACAGGAAACAGCTTGCCAAACCTGTACAATAAAAGAATTTCTTGAAACCAGCTATCCTCGCGGGCATTTCACTTTTTTCTCTTCTGCACTAAGTGCTTCGCATTTTGACCTCAGGACCAAAAACCGAAATTCTGTTATTTAGATTCCCATTTTCTCGGGAATGACAAGTTCAACGGAAACCCGATGCAAGCATACGGGAAGTTCTTTTCAATTAAACGTTCGTTTAAGCTTAAGCGAACCTCTTTTTTTCTGAGCCAAACCCCTTCAAGCTTAAATTGTTCCTTAAACCGGCCCCAGCTCAAGTATTTTTGGCCAAACCAATTATACTAAACATGCTTTTATCAAATCTGGACCTTGTCATTCTATTCGTTTACTTATTAGGAATCATGGCTTACGGCCTTTGGATGTCCCGAGCCAAAAACAAAAATGTTTCCGATTATTTCCTGGCAAGCAAATCCTTGCCATGGTGGATTGTTGGAGGTTCTTTAATAGCTTCCAATATATCCGCCGAGCAGATATTAGGAACCAATGGCTCAGGTTATGCCATTGGACTGGCCATTGGCGGTTACGAATTAATGTCAGCTCTCACACTAATCCTGGTGGCCAAGTTTTTGCTTCCTGTATTTCTTGATAAAGGTATTTACTCCATTCCACAGTTTCTTCAGGATAGATTTGATAACCGGGTTAGAATCTGCTTCAGTTTTATTTTGGTGGTGCTCTATGTATTTGTAAATATTTCTTCGATCTTTTATTTAGGTGGATTGGCTATTTCTAACCTTACAGGTATCCCTATGTTGGCCGGTATCCTGGGACTGGTTATCTATTCAGCCAGTTTCTCCATTTTTGGAGGACTTAAAGCCGTGGTTTGGACAGATGTTATTCAAGCGTTAGTTCTATTAATTGGAGGATTGATCGCTGCAGGTGTGGCTTTAGCAGCTCTTGGTGATGGGAGCATAGTTAACGGAGCCATTAACTTATACGAATTTGCTCCTGAAAAATTTGAGATGATATTGGGCAAAGACCATGAACATTTTGATAGTGTTCCCGGCATTAGTGTTTTGGTAGGCGGCATGTGGATTGCCAACCTATATTATTGGGGCGGTAACCAGTTTATTATTCAACGGGCCTTGGCTTCTAAAAACATCAGGGAAGCCCAAAAAGGGGTTGCTTCCGCAGCTTTGCTTAAATTATTAATGCCTTTGATTGCTGTTATTCCCGGTATGGCGGCCTTTGCTTTACAGGCCGATATTGCTAAACCGGATGCGGCTTTCCCCTGGGTGTTAAGTGAATTGGTTCCCATTGGTATCAAAGGACTTGTATTTGCCGCTCTGGTAGCTGCTATTGGGAGTTCCATAAGCTCTTTGGTTAATAGTGTATCGACTATTTCCACCCTGGACCTTTACAAACCGCTAATCAAAAAGAATGCTTCCGAAAAGCATTTGGTCAAAGTTGGTAAAATTACTGCCACAGGAGCTTTAGTTATTGGTATGCTCACGGCACCGTTTTTGGGCATGTTGGATCTGGATCAGGCTTTTCAATTCATCCAGGAGTTTTCCGGGTTCATCAGTCCCGGGATTTTTGTCACCATAGTATTTGGTTTATTCTGGAAACGTACCAGTGCAAAACCGGCGCTTTGGGTAGCGCTTTTATGCGTACCGTTGTCGGTGGGACTGTTTGTTCTAACCGAATTGCCGTTCTTTTATCGTATGACTATTTCTTTTGTGGCGCTATCCACACTTATTATCATTCTTTCCTATTTCGATAGGGTAAACATTAAGGACAATATTTTAGACATCAAACCGGGTATGGTTATCCTGGGAAGTATGTTATTAATATCCATCCCTTTTTCTATTAGGGTTTTAACAGGTGATATTACACTACCCTTGTGGTTAGGCGGCACGGTGCTTTTCCTGAACTTATGTTCTTTGTATTTTATATTTAGCAACACAAGAAGCAACCCCAAAGCTATTCAAATCAATACCATGTTGTTTAAAACGGAACGATCGTTTAATGTTATGGGAATTCTGGTATTCCTAGTGCTTGCGGTTATTTACGGATTCCTTAACTAAATGTTATCTCTGATCGGCTTTGGCATATTTGGTATACACTTTTCTTCCATAAATAGCCACAATTAAAAGACATAAAAATGACAAGAAGAAAGAGTACCTCATTTCGGAAACCCCTAAAAATAACGTGTCTTCGTAACCAGGTCCTCCAAAATCTAAAATAGAACCTTGAACCAAAGGCATCAAGGCGCCTCCAACAATGGACATCACCAGAAAGGAAGACCCAAATTTGGCATCTTCTCCTTGTCCATCCAAAGCAATTCCATAAATAGTTGGGAACATAATAGAGAAAAACAAAGAGGTAGCAACTAATGAATAAATTCCCATCATACCCGGTAAAAAGATAGCTCCCAGCACTGTTGTCATACCACATAACCCAAATATCATTAATAATTTACCTGAATTTATTCTGGAAAGCAACACCGTTCCTGTTGCTCTTCCAATAAGAGAAAAAACATAGCCGGCCAATCCATATAACACAGCCGTTTGACTATCTATCCCCAGGGTTTCAGCATATTGATATACATAAGTCCAACACATAATTTGTGCTCCTACATATACCCCTTGTGAAATAACTCCAAAAGAAAATTTTGGTTGCTTCCATAAGCGTTTTACGGAATCCAAAAACTTAACCTTAGCACCGTGATGTTTACTTTTAGGCATTTTTACAACGGCAATCAAAACAAAAAATACAGCTACAACCAGTCCTAAAACCACATAAGGATTACGAATGACTTGTAAATCTGATGTTCTCACAGCCGCTTTAGCTGTTTCCGACAAGGTATCATAAATAGGTGTGACCCCGTCTTCGGCAAGGTTGTCCGACTGCAAAGATCCCAACACAAAGTTTTGCGCAATTAAAAGCCCTGCAATAGACCCCATAGGGTTAAACATCTGGGCAAATGTTAATCGCTGTGTAGCCGTTTCTTCGGCCCCCATTGCCAGGATATATGGATTGGCCGTGGTTTCTAAAAATGCCAATCCGAAGGTTAAAATATAAAGTGCCGCCAAAAAGAATCCGTAACTCTCCCAGGAAGCCGCTGGATAAAACAATAAGGCCCCAACGGAATATAAAGCCAGTCCAATCAATACCCCACTTTTATAAGAGTATTTATTAACAAATAATGCGGCTGGAATGGCCATGGTGAAGTAGCCTCCATAAAAGGCCAATTGGACCAAGGACGCTTGTTTATTTGTAAGTTCCAATACTTTTTGAAATCCCCTTACCATAGGATTGGTCATGTCGTTAGCAAATCCCCATAGGGCAAATAACGACGTGATCAAAATAAAAGGTATCAATAATTGCATACCGACTACCGGTATCTTTTTTTGCTCACTCATTTAATTTTGGTTTTTAGTGTTTGTCGGTTTTTGATTTTTTGACATAATACCATCTCTAATGCTTAATTACCCAATTAAAATGCGCCTTTTTGCGCTATACTTCAAAATAAAAATGACTCGTAGCTAAGGCTATGACTAATTTTTCTTTTTCATCTAACACAAAAAATCATCATTTTTATAAGTATAATTTAACATCAGAAATGGTATAAAAAAATACAATGCTAATTTCAAGACATTAAAATCAACATTGTATGTAATGTATGTTTAGATATTTATTTTTTTAACTTTCCGCAACGCTCAAATTTTAATTAAAAACAGCAGGCAATGCTCCCGTACTATCGGCAAAGGTCTCCACCTCAACGCCAACAGCATTCAGCATACTTACAAATAAATTGGACATATGAATGTGTTTGGCATCAAATACTTCATAGGAACCGTGTTTTAATCCCATGTTCTTACCTCCTGCTAATATCAATGGTAAATTATTGGCATTATGGGTAGAGCTACAGGCACTACCGTAAAGCACTAAGGTATTATCCAATAAGGAGCCATGCGCATCGCGGGTGTTTTTCATTCTATCCATAAAATAAGCGAACTGCTTACTCAACCACCGGTCATATTTACCTAAGCGTTCCTGGTAACCCGCTTTTTTATCATGGGTCATCCCGTGATGCCCACTTAGGTTTAAGGCTAATTTCGGGAAAGCATCACCCAAGCCCAGACCATCTTCACGTGCCATCATGTAGGTCATAACCCGGGTTAAATCGGTTTCAAAACCTAATATCATTAAATCCAGGGTGGAACGTAAATAAGCTTCTGGATCTACTGTAGCATCGGTATCTAAATTCAAACGGGACGCATCAAAATCCTTCATGGGAACGTCTAACCACTTCTCGTTGCGCTTTACCTGTTCTTCTACCTGGTTTAGCGTGGTCATATACTCATCCAGCTTGGACTTGTCATTATATCCCAAACGTTTTTTTAAGCTTTTGCTATCCTCTAATACCAGATCTACAATCTTTTTATCTTGCTGCAAGCTTTTCCGTCTTTCCTTGGTTGTGGCTCCGTTGTTAGGCGAAAAATAACGTTCAAAAATTTCACGTTGCCTATGCTCTGACGGAATGGCTCTTCCGTTAGCATCAAAGGATAAGGTAGAGGCCCTGGACTTGTATCCTACACCACCATCAGTAGATAAGGTCAAGTAAGGAATTCTGGTATGCTTACTCAATTTTTGCGCGGCCAGCTGGTCTATGGAAATGGAGTTGTTATACGTATTTCCTCTTAAATCGCCTCCTGTTAGCCATGTATCCCCTGCAATATGACCCAAAACATATCTACTATTGGGGTGACTTAAACCTCCTAAAATGGTCATGTCTTTTTTAAATGGCGATAAAGGAGCTATAGAATCAGTAAACTCATAATCCGATCCGGTCTTGTGTGGAAACCAATTCCACTGACTATACAGTTTATGGTCAGCCCCAGGCACACTAACGCCATTGGGGAAGTACACAAAACACATACGTTTGGGTTTGGCAGGGGCCTCGGCAAACTGACTTAATTTACCCATACCCATACACTCCATATAAGGTAGTAACACGGCTGCTCCAACCCCTTTTATAAAAGTTCTACGGTTTAGATGCCACGATTTTTGCATAATCCAAGTGTTTTGAAAACGATTTACTTAATATGATTTGTTCCAGAACCGATTGAAATTTATAATCGTCCTTTTTTACTGCTTCTACGATCCTGTCAATTTCTTTATCATCGGTAAAATTGACATCCCTTCCCAAGGCATAGGCATACAAGTGTTCTACTACGGACCTTGTAAAGTCATCTCTTTTCAAAGATAATATATATTCTTTAATTCCCTGAATACCATCTACTTCCGTTCCGTCAGGTAATTTTGATTTTGAATCTATGGGCCTGCCTTTAGCCTCTGTTATATATCTGCCAACGGCATCATAATTTTCAAAGGCTACACCGTAGGGATCAATTTTTAAGTGACAATCAACGCAAGAAGCTTTATTACGGTGCAATTCTAATTGTTCTTTTAAAGTTAGCTTCTCAAACCCCGGAGTTTCGGGATCTAATTCCGGGACATTTGGTGGTGGCGGAGGTGGTGGATCTCCCAAAATCTTCTCCTTTAACCAAACGGCCCTTTTAATGGGGTGCGCCTGAACCCCATCGGAATGCCCTGTTAAAAAGGCGCCTTGCGATAAGAGTCCGCCACGGTTCTTTTCCCTATTAATAACTACTGGCCTAAACTGAGTTCCCTTAACGCCTTCAACTCCATAAAACTCTGCTAAATTCTGATTGAGCATGGCAAAATCGGAGTCCACAAAGTTCATAATGCTCATGTTTTCTTTAAGCACATGATGTATAAAACTATAGGTCTCATTAGCCATATCTTCTTTTACAAAACGTGTAAAATCCGGATACAATTTGGCACTGGCGGTCATGTTTTCCAATCGGTCTACCCTAAGCCACTCGTAAGCGAAAGCTTCAATCATTCTTTTGATCTTCGGGCTTTCTACCATACGTTCTATTTGCTGTCCTATGTTGGCTTTTAATTTTCCTTGGGACGATAGTTCCGAAAGCGTTTCGTCCGGCGGTGAATTCCAAAGGAAATAAGCCATTTTAGATGCCAACAGGAACTCATCGGCTTTTATCTCGGGGCTTACCTTTTCAGGCTCTAACATATATAAAAAGTTAGGTGAGCATAATACGGCTACTAACACTTCCTTGATACTTTCTTCAAAAGTTTCAAAACCGGCTCGGGAAGCCTTCCAAAAATTAAAATACTTGTCCAATTCGCCATCAACCAAAGGCCTTCTGTATGCGCGCTCAATAAAGTTTTCCAGGACTTCGGCAGCATATAGTTCTTCATTATTCTTTTTATCGGAATCAAAGAATATAGCCGTATGGCTTTCAGGTGGCCACACGGGATAATAGGGCACTTCCAATTCTATGGATTTCACATTTAAAGGTGGGCCGTTTTCACCTTTTTGCTTAACCAAATGATTGTTCCAAAGCCCTACCATTAAAGTATTTGAAAGCTCCGTATTTTCTCCCGGATCATAAACTGGCACCGGCAAGTTTTCCAATTGCCCATAAAACTCATAAGTTTTTAAATCACCCGCTTCATTAGTGACTTCCCTGGTCACATCAAAGGTTCGGTAGTCCATACCATCATCTGTTCTAGTGGCGACAAAGGTCCTAATCGATGGGGTTAAATGGGCGTATTTCTTCTCGTTCTTTTCTGCTTCGGCCTTGAGTTCTTCGGTTAAGGTGCTTTGTCCCTCCTGAAGGGGTGTTACACGCAATTCCTTAAATCCGACAAAAAACTTCCCTCCCAAAAAGGTTTTATATGTTCCTTTTTTCAAATAGGCCAAAGACACCGGTGTTACAATTTCGGAACTATCTTTTAAGGTTTCATCCAGCTGTAGGCGTTCCTGAATTTTATTGAACTTCCCTATTCTTAAAACGAAAGATGGCATATCTTCATTTGGCACGTAAGGATGTACCAAATCTATTTGATAGAACCCGTCTTTCGGAATCTTAATATCTATATTAGCCGTTGAAAATCCGTCCACTTTCACAGGCGTCAATAAACTATCTTTTTCTACCAGATTATTATTTCCATAGGTATCATTTACAGCTGTTAAATGGATCATCTTACCTGACACCTCAGCGGGCTTATCTTCGCGCAGTTCAATTAAGCCTTCACGAAGTGCGATAGCATGTCCTTTGGAAGCTTCCACACGCAAGGCGAAAGGCCCTGATCTTGGATAGTTATTCTTAATGAGCATTTTTACATTAGGCGAAGGTCCTTGCCAGGAACGAGCGGGAACTTCTTTATGCGGTAAGGCCGAGTACAAAATCATTCCATCTTCTTCAACAGAGTACCTGTCTGATGATGACCCTCGCATACCTATCCCTATCATTTCTTTTATACTATCAGTACTATCAATATTAATTCCATTACCGTCAATCACGTCGATAATAAAATTATCACTTTTAACAGGAGCTGATTGATATCCTCCAAACTCAGCTGAAGGTTTGTCGACCCCTATATTTTTTCCGAAGGTCACCTTGTACTTTTTTGAAACGGGTTTATCCCTTTCTACAATGGCCATATCCAGGGCTTCCCTGGCAATCTTCTGATAGTAATCTAAATGCAGAGTGGACATTTGAAGTACTTCACCGTTGTTGGTAAAGCCCATTTTAGATTTCCCATCATCGGGTAAAACGTCTCCAAAATTAACTGGTAAATGCAATAACTGACTTAGTGTATTGGTGTATTGCGCTTTGGTCAATCTTCTAATGGTGGTTTCGGTTTGGCCTTCCTTTGCTTTGACAGCTTCTTCCAGGGAATTAGTAATCCAATCTACCACCATTCTACGTTCTACATCAGTTAACTGAGGTTTCTTCTTTGGTGGCATTTCACCGGAATTGATCATATCCAAAGCCGCATGCCAGCTCTCGGCATCATGGCCGTTAACCATATCCCAGTTTAAACGATCTAAACGCACATCGCCCTTTTGTTTTTTGGGACCATGACAACTAACACAGTACTTTTTTATGACGGGTTTAATATTATTAACGTAATGCAAGCCTTCTTCCGAAAGGGCTTCTTTCTCAATGGCCTCTTGCTTTAAAGCCAATGCCAGTTCCTTTTTCTCAGCTTCTTCTTCGGCTTTTTCAACTGCAGCTACTTCTTGTTTTAAATCGGGGTTCGCAGCATCCAAAGACGTAGAAATCCACTTTAAAATACTGTTTCGTTGTGCTTCGGTAAGAGGATCTTTTTCTTCAGGCGGCATGTTGCCTTCTTCAATTTCAGTGTAAACCGACTTCCACTTCTTAACATCTTCCACATTGGTAAACTTCCAACCTATATTATCCAATCTTAAATCCCCTTTTTGCTTATTATCGTTATGACACTCAAAACAATTGTTGTCCATGATGGGGTGAATGGTATCAGCAAATACCAAAGCACTGCTAACTTCTTCGGTTTTGGCCAGTTCCTTTATTTCTGAAATGATAGACTCGCTTTCTGTTTCCTTGATTCCGAAGAAGGCCTTCATGTTTTTAGGCATGTCCTTGGTTAGATAATTGGATCCGTGTGTCAGGGTACCGCCGTAATGTCCGGCTACCGATAATAAGATCACATTGACCAAAAGCACACCTCTATATACCTGAACATATAATTTTGATTGCCCATAAGCCCAAAGTCTGTACACTAACAACCAAACACATATGAAAGCGGTTATCCAGCCCAACCATTTGTGATAGGACAAAATTTGATCATTATAACCTCCGCTTGATGCCAAAAAGAACCCAAAAACAGCTGCCGGAATAAAACTAATGGCCGTAAACCAAAGCAACACTTTACCGGCGCTTTCTAAATCTAATTTAGGGGAAACAAGACTCACTATTTCCAATACCAAAACCCCTATCAAGGCCCCAATAGGCACATGCAGGATTAAGGGATGGAAATTACCAAAGTATGAAATGAGTTCATTGGTATGACCTTCACTTATTGGAAACACCAATAGGCTCACCAAAATAAGCGTAAAAGCTGCTGCAATGGAAATGGTTACTCTCATAAATTTTTCTGACTCCCAAAAAGCACATTTCTAAAAAAAGCAAGTCCCTGCCGGTTAAGAATATGTGCCTGAGCATAAAATTACTTAAAAATGCAGATGAATACCATCACATATTGTTCAATTTTTATCAATTATGATTCAAATTAAAAGTTGTTACTTTATATAAATCAAGCATTTAATCTGTAGCATTGCTCATTTGCTAACAAGTAAATCTATTGAAAAAATCCATCAATATTTTTTTTGCAAAGGTTTTGCACAACTTTTGCACAACTATATTTTTACTGTTTGGGCTTTAAATTTTTGATTATGAAAATAACATCGGCCTCGTGCCTCCAGGGGCGTTCATCCCAGAATCCATATTTATGCTTAAAGACTAACTTTTCTTCTTTTGAGAATTCTCCCGTAAGGGTATTAAACCACTGTCGAGTCGCATTCGAGTAATCAAACTCGGCATCCAGTTGTCGTTTTATATCATCAGAATGCACTTCTTTAGGAATGTATTGCATCACGACGCCTTCCTTATAATTGGTTAGGTTATATGACCTAACATTATATTTGGTTACAGGTTCAAAGTTTTCAAAGTTTACGGTTTTAAATAAATCCCGCATGTATTTGAAATATTCGAACTTGGGTTTGTAGACATCGTCCGGTTGCTCAAAAGGATTATGGATAATAGCGTTCCAGGAGGTTCCCTGCCAATAATAGGTAGTATAAGTTCCGGCAAATAAACACAGATAGTTTCTTCTTAAACAGGCTTCGGCATTGCTATAACCTCCGGGAAAGATCTCATAGGGTGATTCTTCATACCCGCCATGTTCAATGTTGAAAATGGGCTTATCAGGAAACTGTTTATAAGCACTTAGCATACTTTCATGTAGCGATAATTTCCAATCCTGAGTAGAAATAAAATCTACTTCATCTTTATATTTTCTACAAAAACTATAAGCATGAACAGATAACAAACGATCATAACTATCTAATTCACGTGTACGTTTAGTTCGCTCTAAAATATGTTCAACAACATTTTTATTTTGAGCAACCGCTATCTTGTTGGTTGCTTCTTTTGATACATCCCAAACTATATTAGGAAATGCCTGATATCTTTTAATTACATGATCGTAGTACATATTATCTGCTTCAGACCTAGCTTCCGGCCAGGCTACACGCTTATTCCATACGTAAATCATTAAATGGCTTATGATTTCATGTTCGTGCATTTGAGCGACTACCTGATCGAAATGTTTAAAGAAACCCATATTCAAGGCACTATAATCCGGATTACTGTTAGAACCTAGAAACGGAAAAATATCTTCTCGTTCGCCATAATTATGCTCCGGATGTTTCAGCAAGTTTTTATCCCTTACCCAATCAAAATCCAAACCATAGGCATATACGTTCATCACAATTTGATTGAAACCGTTCTTGTTTAACAGGCCTAGTAAATGTTTGGTTTTGGGCAAATCTTTATTACCATAATCCAGGGCGTATAACCAATCGCACTCAAAGGCTAAATTGAAGTAATGGGTCCCATCCTCATAAAAGAAATGTCTTTTATTATCGTCGCTTAGAACAATGCCTCCATGCCGATCTTTTTTCTGATTTTGAGTGATATTAATTGCCCCCTTCTTCCCTTTGAGACCTTTAATATCCGACTGAATCACAAAAGACTTTTTTCCGGTATTTGAACTGGAATACCGGAACACCCACTCGTTACCACCGTTATAAAAGAGCGGGACTTTTTGCTCACCTTCTTCTGATCTAACCATAGCATAAACCTCCTGTTGGAATGGTTTTTCAACCTTTTGTTTTGCTATATACACCAAATCATTGACCTGCCATTGTTGGGAGGTAATGGTTCCCGGAGCCTTCCAGACTTTAATTTGGGCAAATCCCAATGGCCCCAATAACAGGGCCCATACTAAAAACCGAGTCATTCTGTTCATAATAGTTCTAATCTAAATATTTGACATAGGTATAATAGACACCGTATTTTTTTTTGCCTTCTATAAAATCGGTAACCAAAAGTGTTTTCCCCTTTTGAAGATACACCTTAAAGGTCACAGCCTCATCTTTTGATTGAATGTCTTTTTCAATCATTTGATTGGCAATACGGATCCTGACTTTATGGGGGTTGATTGTTTTATAATCGTATAAATTTTTCGGATTCTCTTTTGGAATGCCAAGGATGGGTCCCGGACATTCTTTAGGCCATCGCATGCATGAAATTAGATACTCCCCGCTTTGTTCGATTTTTAAAGCATAGGTATTATTGGTATTTTTCATACCGGCTGAGACCTGTTCCGGTTTCCAAATACCACCATCTTCACCAATGGCGTGTTGAATGGTTAACTTGATTTCTTTTTGAGCGGCATTACCAACTCCATGTATAGGCAGTTCGTGGTACTCCGGATTCTTTTTGGTCTCCTTTAAAAACCTCATATTGTCCTTTAAGAGTTGTCTTACCAACTCCGGATATTCATTGACCACATTGTTCTTTTGTTTGGGATCCGCCACAATATCGTAAAGTGCCTTTCCATTTATCAAGCGCCACTGGTCTTTCATGATGCAGGTTTCGGAAACATCCTTTGGCTGTCGCCAATCTTGCCTATGATGCACAAAAACGGACCGTTCCGGCAAATTGGCATTCACATTGGTCAATACCGGTGAAAAATCGATACCATCAAGTTTTGCTTTTCTGGGTAAATTAAGATTACACATTGATGCCAACGTAGGTAACAAGTCTACATGAGCAGCCAAATTATGTATATCCTTTCCACCCTGTACATTACCGTTAGGCCATCTGATAAAAAATGGTACAATATGCCCACCTTCCAATTTAGAACCTTTGATACCTTCAAAACCTTTATTATAGCCTAGTTTCCCATCCGGGCTGTACCCGAACCTAGTACCATTATCGCTCATAAAAATGAGGATAGTATTATCCAATAAGTTCTTTTTCTTTAGAAACTTATAGAACCTGCCAAAATTCTCATCAATGTTGGCGATCATGCCATAAAGATTGGCATCAATGATCTTATCGCTTTCCAAATGTTTATAGGGCTCAGCATACTTCGGGTCTACAATCAAGGGATCGTGTGGTGCATTAGTTGGCAAGTACACAAAGAAAGGCTCCTCTGCGTTTTTATCAATGAATTTCATGGTTTCATTAAACCAGACATCCGTGCAATAGCCTTCAAATTGTTTGGGTTCGTTATTTACATAAAACACATCATCAAAATAACTGTTCCCCCAGTAATCGGATAGTTCGCCTACACCACCTGCCAAATGATGAACAGCCACATCAAAACCACAATCCGTTGGCCTGGTTGGATAATTATCCCCTAAATGCCATTTTCCAAAAAGTCCTGTTTTATAACCGTTTTGTTTAAACACTTCAGCCATGGTAATGGCATTTTCAGATAAAGCATCACGCCCCTTAAAGGTGGCCCAGGCACCGTTATTGATTGGATATTGCCCCGTCATAATAGCTGCCCTGGTGGGTGTACAAAGCGGACTTACATGAAAGTCAGCCATTCTTACGGACGCTTTGTAAAATGCATCCAGATTAGGTGTTTTTAACCAGGGATTCCCATAACAGGACAAATCCCCTATACCCTGATCATCTGTTAAAATTAAAATGACATTTGGACGCGTTTTGGTTTGGGCAAACATCCAATTGTTTACGGCCAACACCAATAGCAATAACAAAACCTTTATTTTCATTAACTCGTAGCTTTTAAGAATTCACAAATTAGTCATAAAACCTGTACAAATCCATTATATATGGCCTTAAAACTACAACTTATGACAAAGTCTTTTGAAGATTGAAACTATACAAAGCTTATACCTGAATTTTAATATAATGGGATTGTTATTATTTTTTATCAAACCCCATATTGCCTTATTTGTCCTTTAGCCGTTGTTTTAAAAACATGGCATGAAGTTTTTTAAGCATTTTTGGATGTTGTGATGCTATGTTTTTAGACTCTTTGGGGTCATCATTTAAATTAAACAATTCCCACTCTTTAATTTGAGGTTCTCCGGTACCGTATTTCACAATTTTCCAGATAATCATTTTTTGTTTTAACCGCCAAACAAGAAACTACCGCTAACGCAAGAACAAGTGGTAAAGCATTTAATCTCATACCTTTGCTTTAAAGATCTCTACCGTAATCCCACCCTTTGCGTGGTACCGGCCCACTAACATATTTATTCAGCTCCGGCCTGTTGGTAATTCCTTTTTCAGGGTCCCATTCTATTCTCCCGCCAACTTTAGCCGCCAGGACACCTAATAACATCATTACCGTAAACGGTGATGCGAAATCAAAATTCGCCCCTGGCTCCGGTCCTTCTCCTTTAATGGCTCTTATCCATTCGGCAAACGGCCCACCCTTAACACGAGGATATTTCTCGGTCGGGAATCCTTTGGCTTCAAAAGCCAACATTTCCTCTTTATTAGCTAACCTTGGATTGTTCGATCTTACATCGGTATACCCTACCGTTTTATCCCCATAATAGAGAGTTCCTCCACCGGGAAGTTTTTCATCCCATGTCCACGCTTCAGGCTTTTCTGGTCGAAACGCTTTGCCTCCCGGACCATTATACCAATAGAAAACGCAGGGTGCTTTACTTCCACGTTCCTTAAATTCCCAACGAACCCGATTTCCATCAGGGCACATCCATGCATTGCCCCCAACTTTTTCTTCTAATTCAACAACCACAGGTTCATAGAGGTCTAAAATAAACACCGGTGCATCTGAAATATGCGGCATCCAGTCGCCAAAAATGCCGTTACCAAATTGATTATACGCTCTCCAACTTTTTGGGTGATAGAACTTGTGAAAGGGGGTGTCTGCAGGCCTTGGCCCCAACCAAAGATCCCAATTTAAATTATCGGGTATTGGGTGTACTTCAGGGGGGAAGGTTTTCATTTTATGCCAGTACCCGGCTTTTCCCGGATATTCCTTTTCAAAATTTGGTCCCGGTCTCCAGGAGTGTACTTCTCTAATTTGTCCAAATACATCGGCTTCATACCATTCTTTCATTTGCCGAATACCATCAAAGGTATGCCCTTGAACTGCCATATTAGTAACTACGCCGTATTTTGCCTTAGCTTTCTGAAGTGTTTGCGCTTCCCATATACTATAAGTCAGGGGTTTTTGGGTACAAACATGCTTACCCATTTCCATAGCGTGCATAGTTGCCACAAAATGCGTATGGTCCGGCGTATTAATACACACCGCATCAATCTCTTTATCCATTTTATCCAACATCTCACGAAAATCTTCAAACTTCTTTGCTTTGGCAATTTCAGGATGCTTATCTAAATGTTGACCGAACATATTGGAGTCAACATCTGCAATGGCCACAATATTCTCGCCTTTACAGCCCGCATAGGCCATTCCTGCAATATTACCTGCACCAATCATGGCAATATTAAGTTTACTATTTGCGCTGGTTCCGAGCTTTCCAATGCTATACGAAGGCAAGATCACCGCTCCTGCTCCTGCTGCCGCAGCGTTTCTTATAAATTGTCTTCTTTTCATCTTATTAATTTTAATATCTAGTTAGGTAAGAACCCTTTATTTACTTTTTTAAGTGCTTTTTCAAACCGGGCCACTACATTGGGATTTTCATTTGCGACATTAATAGTCTCATTGGGATCTTTATTATGGTCAAATAACATGACTTCCTGTTTGTCTTCTTTTTTAAAAACGGCCATACGGTAACGATCATCACGCATACTAATAATATTGCGCCAATAGCTATGTACCATATCTTTTCCCTTGGCTTTTGGATTATCAAGGATTGTAACCATGCTTTGACCGTCCAGGCCTTTGGGTTTTTCTACACCCGCTAATTCACAAATGGTTGGATAAATATCCACCGATGCCACCAATGCATTGGTTGCTATTCCCGGTTTTTTCATGTCTGGAGTTTTAACAAGAAAGGTACTTTTAAGAGCACGCTCAAAAGTGCTATGCTTCCCCCAAATGGTATGCTCTCCCAGATGCCAGCCATGGTCGCCCCAAACTACAATGATAGTATTTTTGTCCAATCCTAAGTCTTTTAGCTTTGTCAATACTTTACCCACCTGGGCATCTGTATAGGTTACCGACGCGTAATAGGCACGTCTTACATTTTTGGCGTATGCATCAGTTAACCGTTTACCTGCGCCTCCCGCTTCCGGATGTTCATACTGTCCGAAAAACTCTGAACTATCGTGTAAAAATGCATTGCTCACGCCTTGTGGTACATCTGGATTTGGGGATAATTTTATATCATCTTCATTGTACATATCCCAGTATTTTTTAGGGGCACAGAACGGTAAATGGGGTTTAAAGAACCCTACTGCCATAAAGAAGGGTTTATCTTTTTTAGCAACTTCCTCTAAAGTTTCTACGGCCTGATTTGCCAACATGCCATCTGGATAGTTTTCATCGGGAACATCTAAAAATTCATACGCCAATCTTTCCCCTTTCCCTCTCGTTCGCCCATTGGCATAAGCATGCAACAGCCCATGGTTCCATGGGTTATTTGGATCGAAAACAAACTTATCCCAACTATGAGGCAGTTCTAAACCACCTTTGTATTGTCCACTGGCCTGATGGCTTATTTTACCCATACCAACAGTGTAATAGCCATTTCTTTTCAGATGATGAATAAATGTTTCGGGGTATTCCGGCTCCGGTTTACCTGCCAATTGTTTTGCCAGGCGCGGATGGGATATGTCACTAATGACCGTCAGGTTTTTACCTGTTAGCATACAGGCCCGGGAAGGTCCGCAAGTAGGCACCTGCACATAGTGACGATTGAACAACCTACCCTGAGATGCCAGTCCGTCTAAATTGGGGGTTATCATTTGCTCATGACCATAGGCTCCTAGCTGAGCCCTCAAATCGTCAATACTTATAAATAAAATATTAGGCTTTTTGGCTTCCTGACTAAATGTTAATTGTCCTGCTAATAAAACAACACCAAGAATAATTGATCTATTCATATTCAATTTTTAAATTTTAAATTTTAAACAACTGAAACTATTTTTTATGCTTCTTTGATTCGGCTTTCTTTTTTACAGTTTCTACAAGCTCCAGATAACTCTTATTTCGTCTTTCAAGGTCGTAATTATCGAAAACGTCTCCATTGCCGAACATACGGGGGTCATGCTGTTGTTTCAGTTTGGCAAAAAGTTCTCTTTTAAGTGCTTCTTTTTGTTTCGAATGCCCTTTCTCTTCTGCCAGGTTATTGAGGCATTCCGGATCTTGAACAATATTGTACAATTCTTCCTGAGGGCGTTTCCCATAACATAAATCGAAAATCAGAGTTCCCGGTTTTTCTTCCAGGGTAACCGATTTGGTCGGACTCCAATCGGTATCCCTATAGCCCGTTTCCGGTTCTCCACAGGGCCAACGGTCCGGTTTAAAATTGTACATATACACAAAATCACCCCTATGAATGCTGCGTACGGGGTAGCCCCAACCGTTCTGCCTTACACAATCGTTCCGCTCCCGGCCGGTAAGTACATAATCTCGCTTCCCGGATTTATTTTGAAAAATATCGAATAGGCTTTTACCTTCTATTTCCTGCATATTAAATTTTCCCCGTGGAATATCGGCGATTTCTAAAAGTGTTGGTGCTATGTCAGCAAAACTTGCAAACTCATTTACGTCCCTTCCGGGTTTAACAATGCTTTCAGGCCAATTAACCACGAATGGAACCCTGGTCGCAAATTCATGAGGGTGCCCTTTATATCTGGGAAAAGGCATGGCATTATCTGAAGTAACAATAATAATAGTATTCTCGAGCTCCCCAATGTCACGGAGATGTTCAATGATATTTCCCAAATGACGATCGAAGTATTCCACCTCAATAGCATAATCAAGAATATCATGTTTAATGGCTTCGGACGCTCCCCAAAATGTTGGCAGGAAATCCAAATCTGAGAATTCCTTACCGTGTTTCACTCCCGATTTAAATTCATAGCCACGATGGGGCTCTTTGCATCCATACCAAAAAAAGAAAGGTTCATCTTTCGGTTTTTCTTCCATAAACTGTTTGAAGTTACCTGTATAATCGAACTTATGGATGCCCTTAGCCGGCACCGACTCAACTTCCAGTTGGTTATAAGGTTTTCCAGTTAGATTCCTGCCTTTAGGATGAATACCGGGGTTCCATCCCTTACCCGTAAAACCGGTAAAATAGCCGTTATCTGTTAGCACTTCCACCACACTTTTAAACTTAACAGGCCAGGTTGGCTGGTGATTGGCAGCTTCTTCCAGTTGCCAGGGGTTTCGTCCTGTTAATATAACAGCACGGGAAGGCGCACACTTACTACTTGGTGTATACATCCTGTTGAACTTTAACCCCGTATCCGCCAACTTATCTAAATTAGGTGTGTTCAAAAACTTAAAACCGTAAGCACTTGCGTGGGACATATCATCAGCGATGGCAAAAAGAATGTTCGGTCTTTTTTGAGCGTTAGAAAAAAACGTTAAACCTAAACAAACGACTAAAAAAGTGCATTTAACATGTTTCATATTACATCCAGGCATCTAATGTCTTTCCACTTTTAACACATAGGCAAAATCGCATGGCTTTTCTTTAGGGAACACAATAGTCAAGCTTTCGGCATTTTGGGTCCATTCCAATTCGGCATTGCTTCCCAACAGGCTTATCTTTTTTATTTCTCCGGGATACAATTTACCGTTGTAACCTAAGGCTTTGATATCCAATACTGCTTCCGGCCAATCTAATACAATAGCATATACATCGCCGTCCTTTTGCGTGTATCGGATATCTTCCGATGTATATTTAGGAATTTCGGTTCCTTTATTTTTACCCTGACCGTGGTGCCCTTCATTCTTGATAAAGGCCGGTCCTTCGCCGTAAATAGTCCATGACGTGGTACCATAGATGGCTTCGCCGTTCAGTTTTAACCAATCCCCTATTTTATAGAGTTCTTCTTTAACGTTTTCAGCAAAAGACCCATCGGCCTTAGGGGGTACATTTAATAAAATCCTACCGTTTTTTGAGGTGATATCGACCAACATATCCACTAATATATTGGCATCCTTGATGTAGTTTTCAGGATTGTAGAACCATACTGTGGGCCAGGTAATATGTTGTTGCATGTTGATATCTGCCATCCAGGGATCGAATTGCAAACCATCCAGATTGCCGTTCTCAATATCGCGCATGGCCACTCCCGGAGGAATATCGAAACTCTTGTATACAAATTCTACTTCTTTGCCCCAGTCTAATGCCGCATTAAAATAGGAACTGATATATTCTTTTTGAATGTCTTCACGGATGCCATCAATAGCAAACTCGCGTTCGGTTTCAACCACTTTACCACCAACCAACTGCTTTCTCAGTTCAGGCCCAACGGTACCTCCAAAACCAACATCTACCCATACCATATCGGGCTGGTGTAATTCATAACCTTCTTTCATTCTCTCTAACCAACCATTTAAATATTCTGAATTATAACGGCCTTCTGGCGTATGCACTCCGGGCGTATTCCCCCTTCTTTTGTAATTCCCTGTGGGTTCCAAATAGATTTGGTTTGTTTTGCTCATAGGCCCCCAAAGAGTAGAACTATGAAAGGAGGCCATAAGCTTCATATCTGTTTTTCTTATCTCCCTGGCCAATTCGCCATATATATCAATTTCAGGGCCTTTTTTAGCCGTGTTCCAATCGGTTATTTTACTGTCCCAATTCAAACAACCATTCACATGCCATGCTACCGGCCCTGCAAATTGAGCCCCTGCTCTTTGAAATAAATCCACCCATTCCTTAGCATTAAACTTTTCACCCTTCCAATTCTGAATGGCTTCATGGTCCGGCATATCGTTTTGTCCGAGTTCAAGCTTTACCGACTGTGCTCCCCAGTGGGAATAAATACCAAATTTGGCATCTAACATCCATTGTGGGGTATCGTGCTTTTGCAGCGAATTCCAATCGGCTTCGTAGTATTCCTTAGATTCTTGTTTAACAACTTGATTCGTTTGTTTTTCTACACATCCGCAAGCAAGAATCATTACTAAAACTATAAATACTGCTTTTTTCATCTGTTTATTTTTTATTGTTTTTTATTTGTCAGATGTAATTCGCCATTAAACATTTCGGTGGGTATTACCGTTTAGTTATTATGGCTCATTTCATATGTCTTATTTTTTCAGTTTTGATAAATCAATTTTAAGTACAGCGCCATTGTTTTCTCTTCCTTCTCGCATTATGGCATTAAATAAATATTCGGGGTGTCCGTCCTTCCATAGAACTTGAACCCTTTCATATCGACATTTTTCACACACCGGAAAATAACGATCCCCTTTATGATGTCCGCGTTGATATGCGCCCCATTGTAATCCGTCTTCAGATTCTAAATAGAGTCCGCTATACCAATCAAAATTTCCCATATCCCTGATCAGACAGTGAAATTTTCCTTTGTAATAAAACATGTAAGGATCTTCTGTTTGTCCACCATATTCAGGGAAGTCAATTATGGGATTCCCCTCATATTTTACATAAGGACCTTCCAGAGTTTTTGACATAGCTACTCCTGTTTTTCGTCTATCATCATTACGCCTGTCCCATGCACGATAGTAAATCCAATAGTCTCCACCTGGGTGTTTCATAAAAGATGGATTAACTGTACAATACCCATCCCAGGCCATGGAGTCTTTGGCAACTTCTATTACCGGTTTATCAAATCGTTTCCAAGGACCATAAGGTGAATCTGAGATAGCCATTCCAACTCGCTGTGTATTAGCGGCTTTTGCTCTGGTTCTCCAATTATCTTGTTTTAGTGTATCATTTCCAATATATAAAAGCACATATTTACCATCCACTTTTGAGATATTGGGGTTATGAATGGTATGCGCATCCCATTTCCCTTTTCTACCTTCCATGATAATACCTAATTTTTTATAAGGCCCTTCCGGATGGTCTGCTACAGCATGCCCAATTTTACTATGGGTTAACCAATGCTCATCTTTGGCCCATGTTGAGTAAAATACATGCAGCTTACCTTCATCATCATAAATAGGAGCACAACCCCAAACCGTGCTGTCTTTAGTTTCTAATATAAATTCACCCCTATCGGCAAGACTTTTTGTTATCCAGGAGTCTTTTAGTATGTCTTTTTTTTGAGCATAACCTATAGTAGTTAAGCATAAAAAGGTTAAACTCAAACACCATATTTTGTGTTTGTCAGTAGTCATTATTTTTTACAGGATTAATATTTTTTAGCTGAATGTTTTTAGTGTTTTTTGAAACTATTCCCGATTGAACTCCGGAAGAAATATCAAATTTTATATCTTCAAATTCACTATCCAAAACGTCGTCCATAACAATGGCCGGACGGTCATCGTGGTTTCTCAATTCCATAGTTATATTCTTGAGCTTAAGTCCTTTTACGTGGCGTAAATACATACCATAACTTGGTAAGACACCAAAGAACAGTTGTTCAGGGTAGCGGGCTTCATCTTCCGGAATGACACGATCCTGAACATTCAAATCGCCAAATCCGGTATAGGAGAAATGGATATTCTCCATAGTTATATCTTCAATGTAATGTCCCGGTAAACCGGTTAACATAATACCTTCGGTTGGTGGGTCAATACGTCCTGTTAGGCGGCCCTCGATATTTTTAAAAACCACGTTTCTGATCTTTCCCACGGGTCGTCCTTCCGGTTTGACATCTGTTTTATAAACCTGTTTTATGGATTTTGAATAGTCTCTTCCACGATTCCCTAAACGCAGAAAGATAGGCCCGCCACAGTTGAACATTTTCACATCTGATATCTCAACATTTTCAATGATAGCCCCATCTACTGCCAATAGTTTTATGGCGCCATGTCGGCTATCAAAAAACTGGCAATTTTTAACCGTGATATTTCTGAAGCCTGTTTTTGAAGCGGTTCCGAATTTTAGGGATGCCCAATAACTACTCACCGTGCAGTTTTCAACATAGATGTTTTCGGTCACCTTATCTACACTACTCTTTAAGCAGATAGCATCGTCTTCCACCTGAAGGTTACAATCGGTGATCCTAATATTGGAGCAGCCGTCGTAATTCATACCGTCATTGTTTCTATTCTCTTTATTATAAACCGAAGTTTTATGAATAAAAACCGAATCACATTCCCTGAAATACATACACCAGGAACCTGAATTCTTGATGATGGCGTTCTCAAAACGTACATTTTTACACGCTTCAATCCTAAACAGTTTAGGACGCTCCGGGCTGTGTTTAAACATATAGCCCTTACCATTTATTTCGGACCGTGGGTGTCCCAGGATAGTAATGTTTTCCTGACCATGTGCATAAAACAGGCATTTGGAAAAGTGTGGTTCTTCTGTGGCTACAGGTACTTCGGCATAATCCTTTAAATCAGAACTTCCAAACAACTCGGTATTGGCTTCCATTTTAAACGTCACATTGCTCCTTAAAAACAAAGTTCCGGTAACGTAAGTTCCTTTTGGTACGATCACCGTTCCGCCTCCATTTTTATGGGCAGCATCAATAGCTGCCTGAATGGCTTCAGTGCTTAGTTCTTTATGTGACTTTTTCGCTCCGTAATCCAGAATATTATACTCCTGAGCGCTAAGTGCCAAGAAAAAAAACAATGTTAATGCCGTTAACAGTTTTGCTTTCATTCCTACCGGTTTGATAGATTATAGTATTTCCAGAAATCAACGTTAACCAATTCGTCATGTGACTTATCCTTTAATTCGATGGCCTTTTGCTTCATTCCTTTTCTCATTTCAGCTACCTTGTCGGCATACTCCGGAAAGTCCGCTAAATTGAAAGCTTCCCATGGGTCTTTGGTAACGTTAAACAATTGAGTTACTCTGGAACCAGAGATGATGTCACCGCGCTTTCTGTCCTTATCAGGAGCTCGCACGTATTCTATCAGTTTATAATCTCCCTTTCGGTAGGCTCTCTGATGTTGACGGTAGGCATGATAGGTATAATCCCTAACCATTTCCGTTTCATTGTTTATGATGGGTAACAAGCTTTTACCTGTCACTGATTTTGGGGTCTTTAATCCAATCATATCACATAGAGTTGGCAGAATGTCGTAATTATAACAAAAAGCGTCCTCACGTCTGCCTTTATTAGCTTCTTCAATCAAGCCTCCGGAAAGAATGAACGGAATGTGTACGCCATCTTCATCATAAATACTTTGTTTCCCCAGCAAACCATGGTTACCAACGGCCAGCCCGCTATCTCCGGCCATGACTATAATAGTGTTTTCATATTGCCCACTTTCTTTCAGAGCCTTGATCACCCTTCCTATTTGCGCATCCAAATGGGAAATAATGGCATAATAATCAGACAAGTGCTGCTTGGCTATTTTAGTGGTTCTGGGCCATTCTGCCAACAATTCATCACGTAATACAATATGCCCATTATCAAATGGATGTTGTGGCATATACGAAGGCAACAGCGCTATGTCTTCTTCAGGGTACATATCCTTGTACTTTTTTGGAGCTTGACGGGGATCATGTGGTGTTGGAAATGCCAGATAATGAAAGAATGGTTTTTTCTTATCGTACTCCATTAGGAACTTAACGCTTTCATCTGCTAACACTTTGGATACATGGGGCCCTGTTTTTTCTGTGCCGGTTGGACCACGTTTATCATCTTTGGTTAACGGACGGCTCACCACCTCGCCTTTATCGTTATATTCCAACAAATAACAATGCTCTCGTTTGTAATTACCATTAGGTTCCCAATCGTGATAAGGCATTCTGTATTGATCCGTCAGGTAGGCTGGTTTCCCGGAAACCTTAGCACCATCGTTGAAAGAACGTGCCAATGACTTCATATCCTGATGCCACTTACCAACATGATAAGCATAATAACCGGCCTCCATGAATAGTTCTCCCATGGTAGTGTGATCCTCAGGAATGTCGAACCCCCTTCCTTTCAATTGAAACAAATTCCTCCCTGTGAGTAACATCGCCCTGCTGGGCACACAGGTAGCTCCGGAAAAGGAGCCTTGCATATAGGCATTAGTAAAGGCAATACCGGTATGTGCCAAATTATCTAAAGTGGGGGTTACTACAGCCTGGCCTCCTAAAGCATGGACACCACTATACCTATGGTCATCAGTATAAATAACCAACACATTAGGCTTCCCTTCAACACCCCTCAGGGCAGGCTTTTTTCTCTGAGCTTGTAGTTGTAAGGTCATTAACCCTAACAAACAAAACGTAATCAATCTTATTGTCATTCTATATAATTTTATATCTACCTGATAAAATTAAAACTCAAACAGGTTTAAAGGGAAAAATCACTTACACAATAACTACACGCACAGAGGCTACAACTACATTTTAACTACATTTAACCCATTTCTAATGTTGAAAAACCCATAACCATACCAGCCTTCCCTATGAAAATCAAACACTTAAGAACCTAGCCTATTCAAGCTGCCGAAGTACGGCACTACATTTTGTCCCTAACTATTCTAAACCACAGAGCGCATTTTAATTTTAGTTACCTAACAACTACCAATCCTTTTAAAACACTTGGTTCCTGACCTTGATGATTGATAATGATTCTGAGGTTAACAGGATTATTCCTTTCTTGAATCTTCTTTCCCCAATAAGACCAAATATTGTCCTCCAATCCATTATTTATATGTCTGGGTTTTACGGCATCAGCACCCCAAACATCAGATCTTAACTCCCCAACATCAGGCAATGGCAAAAACCTATCCATAAATCTACCTCCATAAACCAAACCGTCCCAATCTGTAGGTCTGGAACGTTTCACATCCTGGACCTGAAGCAACAATGCCAACGATATAAATCCTAAAGCCATGGTAAACAGAAAGTGCTTCTTAAGCTTGTATTTACTTGTTAAGTTTGTCATTTTTTATATTAATATGTTATTCCCAGGTAAGTTTATCTACACTCACTCCTCTATAAGGCCATTCCACGCTGGAAATGTACCAATCGCCATGTTCGTCCTGAAAAATTTCCGGAGCGTGGGACTTTAATGTGGTAATTTCCTTTTCATGGTCTGTTCCAAAGTGCAGGGTATCCTTGGAGTGGTACACATAGGTTTTATTCTGATAGGCTCCCTGAATATCCCGGCCATCCCAATTGCCGTCCCAGGAACAAACAAACAGGTAAAACGAATCATTATGAAAAATTAACGAAGGCGACTCCGGATCAAATTTATTGGTTGTTAAAATGGTTTGAGATTCACTCCAATTCATTAAATCTTTAGACTGGCGCATTCTAACACTTTTTTCTGAACAGTATACTATGTAATAAATACCATCATGAAAGAGTAAATTAGGATCACGTGCGCCGCCTTCTTCATCGAACAATTCACCTTTTGGAATCCATTTATGTAAATCTGACGACACGGCCAGACGAATGGGACTATGCCCATAGACCATGTTATATAAGCCGTCCTTTTTTACAATGTACGGTGCATGATTGGCTAACACTTCTCCAGGCCGTTCTTTAGGAGCCAAAATTTTTGGTAAATCCTTATAATGAAACTTCGTTAGGGTCTCTTTAAAATTTGTATCTGATGATACGGCATGAAAGGATGCATACTCCCCTTCATGAATACTTCCCTTTAAAGGTTTTACATCAACTAAAGGATGCGTTATCCCAAACACATGCCATTTACCTGCCTCATCTTTTATAAAAGCATGGTCATTGGGCACCCATTCGTCGTACCATTTCCCTTCTTTTAAATGCTTGGTGTCCGGACCGAAAAAATAATCACCATCCGGTTTATAGATCCAAACAAAATTATTGGACTGCTTAGGGATTAACACTTTTTCTTCCACTACATTCTCGCATTGAAAAAAAGAAAGGGAAACAGCTAAAAAAAGGCTAAGTCTTAAACTTCTCATATAAAAATTACTGGTTTTCATCTGTTTATTTATGTTGCTTTTTGATGGTCTGATGTCATTCCTCATTGAATATAAAGGTTAGTATCGACATCCTTTTATGACGCATTTCAAAATATAAATCTCCTGGTCGACTTTATTTAAAATAAAGCAACAGTTGCATTATACAACTCGAAATTAATAACTTATCTAAGATTAATAAGACACATATCAATTGAAAAGCATAGGAAATGGTCAAAAGATTGTCCTTTGGGCAAAATTTAGATTAACTGATATTGAACATTATCCTTCCAAACAACTAATTAATACCAAAAAAGACTCCAGTTACATCGAAGCCTATTGATATCATGTCATCCGACTTCATTAATTCTCACCTCTCTTATTGTTGTCATATTTCTCGCAGTATTATGTAGCTGTGTACATATATTCTAACCTTATAGACTTATGTTCTACAATAGAAACCAACTACATTTTAGTTTTGCTTAACGATTGAACCTTATATCCGTAAAAATATTTGGTTTTCTAAAAAAACAAAGTGATGGGTTATCTGCAATGACACCAGTCACATGTGAAAAAGTAAATAAACTATGCTAGAAAAACTTAAAATTAATAAATCGATAATTTCAATACTCACCCTGTTTATATGCCTTGGCTCTTATGCAAAAGATATTTATGTTGCTAAAAATGGTGATGATAATAACGATGGGACCATAGATAATCCCTATTTAACCATTTCTAAAGCAGCAAGTGTGGCCGTGGCAGGTGATGTGGTCTATATAAGGGAAGGCACCTATGAAGAAACTTTAGCTCCTGCAAATTCCGGAACTCCCGGAAATCCGATTATTTTCCAATCCTATCCGGGAGAAAAAGTCATTATTTCAGCTATGCAAGCCTTATCCGGGTGGACCCAAGATAGCGGTTCCATTTATAAAACAACTATTCCCTTTACTGATTTAGGGCAGGATAACTTCGTTGTAAATGACAAAACAGCTTTAAATTTAGCCAGATGGCCTAATAAAACAAGTGACGACCCATTTGCGCTTAACTCCCTTAGAAATACCGGAGGAAGTAATGGCGATGTAATTAATGGTGCTTATTTAACAGAGTCTACAATTCCCGGAATAGACTGGACCGGAGGTGCCCTTTGGTTCTACGGAGACAGACCCGGTTCCGGTTGGTTGGCCTGGAAACGTACAATTACCAGCAGCTCTGCCGGAAGAGTTAATTTTAACTTTACCGCCACCGATACCTGGGTAAGAACCTTTCATCCACCGGCCGATTTGGGGGATTTCTATCTGGAAGGTGTAAAAGCTGCTTTGGATTATGAAAACGAATGGTACTATGACAACAATACTAATGAATTATTTGTTCAACTACCCGGAGGTGCTGCTCCGGAAGATGGTAAAGTACATATGCGCAGGCGTCGTGAAGCCATAAACATAAAAGATAAAAGTTATATCCAAATTAGAAATTTAGCTGTTTATGGCGGCAATATTAATATGGAAGATTCTTCTACATGGCAAGCTAATGGAAATAACCGCACCACTAACAATGTGCTTTACGGGGTTTCGGCATTTTATGCCAACCATACGCAAGGAGTAACAGACGGATCCCGAACTGGAAAAGCATCTGTTAAGGTTCAGGGATCTAATAATACTGTTGAAAAATGTGAAATTGCCTTTAATTCCGGAGCGGGATTAGACGTTAGAGGAAACGACCATACGATTAGAAATAATTACATCCATGATTTTGATTTTTTAGCAAGTTATGACGGCCCTTTGATTATCAGAGGAATACGTAACACACTGGTAGAGCGTAATACAGTTTTTAATGGAGGTAGAGATGCCATTCAATATAACGGAGACAGTAATGAGATAGCTTACAATGATGTTTACAAAAGTAATCGCTTAGCAGATGACTGTGCCTTATTTTATACGGTTGGCCCAAGAGAAGCACTGACAGAAATTCATCATAACTGGTTTCATGATACAGATTCTCCGGGAACCAAATACAAAGCAGCAGGCATTTATTTAGATAATAGTGCTTCAAAATATTTAGTGCATCACAATGTAGTTTGGAACACGGAATGGACAAACATTCAAATAAACTGGGATGGAGCGGATATTGAAATCTATAATAATACGCTTTGGAACGGATCTGAAGTCATGGGTGCATGGCATAAAGAGGGTACGCAGTTCACCAACGTAAAAGTTTGGAATAACTTGTCTGACGACGATAATTGGGAGCCTCAGTCTGATAAACAAAATAATTTAACGGTTACAGCCGATGTTTTTGTTAATGCCTCCAATGGAAATTTCCAATTAAAAGCAGGAGCTTCACCTATTGACCAGGGTAGAGAGATAGCAGGTATTACCGATGGCTTTAATGGTGCTAAACCAGACGTTGGCGCATATGAGAATGGAGGTAATAATTGGACCGCCGGAATTGATTGGGAGCCACTTTATAGCCCGACAGGGAATGGATGTTACGGATTACCGGGCGAAAATTGTATACCTTTTGATCCGAATGATGATGATAACGACGGTGTTGCTAATGCCGATGATTTATGTCCTGATACCCCATTAGGAAGAACCGTTGATGTTGATGGTTGCGAGATTTTTACCTTGGCTGCCGATAATTTCAGGGTCAAAGGCATGGGTGAATCGTGTAGAACCAGTGATGATGGTGCTATTTCAATTACTTCTATAGAAACAACGCTTCAGTTTACAGCTAAAATCACAGAAACCGGCGCAGAAAAGGATTTCACCACAAGCGTTGAGTTTACAGATTTAAGTGCCGGTAATTATACAGTGTGCATTACTACTACAGCCGATGCCAATTACGAGCAATGCTTTTTTGTAACTATTGTAGAACCGGAAGATCTGGCGGTAGTTTCAAAAATTGATAACTCTAAGAATCAGGTGACTTTAAATTTAAGCGGAGGCTCTACCTATAGTATCAATTTAAATGGCGAAATAACCTATACAAAGCGAAGCCAAATAACACTGAACTTATCAAAAGGTTTAAACAACCTTTCTGTAAAGGCAGATAAAGACTGTCAGGGGCAGTATGACGAAATGATACAGGTATTTGATGACATAACTATTTTCCCTAATGCAGTAAAAGATCATTTTACCATAGCATTTGCCAATGAGGTAAAATCATTGGTAAATGTTCAGGTAGTTTCAGCAACAGGAAAAGTAGTGATCAATAAAGCACAGCCAGTAACGGGTCAAAGCATAACCATAAATACACAGTATTTAAGTGCAGGTATGTATTTTGTATCTATAAAAGGCCAAAACATTAACACCCAATCTAAAATTATAAAACAATGATATATAGTAAATATTTAAAAGGAAGTTTATTAATAATACTACTAGCCCTTTTTAGCTGCAGTGGCGGTGGTGGAAGTGATGATGGTGGAGAAACAAAGATTCTTCCTCCGGAAGCGGCAGTCTTAGTCTCTCCGGAAAAGGATGAAGAGTGTAACCAGGGGAATGTGGTCTCTGATACAGAAAGCAGAGTCACATTTCGATGGAATGCGTCTGCAAACACTAATAACTATACACATGTTTTAAAGAATTTAGATACTGATGTTACTACCGAACAAAGCACGGCCACTACATCAATAACCTTAACAATTGGAAGAAATGTGCCTTATTCCTGGCAGGTTATATCTAAATCTAATAAAACGACTACTACCGCAACCAGTGAAACGTGGAAGTTTTATAACGCCGGTGAAGGTGTAGAAAATTATGCCCCGTTTCCGGCAGATTTAGTAGAGCCGGCTATGGGATCCGAAGTGCCATCTCCGGTTACGTTGAGTTGGAGTGGTAGTGATATTGATGGTGATATAGCTTCTTTTGATGTGTATTTGGGTACGGCCAACCCACCAACTACCTTACATGCTAACACAACAAATATGAGTATAGCGGACATAGCATTAAATGCCGATACTGTTTATTACTGGCGTGTCATAACTACTGACGAGGGTGGTTCTAATTCGCAATCACCGGTTTTTGAATTCAGGACAGAATAGCTGTTTCAGTCAGTTTGCTTTGAGGGAACATTAGCATGGTAATGTCTTCTGTCCGGGCGGACGTTAACAATGACGAGATCAACGAACACCTTTTGGTTGGTGAATGGATGCCAATAATTGGAGCGAAGTTTAAGACCTAAGGCCTTTGCCAAAGGAAATATTGGAGACCTCATTGGGCCAAAAGGCAAATCCGATTTTGGAATACGAGGTGCAAGCATTTGCGAACATCCTTTTGGAGGCAAAAACGAAAAACTCATCCCTAAGAATTTACCTGTTGACTATTCAGAAAGCTGTTATTTTGTTCCTTACATGGTAAAGGGCATTCAAAGTATTCAATTATCAAATCACAAAAAGGATCTAATCACAACTTCCAACAATTAAGAATTCACATGGCAAATTGACTATCAGCACATCTTCCATATGTATTGAAGGCCCCAGCCAATTGCCTCTTTTCCTTACAAAATGTCGGCAATAACAATGTATAGCCTTGCGAAAGCACATTAGTACTAATAATTTAGACATTAGTTTTAGTAGCCAACTCCATTCACTTTTAGCTTTGTTTAAAATCATTTTTTGAGCATTCCATTTTTGAAGGCTCCATCAATGAAAACAAAGTAATGAACAAAACACATAATTGTTGATCCTATAAGGGCATGCTAAAGCACATAATCACCATATTAATCCTAATACTTTTACTTGGTTCCTGCAGTAAAAAAGAAGCAGCGGTCATTAGCAAAAAGCCCAACATCCTGTTCATTATATCTGATGACCATACCACCAAAGCATTAGGCGTATACGGCGAGCGATTGGCCACTTTGAACCCAACCCCGTCTTTAGATAAACTGGCCAACGAAGGGATGGTATTCACCAATTGTTTTGTAAACAACTCCATATGCGTTCCCAGCAAAGCTTCCATTTTAACAGGTCAATACGGCCAAACCAACAAAATACTGGCCCCCGAAAACACCTTAAGTTCAGATAGGCAATATCTACCCATGGAAATGAAAAAATTAGGTTATGAAACAGCACTTATCGGCCATTACGATTTTACCGCTACACCTAATTTTGATTATTATAACATCTTGGCGCATACCGGAAATCAGGAATCCAGTTTTAATCCCTGGTTAACCGAAAATAGCCCAAAGTACAGTCCCGGAACCGATTATATGAAAAGGAAGCAATATAAGGGGCATAGTTCTGATGTTATAACGGATTTAGCTATAGATTGGTTAAAACATAAAAGAGACCCCCATAAACCGTTTATACTATTTCATCAATTCAAAGCAGCGGAAAACAATTTTGATTTCGCCCCGCGCTACAAAGACTATTTGGACAATTCCTATGTTCCCGAACCAGCCAGTTTATATCACAATGGAAATAACGGTTCTATAGCCACCAGGGGCAAAAATGACTCCTTAGTGCACCTAATAGGCACCTCACTGTCCGGTAGAAATAAAGGAGATCTTATCTGGACCAGAACTCCAGATACCTCCCCTACCGCATCTAATACCAAAGTCCAATCCACCGACACTTTTATTGATAATGAACACAGGCACCAAACTTACCAGGCATACACTAAAAATTATTTGCGGTATATCAAAGGCATTGATGATAACGTCGCCCGATTGTTATTATATTTAAAGGAAGCCGGTTTGGATGAAAACACCATAATCATTTACACCAGTGACCGGGGCATCATGCTTGGAGAGCACGATTATATTGATACGTCCTGGATGTATGAAGAATCTATTAGAATTCCATTTTTCATAAAATACCCTGAAAAAATAAAACCGGGTCTTAAAACCGATGCCATCGTCAATAATACCGATTTTGCCCCAACCATAATAGAGTTGGCAGGAGGCGCCACTCCCGAATACATGCAGGGGCATAGTTTCAAACACATTCTGGAAACAGGCGAAGAACCTAAAGGTTGGCAGCAATCCACTTATTATAGAAATTGGACGCATATGACTCCCAACCACAATAACCCTGCACATTTTGGCATAAGAACCAAAAAGCACAAACTCATTTTCTTCTACGGAAAAGACAGGACCAATGGTAACAACCCAAAGCACCAACAACATAAGGATAGTTCAAAAAACAAAACAGTTGCGAATACGCCCGTAGCCTGGGAGCTCTATGACCTAAAAAAAGATCCCGAAGAAATGAATAACATATACTATAATCCGGAATACAAGGATATTATCAGCGATTTAAAAAAACAATTGATCGCAAAAAGAAAACAGTTAAATGAAGAGGATTTTGAGACTTTCCCCCACATTCAAAAGATAATTGATCAACATTGGAATGATTAAAAGCCTCTAAAGATTTACTCTTCCTTTAAGTCCTCTTTTAAATCCGGGACTGATTTTTGCGAATTTTTCCCCACATATTCACTAGGCACCACACCAAACTGTTTTTTAAAGCATTTAGAAAAATAGGACGCGGTATTAAAGCCCGTCATAAACATAATTTCCTTAACAGAGTAGTCACTTTGTTCAAAAAGCTGAACCGCTCTTTTCAATTTAATATTCCTTACAAACTCACTTGGGGAAAGCCCTGTAATTTCTTTAAACTTAACGAACATACCACTTCGGCTATGCCCCATTTCTTTTACCAGCATTTCCACATTAAAATCAGGATTCATCATGTTTTCTTCCACGATATTAATAGCTTTTTGAAGAAACTTTTCGTCCATGGTCGTTACGGTGACCTCTTTAGGCTGCAGGTTTATCTCCCTGTTAAAACGTTTTCTTAAATCGTTTCGTTGCTTTACGATATTTGATAGTTTTAGCTCAAGCAGTTCTATGTCAAAAGGTTTGCGTATATAATCATCCGCACCAACTTTAGCGCCCTGGATTTCACTTTCCTGGGAGGACTTTGCCGTTAACATGATTACCGGTATATGGCTTGTATCAATCTGCGTTTTTAAAGTTTTACATAATTCATAACCATCCATGACCGGCATTAAAACATCTGTTAAAATGATACTTGGTTTTAGTTTATTGGCCAGTTCCAGCCCCATTTTACCATTATCTGCCTCAAAAACCTCATAGTCCCCGGATAGTGCATCCTTAATAAAACTTCTGATTTCGTCATTGTCATCAACAACCAATAAGACCGGGGACGATGATTTTCTATTTGAAAAATCCTGATCAATAAGTTCATCATTAAAGCTTATGGCTGCTATCTCAGATTCTGAGGACCGTACAAGAAAATCAACATCATCAGCTGTTTTAATTACAATTTCAGGAATATCGGCATAAGCCTCTTTATTCATAGGTAGCTGTACTGTAAAAACAGTTTCTACATGGGGTTCACTTTTAACATCTATGGTCCCCTGGTGTAAAAGCACTAAATTTTTAGTAAACGAAAGTCCAATGCCGGCCCCTTGTTGTTTTTTCCTTTCGGTACTATTCTCCGTATGGAACCTGTCAAAAATGCTTGCGATCCTGTTTTCTGCAATACCACTGCCATTGTCCTTAACCTTAATGACCGCATAATCTTTATCGTCAATAGAAATATCTACCTCAACCTTACCTCTTTTCCCTGTAAATTTAAAGGCGTTCGATAATAAGTTAAACATGATTTTCTCCAGGGCATCATGATCAAACCAGGACGCTATGGTTTCCTCTTTGGAATACACATTGAATACAATGTCCTGTTTTTGTGCTAAAAACTGAAATGGCTCACAGATTTCCTTCACAAACCCCAGTAAATTGCTTTTCCTTAGAACCAATTTCATTTTCCCCTGATTAAGTTTTCTAAAGTCCAGCAATTGATTAACCAATCGCAACAGGTATTCTGTGTTTTTATACATCCGCGTGTATTGCTTTTGAACGGCTTCTTCATCCAGATTACGGCTGTTTTTACGCAAATACTTTAAGGGGCCCTTGATCAGCGTTAAAGGGGTTCTAAACTCATGGGAAATATTGGTAAAAAACTCGAGTTTCATTCGGTTCAACTCATCATTTTTTTCTTTCTCCATATGTTCCAATTCCAACTGGTGTTTCTTTGTAGTTTTGATAATGGTAAAGCGCCTGTATACTAACAATAAACCAATAATAAATAATGAGTAGAGGAGAAATGCGAAATTGGTTTGCCAAAAGGGCGGTTTGATACGTATTTTAATCTGTGATGGTGCTGTTCCCCAAACACCATCATTATTGGATGCCTTTACTTTTAAGGTATAATTACCGGAACTTAAATTGGTATATGTAGCAAAACGCTTACCCGCACCGGTATAAACCCAATCTTCATCAAACCCCTCCAGCATATAGGCAAACTTGTTCTTATTGGGTGCGGCAAAATGCAGCGCTGCAAATTCAAAAGAAAAGCTGTTTTCATTATACTTTAGCGTTAGTTCTTGTGTTTTACTTATGACTTTGTCCAGTACAACCCTTCTATTAACGACCTCGCCTACCCCAATCTCTTTGTTCGAAATTGAAAAACTTGTTATTATAGGTTTGGCCTCAATATCATTATCAATAATATTTTCAGGAAAAAAGGCATTAAAACCGTTTACGCCACCAAATAGCATTTCACCATTGGATTTTTTTAAACAGGCCAATTCCTGAAATTCATCACTCTGCAAACCATCATTTTCGTCATAATTTTTAAAGGTTTCTTCAATAGGATCAAACTTGGAAAGCCCTTTATTGGTTGACAACCAAAGGTTACCGTCTTTATCTTCCAAAATCCCCTTGATAACATTGTTTGGTAGGCCGTCAATATCTAAATAGACCAAAAATTTATCGGCTTCTCCGTTAACACCCGGAATGTATTTGTTAAGTCCACCACCAAAGGTCCCTATCCAGATGGTGCCATCTTTACTCTCATAAAGTGACAGGATATAATTATGACTTATGCTATTCGGATCATTTGGTGCTTTTCTATAAACCTCAAATTTCGGATCTTTATTGAGCGCTTCATCCGGAATAAGTTTTGACAACCCATTACTGGTAGCAAACCAGATATTCCCATGGCTATCCTGTAAAATGTCCCGTATAATATTGCTGGAAATACTGTAAGGATTATTTCTATTGTTTACTAATAAGTCCTTTTTATAACTATTTGAATTTTGGTAATAAGCCCATCTGTGCAGGCCTTCATCATAAGTTCCTATCCACAAATTCTTATGACGGTCTTCCAATAACGAAAAAACGCTACTCCTAATTTCCTCGATCCCTATGATCCCTTCAGCATCCACCTTTAACGGATCCGTAATATCCAATTCAAAGAGCCCGGGAAAAGCTTCGGTCCCAAGTAACAATAGCTTTTTATTGTTCCGTTCTATTTCTATAATGTCAAAGGGCTTGGAGGGGCTGTTAAATTTTATAAAACTGTATTCGGATGCGCCTTCCTTTTGCTTTGGAAGCATATTTAATCCGCCCCCTTCGGTACCAATCCATAACGTGCCATTGCTATCTTCGTACATGGACCTTATTTTATCGTAGCTCAGACTCTCCTCGGCACTGGTCTTTTTTACATGTACAAACTGTTTTCTATTGGGATCCAATTTATTGACACCACCCCCGTTGGTTCCTACCCATATGATACCTGTTCGATCTTTATATAAAGACTTTACGATATCCTTAGTAAGACTAAAAGGATTTTTCGGATTGTACCTATAGGCCTCGACCAAAACCGGAAGGTCATTATTGGGAGCGTTATCAAAAAGCCGCAAACCTGAATTAGTACCAACCCATAATCTATTGTCATCCACTAACAAGGAACCACAAAAGGCACTATTAACGAACCGAACCCTACCTGAAGGCTGATTTAAATTAAGCTTATACAGTCCAGACACTGTCCCCACAAATAAATTACCACGCCCGTCTTCCGCTATACTTCTAACAGAAGTACTCGACATCCCAACGTCCTGATTCACCAGACGCAGATAGGTACTACCATCACTGCGCTCAGATAATTTATATAATCCATAGGCTCCTCCTACCCAAATATTATTTTTGCTGTCTTCAAAAACTGTATAAATAAAATTGGCTATATAATCCGTAGAATTTTCCTGGTCATTAAGGGCAAAGCGTTTAAAAACCACTTCCTCCTCATTATGAAAACCGGTTAAATCCAACAAATTCAGGCCATCCTTGGTACCAACCCATAACCTGTTCTTACTGTCTCTATAAACATAGCTAACCTGATTGTTGCTAAGACTTTTCTTGTTACCGGATTCGTGCTTAAAATGGGAAAACCGCTCTAAAGATTGATTAAAACAATTTAAACCTTCACCGGTAGTCCCGATCCATAAATTCCCATTGTCATCACTGGTTATAGTAAAAATTAAATTACTGGTTAGACTATTGGGGTTGTTACGTTCTAAGTTATAAATGGTAAAGTCATATCCGTCATATTTGTTAAGGCCATCATGCGTCCCAAACCACATAAAACCTTGATGATCCTGATATATACAGTTTACATCGTTTTGGGACAATCCATTTCCTGAGCTTATATGCTCGAAATAAGCTGAATTTTGTGCGAAGATTTTATAGTAGTTGCATACTAATAGTAAAAAAAGCACTAAACAAACCTTTGTAACATTCTTTTCCATTAAATATAAACGCAATATAATTTCTATTTTCTCAAAGGTATCAAATATTACAAATAAATGTATGTTATTGCACAAACTCCCTAAAAAAATGCACATATGTACAACATTTAGACCTTAAAAGCATTATGAGGATTTAAATAAGACAAAAAAACAACCCTAAACACGTTGTGCTTAGGGTTGAAACTTTTTTACAGCTAACGGGTTATTTTAGTAACCTTTAGACTACTCTTTTAGTTCTTTATTGGCCTTAGTTATTCTTTCCCGTTGCTCTTTACTTAAACCATGTCTGTACAAGGTTTCTATTTTAGGTTTATTATGGTGTCTTTTCATTCTGGGGTCGTGAACATCCAGACTGAGGTCACAATCAAATCTCAATAAGACGGCATGATTTTTTTTCCAATTGCCATGAGGCACTGTAAAATGGGATATTCCCCAGGTGATACCTCTTCCGTCTGTGGTATTTGTAAATACATCAGGAATAAATGGTCCTGCAGCATCCGGCATCATTTCCACAGTAGCGGCCACATCAAAGTTCACCCAATCCTTAGCATATTGAATGGTGTTCATCTCATTCCCATCCCTTATAGCAAATGCGGCCACTCCTTCTTTAAAAGGGAACAGAGTTGTTTCATGACCGGAATTCATAATAGGATTCAAGGGGTGCTTTTCAAATGGCCCAAGCGGATTGTCAGCTATAGCTAATCCATGCATACGTACCGTTTGTGTGGTATCACTTCTTCCGAAATCTGATTTGTAATATAAATAAACCTTACCGTCGTGGACCATAGGATATGGGTCATGAATGGAATATTGGTCCCATTCCCCGGGTGCTCCATTAGGAATCACATCTTTATTATAGGGTATCCATGGCCCATCCGGTGAATCGGCATACGATACAGCTACCGGACAATTATCACCGCCATTTTTACCCGGAGCTACGGAAAATGCCTGATAATATAAATAGTATTTCCCTTCCCAAACTAAAATATCAGTAGTTGTTACGGAACGATGTCCAAGGTTTGGTTTTTCAGCCCGAGGCACAGCTACGCCCTGCTCTTCCCATGTAAATCCATCTTCTGAGGTTGCGTAAAAAATATCGGCTAAATCCCAATCTGCCGAAGGAATACTATCGCTACTTAAATGGGCATTTGACACCCCTACAGGTGCTGCCGATGTTTCACGATGTGTGTACCACATGTAGTATTTACCATTGGCGAAAATCACTTTGGATGGGTCCCGACGTGTAATAGTGCCATCACCACCATTATAATCAAATCCCTTAAGCCTGGTATATTTAAATTGTGTAAACAACTCATTGGTTTCCTGGCGAGGCCCCATATAAGCATCATAATTTCTTTCTAATGCTGCACTTAAAGGACGATTAGGTTTTGTTTCAGGCAACATATAAGGGAAAGCACCTTCAACCTTCTCTTCATTCGAGCTTGTTTCTTTTTTCGCATCTGAACATGACACTATAAGGCTGATAGCAAATAGTATCAAAACAAAGGTTTTCAATTCAAAATTAAAATTAAATGTCATGATTAGTTTAAGTTTTAGTTCTTAATGATTTTGAAGTTCACTGGTTTATCCAACAATAATTTTGCAAAATACATGCCTGAGGTCTTTCCGTTTAGATTAAGCTGAATTTCCCCGGAATGAATGATATATATTTCTGAAGATATTAATTGCCCACGGATGTCATAAATTTCTATTGGAATGTTACCTTCCTGTATTGGTAAAGTAATTTTAAACACTCCCGATGTTGGATTTGGAAAAGGCCTAACATTTGAATAAAAATCAACAGACTGTATTAACTCGCCTTCGCAATCTTTATCTGTTTTCACTTTTACCGTATCCCCTTGATTTACATGAACCGCGAAAGATGGCGACATGGTTTCCAGAACTTGAGAGTTATTTATCCATACTTTATAAGGTGCTGTTCCGTTTGTTACATTTACCGCAAGTTGATTACTTTTTAAAACAGATTTTAGAGTTATCGCCTCTGCTTCGCCTACCTGAACCGTAAAACATTGGCTTTCCGGTTTTCCTTTAATGTTAATACAAATGTCGTAATCCCCCGGGGCGACATTCTCAAAAGCTCTTTCATTTGTAAACTCATAAGTATTTCCGTCAAAACTTACTTCATAATCAGCTCCAAAACTAGGAACGATACTCAAGGATCCATTGTTTTTATTTGGGCATGTTTCAGAAGTAGCGGCAATAGTAAACTTCACGTTCAATACGGAAATAGCCTGTTCCAAAAACTCAGGAACAACTAATGTAGATCCTGCATTTAAAACTCTGTTGCCACCTTCCAATGCACCGCAATCCGGATTTGAAGAACTGGTAATCCCCGGAATCTCAACACCCGCATTCTTAGCTGCGGAACCGTTAAGCAAAGTAAAATCACCGTTAGGAGCGTCAATAAAGTTATCTCCCTGGTTATTAAAATCTAATAGTATGTTATTTTGAGGATTGAACTTATAATTATAATTAGAACAATGCGAAGTATATTCATTCCAGTCTGTAGTCTGTAAGCTAGGACTTGGATTTAAGGAGACCCAGCCCAGGTTTCCTCCTGTAGGACTCAATATTTGACGCACATAACTTAGCCTGTAGATGGACTCGTTCATAAATACGTTATTGGCAAAATGTCCATCTTCCATACTTCCAGAAGCGTCCGCTTCAGCCAAGCCTAATTCTGCCCAATTATCTATTTCGATATTCCATATACTGCAAAATTCATCATAATTCCATACCGTATTATTATAGTAGTTTACCGGATTTTGCATTCTATTATAACGTGGTCCTAAGTAGAGAAACTCCCCAACTTCTTCAATTTCAACTGACCCCATGTAATTATCTGCTTTGAAATTGTAAATGAGATTATGGTGTGCCGTGTAGTTCTCTATATCTTCCATATAAAAAGCAACAATTTTAGCTTTATTGTAGTTTCCATCAGATACGGGTAGCCCGGTAACATCATGCACTTTATTATAAGCAATTGTACTTCCTTTTAAATCTATGGAACCAATTCTTCCGGTACTTGTCCCTTCTAATGGCCCGGCATCTTCCCCTAATTTCATAGCACCATAAAAATCAGAATCTAAAATATCAACTTTAGCGTCTCCACCATCAATTCGAATTTGAAACCTACACGCCTCACCAAAAGTACATTTACTAATACTGGTATTATCTGCCCTATTAACATGAATTCCGGAAGTAAACACGCCTACCCATCCAAAATCTTCTATAATACAGTTTTCGAAAGTATTATTCTGACCAAATTTCAAGGCAACCATATTACCCCAACTATGCCCTATATAAGTATTTTTAACGGTATTATCTGAACTGTTCTCGAAATATATTCCTTTACGGTCTGTATTTCCCTGCCCATATCCATTCGGTGTCCAAAATGGATGTAAGTATCTAAAAGAGCTTTCGTCAATTGTAGCACTATTAGTTGATTGTGCGTCTACATTTCCTGCCACAAAATTTATCCCATTAATGCTTACACCGCTTGTATTATTTAAAACAAGTACGCTTTCACGAGTTTGAAGCTCAACCCGACTTTCTTCCAAATTCTCACCTTCCTTTGGAAAATAAAAAAGATTATTCCCTTCTATAAAAAATTCTCCGGGAGTATCCACTAAATTTTTATGCAATACAAAACCCCAACTAAATTTAAAACGTGTAGAAGGAATAGCGCCTTCTTTGTACCAATCCGTATTATTATGAATGGCTTTAAAGGAAACGGTATTTCCCGAATTTGAAACAATATCACCGTACACGTAATTACGCATTTTACCTGTCATGGCCCTAACAATACCTCCCGTTAAATCTACATTTGGAAGTGTAGTTTCATCAAAAGTTATTTGACCTGTTGCTTGTACTCCCGCAGGCTTTGATCCATTAATCAAAGGGGCGTACCCACCATCGTTATTAGGGTAAATCACCTCCATCATTGGATCGATGTTCCTATTAGGGTGTCGTCCCAGTTTTTGTATTTTTCCGTTAACAAATAACTGGCTATAATCTGTTTCAATATTTAAACCGGAGATATCAACAACTTTCACTCCCGAGGTCATGCCAGATGCATCAGACCAAGTGCCCGAAACAACCTCCGCCCCGGTGACCAAGACATATTCATTGTTGAAATTTTTAATAGTTAGATTGTTTTTATTTACTAAAATACGCTCCCTATAAATCCCTTCGTGAACTATAATAATATCTCCGCTTGATGCCTGACCAATAGCCTCATTGATGGAATAAACTTTACCGGGGTCTTCAAAAATTGTACCCTGGACCCAGGGAATTTCCGTTGAATAAACATGAATTTGATTTTGAGCTGAAAGCCCTGACAGATTAAAACACAGCAACCCAAATACCAATATTTCTCTCATGATGCCTGGTCGCTTTTTTACGGTTTGTCTTTTCATGCCTATTTCTCAAGATTAACAATTAAGGTATTAGTATCTAAAGTATTTTTTTTGTCACCACCAACCGGAACCAGATGGGTTGTTAACTTGTATTTGCCTGCGGAAGGTTTCTGATCCAGTTTCAAACTGAATTCGAGATTGGCATACCCGGCCAATGCTTTTGTCCTAACTTCCTGAACTTTCTTGTCTTCAGCATCCACTAATCTCAATATAATGTCCCGGTCTTCATTAGCTTTATAACTTAAAGGAATTAGTAATGATTCTGAAGCTTTTAAATCGATCTGATGATTATCAAAAAGTACCATTTCATGATACAATCCAATTTCAGATTCCAGCTTTGAGTCATTGGCTTTATTGACATCGATCAATTCATAGCCCCGAACCCAGTCATAATACACTGTGTTTTTGGTATTATCAGCCAATTCTTCATCGGTTGGTAATGATATCCACGGGAACGGATAGGTTTCGTGCACCAAACGCATAAACATGGGTTTGTCCATAGGCTTATCCGTTATTTTATCATAGAACCTTTGGTGTTTTGGTTCCTGGTTGTCATAATAATAACTGGCCGATATTTCATCACGCCACCAGCCACCATACACGTGAAACTTTTTTGAGGATACTTCGTTATCTTCAAACCTTACCTGAGCAGCTCTATAATCGTGCCTTTTGCCATCACAATCGGTGTACCAATAATGCGCATTGGAATGCATCCCACTTGCAAAATACTTACCTTGAAAATCGCCTTCACGACCAATAGATTCATGTATATCCCATTCCTGATGGTACCTATCGCATCCTTTGGGCCCAACACCGCCGCCGCCTGAAAACCAGAACGTACAAGACATGGTTGTTGCCGCAGCTTTTACACGGCACTCATAATACCCCAGGTAAACGGCTTTCTTTGAAACCACCGCTGCTCCTTTTATATTAAATGTGCGGTTATCAACTATGGTGTCATTTTTCATCTTTTCCCCTTTAAGTTGAAGATACCCGTCTGCAACGGATACCTGTGACCGCATAAACAACCCCGGGGCTCTTCCCTTCCAGGTGGGATGATGGTCTAACCATTTGGTGGTATCCAGTTCAGTGCCGTTAAACTCATCTGAAAAATCAGGATTCATTACCCAACGTTTACCCACGGGTGGTTTTGGTGGACCTGATTGTGTGTAAGCCATGCCTCCCAGGCATAGTGTTAATACTATAACAAGATATTTTTTCATAATCGAATTAATAAAGCAACAAGTTGCGCAAAAATCAATGCGATCATGGAACTATATGATTTAATATATAGAATGAATGTTCTATTTAGGCTTTGTATAAACTTTCTATAGAAAAAATGGGATTATCAAAAGTTTCAATTATTTATTTTATGATTCGAAAACCACCTTCAATTTTTTCAATCTTAGGTTTTACATAGGCATTATCTTTAATGATAGAGGTTCCATTGCCACCTCTGTCACTCACACCTTCCTTACTGGAACTATGGTACATGGCATTTTGGGAGATGACACTTCCCTTAAGATTTTTTGCTATAATGCCGTAAAACGGATAGGGGAATTCAAATTTGTATTCTTTTCTATTGTACCAACCCCAAATCATATTACCGGTAACTGCTACTCCCTTTACATTTTCAAGCCAGATCTGGGAACAAGCATCGTCTTTGGCATCTACCCCGTTACTTCTAAACAAATTTCCCGAAATGGTGTGGGCGGTTCCATTGGAAATTTTAATGCCCGGACCAAAGTTATGATCTACCGCACAACCCGTTATTTGCATAGAGTTAGAGCCGTTTAAATAAACACCTCCTGATTTATTCCACTCAATGCGATTAGCGGTAACCATAACGGAAGCCCCTCCAAAAAACTTTAAATCTTTAATCTCTTCCTCCGTTTTATCCGGATGTGGCTCTCCTCTTGCAAACAGACCGTAACCCTTGTTGGCAGTGAGTTGATTGTCAATAATCCAACCATCATAGCCTCCCGTAACATCCACACCATGTTCCTGGTTAAACATCAGGAGGCAACGACGCACCGAAAACACCCAGGAACGTTCCAAACGAATCCCGGAACCACTAAAATGCTGTATGCGGCAATCCTCTATATTGTTATGTTGCTCACTCCCTAAATGACGTGCATAAACCCCGTGCATACGCTTTCCTTGTCCTCTTCCATCAAGAGTTAAACCAATAATTCGAATACCCCGATTACTGCCCAAATCAAGCAAAGCACGGGCATCACCCGATTGTGCTGTTAAAATAGTTTTACCAATATAATCTTTATCCTTTTGGTCCTTATTGGCATAGGCCCAGGCCGAGTAGCCTAACAGTGTAATATGGTTAGGAACTTTTACCGGATGGATTAGATAATTCCCATGTGGAAAATACACAGTGCCTTCTGACTTTGTAGCCGCTTCCATGGCTTTTAGTAACGCCGGCGTATCATCTGTCTTTCCGTCTCCTTTTGCCCCAAAGGATTTGATATTAAGATATGTGGATATACCGGAATCTTGTGAGGACATATGTATGCTCGCAAGTACAACTATAAGCAATAACCCTATTTTCTTCATTTTAACCCTTTTAAAGTTTCAACTTATAATCATGTGCCCCCGGGGCAAAATTGCTTCTGTATACCGTGGTTCCGGTTACATTACCGCCTTTTCCCCAGCCAACTTCAACTCTATTGTCTCCAAGCACAATGTTTATAAGCTTTTCTTTCATCTTCTCAGCTATTTTTTTGTACTTCTTATTGAATGCTAGATTATTAACCTCATGAGGATCCTTATTGGTATCATATAAAGCAGGGTCTAATGCTTCATAAGAAGCCTTAAGTGCCCAATCCATATCCTTACCCCTGTTTTTATGCGGCCGTGTTTGCATTGAGAACACGTAATCTTTTGTTCGGATAAAGGCTCTGGGCCCTGTAACGGCATGCGCTTCGCCAATGATATAATCTCTTTTTGCTGCTTTTCCCGAAACCACATCGGCCATATCCAATCCGTCTAAATATTCAAATTTTTCAGCTTTAAGATTGGCGCCTCCAGCCGCTAATATGGTTGGAGCTATATCTACAAATTCGGTATAATCCCTTACCACTTTCCCTGCCGGAAATTTCTTTTTATCTGAAGAGACCACGATAATGGGATTGTGTGTATCGATTTCCCATGGGCTGAATTTTGACACGGATCCGTGATCGTTTAATTTCCAACCATGATCACCTACCACGTACATCACCATCCAGGGCTGCTTATGTTTTTCGCTATAAGCTATAAAATCGTCAACAGCCTGTCCTACCAAATCATCCCCATAGGCACAAAATGCGTAATAATCCTGAATCATAGCTTGCTTTTCGGCGTCTGTAAAATGATCGGTATAGCCATTCATGACTTGTTTCTTTTGTTGAGCCGGCATTGTTTTCAACTCGCTTTCATCAAACTCCGGCACTTTGTACTTGTGTTTTTTAAAGCGTTCCCTGTAGCTTGCAGGTGGTAATACCGGCGTATGCGGAAAGTCATAGCCTATATGACAGAATAACGGTTTATTGGTATCTACACCATCAAATGTTCTGGAACCCGCTTTAAAGGTTTTGTTTTCACTTTTAAGGAAATCCTCGAAAATTGAGGAGTAGTAACCATCTCTGGTTTTCCCTGCTTTTCTTGAACTGACGCCAGCTAAAATTCCGGATGAAAACTCGGTTTGTGGTCCTTTCTTTTTATTGTAATGCCTAAGAAGATCGTATTTTTCCATAGCATTTTTAGCGGTGCCGGCATACTTTGGAAACTCCTTTTCAAGTCGTTCCGATATGTATTCAAACGCGCCGTCTTCGGTTACAAAGAACTCCATACTTTTAAAGGGTTCTTTCAGCTTTTTACCGTCCATTTCATGAAACCAGTCTTTACCCCAACCGGTTAGCCCATCTTTTCTCAATTGCTTAAAGTTGATATCGGTTTGATATAATTCATGAGGTACGGCTCTCCCGTTTTTGATCGTCTTAATTCTGACGCCTAATTTGCCTAAATGTACGGTTTGGTAGCCCAGGCTTTCCATTTGTTCCGGTAAGTAAGGCTCACAATGTTCGGCATTATTGTTATAATATTCAAACTCATAAACCCCTGAACGGAACGGATAACGACCGGAATGCATAGAGGTTCTGGACGGTGCGCAGCCCGCCGCCTGACAATAGGTATTGATAAAGGTTGTGCCCATTTCAGTTAATCTGTCGGCCTGTGGGGATTCTACGTATCCCAATTCACTGTTCTCCCGGCCGTGAAGCATTTTATTAAAGGCCTGAATGGCATCATACCTGTGGTCATCTGTTAGAACCCAAAGGATATTAGGCTGTTGCTCCTGTGCGTAACTGAATTTTAATGATCCCACTAAAAATAGTGCTATAACAGCAATTTTGTTTTTCATTATACTTGTTTTATATATTTGTTTTAACTCATCTAAAAAATCAAAAGTTGTCAACCTGAACTTGCCTGTGCTGAACTTGTTTCAGTATTTCAGGTTCTCATAATCATAGCAGTAATTAAAAGACGAGATTCTGAATCAACACTTCGACTGCGCTCAGTGTGACACGCCCAATGTAACAGTTCGGAAGAACAAAATGTTAGTCTTTTAGGCAATCCTCTTACTAGTTTCAAAGCTTCAGTTTATAATCATGGGCTCCGGGGGCAAAATTGCTACGGAAAATTTTGGTTCCTTCTCCCCATCTTCCCCAGTTAATCTCAACACGATTATCTCCCAGAACAATGTTCAATAATTTGTCTTTCATCTTTTGGGCTACTTTTTGATATTTCTTATCGAAAGCCACATTATTGATCTCTCCGGGATCTTTTTTTGAATCATATAATGCAGGATCTAGGTCTTCCCATGAAGCGGATAAGGCCCATGTCATGTTTTCACCTTCCTTTCTTGAAGGCCTGGTTTTTAAAGACAGTACATAATCCTTAGTTCTAATAAAGGCTCTGGGACCTATAACCGCATGTGTTTCCCCAACAATGTAATCTCTTATCGGTGCTTCTTTTGAAACGGTTTTTGCTAAATCCAAACCATCCAGATAGGCAAATCTTTTATCCGATAAATCAGCTCCCGCCGCCCCCAAAGCCGTAGGGGCTATATCAACAAATTCAGTAAACTCCCTTACTATTTTTCCAGCCGGGAATTTCTTTTTATCCGAAGACACCACAATCATAGGGTTATGGGTATCCCATTCCCAGGGTGTGAATTTTGAAGTGGCCCCATGTTCATTTAACTTCCATCCATGATCGCCGCATACATAAATAATCATCCAGGGTTGGTTATGTTTTTCGCTATAAGCAATAAAATCGTTGGCTGCTTTCCCTACCAGTCTATCTCCATAAGCACAAAAGGCATAGTAATCCTGGATCATTTTCTGCAATTCCTCTTCACTCATATGATCCGTATATTTATTATTGAGAAGTCTTTTCACCTGCTCAGAAACACCCTGCAACTCCTTATCAGTTACTTTTGGTATGTTGTAAGTATGTTTTTGAAACCGCTCGCGGTAATCTGCCGGCGGTAACACTGGTGTGTGCGGAAAATCGAATCCGATATGAGCAAAGACCGGCTTTGAAGGGTCAACCCCTGTAAACTTTAATTTCCCTGCATGGAATGGCTGATTTTCATTAATTAGGTATTCATTCAAGAAATGCGCGTAGTAACCATCCCTTGTTTTTCCAGCCGGTTGCGGGCTCACCCCTGAAATTATCATGCCTTTTGAAATAGATTCTTTTGTCCCTTTTTTATAGTGCCTTATCAAATCATACTTCTTTGTAAGCTCTTCTGCAACAGCTTTATATTCTTTTCGTTGGGCTATTAACTCATCACAAACATATTCAAATTTGCCTTCCGGAGTGACAAACAACTCCACCCTATTCACCGGTGGATCAAGCGGTTTTCCATCTATTTCTCTAATACTTCCATAGCAATAATCCGTTAAGCCTTCAAAACCTAATCTCCTGAAATCCATATCGGTTTGATATACTTTATGGGCTTTTGCTTTTCCGGTTTCGGTCAACCCTTTAAGTCTGTAACCTAGTTTACCAACATGAAATGTTTGATACCCCATTGTCGCCAATTGCTCCGGTAGCGAAGGCTTCATATGTTCGGCGACATTGTTATGCCATTCAAATTCATAAATCCCTGACCTAAAAGTATAGCGGCCCTGATGCATTACCGCGCGAGATGGCGCACACCCTGATGCCTGGCAGTAGGTATTTATGAAGGTGGTCCCCTGAGCAGCAAGCTTGTCTACTTCGGGCGATTCAATATAACCGAGCTTACTCATCTCCTGACCGTCGATAGCTTTGTTAAAGGTTTTTACTGAGTCGTATCTTTGGTCGTCCGTCAGTATAAACAGGATATTGGGCTGTTGCTGCTGAGCCAACATTGGTACCTTACCAACCATTAGTAAAGCTATGATCAGCCACGTGATTTTGTTATTGTTCATAGTATATTTAGTGTTATCAGTTGTTTATAAATCTTAAAATTTTACAGCTTCTGCTATTTCAATGTCTTTTAGCACACGCGGATAATACATCTCCCATGAAAATTTAAATGACCTGATATGGAGTAGCGACACTTCCTGATATTGTTGTGTTGAATCTACAAGGCCCAACCAGTGTTTTGAGGCGTTCCTGAGATAGTCAATAGCCTTGTCCTTTTTTTCCTGACTTTTGGTTTTGACGGCTTCATCTAAATAAATACCTGCCCTGAGCTTGTCGGCAAAATACAGGCTCAGGTTAGCCCATGCTTTGACATCGTTTCGTTCTATATTGAAATTAGCAATGTCTTTTACGGGTTGTCCTTTCATTTTTTCGCACAACTCCAGGATCTTCAATCCGTTTTGCTCCATTTCTTCGGCAATTTCAAGTGGTGTCACAAGTTCTTCGGAAATGGGCTTGCCTTCTAATTTGAGATTATTGTAGTCATCAATATTGAGGTAGAGTGGATCCAACGTTTCATGGGTAATCATTTCATCTATCCGAATAAACGCATCTTCGGCCTCTTTGTAATTTCTGTAAAGTTGTTTCCCGTTAAGGAAGCCTTCGCTGTAAATGGTAAAGTCCCAGGTGCCTTTGTAGAATGTTGAAAACCACAAGGGCATTTCACTGCCTAACTGCAAAGCTTTAAACAAGGGTTCGCCAACGGCATCGCCATAGCGGTGTTTAAAATTCTGAATAAAATAATCGTCACTGGTATTGGGGTTGTACATTAAGCGTCCCCACATTTGGTAGAATTCCCAATCCTTTTCATAGGCATATGTCCAATTATAATTACTATCGGGACTCATGCGATATTCCTTAGCCGGAATATAGGTTTCAGACCCTATAAAATAACCCATAGTGATATCCGGAAAATCATTCACTTTAATATGCTCTTTGATGAATTCCGTATGGCCCCAATTCAGCATAATGAAGTCCTCGTTACGCATCATCCAGGCCATTTTGTAATTGGATGGTTTGGGGTTCCAATATTGATCCGACACCTTCCCGCCATGGGTAATGGCCAGGTTGGGTGTGGAATGTCCATGGGACCAGTTAAACTTGAATTCCATGATTATAGGTCCTTCAGTTCCTGTATAAGACTCTATGTATTCCCGAGCAATCTCAGGCTCTACTTTAAAGGGTGCACGATGTATAAATTTCACTTTACGATTGGCATTTTTCATGCCTGCCACAAAGGTGTTTTTCACCCATTTCATGGCATCTTCCATGGGCATTTGCATCCGCTCGCCTATACTTACGCCCAGGCCGGTTAAATTAGGATATTCATTAATGGTCTGGGTAATGGTTTCCCTCATGTAATCCACAATCACCCGGGAGGTGTCTGCCGGGGTAAATCCGTAGTGCCACTCCAAATCGTCCTTATAGTTGGCTACGTTGTGAGTTTCAGTCAATCCAGGCGAAGTAATGATATTCCAGTTTACAATATAGGTTTCAATGCTTCGGTCTTTAGCCATTTTAAATAGGGTGCGCCAGAAGGTTTGCCAATCCTTAAACTCCTGACCTGTGAACTGAGTGGCCTCAGGAAATTTTTCGGGTTGGATCATAAAGGTGAATGGATGCAAATTCCACAGAGTCAAGGCATTTAACCTGTTCTCTGCCATCATATCTAAATAGCCTTTCCAGAACACCGTATCCTTGACCGTTTTCATATGAAGATGCAGCGACTCACCAATTCGATAGGAGGACCAGGGTAAATTAAACTTAACTGCCCTGAAGGAGAAATGCGGGTTTTCCGTTTTCTCTTTAAATTTTGAGTTTAGACCATAAAGTTTAAGCTGGTCTTTTAATTCTAAAATCCCGTACATGAGTCCGGCATCATCAGAGGCCACCAAATAGGTATCGTTATCTTTAGTTATGATCTGAAAGCCTTCCGATTTAATATCAGCGACCTTAAGCTTAAACTTTTTTATCCAGGATTTATCATTTTCGGTATGGAGTAAAATGATCTTTGAATCTAAGGCTTTAGCCTTTTTTACCGCTTCAAGATTAAATTTTGAAAAGCTGATTTCAGTGGCCAGCTTTTCCAGGGCTATTTTAGTGATTTCGGATTCCGAAGACCTAAAGACGCCCCCGGACTGTGCATTCACAACCCAACAGAAACACCCGGCAACTATTAAAATCAAACTTTTTAAATTCATTGGTCTCAATCCTTAGTTAAAACTATGCTCTTCTAGTACAAGATTTTCAGCTTCTACAATTTTTATACTCATTTCGTTTTTTCGCATTCCAATTATCCTGTTATGGATTCCTGCCTTCGCAGGAATGACAACAATTTCATTGTTGTTAAAAGCCTATAAACTTTATGCCCATGGTGCTTGTGTTTATTACTATTAATTATTCCTAACTAATGGGTCAACCTTACCAATACCGCCTTTCGGGGCATCATGTGCTGTGGCATGCTGATCAAATCTCGGAACGATCTTTTTTAGCTTATCACGTTCTTGCCTATGGGCTTCAGACACTAAGCTCCAGTCTTTGATCTTTGGAAAACTGATCAAATCATCCGGGTATTCGCTGACATCATACCAAACATTGTTACCGTCTTTCATTACCAGATCACCACGAATAATGGTTGTTTCTTTATGATATCCGTATACCCATTCCCGGTGTTTTAGTTTACCGGTTGTTAAGAAAGGTACTAAACTTTCGCCATTAATTTCATAAGACTCCGGAATGGTAATACCGCCTAAATCGGCAATGGTTGGTATTAAATCAGACATATTTGCCAAGACATCCTGAGCGCCTTTTTTAGTCAGGTTCATTCCGGGAGCGTATATAATTAATGGTACATGGGTTCCTTTTTGCGATACCGGACTCGACTTACCATAACCACTGGTTCCGTTATCGGCGCAAAAGATAAAAATGGTGTTGTTTTCAATACCCAATTCTTTGAATTTATTAAGGTATTGCCACACCTGATAGTCTAAATAATTAACATGTGTATGAATGCCGCTTTCGGTAATGGTTCCGTAAGTATTATAATCCCCGTTATCTCCGGTTACTTTAGGAGTTACCCGAGTATATTTTTTACCATCCCAACTGATTTTAGGCGTTCCGGGCCATTTATTCCCTGATGACGGATTTAAAAAGTCCCAGGCATCATGTCCTAAGTGACTGGTGTGATATACAAAAAACGGCTTTCCTTCTTTAGCCTTTCTTTCCATAAATTCAAAAGTAAATTCCAACTCCACATCCGGTCCATAGGTGTGCAATCCATAGCGCTTTTTGGATTCCTTAGTATTAGGCCACCATTCCAATCGTTTGGAGGATGACGGGTGATTCATCAATTGCACATGGGGCTTCCAGTACCACCCGGATTGCACATAGCTTTTTTTATGGATGGGCTTATTGGTATCGGCATTAAATATGATTTTCTTGCCATCCACTTTTCTCATTTCCAATCTAAAATCCGTAGTATGAATCGGTGTATTATAGGAACCTTCCCCTGGAGTGAAACAACCTTCGTCAAATGGAAATCCGTCAATTTTCATTTGGGTTTTTCCCGCCCAAAACGTAGCATACCCACCTGCTTTGGCCACATGGACTATGGAGTGCGGCGAGCTGTCATATAAATTCCAGGTTCCTTTGCCGTTTGGTGCTTTTCCCTTGTCTTTATTATGCCACCATTTGTGTAAATGTGCATAACGCCCCGTCATCATCATGGCTCTACTGGGGCCACAAACCGTAGAGGCCCAGGCTGTTTTAACATAACACCCTGCTTCGGCAATTTTATCCAGTACCGGGGTTTGGGCTTTATATTTTAAATCGGAAGTATCCCCGCCTTTTGGCGGACTCCAAACGGTTGATCCGTAAATGGGCAATTCCCTCGCACTGATATCATCTGCAAAAAGCAGAACAATATTCGGTTGTTTTTGGGCAAATCCAAATGCCGTTGAAAAGGCTATAACTAATGCTATGTAATATGTTTTAATAGTCTTCATCTGTTTAATAAAAGTGTTATTCTATAACTAATGGTTTTTCTTTTTCAGCTTTTTTATCATAATATTATTCTTTTAACCAGGGTGCTTTTGAATCATTTAAATAAGCTACAAACCAGCCACAGCCCCAGGAAGCGCACCATAATACGTCTTCGTTATAGGGATCCGGTTTTACATCTACTATCTTATCGGGTTGCCCCAACTCTTTATTGATCTTTGTCCAGGATCCTCCTCCATCTTTGGATAAATACACGCCCGGATTCATAAACTCATGAGCCTCACTTACTGCTTGTCCGGCAGCACTTATAACCAATAAATTTGGATTTAAGAGTTGCGCATTTAGATTGAAGCCTAAAAACAGTAAAAACAGAAAATAAATGTGTTTAATTGCTATCATTTCTTCAAATGGTTTATCAGGAAAGGTGCATGCAAATCTAAATGAATGACGTGCCTTCCCGGGCCACAAATGATTTTGATTTGTAAAGAAATGGTTTAGTGTAACTAATATAGAGCATATTAGCTTATCAAGGCACTACACAATTATTATACAAGTTCTTTTTAAATGTCTGAAGCGCTATTTTCAGGAATGCCAATTACCTCAACATCCGGCAACTGTTCCTTAAGCGCTTTAACTCCTTCCGTAGTCACCTGTGTTTGCCATAAATACAATCGTTTTAAACCGGACAGGCTTTCAATTGTTTTTAAGCTTTCGTCGCTAATATCGGTTCCATATAAATTCAGAACTTCCAAATGCACCAGTGCTTTTAAATTAGGGATACCGGCATCTGTGATTTCTGAATTACTGAGATTTAACCGCGTTAAATTTGTCAATTGGCCAACGGTTTTTAACATGGTATCTTCAACGGGATTTCCACTTAGATCCAACCAGGTGATCTGTTCTTTCGCTTTTAGCAAGGTTTCAAATGTATCTGTCGATAAGTCGCCGGCCCTGAAACCGGCATCCATCATGCGATGGCCGTCTGACAAAAACGACACCATCCAACCGGCCTGCTCTAGTTCCAGAAGCGTTTCCTCCGATAGCTGCGGTACCTCAATGGTATCAAAATAAGGTTTCGGCTTGGTATCGATATCAAAATCCCTTAATAATAACTGTTTGACATCTTCCGGAATATCATAAGCCGTTATGGCATCTTCAAACGAAGCCCCTTCTTTTATCCACCATTCAATGAGTTTCAACTCACTATAAGTTAAGGGATCCCCCTTTGGCGGCATGAACTTTTTACTGCTTTGAGGCAGGGTGGCTCTTTTAAACAAACCACTTTCCAAAGGTTTTCCAGCCGTAATGGCATGACCGTCATCACCGCCTTCCAGAATCCCTTCCTGCGTATTTAAAAGTAAATTCCCGCTGGACTTTGATTCACCATGACAACTTACACATTTCGCATTTAAAACGGGTTGAATCAAGTGTTTATACACCTGAATAGAGTCAGGCTTTGAAGGGATCTCCAAAGCTACTTCACTGGTCGAATTACCAAATGCCTTTTTTATAAATCCGGGTGCATATGCTGTTAAATAATCGCTACCGTGCGTTAGGTTTCCGCCTAAATGACCGGTAATGGAAATAAGAATAATTAGTACGATCAGAATGACTTTTGAAGATAAAAACCCAAGTTTTAATCGCTCCGTTTTAACAGTCCAACCTACAAAAGACAAGACTCCCACAACAATGCCCAACCACTGATGCCAAAATAAAGTTTGATCATTATAGCCACCCTGTTTTGACAGCATAAACCCTATAGCTACCGACAATACAGCACCTATAGCGCCACTAAATATGGTAATAGCTATAGCCTTATCCAACCCGTCAAACTGTCGTTTTTTAAAATATGACAAGCCTTCCATAATGGCTGCCAGTATAATAAAGCCAATAGGTAAATGCACAACAAGCGGATGGAACCTCCCTAGAAAAATTACAAAATCTGAAGTCTCGTTCATGGTTTAGTGTTTAGTTGATGGTATCAAATTTAAAAATTTATGAAGACGAATTACAAATATCTTTTTCTCCACGCATGCATCATCTCCACATTGATGTGCCATTGGTCCGCCACCGGCATGCCTGTATAAGGCATTTTCCACATATAATCGGTGGGCCCAAATTCCGGAGTAACAGTTAACACTTCATTGGCTTCTTTCTTTAATCTCGCCACCTCATCCCACCATGCAAAATGGGCTTCTGTTGCTTTTTTCCATTTTGGATCCCTGAAATCCGGCACCTGCGGACCTTCTTGAAAACCTACGCGTGCATGGATATGGTCTACCCGTTTAAGGACTTTATTTACAATCGCTTTTTGATCATCTAATAACGATTCTGCCACATTACACCAATGTGAAATATCCAACGTAAGCCTTAAATCGGGGATTTTATTTAAAAAGTCCTCACTCAAATGTGCCGCAAATAATGCTCGTCCTCTGTGTGTTTCCTGGTAAATGGGAATACCACTTTGTTTGGATTTAGCAATACCCATTTCAAAAATTTGCTTGTTTTGCTCAAACGTGAAATAATCTTTCCCGGCATGGCAATTTACATAGCGTGGTTTTATTGCCAATATGTTGTCAAGGCTATTGGCATAGGTTTCCAAATGTTTTTGGAAGTTATTACCATGCCCGCTACTGGAAAAACCTCCCAGGGCCAAATTATATTTATCAAGCGCTTCAAATAATACTTCCCGTTGTTTTTCGTCTTTAGGTGCCCCCACAGCAATCCCGTCAAACCCTTCTTTTTTTGCCGCTTTTGCAAAGGCTTCAAAACCACCCTTAAAACCCCATTTAGTGCAAAATACCATGAGTTTAAAACCGGATCCCGGTTTGGTTGCTGCCATTAGCGGCAAACCGGATAGCATTAATCCGGCACCGGCTGCTGAAGTTGCTTTAATAAATTGTCGTCTTGTCTGTTGCATAATTCTAACTTAAAATATCTTTTACTACATGCCCGTGCACATCAGTTAAACGATAGCGACGTCCCTGATGTTTAAAGGTAAAATGTTCGTGGTCTATACCCATGAGGTGCATCACCGTTGCCTGGAAATCGTGTACATGTACCGGATTCTCAACCGGATTAAATCCGAAATCGTCAGAAGCGCCGTAAGTGAATCCCGGCTTCACACCGGCTCCTGCCATCCACAACGAGAATACATAAGGGTGATGGTCCCTCCCCCAGTTTTTATAATCTTTGATATTCCCTTGCAGGAACGGTGTACGACCAAACTCACCGCCCCAAATGACCAAAGTATCTTCTAACATGCCTCGTTGTTTAAGATCTTTTATCAACGCCGCACTCGGTGCATCGGTATCATCGCATTGAATCTTCAACTGATGATTTAAATTGGTATGTTGGTCCCATCCGGCATGCATGCATTGAATAAAACGAACCCCTCTTTCGGCCAGTCTTCTCGCCATAATGCAATTATAGGCGTAGCTTCCTTTGCGGTGTACTTCGGGTCCGTACATATCCAGTACATGCTGTGGCTCATCTGAAAAATCGGTTAGCTCCGGCACACTCATTTGCATTTTATAAGACATCTCATATTGGGCTATTCTGGTCAGGATCTCCGGATCGCCATATTCCCGGTGATTCATCTCATTAAGGGCCTGCATGTCATCTAACATCTCCCTGCGCATACTTCTGCTCATCCCTTCCGGGTTTTTAAGGTATAACACCGGATCACCGCCACCTCTGAATTTAACGCCCTGGAATTTACTTGGTAAAAAACCACTTCCCCAGTAGTAATCATAAAAAATTTGTCCGCAACTGGCTTGTTTATCCCTGGAGGTCATGGCCACAAAATCGGGTAGATCTTTGGCCGTACTTCCCAAACCATAGGTTAACCAGGATCCCATACTTGGCCGTCCGGGTTGTTCAGCACCGGTAAGGAAAAAAGTTATGGCCGGCGCATGATTCACGGATTCGGTGTACATAGATTTAATAAAACAAAGGTCGTCTATAATTTCAGCTGTTTTTGGCATAAAATCAGATACCCAGGCACCACTTTGCCCGTGTTGTGCAAAATTGGAAATTTCACCAATCACCGGACGTGCCGTTTGTCCGCCGATCATGGTTGAAAAGCGTTTTCCATGCGTGAGTTCATCCGGGATTTGCTTCCCATGCCATTTGCGTAACATCGGTTTATAATCGAACAAATCCAAATGCGACGGTGCGCCATTTTGAAACAAATAAATAATGCGTTTTGCTTTCGGTGGAAAATGCGGCAACCCAAAATCATTTGCCAAAGGCGCTCCACTCATACCTGAGTTCGATCCAAATAACAAATTTGGATTTAGCATGGTTCCCAAAGCGGCCGCGCCAATACCTTTTGCCATTTTACCAAAAAAGGCACGCCTTGTAATGCCTGCATTATAAGCCTCGAAAGGATGTAATTTATCTTTGCTCATCATTGCCTGGTTATGGTTTCATCTAAATTTAATACTATGGAACTCACCACCGCATAAGATGCTAATTCCGGTATGTCCAAATTGTCATCCACATGGAATTCGCCTGCAACGGCAATCTTCCTGGCCTCTTCAACATGCCCGGTATATTCCTGCTGTAACGCCATCAGTCGCTTTTGAAGGACGTCCAATTCCTTTTCACCGGGTTTCCTGGAAGTGACCTGTAAAAATATATGCTCTATTCTCTCCTTTTCCGAAGTCTTGGAAGCTATGGCATTAGAAGCTAAAACTCGCGAAGCTTCCATATAAGTGACGTCATTCAGCGTATTTAAAGCGTGTAACGGTGTATTAGTACGCTGTGGTTTAACGGCTGTTTTATTACGTGTTGAATTGTCGAACAACATGGTTGGCCCCACAATACGCCTCCAAAACGAATATAGAGTCCTTCTGTATAAGGCATCGCCGTGGTCCTGATCGTATTTTATTTTACCAAAGGTGGCCTCAGACCAAATCCCTTCCGGTTGATAGGGTTTCACAGGTTTACCTCCTAAGGAATCCACCATTAAACCACTTACTAAAAGCGCCTGATCGCGTAACATCCAGGAAGGTAATCGCATTCTGGTGGCTCTTGCCAACAATTTATTTTCCGGGTCTTTTTGTAATAAACTCTCATCTACTTTTGAGGACTGACGATAGGTGGCGCTCATCACGATCTTTTTAAACAGCGCTTTTAAATCCCAGCCGTTTTCCTGAAAATCTACCGATAACCAATCTAATAATTCCGGGTGTGTGGGCAGTTCGCCCTGAACGCCAAAATCATCAGCTGTTTTTACAAATCCGTGTCCGAAAAAGGCCTGCCAATAACGGTTTACCGTTACTCTGGAGGTTAAGGGTTGTTCTTTAGACACCAGCCACTTTGCAAAAGCCAGCCTGTTATTTTCCATATTTTCCGGAAGCTCGGGTAAAGCTTTGGGAACATTCATGCTCACCGGTTCTTCCAAAACCGGATTGTTATAACCGCCTCTGTTTAAAACATAGGTTTCCCTGGGCTCTTTGACCTCATCCATTACCATGACCCGTAACATTTTTGAGCTCAGATCATCCAGCTTTTCTTTATTTTCAAAGGTCTTTTTAAGTAGCGCTCCGTACTCATTTTTATTAAAATACTTCGTCAATTGTTTATACTGCCATTTACCTCTTAATTTGGCCGGCCTTGCTAAAATTCTAGGGTCAAGTCCCTTAACATTTTGTGCTACTTCAGATTCTGATGCGGCCAATCCTTCTGCTCTTGGAAATTCCGTTAATTCTGCTTCATCGATCGCATCAAAAAGTGTCTCTAAATAGGCTTCTATATGCTCAATGGTTTGCTCCTGTTCCAAAGTTCCAATGTTTAAAACCGGTTTTATCTTTTCATCCCATGCTCCGCCCTCTTCCGAGGTTTGGTTGAAATAATCGTATAACTGGTAATATTCCATTTGAGAAACCGCATCAAATTTATGGTCGTGACAACGGGCACACTCCAAAGTTAATCCTAGCCAAACGGTTCCCGTGGTCTCCACCCTATCAAATACATTCACTACACGGGTTTCCTCCGGAATGGTCCCTCCCTCGGTATTATAAGGGTGATTTCTGTTAAAGGCTGTGGCTAAAATATCGTCTTTGGAGGCATTCGGTAAAAGATCGCCTGCCAGTTGTTTTATGGTGAATTCATCATAGGGTATGTTATTATTAAAAGCCTGAATCACCCAATCGCGCCAGGGCCACATATCCCTGGAAAAATCACCCTGAAAGCCATTCGTATCGGCATATCGTGCCACATCCAGCCATTCCCAGGCCCAACGTTCCCCATAATGGGGTGAGGCCAAGAGCCTATCCACTAATTTTTCATAGGCATCTTCTGAATTGTCATTTACAAACTGTTCAACTTCTTCCGGGGTGGGTGGCAGGCCTGTTAAGTCAAAACTTAAGCGTCTTATTAAAGTGACTTTATCAGCTTCCTCCGAAGGTTTTAAACCATTACTTTCTAAGGTTTCAGAAACAAAAAAGTCAATTTCATTTCTGGCCCAGGACTCGTTTTCAATTTTTGGTAGTTCAACCTTTTCCGGTTTTATAAAGGCCCAATGGTCTTTCCAGGGCGCTTTCTGCTCAATCCATTTAATCAGAATAGCTTTTTCTTTAGCCGATAAATCTAATTTTGAATCTGCCGGTGGCATGACCAATTCGGCATTATCAGACAGGATCCGGTTCACCAATTCACTTTCCCAGGGTTTCCCCGGAACAATGGCATGGGCATCCTTATCTTTTAATTTGGCAATGGCATCTTCCCTGACATCTAATCTTAAATCTGCCGAGCGTCCTTTTTCATCCGGACCATGGCAATGAAAACAACGGTCTGATAAAATAGGCCTGACGTGAAAGTTAAAGTCTATGTCCCTGGGCAATGCTTTATAGGCCGTCTCCACCTCATCGGTCAATCCGGAATTACAACTTAACATTAAAAAGCCGCAAAAAATCACAAACCCCATACTGCCATTCGATATAAAAGATGTTTTTATCACCTTTGACCACCCCGGTAGCATGGCTCTAAAATTCCAATAATTTAAAGCGCTGTTACTCATACTCATACCTTACCTTAATTTCAAATATAGTCAGTTTTTTAACTGTTAAAACCCCAATAAACAGTTTCGTTAACTGTTAACAAACCGGTTAATTGCCACTCCAATCCCTTTCATAAATCCATTATTATTAAAATCGGGCTTTCGGAAACTCTGTAATTCTTAAGATGCTGGTAGCTTCAGGTACTAATTCCACCTCTAACGCTTCTCCGGTTTCCACTTTATCGGGATAGGCCGTTGGTTCCACCCAGTTTTTAAGTTTCCAATTCAGCACTTTTTTAGCCTTTACCCTTAGTTTAATCGGGCTGTTACCATAATCCCAGGGATACCCGGTAACATGGGTTTGTATCACCTCTATATCATCTGCTGAAATAGCTTTATCTAAAGCTACGGCCCATCCGGAGTTCATTATTTCCTTTGGAAAATACTCATAGGCCGGAAACTCAGGACTCGACTTGTCACCGGAATCATAAGTACTCTTTCTAACAATGCTCTCTATTGGGTAAGAGAACACCAAAGGACCATAATTAACAGCAACACCATTGCCTCGATCGTCAATCTTAGGAGCCGTTTTAAAAGCTACTTCAATCACATCACCTGTTTTGAATCTTCTGGAGATAGTTTTAAAAAAGGTATGATCGGTTCCTTCCAGAGACGTTTTACCATTCAGATGGATAATATAGGCATCCGCCCATTTTGGAATTCTTAAACCAAGACTTACTTTGCTCGATGGTGCTTTATCAATTTTTATTTTCACCTGATGATCGAACGGATAATTAGTTTCCTGGGTAAAACTAAAATCGCCTTTTTTCAATGGTATGGTTATGGTTCCCGGCATGTACAAGGCCAGTTTAACAACATTATCTTTTACCATACACGACCTGTTGATAAAGGTTGGTAACATACGATGAATATTCCCGGCGCAACATTCGGTATCATGCCCCGGACGGTAGCACAAACGCCCTTTTGCTACTGAGCCCCAACCCACATCGTCATTGTAAAAACTGGAGGCATTGGTGCTTATCAATAAGTTAGGCATTTGGTAATACTGGTAGGCCTTAAAATCTTTTGAGATCAGACTGAAACTTGCATTATAAAGCACCTTTTCCATTTTATCAGCAAAATAGGGATCTTCAGTTGCCAAAAGCGACCACCCCGTTGTCCATCCAAAATCGATCAGGCTACAGGCCTCCGTACTTTCGTTAGATCCTTTACCTGACAGCCCTTCATGATTACTATAACCGCCATCGGCCAATTCATGGGTGTCTTCTAAAAGTTGATAGGCTTTGTAAAGGGCCTTTTTATATAATTCTTTACCCGTAATTTGATATAATACTGCGGGAAGTTTTAAGAACTCATGATAGGTAACCGCATGCCCGGCAGGCACCACACCTTCCTGCATGCCTTTCGCTGAGGTCCCATAACTAGTTTTATTTTTTCCAGCTTTTTCCAGGACTTTTTCCTGAAACACTCCATACAGCTTTTCAGCGGTTTCAACATACCATGTATCGCCGGTAATCACATATAAATGCGCTAATAATTCCACATGTAACACCGGTCGGATCTCAAAACCGCCTTTATCAACAGCATCGAATATGTCCTGCTTACCAAAGACAGCCTTGTAATGTTTATCAATGGCTTCCAGGAGCTCCGCATCTTGCGTTACTTCATATTTTTCAACAAGCATCCGCATAATGACCACCATAGGCCAGCCTTCTTTATCGAGCCCTATTTTGCCTGCGTGCAAAATCCCTTCATCATCTGCATTAGCTAAAATATAACTCAGGTTTTCATTGGCTTTTTGTACTAAGGCTGATGTCCCGGTCATAGTGCCGCAACGAAGTATCCCATCCAGATAATATCCGGTTTGTTCGTAGGGCCACCAATCACTTCCTCCGGCATACTCCCTATCGCGATAATCCATGTTTTCGGTCCACATGCCTGTATTAAACGGGAATCCGCTTTCTTCAGGATGACTGCCCAAACCTGCCACCTGACGGTTTAAAAACTCTTTGACCCAACCTTCGGGTTTATATTGATTAGATGCTATGTCAGTTGTGAATTTGGATTGCGCATTAGTCATACCAACACCAATCAAAAGCAATAGCACCAAATTAAAATATATTTTATAACTCATTTCTATCTAAAATTCATTAATATCTGATTTCTCCGGCACTCGCTTTGTCAACAAAGGCTTCCCTGGCCTTTTTCATCTTTAAGATGTTTGGTAAATGCGGATCGGGCCACAGGTTTTCTACATTATCGGTATTCCATGCTTCATAATCAGCCTGTAACTCGGCTACCTTTTCCGGCATAGCCTTAAGGAGATTATCTTGCTCATAGGGATCGTTTTTTAAGTTGAACAGAAACTTTTCCCCCCGAACCTCTTCTTTGACCAATTTATAATCACCTTTTCGAACGCAATACCCGGCACCATCGGAATATCTCCAGAATAACTCTTTATGAGGTGCTCCATTTTTTTCACCTTTGACATATGGCAGTAAATTGGCACCATCCAATGCATCAGCTTTTTTATAATTGATATTAGCCGCTTGTAGAACGGTAGTGAAAATATCGTACGCAATTATAGGCTCTTCATATCTGCTTCCGCCTTTAAACCCGGCCGGCCAAGACATTAAGAAAGGCACCCGAATCCCACCTTCAAATAACAGGCCTTTTTGGCCTCGGTAAGGATCCTGACTGGAACCTTTTCCATGGCCGCCATTATCGCTATAGAAGAATATAAGTGTATTGTCATACTCCCCGGTTTCCTTAAGTTTTTTTATGACTTGTCCAATACCGACATCCATCCCGGCTACCATGGCGGCATAAGCTGCTCTATCTCCTTGTTCAATATGGTCAACTAAATCTAAATGCGCCTGTGTAGCTTGTATAGGCGCATGCGGCGCATTATAAGCCAGATACATAAAAAACGGCTTATCTGATTTTGAGTAAGCATCAATATAGTTGACAGCTTCCCTTGAAAAGTCATCGGTTAAATGGCTCAGGTTTTCAAGCGGTTCGGGTTTGCCATCCCGCATGATCTGATGCCAGGTGGTGAAGTTCTTTTCCCAGGATTTTCCCCAGTAGTTTCTGGAGCCTCCTGAAAAACCAAACCAATCGTCATAGCCTCTATTATTGGGCCAGTACTCCGGCGTGTGTCCCAAATGCCACTTCCCAATGGCACAGGTTTGATAGCCATTGCCTTTTAAAACTTCCGAGATCATGGGCTGATCTAAAGGCAAGCCCATTACCGGTCCTTCAAAATCTTTGCCTATATTATTCTCGCATCCAAAACGCTGTTGGTATCTCCCCGTTAGTAATCCTGATCTACTTGGGCCACAATAGGAGTGGGTGGCGTAGCCTGCAACAAAGCTTACCCCATCATTTGCCAAATTATCTAAATGGGGTGTTGGGATATCGGTGCAACCATTAAAACCTACATCACCCCAACCCAGATCATCGGCCAGGATGATGATGACATTAGGTTTTTCACTTCGCTTTTGGGCTTGAAGCTGAATCGTTATTAATGCGAATACGCACGGGACAATCAGTTTTTTTATCATTATTTAGCAGTTTAGTTTAATTTGGATTGTAAAATTAAAACTCAAAAACACTAAATCACGGAATTAGGTTGTATTATAACTACACATAATTAATTTTTAACTACATTTAAACTACATTTGCTCATTTCATAATACGCCACAACCTTCAAGGCCAATATTTGTTTTGCTATGAAAATCAGCTATTTAAAAGACATAAGACGTTTTACCATCATCTGTTTTGGACTGGTTTTTACTTTCATATCTACTGCACAGATCATAGATACCACTGCATTTTCCATTCAGACCTTTCCTGAAGAAGGTTTTACCTTAGCTATGAGAGACCAGGGCAAAGCTTTGAAATATTTTAAAGATCGGGCCGATCATTATTTGACCGAAAAAGACACCGCCAATTACATCCATTGCATGGTAGGATTGGCTCATATAGAACAGAATAGGGGGAATTACAATAAAGCCTTTGACATTGTTTGGAACACGTTGCCATTAACCAACGACGTTCCTGACAAGTTCCCCGTTTTAAAATTATACAGAAAGCTTGGCTTATTATATGGCATATATGGCAAAGACAGCCTGGCACTCCATTATCTAAACAAAGGCTTAGAAATAGGCAAGGTATTTCATAATGCCAAAGAAAATCCTCTGGCCAAATTAACATCGGGATATTTTAGTATCGCGAACCAGTATATCAAGATGAATGACTACAATACCGCCTTAACATATTTAGATTCTTGTTATATAGACCAATCATCGGACCAACGACATTATTATGCAGACGCCTTGTACGGCCATGTTTATACCCAAAAAGGCAATTATCTTAAGGCCGAAACATATCTCAATAACATCATTCCCTTTTTTGAGCAGCAGACCCACGGTTATCAGGCCAAAGCCAATGCCTATATAGCGGACTTAAAACTAGCTACCGGTGAACAGGACAGTGCCATTTATTATTATGAACGCTCCCTTCGCGCCATAGATTCGTTGATGGTTCACAATGAGATCAAACCAGATGTATTAGAAAAATTAGCGCTTTTATATTATTCAAAAAACGACAGATCCAAGGCGTTTAAATATATGCAAGGCGCCAAATTTATGTCGGATAGCCTGTTTAACACCCAAAGCAGACATAATAAATCCCTGTTTGAAATTAAGAACCAATACCAGAAAGACCTCTCAAAACAAAAGGAATTGATTTTGGCTCAAAATAATTTACTGGAACTAAAGGATAAAGCCGGATTTAGGCTAAAGCTCCTCATCGGCATCCTGCTCGTTTTGATCATAATAACTTTAATTACCTACAGGCTAAAAACCCGCATGAAGCGCATGGTTTATGAACAGTCTGTGGTCCAGGAAAAAAATGAAGCCATTCTGGAAGCTAAAAACAAAGAACTTACCGCCAATGCCCTCCAGATCATAGAAAAGGAACACACTGTTACAGAATTGCTGGATGCCCTTAAAGCGAGTGACCCGGACAAGTATAGAACCCTGAGCAGCCAGCATAAACGGGACAATAAAAAACTGTGGGAAGACTTCAACCTGCGTTTTGCCAAAGTGAATAACAAATTCTATGCACGCTTACTGGAATTGCATTCTGATCTAACACCAACGGACCTGAAGCTTTGCGCCTTGATAAAATTGAATTTTGACAGTAAGGAAATGTCGCAGATCCTGGCTATTTCCACCCATGGCGTCCATACGGCGCGCTCCCGGGTGAGAAAGAAATTAGGGCTTTCCAGGGAAGATAGTTTATCTAATTATATTGCTACTATTGTTCAGAAAGAGGCTTCGTAAATGGGGTTAGGCACCAGTTATAGAGATGTAATTTGTAACCTTTTAGTTTGTTTAGAACTTTATTGTGGATTCCTGCCTTCGCAGGAATGACAAGCCTTTGCCTAAACAGTCTAACTTCTGTCACTCCTGCGAAGGCAGGAGTCCATTAGATGAAATCGTCCCCTTGAGGGGACTTTAGGGGTGTTTGAAACCAACCTTTATAATAACAATCTCCTATCCCCATAATTTAGAACGGGTAACGCGAGCAGATCCTGAAACTAGTTCAGGGTGACAATGTAAATTTACTTCTCGATACAATCACGCCTTAGCGTGATCACTCGAAGTGACAGCAGTAATGATATGTAGACCAAGCTTGTCATTCCTGAGCAGGCAGGAATCCATTAGATGAAATTGTCCCCTTGAGGGGACTTTAGGGGTGTTTGAAACCAGCCTTTATAATAACAATCTCCTATCCCTATAATTAATACGGAAAACGGGAATAGACCCTGAAACAAATTCAGGGTGACAAAGCAAATTTGGAAAGACTACGTTCTAAGAAGTACGAGTCAGGTTAAATTCTATGCAATTTATACGGATACACACCCCCGGCATTCCATTGGCAGACATACAGATTTTTATCATCATCTACGCATACATCGTGGCAATGCTTAAAAACGGGTTCGGCCTGGTACATCAGTTTTAGTTTCCCGTTCTTATACTTTGGCTTGGTACCACCCGGATTAGAAACCACCTTGTTGTCTTTATCCAAAATAGTCACAAAACCTTTGTTCATCTTCATATTGTATTCGCCTCTTTCCATACCAAAGCAAACCCCTGAATAGAGGTTATCACCATCAATCACCGGACGACTGACATAGGCGCCGGGTAAATAGTAGGTTTCTAAATACTTACCGTCCAGACTGAAGCGTTTAAAGGCATTTTTAATTCGCGCCGAACACAATAACGTTGGATTATCAGGGTCGCGGGTATCCAGGGCTACGCCATGGGCTTGCTTAAATTTGGCTTCCTGTAAAAAGCTATCACCCCCGAATTTTCTAATAAAATTGCCTTTGGCATCATATTGTAAGATGAATTGGGAGCCATAACCATCGGCAATATAGATGTCGCCGTTAGGGCCAATGGCGGTTTCGGTTGGCCTAAAATGCATGCTTTCCCTATAGGCTCCTTCCTTGGCAGGATGTTTTAAGTCCATTATGATTTTACCATCCAAAGTACATTTTAAGACCTTACCCTTATTGGGATCTGTAATATACAGGTATTCCGAATCCCCTTCATCATGAAGCATCAACCCATGACCTCCCGGTAATTTTAAGGTCCAACTGTCCAATAATTTACCTGATTTATCATAAATAAGAATATTGTTCTTAACATGATCGGTCAGCATGATTAACCGGCCCTTTTTGTCCATCACCATCTCGTGACAGTTTTTAACCGGATGGGTTTTAGGGTTCAGGTTCCCCCATTCCCGTTCTAAGCGATATTTGAAATCGCCGTGCCCCAGTATAATATCTCCTAATTTTGGTTTGGAAGCCATAATATGAAATGGTACGGCTGACGCTATGGTTGTTGCCGCAACAGCCCTGGTGGATGTTTTTATAAATGTTCTTCGCTGCATAAGGTTTATGATAAAATGTCTTTAACTACATGGCCGTGTACATCGGTGAGTCTAAATCGACGCCCCTGATGTTTAAAAGTAAGCCTTTCATGATCCATTCCCAAAAGATGCAAAAGCGTTGCCTGAAAGTCATGTACATGTACCGGATTCTCTACCACATTATAACTGAAGTCATCGGTTTTTCCATAGACCATCCCTGCTTTTACACCGGCTCCGGCCATCCACATTGAAAAGCATCCCGGGTGATGATCCCTTCCGTAGTTGGTTGCGGTTAAGCGCCCCTGCGAAAAACTGGTTCTTCCAAACTCACCGCCCCAGACTACTAAGGTATCTTCCAATAGACCGCGTTGTTTTAAATCCTTTAAAAGACCGGCCGTTGCCTGATCGGTGTCCCTGGCCTGTCGTTTGATGCCTCCCGGCAAATTACCGTGCTGATCCCAGCCCATGTGATAGAGCTGAATAAACTTGACATCACGTTCTGCCAAACGGCGGGCTTGTAAACAATTGGCAGCATAGGTTCCCGGAATCCGGGCATCTTCGCCATATAATTTGTAAATATGATCGGGCTCATCTTTAGTATCAACCGCTTCCGGTACGGAGCTCTGCATCTTATAGGCCATCTCATATTGATTGATCTTGGATTGGATTTCCGGATCATTCCAAAGGCCATATTGCCGGTCGTTTAAGGCTTTTATATAATCCAGGGCCCGTCTGCGGTCTTGGTCGTGTACCCCATGCGGATTATTCAAATACAATACCGGATCTTTTCCGGAACGAAACTGAACCCCCTGGTGATGCGAGGCCAAAAACCCGTTGCTCCAGGCTGCAGAACTCAGGGGTTGGGCGCCGCCGCCTTTAGATACCAATACCACAAAATTGGGTAAGTTCTTATTGTCACTTCCTAACCCGTAGCTTAACCAGGAGCCTATGGACGGACGCCCACTCAACTGGGAGCCTGTTTGCAAAAACATTACGGCAGGCTCATGATTAATAGCTTCGGTATACATGGAATTGATAATGCAAAGCTCATCCACAACCTCAGCGGTATATGGAAAAAGCTCGCTCACCCAGGCACCGGACTGTCCATGTTGCTTAAAATTAAAAATGGATTGCACCAAAGGAAAGGTGGATTGGTCAGTTACCATCCCTGAGTTCCGTTGGGTCCCTTTAACCGATGGTGGAATTTCTTTTCCATGCCATTTGGCTAAAGCCGGCTTATAGTCCCAGGTTTCAATTTGCGAGGGTGCCCCGCTCTGGAACAGGTAAATGACCCTTTTAGCTTTTGGTAAAAAGTGAGGTCCGTTCATCCCACCCATAAGCGTATTTCCGAAAGCGGATGCCGGTGCCAACATAGAACTCAAAGCTATGGAACCAAAACCTAACGACGCTTTCTTTAAAAACCCCCTTCTGGATTCTGCAAATTGTAATTGTCTTTTTATGTCATCCATGATATTTTCTTTTATCGTAATGTGTAAGCATCGGTGGTATTCATAATACCATTTATAACCGTTGCCAAAGCAGCGGCTCGTACTTTATTGGTTTTATTATTTATAGGTGTTTCACCAATATTTAAATAAGCTAAGGCATCGTCCTGTTCAGTTTCAAATCTACTCAGCTCATCCCTATAAAATTTTTCTAAAATATTTAATTCATGAGCCGCCGGTGTTCTTCCTGTTCCCAGCTTAAAGGCATGTTGCAATTGTGCTGTGGTATCATGCGGGTGCTGTTCCATAAGATTTTCTGCCAAAACCCTGCCGGCTTCTATGAATTGGGGATTATTAAGCAGTGCCAGGGCCTGTAAAGGCGTACTGGTTTGTCGTCTTTTTACAGCACATACACCGCGATCGGCTACATCAAAAATGCTCATACCAGGTGGTGGGGAGGTACGTTTCCAAACAGTGTACAAGCTTCTTCGGTATAGTCCTTCACCCGGTTCCTGAAGATATTTATAACGCCATTTCTTATTGCTCAATGCATCCCAAAGCCCTTTGGGTTGATAAGGATATACACTGGGGCCACCAATCTTATCAGACAACAGGCCACTAATGGCAAGGGCATTGTCACGTATCATTTCGGCGGGTAGCCTAAAGCTTGGCCCTCTGGCCAATAGGACATTTTCCGAATCTAACTCGAGTAACTTGTTATCCACTTTAGAACTTTGTTGATAGGTGGCAGACATCACAATTTGCTTATGCAAAGCCTTGATATCCCATCCGGATTCCATAAAACTTACCGCCAGGTAATCCAACAACTCCGGATGCGATGGTAAGCTTCCCTGACTTCCAAAATCATCGGCCGTCTCTACAATCCCCCTTCCGAAATGCATTTGCCAAATCCTGTTTACAAAGACCCTGGCTGTTAAGGGGTTTTCCTGACTAAACAACCACTTGGTTAATCCCAATCGGTTTTTAGGAAGTTTATCATCAAAAGGAAGAATGGCCTCTGGCACTCCCGGAAACACTTCTTCGGTTGGAGCATCATATTGTCCGCGATCAAGCACAAAAGTTGGTCTTGGTTCCTTTAAATCACCTAAAACCATAATTTCCGGAATACTATCCACATGCTGAGTGAGCTGTTTTTTCAATCCTTGCAATTGCCGTTTTTCAACTTCGAGAGGCGTGTGGAAATTGGCAAAATAATAATCGGATAGCCGTTTTTTGTTGGTATCAGCTGTCTTAGTCTCAAGTATTTCTTTTAATGCCTTTTGGTCTTCAAGGTATGTTATCTCAACTGCAGACAATGCTTTATTATAAATCTTCAAATTGTCAATACCACCGTCCACAAAAGACCGCATACCATCACGTCTTCCAATCCGGAATCCATGAAACCCATAGGTATGGAGATCCCACTTAAAAAGAATGGATTTATAAAGATGGTCCATATCAATGTTCACCGGAATTTCTTCTCCATCTTTAAACAAGCGAATGCCTTCGGCCCTTCCGGAACCATCATAAGATATGGTGATATTGGCCCATTCTTTCTCTTTAATGGGAGCCTTAGAGCTTATTTGAATGGCATTGGAAGGCCACGAGAACGCCATAATAAATTTTAAATGGTTGTTTTCCAAATGAAACGAATAGCCTTTATACCCATTTCTGATATCTTCACAATGGTTGAATACCATGGCATCTTCATAGACCTTATCCGGAAAAATGGACAAACTCACAGAAAAGGGATCGGTATGGTCAAACCAACCCACTTTTTTAGGCAAATTAAAATTGGTAAAATCATTTAAGAACAAGGCTTTCCCTTTCTGTCCGTCTTTAATTACGGGGTCTTTTGCACTGGCCGCTTCAATACTGTTATTAGCAGGAATATTATATGTGTTTTTCCCTTTAGGAATAAACTTATCAAAGGCATACTCAGCTACTAAGCTGTTTTGCGTTCCATTGACTACGCTTTGGTAGATACCGGCATTACCCTTATCCAGCCAACTATTAAAATCTGACTCACTTTGTTCCTTTATAGCCTGAAGTTTGGCTGTCGATTTATCAATATCCCTTTCTAAAAATTCAATAATTTGTTGCTGTTCCTTATTGGTAAGTAATAAGGAGGGGCCGGGTGTTTGGTCGGGGCCGTAAACCGCCGTTCCTATTTCGTTCGTGCTGTTAAAAAAGGCTGCTAATTCATAGTGGTCCTTTTGGCTAATAGGATCATATTTATGGTCATGACATCGGGCGCATTCTACCGTTAAGCCTAAAAACGCCTTGGACATGGTAGCGGTTCTATCAGCTACGTACTCCGCCCTGAACTCTTCAAAAACGATCCCTGCTTCGGAATTCTTTTTATGGAGTCTGTTGAACGCTGTTGGAAGTACAGTTTGAACATCAGCATTGGGCATTAAATCTCCTGCCAATTGCTTAGTTACAAATTCTTCATAAGACATATTCCGATTAAAGGCACCAATCACCCAATCTCTATACGGACTAAAATCACGGTGCTTGTCATCTAAATACCCATCACTATCGGCATAGCGTGCCACATCCATCCAATCAGCTGCCATACGCTCGCCATAGGCAGTAGTTCCCAACAAGGCGTCCACCAGGTTCTCATAGGCATCGGGCGAGGTATCTTTGACAAAAGATTCGATCTGCTCAACGGTAGGCGGCAATCCGGTCAAACTAAATGACGCACGCCTTATCAATGTTTCTTTGGTAGCCCTTTCTGATGGCTTTAGACCATGGCTTTCAAGATTAGCAGCTACATAATGGTCAATCTCATTTTCTACCCATTCCTTATGTTTTGTTTTTGGTAAGCCGGATCTCTCAGGTTTGATAAAAGACCAATGCGGTTTGTATTCCGCGCCCTGTTGAATCCATTTAATCAATAAGGCTTTTTCCGTATCAGTTAAGGTCAAATTAAATTCGGGCGGTGGCATGACCGCATCTTTATCCGGTGACAAAATTCTATCTACCACATGGCTTCTACCAGGCCTTCCGGGAACAATCCCATGGATCTGCTCCTCACCCAGGGTCATAAAGGCATGCTCCGAGGTATCCAGTCTCAGATCCGATTTCTGATTATCGGCGTCCGGCCCATGGCAGGCAAAACACTTATCCGATAAGATCGGTTTGATATGATAATTAAAATCAACCGTCTCCGGAATACGTTCCATAGCCGGTATAAGTGCGTCTGGTGTTCGCCACCCACAACTGTATACCAGCATTAAAATTATTAAACTTAATGCGTTGAATCTCATACCTTTTAAATCGTCCTGAATTCCAAATATAACCATCATTATTAACAGTTAATACGTGAATAAACTGTTTTATTAACTGTTAATAAATTATTTGTTACCTTTAAAACCTACACTAAAACACTGCATGGAACCGCAAGATCATCATAAGCTTCTTGAACGTATTATTTCCAGTAAATCCTTTGGAAAATCGGGCACTTATGCTAATCTGTTAAAGTACCTGGTGAACTGTACCTTAAACCAAAATGTTCCCAAAGAGACGACTATTGCCTCGGAAATTTTTGGAAGAACTGATTTTGATCCCTCACAAAACACCTTGGTGCGCGTGTATGTGTATAACCTGAGAAAAAAGCTTGAAGTCTATTATGAAAACGAAGGGAAGCATGAAAAAAAGCGCTTAAGGATCCCCAAGGGCAGTTATGAAATTGAATTTGTTGCAAACAAAGCGACACCAAAACTCAAAAAACAATATCCCTTAAAGACTATTATTGGTGTCTTATTATTTTTATTATTACTATCCCTGTTCTTTAACCTGAAAACTTTAAATGGAGCATCAGAATCTGTTTTTAATACATCCGAATTATGGAAAGGGGTTCTGTCAGACCAACAACCTTTAACCGTTGTTATAGGCGACCTGTTTATTTACGATGAAATTGACACTATAAACAATACGGCTAAAACCATACGCCATGCACGCGTGAACTCCGTAACCGAATTTGAAGACTTCGTTTCCAAGCGCTCAACCGAACATGTAACCTATGAAGCCGGCGAATATACGTTTCTCATTTACAACAGTGCTTTATGGATCAAGGACCTCACCAATATTTTCGCCAAAAACGATAAAATTTTTGCAGTGAGGAATATGGCACGTTTTAACCCGAAAGCCTTACAGGACGGGGATTTTATGGTTTTAGGCATGATCAAGACCTTCGGTTTATTCAGGGATTATACCGAAACCACGGCATTCCCCTACAACACCGAAGAGGATGCCATTGTTTATACCGATAGTACCGGCCAAAAAAAGTTACTTCGTCCCTTTGGTGATCCCAACGCCTATCATACCGATTATGGCATTATTATGAAAATACCGGGCTCAAACAGCAATGACATTTACCTCTTTGGCGGCATATGGGATACCGGTGCCTCACAGAGCTTAAAATATTTTACCGATGGCAGTTTGCTTACCGAACTGGAGGATCAGATGCTGGCAAAGTTTGGAGCCATTCCCCAATACTATGAGATCCTTTTTGAGGTTAAAGGCATCGATCGTATGGAATTGAATCCTACCATTCTTGAGATCAACAAAAAAACAGCCGGTGACCTGTTCAGGAACTAAACTAAAATAAAACCATTGGCACTGTTTATTATAGATGCAATCGATTGTATAAAATCAAATAAAACTTTATCTTACAGCACCTTTTTCGTATTTTGAATGAAAATAGTATTCGACGTCAGTTCGAGTGGTCCCGTCCCGATAGCAATCGGGATTAATTGGGATTGTATCGAGAACTCCTTAAAAAGGTAAAATTTACTTGAATTGACAGCATTTCATCGAAAAACAAAACTGGTGTCGCAACAGTCGACTAAATGGGTCAGGTATTTAAACACTATTTTTTAGGTTAAAAAGAAATGAAAATAGCACTTCTAAAATTCTGCATAGGTAGTATGGGCTTTCTATTGTTGTATTCCTGTATGACTAATCTACCGGAAAACGTTGCTAAGGAATACGAAGCGATTACTGATGATGTGGCCTTTAATATAGACATCAAACCTATTTTATCCGATCGCTGTTTTGCCTGCCATGGCCCCGATGAAGAAAACCGAAAAGGCGATGTGCGATTAGACACAGAGGACGGGTTATTCGCAAAAAGTAAAAACGGGAACAAGGTGTTTGTCCCTAAAAATACAGCCTCCAGTGAAGCCATTAGCAGGATCTTAACAAACGACCCGGAATTGATGATGCCACCTCCGGATTCCAAACTCCAGCTTAGCGACAAGGAAAAAGCCCTTTTAGTGAAATGGGTAGAGCAAGGCGCCGAATGGAAAGAACACTGGGCCTTTATCCCACCTAAGGAAACGCCGGACATCCCGGAAGCCAAAAAAGATTGGCAACAGCATAACGAAATTGATCATTTTATTCAAAACGAATTGCCCAGGTATGACCTGGAACCGGCTCCCGAAGCTGATAAGCTGCAATTGCTCAGAAGGGTCACGATGGATCTGACGGGGCTTCCTCCCACGTTGAAAGACATTGAATTCTTTAAAAATGACTTAACCGACGATGCTTACGAACGCCTGGTGGACCGCCTCATGCAAACCGATGCCTTTGCGGAACGTTTAACCTTGGAATGGCTGGACATTGCCCGTTATGCGGATTCGCACGGCATTCATGCCGATGGGATCCGAACCGCTTACCCCTGGCGCGATTGGGTCATTGATGCCTTTAAGGCCAATATGCCCTTTGATCAGTTTATCACGGAGCAAATGGCGGGCGACCTGATACCCAATGCCACCCGCGACCAAATCATTGCCACGGCCTTTAACCGCAACCATCCCATGACCGGTGAAGGTGGCGTGATCGATGAAGAAGTGCGCCTGGAATACGTGGCTAACAGAACCAACACTATGGGAACAGCCCTGTTGGGCCTTACTCTGGAATGTGCCAAATGCCACGATCACAAGTTTGATCCCATTTCGCAAAAAGAATACTTCCAGCTATCCAGTTTCTTTAACAATATCAAAGAATTGGGCATGACGGGTAACGACGGTGATTATGGCCCTGTGGTGTACCTGACCAATGACGAGCAGGATAAAATCATTGCATATATCGACACGCAAATAGCCGACCTGGAGCAAAAGGCCGTTAAGGAAATACCGAAACCGCTTAAACCGGTGATCTATCACGGCTTTGAAACCATAAAGAACAAGCATATTGTTGATAACAGGTCGCAAAGCAAGACCACCGGTGAGGTAGATCTCATCCCCGGGAAAAAAGGGAAAGCCGCCAATTTAGACCATATGGATGATTCCATCCGGTTAAACGGTTTGCCTCAATTTGAAGGGAACGAACCTTTTACGGTAGGCTTGTGGACCTACCAGGAAAAGGATAACCATAAGACCAAAACCTTAGTCGGTAACGGGGGTTCCAAAGACCAGAAATGGCGCGGCTGGGAAGTGTATCTCGACAGTATGAACCGGGCGGCGTTCCGCATTGTAAGCGTCCTGCCACATGATTACCTGCACGTTACCAGTGAACAGGCCGTTCCGCTCAACGAATGGACGCAGATTACCGCTTCCTATGACGGTACCATGAAAGCTGATGGTGTAGCTATTTATATTAATGGAAAAGCTGTTCCCACTAAGATCTATTTTGATCAGTTAAGCGGTTCCAGTTATCCCATCAGCGGGCGTTTTTCAAAAAACAACAGAGACCTTTCGGTTGGCAAAAGTTACCGGCGTTTTACGGGTGATGACGGCATCTATACCGGGGCTATTGACGAATTATATGTTTATAACGGGGTTATTTTACCCGGTGAAGCTAAAAAACTTTATGGAAGATCACCTCAGGAATCCCGCATAGGTGTTAAAGGTTTTGATCTTAGTTCAGGCAACAGAGGTGCCATAGCCGCTTTAAGAAAAGAGCGCCTCCAACTTTACGATACCGTCCCCAATTTAATGGTCATGCGCGAAGCTCCGGGCATTAGGAAAACCCATGTCCTGGGCCGCGGGCAGTACGACAACAAAGGCGAAGAAGTTCATCCCGGAACCATTTCCAAAGTGCTGCCGTTTGACGTCACAAAATATAAAGAAAACCGACTTGGTTTAAGCCAATGGCTCTTTGATGCCGACAATCCGCTGACGGCCCGGGTAGTCGTAAACCGCTACTGGCAGATGCTCTTCGGTACCGGTATTGTAGCCACTACAGAGGATTTTGGGAACCAGGGGGCTTTGCCCTCACATCCGGAACTTTTGGACTGGCTGGCGGGCGAATTCAAAGCCTCAGGCTGGGATATTCGGGCGCTTATCAAATTGATAGTTATGAGTGCTACCTACAGGCAATCGTCTAAGATCACAGAACAAAGTTTAGCAGTAGACCCCGAAAATAAATGGTTATCAAGGAGTCCGAATTACCGCTGGCAGGCCGAATTTATCCGGGACAATGCCCTGGCGTCCAGCGGACTGCTATACAACAAAGTAGGTGGTAAAAGCAGCAGACCTTACCAGCCACCGGGATTGTGGATAGAGATCGGTAACTTCTCCCCGGCCCTGATGTATTTTAAAAAGGATGCCGGCTTTGAGCAGTACCGCCGCAGTATGTACACCTTTATCAGGCGTACCTCGCCGCCGCCGTTTATGACCATCTTTGATGCCCCTAACCGGGAAGTATGTACCGTAAGACGCGAACGCACCAATACGCCTTTGCAAGCCCTGGTCTTGCTGAATGATCCGCAATTTGTCGAGGCTTCCAGAGCCCTGGCCTGCCGGTTATATGAAGATCCCGAATTAGCTTTTGAAGACAAAATAAAAAAGGGCTACCTGCTCACCTTAACCAGGGAGCCTCAGGATGATGAGATGGCTATATTGAAAGCCCTGTACCGGGAGCAACTGGAGTATTTCAGCAAGAAGCCCAAAGCCCTGGACCAATACCTGAACATCGGGGATTTTAAAGTCCCTGAAGTTTTGGATAAACATAAGATCGCTGCCCTGTCGGTAGTCTGTAACACCCTGTTCAACATGGATGAAGTGTATACCAAACGCTAGATAAAACACACTGTATTATGTGCGACCATATTAATAAATCATTTACCAGACGTGATTTCCTGTCTAAAACCTCTTTAGGACTTGGAGCGCTGGCTATGAGCCAGATTGTGAATCCGCTACATGCCATGACCTTTAGCAACCCCGGAAACGGTATTTTAGGGCAGCCGCATTTCCCGGCGAAAGCCAAACGGGTGATCTACCTGCTACAAAGTGGTGCCCCGGCACAAATGGACCTGTTTGATTACAAGCCTCTACTGGATAAGATGCACGGCCAGGAATTGCCGGACAGTGTACGTAAAGGCCAGCGTTTAACGGGTATGACGGCAGGACAAACCAATTTACCCTTGGCACGCTCAGTTTTTAACTTTAAACAACACGGTAAAAGCGGCGCCTGGGTAAGCGACCTGATGCCGCATGTAGCCGAAATTGCCGATGAGCTGACCTTTATAAAATCCATGTACACCGAGGCCATTAACCATGATCCGGCCATCACCTTTTTCCAGACCGGATCGCAGTTTGCGGGACGGCCTGCCATTGGTTCCTGGGTGAGTTACGGCCTGGGCAGCGATAATGAAAATTTACCGGCCTTTGTGGTGCTGGTGACCAAAAACAAACGCGGGCAACCTCTATACTCCCGCCTTTGGGGGAATGGTTTTTTACCATCGGAACACCAGGGCATCCAGTTTAGAGCGGGTAAAGACCCTGTGTTATATTTAACCAATCCGGATGGCGTGTCGTCTGAAATGCGCCGTGGCCAGCTAAAGTCTTTAGAGGAATTACAACGCATTCAGGCCAACATTACCGGCGACCCGGAAATTGATGCGCGCTTAGCGCAATACGAGATGGCTTACCGTATGCAAACCTCGGTGCCGGAAGTGACCGATACGAGTAACGAACCGGATCATATCTATGAGATGTACGGCCCTGACAGCCGGAATCCGGGTACCTATGCTGCCAATTGCCTGTTAGCACGCCGCCTGATAGAAAAGGATGTGAAGTTTGTACAGTTGTACCACCAGGGCTGGGATACCCATAACAACCTGGTACCACAGATTAAACGACAGGCTAAGGAAACCGATCAGCCTACAGCGGCCCTAATTAAAGACCTGAAACAACGGGGCTTACTGGAGGACACCTTAGTGATCTGGGGCGGGGAATTCGGACGTACCAACTATTCGCAGGGCTCTTTAAAGTATAATAGTTTTGGCAGGGACCACCACCCGAAATGTTTTACCATCTTTATGGCCGGTGCCGGCGTGAAGCCCGGTATCACCTACGGAGCTACCGATGATTTCTGTTATAATATCACCGAAAACCCGGTACATGTTCATGATTTCCAGGCCACCTTAATGCACCTCTTAGGTATTGACCACGAACGCCTCACCTTTAAATACCAGGGCCGCCGGTTTAGACTCACCGATGTGCATGGGCATGTGGTGAAGGATATTTTGGGGTAATAATAGTAATAAATTTTATTAATGCCAATAACATCCGCTTTTGGCATTTTACACTTCTACTAGATTTGAGAACTAGCTAAATTTCACAATTCGTCTAGGAAAGTATGGTATTAAAGAGAAGACTTATTAATATTTTTTGAAAGAAATTTCGTTTAAGTTATCAAACTTCATTACCTTTAGTCCATCTCTCGAACTAGGGTAAGATAGCATTCTATTAAGTTTACCTTAATCATTAAATGTAATTGAAAATTGCAGAGGTTGTAAATGAAGTTTAACGAAGACTCTAGAGTAAAAATACCGGCTATTTTACATCTGGTCCGTTTGGGCTACAAATACTTATCCTTAAAGGAGAATAGTTGGGATGAATCAACAAATATCTTTACCGATATATTTACGGAATCTATAAGTAGAATAAATCCAGATTTATCTAAAGATGATATCAATCGATTATTTGATGAGCTTTCGTTAATACTAGAGAATGAAGACTTAGGTAAGGCTTTTTATGAAAGATTGGTATCAAGGTCCGGAATAAGACTAATTGACTTCGAAAAATTTGACAACAATGATTTTCATGTTGTTGCAGAGTTGCCATGCATTAAAGATGATGAGGTGCTCAGACCAGATATAACACTTTTAATTAATGGGATGCCATTAGTTTTTATTGAGGTTAAGAAACCAAATAATCCAAAGGGGATTCAAGTTGAGCATGAAAGAATGGCAATGCGCTTTCAGAATAAAAAATTCAGAAAGTTTATTAATATTACGCAACTCATGGTATTCTCAAACAACATGGAATACGATGATAGTTCCCCGGTGCCGTTGCAAGGAGCGTTTTATTCATCCTCATCTTATAGTAAACCAATCTTTAATTATTTTAGAGAAGAGGAAGAGTTTGATTTATCATCAATCTTAAAACCTGAAGACGCAGCAATAGAAGAGTTTGTGCTAAAGGATAACAACCTTGTATCTATCAAGAATCAAACGGAATTTCTAACAAATAAGAATCCTAAAAAACCAACTAATAAGATTTGTACATCTTTGTTTAAAAAAGACCGCTTGGCATTTATTTTACAATATGCCATGGCATATGTGAAGACAAGGGATGGTTTACAAAAACATGTGATGCGCTATCCTCAGTTATTTGCAACTAAGGCTATCGAGAATAAATTAGAGGAAGGAGTTAAGAAAGGTATTATATGGCATACTCAGGGAAGTGGCAAAACAGCTTTAACATACTATAACGTTAAACACCTAACAGATTACTATCAAAAGAAATCGGTTATACCTAAGTTTTATTTTATAATTGATAGAATTGATTTGTTAATTCAGGCAGGAAGAGAGTTTTCAGCTAGAGGGTTAACGGTTCATAAGATAAACTCCAGGGATGAATTTGCCAAGGACATTAAATCGACTAGTGTCATTCACAATAGTTCGGGAAAGGCTGAAATAACGGTAGTTAATATTCAAAAGTTTAAGGATGACCCTACGGTGATAAAGAACATGGACTATAATGTAAATATTCAGCGTATTTATTTTATGGATGAGGTTCATAGGAGTTATAACCCCAAAGGAAGTTTCTTGGCTAATCTTAATGAATCTGACCCTAACGCTATTAAAATTGGATTGACAGGAACACCGCTATTAGGTAAGGATTATAATTCTCGCTCATTGTTCGGTGGTTATATTCACAAATACTATTACAACTCCTCAATTATTGATGGTTACACATTAAGGCTTATCCGTGAAGAGATTGAGACCAGTTATTCCCTGCAACTAAAAGAAATTCTGGACAACATTAGAATTCAAAAAGGGTCGGCTACCAGCAAGGATATTTACGCCGATTATCGCTTTGTAGAACCCATGTTAAAATATATTGTCGAGGACTTTGAACGAAGCAAAATCTCAAAGAATGACAACTCTATCGGAGGTATGGTAGTTTGTGAATCTTCGGAGCAGGCTAAAATGATGTATGAGTTATTTAAGAGTAATTACGCTTCTGGCGAAACATCGGTTTTATCAACAGCTGCCGAACCTGATGCATCTTATTCAAAGAAAAAGAAGTCTGAACGGAAAGTAGATTCTGCAGCATTGATTCTTCATGATATTGGCACCAAGCAAGACAGAAAAGATTGGGTAGAGGCTTTTAAAGATGGGAAATACGACCTATTGTTTGTATACAACATGCTTTTAACTGGTTTTGACGCCCCAAGACTTAAGAAACTGTATATAGGTAGAATCATTAAAGCTCATAATTTGCTTCAGACTTTAACTAGGGTTAATAGGACTTATAAAGACTTTAGATTTGGTTATGTAGTTGACTTTGCTGGTATAGAGGAACAGTTTAAAAAGACAAGTCAAGATTATTTCAACGAGCTACAGAATGAATTAGGTGATGAATTGGAATCATATTCCAACTTGTTCTTAACTGAAGAAGAGATTACAAAACGTATCAACCAAATAAAGGACACCCTCTTTCATTTTGATACGGTTAATGCTGAAAACTTTTCAGCCCAAATTTCTCAAATTTCCAATAGGGCTCAAATGTTAGGAATAACCAAAGCTTTGAATGATGCCAAGAGCCTATATAACCTTATCCGTTTATCTGGCAATTATGAAATACTACATAAATTAGATTTTAAAAAGCTTAGTATATTAGCACGCGAAGCAAACAATCATTTATCACTTATAAATACTAAGGAAGCACTTGAGAACAATGTAGATACCACTAATTTACTTAACGTGGCGTTAGAAGATGTTTTCTTCACCTTCACCAAAGTTAAAGAGGAAGAAATGATTCTTGCTGACAAATTGAGAAGTACTCTGCAAAGAACAAGAGAAATGTTGGCAGGTAATTTTGACCAAAAAGACCCTGAATTCATTTCATTAAAAGAAGAGTTGGAGCGCCTATTTAAAAAGAAGAATTTAGCTGAAATTGAAGCAGAAGAAATGAAAACTAATATTGATGCTTTAAACACTATTTATAATCAGGCTAAGGAGTTAGAAAGAAAGAATCAATTACTTAGAGCTAAGTACGAGAATGATGAGAAGTATACTAGATTACATAAACGCTTAATGGAGAAAGACCCATTAACGGAAAGCGAATCAAAATTATTTGAAGCCTTACAAGGCTTAAAAAAAGAAATAGATGCTCAGGTATTACAAAACTCCCAAATGCTAAATAACGAAAGCTACGTGGAGCGTATGATGATGAGAATCGTTATTAGTGAGCTTAATAAAAAACACCATTTGCAGTTAAATCCTGAAAGAACAAGGAGGATTAACGGTTTATTGGTAAAAGAATATATGAATGAATACCACGGAAGAGTAGCTTAGGTTAGTATTAGTGTGGTAAAATGGATGGTATGACAACTACAATTGAATTTGAAAAAAAGACTAAAGCACTCATAGATGACCTTAAAAGTGTCTGTGCTAATTATGGTCTTGGAAATGACGGAAACGAGTTTAAGATAATTACACAAGTCTTTTTGTATAAGTTTATGAATGACAAATTCATTCATGAGGTTAAAAAGGCAGATGACAGTTTAGCTAAAGATGATAATCTAGACGAAGCACTTTCTAAAATGAGTACTGATGATTATCAAATGTTGGAAATGCAATTAGATGAGAACACAGCTTTACTAAGGTCAGAGCATTTCATAACTAGTTTATTTCATAGGCAAAACGAAGATAATTTCGCAAATATATTTGATAATACCTTGTTAAGTATTGCCGCCTTAAATAGTGATATCTTTTCGGTAATGACTGAAGGGGGCGAAAAGATTGTTCTGTTTGAAAACCTTAGCAAATATGTTACAGACAAACGAGATGATTTCTGTAAAGCTATAATCAACAAGCTTGTTAATTTTAGCTTTGAGCATATTTTTCATGAGAAGTTTGATTTCTATGCGACCATTTTTGAATACTTAATAAAAGATTATAATACGAATAGCGGGGGTAAATATGCGGAGTATTTTACACCGCATGCTGTTGCAAAAATCATGGCAAGATGTCTTGTTAAAGAGGATGTTCAAAACGTTACTTGTTATGACCCCTCGGCAGGTTCTGGAACTTTACTTATGAACTTAGCACATCAAATAGGCGAAGATAAGTGTACTATTTACTCACAAGATATTTCTCAAAAATCTTCAAACTTATTAAGGTTGAATTTAATTTTAAATGACCTGGTACATTCCGTTCCAAATATTGTAAAAGGCAATACCGTTATAGAACCTTATCATAAGGAAAATGGAGAATTGAAAAAGTTCGACTATATTGTTAGTAATCCTCCATTTAAACTGGACTTTTCGGACTATCGTGATGACCTAGACACTAAAGAAAATAATGAGCGATTCTTTGCAGGAATACCTAATATCCCTAAGGCAAGTAAAGATTCAATGGCTATTTACCTAATGTTTCTTCAACATATAATATTTTCTTTGAAAGAAGATACAGGAAAGGCCGCAATAGTTGTTCCTACAGGATTTATAACTGCCCAAAGCGGTATTGACAAAAGAATACGTCAAAAGTTAGTAGAAGAGAGAATGTTGGCTGGAGTGATATCAATGCCAAGTAACATTTTTGCCACTACTGGTACAAATGTCTCAATGTTATTTCTAGACGCTACCAACAAAGATGAGGTCGTTTTAATTGATGCCTCAAGATTAGGAACCAAAATAAAGGAGGGAAAAAGTCAAAAGACCGTATTAAGTTATTCTGATGAGGAAACAATAATTGAAACCTTTAATAAAAAAGAAATTAAAGATGATTTTTCGGTAGTGGTTTCATATGATGAGATTAAAGCTAAAAACCTTTCTCTAAGTGCCGGACAATATTTTCAGGTCAAAATTGATTATAATGAAATTTCACATTCAGAGTTTAGTGAATTAATGGAAGGGCATGAAAGTAGACTTTCTGAGTTATTTGCTAAATCAAGTGTTTTAGAAAGCAGAATAATAAAAAATATAAAGTCGATGAATTATGATAATTAATATAATCGAAACGACCTTAGAAGATATTGCTTCGCCTGATAAAAAATCCATCATCTCAGGGCCTTTTGGGTCAAATATTAGTAAGAAGTATTTTAAAGAGGATGGTATTCCAGTTATTAGAGGAAACAATTTAAGTACCGAAGGGATAAAATTCAAAGATTCAGGCTATGTTTTTGTGACTAAGGAAAAAGCTGATAAATTGAATTGTTATGCCGTCAAAGACGATTTAGTATTCACTGCGGTTGGGACATTAGGCCAGGTTGGAATTATCCACGATGAAATGCTTTATAAGGAATATGTTATTTCCAACAAACAGCTTAGGTTAAGAATTGATAAAGAAAAAGTAAGCCCACTTTATGCTTTTTACTGGTTTTCTTCAAAATGGATTCAGAAACTTATTAACCAAAGAAATGTAGGAAGTACTGTTCCTCTAATAAATCTAACAGTACTCAAGAAATTGCCAATACATTTTCCGGAATCACTAAAAACTCAGAACAAAATAGTTGAGATTTTGGAATCTTTAAACACCAAAATTGAAGTAAATAAAAAAATCAATGCTGAGTTAGAAGCCACGGCAAAACTCATCTATGATTATTGGTTTGTACAGTTTGATTTCCCAAATAAAGATGGAAGACCTTATAAATCATCTAGAGGTAAAATGGTTTATAATGAAACCTTGAAACGGGAGATTCCTGAAGGATGGGAAGCGAAAGATTTAAAAGGAATTGAATCAAATATTATTACAGGAAAAACACCTTCAACTAAAATCAAAGAAAACTTTGGTGGAGATATCCCGTTCATTACTATTGATGATATAAGACAAAACCGATTTATTTATACAACAGAACGAACACTTACTAAGCAAGGTGCAGAAACCCAACAAAAAAAATATATAGAAGAAAATGACATTTGTGTTTCTTGTATAGGAACTGTAGGAGTGATTGGCTTTGCTGGAAAAAAATCTCAATCCAATCAACAAATAAATACAATTTCAAATATAAACCCAATAAACCGTTATTATCTCTATCAATATTTGAATGACTACTTTAATTTTAATGTGGCTGCGAAAAAAGGGGCTGTTTTGAGCAATATGAACAAAGGGGAATTTGAATCAATACCTATTTTGAACCCTAATGAGGAATTAAAGAAACTTTACTTCGATAAAATTGATGATGTTTTTAAATCAATATCAAATAATATCAAACAAAACCAAAAATTAGCTTCTTTACGAGATTGGTTATTACCAATGTTAATGAATGGTCAAGTTACTATTGGAGAACAAAAAGATGAATTAAATATAGCTGCAGAACTAGGTGCGGTTTATGAAAAAGATAAAGTTTCTTTGGATAGTTTGTTTGAAACTATCAATTATGACTATGAGGTTGCTGCTATTGTATTACTTACCAGACAGATATTAGATAGAACCTACGGCAGAAAGTTTATTCATAAAATGTTTAGTAACATTCAATTTTTAGAGTCATTACCCGTATTTAAAGAATTAGAATTTCAAGAAAATGGTTGGGGTATGTATTCCTCTATTATTAAGAAAACTATTGAAAACAACAAGTTCATTCGTTTTGATGAAATAAATGAAAAAGTAAGTGTTCTTAATTTTAACTACAAGCATATTAAGGAAGTTTCTAACTGGATGAAGGATGAGGAAAATCAAGACTTTGTTTCTCAGGTAAAGCAAATGCTTAAAATTTATCAAAAGCCTTTGATAAACAAAGATATGGACCGTATAGAGCTTCTCAATACAGTCCTAGAATGTATGAATGTTTTAGATACAGATAATTTTGATTCCATTTATAGCAAAATGAAAAAATGGCCAATGCGTGAAGACGGATATAAAAACAAAGCTGAAAAGTTTACACCTCAAGAAACTAGACTGATGATTGATTTTATAAAGGAAATTCAATAGTTTTTTAAGCCCCAGTAAATGACAGAATTCCTCAAACTACTCATAGAAAAACCTGAAAACCTTAGACGGCATGTTATAAATTTTCTTAAAATCATTCTTTCACTAATTATAGCTACCAGAATTTACAGTTATTTGTTCGGAGAGTTTGAACCAATATTAATCGGAGATAAGAATTTTTGGAGAGACATCTACGAGTTTATACTATCTGGGAAAGTTTTAATTGTGATTACTGTATTTCTTTTCTCCAGGCTTGTGATACTGGAGTTTATATCCATGTTTACATTTTATTTAGTGCACCTTATTCCTAAACTATTTAGTTCAAAAAAAGGCTCTGTGCTTGAAAAAGATGGATTTCGATTATTGTTCAAGGTTTTGGGGATTCTTAAAATAGAAAAAGGGAATCACAAGATACCTGAACCGGGAAGAAATTTTCATATTGCTTTAGAGGTTGCTCGAAGCAATGCAAAGAGTGATTTACATGAGGCTGTATTTGAGATTAAAAGGACAAATATTTTCGAATCATTCAATCTTTATATAGGGTTTACTCTAGTTTATTTCTTATTACTTACACCTTTAAATCATCCAACCATAACCATCATTTTGATTATTGGTATTATCGTACTCTTTCTTTTTTTGTTAGCTGTGGAGCAGCTATTCAAGATTATAGAGTATGATTACGACTATTTTGAAATTTTAATAAGATGGATTCATCAAATTCATTTAACTGAGGATTATATCAAAAAGAATGGCTTGCTAGCACATGGTGAAAGTGAACTATCCAAAGTGCTTCCATATACAGGAGAAATAACCTATAATAACACCTCTTATTTTATTATTCATAACATAGAAGGGCAAAACATAGGTAAACTTTTAAGAAGGATGAGAAGGGAAAATCCAAAAGGAAAGGGACTAGTGATAACTGATACTAAATTGCCTAAAGCTCTTAGAATTTACTTAAAGGAGGAATCTTTCGAAGTTATTAGGTTTGATGATGAAGACCACCTAACCAAAAAGCTGGATAAGGTTTTCTTTAGCAGTAAAATAGTTAGTAAGAGACTATCAAAAAAAGATACTAAATGAGATTAGCTGCTGTTTTTATTGAAGACCAAGATAGAGAATCTGGAGGTTATACTGTAAACTTTGGCGGTTATAAGCATTATGACGTTATAGTTAATGAAGGAATATGTAAAATTAATGCTACGGATAATTCAGTTTTTATAGAGAATTTATTTGATCAAAATGAGACTATTGTAAATGTATCTGCCATAGTTGGAGAGAATGGTTCAGGTAAGACATCTATAATCTATCAGATAATAGAATATTTTAATGGCGTATACAGACAGGGTTTTTCAATTTGGGAAGAAAAGAAAAAAATATTTTTAAAAGACTATGCTTTAAATATACCGATTAATGTCTTTGGTATGGATTCTCCAGAACAGCAACAGTTGAGTTTTGCTCTTGATACCATATACTATTCTCCGTTTCTAGATTATAAGTTAGGCGCTTATGGTATCGATATTAGCGCTGACAAATATATGGAAAGGGATTTGGATAATTTACATAGTACTTTTGATGGGAATTCCAATGTTATCGTTTCCGATAGATTGAAACGCTCTGATTATAAAAGATTTATAAAGTTTCAACAATCCGATTTCATTGACATTATAGCTTCAAAATTTGGGGTTTTAACTGATGATTATTACCGAGTTGTATTTATAAGACATAAGATAGATATAGATCGAGAAAAGATTCAGTTTGAAAATACACCTATGGAGTTTAGATCTTTTCTTAACTATTTATACTCTGATATAAGAAAAGAATATAGAGATTTTAATCGCGAATTTTCCTCAGATAGTGAACAGTATGAATTAAACAAAAAGCAAATGAAAAATCTTATTTTAATGGATTTGCTTTGTTTGCTTATACGTTTAATGGAACATTCAAATAAATACCTTTTAAATGGACATTTTAAAAATAAAGAAAGAGCCTTAAAAGTTCAAAGGGGCAAATTACCTCCTTTCGAGAAATTGAAGTACTGGCTTAATAATTATAAATATTCTAAAGGTTTAGAACACCCATTACCTTCTAAAGAAGTACTAGAAATTTTGGGCTTCTTGTATAATTACATTGATCGACTAGAATATAACTTGGAGTTTAATTTATTGGATTGGGGTAAGAATAAATCATTGTTTTTTACGGAAGAGACTTTAAGTATCCTACTAAACCTTAATGAAAAATTATTAATCTCACTACCACGTTATTACCTAGAAAATAAAACATCAAAAGATGGTTTTGTCTTTCAGGATTTAAGTAATATTCAATCTTTTGTGTCTACCGAATATTCTACTAGAAGGTTAAGTTCAGGAGAAACGGCCATGTTGAATTTGTATAGCAGATTATATGACTTTTTTAGAATGAATATTTTGATTACCCCAATTATGGAAGAAAAAGATTACTATTTACTTTTTTTAGATGAACCCGATCTAGGTTATCATCCCTCTTGGAAAGTATCTTTTATAGAATCAATAACTGATTTTTGTAGTCATTTTTTTGGAAGTTTTGGTTCAAAAGTTCAGATAGTTTTTTCTACCCACGATGCACTAAGCCTAAGTGATATACCCAAAACAAATATAGTTTATTTGGAAAGAAGGCAGGAACAGTTTCCCAATGTATTGAATAGCGCTAAAGATATTACAGATAAAAAATCATTTGCCGCTAACGTAACTGACTTATTATCAGATTCTTTTTTTCTTAAAAATGGATTGATGGGAAATTTCGCAAAGAATAAGATTCAAGAAGTAATAGATAATTTCAACTTCAATATTTTAAGAAATGAAATACAGGATTTGAAAATCCATAAAAACCTCAAAATAAAGGATTTAATAAATGAAAAAGAAAAAGAATTAGAGGAAATAAAGGATAAATTTACCATTAGGGAAAGTAAATATTTAAAATCTGTTATTGAAATTGTTGACGAACCACTTTTAAAATTTAAGTTGGAAGAAATGTATAATCGTGCATTTCCTGTTGAATTGGACAAGAAAATGGCTCGAAAACAAATTGAAGATATTGCAAGAAAGTCAGGCTTAGACGTTAACTTTGATTAATATGAATTACCTTGGTGAACAAGCACTCGCATTAAACTTATATAGTAAAGAAGCCATATGTTGGTTAAACATAAAGCTCAAAGGAAGAAGAACAGTAACGAATCCAACGGGGCACACTTGCAATGAAACGAATTGTAATCATTGTAAAAAAGGAAATAAAAGAAAAGGATTAGATCAAGAATTTAGAGACTTATTCTCTGATGAAATTATTTCAGACTTAATTTGCTCAAAACCCAGCAGGCTATTTAATATCAACCAATATCTAAGACGTCAATATGGTTCAATTTCAGGGAAGAACGTTGCTGATTTTGATAAGTTCTGTAAAGAATTGATTGTAGAATCAGGATACGAAAGATGGTTTATAAATCGGAAAAAGAATTATTGGTTAGCCAAACTTTTAAATCAGCATACCTGTACCTATTGTAATCGGGAATATATTTTTGTTTTCAAGAATTCGTCTGGAGGTAAAGGTATGGTACCCCAGTTTGATCATTGGTTTGCTAAGACAGATTACCCCTTGTTAGCTTTATCGTTTTACAATCTAATTCCGTCATGTGCTACATGCAACACCATTAAATCAGCTACTCCATTTAATTTAAATGACCATTTACATCCATATGTGGATAAAAAAATATCTTCGAGCTATAACTTTAGCTACTTACCAATAAATTTAAGTACTAATAAAATTATTCTAAAGACAGTGAATACCTTTGACAGAAAAGCTACAAATACTATAAGAGCATTAAATCTTTCTTTAATTTATAAGGGGCATTCAGAAAAGGAACTTCAAGATTTAATTGATTTAAGATATAAGTACACTGAGAACTATTTAAACATATTATTGGATAAAACATTTAATGGCTTGCGGGTATCCAAAGAAGAACGTTTTAGATTAATTTTTGGTATTGAGATAGAAGAGGACAAATATCATAAAAGAATTATGAGTAAGTTTAAAAATGATATTATAAAAGAACTATTGACAATAGAAAAATAAAATATCGCTCTTAAATGGAAAGCATAATTAAAGAATTTATCAAAAAGAATAATGAACCTTATCAAAGATATAATTCCTGGTGCCATTGTTATGATGCTTTTGGTAAATTAACCAACAGTAACAACCTAGCACTTCATCTAGGTTTTTATTTGGCTAGTTGGGGGATGTATAGAGGCTCAAGTAATCTACTTCAAAAAGATTATTTGGTACACATCGATGCTGTTAAAATCATAAAATCATTTGATTATCTAAGTTGTTTCAATGGAAAAGATGTGATTAGAGATAATCTAGCTGATATTTTAGAACTAATAAATCAGTTATCTGAATACTATAAAAATGAGCACGATATAAGTCCAACAGACACCTTAATTAGCAAAATAGTTTTAGGCACACTTGGTTGTCTACCGGCATTCGATAGATTGTTCATTGATGGAGTTAAAAGTGAGAAACAATCTTTTAAGACACTGAAATCCAAAAGTTTGAATAGGCTATTTGATTTTGTAGAAAATACCAAAGAGCTTGAAATATTAAAACATAAATATAACCAATATCCAGTAATGAAATTGGTAGATATGTATTTTTGGCAGATAGGTTACAACTTAGCGCTCAAAACATAAAAAATCTTTGCACCTCCTTAAAATCTCAGTACTTTAAATGCGGGAATCAACTTGATGAGTACCAGTTTCACCAGCTAAAAACTTTTAAGTATCTAAAAAATAAAGGCCACCTCGAGCAGCTTTAAAACACCTGAGAATTTTATCGGTATCTACACTAAAGCTACTGAAAAAAGCTAAAACCTTGTTTCCCGCAGGTATCTAATTTCTCAATCTTACCATTTTAACAGATTTTTCTTTACTACCGCGTCAATATTTTTTGTAACTTGAAAGAATTCTCACCCTAAGTATCTAAATAAATTTTTATTTAATACTATGTCATTATAACCATATACTAATCCCTCCGGTAGGGGTTGATGGCCATTTATTTTAGTATGATGACACTATTACCATCATAATGCTATAACACTATGAACATTTACGCACTTAATATAGGGGTCACCTATACCGACACCAATCATTACAAAAACCGCCTGATCCCGCTTCCTTCCTGTACTAATGACGCCAGGTATATGCACGGTTTTGCAGAGGTCTTCAACTATGATCAAAGCACCTTACTCCTTAATGAACAGGCTACCGTAGCCAATGTAAAACATGAGATCATTCAATACAGCAAACTGGCCGTGAAAAATGATCTGGTCATTATTTTCTACTCGGGGCATGGCTCCAGAGTCCTGGATATGAATGGCGATGAAGCCCGAGGCGAAGATCAAACCTGGTGCTTATATGACCGGATGATCATTGATGATGAATTTCGCCATCTTTGGAAAAAGTTTAGCGTCGGGGTCAATGTCCTGGTTATCATGGATTCCTGTCATAGCGGAACGGCCTTCAAAGCTATGTATGATGCGACGTTAGACGAATATTCCCTGGACTATTCCAGAATGGTAAAATCTGTTAAGAGTGATACGGCGAACACCATTTTTGAAGATCATAAGGCGCTATATGAACCCATCATGAAAGAGCCGCTGGTCCCTGACAAAGATATCAAGTGTTTTGTTTCGGGGTTGTCAGCCTGTCAGGACAGAGAAGAGGCTTTGGCCGGTACTTATATAAGCTTTTTTACCAGATTACTGATCACCACCCTGGGGTCTAAAAGTAACGACATCAAAAATTATCAGGACCTGGTCAAACTGGTTGCGGGGCAATCAAAAGCCCTTGAAAATATAACCCCCAATTTTGAACATTTGGGAGACCCTACCCAGTTCTTTGAGACCAGCAAACCCTTTCTTAAATCCGGGCAGGAATACCCCGAGACCATAGGAGCGCTCTATTCGGATCTGGTATTTGGCAACAACTCAGCCATAAACAAAGGCCTGATGGATAACGGTTTGCTTGTGGACATCCTGGACACCTCGGACGAAGATTTCCTGGCCATAAGAGATGACAACCCTTTGGTAAAACTAAGTAAGAGTGATTCTACATTTCACGTTTCGGATCCCAAATTGACGAAATCCATAGCGCACCCCTGGGACAAGGCTTACGAACTCTACGAAGAACTAAAATCAAAAGGCATTTCATCATACATTGAGCCGGATCTAATTCCTATTGATGAAGACCTTAGCAAAGGAAGCAGGGCAGGCACAGAAGACAACAACTATTTAAAGACCTGGCCCAAACCTCCGGCAGGAAGCCAAGACGAATTTACCTGGCATTTAGACGACCGGCATTCTCAGTTAGCTTCAGCCAGGGATCATTTGATAAAAACCCTGTCTGAAGAGGCATTGAATATCAAAATTGCACATATTGACACAGGCTACGACCCTACCCATCCGGCCGTTCCTGAAAAAGTAGAAAAAGGGATCAGTTTTGTAAAAGGCGAAGTTGGACAACCGGCTTATGACCGGCCTACGCCCCGGTGGATTGAACAGGAAAATCATGGCATGGCGACCATCGGCCTTTTAGCCGGACCGGAAGTCCCTAAAGCGTACGCTTATGGCAATGGCTCTACTAAATTAGGGGCTATTCCGTTTGCTACTATTTACCCCATTCGGATCTCTGACACTGTTGCCCTTACAGCAATCCTTGGCAACACCATGCCTTTTGTTCATGCCATTGAACGGGCCATCACCGAAGGTTGCGAGGTTGTCACCATGTCTATGGCCGGACTCCCAACAAGAGCCTGGGCCAAGATAATCAATAAAGCTTATGAAGCAGGCATTACCATTGTTACGGCTGCCGGGAATAGCTGGGTGAAAGGCATTGCCAAAATGGCGCCTAAGAAAGTGCTGTATCCTGCCAGGTTTGACAGAGTCATTGCAGCTGCGGGGGTATGTTACAATAACTATCCTTATGTAGCCAAGGCCAATCCGCAGTTCGGCGTATCAAAAACAGCCGGCGGGGAATATATGCAGGGGAATTTTAATCCCAAATCTGCTATGCGAACCGCTATTGCCGCATACACACCCAATGTTCCGTGGGCCACATTTAGTGATAAAGAAAAGAAAAAACCTGTAATCCTAAAAAATGGCGGAGGCACCTCTTCCGCTACGCCACAGGTGGCAGCCGCAGCAGCCTTATGGATAACTAAAAACAAACAGGAATTAATTGATAAAGGCTATTACGGCACCTGGAAGCAGGTAGAGGCCGTTCGTTATGCATTGTTTGAATCTGCTAAAAAGAAGAACATCGTAGGCTGGGAAACATATTATGGCAATGGCATCTTACAAGCCAAAGATGCTTTGGATATTCCAGTCCCCGACCTGAGTAAACTCGAAAAAGCCCGGAAGGCAAGAGTTTCCTTTGGCATCTTAAAATTCCTGAAATTGGTGGTATTTAGAAAATCTACCGATGCTTCCCAGACAGACTTTGATGAACTCAAAGGGGAAATGGTTTTCCAGGAAATAGTCCAGGTCATGGAACAGGACCCCGATCTCATCGAATTATACGGAGACATTGATCTTATCGATATGGCAGAGCACGATGCCTTATCAGCGGAACAGTTTCGGGAAATATGCATACAAGTGGCACAATCGCCTTATGCTTCAGGGTTTTTTAAACAAACAATACAAGTAAATTATGAGTAACAAACGTTTAGTATATGTGGCTGGTTTATCCCAGGATTCCGATATAGGAAGCTTTATAAGGCAAGACATCAGTAATATCAAAGCGATTCTGGAGAACTACGAAAATGAGGGGCAAATTATTCTGCGCACGGATGAATATGCTACCAAAAGATCTATAATTAGTCGTTTTATGGATAATAAAGTGTTGCCATGGTTATTTTATTACAGTGGCCATTCTGATGATAACTATATTGCTTTATCTGACGCGCAGATCCCTGCGGATAATTTTGTGAATTTATTTGACAATAACAGGATCAGAGAGGCCTTGCAGTTGGTCTATTTAGGTAGCTGTAACTCGTTATCCATAGGAAAAAAATTGATTGATAAGAATATCAAGCTTGTCATCGTCAGCGATGAGAAGGTCCAGGCCCATTTAGCTAACATTGTTTCTCAGTTTTTTTTCAACACGCTTTTTACCTCAAACAATATCCGCGAGGCCTATGAAACCACTGAAAACCTGTTTAAATTAGACCGGGAAACCTTCAATGTAAACGAAGCAGTTAATTTTCCATGGCATATACTAACCTCCAGCGAAACCAATTTGGAAAAAGCCCTTAAAACCATTAGGTTATCCCCCGAACAAAAGCATCAATTAGTTATGAATGTGACTTCCATTAGATTGGATATGCTTAATTATTACCTCAAAGAAGATGCGTCTCAGGGAAAGCAAACCGATCTAATCAAAAAAGAAGCAGAAAGTATTAAGGACAAATTAGATACCACGATCCATAATATCAACGAAGACGGAAAAATAAGGACTCTAATTGAACCTTTGATAAATAGCCCAACCATTGACCTGTTACCCAGCAAGGACCGACTCACGAGAACATCAAGTATCATCAAAAATCTGGACTTTCCAAAAACCTTTGTAGAGCGTACTGTAGATCGAATATCAAATATGCGCCATTTATCTGATAATATCATCAACTTTTAAAAAAATGGAGCACCGTTTAGATAGTAATCAATCCACCTGTTTTGAGGTGATTGCCTCCCAACCCTATTCCAATAATTACCTTAAAGTCAAACCAGGAGAACTCTACGAATTTGAAGTCGATGCCCGTGATACATGGACGGATTGGTTCATAAAAACCAATGCCAACGGGTTCTGTAATTTTTTTCTAAGAGATAAAGACAAAAGAGTCCCGGGCCATAAATGTTTTAAGCTCTGCGGAACCATTGGAAAAAACGAAGCAGACCACTTTCCGATAGGAACAAACAAATTATGGCAATCCACCTCGGATGATGAAATTTATTTCTTTGCCAATGACAGTAAGAAATTAAACAAAAAGAAAACCTTCAAATTCTATCAAAATAATAAAGGCAGCATCTCGCTAACCATCAGAAGACATCAATAATAGGTAAGCTTTAATATTAAGTTCACTAAAGGGGCATAGATATTATGCTATTATCCGTTTAATCGTTTCTTTTAAAACGGGTAATCTCTCTTCCCGGATTAAAGGTGGTATATGACATGAAATAATTTCTTCATAACTTGGGTTAGTAACTACTTTAATTAGCTCTTCTTTTAAAAATTGCCGAATGCTTTCAGGTTCTTTTTTAAGGTCTTCAACAATGGTTGTCCTATTGTCTAATACATAGATAATATCTTCAAAATCATGACTTGTTCTATAGTCTTTCCCCCTGTCTTTAAAAGCTTCAAACTTTGTAGCTAAAAAACACGGTGCTGAAAGCATGCTAATTGATCGTCCTCCTACTTCTGAGGTCCATAAATTATCGAACCCTACCTTATACCACCTGTTTGCCGGACCCATAGGCCCATCTTCTGATGGCATAATATCGACTGAAATACCATTATATAAATAACTACAAATAGCATGTCCTTCCGGGTTTGGGCTAAACCCAAGCTTAGCTAAACGTTCTTGCATTTGTACCCAGGAAGCATAATTAACCAGGTTTATGGTAACATCAATATCATCGGTTTGTCTAACCTCTTCTGCTGGCAAATCGTTTACATATAAGCTTACCACCGCACCACCTACAAACACCATTTTATCTTTAAGTTCTTTTAGTGCATCTGCCACTTCTGTAATGGCTGCCAGATTTATAATTCTATTTTTCATTTACTTATTTAAAGAAGCCACCGCCACTCTTTATCTGACTTTGAGTCTTCTCTTAAGATTCTATCTTTTAATTCTTTAATAGCAATTTCTTTTTCTCTGGCTCTTCCTACTCTTAAAGCATCTACCAGTGCTAATAGTTCATGCAATGATTCATCGTTTTGAACGGCATCTACAACCGATGGGTATAAAGGCGTTATAGCCTGACCCCTCATTTTACCTTTGCCCGAAGGCCACACATAATGCTCTTCGCTTACAATAATATCTGATAATGGCAAAGCCGAATGCGCTGTTGGAATCCCTCTAACGAGGGCGCCCGGTTGTTCCGGGAACACATACCTAATGCCATATTGTAAAAACTCCAGCAAGGCCATTTTAAATACTTTTTTGCCTGAAGTATCTATTAAACCGGCAAATTTTGAACGTACCAACGATTTACTTATTTCTGACTGGCTTATGTGTAGAGCTTCTGCCAGTTGCTCCTGAAACCAGGAGGCATTACCGTAGGTTGTTATTTTAAGTAGCACCACAATATCTTGTGGACTCATAACCCGTTGTTTTGGCCTCATAATACACAATATTCCATATTCGAATATGCAATACTACAACATTATTTATTAAAAATCAACTAATTACAACCAAATATTCTGTATTCGAATATGGAATATTATTTTTTCAACCAACCTTGTTCGTAATGAGTGTCTTTTAAGTTTATATCTTACACTAAGTACATAGGCATACAGTCCAGGATATTTTTAAACTTTCCCTTCCGCATCTCTTTCAAGTGTTTTATAATGCAGGCTCCATTAATTCCTTCAACGCCTAAAAAGTTTTAAAGCATCTAATAAATAAAACCTACTTTGGGCTGCTTTGAATACACTAATCATTAAATCTCCCTAAAGATGAAAACACACATGACGGCTTTTATATTCCATTGCCGGATAGAAAAGAAATTAAGTAATAAAACCATTAAAGCCTATGAAACCGATCTAAAACAGTTTGCCCATTTTATTGGCTCCAAAAACACTAAAGCCATTGGAAAAACAGAACTCAAAGCCTATTTCCTGCATTTATCTCATTTCTCCAGGAAGACCATAAAGCGCAAAATAGCCACTTTAAAAGCCTTTTTCTCCTATCTGGAATTTGAAGAGCTCATTGAGCACAACCCTTTCAGAAAGGTCCGGATTAAAATCAAAGATGATCTGATATTGCCAAAAACTTTGTCGGTCCCGGAAATTGAACAGATCTTAAAAACCCTGTATCAATCCAAAAATGCCATTTCCGATCTCAAATCCTATACTTATAAAGAGGTCATACGGAATATCGCTGTCATAGAACTTTTATTGGCTTCGGGCATCCGGGTCTCTGAATTGTGTTCCTTGAAACGCTCCAATATCACCCCTGATTTTTCTTTGATCAAAATACAGGGCAAAGGCAATAAAGAACGGACCATTCCCATTACCAACACCGCCACGCAAGCCGCATTGAAAGCAAATTATAAACATTTCAGGCCTTCCATTAAAAAACAATCCCATCTGTTCATTAATCGGTTTGGGAATCCATTATCGGAACAATCCGTGCGCTTGTTAGTCAAAAAACTATCTAAAGCAGCCCGGATCCAGCGTAATATCACACCGCATGTGTTCCGGCATTCCTTTGCAACCTTACTGCTGGAAGGCGGTGCCGACATACGCTATATTCAACATTTATTAGGGCATAGCTCCATCATGGTGACCCAGATCTATACACACGTCAATGAAAGAAAAAAGACAGAACTCCTGATCTCAAAAAACCCCCGGAATTTAATAACCATTTAGATACTGATTAGGAGCCGAATAACGGATAACTAATTATTAT
>NZ_JANQJQ010000014.1 GCF_028281565.1 Seonamhaeicola sp.
ATAATAATTAGTTATCCGTTATTCGGAATTTCCCATAAGAGTCCCTATGGCAAAATCCATTAAAAAATTTGAGTGCTAATAATAATTATAGAAGAGAGATAGGGTAAATATACATTTTTTCACAAGGAGTCAGATAAAATACACAAAAAAATGTAGACCCTTTTGACAAATGCATTAAAACGATAGCACCTTATGCACACCGTTTTCGCTATAATCTATAGAAAAATCACAGGTGGTAAGGTCTGCCTGCAGTTGTGCCACATCTCCGTCATGTGCCCATTGGATATGGATCTTATGGGCAGGGGTTTCATGGATCTGAACCGTTCCGGAAAATGCATTGGAGGTATTTCGTAACCTAAGCAGCTTAAGCTGATCCAGCACTACAGGTGTTTCCAGCCCTTTTTCAACGGCTTCCATGCTTAACGTGGTTCTGTTTATTTCCTTATGCCCGCCTTTTCCGGCCTTATCGGCAGCTTCATAATCATTTTTGCCCGCAAAAAGGTCCAAATACCAGACCTGCGGGATCCCCGGCATAAAGAGTTGAATAGCCCTGGCCAAAAGCATTTTTTTATCGTCTTCGCCTAAAGCACTGAAAAACGTAGCATTTACCTGGTAATACGACAGCTTATTACCGGAAGCATCATAGATATTTTTGACGCGCCCGCCCCGTTTCATAATGACATTCATGACCTCTTCAATGGCTTCATCTTCCAGTAAGCCTTTATGATATGTATCCCCCACCTGTTTTCCCTTTAAATCCAAAACAGGAATACCGTCATGGCAGCCTAACATGTTAACGGTCTTATAGCCTTTGTCAATAATTTCTCGGGCCCAGGCCAAAAGGGCCCCGTTGTTTTGGGTTTCAAGCGTATGGATCATTAATCCCGGTAAAAAGAAATCATAGATCTGATAGCCTTCCGCAGCTACCTCATCATGCAGGTTTAAGCCATATTCCGCATGGATTTCTGGCAAGACCGTTAAGTCATGGGTATCGGCCAGTTTTTTAATGCGCTTCAAATAGTCCCAAGTTCCGGGCATATTAAAAAAATTGGACTGCCCCACTTCTTTATGCAAATAGGCAAAGGCATCCAACCGTAGTATTTTGCAGCCATAAGCACTTAACTTCTGTAAGGTCTCTTTATAAAAATCCCATACCAGTGACGACCTGGCATTGACATCCATCTGGCCCAAATAGCTTTTATTTTCATAGTCCACTTTCTGATAAAAGGTATTCCAATAAGGTTGCTGGGTACCATCGGGAAAAGGCACTTTTAATATGGGCAATCCGGCTTTTCTCATGAATAATTTGTTGAGATAAGCCTCCTTTGGAATTATCACACCTTCATCATTCGGTTCCCCATGGCCCTCCCAAAAAGCATTCCAGTTGATAAAGAAGTCTTTGTATTCGGAAGCGCTGCCTTTTTTGAGCAGATCTTTAAACTGTGGCGAGGCCACCGATAAATGATTTAATACAATATCAAACTTCAAGCGGATGTTCAATTGCTTTAAAGCTTCCAGATCGGCTTCGGAAACCAGATCCCGGTTCAGGTCGTAGTCAATGATGGAAAAGCCCCGGTCCAGATCACTGTTAAAAAACGTGGGGAGGATATAAAATAACGAAAAGACATCTTTAAATTCCGGCCTTTCCAACAGGCTGACAGTGTCCGCCAGTTTTTCTCCTATACTATCCGGATAGGCATTAAACATAACGCCATGCATGGTATTGCTCATAACTACTTCGTATATAAGAAACAAGATACAATTCAAGGGGTAAAGTTGGTAGCAATCCTTAAAAAAAAGGCCTTTCAAATACCGAAAACCTTTTCGATTGTTATCGTATTATATTCTAAATCCTTACTTTTAATAGGAACAATCCAACAGCTTCTTTTATCTTTATAAAAGATTTTACAATCATTTTACTACATGAGACCGGTAACACTAAAAGAGATAGCTAAAGAATTAGGAATTTCGGTTGCTACTGTTTCCAAGGCTTTAAAAGGCTACCAGGATGTGAGTCCTAAAACGAGAAAACGCGTTTTGGAATTGACCGAAAAGTTAAATTACTCCCCTAATACGGCGGCCATAAGCTTAAGAAAGCAGCATACCAAAACCATTGGGGTTATCATCCCCACCATCGTACACTATTTCTTTTCCAGTGTGATCGAAGCCATTATAAAAATTGCCGACAGTAAAGATTATCTGGTCATTCTTTTGCAAAGTGATGAAAACTTTGAACTGGAAAAAAAACAGGTCAATCTCCTGTTGAGCAAAGGTATTGACGGGCTAATCATTTCACTTTCCAATCATACCAGGACCTATACGCATTTAAAAAAACTGCAGGATTATAATGTCCCTTTTGTACAAATTGATAAGATCTCTAAAATTGTGCACAGCTCCAAGGTGATCATTGATGACCGGAAAGCGGCCTATAATGCCGTTAGTTATCTGATAGAGAAAGGCTACAAAAAGATCGCGCATTTCAGGGCCGGTCTGAACCCTCAAAATTCCATTGACCGCTATTTGGGTTATAAAAAAGCGTTGGAAGATAACGACATCCCATTAGATCCAAGTTTGGTTTATATATGTGATAACAACAGGGATTTTGAGGACGGTATATTCAATGCCGAAAAAATGATTAAAGAACATGGCAACTCGGTAGATGCCATTTTTACCGTAAATGATATGCTGGCCATAGGTGCCATACATTACTTTAGAAACAATGATATTAAAATCCCTGAAGAAATAGCGGTTTTCGGGTTTAGTAATTGGTTTATGTCTTCGGTAATTTCTCCGAAGCTATCCACCGTCAATCAGGATGGTTCTATAATGGGAGAAGCCGCAATCAATGTCCTTTTTGAAGAAATAGAAAATAAGAGGGCAGGAAAACCGGCTCTAAACAAAACCGTTGTTATAGACACGGACCTTGTCATCAGGGAGTCTACATAATTAAGACTTAATACGATTTTGTTAAGCTTAGGTGTCTTGCCCTGAACGCTGAAACCATGATGGCTAACACCGTTGAAAACAACAGGAACATAAAGCTCATCTTCAAACCGAAATTATCGGAAATAAATCCTAAAATAACCGGGCCTAATGAAAATCCTATAAAGCCCACCCCGGAAACAAAGGAAATCCCTGCCGAAGCCGAAATACCTTCCGTCTTTCCGGCAATTCGGATCAATTCGGGAATAATGACGGACAGCCCAAGGCCCACAATACCAAACCCAAGGGTCGCGGTTATTAAGGTTCCGATAGCGACCAGAATATAGCCGGCCAGAGCACAGACACATCCCAGGAGCACCACTTTTATAGAACCGAAATGATTACTTATCATATCTCCGAAAAACCGACCCGTAGTCATACAGGCTGAAAACATAATAAACCCCAGACCTGTTAAACTATTGTTCTCTATCTGAACGATCTCCGTAAGGTATAAGGTACTCCAATGTTCAATGGCCCCTTCGCTACCCATAACGATCATAGCAATAAATGCCATGGCCATAAGTGGTTTAAAAGCCTTGAAACTCCGTTTTTCCTTCTTGTTAACCGCCGGAGTCTCTTCCTGCTTAATATAGTGTTTACACAGCAACAGGTTGGATACGATCACCACTAAAGCTATCAGGAGCATGTGGTACTGCGGCACGGTTACAAGTCCCATGAGCAAAGACCCCAAAACGGCCCCGATCACGCCACCCGAGCTAAAAAATCCATGGGCCGCAGCCATAAAACTAACGCCATCCTTTTGCTCCAGTTCAGACACCAAAGCATTCATGGCAATATCCGTAACGCCCGAAAAGACCCCAACGATGTACAAAGCCAGACACAGCATGATGTAACTTGGTGTCAGCAGCGGCAGTAAAAATGCCATCGCGAACAGGACAATCCCGACTATGGTCGTCCGTCCCAAACCAAAACGTTTTGTGATCCACGGAATGACCGGCATAAATGACATGAGTCCCAATGCCAGACAAAACAAGGCGATGCCCAACTGCGCATCGTTGAGCTGCAACTTATGTTTTACATGGGGAATGTATAAGACCCAGGTCCCTATCATGATATTTAAGGAACAGAATACCCATACCACGGCAAAGTATCTGGTATTGGACAGTATGAGCCTTAGTGAGTGCATCAATTTTAAAATAAGGTTTCCGGGGTTACCAGGTGGTTCAGTTTATCCACAAAGTCATCATCCAACAACGACAAACCGTATTGATACGAGGCATTCATCCATCCGAATCCTTCCTGGGTGATGTATTCAAAATCCGTCCCAACATTACCGTATTCGGCAAACACTTTATGGGTGGCTGCCACCACATCGTATTTTTCAGGAATGGTGCCATTGTAATCCACGGCATTTTTTGTGATCATAAAAAGCCATCGGTAGATCAACTCCTGGGCTGTATCGTGGAAGCCATAATCCATAAGCCCTTTCCAAACCATCATCTGGTGTGGCGCCCAGCCGTTGGGATAATCCCATTGCCTGGCGGGCCTTTGTTCTGTAATATCTCCCCTGCTCGCTTTAGTAGATCCTGCCAGTCCGCCTTTTTCCTTCAGTAAGGGAATGGCCGAGGCCACCAACTGTTCGGCCTGGGAGTCACTACACATGTTTGCCCATAAGGGCACCAGGGTGGTTACCGCTATAAAATCGGATGGTTTATGGTCTTTATGATTAAAATCAAAATACAGGCCTTTTTCGGAATTCCACAATAACGCATTGGTGGCTGCCAGGCGTTGCTCTGCCTTTTGTTCCCAATAGGTACTTGTATAGCCTTCAAACAAATCATTGAATTCTACTTTTATAAGGTATTGAAAATCGGTTTCATATTTATACAGGAAGGCATTGAGTTCCACCAAATTCAGGTCGGCGCAGTTCCCGTCAATCCGGTACGAGGTATCATGACCCGATTCTCTAACGCTTCTGTCGTGCAGAAAATAGGTATCAAGAGCCTTGTTGATTATAGTACCATCTTCATAACGGGCGATGTATTCTGCAATACTCAGGCCTGCTGCTTCCGCATATGGCTGCAAGATAGCATCGAAATGCCCGGCCTCACATTCGGGAGGGATCCCGATACCTTCGGCTAAAAATCGGTTAAGCCCGTTATCCGTCAGCCGCTTTCCTTCTACCATCCAGACACTTTCGTACTCCTTTATAGCCGTTCTTAAATGGCTTGTCAGCCAGTTTTTATCTTTGGTTACCACGTATACATCCCTGATCATGGACGAATAAAACGGTGGTTGTGTTCTAGTTAAATAATAGCTCCTGTTGGCATTCAATATTTTCCCGTAGTGCTCTATTTCATACTGAAAATTATCTGCCATGGCCCGGGCCAGTTCTATTTTTCCATCATTAATAAGGCCTATGGATTCAAAATAACTGTCCCAGCCATACATTTCATTAAAGCGCCCACCGGGGACCACAAAGGGCACACCTGTTGTTTTGCCATCCTCGGTTTTTAATTTTAAACTTAATATGCCCGGTTTCTTATTGATGGACTTCACATAGTCCGGTGTCATGTGTTCCGGCAGTTGGATGGCCTCTATAGCCACAGTTGCTTCAAGCGCTTTGTAATATTGTAAAGCCTTGGCATCTTCAAACGGAATGTAAACAGGAAGTTTTTCAGCGGTAAGGGACTCGTTCTTCGAATCGGAAATAAGGCGTTCAATGCCTGCGGCGTCCATGGTCCGGGTCAAACCCTGCCAATAATACTCCCTGATCATTCTGGATACGCGATCCACCGGAAGCTCTTCTATCATGTCAACCGAAATATCGGTATACGTCTTACCTTCATTTTTGGCAATGACCAGTTCCTGGAGCAGATTGGATAAGTGATAGGTGCCTTTTACCTCGTAATGCTCCTGTTCCGATCTCAAGCTAAAGGACCCCGGCCCTTTATCTTCAATGGTTATTTTTTTATCGCCGTCAGTGTCCTCCTGTGCCAGTAGAGCCCGGAGTGTTTCTTCTATATGTAATCTAAAAATCATCATTGAATAATTATTTCTTTTTTAGACATTCTATCAATCAATAAAACAAAAACGATAAGCAATAGCATAGGAATTAAAAGGAAATAAAACGCATTCGCACCACCTATTCTATGAAAAAGCTCGCCAACAATTCTTGAACCTAAAGTCCCTCCCAGTGCCGAAAAAACAATGATTAATCCGGACATTGGAGAATGCAATTTTTGAGGCAAAGAACTCAGAACCGAAGAATTTAAAAGCGGATAAATTGGTGCTATAAAAAGACCTATCAACGGTAAAACAAATCCTAAAACCGGCACATTGGCAATTGAAACGATCTCTGTTAAAACTGCTTCATCAACCCTGAGTTGCGGAAGTACTAACATAAGAATGCCACCGGAAATAATAACACATAATATTACCAAATGAACCCACCTGATATATTTGGTCAGATAACCCGCAACAAATCTTCCTAAGGCCAGAGATAAGGCTAAAATACTAGCCATCTGAACACTTAGAGCGGAATCAAACTTAAATATTTTTTTATTGAATGTTGGCAGCCATGTCATAACACCCTGTTCTATCATAACAAATAAAAAAGCCGAAATTATGAACACCAATACTAAAGGGACTGCTATTAAACGGGCCGATTGCTTTATATCATCCAAAGCATTTGAAGTTTGCTCTTGTTTTTCCTCCGGAATTTTTGAAAATAACAGCAGTAAAAATGATATGCCAATTAAGCCACATAGTAAGTAATAGACATTTAACCAGGAGTCCGGGTCATCTGAGTAAAACGCCGGAAAAATAAAATAGGCCAATGCAATACCAACCATAAAGAACCCTTCTATACTACTCATTAAAGAAGCGTGTTCTTTTTTGCTTTCCGTAAGCATACCAATAAGACTGTAAACCGAAAGCTTTATAAGTGCAAAACTCACCCCAATACTTAAAAATAGAACCTTTGTATAGGTAAAGGTATTTCCATAAACCATGGTTAAACATCCGATAAAAACCAAAACTAACGCAGTTAACATGGCTTTTTTATACCCGATTCTTGGAAGAAAGGAAGCCACCAAAAACGAAATAATTGCAATAGGCAAATCTTTAAAAGCCTCTAAAACGGATGCTTGAGATTCCGTAACATTATAAACAGCAATAGATTTTTCAATTACTATACCTACACTATTCAGTAGTATGGCAAACACAAAATAATTGATAAACAATGATAACTTGACCCCCAAATTCTTCATAATCTTAGATTTTATTTAATGACCGCCACCGCCGGGCATCATGACATTTTCACTATCGTTATCGGATGCAGGTTCTTTTAAACGCAACGCCAGAACTCCGGCTATCAGGAAAAACACCCCGCTAAAAATGATCGCATTAACCGCACTGTTATTCAGTAGGTTTTTCACAATGGGCCCAAACGTAAGCGTTTGAATTCCCATAGGAATAACGATCATCATATTTAATATACCCATATAGACCCCACGCCGTTCCTGAGGTACAATTCTGGAAACCATGGAATAAGGTATTCCCATCATGGCCGCCCAGCCTATACCAAATAATACCATAGGCAGGATCACCAGTAAGGGATCCTGAATATAGGGGATGGAAAGCATGGCTACAGCTGTTAGAAACAGGCTGATGACATATACTTTTTTCCCACCGTATTTTAACGCCAGAGGCACCAGGGCCAGGGCAAAAACAATGGTGGACACATTATAGGTAGTATTCATTTTGGCTGCCTGGCTCAATGCTTCCGACGCATTAAAACTCATACTTTCCTTAAACATCGGCGCAATAAACTGCCAGTATACAAATAGAGCATACCATTGAAAGAGGTATACCCCCGCCAGCTTCCACATAAATTTTGGCATGTCTTTTACGGCATGCATAATTTCAACTATGGGCGCAAACACCCGCTCTGTAAAAGGCAGGGTCTTATGTTTTTTAATTTCCTGCAACTCTTCATCGGAAGGTGGGATTTCAGGTGTTTTTAAGACAGACCACAATATGGTTGAAACAGATAGAATGGCCCCAATAAAGAATGAATAATAGAGCCATGTGGGAATGCCTTCTGTTGCTTCGGTAACCGTCTCGGCACCACCAAACCAATCCTGAAAAATGAAAATAGAGGCATTGGCTAATACAATACCGGCGCCTACAAATAAACTCTGCATCTGATATCCGAAACTCAACTGTTTGTCAGGCAGCTTATCCCCGACAAACGCTCTGTATGGCTCCATGGCCATATTATTACCTACATCAAGGATCCATAACAGCCCCACGGCAAACCAAAGGGCCGGACTAAAGGGAAAGGCAAATAAACACAAACTACCCAGCAGGGCACCAATTAAAAAGAACGGTTTACGCCTACCCCAACGTGGTGACCAGGTCTTATCTGAGACAGCCCCAATAATAGGTTGAATGATCAACCCGGTGACCGGGCCGGCCAGATTAAGAAGGGGAAGCTCGTCATGATGTGCCCCTAAAAAGGAAAATATAGGGTTTACGGCGGTTTGTTGTAACCCAAAACTGTATTGAATCCCTAAGAACCCAACATTCATATTAAATATTTGCCAAAAGGATAAACTTGGTTTGGTTACTTTCATGCGTACGCTTTTTTAGTTCTTTTTAATACTGATGGCAAAACCTCCTCCGGCTACCAAATGCACATCCAGTGTTGATTTACTGGTAATGTCCATGGTTTCAATAGCATAATCCGTTGGGTTTTCGTCCCAATGCGCGTCTGGTCCGTCTTTATAAATGACAGCCTGGAAGGACGTACCTTCCGGTAAAAAATCAAAGTTCAGTTGCAGGTTACGGGCATGTTCATCGGTAATACCTCCAACAAACCAATCTCCCGTTTCGCGTTCTTCCCGGGCTATAATCACAAAGTCTCCAACCTCTCCGTCCAGTACTTTGGTTTGTTCCCAATCCACACCAACATCTTTTAGAAATTGGAACATCGGATGTATCTGCCCGTTTTCCATATAGTGCTCCGGGAGGTCACAAAGCATTTGAATAGGGCTATAAATGACCACATACAACGCTAACTGATGGGCCAATGTGGTATTGATCTGATTATTTTCTTTATAACCATCCATTTTAATATTGAACACCCCCGGCGTAAAATCTATAGGGCCGGACAGCATTCTGGTAAAGGCCACGGTTGATAAATGGCTTGTCGGGTTCCCTCCATCGGAAGCCCATGCATTGAATTCCTGGCCTCTTAACCCTTCCCGGGCAATGGCATTTGGATAGGTTCTTCGCTTCCCGGTAGCTTTAATGGGTTCATGCGCATTTATGGCTATTTTCTTTTTGGCAGCTTCCTCCAAAACCTTATGGTAATGGTTCACCATATATTGTCCGTGGTGATACTCCCCTTCCGGAATAATTTTACCTACATACCCGGTTTTAACGGAGTTAATCCCATGTTTTTTCATAAAATTATAGGCCTCGTCCATCTGTTTCTCATAGGTTCTGGGCGCTGCAGAGGTTTCATGATGCATGATGATTTCTACGCCTTTAGCTTTGGCATATGCTATGACCTCCTCAAAATTGTAATCCGGATAGGACGTCATAAAATCAAAAATACCTTCTCTGTCACCACTCAGCCATTGATTCCATCCGGTGTTCCACCCTTCAACCAATAAGCCTTTTATACCGTGCTCCGAAGCAAAGTCAATATAACGTTTGGCATTCTTCGTATTGGCCCCGTGTGTTTTAGAACTTGCTTTACCCTGGGTATACGTTGTCATATCCTGGGTAGCTTCAAAATCCCAGGTAGATTTTCCTATGTGCATTTCCCACCAGATCCCAACGTATTTCATTGGGGTGAAATAGCTCACATCGCCTATTTTATTTGGTTCATTAAGGTTTAAAATAAGTTTAGATTCTATCAGATCTCCGGCCCTTTCGGCTATTTGAATGGTACGCCATGGTGTTTTGAACGGGGCAGCCAGCCTGACTTTCCCGCCCAGCCGTTCAGAACCCACCAATTCACTGGTAAGGCCCAGCCCATCTTTATCAACCTTAAGGGTCATCCCGGAGTAATCGGTAAGATCGGCCTCATGAAAACTAAGATACAGGGCCTCATCGGTTTTCATGGTCACCGGTGTATTTACAGCATTTTCAGGTATGTGCGTCGCCGACAAATTCGGGTGATCCCGTTTGGATAAGGCATCGATTTCAGACAGCTTTGATTCGTTGTACACGTGCTCATAAATATCCCAATCGCCCGGAATCCACCAAACCTTATGGTCACCCGTTAAGTTAAACTCCGTATTTTCATCGGTTATGATAACTTCCTGTAAATGTTCCTGCTCCGGAAAATCATACCTGAACCCTAGTCCATCATTAAACACTCTGAAATGAATGTTGAATTTACGTTTTGTTTCGGTGGCTTCCTCCAAATAAACAATGAGTTCATTGTAATGATTGGCAACCTCTGTTTGCTCTCCCCAGGGCATCTGCCAGGTCTCATTAACGGTACTTGTTTCGGTTTTTAAAACGTTTAAACCGGCTCCTAAAGACGCCTGATTTTTGAAATCGAAACTCAGGCCCGAGGAATCAATAACTAATTTATCTTTATGATATACCTTATAAAAAGGGGCCTCATTCTCATCGAGGTTAAACTCCAGACGAATATCACTGTCCGGGGAACTCACCTTAAAAGGTTCCATTGCTTTGCCACATGAAAACAGTGACACAAACCAGAGTATTATAATGTAATTTCTCATGTGTTTCCTGATTATTTGAATTGAATTGTATTTTTACCGTATATCAAATCGGCATACGATCTGTGCGTTTTAATAATGTTGTGTTCAATTTCCAGAACCTCTTCATTAAAATCATTAATAATATCCCGGGCTCTTTTTAACCGGGACATTTTGGTTTCTTTATAATTAGTTTCAATAAAAACTTTGTAATCTATGTTTTCCAAAAGCATGGTATAGGTGCCTTCTACCAGGCAAAATTGAAAGTCCCCGGGATTTATTTTTTCCTCTAAAATTTTATTCTCGTCATAATTGACCAAAGGCTTATGTACCGGAGCCTCATTTTTTTTGAACTCCAAAATATTCCGACTTAACAGGTCCAGGTCCACCTCACCGGTTCCTACAATGGAAATATCTTTAAGCCTTCGGTTGTGATTATCTTTGGGTGGATAAAAGAAATAATCATCGCCGTGAAATAAAAAGCCTTTAACCCCAAAGTATTGTTGAATATCAACATACAAGGCGTAAGCTAAAGAGGTCTTTCCGCTTCCGGATTCCCCGCCTACGGCAATACACAAACGCGCTCCGTTACACATCTGCTTTTCTATTTCGGCAATGACTACGTTGCTTACGGCTTTATATTCCGGATGATATGTTAAATGATCCCCTATCATGTTCTTTAGTGTTTACCCAATATCATTTTACTTATTGCTCCAGGGGTAAAAATACCTGAGCCTCCCATTCCAGTTCATTACCCCCCGAATGCGGGTCATTCAAAAAGATCTCAACGGGTAATTTTTGCACCTTGATCCCATGAGTTTCCGCATAATCAATCAGATGATACCAACCCCGGTCTGAGATCTTATAATTTCCGTTAAACCGTGTTTTAATAGCCTTTTTAGACGCTAAGGTTTTTATTTCAACCACCTCGGATTGCGGATAATCCTCAAGTTCCTCAACAGGAAAACAGAAATGAAATGTGATCTGATCCTGCTGCAAATCCCAATGCACGATCTCAAGAAACGGATCCCCTATTAATTCCAGATCATTATTTCTTATATAGTCCATTACATCAATAGTGTGCTTGATCATGATATTAGCCTTCTCATAAGTTTTACAACTAAGCTCAATGTATGCCACATGGCTTTCCGGGATGACGGCTTCGGTGACTTCCGAAACTCTGTAATCTTCCTCATGCGCCAGTATCCCCTTTCTTATATTATTTACTGTTAACAAAGCGCGCCTGGCAAAATCTGTTTTTTTGAAAGGCATTGTTAGCCGTTGTGCCAATCTGTGTTCGGTATCCGACAACAGTGCTTCCACTTTGGTAACGGAGTCCGATGTCCTGGTTAGCAGCCACTCAATCTTAAAAACGGAATCAGCCACCTTGAACTCCTGAACTATACTATTAAAAGGCTTCTTTGATATTACAGAAACAGCTTTCTTTGATTTTGGTTCCCAATGGTTCCAGGCTATCAGGGAACTATAAATGGTTCCCGGAGATTGCTGTGATGTAAAGGTGATCTTGTAATCATAAGGCTTTACAAATAAATACCACAGCACAAGGGTCACCGCCAACACCAGGACCGCCCATAATGTTATTTTTTTTCTATTCACTCTTATTTACTTCATTTTAAGGTGGCTCACCACCAAACGTCCCACACGTCTACCCTGATTCACACCCACATCAATAGCCGCCCTGTAATGTATGCCCCCGTAAAGCCTGCTAATGGCCGCTTCATTGGCAGCGTGTTCAAAGGATCTGAAAGCACGTATGGGAAGCCCGTAAGGAATCTCCGTAGTATCTTCAAACGCATGATCTTCGCCAAAAATGGAGGTTAAGACCGTTGATGCCGATCCTGAAACCACGGAGTGTCCGCTGGTATATTCAGGGAAAGGCGGTGTTTGCAGAATAGGTTGCCATTTTTCATCAATATGCTGATTAATTAAGGTCTCCGGCCTTATTAAATTACTTCGATACTTTTCATCCCAACAGCTTATAAACGCTTCAAAAATCCCTATCGATGTTTTGGTAAAAGCATACACCGCTTCTTCGAAATCATAATTATTCTGAGCACAGCAAATTTTTGTGATCCCGATCCAGTGTGCCCCGGGTGTGATCTTTTTTGTGGCAAACATAAAATGCCCTCTGGTTACCGAAACATAGGGGTTACAATCCCAAAACTGTGCAATTTCTATTTCTTCCGAGGTATCTCCTTTTTCCGTGATCTCCTGACTCACATTATACACTTCCATCAGTTCCTCATGAAACTGGCTTCCCTTATCCAGGGAGAAATCCGGAGGCGGGGCGGGTTTAAATTGCGCCGCAGAATCCAGAACCAGGGTTCTGATCTTATTCCAATGCGGTTCTATGCCATCCATATAGGCCGGTGGTGTTGGCTGCCATCTTGAAGGATCATCCGTATCTACGTTATACTTATGCATCGTCCTGGTCTGAGCATAGTTATCTTTATTGATCCATGGTTTTAAATGTTTGGCCACAGTCATGCCATAAGCTTCAGACACTTCAAACTCAGCTTCGTTCTTTTGTTTCCAAATACCGTAAAGGCTATCTCTGAAATGTTCCATTTTTTCTTCTGAGAACACCAGGGCCTTACTTAATTCCATATGCGCCACCAGAGCCGCTACTTTAAGGTTTACAGCCTCACTTTCGGCATGAGGAATCGCCTCTAAATCCCTCAGTTGACCTGCCAATGGTTTATAGGTATCACTATTTTGAGAGATGATCTCATAGGCAGCAATGTTAGGATATACATAAATCCTGCTGGCTACCGGGGGTGAGAAAATATCATGAACCATAATTTGCGTTACCTGTTCAACGGCATTGTAAAAGTCCGTTGCCGAAATGGCTATAGGTTCCTTCTCAGTTTTGCAGCTCTGTAATACAAGGCCTGTTAAAACGGCCATTACGAGCTTACTTAATTTTATAGATCTGAACGTCATCATTGTGAATTACCGCTATTAAATAGTTGTTATTGTTATATATAAATGTTTCCAGTTTGGTGACTGCTTTATTAAAAAAATCCAGCCCTAATACATGTCCGAGTTGTATCTGATCATCCTGAGAGATCAATGCTCCTAAAAAGCCGTCAAACCTGCCATGATAAGGTTTAATGCCAAAATAATTTCCGGCACACAATACGTGCTCCGTTCCATTTATGTTGACTCCGGTAAAGCTATTTATCGGGGACACCTGCAACTGGCTTTCAAAAGGTTCAAACTGAAAGGTACTGTCGTTGTTTTTTAAAATACCGGAGGCCAACTGGGTCACTTTAAAAACTTTGCTTTTTTCCAGAACCTCCTTGTCAAAAACCATATCAACAGGCTTTCCTGCAAAATCTTTATAAGCTGTAAACTTCTTTTTGGTTAAACTGATCAACTGGGAGCTTAGTTCATCCAGGTCGTCTATGGTGAAATAGGTGCCATTTTTCTCAATGGCCACAATGGTTTCCGTCATGCCATTATCATCAAAATCATCATAGTACATAAGCATGGGGAAGGCCTCTGAAGCTTTGAATTTTGTATTTGTCCCCCAATTGCCCAGTAAATAATCCTGATCGCCGTCGCCATCTATATCAAACGGAAAGATAGCTCGCCATAAGCCGTTAGAGCCGGAAGCCAGATATTGATGGGTATTATCTGTGAATGCACCATTATTATTTTCCAGGAACAAGGGCTGCATCCATTCGCCAACCACGATAAGGTCTTGTTGCTGATCATTATTAAAGTCGGTCCATACGGCATCCCTTACCATACCTAAAGGCCCAAGGGATCTTTTTGTAAATACACCATTATTATTTTCCAGGATATAACTTTCGGGAATATTTCCGAAATCATTTGATATGGTGGCATTGCCGACAAAAACGTCCAGATCGTTATCTGCATCAAAGTCGAATGCTCTTATTACCGCGGTATCGTCATACCCTTCCGGCAGTTCCAGTGCTCTTAAGGCATGATTATCCAAAGTGTATAAACTGTTTTGAAGGGGCTTTGATTTTCCGTAAAACTCACCGCCTCCAAAACCCACAAAGAGTTCATTTTTGGCATCGTTGTTAAAATCAGCAACTATGGCAGAACTGGCTTCATACAGCGCAAAATTTTCAATTAAAGTATCTTCCAACTTAACAAACCCTGTCTCTTTTTGTAAATAAATTTCCGAAGGTTTGTGCTTGGCATTTCCAAAGTAAACATCGTCTTTACCGTCATTATTGAGATCGCCAACAGCCAGCGCCGGCCCCCGGTCTGATACCTGATAAGGTATTAATTTATGGCGATTAGAATCTATATAGTTGTTTTCGGAATGCTTAAAGTGGATCCCCAAATTATCCTCAACTTTCACAAATACAGCCTCGGCCCCGGACCTGGAAGCCTGATACTCATAGGGCCTGTCTTCTTCACCGGGTGTGATCACCAGTGTTTGATTGGATGCTACATTTTTCAGGGTCTTACAGGTTCTATCCGGCCAAACCACCTTTAGGGAGTCTATAACCGGCAGCGTATCCAATCCAAAATGTAAAATAGGCTGGGATGAGGATTGAAATCCCCGTTGCGTGAAGAGTTCTTTAAACTGAATCCGGTCATTGTGATATAAAAATACTTTAGTGCCAATACCAAATGCATTCCCCTTGTTATAATTGAATCTGATCTTAAGGGAGTTTGTTTTCTCCGAAGCCTTGTTTATATACAAGCCGGCCGGTTCGTTGATATTATTGGTTATGAGGTCCAGATCGCCGTCATTATCCAAATCACCATAGGCACATCCTGTGGAATAGGATGCCTTTTGATCCACCCAAATATCGGTTTCATTTGAAAACTTCAACGCCGGACTTCCTGAATAAAAGTTGTTCTTTAGTTTCCCATCGGGCATATAATCAAGTGCTTCTTTATCAATTAAATTGGTGGTCTCAATTTTCTTTTTCACCTGATCATTTGAAATATACCTAATGTAGTCAAGATCATTTGGACGTTTTGGAACGCCATTGGCAATAAAAACATCCTGAAGGCCGTCCTGATCATAATCTGAAATAAGTGCGCCCCAACTCCAGTCGGTAGCGGCCAGATTACTCAACAAAGCCGTTTCCGTAAAGCTATTGGCTCCCTGATTAATTTGCAGCATATTTCTCGCATATTGGTAATGGTATCCGAATTGCCCCGTTCTGAGATTTTGAATTTGAATGTTGTCGTCACCGGCCGAAGCTTTTAAAATGCTTTCATCTTCGGGTAGCATATCCAGGGTGACCAGGTCTGTAAAGCCGTCATTATTAATATCGGCCGCATCATTACCCATGGAAAATTTACTGGTATGTCCAAAATGGTTCTTTAGATCTTCGGTAAATGTGCCGTCGCCATTATTCAAATAATAATAATCGTCTTCATGAAAATCGTTGCTCACGTATATATCGGGAAAGCCATCCTGGTTGAAATCCGAAATAGCCAGCCCCAAACCATAACCGTTTGCTCCTCCGAAGATACCGGCTGCTTCACTGACATCCACAAATTTATTATCGTCGTTTCTAAACAATTTATCACCGCTTTCATAGGTTCTGTTATGCCTTATAGCGGCCTTTCCAAAAGAATCCTCATTATGTATGGCATGATTTAACAGGTACATGTCTAAATCGCCATCCAGGTCATAATCAAAAAATGCCGCGGAAGAGCTATAATTGTCCAGGTCTAAACCAAATTCTGCGCCGCGTTCCGTAAAGGTCAGGTCGCCGTTGTTAATGAATAATTCGTTTTTACCGTTAAATCCGTTGGTGCCTACAACGGCACACACATAAATATCCAGCAGCCCATCACCGTTGACATCTGCCATGGTGACCCCGGAGTTCCAGTCGCTTTCCCCCTGTACTTTTGCAGCTACAGTTATATCTTCGAATTCCAGGTGCCCTTTATTTAAAAAAAGCTTGTTCTTATTCTGATTGGAGGTAAAATAAATGTCGGGGAGACTGTCATTATTAATGTCACCAATAGCAACGCCTCCGCCATTATAGTAGTACAGGTAATCCAATATATTCTGACCTAAAGTGTCTTTTAAGACATTGTTAAAATGAACCCCGGTAGCCTCGGGTGATGCCATGGCAAAAAGTTTCTGATCGTCTTTTTTACAACCAAAAAGCAGTAATACACCTACTAAAAAAAGTAAAAACCTATTCATTATTGACTTTAAATAGTTTTGGTTGCTGATTATTGATCCCTACTATGAGGCGCATCCCTTCTTTTGTTTTTAAGGCGGCTATATGCTTCACTTCACCCTCAACAAAAAAGCCGGATTCCTTATAGTTTACCCAGGTAAAATTGCCCTGGCCATTTCCTAATAACAGCCCTCCATAATTAGAATCCAATCGGGCGTACTGTGGTTTTAAAGCGTGGTTATTTCCTCCAAGCAAAATATCCAAATGCCCGTCTTTATTAACATCAAGTACCTGCACCGAATTTATACATGAAAATTGCACCTGTAGAGGCAAGGGCTCCACCTTATAACTTCCATCTTGACTGCTTAAAGCCACTACACTTTCTGAGGTGTTTACTTCCCTGAGGATAGACTGAGAAATAATGTCTTCTGAAAAAAGGTCGTTAATGGATTTGGTGGCATACTCCGAAAACTTAAGGTTCTTCTTTTTTAATGATACGATCTGCGCTGTTAATTCATGTTTGGTAATGATAGGCACATCGGTTCCGTTTACGGTTTCCGTAAGTATTTGTTCTATGGTACCGTTATTATCAAAATCATTTATATACATCTTGATGGGTACTTCTCCTGAAGGTTTATAGGGGATGTTCGAGCCCCTGTTACCCATTATAAAATCCGGTAAACCATCCTTATTCACATCTGCCGTCTCTATGGTATTCCACCAACCTTTGAGGTCGTTCAATGTGGTTGGATACAAAGCCAGTTGCTTACCGTTATTCCTGAACACTTTTAAGCTTCCCCAGTCCTCAACCAAAACAAGGTCTTTTTTGCCATCGCCGTCAATATCTTCCCAGGTAGCATCGGTAACCATTCCTAAAGTATTAAAAGCATAAGCTTTCCTTTGGGTAACATCCTTAAACACGCCCTGGCCGTTATTTTCCAGTAACAGGTGTTTAGCATTAACACCATAAATGGCAGGAACACTTCGGCTGCCTATAAAAACATCCAGGTCGCCATCGGCATCAAAATCGCAGGGCAAGATCACAGAGGTATTGTGAAACGTGGAGGTAATTTTATTTTCACTTTCAGTAAAGCGGCCCTTACCATCATTCAGGAACAAACGGGTTTTATAATTTTTATCATCCTCCGGCTGGTTCCCTCCCGAACCGATCATTAAATCCACATCCCCGTCGTTATCAACATCCAAAAACACAGAGGCCGTATCTTCAAGGTTCTTATATTTTTTAAACCCGGGGGTTTCTATTTGATCAAAATCTCCTGATGCTGTCTGCAGGTATAGGTTCCCTTCCTGGCCTTTGGCTCCCCCTGTAAAAACATCATCCAGACCGTCATTGTTGACATCGCCTACAGCAATGGTGGGCCCTTCTTTTGAAAGCATCTGGTATATTAAGCCCTCATAGTTGAAATCCACATGATTGTTTTCCTGATGGGATTTAAATGTGTGCTCCTGAACTTCAGAAATGAAGGTCCCGGATGCTTTTAATATACCTCGCTCTTGTTTTACCGCATCCTTCTGATCCACAACATAAACCTGATCAGGCTCCAAATTAAAGATCTTTTGCGTGGTATCATCCGGCCAGATCACTTCCATGGAATCAATGGTCCTCTGACCTATACCAATGGTTTGAACGTAGTCTATAGAAGACTGAAAGCCTCTGGAAGGGATGACTTCCTGTATTATGATTTCATCGCCGGAAAACATTTTTATGGTGCTGCCCACACCGAAAAGATTGTTTGACGTTCCTTTTAATTTTACTTTAATATGATGGTTTAAGGTCTCCGTATCGGCATTGTTCCTGTACACCAGTGCTTCCTGATTAACATTACTGATGACCAAATCCAGGTCCCCGTCATTATCCAGGTCCCCGTAAGCCGCACCGTTAGAAAATGTTGGTTTATCAAAGCCCCATGCTGCACTCATATTGTTAAAACGCAAATCACCCGAATTTTTAAAGGCGTAATTGGTAATAGGCGTACTGGGCATTTTATTAATAATATTAGACACCTCTTCTTTTTTTCCCGTTAACACCATATTCTGAATGATGTCATTGGCAAAGAAGTTCATAAAATCCTGGTTTGTAAGGTCATGATAGATGCCATTGCATACATAGATATCTTTAAAGCCGTCATTATCCATATCGAATAACAGCGCGCCCCAGCTCCAATCGGTTTTTGCAACTCCACTAAAGTTGGCTATCTCGGCAAAACGATCATGATCAATATTTAGCTGCAAAGTGTTTTGCATGAATTGATGATCAAAGTCCAGACCGAGCTTTCTCCTGTAAATGTCATAAGTCTCAAACTGTGTAGTCTCTTTAAGCCTTTTATTGTGCTCCGGCAGCATATCGGTAACAAACACGTCGAGTTTACCATCATTGTTGATATCTGCCATATCTGCGCCCATTGAAGACTGGCTTGTATGGGATGTCCAATTTTCAACAGACTCTGTAAATGTTCCGTCCTGATTATTAATGTACAGGTAATCGCGTTCATAGAAATCATTGGAAACATAAATATCGGGATAGCCGTCATTGTTAATGTCTCCAACGGTCACCCCCAGACCAAAGCCTATTAAACTTCCAAAGATCCCGGCTTCTTCACTGACATCAACAAATTTACCGCCCTCATTTCTCAGCAGCTTATCACCGCCTCCTTTTAAAATGCTTGCCACATCCCAGTCTTTCGCCCTGAGATGCCTCTTATTGGAATAGTTCAGTGAATTCACGGGGATAAAACTATTGTTCAGGATATAAGCATCCAGGTCCCCGTCCTTATCATAATCAAAAAAAGCGGCATGTGTGGTTAAACCGTTTTCCGCCAGATTGTAATCTTCAGCTTTTTCGGTAAATGTGAGATCACCGTTATTTATGAAAAGCTCATTTTTTAAATTATCTCCTTTTACGTTTCCAGCGTTACATACATAGATATCTAAAAAGCCATCATTATTAATATCAATAAAAACAACTCCTGTGGACCATATGTTAGTGCCTTCAATGTTGGCCTTTGATGAAATATCCTCGAATTTGAGCCCTCCTTTGTTGAGGTATAGTTTGTTTGGTCCCTGATTGGCAGTAAAATAGATATCGGGGAGGCCATCATTATTGATGTCCCCAATAGCAACACCGCCGCCGTTATAAAAATTCCGGTAGGTAAAAATGTTCAGATCCTTTTCGTTTTCTATGGCGTTTAAAAAGGTAACACCTGTATGATCTGAACTTATTTCACTGAACAAATTATTAGCTTTGGTGCGCTCTGTTTCTTTGTTTGCACATGACAAGCAGCATATGCAATAAAAAGACACCAACAGGACTCTGTAAGTCATAATTGAATTAAAAATTTAAACCTATTAAAGTTAAGATACTTTTTTGTTAAATAGAAGAAAAAAGAGGAATGTTAGTTCCTCTTTTCCTTCATTTAACCTTGAAATCAACATTCAAACTAAACTAAACTAATCTATTCACTTCTCATCTTAAGAAACAATCTGAAAACTAAACTAATAACCAGGGTTCTGGCTAAGGTTCGGGTTTGTACTTAATGCCGTTGCCGGTATTGGGAAAATAATTTTGGTTCTGTCTGATGTATTGGATTTTTCCTGTACCGGATCCAGGAAGGTTCCGAATCTGATCTGGTCATTACGTCTCCATCCTTCCCAATACAATTCCCTGGATCTTTCGTCCAGAATATCAGCCAATGTGCTTCCCGTATAAACGCCATCCACGCCACGAGCAGCTCGTAATGTAGTTAGAGGCGCTGAAGGATCATTACCCATTCTTGCCATAGCCTCCGCTTTCATTAAATATATATCAGCCAACCTGAAAATGACGTAATCATTTGCCGGTCTGTCTAAATTACTGTAATCCGGAATATATTTAACTACCCGCATACCCTTCTCTTCGGTGGAATTGGCTAAACTAAAATCCTGACTGTAAACCAACGGATTATCCTGCCTGTCTAATATGGCGGTTCCGTTTTGATCTACCTGAGCTCCTAAAAGCATCCCTGTTTTAAGACCGGACACATCGGTTAACCCGGTATAATCGCCTCCCATTCTTGGGTCACTTGGATCAAATTTATCATACAGGTCTGTTAAACCTACAAAACCATTCCATCCTCCCGGATTATGATTGTAGTGTAAAGTCATATAATAAAACCTTCTCAATTCTCCACCTGTGACATTATCATTTTCCGAAACAAAAATATTTTCAGTGCTGAGGGCCGTATTATTTGGCGCAAACATGTCAAAGTAGTTGGATTGTAAGGTAAATGGCCCTGCCAATACATCATCGCAGTAATCAATTACCTTTTGCATATCGGCATTATCAAACGTAAACGGTCCGGCTTGCGGTGTGCCATCTTCATCTGTAGCCTTATATACGGCCCTATTAAGATATAGTTTGGCCAATAACGACGCTGCCGCATATTGACTGGCTGTGTTGTTTGCCGAAGTACTCGGCATATTATTATAAACCGCTTCCAGTTGATTTATGGCACGGTCTATAGCTTCTGTTCTTTTAAGAACGATAGGAAATTCTCCATAATTAGATCCCGGCTCCCTATAGGGTACCTGACCATAGATATCCAATGCGTTAAACATATAGAAACTTGAATAAAAGGTTGCTACCGCTTCCTGTTCCGTAGTAGGATTGTTTGATAGTGCATCAATAGCGGCAAATAACCCTCCTAAAATTTGGTCCCACGCCTGAGTAACTCTCGGATGTGATGAATTCCACTGATGTAAATGCAAGGCTCGCCATGCACCTCCGTCATCCCAATCAGATCCTCTGGTAGGTCCGGCCATCTCATCTGTTGGATGCTGCTGCAACGGATACTGCCAGTCTGTTTGTTGAAATGATCTTAATTGATTATATGCTGAAGATATCTGTCCGGTTACAATTTCCTGCTCACTTAAACCGCTTTCTTCCAAAAGCCCGTCTAAATCTTCTTCCAGGTCTGTACAGGAAAAAAGGAATACCGTACTAATAGCAAAGATTATATATTTTTTCATAATTATATTTTTTTTAAAAGTTTAAGTTTACTCCAAACGAAAATGAACGTGCTCTTGGGTAACCTGAATATTCAATACCGAAAGAAGGCACACCGCTAACTGATTTATTCGTATTTACTTCCGGGTCAAAACCACTGTAAGGTGTAATTATGAATAAATTCTGTCCTGTTAAAAATAGCCTGGCACTTGATAAATACTCGCCTACTTTGCCCAGCTTTTCCGTATCAATGGTATAACCAATACTGGCATTTGACAATCTAAAGAAATCTCCTGATTCTAAGAATCTGGTAGAAATGATCGGACTCGACCCTGGGTCTTCTCCGTTATTTACCACGCTTGTAATAACGTTCTCTCCTCTATTCAGTGCACTTGCGTTAAACAAGGCATTTGCAGTATTGTTATACACCTCATGTCCGTAGGCACCATAACCATTAATAGACATATCCCAGTTCTTATAGCTAGCTCTTAGATACAGACCAATATTCATATCCGGGTTTGGATCACCAACAAAAGCCCTGTCGCTTTGTCCTCCCGGCTGATCAAAATTGGTATCTACCACACCATCACCGTTGGTATCGGCATAAGTGGCTGCTCCACTGGAATCAAATCCTGTAAATACAGGCAGGTAGAACGCATATAAAGGTTGCCCGTCATACAGTAACTGTAAATTCTCTCCTGATAATCCCTGACCTGCCGCAGAACCTGTAGATGTTCCGAATTGCGTAAAGGCCTCTTTACCGTTTATCTCATTGTTCAGGAACGAAATATTACCACCAAACTCCAAAGAAAAATCTTCCTCACTGATCGCCTTGTAGTTTAACCCTATTTCTATCCCGGAGTTTATGATCTCATCATCAAAATTTGCCCAGGAGAACGATCCTACCGGACCTGGCTGAGACACCGGCAATCTGAATAATAAGTCATTTGTGTTCTTTCTAAAATAGTCGATGCTACCACTTAACTTTCCATCGTTAAATCCAAAATCAAAACCAAAATTCAACTGTGTTGTGGTTTCCCATTTAAGATCCGGATTACCGATATTAAGTCGTGTTACACCGCCACCATCCTGAGGCACGAAAACTTCTCTGGCCGCCTCGGCGTTAAATTGCTGGTTACCGGTTTGTCCCCATCCGGCTCTAAACTTTAATTCGCTGATACTTTCCGGTAAGAACCCTTCTTCATGAATTTTCCAGGCCAGAGCAAACGACGGAAAATATCCGTATTTATTATTCTCACCAAACCTACTGGATCCGTCAGCACGAACCGTGGCCGTGAAAATATATTTGCTCTGGTAATTAAAGATCCCTCTCGCAAAGAATGACTGTAGCGAAATAGGAACAAAACCTACCAATCTGCCCACAGGGTCATAGGATAAAGACGCTCTGTCGTTTCTTTCCACGGTTCCTGCCGCAAAAATATTTTGTAAATAAAACGCCTGATCATCAAAATCAAAATCCCTTAAGGTCAAGCTTTCTCCACTACCTCTGTACTCCTCATAAGAGTGCCCTATAACGGCATCTATATTCAGGTCCTCGGTAACATCCTTATTAAAGGAAAGCGTATTTGTAAATAACTGGTTGGTGAACCTGTTATTAGTAGTGTTGGCATAACCTCTGCCTAAAACCGTATTGGTGTTAAATAATCTAGACACCGCTATACCTCTGTAGGTACTTGTTTTATCAAAACCATAAGTAAACTGGTACTTTAAGTAATCTGTGAATCTTAAGGTAGCTTTAACGTTTCCAAATAGCTTTGTTGTTTCGGAATTATCATCAAAATATTCCAAAAATGCTAACGGGTTTCTTTGGTTGTCAGAAGGCTGAACAAAGGTACCGTCTCCATTAAAAAAGGATTGGGTTGGATTCCACTTTAAAGCCGACGTCATTAAGTCACCTTCAGCACCAATGGATTCTGATAATGCCGTTGCTTCACTTTCAATCTGGGAAGCAGTTAAGGCCGCAGATATCTCTAACTTATTATCAAAGAACTTTTGAGAAATATTGGTGTTGAATGTGTATTTATCAAGTCCGGTGTTCTCAATAACACCTTCTTGATTAAGCAATCCTAAAGACACTCTGTATTTACCTGATTCAGAACCTCCCGAATAAGATAAATTATGCTCAGTGGTCAATGCATTTCTTGATATTTCGTCAAAAGCATCTACACTTCCACCTGCGTTAGCTCCTGAATTGGCGCTGGCGTACTGGCTGGCATTTAACAGATCATACTCTCTGGTAACCGCTGATGTAGTTGCCGTAAATGAATAATTTATTTTACCATCTCCCCTTTTACCGGATTTGGTAGTAATGATAACAACACCATTTGCTGCCCTGGAACCGTAAATAGCGGTAGCAGACGCATCTTTAAGAATGGAAATGGATTCAATATCATTGGAGTTGATAAAGTTCAACGGGTTTTTAGCACTACTTTCTCCGGCAATGTTACCCGTATTCGTTCCCGGAGAATTGGTATCATTATTAAATGGTACACCATCAATAACGTATAACGGATCGTTTCCGGATCTCACGGATGATGATCCCCTGATACGAATCGTAGCTCCGGCACCCGGCTCACCACTTGAGGTTGTAACCTGCACACCGGCCGATCTACCTTGTAATAACTGATCCGGCGACGTTGTAACCCCTTTGTTAAAATCATCGGCACTAACCACATCTACAGCACCGGTGGCGTCTTTCCTTGTGGTACTACCATATCCGATAACAATAACCTCATCCAACTTGGCAGCATCTTCTGCAAGGGTGACATCTATTGTAGATCTGCCGTCCACAGCAACTTCCTGAGTTTTATATCCCACATAACTATAAATAATGATAGCGTTGGGATCTACGTCTTCCAATGTATAATTACCATCAAAATCCGTTTGGGTTCCATTAGTTGTTCCTTTTACAATAATATTAACTCCGGGCAGGGGTCCTGAAACATCGGAGACAACACCCGTAACGGTTTGCCCATAGATGAGACCTCCCCAAAGAAGTAGTATTGAAAAGATAATTCTTTTGAGTTGTTTGTTTTTCATGTTCATATTTAATTTAATTAGTTTAAGAATCGTCGGTTTTTTCCTTACCAATTACGAATTTTGCCTTTTTGCAGAATGAAACCAAAAAAAACTCAGAAAAACACTTTAAAATCCACCGAAAACGTTTTCGAAAATTAATTATTCCATTAATTAAAACCTTAATATTTAACAATATACCATCTTTTAGACAGCTATATTATTATATTAATAATATAAATTAATATACACTGTAGGATTTACTATAAGCGCCTCTAATAAAACCGAATGCTATATTAGCCTGATTTAGTACTAAAATAGTAATTTTTGCAAAAATACGACTATATTTAATCAAAATAGTGCTATAAAATGGCTACAGGGATATCCATATTCCGGTTTTAAGGATTTCGGCTCCTTTTGGCTATAGTTGAAACTATTTAAAAACTTCAAAAAATGCCAAAATCTAAAATTGAAACATCCCTGCGCCTTCAGGGCTCCGGTAAAAAATGGAAGTTTCCATGGCAGTTACTTTATAAAATCTACAAAGCCCGTTTGATTCAGGCTTCTGTAATTCTTGGGCGTATCATTGACCATGCGTTTAAAAACCTTGTTAAACTGCGTAATACTTTGATAACCGGAATCAAAAGCAATCTTGTATATAGGGATGGAAGAGTTTTGTAATTGATAGCAGGCATAATTAATTCTCAGGTCGTTGATATATTCAATAACCGTCTTACCAATGTACTTTTTGAAAAACCTGCAAAAAGAAGCCTGGTTCATGGATACCAGATCTGACACCTCCTCAATGGTGATGCGTTCTCTATAATTGTCATGCAAATAATTACACACTTTTTCTATTCTGCCTTCGGCCTTTTTTGAATAGTCCGGAACATAAACTTTGGACACCAGCTCTTTCCTAGCCTCAGAGGTGGCCATAAGATTTAATAAATTAATAAGTGCCAAATATTTTTCCAAGCCGGTTCTCTTATCCACCTTGAGCAACAAAGACTTAAATTTTTTCTCTTTGGTCAGATCAAAACTCAAGCCTCGTTTGGACCTGTCAAGTAAATCAAATAATCCCTTAAACTCAATGGACTGATTTAAAATATCCTTCGCGTGAAACTGGATGACATAGACTTCCATATGTTTCGAAGATTTATTAAAAATTTCGCTTGACACCCAGGTATGCGGCAAATTACTTCCCACTAACACCAGATCGTCCCTGGTAAATGGTTCTATACTATCCCCTATGATCCTGTGCCCTTCACCCTGCTTAATATAGCATATTTCCACCTCCGGATGATAATGCCAATGGACACCGAAACTCTTAACTTTCACCCAAAAATCACCAAAAGAATTTTCGGAAGTTTTACTGGATAATTTTTGATAACCGACCCTCATGTAGACTTATTTTGACCCAAATATGAGCATAAAAAATAATTTATGCAAAAATTCGACTATACTTAGCAAATAAAAATGTAACTTTTAGTCCCTTAACGATCTAACTTTGAAAAATCTAACAACTAAAACTAAATTGAAAACATTTTACGTCATATTACTATTTATAGTATTCTTTTCCTGTAAGAGCGAAGAAGACAAATTGCGTTTTTCCAGTTGGCAGTCCAGTCCGACCGAAGAAAAAATAGTGCGGAACTCCCTGGATTCTTTTTCAAAAGAACACCCCGAAGTAGCTTATAATTACCAACCCATTCCTGGGAATTACCCGGAAAAGATACAGCTCATGCTGGGAACCGGTAAAGCACCCGACTTATTTTGGTTAAAGGGAGACACCTCACCGGCTTATTTAAGCTTTGATGTCTTGCAGTCTTTGGATTCCCTGGTAAACGCCGATCCTGAATTTGATCCGGATGATTTTCTGCCGGCTTTTAAAGATGCTTTTAAATATAAGGGAAAATACTATGGATTTGGTAAAGACTTTAACGCTTATGTCCTGTTTTACAACAAACAAATGTTTGCTAAGGCAGGCTTGACAGCCCCTCCTAAAAACTGGAAAGAGTTACAGGCTTATTCAAAACTGTTAACCAAAGACAGAAACCAGGATGGAAAACCGGACCAATACGGCTTTATTGTTGAACCTTCTATTGATATGTTGTTACCCTTTGTATTTCAAAATGGTTCCGATCTCATTTCAGATGACAATGACATACTGGTTAATTCAACAGCGTTTGTAGAGGCCGTGGAATTTTTCTTGTCACTTTACAATAGTGGGGTTGCTACCATACCAAGTGATGCCGGTGCCGGATGGAACGGTGATGTTTTTGGGCGCAAGCAAGTTGCTATGGTCATATCCGGTGCCTGGATGATCCCATATCTTAAAGAGAGCTATCCGGATCTGGAATACGGTGTCTCAGAATTACCCGAAGGCAAACATAAAGCGACGCTGGCCTTTACCAATGCTTACGTTATTCCCAAACAAACCAAAAGGCTTGAAGCGGCCTGGAAAATGCTGAGCTATATGGCGGGGAAAGATGGCATGAGAATTTGGACATCTTCCGGAATAGCCCTACCCACCCGAAAAAGTGTGGCTATTGAAAACGGGTTTTACAATGATTCCATTTTTAAAGTATTCATGAAGAGTGCGGAATATGCCAAACTTTATAAAGTAAATATGCAGGAACGATGGTTTGACGAAACCAACGCGGCCATGCAGGCCATGTTCTATAAAAAAGCCAATCCGCAAGACGTCCTGGATGGCCTGGCCAAACGATTAGAAAACTATAAACTAAAATAAAAATGACTATTAAGCCAAAGAACGAACAAAAGATCTGGGCCTATACCTTTTTGGCATTCCCACTGCTTTTGCTTTCCATATTTGTGTTCTTTCCTATAGCCTTTGCTTTTATAGTAAGCTTTTTTGACTGGAACCTGCTCATTCCGGACAAGCCCTTTGTTGGGTTGGGAAATTATATAGAACTATTTAAGGACCCCGTTTTCGTAAAAGCTATTAAAAATACGGTCATTTACACCCTGGGCGTGGTGCCGGTTCAAACCTTTTTGTCGCTCTTTTTGGCTTTTATCATGAACCAAAAGCTTCGGGGAAGAGCCTTCTTCAGAACCGCATTCTATATTCCGGCCATCACCTCGTCTGTGGTCACTTCCATCATCTTTGTCTGGATATATTCAAAACCGGGATTACTAAACTATTTACTCAGCAGTGCGGGGGTAGACTCTAACATTGACTGGCTTACAAACCCCTCAACGGTGTTACCCGCCATTATGATGCTAAACGTATGGACCACCTCCGGATACTTTATGGTGTCGTTCCTGGCAGGTTTACAAAACATACCGGCCAGTTTGTATGAAGCCGCTAGAATTGACGGTGCCAGTCAATGGAAACAGTTTTGGAAAATTATGGTGCCTATGGTGCGCCCGGTCACCTACTTTGTAGTGGTTATGAGCCTGATAGGCTGCTTTCAGGTTTTCGACCAGATCTTTGTAATGAGTAGCGGCGGACCGGATAATGCTTCTACCACCATGAGTTATTTTGTTTACCAGAACTCCTTTAAATATTTCAGGTTCGGTTTTGGTGCAGCTTCGGCTGTGGTTTTAGCTTTATTGATCTTTACGGTAACAGCGGTGCAAAAGAAATATTTCCCACCAGAAGCTTATTGATACCATGTATTTCAGAACAACATATTTATTACTTTTTTTAATGATCAGTTCCTGCATATCAGAAAAGAAACAAGAGGACAACAAGTCTGTTAAAGCGGAGGCTAATACCCCTGAAAGGACAGCATTGCACAGACCGCAATACCATTACACTTCCTTCAGGAACTGGTTCAACGACCCTAACGGCCTGATATACCATAAGGGACTATATCATATGTATTACCAGTACAACCCCTACGGTACGCAATGGGGACACATGAGCTGGGGGCATGCCACCAGTAAGGACCTGATATTCTGGAATGAAGAAAAAGTAGCCATCCCCGAAGATAAGCACATGATCTTTTCCGGTACAACAGCGGTTAGCCCGGAAACCCCGACAGCCCTTTGTGACGCTCCTGATTGCATTGTAGCGGCCTACACCTCATTTGAATATGAGTTGGACGAAAACAAAAACATTAATGCCCTGGCGCAACACCAAAGTCTGGCCTTTAGTAAGGACGGTGGTTACACTTTTGAAAAATACAAGAACAACCCGGTTTTGGATATAGGGTCGAAAGAGTTTCGGGATCCCAAAATTTTCTATCATACAGAAAGTGCGAAATGGATCATGCTCGTTAGCTTAGCAGATCAGCATGCCATTGCTTTCTACACGTCAAAAGATTTGTTGAACTGGACGGAAGTCTCCAGATTTGGGAATATTGGCAATGTTGACAGCGTTTGGGAATGTCCGGATTTGTTTAAACTGAATTATAACGGACAGGAAAAATGGGTATTGACATTATCCGCCGGACATCCTTCAGGCCCTGGCTTTTATGCCATGCAATATTTCATAGGTTCTTTTAACGGCATGTCGTTTAAAGCGGACGCACTGGATTACCCACGATATTTGGATTTCGGAAAAGATTTTTACGCCGGGATCACGTTTGCCAATACCAATAATTTAAACCGGGCTACCATGATATCCTGGCTAGGGTGCCATGTGTATACTAAAGATACACCGACCACCACCTGGCGAGGTGCCATGTCACTACCCAGAGACCTCTATCTGGACATGGCTGAAGACACCATCATCTTAAAAAGCAAACCGCCCTTGCATTATATAAAACCGCTCATACAGGATACTTTCATTCAAGATAAGATCGAGGTTAATGGAAATCACCTGCTACCCATCGCATCAAAATCTTTTGTTAGTGCCTTTAAAGTTTTAAAGGACTCCGGAAGCGCCGGTATCGAAATCTTTAAATCAGACTCCGAAAAAACTGTTATAGGTTTTGACTTTGATACCCGTGAGGCTTTTATAGACCGTAGGGGTTCCGGAGATGTTTCATTTAACAAGAAATTTCCAAGTATCGAAGTCGCCCCGGTAGTTTCAAAAAACAAAGCCGTTAGCTTCACCATTTTTGCGGATGAGTCCGTTGTTGAAGTTTTTGTCAATGATGGTGAGACCGCCATTACCAATCGCGTATTCCCATCAAAAACCAGTAATAAAATAACCCTGTTCACTGAAAATGGAACTGCTCAATTTTCAAACATTTCGGTGAGCACCTTAAAAAGTATCTGGAATTAATCATGAAGGCATTAAGATTACAAAAAATACTATTTTTAGCCGTATTGGGTGTCATGACCCTGATCTATATCGGACCATTTTTATTCTCATTAAGTATTTCTTTTAATGCTGACAAAAATGTATTCGACTGGCCCATAAAATTGCTTCCTGAAAACTTTACACTTGATAATTATAAAAATGTCTGGAAAGATCTGCCCTTTGGCAAGTGGCTTTTCAATAGTGTTCTGGTAACCACCATTCAAACATTCTCCAATGTTTTCTTCTCGGCACTGGCAGGTTTCACTTTTGCCCGACTCGAATTTCCCGGGCGCAAGATAATTTTCACGCTCTTATTAAGTAGTTTGATGATCCCCGGAATCATTCTATTGGTACCAAAGTTCATAGTTCTGAATGAGTTATCCATGATCAATAGTTATGGCGGATTAATTCTTCCCGGCTTAGTAGGCGTGACCAATATTTTCCTGATGAAGCAATTTTTTGAAACCATCCCGAAGGACCTGGAGCAAGCTGCATTGATTGATGGCTGCAGTTATTTCAGATTGTTTTGGCAAATATTTTTACCCATATCCAAACCGGCTTTAGCCGCCGTAGCCATCTACACATTTCAAGGGGCCTGGAATGAATTCCTATGGCCTGTGATTGTTTCCTATACGGAAGATATGTACACCTTACCCCTTGGAATGGCAAGCTTAAGACATGAATTACTAACAGACTGGCCACTGCTAATGGCCGGAACAATATTAATATCACTCCCAACATTGGCCATCTTTATCATCTTCCAAAGGTACTTTGTGCAAGGTGTGGCCAGTTCAGGATTAAAAGGATAACATATGGCAACAATAGACATTAAAAATCTTAAAAAAGTATACCCGGGAGCAGAAGATGCCACCATAAAACAAGCCTCTTTGGAAATCGAGGACAAAGAATTCATTGTGCTGGTAGGACCCTCTGGCTGTGGAAAATCTACGCTTTTAAGGATGATTGCAGGGTTGGAGGATATTACCGACGGAGAACTCCTTATAGATGGCAATTTGATGAACGAATTATCACCAAAAGACCGGGACATTGCCATGGTTTTTCAAAACTATGCCTTATATCCGCATATGACCGTATTTGAAAATATGGCCTTTGGGTTAAAACTTAGAAAGGTCCCCAAACAGGAAATAAAAGAAAAGGTTGAGAACGCCGCCGACATCCTGGGCATAACCCATTTACTTGACAGAAGGCCGAAAGACATGTCTGGTGGCCAACGTCAAAGAGTCGCTATTGGAAGGTCTATTGTAAGGCAACCAAAAGTATTCTTATTTGACGAACCCTTATCCAATCTGGATGCTGCTTTGCGCGTACAAATGCGAGCCGAAATAAAAAAACTTCACCGCGATCTAAATGCAACCATCGTTTATGTAACCCATGATCAGATAGAAGCCATGACCATGGGCGATAGAATTGTAGTGCTGAAAGATGGAAACGTCATGCAATTCGATACGCCTATGAACCTGTTTAATAACCCTGCCAACAAATTTGTGGCCGGATTTATCGGGAGCCCGTCCATGAACTTTATTGAAGGCGAGATCATCATGGAATCATTCACAACATTTAAATCCCAGGATCTAAAGTTTTCTGCGCCTCCGGATTTAAGGCCGTGCTTAAAACCCTATATAGGCAGGCGTGTTATTTTTGGGTTCAGGCCGGAATATATTTATGATAAAGCCGTAGAAAAAACAAAACGCCTTTCCGAAAGCATGGAAATAGAAGTACAGGCCTTAGAACCCATTGGTAGTGAAACCTTTGTCTACTTCCATTTTACCGGCAACCCTAATCATCAATTCTGCTTTAGAAGTGATTCCGGATTTGCCTATAACATTGGAGATAAAATTACCATTGGCGTTGATATTCAAAGACTGCGATTCTTTGAAGCGGACACGGAACAACGCATCATGTAACCTTTAAATACTTAAAATAAAAATAGCTAGATGAGAACACAAGACGACACCATAATGTCTTATGATCAAGGAGAAAATGAATTCAAAAATTGGATCGTAGCAGAGAGCTCCTTTAAAAGAAAATACCAGGGAAAATGCGAGGTCGTTATGAGTTTGGGCAACGGTTATCTGGGCATGCGAAGCTGTACCGAAGAAAGTTATCTGGGTCAGGTAAGAAACACGTTTGTATCGGGTACCTTTAATAAAGCCAATGCCAATGAGGTTACAGAACTCCCTAATGCGGCTGATATTACAGGCATTGATATTTTTATTAACGGGGAACTTTTCAGTCTTGAAAAAGGCACTTTTAGTGACTACAACCGGGCTTTAAACCTAAAAACAGGTGAATTATCCAGGACGTTTATCTGGACCTTTGACTCGAAATCCTATCGTTTTGAGTTTAAGCGATTTGTTTCATTCGCTGATCTGCACCTGATTGGTGCCCATATAAAAATCACACCTTTAGACAACGATAGTAACATTGAGATTAAATCGGGCATTAACGGCCAGGTAACCAACAGTGGTGCCCAGCATTTTGAAGAAGGCGAAAAACGCATATTCGATAAGGCATACCTTCAAATGCTTCAAAACACCAATGAATCCAACATCACTTTTATACATAATACCTATCACGAGTTTAACTCAAAGGACGTTGAGGTAAAGTCCAGGTTTGAAATGGACAGAAGGAAAGTTTTAATGCTATATCACTGTGAAGTCCCTGCCAATGCAACCCTGGAATTCAGCAAAATTTCAAATCTATATACTACCAGAGATAAAGCTTACGAGCACTTATCCCTCCAGGAATTGAGGGACCTGTCCATTGAACACCTGAAAAAGCAATCCGAAAAGGGGTACCAACTTTTACTTCAGGAGAGTATTTTAAACTGGGAAGAGTACTGGGAAAACATGGATATTAAAATTGACAGTGACAACGCCTATGATCAATTAGCTATCAGATTTGCCATGTATCATCTGTTGGCCATGGCACCCAAGCATGATTCCAGATACGGTATTGGTGCCAAAGGCCTTTCCGGTGAGGGTTATAAGGGCCATTCCTTTTGGGATACGGAAATATTTTTGCTCCCGTTCTTTACGTACACACATCCCGAAATTGCACGACACCTCCTGGAGTACAGATATCACACCATTGAAGGTGCCCGAAAAAAAGCAAAAGAAAACGGATACAGAGGTGCCATGTATCCCTGGGAATCTGCCTGGGCCGATGATGGTGAAGTGACGCCGGTTTGGGGAGCCGCCGATATTGTCACGGGAAAGGCCACCAAAATATGGAGCGGCTTTATTGAACAACACATAACATCAGACGTAGCCTTCGCCGTTTGGCAATATTACCAGGTTACAAATGATGAGGATTTCATGATACAATACGGTTATGAAATCCTTCTGGATACCGGGATATTCTGGAGCACCCGGCTGGAATGGGATGAGAAAAAACAAGAATATCATATAAATAATGTTGTGGGGCCCGATGAGTATAAAGAGCACGTGAATAACGATGCCTTTACCAACCATACGGCCAGGTGGTGTATGGAAAATGCCTTAAAATACCATGACATTGTAAAAGAAAAACATCCCGGACTATATGAAGTATTAAGTACCAGGCTAAACCTTGAATTTGAGATGGCAGAACTAAAAGAGCGCTATGACAAGGTTTATCTCCCACAACCTAACGAGGACCTGGTAATTCCTCAGGACGACACCTATTTATCTTTAAAAGAAATAGACCTCAGCAAATACAAAAATCAGGAGCACGTGGGTTCCATATTTAAAGATTTCAACCTGGACCAGGTCAACCAAATTCAGGTATCAAAGCAGGCTTCTGTTGTTATGCTCATGTATCTTCTGGAATATAAATTCAATGATGCTATTAAAAAAGCCAACTATCAGTATTATGAGCCCAGAACCCTACATGACTCGTCATTGAGCTTGTCTACTCATGCCATTTTAGCGGCCGATATAGATAACCTGCCTTTGGCCTATGACCTCTTTGAAAGTGCTTCCAGAATTGATCTGGGCCCTAATATGAAAACATCAGACCATGGCATCCATGCCGCTTCTTTAGGAGGTATCTGGCAAATTATTGTGTGCGGTTTCGGAGGCATCAGAATGCTGGACGGAACCTTAAGACTTAACCCAAAATTACCGGCAAACATAAAATCTATAGAATATCCTATCCACTGGCATGGTAATCCGCTCAAAATAACGGTAACGACTGACGCCATAGACATTATAAATAAAGGAGATAAGCCTGTAGCTATTGAAATTTACGGTGAAAAACACCAAATAGAAAACCAATTAACCTTTAAAACTGTTAACAGCGTATTATGATAAAAGGATTCATTTTTGATTTAGACGGCGTCATTACAGATACCGCTGAACTTCATTATCTGGCATGGAAAGCCTTGGCTAATTCCATGGACTGGGCGTTTGACCGGGAGATCAACGAAAAGCTAAGAGGCGTGTCCCGCATGGATTCCATTAACATCATTAAAAACCATAATAATGCAGAAGTATCACAAGAAAAGCTTTTGCAATTAGCTACACTTAAAAATGATATTTACGTTGAAAGCTTAGAAAACATTACTCCAAACGATTATCTTCCGGGCGCTAAGGAACTGCTTACCCATTTAAAAAATGAAGGCTTTAAAGTAGCTTTGGGGAGTGCCAGTAAAAACTCCTCAATAGTATTAAACCAACTGGAAGCCATGTCTTATTTTGATGTTATTGGTGACGGAAACAGCGTCTCTAAAAGTAAGCCTGCCCCGGATATTTTTCTTTACGGTGCTGAAAATCTGCATTTAAAACCTGAGGAATGTGTGGTATACGAAGATGCCGAAAGTGGTGTTGATGCCGCCATAGCAGGAGGTTTTTATTTAGTAGGTATAGGGCCAAAAGAAAGAGTGGGACATGCCCATGTACGTTTTGACTCCATGTTAGAGGCCACGTTATTTGAGGTTAAGACAGCCTTTAAACAGTTGTTCTAGTCAAAATTGGGACAAGAGATATACGCTTTTTTAAAGCGCTATAGTATTTAACAATTTATGGACAGCTCTGTACCAGGTCAAATTCCTGGTCATTATTTAACGATTCCAGATTATCGAAATCGTTATCGGACGTTTTTTGATTCCTTTTTTTCGGGTTTTAGACCAAATCACTGAAAAAAAGATGATATTTAGTTTATTACTTTAATTATTAATCCAATGAAATTTTTCTTTTCAATAGTTGTTATGCTAACCGCACTTTTGAGTTTTTCCCAACATGATGGTTGGCATATTTCGGCTACAGACAGCTCCAATTACACGGGCATTGTAGTTGCTAACGGAAGAATTGGGATTTTACCCTCCAAGCACATTTTTAAGACAGAACAGATCATTCTTAATAATGTTTATGACAAGGAATCACCTTTAGGGGTGAGTAGGATATTATCAGGTCTTAATTTCCAAGACATTCAAATTGAAATAGACGGGGAACTGGTTTCCGATGAAAACATTTCCAACTGGAAACAAACCCTAAATATGAAGGAGGCCTCCTTTACAACCTCCTTTTCCTTTAAAAACAAAGCGCAGGTATCCTATACCATATATGCTTTAAGGAATGTACCGTATACGGGCTATCTGGATATTTCCGTAAAAGCTTTAAAGGATATTTCCATACAGGCTACAGCAAGTATCGTTACGCCGAAAGAATACCATAACCCCATGAGTACCTTTAGAGTCTTACGGGATTTGGAAACTACCATGCCCATTCTGCAAACCGTGGCACAAAGCAGACAAAAAAGACATACTGTAGCAGCTTCGGGAACCTTTATCTGGCATGACATCAATAGTACCAGAGAACATCAAAGGCCGGAGTTACATCATAAAAAAATTGATGACCACAACCATCAATTAAGCTTTAACAAGTCACTTAAAAAAGGGAGCGCTCTGGATTTTGCCTGGACCGCGGCACAAACCACAACACAGGATTTTAACGACCCGCAGAGCGAATCTGAACGCTTTGTGATTTTCAATCTTCTAACGCCCAGGGAGGATCTGTTAAATCAGCATAAAGCGCTATGGCGTGATCTTTGGCAAGGCGATATTATTGTGGAAGGCGACTTACAGTCGCAACAAGATATTCGTTTGGCGCTCTATCATTTATATGCCTTTGGAAGGGGTGACAACAATTTAAGTATCGCCCCCATGGGTCTATCCTCTCAAAATTATAATGGCCATATCTTTTGGGATACCGAATTATGGATGTACCCGCCCCTGCTATTACTTAACCAGGATATAGCCAGATCTTTAGTAAACTATCGCTCAGACCGATTGGATAAAGCAAAAGAAAAAGCCGTAAACTTTGGTTATAAAGGCGCTATGTTTCCCTGGGAAAGTGATGATACCGGAGAAGAAGCCACGCCGGCCTGGGCTTTAACCGGAACCTTTGAGCATCACATTACAGCCGATGTGGCCATAGCTTTTTGGAATTACTACAGGGTGACCAGAGACAAGAAATGGTTAGAACAAAGAGGCTATCCCATGCTAAAAGAGGTAGCCGATTATTGGGTTAGCAGAGTCCATAAAAATGACGATGGCAGCTACAGCATTAAAAATGTTGTTGGTGCCAATGAGTTTGCGCCTAATGTAGACGATAATGCTTTTACCAACGGTGCCGCCATTACGGCATTGCAGTATGCCTCGCTTGCAGCAAAAGCATTAAACCGTTCCGGTAATAACATGTGGGATGAAGTAGCCTCCAAAATCAAGATCTATCAATTTCAGGACGGCACTACTATGGAGCATAGCACCTATGACGGCGACATCATAAAACAGGCCGATGTTAACCTTCTTACGTTTCCTTTGAATATAGTTACCGACAAAGCAACCGTATTAAAAGACCTAAAATACTATGAGCCCAAACTGGCTAAAGAAGGCCCTGCTATGGGGAAATCGGTTTTCGCCGTTATTTACGCCCGTCTAGGCGATGCGGACAATGCCTTCAGGTTATTCAAAGAAAGCTATGAACCTAATAAACGGCCCCCATTTGGAGCGCTTTCGGAAACGGCTACCGGGCATTACCCGTATTTTGCCACCGGAGCCGGTGGTATGTTACAAACCGTATTGTTCGGATTTGGAGGGTTACACCTGACGGATAATGGCATTGAGCAAAAAAATGCTATCTTACCCAAGCAATGGAAGTCGCTCACTATAAAAGGAGTTGGCAAAGAAAAAAATACCTATGTCATTAAATAATTTTATTATGGAACGTATCATTAAAAAGATTAGAAAAAATCATATTCTGGCCATTTGTCTTGGCATCGTGTATCTTTGGTTTGGCATTCTTAAATTCTTTCCAAACCACAGCCCTGCCGAAAGTCTGGCAAAGAATACGGTTGATATCATAACTTTTGGAAGCATGTCGCCGGATGTATCCATTATATTATTGGCTGCCTGGGAAACGCTCGTGGGCATCCTGTTAATTTTTAATATCAAAAGACAGGTGGCACTGATTTTGGCTTTTGCCCATATTCTCCCAACCTTTTTACCTTTGTTTCTGTTTAGCCAGGATTCTTTTACGTCGCCGTTTTCATTTACACTATTGGGGCAGTACATCTTTAAAAATATTATTATCATTGGGGCTCTGGTCACCTTGTTCAAATACCATCAAAATAAAAACATAGCCGCCTCTGCATAAATAATTACTTTTACAAAAAAACGTGGCATGAACAGAAATATCCTGGCATGGTCCATAACAGCTGCTTTAGCCGGATTTCTGTTTGGCTTTGACACCGTAGTTATATCGGGAGCCGAAAAGAAATTACAGGAACTCTGGGGTTCTTCAGATGCGTTTCATGGCCTTGTGGTGATTGGTATGGCTCTTTGGGGAACGGTCATCGGAGCCTTTACCGGAGGCATTCCCACAAACAAATTAGGAAGAAAGCGGACCTTAATTTACATCGGGCTACTATATACCGTTTCGGCTATTGGATCGGCGTTCTCCAATGACCCCATAACCTTTGCAGCATTCCGATTTATCGGCGGATTGGGTGTAGGCGCCTCCACTATTGCCGCACCAACCTATATCTCGGAAATTGCACCGGCCAAAGACCGTGGCAAGCTTGTAGGACTCTATCAGTTCAATATTGTATTTGGTATTCTTATCGCGTTTCTATCCAATTACCTATTGAACAACATTGGCGAAAACGCCTGGCGTTGGATGGTGGGTATAGAAGCCTTACCGGCCCTAATGTATACCCTGTTGGCTCTTCTGATCCCCAAAAGCCCCAGATGGTTGCTAACCCAACAGAAAGAAGATGCGGCGAAACAGGTATTTTCAAAAATATCCCCAAACCAGGATGCCCATCAGATTATGGAACAGATAAAAAGTGATTTCCTGGAAAAGAATAACAAGGACACCATTTTCCTAAAAAAGCTTAGGACGCCCCTGATTTTGGCTTTTTTAATCGCTTTTTTCAATCAGCTTTCCGGAATAAATGCCCTGTTATACTACGCACCCCGGATCTTGGAAGAAGCCGGTTTAGGAAACAGTGCGGCGCTTTTAAGCAGTATTGGGATTGGGATTACCAACCTTATATTTACGCTCCTGGGAATTTTTCTAATTGACAGACTCGGAAGAAAACAACTGATGTATTTCGGATCCGTGGGTTATATTGTATCGCTTGTTCTAATTGCCGTGGCGTTTTACCTTAACTGGGGTGGGGTTTCAGTCCCCATTTTCATGTTCATCTTTATAGCTGCTCATGCCATAGGCCAGGGTACGGTGATATGGGTATTTATTTCAGAAATATTCCCCAATCATTTAAGGGGTGCCGGTCAATCATTTGGAAGCTCCGTACATTGGGTGCTCGCCGCCATTATTCCCTCCCTGGTTCCCATATCATTTTCTGTTATTGGCCCTTCAAATGTATTTTTCTTTTTTGCCATCATGATGGTTTTACAACTCTTATTTGTTATTTTCATGATGCCGGAAACCAAAGGCGTGTCTTTGGAAGCTTTGAGCAAAAGATTAATGAAGTGACCTGACATTTATAAACAAGATTTATGTTATCTATCGTTTGTTTTGGGGAAGTTTTATGGGATGTCTTTGATACCCATAAAAAAATTGGAGGGGCACCTTTAAATGTGGCACTCCGGCTTAATGCCTTTGGAAATAAAACCGCCATCATAAGTGCTGTTGGGAATGACCCGGAAGGAGAAGAACTCCTGTCCTATCTGAAAGAACATCGCTTAAACACAACCCATATTCGAATCCATAAAGAGTTTAAAACCGGTATGGTAAACGTTAGCCTAAATAATGCGGGAGTGGCCTCTTATACCATTGAACACCCTGCTGCCTGGGACAACATTGAAGGAACACCGGCAAACAAAGCACTAGTAAAACAAGCCGATGCATTAGTTTACGGAAGTCTGGCCTCACGGGATGCGGTTTCAAAACAAACCTTGATTGATTTAATCGGAGTTGCTAATTTTAAAATTTTCGACATCAACCTAAGGGCTCCCCATTACAATTACAAGGATTTACAGTTTTTAATGGACCAAGCCGACATGATTAAGTTTAATGAAGAAGAACTTACGGAACTATGTGCATCCTTAGGCAAGTCCTATCCCTCTCTAACCGACCAGCTAAACTTTATTTCAGAAAAAACTAACACCCATACCATTTGCATTACCCTGGGGGAAAAGGGCGCCGTGCTTCTTAACCATGGCATGCTGTATACCAATACAGGTTACACCGTAAAAGTTTTGGATACCGTGGGAGCAGGCGACGCCTTTTTGGGCACCTTCATTCATTATCTGTTAAGTGAAAACAACCCGCAAAAAGCCCTGGATTACGCCTGTGCCGCAGGAGCTTTGGTAGCCAGTAAAGCCGGTGCCAATCCTAAAATCGAGGAAAAAGACATTCTGGATCTTGTAGGTTGACCTGTTATCGAACCAGCCTTTAGTATTTAAAAAAGTCCCATGCAAATTTCAGCATCCAAAAAATCCATAACTTAAATGGTCATGAGTCTGGTTCCCTGTGTAGGACCTTCAAATCTAAGCTAAAATCCAACGTTTATATTAACTTGTTAACGCTTAAAATAAACAGTAAATCAAAACTTATTGTTAAGCAATAAGATAAGACATTTATTCTACTGGTTTGTACAATTGTTCTAATTCATATTTATCCCGTATTTTATATTTGTTTAATTAAATAATAATACAAAATGACATCAGTATATAAATTAACAGTCCTATTTTGCCTGTTCGGTGTAAATATGGCTTTGGTATTTGGTCAACAACCTAATATAATTGTAATTTTTGCAGATGATCTGGGGTACAATGATGTAGGTTTTACAGGAGCAACACCAATTAAAACCCCAAATATTGACAAATTAGCTGAGTCCGGGGTGATTTTCACAGATGGCTATGTCACACATCCTTATTGTGGTCCTTCAAGGGCGGGGTTAATGTCCGGTCGTTATCAGGCCAGATTTGGTATGGAATCAAACCCAAGTTACTCCCCCTATGACGTTGACCAGGGCATTCCACTTGATGTTCGTTTCTTTCCTGAAGAACTCCAAAAGAAGGGCTACAGGACAGGTATCATAGGAAAATGGCATTTGGGTGCAGCACCGCCACAACAGCCTAACAACAGAGGGTTCGATTACTTTTTTGGATTCTTAGGCGGCGGGCATGATTATTTTACAACAGATATTACGGCTTCTCATTATACAAAGGATGGTAAGCGTTTAGCTTATAGCCCTGTTGAAGGAGGATACCTGCCATTACAGCGAAACAAACTGGCTGAAAATGTTAATGGTTATTTAACCACAGTTTTTAGTGAAGACGCGGTAAAATTTGTTGAAGACTCAAAAAATGATGCCAAACCCTTTTTCCTGTATTTAGCTTACAATGCGCCTCATGGCCCGCTTCAGGCTCCAAAGGATATTATTGATAAGTACAAGCATATAGAGGATAAAAACAGACGAGTTTATGCAGCAATGATCGATGTCATGGATCAAGGGATTGGGTTGTTAATAGATGCCCTGGAAAAAAGCGGACAACGGCATAATACCATGATATATTTTCTAAGTGATAACGGGGGTGTTTATCCCAAGCGAAATTATGAAAATGAGGATTGGGCCGATAATTCCCCTTTTAGAGCCGGAAAAGGCTCTACTTTTGACGGCGGTATACGTGTTCCTTTTATACTAAGTTGGCCTGCAAAAATTGCAGCAGGAACGGTTTACAGCAATCCTGTTATCTCGTTAGATATTGCGGCAACAAGCTTAAAAGTTGCAGATAAACAAAGTGATCTTAGCCAGTATGATGGAAAAAACCTAATTCCGTATGTACTTGGTGAAAACACTGGGCTACCGCACGAGGCTCTATTCTGGAGAGGCGGTAATGGCAGGTCATTTGCCGTAAGGACCGCAACCGAAAAGCTAATTGGTCGTAGTGGAAAACGTCTTGAGGTTCAGTATTACAGCATAGATACTGATATTTCTGAAAATGATAACATAATAGAAAACAAGAAAAAGAGCGCTATGAAAGTGGCTGAGTTATGGAACGCATGGAACAAAAAAAATGTTCCAAATCGACATATTCAAGTAGGTGATTATCAGAAAAAGCGTGAGACAAAGTTAAAAGAAATTCACGAGGATTATCAAAGTAAAACAAAGCCGCTTTATTTCATCCCCAAAGGTTTAGATTAAATTTGATTAAAGCACTATCAAATTAAAAAAATGAAATTAATCGGATAAAATAGTTATCTCAGCATACACCGGAAAATGGTCTGAGGGATACCTGCCATTTTTTGGGTTGCTCAATACGGCATATTTATTGACTTGAACATTATCTTTACTAGTAAGAATATAATCGATTCTTCTGCTAACGGGTCTATCAAAATGAAACCCATTATAAGTGCCTATAGGTCCAAAGGGTTTGTCTTTTGAAATACTTTTTGAGTCGTTAAAATAAGTATAAAGTTGCTTGATGTTTTCGGTTTCGGGCTCAAGATTAAAATCGCCCATCAGCACTACAGGAAGTTTTTGAATGTTTATTGCTTTCACCTTCTTTAGAATAAGTTTTGGGCTTTCCATTCTGGCAATTTTACCAACATGGTCAAAATGTGTGTTGAATACCCAAAAGCGTTGTTGTGTCTTCACATTTTCAAAAAGGGCATAAGTACATATTCGATTGCACACCGCATCCCAACCCATTGAAACTTTATCCGGAGTTTCAGATAACCAAAAAGTACCATTTTCAACGATTTCAAAAATGTTTTGATTATAAAAAATTGCAGAATATTCACCTGAATTTTTCCCATCATCACGACCAACCCCAACATATTTAAAATCAACCAAAACACTATCCAAATATTGCATTTGATTGGGCAACGCCTCCTGAACTCCAAAAACATGAGGGTCATAAAAATTGATTTGCCCAACAACTAAATCCTTTCTATTGTCCCAACTGTTTTTCCCTTCCTTTGGATAGTCAAGTTTAATGTTGTAGGTCATCATTCTTGTAGTTTCCTGACCCTGTACCAGCATAAAACAAAAAACCAAAAACAGCAATGCAACAATTGTTTTCATAATATTTCTATTTCATAAATACAATATCACCTCTATCGGAAATACCATTTTCATTAAATGCTTCAATGGTAAAATAGTATGGCGTATCACGATCCAAACAGCGCATAACATGTTCATTGGTATCGTAGACCAACCAGGATTGATATAACTTATCCGGAGCAATTCCCCAACGGATATTATAGCCCTGGGCACCTTCCCCGGCATGCCATGTGAAAGTAGCATCTCTTCTATCAGCTTCACGTTTTACTTCAAACCCTGTTACACTTTCCGGTACTTTACCATGGCCCAAACCGAACACCCTAAACTCAGACATGGCAAAGTTTGGTCCCGGAACTTCTACATTGTTATAGCGCACATACTTTGCATTAACCGGCTCGTCCAACTCAATGTAAGCATTGGGCGCATCTATATTGCTGTTACTTCTGTCTGCAATGGTCTGCCACTTCTCGCCATCTTCAGACACCTCAATGCTAAAACGGTGGCTCAAACCTTCAACACGAGTATAAATAGCTGACTCATGGTCATGGAAATTAAGTTGAAACGCATGAATTTTTCCCGGATTAAGCATTTCAATTGTTATCCATTGTTCGTCATTATTTGCCTCTGCCACCCAAAAGGTTTTTGGATTTTCATCGGTTAACACATTCGCCAGAATAGCACCATCAGCATTTTTTTTCATCGGTAATTCATTCACCACTACGTCATCATCATCTGAAGTAAATTTCATGATCTGTTTCAACGATGAGGACACCGTAACATTTCCTTTATACGAAAGCAACATCCAGCCATTATGCTGTCCGGCCTTTGTAGGATGATTGGGTACAAAGCGCGGATAATCCCCATAATCTGTTGTGGAATACATTAAACCTTCATCATCAAAATAAGTTGGGAACATGCACAAACGACGTTCCCATTGCGCATTTGAAGCCAAAGCCATGGTTGCAAAATGCCAATATTGCCCACCGGTTTGTTTTACCGTAATACCATGACCGGCACCATTCATAAAGCCTCCGGGTTTAAAACTCATAGGGTTATTTTTCATATAGTTAAATGGCCCAAGCGGTGTGTCTCCAATGTAAACACCATCGGCATACACATTAAATTGGGTTCCCGGTGCTGCATATTGCAAATAATATTTACCACCGTGCTTTGTCATGGATGCACCTTCCATATAGCCCTCTTTCAGCCTTGGATGAAAATTATTTTCGCCAAAACGTTCCCACCCGTGTTCTTCTTCAATTAGATTAATCAGTTCTTTTCTAACACCGGTTTCCAGAAAACGGTCCTCTTTATTTAACATGTTCACTCTTATAGGATGCACGTTGGACGAGCCCCAATACAAATATGTTTTTCCGTCATCATCGATAAATAATTCTGAATCCTGAATATTTTTTGAAATAGAAGGTGTGGGTGTCCACTTACCGCTTTTTGGATCTTCTGTATAAAGTATACTTCCGTAACCCGCAGGATCCCCTGCAAAATACACCAATGAATCTTTATAGTTAAAAGCTGTAGGCGCATTGCAGCCTTCAAAAAACCATTGTTGTGGTTTTATAAAATTCCAGCTAACCAAATCTGTGGAATGCCAATAACCAAATGACCGTGTAACGAACATATAGTATTCTCCCTTAAATTCGATAACTGCCGGATCTGCTCCTGAACGATAAGACAAGTTGCTGCTTGAATTGTAGACCATGTAAGTATAATCTATATCTAATGGGTTACAATAAGTTTCGACGTCTTTAGCAGTATTCGAAATGGTTTTATGACCCGCATCTGTATGTGCCATTCGTTTACAGGAATGCAACCCTATAAGGAACGATATTACCATTAGTATTTTAAATTTTCTAGTGCTCATAAGCTTCCATGGGTTGCCCTCTTAAGCGTTCAAATCCTTTGTAAGCTCTTTTTATTTGATCTTTATTGGCACGCTCAAATTCCTTTTCGGTAACATGATATTGCGCTTGCAACGCTTTTAATTTTATTCGGAGTGTTGCTTCAATAGTATCATAATCCTTATTATTGATAACATTATCGATCTCATTCGGGTCTTTTTCCAGATCATACAATTCCCATTCATCAATGTCATCATATACATGAATTAGTTTGTAACGTTTTGTTCTAACACCATACATCTTTTTAACCATATGAAATGCAGGAAAATCATAGTAATGATAATAAACAGCATCTCTAAAATCACCCTGTTCCACCGCTCCTGCAAGTAAAGGCTTTAGAGATTTCCCTTGCATATCTTTGGGAATTTCAAGACCTGCAAAGTCTAAAAAAGTTTCTGCGAAATCCAGATTTTGGGTAAGAGCAGTCACTTCTGTTCCGGGTTTTATGGCTCCGGGATATTTCATCAGCATGGGCATTCCCAATGATTGTTCATACATAAAACGTTTGTCGAACCACCCCTTTTCACCCAAATAAAATCCCTGGTCCGTGGTATAAACTACGATGGTATTCTCTTCTAAATTATTGGCTTTTAAGTAATCCAAAATCTTACCGACACCCTCATCAACTGCAGATACGGTAGCTAAATAATCCTGCAGATAACGTTGCAGTTTCCATATATCTAAGTCCTGACCCGAAAGATTGGCATCATGGAAAGCATCGTTTTTCGTTTGATATGCCTTATTCCATGCAGTTCTTTGCTCAGGTGTCATGCGCTGGAAATCTGTTTTCCACGGATTGTGAGCCAGCTCGGGACTGCCCTTTCTTTTGGTCATTTTTAGATCATGGCCTTCATACATATCCCGGTAAACAGTTTGATACTGTTCTTTTGAGGCTGTTGAATTCTTATGATTGATAAAATACGTATCAGGCACCGGAAACTTCACCTCGTCGTACTTATTGAGATGACGAAGCGCAGGCATCCAGTTTCTGTGTGGTGCTTTATGTTGTACCATAAGCATAAAAGGTTGCCCCTCATTTTTTATGTCATTTAAATACCTGATGGCATCTTCGGTAACAATATCGGTAGCGTACCCTAGGACCATGGTAGTATCTACTTTTTTAGTCGCTTTATCTACCTTAATAAAATTAGGGTTATAATAATTTCCCTGATCCTGAAGGATGTTCCAATAATCAAACCCTTGCGGCAAACCATGTAAATGCCATTTCCCAATCATGGCCGTCTTATACCCCGCCGTTTGCAATAATTTAGGAAAGGTTTGCTGACTACCGTCAAACGTATCACCATTCATGCGAAATCCGTTTATATGACTGTGCTTCCCCGTTAAAATTACGGCACGACTGGGTCCGCAAATGGCGTTTGTACAGAAGTTATTTTTGAAAATAGCACCTTCTGTCGCAATCCTGTCAATATTGGGCGTTGGTGCCAATTGACTGACAGGATGCCCATAGGCACTTATAGCCTGCGTAGCATGGTCATCGGCCATTATAAAAATAATGTTAGGCCTTGTTTCCGGAATAGCTTTGTTTGTTTCTCCTTGTTTGCAAGATTGAAAAGCAACCACAATGCATAGTACAAAACATATCTTTTTCATCAATTCTTATTTACAATAATGGTAGTTTGGATCGTCTCGTTACCATGTATAGTCCGCTTAAAAAAATCAAGAATATCATCCAACTTTTCAAAAGGGATCTGACTTAGTTCATGTCTGCCTCCAACTACTTTATTAAAATAATACGATGCCTCCAGGTCCTGTAATTTATTGGCAATGATTTCCGACCCATCCAATATGAGATATCCCGGTCTGTCAGGGGTACAATAGTGATGTGGTGCTTTTCCAAAAGGCACCAGATCATCATCCGTGCCATGAAATAAAACGGTAGGGACCGCATTGTTTTCCGAGATGTAATCTGCGTCTACCATGGCTCCTGCCAAGGCCATGATACCGGCAAAATTCACGGCTTCATACTGAGATGTATCATCTACGTAAAAGTGCTTTAGGTATACCGCGCTCAAGGCACCTTCGGCTCCTGCACTGCTACCGCCGGCAATAATTTTTGTAGGGTCCACATGAAGTTTTGATCTGTTTTCAACAAGGTATCTCGCCGCATCCAAATAGTCCAGGGCAGCCTGTCTGAAAACATCCAGTTTAAATGTTTTAGGGCAATCACATCCTACCCCGGTTTTTGAGCCCTTCAATAACAGTCGGTAGGATATTGAAACACCTACATACCCGCTTTCTGTCAGGTATTGCATCATTTTAACCTCATCCGGATTATCACGCTTTCCACCGGCAAAGCCGCCTCCATGCATCCATAAAATAACGGGTAAACTATCGATAGACCGGACGTTTTTGGGTGTATAAACATCCATTTTTAAAGTGTCCGTTCCTTTTATAGCATAAGTGTAAGTTGTTTTGTTCTGCGACCAGACCAAACAGTTTAAAAGAAACAACAGCAAAACAAGTTTATATTTCATAATGGATAGTGTCATGTTTTTCTATATCGAGCGTGATAGGTTTTCATCTCGAATAAGCCTATAAGATAAAAAAAATCTTATAGGCTTTGGCTATTAACTATTCCAGGTTAAATGAATGCTCAAAATCAAAATCTGAAGTGCCTTTAATTGCTATTTCAAACGCACCCGGCTCAATTACAAAGGCTTCGTTATTATAAAATTCCAGATCTTTCGGGGACAGTTCGAAACTCACACGTTTACTTTGCCCTTTTTCCAGGAATATTTTTTTGAAGCCTTTGAGTTCTTTTACGGGTCTTGTAATACTCCCCACCTTATCATGAATGTATAATTGTACCACTTCATGTCCGTCATAATCCCCTGTATTGGTTACGGTAACAGATGCCGTTAGCGTATCTGACATGCCGATGGTTTCTCCGGATAGCTCTAAATTGCCGTACTCAAATGTGGTGTAACTCAATCCATGCCCAAAAGGGTATAATGGTGTATTAGGTACGTCGATATAATTGGATTTGTAATCCTCCTTGGGATCATCAGGCGGGATTGGGCGCCCCGTGTTTTTCATATTGTAATAAATAGGTATTTGACCTAGTGTACGTGGGAAAGTTACCGGTAATTTTCCTGATGGGTTATAGGCCCCGAACAATACATCTGCTACGCCGTAACCCCCGCTTGTCCCGGGAAACCAGGTTTCCAGAATAGCGTCAGCCAAAGTGTCTTCTTCAGACAAATCCAATGGCCGGCCGTTCATCAAAACCAGGATAATAGCTTTGTTTGGTACCGCTTTTCTAATCGCTTTAATTAAATCTGTTTGGCGTCCCGGTAATTTGATATTGGTTCTGCTGGCCGCTTCGCCGCTCATATCATAATCTTCGCCCATAACCATCACAACTTTATCGGCTTTTCTGGCAGCCTTTATGGCCTGATCAAAGCCGCTTTGATCTTCGCCTTCAATGTTACAGCCTTTGGCAAATACAATTTTAGAATCACTTAAATATTCCTGAATCCCCTGGTAAACACTAATAGCTCTACCTTTTCTATCTCCTGCTGCGGCCCAATTCCCTAAAATATTTTCTTTATCCCTGGCCAATGGGCCTATCAACGCAATGGTTTCGTTTTTGTCCAGGGGAAGTGCCTTATCTTCATTTTTTAATAACACGGAACACATGGCAGCCGTTTGCCGTGCCGCTTCTAAAAATTCCGGTTTGTAAACCATTTCTTTTTCGCGTTGTTCATCACAATACCTATAGGGGTCTTCAAACAAGCCTAATTTATATTTTGCCAACAGTATTCTGCGACAAGCATCGTCTATTAGTTTAACATCCACTTTACCTTCGTTCACCAAAGCTTCCAGATACAGCCTATTGGCACTGCTCATCATATCCTGATCTATACCTGCTTTAATGGCCAACTCGGTTGCATGCTTTTCGTCTTCGGCAAAACCGTGTTCTACCAATTCGTTTATAGCAGTATAATCGGTCACTACAAAACCTTTAAAACCCCATTCATCTCTTAGAACATCCCTGAAAATAAATTTATTCCCTGTGGCCGGTACCCCATTGACTTCATTAAAAGCTGTCATAAAAGTTTCAACACCCACATCTACAGCTGCTTTAAATGGTGGCAGGTATACATTTCTCAATTCATCATACCCCATATTGACGGTATGATAATCACGCCCTGCCTGTGCCGCACCATAACCCACAAAATGCTTTGCGCAGGCCAGTATGGTATTGTGTTTTGATAAATCATCGCCCTGAAAGCCTTTAACGTAAGCCTTAGCTATTTCACTCCCTAAGTACACATCTTCTCCTGCTCCTTCTGAAATGCGTCCCCAGCGTGGGTCTCTGGCTATGTCGACCATAGGTGCAAAGGTCCAGTGAATACCTTCTGCCGAAGCTTCTTCGGCAGCAATTCTGGAACCTTTTTCAATATCTTCCAAATCCCAACTTGCGGCCAACCCCAGGTTTATTGGAAAAATGGTTTTAAACCCGTGAATAACGTCGTAACCAAATAATAAGGGGATTCCCAGGCGCGTTTCTTCTACTGCCAGTCTTTGCAGTTCCCTGGTGCCTTTTACAGAATACACATTCAGCATGGCTCCAACAGCCCCTTCTTTAATAAACTTTTTATTATTGGAACTCACTGTGGGCCCTGTTACGCTCCATCCTCCGCTGTACATTACAGTTTGGCCTATTTTTTCCTGTAATGTCATTAGGTTCATAAGGGAATCCACTTTGGCATTGTAAGGCGTGCCTTCAGAAGAAGGCGCTTTATTATTAGTTGTGCAACTAGCGGAAACTAACACCAATATTGAGATTAAAATACATTTGTTCATTTTATAAATTCTAATTAAATCTTAATAGCTAAATCCAAGCTTCTGCAATCCGTTTTTCACATCTTCATTTTGCATGAATAAGTTCCAAAGTAACCCTGTTCTATGGTTTTCTATCATAATGATTTGAGGTCCCTGGTCTATCGCCAAATAGGTTTCTGTAACCCAAAAATCATAATGCGGACTGAAGGCGTCATAAAACCCTGAAGGGCCCAACATTTTATCTTTATTTTGGTATAAGTAATGCATCACTTTCAAGGATTCAGATGGTGTATAGGGCATAGAACTAATAGCTGCCGTGGGTGATATTACACCGATGTCGTTTGAAGGACTGTGAGCCGAATAACCTCTGGAACCATCAGAATTCCTGGAATAACTTGCTGTCAGGCCCCAACAATCTTCGCCGTAATCCACATAATTCTTAGGGTTCGTGATACAATATTGACGGTTGATCTTTGTGTGGTTCACTGCCAAATCCCAGTAATCCCCATATTGATCGGTTAAGTTTTGAGGGTTCAATCCCAAAAATGAATAATGACTGAAAAACAAGGGGCCTCCGAAATTGCTCCCTCCGGCATGCTTAAGCACCAGGGGGAACCCATATTGCGTTGCCGAGGATTTAATAGCGCCGCTACGTGCCCAACCTTTTTCATAGACAGCCTTATCAATGGTATAGTTTGGTGAGGCTGCCGCTAAAATATAGGTGATCAGCACTTCGTTATAACCCGTCAATTTCAAATTAATATCAAATCCGAAGTTAGGGCTCCAATGCCAGTACAACACCTCCTGGTTTTGGGTATACCAGTTCCATTCCACACCTTTCCACAAGTCGTCCGCTTTTTGGGCTAAAGCCTTTTCCGTATCCGAACCGTTTTTAAAGTATTCTTTGACACAAATTAGCCCTTGAACTAAAAATGCGGTCTCTACCAAATCACCACCATCATCTTTAGTGCTAAAAGGCAATGCGCTTCCGGAATTGCCATCGATCCAATGCGACCATACCCCGTGAAATCTATCGGCATTTTCCAAAAAATCCAATAGTTTACCTAATCTGGCAACAGCTTGTTCCCGGGTAATATAACCTCTCTCTATGCCTACCAGAATACTCATTAAGCCAAAACCGGTTCCTCCTGTGGTCACGACATTTTGATTGAGTGCGGGTTCCTTAGGATGGTATCGTTCTTTAGCTGCTCCGGAGTTGGTATGTGCAAAATCCCAAAAATATTTAAAGGTTTCTTCCTGAACCAGATCCAGCATCTCTTCATCACTCAAAGGCTCCACGGTTTTTGGATCATCTGAAACGGATACATAAGGTTCCTGATACCCCGGACCATCATCATTTGCACATGAAAACACAAGTAAAAAACTTAAAATCAATAGCAGTCTTTTCATAAACTTATTGCGTTTTTTTATATGTAAACCCCAGCTTATCCAAACCTTTGTGTACATCTTTATTAGACATGAATAAATCCCATAACAATCCGGAACGGTAATTTTCTATCATTACCGGTATGGGCCCCTGATCTATGGCCAAATACCTTGGCAAATACCATTGATGCTCTAAACTAAAGGCATCATAGGGACCATATTTTCCAATGAGGCTGTCATGGTCTTTATACATTTTTTTAAGCATTTGCATGCTTTCTTTTGGGGTATATGGAAAAGACGATAAGGCGGCTGTCGGTGCTATTACCCCTAGGTCCCTGTCTGGCCTGTGCCCTTTGTAACCTTTGATAGAATAGCTTGAGGTCAACCCCCAAATACTGTCACCATAGCCTTTGTAATTATGCGGGTTCTTCTGTGCATGTTTATAATGAATTTTTGCCTGGTTTTGTACCAATTTCCAATAATCGGCATACACATCAGACAGGGCATTCGGGTTTAAGCCCAAATAGGAATAATGCGCCCAAAACAAGGGGCCAACAGGAGAGTCATCGTGTTCGTAATAATCCAGAATTAAATCTTCTCCATAATAAGTTTCCCCGGATACAATATGGCCTTCTCTGGCCCAACCTTTATGGTAAGCTTCTTTACTTATGGGGTGCGTAGGGGAAGCAGCAGCCAGTACATACATGATCAGGCATTCGTTGTATCCGCCTACCGGAAAATTCATCTCCCAACCATACTCCGGGGACCAGTGCCAATATAAAACATCTTCCCCCCTGGTATACCAATCCCATTCCACCGCTTTCCAAAGGTTCTCAATCCGCTCTACAAGCTTTTGTTCCTCTGCATTACCTCCTCTAAAATATTCGGCTACGGTCAACATACCCTGTACCAAAAAAGCTGTCTCCACTAAGTCGCCTCCGTTATCCTTTTTACTAAAGGGCATTACTTTACCGGTTTGGCCATTAAGCCAATGTGGCCATGCGCCATGAAATCGATCGGCCTTTTCAAGAAAGTCGATCATTTTAACAAAACGCTGAAAGGCCTGTTCTTTAGAAATGAACCCTCGCTTTACACCAACCAGAATGGCCATCATGCCAAAACCTGTTCCTCCAGTAGTTACCGTGTGTTTTGGTGATGTCGGATATATATTATCCATGTGCAAGCGTTCCGGTGCGAGACCTGAATTTGGCTCTGCGCCTTCCCAGAAATAATTGAAGGTTTGTTTTTGAATACTGTCCAATAGCGCCTCATCATCCAAAGCCATAAAGCTTTTTGCCTCAAGGACATCATGTTTCTCTTTGTTCTCTTTACAACTAAAAAAAAGGAGTATTAAGACAACTAAGAAGTATAGTTTTATCTTCATAAAATAAATGTAAAAGCGTGAATTTATTTTAGTCACGCTTAGAAAGCGTGACTAAAATCTTCAACTAAATAAACTAAACTAACTCGATATTGAAATTAAACTAAACTAATCTGTTAATTATCCATTATGGCTTGAATCTCCGTTTGAGACAGTGCCTTATTGAATATCTGTAACTCATCCATAAAGCTTGCGTCCGATCTGTGGTTCCATCCGGTAAACCTTGGAGCTCCGGACATAATGGACAAAATATCACAACCTGTCCAATCCACACCATCAAAAGCGCCATCCCTAACTACTTGTCCGTTGATATAAACGGCGGCCTCTGTTTGTGAAATGGAAAACGCAATATGTACCCAGTCATTGGACGAAGGATCAATATCTGCAGCGGCACCACCATCAAACCAGGAATCCCCATCGCCACGACCAACATTTAATTTAATGCGTTGCATACCGCCTGCATTCTCCCTGAACAACCTAAAGCCTGAGCTTCTATCATTTTGGGTATCCGGGTATCCGGCATTGTCTGTATCTTCAGGACCGATAACTAATATTCCTGCGCGGTCCGGTGTGGCATTAACTTTATACCAAAACGTGGCACTTAACTCATCACCCAACAATCCATCCGTCGGAAATGTTAAATAGGAATCCGCCGCTCCTGCATAAGCGTTAATTCCACTATAGGATTCGCCTGCAAACCCGGGAGATCCTACTTCTGTAGCATCTGTTTTACTAACAGATTCAACATAACTTCCATCAAAAGACATATTAAATATTTTACTACCCTGTGCCATTAAGTTGATCACTTCACTTTGGGACAGCGCCGTATTGAATAATCTTAACTCATCCATAAAGCTTGCGTCCGATCTATGGTTCCATCCTGTAAACCTGGGTGCGCCGGACATTATCGATAAAATATCGCAACCCGTCCAGTCCACACCACTAAAAGCGCCTTGCCTTACCACTTCACCATTGATATAAACGGCTGCCTCTGTTTGAGATATAGAAAATGCAATGTGAACCCACTCATTGGATGCGGGATCGATATCGGCAGCTGCACCACCATCAAACCAGGAATCGCCAGCACCGCTACCAACATTCAGTTTTATACGTTGCATGCCACCGGCATTCTCTCTAAACAACCTAAAACCTGAGGTTCTGTCATTTTGGGTATCCGGGTATCCGGCATTGTCCGTATCTTCAGGACCGATAACCAATATTCCGGCACGATCCGGTGTGGCATTAACTTTATACCAAAAAGAGGCGCTAAATTCATCACCTAACATGCCGTCGGTCGGAACCGTTAAGTACGAATCAGCGGCACCCGCATAGGCATTCGTTCCTACTTTAGCTTCTCCGGCAAAACCCGGAGACCCTACCTCTGTGGCTTCGTCGAACGAAATTAAATTTGTAAAACTGCCGTCAAATGGCATATAAAACATTTCGCCATTAAACAGTGGTGTATAGGGTGGCTTTTTACTAAAGTTCGATACGACCATTGAAGTGTTACCGGCCAAATCGGTAGCTTTTACCGTAAGCATATGATCCCCTGTAGTAATATTATCGTAATTAAATTCTCTGGTGACAATTCGATAATCTAAAAAAGTATCATTAATCTCATTTTCGAATGAGGCTATTTGTACACCGTCCAATTCAACTTCAATCTTATCGAGTTCTATATCGTCTTCCACTTTAAATTCAATATCCACAGAAGTAATGGGTTCGGGAACCTGAATTTCAAATCCGTTTGAAGGTTTCATAATGGTAATGACCGGTGCACCGGCATCAGGTCCCGGGTCTACTTCAGTAATCGGGTCTATATTATTTTTATCACATGCCGTAAAAACCAACATGGATACTACTAATGTCATTATTCTTTTTACTATAGTCTTCATAATATCTTAGTTATTATTCGCATATTCTCTCAGAATGAAACTCTGTTCTAACTGGGCCAAAGGATAAGGTAAAAAGGCTTTATCCATAGTAAAATTTCTTCCATCATAGCTAAGCTCACCGGTTTCACCAAGGCGTACCATATCGGCATATCTTATACCCCATTCCATCGCAAATTCTGCAAATTTTTCATTGATAACATCCTGACTGGTTGCTCCGCTTATAGGTGTTAATCCGGCTCTGGCTCTGACTTCATTGATGGCGTCATCCGCAGAACCCGCATTTCCTGTAGCGCCTCGCGTAAGCGCCTCGGCATACATCAGCAATACTTCGGCATATCGAATGACCGTATAGTTTTTATTCGTACCGTAATTCGTCCTGCCGGGCGTTAGTTGAACAGATGGCAAATAGTGCTTCCCGCTGGCAAAAAGGGCCCTGGAATAATCATTAATACGATCTCCGTCCCGGGTTGTATTACTTACAAATGACGGTAGATTTGTATAACCCGCCGCTTCAAGTTCGGCTATACCGCGATTGGTGAATAATACGCTTGTTTCCAGGCGAATGGTCTCATTTCTATCCAGCATAAATTTGATAAACTTCAAACTTGGTTCGTAAAAGCCCCAGCCACTTCCGGCACCGGCTACGGCCGGTGTCCAGTTTTGGGAGCCGTAAAACGCATACAAATGTCCTACATTGTCTCCTGAAGACTGACCAAAGTCCGAGTATTGGATTTCCAGGATATTCTCTCTGCTTAGTTTTCCCGGTATTTTAAAAAGATTATAGAAATCATTAAATAATTCGAATCTGTTAGAACTTATAATTTGACCTGTAGCATCGGCAACAGCCTGGTAGTTCTCTAATTCCAAATTGGCCATTGCTTTAACCGTCAGGGCCGTGTATTTTGTAATTCCTCCCGGTAAATCAGCTCTGTCTACGGGATGTTCATCCAATAAATCCGGTATGGCTTCGTCCATTTGATCTGATATCCATTGCATAAGCTGATCTTTTGGCAACACCTCGATTTTCGTTTGATCCGGTGTATCGATTTTATAAACGTCACCAAAAGTGCGCGATAATTGCAATGTAATGAAGCCTCGTAATGTTTTGGATTCTGCAATGTATTGGTCAATCAAATCGGCATTTACCCCATTGGCCTTAAATAGTTCCAACTGATCTATCTGTACTGTAATTTGTATTACATCCTGGAACCAGTTTTGCCAAAGCGAATTATACATCCAATAGTTATTATCGTAAATAAAATTATCTGTATCGGCAAATCCCTGTTGGTCTCCCAACCCTCCGGCATTTACGTCATCACCCCTCACGGCTATGAGTGGTATCTGCTCCCAGCCCACACTCTGGAATGCCCTATAGGATCCTACTAAAGCCCCAAATGCGCTTTCCGGACTTGTGTAATCAATATCTCCTTGCTGAACCACAAGTTCTTGCTCTTCGTTTAATTGCTCACTACAACCTGTTAAAAAAACGGGGAGTGCCAATAACATAACTTTTATAAAAAATGATTGTGTTTTCATAATGTTTTCTTTTAGCAATTTTAAAGTTTTACATTTAGGCCAAATGAATAGACAGACGGTACAGGATACGTTTGTAAGTCTATGCCATCAAAACCAACTTCCGGGTTAAATCCATTAAAGCTTTTAGCCCATTGGAATGGCCTGTCTGCGGTTAATGTAAATCTCATTTGTGGCAAATTATTGCTCTTTAAGGTATATGCCAGTTGTATATTTTGAATTCTAAAGAAGTTGCCTTCTTCTAACCAGAATTCTGACATTCTTTGGTTCCATAATTGTCTGTATCCTTCAGATGACGGGAATGCATTTGTAGTGCCCTCTCCATGCCATCTGTTAATGGCTAATTCCGCATCGATATTGCGACCTTGTGTACGGATTACCTCTGCTCTGTTTCTATTAAGTATCACGTTGCCTCCCTGACCATAAAACTGTGCAGTCACTTCCCAGTTCTTGTAATTTAAGCCCAGGCTACCTCCATAGTAGTATGTTGGAACCGGGGACCCTAAATATGTTCTGTCATTCGCGTCCAACGTACCATCAGGATCCAAATCCTTATATCTGAAATACCCCGGCTTTACATCTATGCCTTCGGCAATGGCAGCCTGAGCCAACGGGTCTGAAGCTATTTCCGCAGCATTTTGATAGACGCCGTCAACCTGCCAACCATAAAATACATTGATGGGTTGTCCGACCGCCAGACGTTGTCTGAATTCTGCACTTCCACGGTCAATATGTGGTTGCCCTTCCAGATCCGTTATTTCGTTATCAATAGAACTGAAGTTTCCTGAAACGGTAAACCCTAAATTCTTAGCAATTTTACCTCTGTAGGTTGCCGCTATTTCAAAACCTTTATTTCTAACACTTCCTACGTTTTGCTGGCTAATATCAGTACCGACCAGTGGAAGTACGGGAATGGCAAGGTTTTTTGTATCCTTAATAAAGTAATCGGCTTCAAGTGATAAACTGCTGTCAAAAAATCTTGCGGTTAGTCCAAAATTAGCTTCCTCGGTAAACTCCCAACCCAAATCATCGGCATTTGTTGAAAATGAAAAGCCGTTAATTAAGGTATCATCAAAAACTGTGGAGATCGTACTGGCGCTTTGGGGGATACTTGCAGGAACGGCATCGTTAGCTAATCTACCCCAGCCTGCTCTAAATTTCAGGAAGTCAACGAAATCAATACCATCCATAAAGGGCTCTTCCGAGGCCACCCATCCCAATCCAAAGGCCGGGAGATACACATAGGTTTCTTCATATTTATTACTGCCTTCGGCCCTAAACGTTGCATAAGCAATGTACTTGTCTTTAAACTTATAGGACGCTCTACCAAAATATGAAAAACCATAAAATCTACTAGGACCTGCTCCAGGGTTATTATCATACGAAATCCGACTATCCTCCGCGGTATTATCAAGATACCAAGTTTTGTCGTTGTTCCTAACGAATGCTGAGCCCGGATCAAAATTGCCTCGCGTCCCGAAAGCCACAAAATAATCATCCCTGTAGGACGTACCGGCCATTAAGGTAAGGTCATGATCTCCAAAAGTATCAGTATAGGTAAGTACATTGTCTAAAATATAGTTTTCCTGAACAGAATTATTCCTTGTAATTGAAGATTCCTCAATTGGCCTCTGGAAATTATCCGACACAAAATATGGTAACAATACGATTCTCTCGTTGTTATTTCTATTATTATATGACAGCGTGGTTTTAAAATTCAATTTTTCAGGTAAAATACTTATGTCCGTATAAACATTAATGGTACTCCTGCGGCGTTCGCCCCGCCTGTCCGAATTATCCAGTAAAGGGAATGGGTTTTGGCTTCCCCTGTAACCTATTTCCCTGGCATCTGCGTATGGCAGAGGATCGGCATTGGTGAAATTAGAATCAAATACGGGTAAAATCGGTACGGCATAATAGGTTAATTGCCATGCCGAACCTTCGTCGTCATATTTTATGGCCCTACTGTTTAAGAAATTTGCGCCAACTTTTAGCCAGTTGTTAACTTTAGCATCTATCCGTGCCCTTAAATTGAAACGTTTGTAGTCGTTTCGCATGTCAAGAATACCTTCCTGGAATAAATAGTTCCCGCCAACCGAATAGGCTACAGCCTCGGTACCTCCATTAATTTGTAAATCGTGATTGTACATAGCTGCTTCTCTTAACACTTCTTTATACCAGTCTGTGTTTACGTTTGGAATATTAGGGTTTACCCTACTTCTGCCAAAGCGTTGCATAGCGTCATCGATACTGGCGATTTCCGAGACCGAACCTGACTCCAAAGCAAAGGTTGTAAATTGTTCTGCATTTGCCATTTTTAAAATGTTCTGTGCTCTTTGGAGGCCATAATTCGTTGTGTACTCTATTTGGGCATCCCTATTGAACTTTCCTCCTTTGGTGGTGATTAAAACCACACCGTTTGCGGCTCTCACACCGTAAATAGCTGCAGCCGATGCATCCTTTAAAATTGATAAATCCTGAATCTCCGAAGCATTTAAGAAATCAATATTATTGTAAAACATGCCATCTACCACGAATAACGGGGCTGAATTCCCAAATAAGGAATTGATTCCCCGAATATTAATCTCCGGCGTATCGCCCGGTGATCCCAGACTACTAATCTGTACGCCGGCAACCTGACCCTGGAATCCCTGAACAACCTGAGCGGTCTGAACTTTTTGCAGGGCTTCCGGCTCTATTGTAACAATAGCACTCGTTAAATCAGCACGTTTTTGCGTGCCATAACCTACAACTACCACTTCATCCAGTGTGGCAATATCAGTTTCCAAAGCAATGTCAACCTGGGTTTGGTCCTGAATTAAAACAGTAACCGTTGTAAACCCCAGTGAACTGAATTCCAGGGTTTCCCCGGAACTTACATTAATGGTATACTTACCATCAAAATCTGTACTTACTCCTCTTGTGGTTCCCTGTACAATAACATTAGCCCCAGGAACGGGCATGTTATCCTCGGCACTTACTACCGTACCGTTAATGGATTTTTCCTGGGCGAAAACGTGCACTGTAAACAGCAGAATTAACCATAAAGTAAATCTTGTTTTCATATGAGTCTTATTTTTGAACGTTAGTTTTTACTAAATTAACCACTAAGGAAGTGCTTATCAAAAAAACAGATACACATAAAATACGTCATACCACAAAAAGTACCTAAATTCTCTGTTTGACGTATAATATCAAGCTGTTTTTTTCTTATAAATAAAGGCTTTTAAATAAAAATGACGTAGTAATGACGTGCTAAAGAAGTTATAAAAATCAAGATTATCTCCCTTAACTATTTAAAATCTCTTAAATAATCTGCTAAAGATTTATCATTATCTAAATTTAGCTTGCGTTTTAATCGATATCTGTGAGTTTCCAGGCCTCTTATTGACACATTCATTAATGGCGCAATCTCTTTGGTAAGCAAATTCATTTTGATGTAGGCACAAATCTTTAAATCTTTGTGTGTAAGCTTTGGATGCTTACGCTTTAATTGATTAAAAAATTCTTCGTGAACCTGATTGAAGTTATATTCAAACAACTGCCATTCATCTTCATGGCCAATGGAGTTGTCTATTTTACGTAATAGTCTTTTGAAAGCCAGAGCATTTGAAAAATTTGACCTGTTTTGTTCAAGCTCGCTTTTAATTTCCAGCATAGATTCATTTTTCTTAACCAATGCCATTGCCGTATTTGCAAGCTGCTTGCTTTTAAGTTTTACTTCATTCTTAAGCGATTGATTTTTTAGCTGCACTATTTTCTTGTCGTTTTCTATAGCCTTTTCCTTTAGTAATGTTTCCTGCTCCTTTACCAGCTTATCATGTAACAACTTTTGCTCCTTTCTTATTTTTCGTTTATGCAACCAGTAAAACAGCGCACTTCCCATTAAAGCGACTGCGGCATAAAACAACATATTTTTATACCATGGTGGTAAAATGGTAATGTTTATAGTATTTTCTTTTGAGTCTTTCCCCGAAAAATTAGATGTTCTAAAATGCACTTTGTAATCACCATTACTAAGTCCTGACAGCTCCAATTTTTCTTTATCCATTTTTACCCAATTGAATGTTTCAGCATTGGAAATAGCATATTCAAAAAAATGATTTGTAGACAAAGGAGACGTCACAGAAATGGCCACATTCTTATTATAGGGGAATTCATAGGTATTCTCCTTACTAATATTCACGGATTTATTATCGACCTTAACCTGTTTTATATCCGGCTTGTAAAGGTCCTCCTTACTGCCCTGAACAGATTTATCAATTAACAGAAATCCATCATAAAGATTAAACGTATAAGTGGTATCATTTAGCTTCGAGACGCTTTCTGCATTTACAACGAGTCGTTTTTGTAATAGTCCGCTAGGGAGGTTTACCGCATTATCCCCCGATATGGATCGTAAACTTACGACGCCTTTACCGCTTTTAGTTATTAGCTCGTCTCCGTTAGCATCTGATAAAATATCAGCATCTTCTCCCAATGAGCTATTTAAAATGTCATGGGGAACAATACTGTCAAGCAATGCCTCATACTTTTGCCATCCCCTGTTTGTTTTGAAGCAAATATCATTTTTAATCTTATGGACCTTAACATTAAAATCGGACCAAAGTCCTTTATCGTTATAATTTTCAAAACTTACTATACTGTCCCTGTTTTTATTAAACACCACCTTAAACAACCCTTTATAGGCGTGGGCCACCCAGGCAGTTTCAGGATCTTCAAAAACCAAATATTTAACAGGTATTATTCTCGACCCCAGATGGTTTACACTCCATTGACCATCTGCAAAATCAAACCTTACCAATCCACCATATGTCCCCTGAACAAATGCATTTTTTAATTCAGGGATCTTTTTCATTATCCAACCTCCTGTAAAATCCGATATTTTCCTGAGTTTATTTTCATGCACCAGGTAGGTGCCACTATTGTGTCCGCAAAGCAATTGATTTTTTATTTCTTTTAACTCCCACACCTGCCCCTGAGAGCCCTCAACAAACTTTAAATCTTTAGTATCGGCATCCAGATAGAACAACCCTGTATTACTGCCTATATACAAGGTGTTATTATGGTTAGCCACATCGTAAACGGCTCCCAGTTTTCCCGAATTATCGTTGTAAAGCACGTGGTTGGAATCCAAGTCTATTTTAGAAACGCCATTATCCAACCCAAGCCATAAATTGTCATATCTATCCAACTCATGACTCAATACGGTATTATTCAACAACCCATTTTCCTTATTAATATGGTAGTTTATATCGCCTTTTTTATCCGTTATGTATACACCATTTTTTATCGTACCACATACGATATTGGTATCTTTCAAAATTTCAAAACTATTGAGTTGTTGTTCCTTTAATATGGCATTGACCTCGGAGTCCCATGCAACCAAACTTCCATGGGTGGTATCATATAAAAAACAGCCATTCAAAGCGGTAGCTATAAATAGTTTTTCCTGATACCTGGTAATAGACACAATTTTAGTATTAATCAACTGAGGATGATGTATCTTCCGGTGTAAGATGCCGTTTTTCAAGATAAATACACCGTCTCTAACTGTAGCTAAATAAATGTCATTATCCACTATACTACATGACAAAATTGTGGAGGGCGGCACTACACGTTGAACTTCATTATTCTTATAGATATATACGCTGGAAAATGATCGAAATAAAATAGCGTCCTGATGATGAAAAATTTGCCAGAACTCTTCTGCCAAAGATTCTTCCCGTTCCTTAAAATCACTCAGGGAATTATATTCTAACCGCCCCTTTTCATTTTTTTTCCAAAAGCCGAACTCCTCATAAGAACCGCTATATACCAAGCCTTCATAAGCAAGAACTGAACGAATTATGGTTTTATTCGGAAGTTGATAAAAATCCCATTTCACACCATCAAACTCCATTAATCCTTTATCGTTGGCTACATAAAGTTCTCCGGTCTCTGAAACAGATATGCCCCAGTTTTTATTACCGGCACCAAATTCGGTCAACGCATAGTTTTGAAAAAATGGTGTATACTGCCCATGAGCCATGTACCCCCATATAACAAAAACCAGTGCCAGAATGTTACGAATACTAAAATGCATGCATTAAAACGCGTTAAGAAAGTTTTGAGAATTAAATATAACCAATAGTTAGTGGAAAGGTAAAATTTAGGAATAAAAAATCAATCAAAAGAGTTGGTCTTAAATGTTGCCAAAATGCCTTTATGATCGGATGGCCATACGCCTTTGGTCAGCAAAAACTTATCCTGAAATTCAGTATCTTCAATACCTTCACCCCTAACAATACTTCCTGATAAACCTACTATAATTATATCGTCCAGAGACATAAAGGCGTCGTCATTATAATAAACAAAATCTATGCGATCTCTGTCGTCAGCATCTGGTGCCCAAACCAATTTTGATAGTGGAACAAGGGTGTTAAAAGCAGGCCATGTAAAACCAGGGTGCGTTACAGGGTTTGGGTATTTTACACGATAGGCATCTAAATAACCTTCCGTTTGTAATGTTGAACTATTTTGCCATGGAACCACGGTTCCGTTATGATCAAATAAATTCTTAGTTTCTTCAATCCAATCTAAATGAGATGGCTCGTTAAAATCACCCGCCAAAATAACCATATTGCCTTTATTTCGTTCACTTTTGGCGTTATTCACAAAAAGATCAATGGCCTCATCACGATTTGAACCTAAGTTTTGTTCTAAAATCGTATTTAGATCGGTAACGGGCTCAGGTAATTTTCCCCAAGTAATACCATCATATCCCCTAGGTAAATAGCAAGCATAATGCGTATAATCTAAATGTGCAGAATACATGGTTAAAAGTTTATCCTCAGTTAATTTTATAACGCATTTTACCAAATAAGGGGAGTTTAGTATGGGTTCGGATACCATAGGAAACTTCGAAAGAATAATTGGGGATTTTCCAGAATTAAAGGAATGGTAGGTTTTTCCAAATGTTTTTAACGCTTCTACAATTCGGCTACTAAACACGGTATTGTCATTATTCATTATTTCAGAAAGGGCAACTATATCTGCATTAGTTTGAGCAATAACTTCGGCGATAGCGTTAACACCCCCACTAACTTTGGTACCTTCATGCCAGGTATTTAATGTTAGTACTTTAAGCTTTCCGGTAAACGCTACTTCTACCTTATTTGAGTTTTCATGCTGCTCTTGATTTGTTCTCTTTTCACTTCTATCAAATTGGCAGTTTAGAGTAAATAGGTATAGGATAAGAACAAAATGCAGGCTTACTTTTTTATGCAGCATAATTAATAAATTTAAAGAAGTGGGCGTTTTCTCACTCCTCTAAATATATTAAAAATTAAATAATTCTGGTTTTGCCCCGGCCCATACTGAAGCCTGAACTATTATCGAACCATACTTTAAAGTTTTTCAAAAATCTACTTGCTACATTAAACAGCCACACCACCTATTTTCTCATAATCCTGAAGCACATCAATCAGAATTTCACCAAAGCAGATTATTTTAACCAAATCCTACTTTACGTATTACTATTAATAAATATTTCGTGTCCCTTTAAAGTTTTCCCGAAACTCTGTAGGCGTGCAACCTTGCTTGTTCTTAAATCTTCTGTTAAAATTGGAAATATTGTTAAACCCACAATCAAAACAAATTTCAGAAATACCATCATTGGTCTCAATAAGTTTTCTGGTGGCATAACCTAACCTTAACTCGTTCACAAATTCGGTAAACGTTTTGCCGGTGCGCTTTTTTATTAATCTACTAAAAGAGATCACAGTCATGTTTATAATTGCAGCAGCATCTTCAACCTTAATCTTTTTATCGTAATGCTCTTTAATATAGTTGTACACCTTTTCTATACGTTCACTATTATGAAAATCGTTCTGATCTTCAAACGACAGATTAGTCAGGGTTTTTTTATCCCTGGAAACAGCCAGGTCATATAATAAGGATTGAAATTCCATAAAATTGTCAAACCCACTCTTCCTGCTTAATGAATTCAACCTTTCTTCTACACTCAATATAGTTTCCTTTGAAAAGAGAATACCATGTTTTGAAGCTTTAAAGAGTTCCTTTATCGGTTTCAAAATATTCTTATTTAATAGAAGCGAGTCAAACAAATCCCTTGGAAACTGTATTGTAATTTCATGTAAGGTTTGAGTAGTATCATTTTTATAGTTTTCCCATCCATGATATACATTTGGACCCACCATTACTAATTCATAATCATCTATTTCACCGATGTGGTCTCCCACTATGCGTTTCCCCCCCTTGGCATTATGGATAAAGTTGATTTCGTATTCCGGATGAAAGTGAATCGGAAATGTAAAATCATTCCTTTCCCTATCAAAAACCAAAAAACAATCATCTTCCTTTAGCGGGGTAATTTCTCTGTGTATTAACATAATTCGTTTTGATTTAGCTTTAATTTGATGAAATAGTACAACAAATAATGATATAATAGTACATATGCTAATTTAATAATAATATCTATAATATTGACCAAATAGCTTTTCTTATTATTCGTAAATTTTATTAATATTTATTTAAATTATTGATTTTTAAATATTTAACTTCAATTATGTATGAATAAAAAAATAGTGCCTGAATATCAAAATATTAAAAAATGTCGTAAAAGTATCATTAAATGATATAAAAATATTTAACAAAAGAGGTATTAGTACATAATTTTGAACTCTAAATTCTGATCAAAGAATTGCTTATACAACCATACGGTAAAAAAGCAAACTACTTAAGACAATTTTGAGATATACTAACTAAACTTTTAATTATGAGAAAAAACCTCCGATTTATTTTAATGATCGTTTTACTTGTGCCAACGTGGACATTATTTGCACAAGACAAAACGGTTAGTGGCACGGTTACAGATGAAAGTAATATGCCATTACCTGGTGTTACCATTTTGGTTAAAGGAACTTCCAATGGTACAACCACAGATTTTGACGGGAATTACTCCATCACGCTTTCCGGCAGCCAAAATGTACTAAGCTTTTCGTATATAGGTTTTAAAACCCAGGACGTAGCCATTGAAAGCCAAACCACTTTAAACGTCACTTTACAAACAGATTTGGTTGGACTTAATGAAGTGGTAGTAGTTGGATATGGCTCTATGAGAAAAAGTGATTTAACCGGTGCTGTGTCATCGGTAACAGGAGATGATTTGTTAAGAGTAGCATCGAACAGACCAGTAGAAGCCATTCAAGGTAGAGTTGCCGGTGTTACGATCAATAAGACTTCCGGTCGTCCGGGAGCTGGAATGAAAGTAAGAATTCGTGGTGTTGGTAGTACCAACAACTCAGACCCACTGTATGTAGTTGATGGTGTACCGATTGGGAACGACATTGAATTTTTAGCCCCGGAAGATATCCAAAGCATAGAGATCCTAAAAGACGCATCTTCAACGGCTATCTATGGTAACAGGGGAGCCAACGGTGTTATAATTGTAACTACTAAATCCGGTAAAGCCTCTACGAAACCCGTATTCTCATTCAATACGTATTACGGTATTGCCGAAATCCCAAATAAGGTAGATTTATTGAATGCCTCTCAACAGGGACAGTTGATTCTTGAGGCGGCAGCGAATGACGGACAAACATTGCCAACAAATCTTGAAAGCCGCATTAATTTTGCTATCGCAAATAATGCATCAGGCACTGATTGGCAAAATCAAGTGTTTAGAGAAGCGCACCAACAAAATTACAACCTGAGTATAAGAGGAGGCTTTTCATCTAATGATGATTCCGGAAGAAAGCTTTTGTACGCACTTAGCGGCACTTTATTTGATGAAGATGGAACTGTAGAAAACACTTCTTTTAAAAAGTATATTTTCAACACCAAAACAGAATACCACTTTAACGATAAGGTTAATGCAGGTGTTCAAATCAATATTTTCAGAAGTGAATTAGGTAACTTCCCGGAGGGAATTTATAACGGCCCCATTCCTTTATCATTAACATCAAGCCCAATTGACAGCCCAACAAATGCGGAAGGTGAATTTATTCCAATGCTTACGGCTTTTGGAAACAATCCTGCGTTACTGGTTGATCATTTACAATATGGCGACAATACAACCAATTCCTATTTGTTGCGTTCTTGGCTGGAATTTGATATAGCTGACGGCCTTAGCTTTAAAACCAATTATCAAATTTCAAACGGAGCCATCCATAACAAAAATTATAGCCCGGCTTATTACTTAAACGAAAATTTTAATCGTCCTGAAAGCCAATTATTTGAGCAAAGAGGCGATTTCTATAGCTGGACGTGGATAAACTTGTTAAACTACAACAAGACTTTCAACGACTTACATAAAGTAAATGCAACTTTAGGCCATGAATCACAATACAATAAAAGTTCAGGTTTCAGTGGAACAGGAATCAATGTTCCAGAGGAAAAAGATTTACAGTATTTGAATTTGGCAAAAACCTTTAACGAAAGAATTAATGCCTATCAAGGACAAGGAGGTACAGAATCTTATTTCGCAAGAGCATTTTATTCCTTTGACAACAAGTACATGGTAACAGGAACAGTTAGATATGATGGGTCTAACAAATTCTCAGGAGACAATAAATGGGGATTATTCCCATCAGTTGGGGCCTCCTGGAAAGCAGATGAAGAGGAGTTCGTCCAAGATCTTAATATGTTCTCAACTTTAAAATTTAGAGCAGGATGGGGGCGCGTAGGTAATCAAGCCAGTGCACAAGCAGGTTCTGATGTTGCCAACATTGGCAACTACTCCATGCAGTACGTATTCAACGATGTTCAATACCAGGGAGGTACCACCACCAACATTCCAACACCCGACCTAAAATGGGAGGTTGTTGAAACCCAAAACTTTGGGGTTGATATGGGCTTCTTAGAAGGCGACTTAAGTGTTACCGCAGACTATTTCATAAGAGATACCAAAGATATGATTACCAGAGTTGCACTTCCTGGCTACTATCCAAAAGACAGACCAAATGCGAATATTGGAACTATGAATAATAAAGGTTTTGAATTTGCAGCGAACTACGGAACCAATATTGGAGATGTAAACTTTAGCATCGGGGCGAACATTACATTTATTGACAATGAGATCACCAAGCTAAATTCTGATGCCGATGCTTTTATTGATGGCGGATACATTGATAAACTGGGATTTACAACCAGAACTGAATCTGGCAGAGAAATAGCTTATTTCTACGGATATCAAACGGATGGTATTTTCCGTACTCAGGAAGAAGTTGACGCTTACGCCAGTATACAACCCAATGCTCAGATAGGAGATGTTAGATTTGTTGACAACAATGGAAATGGCACTATAGAAGCAGATGACAGAGCTTATTTAGGCTCTGGCCAGGCCGATTTCTCTTATGGTATTAACTTCAGTTTGGAATACAAAGGATTCGATTTATCAGGTAATTTCTTTGGAGTCCAGGGGGCTGAAATCGTAAACGGTATGAGCTTAAGACTATTAGATGTTAACGATTATTTTAATGCCTATGCCGATAGAATGAATCGTTTCCATCCGGTAAACAATCCAAACGGGACACAACCAAGAGTCACCCTATCTGATGCCAATAACAACTTACGTTTTTCAGACAGGTATGTTGAAGACGGTTCTTTCCTAAGATTGAAAAACCTACAAATTGGTTATACACTTCCTTCAAATTTAATTGAAAAGGCAGGCATCGATAAATTACGTTTCTACGTGTCAGGACAAAACTTATTGACCTTCACAAATTATAAAGGTTACGACCCTGAGATTGGTGATTTGACCCAAGACGCCGCAAATGATGTTAGGAGTTTAGGTATTGGTGTAGACTTAGGAAACTACCCGCAACCGAGGTTATACTATTTTGGAATGAACATTAACTTTTAAAAAATTAGCAATGAAATTACATAGATTAATACCATTTTTTATAGCTGTTGTTGCTCTTTGTTCTTGTGAAGGCAACTTAACAGACTTAGAAAATATAGGAACCCAAACCGCAGAGGTTTATTTTAACGACCCCGAAAATGCATTGGCAGGATTAAACTCTGTTTATGCGGCAACCCAAGATGATGAGTTCTTTGTTTATGGAGACATCTTATCTGATGACGCCCTAAAAGGAGGTAGTAGCTTCTTTGACTGGGTGGACCGTGAATACTTAAGACAATTTACTGCAAACTCCGGAAACGGTGTATCCGGAGGAACCTGGTCGCTTTTATACACAACTATCGTCAGAGCAAATGAAGTGATAAACTCATTACCGGATGCCACTTTCGATGAAGATTTAAAACAAAGAATTATTGGTGAAGCCAAATTCCTAAGAGCTTATGCGTATTCTAAGTTAGTTCCTTTATTTGGTGGCGTACCATTGGTTACTGCAGACTTTACAGTAGACAATTTAACCGCTCCAAGAAGTACGGTTAGCGAGATTTACACTTTCATAAAACAAGATCTTGATGATGCGATTGCTGTCTTACCGGAAAAAAGCCAATATGCTGCTTCAGATTTAGGTCGAGCAACCAAGGGCGCTGCCAGAATGCTTAAGGTCAGAGTGCTAATGCAAGAAACCGGCTATAGCTACAATTCTGTTCTATCTGCTTCGGCAGGTCATTCGGTAGACGTTTCTGCCAACTGGAATGAAGTTTACAACCTTACAAGTGACATTATTAACTCCGGAGAATATGAGTTAGCGAGCAACTTTGCAACTATCTGGGAAGAAGAAGGCGAAAATAACATCGAGTCTATTTTCGAAATTCAACACAAACAAACCAATAACGAATGGGGAGAAAGCGTAGGTAACACTACAATCGTTCAAATGGGTAACAGAGACGATTGGGGCTGGTGCTTTAACTTACCAACTGATGCACTGTATAATACTTTCCTAAGCTCAGACCCAAGGATACTATGTACAATCTACGGGCAGGAATTCGACATTCTTTTCGGCGTAAAACAAACCTGGGACAAACAAATTTGGACATTAACTGATGACAGTACAAAAGATTTTGTAACCAGCTGTAGACTAAACAGAAAATATGCTTTAGCAAAAGAAGCCAGACATGGTAACCACAACAATCAGGACGTAAACAAAAGAGTCATGCGTTATGCTGAAGTTTTACTGGCCCATGCGGAGGCTGCCTACTATAAAGGCATGGAAAGCGACGCCAGAGATTACGTTAATATGGTCAGAAACCGTGCTCAAAACTCTACTATGCCGTTAGGGGCATCTGAAGGGCAAACGTCAAACTACACTTACGATACGTTTGCAGGAGCATCTGTACCAGATATTCTTAGCACAGGAAATGACTTATTACTTGACATTTGGAAAGAACGCCGTATGGAACTTGCTCTTGAAGGCATAAGATACTTTGATATCATCAGAACCGGAAGAATTGACCTATTACCATTTACAGACAATTATACGTCCCACGATGGCTTACTCCCTATACCAATAGGAGACGTAAACACCTTTGGACTACCACAAAATAAAGGCTACTAATAACTAAATAAACAATTCAAATGAGAACGCATTTAAAATATTTATCAGTAATCATACTGGTTTTGGTAACCGTAATCAGTTGCCAAAAGGATGATTCTATATATGACATAAGCTGGCCGGTGCCAACAATTTCAAATGTAAGTACTTATAGCGACTACTTATCAAGCACCATTACTTTAACAGGAAATTTTACCAGAGTTAAAAACGTATACTTTGGCAATGTAGCCGGAGAAGATATTGCAGTAGCCGGAGACGAAAACTCACTAACCGTTGTAGTTCCCAGAACCATGTCGGTAAATGGTGCTCCGATTAGAGTCACTAATGAATACGAACAAAGTTACCAAACCATGGAACCCTTTATCCCACTTATCCAGGAGTCTTCAGTTACAGAAGTAAGCGATATTCAAGTAGGATTGACTTTCACTGTAAAAGGAGTAAATGTAGATTTATTAACGGAAGTTGCTGTGGAAGGTGAACCGGTGCCCGTTGTATCTAAATCTGAAACAGAATTATTATTATCAGTTTCCGGGTTGAATCTGAGAGCAGGTATGTTAGTAGACGTTTCATTCAAAAGTCTGGCTAAAAATGACATTCCAACTGCCGAAAAAATAAACGTTATCTATCCGTTTATTTCTTATGATGAAGTCATTATATGGGACTTTGAAGATGGTATTAATCCTTATCAGGGAGAAGGAACTTCCACTATAGAAGCAGGAGATGTATTAGGCAACCAGGAAAACTACTTCTCTTTAAGAGCACCCGGTTATGGCTGGGATAGAGAAACTGGAAATATTTCAATTGCTGAAACACCGGACTTTAGCAAGCTTATAAATCCACATTTAACATTTGCTGTTAGAACACCAGCAGGTAGCGCCGGGTATTTCCAAATGGAATCTCCTGGGACATGGAGACATTTTGGATATGGATTTGATACAGGCGGCCAATGGATTATCATCTCACAACCACTGGAAGATAATTGGGAAGGTGACGGCTGGGACCCCGCAACATTCCTTCCTAAATTAGGGCTTAAAGCCGGTAATGCGGGAACTAGCCAGGATCTGGATATAGCCTATGTTAAAATAACAGAAGGAAAATACGATGGTAGCCAGGAAGTGGGAGACGCACTTGTTGGGTCTACGAAACCAGCCAAAATCGTTGTAATGGATTTTGAAGACACAAATTCATGGCCTGATATCATGAATGGCAACGAGACTGTAGCTTCATTAAACTTTAGAAGGGATGACATTGATCCATTTTACGGCGACCAATTCTTCACTTACACTGATGACGGTTCACTAGGTAACTGGAGCGGTTATTGGGGACAAGCCATATCAAAAGACATGTCAGACTCTCAACTATCCGTTTTCGACGACCCTTATTTATCCTTCGCCTTGAATGGCATTCCGGATAATGCACAATATGTGATCATTAGAATTTGGCAATATGATGGGGAAATGCAGTTGGCTAAGAAATTCTTCCCTAATACAAATGGAAATTGGGAAACATTTCAGTTTAGCTTGTTTAATGATGGTTCTTTTGAAAACTGGAGCGGGAATGCGCCATATAATACCTTCTCCAGCCCAACTAACGATGTACCTGTAGATAGGATTGAAATTATTGTAAACAGAAATGACGCGAACACCATAGGCATCAGTATAGACGAAGTTGTGATTACGGAAGGACCAAGATATTAGTATTCATTGTTTGAAATTAGTTGATGTTTAGTTTTTGTTTTAGATGGGGTATTTACCTAAGAATACCCCGTTTAAAATAACCTTCTACCAATCACACTGAAAAGCATTTAAAACGTAGTATTATGAAATTAACAATCAGAACGCTTTTATTGGTTTTCCTTTTGGCAGCATGTTCAAAAGACGAAACCCCTACATTGAGTAGCGATGCTAAATTGCTTTCATTTTCTATCCAAGAAATAACCGAAAGCTTTAGTATTTCTTCAAACAAAGTAGAGACCACGCTAAAAGACGAACGAGATTTAAAAAACCTCACAGCTGTTTTTTCAATATCACCTGATGCCAAAGTATTTGTTGGCAATACACTTCAAACATCCGGTTATTCTAAAAACGACTTTACTAACCCGGTCACATATATTGTAGAAGCTGAAGATGGAACACGAACCAGTTACACAGTATCCATAAACTTTGAAGCCAAACTAACTGCTTTTAGCATCAAAGAACTTAACAACGTGAATTTCACAATAGATAATTTATCTATTACAGCTACCGTGCCTGCCGGAACAGATTTAAGCAATTTGACTGCCGAATTTACGACTACACAGAATTCCAGTTTATATATAGGAGGCACATTACAGGAATCCGGTAAAACAACCAATAATTTTGAGCAATCCGTTACTTACGATTTAAAGCAGAATAATGAAACTGCAAAACAATATACGGTAACCATATCAGAAGCTCCCAACAACCAACCTGTAGCAAATGCCGGTGAAAATAAGGTCGCTGTCTTAGTAGGTTCCAACACTAGTGTAACAGTAAGACTAGATGGCTCTAATTCGTCGGATGTTGAAGCTCCCATTGCTGCATTTGAATGGAAGTTAAATGGCTCAACCATTGGTAACACAGAAGTTTTAGATGTTGATTTGAACCTTGGCACACATAACGTAGAATTAATAGTTACGGACTCCTATGGCGATACAGATTCTGATGCCATAAGTATTGAAGTTAGAGTGCAGGGAACCTATCTCCCGATAGATTCGAATGCTACTCAGGAAACTAAAAACCTCTATACCAAATTAGCAACCCTGGCTAACGGTAGCCAATTTGCTTTTGGTCAAGAATTCCCGTTGACTTTTCAATTAAATTCAATGAGCACAGACCTAAACACTTCAGATTGTAAAGATGTTACCGGAGACCACCCGGGAGTTTACGGCATAGACCCACACTACATGCTGTATAAACCGGAAAGCCAAAAGCAACTTCATATTGACGAAGCAAAACATGCTTATAACAATGGCTCTATAGTTACTTTTGACTTTCATCAAAGATCCAGAACCGACCACAAGGTCTATTTTAATGGCATAACCACTGATACCGACAAAAGTTTGATGTATGACATTGTTAATGATTTGAATGACTCAAGAACCTGGTTTTATACGGAACTTGATGAAGTATTAGACATCATAAACAATGATTTAGGGTTCCCTATAGTTTTCAGGTTGTTCCATGAAATGAACGGTGCATGGTTCTGGTGGGGCACTCAAGCCACTAATCACTCGGCCCAACTATACATTGATTTTTATCAATTAGCAGTAGACTATATAAAAGACAGAACAAACCTTGTACTTTTTGGGTGGACACCAAATCAGACAACAGATGAAAGCTACTACCCCGGGGACACCTATGTAGATGTTGTTGGAATTGATTATTACAACCCGGTTAAAAGTAATTTAAAAGCCGAGCTAACCTCATTATCAACATTTGCTTTCAATCATGATAAGGTGGCCATATTTAGTGAAACCGGAAAGGAAGACTATGTTAATTTAACACCTACCTTCTGGACCTCAAATGTTCTGGCGGCCATTCAAGAAGGCGGAAGTGATATTAGAATTGCATGGGTATTAGCCTGGTTTAATGCGCCCTGGAATTCATCACAAAGTCAACTTTATATTCCAAATGCCAACAGCTCAACACAAATTAAAAACGACTTTATTAATTTTTACAATAGTCCAAGCACATTATTCCAACAGGAGGTAAATGCTCTAAACGTTTATAACCAATAAATTACTTAATTTAAGGTCGAGGGGCTTAAACAAAATATTATATGAATTTTTCTGAACGATTACAAAGAATTACAAACCAATATGAGGCATTGGTTGCTGCACCAAATAACAAAAAATTTAGTGTCAATGGTATCTATAGCCGTTATCAAAACCCGGTTTTAACCAGGGACCATATTCCGTTACACTGGCGTTTTGATTTCAATGAGGAAACCAATCCGTATTTTATGGAACGTATTGGATTTAACGCCGTATTAAATGCAGGCGCTATAAAGCTTAACGGAAAATATATTTTAATAGCCAGGGTTGAAGGCAACGACAGAAAATCAATATTTGCCGTTGCCGAGAGCCCAAACGGCATTGACAATTTCAGGTTTTGGGACAGACCTGTTACAATCCCGCAAACCGACAACCCGGACACAAACGTATACGATATGCGTTTAACACAACACGATGACGGTTGGATTTATGGTGTATTCTGCACGGAACGCAAAGACCCAAATGCTCCTGACGGGGATACTTCTTCTGCCGTTGCATCTGCAGGGATTGCACGCACCAAAGATTTGATAAACTGGGAACGTCTGCCGGATTTGGTTACAAATTCCGGACAACAGCGAAACGTTGTCCTGTTCCCTCATTTAATAGACGGAAAATACGCCTTTTACACCAGGCCCCAAGACGGTTTTATTGACACTGGAAAAGGCGGTGGTATTGGATTTGGATTATCTGACACAATAGAGAGCCCTAAAATAGACAAAGAAACCATTGTTGACCCAAAAACATACCACACCATTTATGAAGTAAAAAATGGTCAAGGTCCCGCTCCTATTAAGACTGAAAAAGGCTGGTTAAATTTAGCTCATGGCGTTAGAAACACCGCTGCAGGGTTAAGATATACCCTGTATATGTTTATGACCCATATTGACAGGCCCTGGGAAATCATACATAAACCTCATGGCCATTTTATTGCGCCACTTAAGGAAGAGCGCGTTGGAGATGTTTCAAACGTAACATTCTCAAACGGTTGGATAAAAGATGAAGACGGTACAGTCTATATTTACTATGCGTCATCTGATACCAGAGTACACGTAGCCACCTCAACAATTGACAAGTTATTGGATTATTGTATCAATTCACCTGAAGACAAACTACATTCTCACCTTTCGGTAGAAACAATTAATAAACTGATAGACGCCAACAAGAAAGTTTCCAACCTAACACCAATCCAAAAGTAGATTAATGAATAACAAGTTAGAAACCATCACAGAGGTCCTTGACAAAAGCCAATTTGACCTTTCGCTTCTTAAAGCTGAACTTTTTGAGGAACTCAAAAGTTTACTCGATTTTTGGAGTTCGGAAGCTTTAGATACAGAAAACGGAGGCGTAATCGGTAAGATAGATCACTATGGTAACAGATACAAAGAAGCTTCAAAAGGTTCCATCTTACATTCAAGATTACTGTGGACATTCTCTTCCGCTTACAGAATCACCAGGAACAAAGCTTATAAATCAGTTGCCGATTCTGTTTACGAATATATTATAAATCACTTTTGGGATGAGGAGAATGGTGGTCTGTATTGGGAATTAGATTTTACCGGAAACCCCATAAACAAAAGAAAACAAGCCTATGCTCAGGGTTTTGGAATTTATGCTTTCTCAGAATATTATAGAGCAACAAACAATGCAGGTAGTCTAAACTTCGCAAAAGCACTATTCAATATTCTTGAGGATAAATTTAAAGAACCCAGATATTCAGGCTATATAGAAGCATTACAATATGATTGGGCCCCGATAGATGACATGCGCCTAAGTGAAAAAGACCAAAATGCACCAAAATCCATGAATACACACCTGCATATTCTTGAACCATACACCAATCTGTATAGAGTTTGGCCAGATGACAAATTAAAGACTGGTATTCAGGAATTAATAGCCATTTTTCAAGATAAGATTATGGATAAAGACTCCGGTCATTTTAACCTGTTTTTCGAATTAGACTGGAACGTGAGATCCAACACCATTTCATTTGGTCATGATATTGAAGGGGCCTGGTTAATACATGAAGCAGCTGAAGTAATTCAGGATACCGCTTTAATTCACAATGTAAGGCAAACATCCCTGAAGTTAGCAAATATTACACTGAAAAAAGGGCTGGATACAGATGGCTCTGTATTTAATGAATACGAAAATAATCAGTACGATAAGGACAAACACTGGTGGCCCCAGGCCGAAGCTATGGTCGGCTTTATGGATGCTTTTGAAATGGAACCAAAACAGGAATACATTAAGGCCATATTTAACATCTGGAGTTTTATCAAGAATTACCTGATAGACCGGGAAAACGGCGAATGGTTTTGGCGTGTTGATGAACACGGGAATCCTAATCCTGATGATGACAAATTAGGATTCTGGAAATGTCCATACCACAATTCCAGAGCTTTAGTAGAACTTATTGAACGTATTGACAAGATTAAAAACCAAGGTAATGCAAGAGCCCATAAAATTTAAAGAAAAAGTAGGTTATGGATTTGGAGACTTTGCATCTTCCATGTTCTGGAAGTTGTTCTCCATGTTCCTAATGATATATTACACTGACGTAGTTGAACTTTCACCAGCTTCAGTGGGCACCATGTTCTTACTAACACGTTTATGGGATGGGCTAAATGACCCAATTATGGGGATTATTTCGGATAGGACTAACACCAAAATGGGAAAGTTTAGACCCTATTTGCTTTGGATAGCCATTCCGTTTGGTATTATAGGTGTTTTAACGTTTTCATCTTTCGACTTTAGTCCATCGGGAAAACTCATTTACGCCTACATTACCTATACCTTAATGATGATGGTCTATACCGCTATTAATGTACCTTATTCTTCTTTAATGGGCGTCATGACCTCCAATACTAAAGAACGTACCTCTTTAGCTTCTTTTAGGTTTATAGGAGCCTATTCCGGGGGGATTTTCATGACAGCCACAGTACCGTACTTATTAGACTTCTTTAAAAATTCAGGATCCGATAATGCTCAAAGTTATCAATATACTGTTGCTGTATATGCTATTATTGCTGCTTTCTTTTTTATAATGACCTATAAGTGGACCAAAGAACGTGTTAAGCCCTTAATAGAAAAATCGTCTATAAAAAACGACTTAAAGGATTTAGCAAAAAACGGTCAGTGGTTTATCATGCTGGGAGCAGGCATTGCTGTTTTAATATTTAACTCCTTAAGGGATGGCAGCATTATGTATTATTTCAAATATTTTGTACAAGACCAGGTTTTATCGGGCTTTGGTGAAGTGAAATGGGATAAACTCGCGGGCGCTTATATGACAGTTTGGCTAGGATCAAACTTACTTGGAGTCCTACTTGCTAAACCTGCTTCGGCTAAATTTGGAAAGAAAACTGTTTTTATCGGTGCTATGCTCATTGCTGCCCTGTTCAGCTTTATTTTTTACTGGGTGGACCCCAATGCTGTAGGCACCATTTTTGCTCTTAATTTAGTTATTGGACTATCTGCAGGTATTGTTTTACCTCTTATCTGGTCCATGTATGCAGATATAGCCGATTATTCCGAATGGAAAACAGGCAGAAGAGCTACCGGACTGATATTTTCATCTTCTTCTATGTCACAAAAAATGGGCTGGACATTAGGAGGTGCCATTACCGGATGGTTATTGGCAGCCTATGGCTTTGAAGCCAACACAGAGCAAACTATGGAATCATTAAAAGGCATTAAAATGATGATAAGCATCTATCCGGCACTTGGCGCCCTTATCTCTGCACTTATTCTGCTAGTATATAAATTAAATGACAAGTATATGGATCGTATCACTGACGATTTAACATCCAAACGACAATAAAAAGACATGAAAAAAACATTAATATTAATAGCGATAACAATGATTAGTTTTGGTTGTTCCAAACCTGAAAAGAAAGGCTTTGAAAACTTTATAACCAAGGAAGGCTATAAACTAATGGATGGTGATAAGGAATATCGATTTATTTCCATGAACATTCCTAACCTAAACTACATAGAGGACGAATTAAGTTTTTCAACCAACAACCCATACCGATATCCGGATGAATTTGAAATCCGTGATGCCTTTGAAACAGTTAAACAAATGGGTGGGAAAGTGATTAGAATCTACACACTTCCGGTAAAACGTGAAGACGAACCGGACAATCCGACTTTCATTACCGGGCCAGGCGAGTTTGTAGAAGAAGCTTTTGCGGTGAACGATTTAATGCTAAAGATTGCCAATGAAATGGAAATCCGAATTATTTTTTCACTTTTAAATAATTGGAAATGGATGGGTGGCGCACCGCAATACGCTGCCTTTAGAGGAAAAACCTTTGAAGAATTTTGGGAAGATGAGCAATTAATCAACGACTTTAAAAAAACCATTGAGTATACCCTTAACAGAACCAATACCCTTACCGGTGTAAAGTATAAAGACGATAAATCCATTCTATGCTGGGAAACAGGGAATGAACTAATGTCCCCCTACTCCTGGGTTAAAGAAATAGCGGGCTACATAAAAGAGATTGACACCAATCATTTGTTAATGGATGGATTTTATGCCATAGATAATTACAGGTATGTTCATAAAGAATCTGTTGAAGACCCTAATGTTGACATTTTATCATCACACCATTACGAACAGGATCCATTTCAACAAATAGAAAATATCAAGGCGAATCTGGACATTATTCAAGGCAAAAAACCATATATACTTGGAGAACTTGGATTTGAAAGCACCAGTGCCCATGAGCGTGTGTATGACTATATCATATCGAATAAAGAGATTGCCGGAACATTAAACTGGAGTATTCGATCTCATAGACGGGAAGGCGGTTTTTACTGGCACTCAGAACCTGTAGGGCATGGTTTATACAAAGCCTATCATTGGCCGGGTTTTGCTTCGGGACATAACTATGACGAAAAAGGGCTTCTTGAACTTATGAGAAACAAAGCTTACGAAATTGATAGTTTAACACCTCCGGAGTTACCTAAACCAAAAGTCCCTAAACTACTACCGATTGAAAACGTTTATGAAATTTCGTGGCAAGGTTCAGTTGGAGCTTCAGGATATAATATAGAAAGAGCCGAAAAAGAAAGTGGTCCCTGGAAACAAATAGCCTATAATATTTCAGATGCAGACGTTCAATATACTTCCTTATATAACGACAAAACTGCCGAATTAGGAAAATCATATTTTTATAGAGTTGAAGCCCAAAATGCTTCTGGTAAATCACCCAAATCAAACGTCATAGGGCCCGTTAGTGTTTCTGCTAAAGCGTTAATTGATGAAATGGGTAATTTAATGACACTCTATAGTTATAAAAATCTTACCGTTGAAAAAGGGGAAGACAGAAAATTTAAAGAAGACACTGAGCGTATTCAGGGAGAAGCTGATAGTGAAATTATTTATTATGTCCCCGGGAGTATCAAAGACATAAATATATTTGCTTTTGAAACGTCTTCAAACACAGGGTTAGAGCTTTCAGTTTCCGAACACGGAGAAGAATTTCTGCCAATATCAACAAGTGTTTTAGGTGAAAACAAAGGTGAAGGTGACTACGGGTATTGGAACGCAAAACTTTATAAAGGCAACCACCTTGAAAACAAGGTGTCTTTCTTAAAAATTGGCTTTAAAGAACAAGTTCAAATTGGAAGGGTTTTAATAAGCTATCAATAACACTTTAATGCCTAAAATATGTGCCAATATCTTAGTCTTTTGAAAGCGGCTTCCGGATTAGTAAGTTTTATTCTTATCATACTATTCTTTTCTGCATGTAAAAACGATCCTAATTATGCCGAAAAAAAACAGCCAAATATTGTTCTTATTGTAACTGACGACCAAGCCTATGGAGACTTATCTTTCACCAATAACCCAATTGTAAAAACGCCAGCCATTGATTTACTTGCAAAGGAAGGCGCTTTTGCTGAGAATTTCTATGTTAGTCCGGTTTGTGCTCCAACAAGAGCCAGTATATTAACTGGCAGATATCATCAGCGCACAGGAGTGACCGGGGTCACCAGAGGCAGGGAGAACATGAATCTGGATGAAACTACTTTGGCAGACATTCTTAAATCACAGGGTTACACGACCGGCATTTTTGGAAAGTGGCATAATGGAGCGCATTACCCCTATCACCCATTGGGAAGAGGTTTCGACAAATTTACCGGGTTTACCTCCGGGCATTGGACAAATTATTTCAACACAACTATTGAGAAGAATGGAAAAGAATTTAAAACCGTTGGCTATCTAACAGATGTTTTGACTAATGAAGCCACAGATTTTATTTCTGAAAATAACAAAGAAGAGCAGCCTTTCTTTTGCTACATACCCTATCAAACACCACATACGCCACTTCAGGTTCCGGATAAATATTTTGATAAATACAAAGCGAAAGGTATTGATGATTTTAATGCTTCCATTTATGGAATGATTGAAAACATTGATGACAATGTTGAAAAAGTAATTAGGAAATTAGATGAGTTTGGAATCAGAGAAAACACAATCATAATCTTCATGTCTGATAATGGCCCACTCAATTTTAGATACAACGCCGGATTGAAAGGCAAAAAAGGCGGTATTGATGAAGGCGGCGTTAAAGTGCCATTCATCATTAACTGGAAAGGTAAAATATATGCAAACACGACGATTTCTAAACCACTGGCCCATATAGATATTTTACCTACACTATTAGACTTAATGGATATAGAACATTCTTTTGAAAATAATATTGATGGAGTCAGTTTCAATGCACTATTAAAAGGCGAGAATAATTTTCCTGACAGAAAGTTATTCACTGAATGGAATAGCAAAAAACGGGTCCGTTCAAACGATTTTTTATTAATTAACGAAGCGTTATTCAATTTAAAATCAGACCCAAGTCAGTCCATTAATATCAGAGAACAATTCCCAACAATTTTCGATTCCTTAAACAACGCTTATAATAAGTGGTATACGTCTGTAAAACCTACTGAAATTACTAAGCGCATCCCCATTGGTTATAATGATTATCCAAATACAACTTTGCCCGCTCACGAAGCTAATTTGCACCCCTCTTTCGAGTTTAGAAAAGACCGAAAACATACCGGAATCGCTTATCATAGCTTATACGGTTGGGCCCATGATTGGATTGATTTCTGGACCAAACCGACGGCATATGCTACCTGGGACATCGATGTGGTAGAAACCGGTGACTATGAAATCAAACTAAAATATGCACTAAACAAGGAAAATGTTGGCGTTGAACTTCTAGTTGAAATTGACAACCAAAGACTATCCATATCAGATTTAGAACCTTTTGAGCATGGTAGTTTTAAGAATTACGACCGTATTAAAAGGGACCAGGAAGCTCCGGAAGCTGATTGGAACATGGTTTCTGTTGGAAAATTTCACTTGTCCAAGGGAGATAAAACACTAAAGATTAAATCAGCTAAAATACCTGGCAAAAAATCAATTGAACTAAAAGACATAATCATATCACGATTAAAATAAATTATGAAAGTAATAATACTTATAATCCTATTGGTATCAATAGGAAGCCTGTCCTCATGCGCCGGTTACAAACGAAAATTTGTTAAAGTTGAAAACGGCGCATTTATACACAAAAAGAAACCTTATGTATTTATTGGTTCCAACTATTGGCAAGGCATGAATTTAGGAGCACCGGATTCCGGTGACCGGCAACGTTTAATACAAGAGTTAGATGAGTTAAAAACACTTGGAATTACAAACCTGAGAGTTTTAGCTGCAAGCGAAGGCGATAGCGACATGAAATATTGTGTACATCCTGCTTTACAAACCAATCCGGGCGTATACAATGAAGATGTTTGGAAGGGCTTGGATTTTCTTCTTTCAGAAATGGCTAAAAGAAATATGAAAGCCGTCATGGTACTGGGCAACTTCTGGACCTGGAGTGGTGGGTTCCCTCAGTATTTAAAATGGGCTAATGCCGGAGATATTCCATTTCCGCAAAATGAAGGCACATCCTGGAACGACTTTACAGACTATTCACAATTATTTTATTCGAATGAAGTTGCTCAACAAATGATGTACAACCACATCGAGAAAATCATTAACAGAAGAAATAGCATTACCAAAAAACGCTACAGGAAAGACCCGACCATAATGGCTTGGCAACTTGCCAATGAACCCAGAGGATACAATGCTTCTGAGGCTTTCGTAAAGTGGACAAGAAAAACATCAGCCTTTATTAAGAGCCTGGACCAGTATCATTTGGTATGCTTGGGAACAGAAGGCAATACAGATAAAGAAACTGCGGGCACCAATGTTTTACGTGACAACAATGATGAAAACGTAGATTATATAACCATGCACATATGGCCGCAAAATTGGGGTTGGTTTAATCCTAAACAAGGTGAAGAAAAATTTAAAGAAGCCATTAAAAAAGCTGATAATTATTGGGGCACTCATGTAGAAGCTGCCAAGTCATTGCAAAAACCTGTAGTGTTGGAAGAGTTTGGTATTGCCAGAGATAATTCGTCATACAACCCCGATTCCGAAACTATATGGAGAGATAGGTTTTACAAACATTTGTTTGGTAAAGTGCTCAACTCTATTCAAAATAACGGCCCTGTAAAAGGTTTAAATTTCTGGACTTACTCCGGGGAAGGCAGGCCTGCAAGACCTGGAGAATATTGGAAACCCGGAGACACCTTTTTAGGTGACCCGCCTCATGAATTACAAGGCTGGTATGGTGTTTATAATACTGACACATCAACCTTAGAACTGATAAAAAGTTATTCTTTTAAAGTAAATTAAGTAAGCAGGAATATGACACTGCTAAAAACTGTTTTCAAAGAGATATAGAGGAACTAAACGAAAAGGAAACGAATAAAAAAAGGGCATCAGTTATCTCAGTCGGTATCAACTAAAAAAATGATTAATCTTTTTGGTAAAGCGCAGAAAAAAGTTTAAATCAATCTACTCATTCACCTATCAAAAATTTTTAAAAAGCAAAGAAAAACTTAGTTTTTAAAAGGATTGTTAACTAAAAAACAACAATTTTACCAGTAATAGTCCATTTTGTCTTACCTCATATTTCATTGCAAAACTACTTTCATTCACAGATTATTTAGAATAAAGTTTACCCTATTACAAATATTTTTTATGCGTTATTTAAAAATAAAAACATTAGCAATTTTAGTTTGCCTACTCAATGTTTTAAATTGTAAAGAGAATAAACCTAACACGGTTAACTCACAAAAAATAGTTTCTCTTAAAAACAGATTCGAAGCCAATTTTTTCATTGAAGCAGCTATAAATAAAGGAATCATTGAAGGAAAAGATTCTTTAAGTTTATCTCTTATTAAGAAAGAATACAACACTATTACTCCTGAAAACGATTTAAAATGGGAACAAATTCATCCTAAAAAAGACACGTTTTATTTTGATATAGCCGACAAATATGTTGCTTTTGGCGAAAAGATAGATGCGAATATTGTTGGACACACTTTGGTATGGCACAGCCAATTGGCTCCATGGATGCATGAAGACATGGACAGTTTGGAAATGTTCAGCCACATAAAAAACCATATTAATACCATTGTCAGCAGGTATAAAGGGCGAATTGACACCTGGGATGTAGTCAATGAAGCCTTAAATGAAGATGGCTCATTGAGAGCATCCTTATTTCTAAAAACTATTGGAGAAACCTATATAGAACAAGCATTTAAATTGGCTGCAGAAGCAGACCCTGAAGCACTATTAGTTTATAATGATTATAACCTTTGGAAACCTAAAAAAAGAGCCGGGGTTGTCAGACTGGTAAAACAATTACAATCCAAAGGAATTAAAATTGACGGCGTAGGCCTGCAAGCGCATTATAGCCTTTTAGGTCCAACTATTGAAGATATTGAAAATAGCATTATAGCCTTTTCGGAACTAGGTATTAAAGTAATGATTACTGAACTTGATGTAACCGCACTACCAAATCCATGGGATTTAAATGGTGCGGCAGTAGAACAGAGTTATGAGCGATTTGAAGGTGACCCTAAAATGAATCCTTATCCAGTAAAATTAACTGATTCCGCTCAAATTAATCCTACCTTGAGCACGGATAAAATCCTAAGTTTTAGCCCTAAAAAATTTTAGTTGTTCCTTCTTTAACTCTTATGAGAATAATTTTATATTAGCCTAGAAAGAATCTTGCGCTCAGATAATCTGTATTAGTATTCGAAACTTTCCTAAATGCTTACAATAGATTATGCACAAAACCAAAACATGTCTCAGTACCGTCTATAATTTTGTCGAGAAAATAAAATGAACAGTTTTATAAAATCATTTCCCTTATCAATTAGCTTTTTTCGTAAAAACTTCAAAGATCTGCTTATGTGAACTTCTACAGTGTTTACAGATATATCAAGTGCCTCGGCAATCTCACGATATTTATAACCTTGTATTTTGCTTAAAAGGAATACTTCCTTTCTTTTAGGAGGCAAGGCCTCAATTGCCGTCCTAAGTTTAATCAATTTTTGCTCAATAAAGTCATCATCCTTTTCAATAATATCATTAACAACATTCAACCTAAGCTCTTCAAGCTGATTATTCGTTTTCATTTTCAAACGATAATGACTTATATATAAGTAATATACAGATTTGTATAAATAAGCTTTAAGAGAGGTGTGGATATTCAATTTTCTTCTCCTTTCCCATAGTTTAAGCAAAACTTCCTGAACAATATCTTCAGCTATAGTATCATTATTTGAAAAGCTGAAAATGTAAAGGCATAAACTATCATAATAGGTGTTATAAATATAATCAAAGGCCTTTTTGTCATCGACTTTCAATCTATCAATTAAGTGTTTATCACTATTTAAAGATACAATCAACTTCTGAATTAATTATAGTTTAAGATACAATAATAGTAAAAGTTAATTTTAAAGTAGTGGTATTTTATAATTTTCCGACACATTAATAACAATACTCAAAATATATCCAATGAAATGAGAAAAGAAAAGATTTATAAAATTATAGTTAGGTATTTAAATAATGAAATCTCAAAAGAGGAAGAGGCTCAGTTATTACAATGGATTGAAAAACCAGAAAATAAAAAAGAGCTTGAAGAGTATATTTCAATGAATTACTTTGTTAACAAACATTTCATAAAATTTAAAGGCAAGATTTCTTCGGAAGAGTTTTTAAACAATATAAAATCAACAACTGTTAGAAAATCACCTAATTTCTTTTTTAAGTTTTCTAAGTACGCAGCTGTAGTTGTCCTGCTATTAGCCTTTACTTATTTCCTAACTATGAAGAAGGATGATGATCAGAATATTGAGCGGCCGATAATTGTTAATAATGTTAAAATAGGAACTGATAAGGCAACTTTAACTTTAGATGATGGTACCGATCTGGTTTTAGAAAAAGAACAAGATTATATAACTGATAATTTTATGAGTAATGGAAAAGAATTGGTTTACAATAGCTCGACAAATTCTGAATCAAGTCAATCCGCCAATGAACACATAACAACTTATAATTACTTAACCATTCCCAGAGGCGGTCAGTATTTTGTTAAACTATCAGATGGTACTCAAGTATGGTTAAACTCAGAATCTAAACTTAAATATCCAGTAAGTTTTATTGACGGTGAAACCAGAACAGTCCAATTGATATATGGAGAAGCTTATTTTAAAGTTTCCCCAAGTACGAATCACCAAGGTTCTAAGTTTAAAGTACAAACGGATGCTCAGGAAATAGAGGTACTAGGTACTGAATTTAATATAAAAGCCTATAAAGACGAAAGTTTTATTTATACAACATTAATTGAAGGAAAAGTAGCTGTACATAATACTCATAATTATAATGTATTGTCTCCCAATCAACAGACTGCCCTAAATCTTGGCACCAATAAGTTTCAATTATTAACTGTTGATGATATTTATAGTATAACGGCTTGGAAAGAAGGTGTTTTTAGTTTCGAAGATACCTCTTTAACTGAAATAATGAAGGTGTTGTCAAGATGGTATGACACGGACGTGATATTTGTTAATAAAGAAACAGAAAAAAAGAAATTTACAGGAATCTTAGATAAGAACCAATCAATAGAAAAAATATTATCAACAATTTACAGTACCAACAATTTAAACTATCAAATAAATAACAAGACTATCATTTTTCGATAAAAAAAGGGGATGAGGTTAGAATTTCTCACAAGACAAACCTCAATTTCCCCATAATTCCGATTAATTAATTAAATGTTTAACTAACTAATTCAAGCAAATTTATGGATTTTAAATTAACTGATGTCCTTTTCTTTTTTAGAAAAAAACTCCTACTAAACATTATGAGAACTTTTATATTCTTATTGTGTACTACGGTTTTTAGCTTTACGCCCAACAATGTGTTATCACAGAATGCTTCAATTAATATTGAAAAAGATAAACTCATAACCGTAGACGAAGTCTTTCGTATTATAAAAAAGCAGACTGATTATAGATTTATCTATGAATCAGATATGTTTAAAGGTTTCCCAAAAGTATCTGTTAAAAGAGGAACTATAAAAGCGAATCAATTACTTAAGTTAAGTCTTTCAAAAGGAAATTTTGATTTCAATTTCATTGATGAGAATACTGTTGTAATTAAGAAAATATCCAATATACAGCAAGAGGTGACAATTTCTGGTAAAATTGTGGATGAAAATGGTATACCATTGTCAGGAATGACAATTTATGTTACAAATAACAAACCACAAGGAGAAAACCTAAATAGAGAATTTTTAGTAAGAGGAACTACATCAGATCTTGATGGTAATTTTTCTCTATTAACCGAGGTTGGTTATTACTTAGTTGCCTCTGGTATTGGATACTCATTTTATTCTGAGGTAATCGTTGCAGAAAAACTGGTGTATAATATAACTCTTGAAGAACAAATTAGTGCTTTAGATGAGGTAGTGGTTGTTGGCTATGGTTCTACTAAAAGAAAAGATGTAACCGGATCTGTATCTTCAGTTTCTGCCAAAGAAATTGTAGATATGCCAGTTGCAAGTGTAGATAATGCCTTAGTAGGTAAAGCTTCAGGGGTTCAAATTATTAAAGCCGATGGATCTCCGGGGGGAGCCGTTCGCATTAAAGTAAGAGGAGGAACATCCTTGTTAGGAGGCAATGACCCTCTTTATGTTATAGATGGAGTTCCAGTAACTGTTACAAGTAATAATTACATTTTTGATGATATTAATGTTGCCAGTCCTATTGAAGCTCAAGGGTCTGGTGAAAGTTTTAATAATACAGTAAGTGGTGCCTTTGCAAGAGGATTAAATAATCTTGCCGGGCTAAATCTAAATGATATAGAAACAATAGATATACTAAAAGATGCCTCTGCAACTGCTATTTATGGCTCTAAAGCTGCCAATGGTGTAGTTATTATTACAACCAAAGGAGGTAGCTACAATCAAAAAGTAAAAATAGATTTAAACGTCAATACTAGTTTCAGCATTCCAATAACACAGGATGTTATGAATGCACAGCAATTTAGGGACTTTCTTACAACTGCTGCTCAAAATACAAGAGATCTTCAAAATGCAGGAAACAACCCATTTTTATTTGCAGGCGCCCTACCAGATCTTATTTTAGATTCCCCTGAAACCTTTTTTGGCGAAGCAGATACTGATTGGGTTGATTTGGTAACAAGAACAGCTAAATCTACCAGAGTTGATTTTTCCATAAGCGGAGGCTCACAAAACACAAAATACTATACCTCGTTGGCTCATGCAGAACAAGAAGGGACAATAATTAACACGGGTTTTAAAAGAATAACCTCTGTTTCCAAACTGGATACTAAATTTTCTCACCGACTATCACTATCTTCTAAAATAGGCTTGTCGTTTTCACAAAATGATTTAACCAACGGTGTTTTTGCACAAGCTTTATTAGCAAGACCAGATTTTTCTGTTTTTGACGATAATGGTGACTACACAGTAATAGACACAGAGTTTTCAGGAATTCAGAACCCGGTAGCTTTGACTAAAATTGCCAATGAAGCAAAATCTTTTAATCTAAATGCATTTGTAGCTTTAGAATATAAAATATTAGAAGATTTAAAATTCAGGTCTTCGTATGCTATTGATTTAACTAGATATGATCAAACAAGATTTGCTCCTAGTTTTGTAGACCTTTCTGATGGGAATGGAAGATTTTTTAGCCCAGAGGCAGAAGGGAGCGAATCTACTAGTAAAAACGAACGTAAGGTTTTTGAAAATTATTTCACATGGGATAAAGAATTTGACGAAAATAATAAATTAAATATAATAGCAGGTTCAGCCTGGGAGGTGTTTGATACAGATTTCTTTTCGGCTTCTGGACAGGGTTATCCGGATGATGTAGGGTTAATCAATTTGGGCTCGGCAGTAAACCGAACAAGGATTGCAGGTGGTGCAGGAGGCAATTCACTGTTGTCTTTTTACACCAGAGCTAACTACAATTATCGTGACAAGTATCTTTTTACTTTTACTGGTCGTGCAGATGCGTCTTCAAAGTTTGCCCCTAAAAATAGATGGGCAATATTCCCATCAGGAGCGATTGCCTGGAGAGTTTCAGAAGAAAACTTTTTAAAGGATTCTAACTGGATTGATGAAATTAAACTAAGAGCCAGTTTAGGGTTGGTCGGGACTCAAAATATTGGTGATAACCTTTATAGAACATTATATGCTGTAGGGCAATATGCAGGTAACCCCACCATATCGCCAAGTGTTTTGGGTAATAATGATCTTAAATGGGAAGAAACTTTTCAACAAGATTTTGCACTTGATTATTCATTTTTTAAGAACAGAGTTGCGGGTACAATTGGATACTATAGCAAGTCTACTGATGGCCAATTAATTAATATTTCAATAGCTCCCAGTTCTGGTTTTTCTAATTTAGTAACTAACCTTGCAACTATTGATAATGAAGGATGGGAAATAGATTTAAGACTTGATATTATAAGGTCTAAAAACTTCAGCTGGTCTTCTAATTTAAATCTTTCTACAAACAAATCAAAAGTTACCAATATAGATGGAGATCCTTTTTCAGACCCATTTAACAGAGATGTAAGATCAGTTCAGTTAGGTACCAGTATTGTTAAAGAAGGTGAACCCCTAGGTCTATTATTTGGTAGATTGACTGATGGAATAATAGATGATCAAGATGAACTAGATGCCTATGTAACGGAAGCCTTTGACAAATTAGGTTTTGTCGCTAATTTTTTCTTTGGAGATGCCACTATTGGATCGACAAAATATATAATTGACGAAGAGGAGTTCTGGAAACGCGGTATAATTGGTAATGCTAATCCTGACTTTTTTGGTGGATTTAGTAATACGTTTAGGTTTAAAAATTTTAGTATTTATACCTTGTTTAACTTTACCGTGGGTAATGACCTTATTTGGCAGCGTGATGTAACAAACCGTCAACCTGGTATTCGTACCGTTAGAAACTTTAGTCCACTTGCCTTAGGAGGGTATTCGCCCGATAATACAAATACAACAAGACCCCTACCTTTATTTGGAGCATCGAGCTATTTGACGGACCAAAATGTATATGACGCTTCCTTCATTAAACTGAAACAGCTAACACTAAATTATAGCTTTTCTCAAACCTTGATGGATAAACTTAAAATATCAAATGCTTCTATATATTTATCGGCTTCAAATTTATTCACAATCACAGATTATCCGGGAATAGACCCTGAAGTAAGTGATGACCCTTCAAGCATTATTGGAGGGGGGAGAGATACAGATAACTTCCCTACCAGCACAACAATATCATTAGGTTTTAAAGTTGGATTATAAAATATACGATTATGAAAAAAACGTTTATATACTTTTTATTTACTGCAAGTTTTTTGTTTACTTCTTGTGAACTGGATGAATTACCAACAGGTCAGTTGATCGAAGAATTTGCAATAACAGATGCAAATTCTGCAGAAAATGCTCTAAATGGTGCCTATCTTGCATTTGCAGGACAATCCGTTGATTGGATTACCGGCTTAGAGGCAACTAATTGGATGGAGGATCATGAAAGAATACCATCATACCTTGCCGGCACTGCATTCTTTACTGGAAATCCACTTTTTGGTGTAGCCGATAATGTCGTTAGTTCAGATGAATCTGCCCCAATTTGGGTTAATAGATATGCCTTAGTTTCTGCGGCAAATGGTGTTATTCAATCAGTTGAGGGTTTATCAGATACTGGTTTTGAAGATAATAGAAAATCAGAGATTATTGCCGAGGCAAAGTTTTTAAGAGCTTACGGTCACTTTTCGCTGTTAACTTATTACGGGCAATATTATGATACCAATAGTGAATTTGGTGTAATTATCAGGAACAGTTTAGTAACTGCTACAGAAATAGCAATTAGCAGAAGCACGGTTGCTGAGACTTATGATTCTATTATTAGTGATCTAGATGAAGCTATTTCCGATATGCCTGCAAGTAATGAAATTTATTACGCAAATGTTTGGACGGCAAAATTATTAAAGGCAAGAGTATTATTATATAAAGGTGATTATTCTGAAGCTAAAAACTTAGCTTTAGATATTATTAATAATGGTCCTTATCAGTTAGACAATATGCAAGGGCTATTTCAGTTTAACGGATTTAACAGTTCGGAGGTGATTTTGGGAATTCAACCTTATGAAACTCAATTTGCCCATCAGAGAGTCTATCTTTATCATTTTTTCTTTGGACAAGGAAATACATTAACAACGACTTTTACAGATCTGTTAAATGGAGATCCAAGAAGACCTTGGATGGTTGGTTTTGACTGGGATGGAAATAATAATATTTTAACTAAGTATGGTCAGTTCCCAAATCCAAACGGTATTATTGAGAACTCATACGCTTTTAGATTGACCGAAGCTTACTTAATAGTCTCAGAGGCCTTTGCAAGAGAAGGAGATGAAGACTCATCCAGAACCTACCTAAAAGACGTATTAACGCAAGGTGGAATAACCGATTTTTCTTCGGTTGATGCTGCGACAGGTGCAGATCTTTTGTACGAAATATTTCTAGAATATTATAAAAATATGAGCTTTGAAGATGGCCATGAATGGTTTGCTTTACATCGTCTTGTAGATTTTGAAGATGTCACACAATTAAGACCAGGTATTGAAAGTATAAATCAATATATACTGCCAATCCCAAGAAGAGAACTAGAACGAAACTTCTCGTTTGGGAGTCAGAACCCAGGATACGATAGTATTTGAGTTAGTAGATCAGCTTGCTTATCTAAAAAAAGATAAGCAAGCTGTTATTCTTCAATATATAAGCAATTATTTTTTTTGCAATTGGGCTTCATTCAGTCTCAGATAGTTAATTAACAAAACAACAAAAAGAGTTGAGAACGGTAGTCATCTTTTGATTTAAACAGCAAAAATTTTAAAATGTAGAACAAATTAAACGCAAAAACACTCTAATCATGAAATTAACTGGTATATTAAAAGCACTGCTTGTAATAATTTTAATTAACAGTTGTAAGGAAAAGTCACTTGAAACTGGTAAATATCGTATTGATGGAACCGCAATCGGGTTACAAAACGGTCAGATTTTTATAGATAAAAACACGGGAGTAGATACTGTCAAAATTAAAAACGGGAAATTTCGAATAGAAGCGCATACAGATGATCCAGTATCTCAGCTTTATCTTAAAAAAGAGCGCTTATATGGAAGTGGCACGAATCCTGAAACAAATCTTCATCTTTTTATCGAACCTACCATTGTAAAACTAACTCTTAATTATAATGATTTTTCAAAGTCAAAACTGATTGGTTCTAAAACTCAAGATGATAATTATAAACTTATCAACATGTTAGAGATTATCCGTAATAAATACAAAGATGAAGCAGATGAAGTTGATAGAATTAGAAAATCGTACTATAATGAAGCAATGAATGGAGCCAGCAAAGAAAAATTAGACTCTATAAAGGATAAAAGTTATAGAGCTGAACAAAAAATATACGCTATGCAGGCAGAACAACAAATTGCAATAATGATGTTTATCAAAGAAAATCCAAAATCCTTTGTAAGTATGTATCAAATGTTATTTATGATACGGAGTATGAAATATGGCGAAGCAAGATCAATATATGATAATTTTGACCCTTTGTATAAGAATTCAGAATTAGGAAAACGATTACTTAATAGTATTGAAGATATGCAAAAAGGTATTCCTGGCACCGAAGCTAAAAATTTTAATACCATAGATATTTATGGCAATTCAATAAAATTAGCCGACTTTAAAGGCAAATATTTGCTCATAGATTTTTGGGCCAGTTGGTGCGTCCCTTGCAGAAAAGGAAATCCGCATTTGATTTCCCTTTATAATAAATATCACTCAAAAGGTTTAGAAATTTTGGGAGTAGCATCAGATGATAATGCACCCGATGCATGGCGTAAAGCAGTAAAAGATGATAAAATTGACATTTGGCATCATGTGTTAAGGGGGCTTAAAAAGGTAAATGGAAAAATAGACTATAAGGACGTATCTACCGATATTTGTAAACACTATAACATTAGCACCTTACCAACCAAAATTTTGATAGATCCCGAAGGAATAATTATTGGTCGTTATGGAAGTGGCGGCGGAACTGATGATGACATGGATAGATACCTAGCAGACTTGTTTGATTAATTTAATTATTAACAAATACTTAGCAAGTTTTATGGTATTATACCTCCTTATATGATGTATTATTGTAATATGGCTATTTTGAATTCCAACGAAAGGACCATATAAATGCACCTTCTTTCTTGTGAAGAGCATTTGATATGTCTTTTGTGTAAGTACGAAGGATTTCAATACAGTAAAATTATGGAGTACCTAGGGTTATCACCAAAGACTGTTGAAAACCAAATTGGTATTGCTTACGCCATGATAAAAAAAACTACTCACAGTTACTATCATATATTTAATACTAGAAAAACTAATCTGACTTTTTTAACAGTCAAAATATATCATCCTTTATTCTGTACTGAAGGTTGACATATTATCGAACCAAAATTTATTCAAACATTACTCAAATAAAAACCTCATTATTAAAGACTCCAAATCTAGTGCAGCAACCATGGAAGGAATCAAACTTTTTTGGAAATATAAAGATTATTTATCGAGAGGCGTAATATACTAATGCTAATTAGCAGAAATAAAGGACGCTACATCAATTCTTTACTATCCGATTTGTCTTAAATAAAATTCCATTAGGTAGCTTATAAATCCAAATAGAAAAAATATTATATCCAATATACCGACAGCAGATGAAAAAATTTGTTAAAGTTTTAAATACTTTCTAAAGTTTAATTAGTAAGTGATATATTTGTAAAATCATAACACATATTGATTAATAAATCAACTGAAAAACCATGCATCAATTTAAATTTCTGATATGCTGTGTCCTATTGACTATGCTATCATGCAACAAAACCAAAACTAACCTAGAAAGCAATGATTTCTATGCTTACCACACCAGCTTAAAAAAGTCTGATAAACCCCACGAACGCTATGAAGATTTAATTGTTAAATTAGGCATTGGCCAATTGGAATTTAGAATCGATAATGCCTACGCTCCCATATGGCGTGTTGGAGATAAAACCTTTCCTCTTGAAGACCTTTACCCTAATCGCGAAAAAGATGACAAATCAAGGTACAGCTATGTTAGATTATTGGAGGAATCTGATAATCAAATAGTAGTACACTACAGGCATACCCCCATGCTTTCCGGCATTTTTAAAAGCATTGATGAAAACCCGCTATACAAAGGCGGTATTACCGATGTGGTCCATGAGGTTTTTACAATTAATAAGGACTACTCCATAATAAGAGAAATTAAAGATGCAACTGGAACGCGATATGAAGATTGGGTGCATCCAGATTTTGGTTCCCTACAAAAAATCCAACTAAAGCCAAACGGGATTGATCACAGCGCGCTTAACCAAGGAAAGTTGGCACCTATTTACCCCAGAAAAGCTTTTGAAGGAAATCCTATAATTCACACAAGTCCAGAAAACGTTGCCCTAGCCATCAAATTTGATGACGGCATGAAGTTACACGAAGACAATACTCTGGAGTCTGTTTCGGGAACCCCATGTGATATTGAAGGTGTCTCTACTCATTATACCAAAGGAATCTCAGGCACCGCCTTAGCTTTTGATGGCTATTATACGTCTGTTTCGTTACCCACCGATAAAACGCCTAAACTGAGTAAATCTTTTACTATTAGCGCTTGGGTAGCCCCTGATGCCTACCCCTATAATAATGCACCTATTATCCATCAATCAAAAGGTTGGGGGGCTGAAGGTTTCTATTTTGGATTAAACCCTTATGGTAAAATCATATTTAAAACTAATGGAGAGGAAGTGCAATCAAAGTCCAAAATAGATTTTGGCAAGTGGTCTTTTGTATCTGTTTCTGTTAGCAAGACGGAAGCTACACTATCTATTAATGGGAAGGTTGAAGCAACAAAATCACTCAAAACACCAATCAATTTCATAAGCGCTCCCATGCAAATAGGCATGAACAATGAGTTGGACAGGGGGTCTGATTTTGTAAGAACCAATGATGAAAACATAGATTATTACATTGGTTTTCAAGGATTAATAGATGAAATCCTCATTCAAAATATAGCCTTAGACAATAAAGCTATGGCCACCCTATTCAACAATACGAAACCCTCAAATTTCACATCTAGCTTAGCACTAAGTGTACTACCCGGACAAAGTGAAACAGGAAAGTTTGGAGCTTACTATGCCAACTTAACCCTTAATAATGCTTTATGGGATAATTTATGGCGAAATGTTGCAAACCCAGATATAGCCGTTGAGTTTGACGGTGTTAAGGGCTCGGTTAAATTTTGGCGTGGTACCAATTATGCATCAAATTGGATTAGCGACAATAACATTTGGATGGCCGATCAAAGTACCGAAACTTGGGGACCTCATGGATGCTCTGAACACATGGCAGATAAACAAAATCGACAAAGCTTTGCAAGAATCATTGAAAACAGTCCGGCCAGGGCCATCATTCATTGGAAATACCCTTGTGTAGATGTTGGATACATTAACAATAATGACGACACCAATTGGTCTGATGAATATTACTATGTCTATCCAGATGGAACTGCCGTTAGAAAGGTAAACTTCAATGGTAGAGGATTACCAGAAGATGAAGAGAGCGAGGACACCTTTTCGTATGAAGAAGAGGAAGAAGAAGGCGAAGAAGAAGCGCTTTCCGAATTTTCACTGGCCACAATGGCCTGGGGAGAAGAGATGAGCAAATACAGAGACAAATTTTATCATCCGGAAAACGACACCTGGAATGAAGAAAATATAGGAGCCAATGGCCCCGGATTCCAAGATGTACAAATACTGGTTTCACCTGGAATAAAAGCCCTGGATCTAGTTGGATTAAATGCTATGGATGTTGCTAACTTAAATGGAGAGGTTCAGAAATTACAATGGGAGCTACCAAATAAGTCCCCATTCGTTCAAATTCATGATGCATCCATTGAATTAATAAAAACAAAATCGGAATACAGAACATTTGAAGTATTTCAGGGTGGCTATATTACGCCCTGGGGCCTTGCCGAGAATTCTGCCTACACCGATGATCCTTTTGCCGGACCATGGAACCACTGGCCGGTAAACCTTCTGCCCTCTGATGGACGCTACGCTATTGGTAACGATCGCATCGGACATTTTGCAATCGGAGCGAATGACTTCTTACCAGCCGTTGGTGCCATGGTGCTTCACGGGATGACCAATCAAAATATAGAAACATTAGTGCCCTTGGCCAGATCATGGAAATTACCTCCGTCTATAGAACATATTTCTGGCGCTTCCTCTGTTACTTATTCTAAAGAACAAAAAGCTTTCTTAGTGGAATCTACAGGTGATAGCGTTCATTTTGAAATAATGGCTTCAGAAAAGCAGCCTGTAGTTCATCCAGCCTTTGTCATCTCTAATTGGAACGGCAATTTCAATATAAAGGTAAATGGAGAAACCATAGATACCAATAACTTAAAATCGGGTATAGAAAGAGATACCAATGGTAACATGAGATTGGTTGTATGGCTTAAATATCACAGTGACAATCCGGTATCGATTGATATTGAAAAATCATAACATGATAACAGACAAATAATCAACGGGACCTCTATGACATCTAAGCCTAAATGTTTCTGGTTACATATGACTTTTTTCATACTGTATGCCTTTACTTCCCAAGCACAGGAAACGGGCAAATGGGGCGACCAAGGTAATGGCTTATTCAGAAATCCAATCATAGCGGGAGATTACAGTGACCCCGACCCCATTCGTGTTGGTACGGATTATTATATGGCAGCTTCTACATTTGAATCTTACCCCGGACTTACCATACTGCATTCAAAAGATTTAGTAAACTGGGAATATTCCGGAAGTGTTTTTAACAATTTAGCAGATATAAATAAAGATTTTAGATGGGATAAGATGAACAAATATGGTGATGGTATCTTTGCACCTTCTTTGCGTTACCACAATGGTAAGTTCTGGGTATTTGTTAACTTTTTTGGTGATGGGTTTTTTATGGCCACTGCAGACCATCCTTCAAAGGATTGGGAAATCCATCAAATAAAAGATAAAAATGGAAAGCCTTTAAGAACAACCAACTGGACCGACCCCTGTCCGTTTTGGGACGATAATGGAAAAGCTTATTTAGCATCCAGTCGTGTTGGCGAACAATGGTTTGGTTACCTTTTTGAGATGACCCCTGACGGCAAACAATTATTGGATGCAGATGTGGCACATATGAATTTAGAGGACATTAAATACAATTACCCAAAAGGAGGCACTTTGTTTTCTCCATTTCAATCTACTGAAGGCAATAAAATATATAAACGCAATGGTTTTTATTATTTAGTACATATTGAATTCTTGCCGGATGGCCAAGGTTGTGGCACTTACTTCATGCGTTCAAAACATATATACGGTACTAAAGACGATGGTACACCGGGTAGACCTGGCGATATTGGCAAATACGAAATCTACAAAATTGGAAATGACGATTGCGAAGGCGTTAACCAAGAATTCCCAGGTCAGGGCGGCCTTGTTGACACCCCAGATGGACGTTGGTTTTGGATTGGGCAATTCAATAGAATTAATACCGATAAATATAGAGTCCCGCATTTAGTTCCTGTAACCTGGATCCATGATTGGCCCGTATTTGGTTCTAATGTAAAAAATGGTAAAGGCCACATGCTCTGGGAAATGGAAAAACCCATTAAAGGATTTCCAATTGTTTATCCATACATCAATGATGATTTTAATGAGCCCACCTTAAATCCCATTTGGCAATGGAATCATGTTCCAAATAATAAAAAATGGTCATTAACAGAAAAAGAGGGTTATTTAAGGCTGCACGCCAGCAAAGCTAGTACATTTTACAAAGCTCCAAATACATTGCTACAGAGGCACTTTAAAAGCGATAGCACCTTTACTACTATTAAGATACAATTTGATGGTATCGTAAATGGTCAAAAAGCAGGTCTGGCCCACTTCACCGGAGGTGAAAATTATGCCCATCTGGGAGTAGAAAAAAAAGGGGATAATCGCTTTCTTTTTTATGAGCATGATGAGCAAATCACAGAAATAAAGGCATTGAAAGCGCATCAAAATACCCTATATCTTAAAACGAAACTGGGTATGGATAACATCACCCATTGGTTCTATAGTTTTGATGGCAGTAATTATATAAAAATCAAAAACACATATTCCATAGAAGCTAAAGGTTTTCGTGGCGATATGGTTGGTGTGTATAGTTACAATACGAAATCAGATTCAGGTTATATTGACTTGGACTGGTTTATATACGAGGTAAATAACAAGCCTTAATTGTAACTAAAAGATTTAGTGAAATACTTACTTCTAAACTATTTAAAATAAACCTTTATGAAAACTTTTAATTCATTTACAGGTGCCAATACCTTTAAAGGAGATTTATGTATCATGTTGATATTATTGGTCTGTACCTTAAGTCTTGGTTTTGCTCAACAAAGTTCAATAAAAAACATCATTTATGTCAACTCTAGTTTGAGCGCTAATGGGGATGGTTCCTCTTGGAAGACGGCATACAACTCTTTAGAAACTGCCTTATTACGAGCGAGTATAAAATCTGAAATTTGGGTAGCAAAAGGCATTTATTATCCAGAAAGAAAAGTTACCGGAAAAGATAACCGAGATCGCAGTTTTCACCTAAAAAATAACGTCACCCTTTTAGGCGGGTTTAATGGCACGGAGGAGACAAGGAATCAAAGAAATTGGAAAATAAACATAACCACACTAAGTGGAGATTTAAATCAAGATGATGAATCGGCTCAAAACCTTAGTGACAATGCTTACCATGTGGTTACCGGTAATGGAACCAACCAAACTGCTGTTATTGATGGTTTTACTATTTCCGGAGGTAATGCTGACCAAGATGAATGGCCCAATGACGGCGGTGGCGGTATTAATATTGAGGAAGGAAGTCCAACAATTAAAAATTGTACCATTACCAATAACCGAGCCTTTGCTGATGGCGGTGGCATTCGCGTTTGGGGAGATTCTAACCCCTCTATTAGTTTTTGTTTGTTTATAAAAAACGAATCCGTTCAGGAAGGTGGCGGCCTTATGAATGGCCCCGGAAGCCATACTAAAGTATTCAACTGTATTTTTAGAAACAATAAGACAGGCGAAGACGGTGCAGGCATGTATAATAACGAAACGACCCATCAGGTCATAGTCAATTGTCTTTTTTATGACAATGAAGCAACATTGACTGGCGGAGGCATGTATAATGTTAATGGCAGCGCTCCTTTAATAGTTAACTGTACTTTTGCTAATAACACTGCCAAAGAAGTTGGAGGTGGCATGAGCAACAGGGATAGCAACCCTATACTAAGAAACTGTATACTTTGGGGAAATAAGGCACCTAAAAACTTTGAGATAAACAATTTAAGATCTACTCCAGATATTGCTTATAGCATCATATCCGGAGGTTATAACGGTATGAAGATTATAGATGTTGACCCTGAATTTTCTGATAATAGATTTGAGCTATCAAATAACTCTCCAGCCATCGATTCAGGAATTAATGAAGTCTTTCCAAATGACATCTCAATTGATTTAAATGGAAATAGTAGAATCAATGATAACATCATTGATTTAGGGGCTTATGAGTTCTATAAATAAACTGTTTCCCCAATAACTTTTCCCCCTTATTATTAACAATTATTCATGGCCTATAAGTCGGCAAAAAAAAATAAATTTTTAGGTAGGGTAATTCTAAACGCTGTTGTTATAAATACAAGAGGGCCTGAGAAGTCAGGCATTTCATAGGTTTTTTGATATTTGGTTAGTTAGTGAGGTACTATATAGGTGAATTAAAAGTTTGCCTATATTAGTACCCCTAATTTTTAATAAGTCTTACTCGCCTTATAAAATTCAAAATAAGGTTATTAACATTACTAAAGCATACTATCCTGATTAATTTTACTTATTTGCCCAAGGAACCTACTTTGAGACTTATATTTCTCTTAATAAATTTTAAATCTTTCTCTATAGCTCTTAAGACAGATTTGGGCTCTAAAGTTAATTTTCTATCTCCGTGTTCAGCGCCTCCTAACGGATACTCCAAGTGAAGCGTAATATTTCCCTGAATCTGTAAATTTTCAAGAAGCTTAGAATAAGTATCAAAATCTACATCTCCATGACCCAATGGAACATTTTCAACATGAACGCCATCTTTGGTAGTTTCCCAAACAAAATCTTTTATGTCTAGAGATTTCACATACTTATGTATGGCCTTTAAATCTGTTGTCCAAGAATTGAACCCCTCCAGAGAGGCATGGCGCACATCATATCTTATCCCCAACCATTTTGGTTTAATACTGTTATAAACTTCCCTAATATCCCAAACAGAAGCCCCAAAATCATCCCCACTATGATTTTGATAGTCAGCACGAATATTATACGTTCCACATAATCTATCCAATGCCGATAATTTTTCTCCTATTCGTGTCAAATTAAGCTCTAAACTAAGGTTTTCTTCAAAATGATACCATCCCAATCTTAACTGTTTAATTCCCAAATTAGCAGCAGTTTTTATTATTTGTATAGTCTGTTTATCATTAGCATCAGTAATGGCAGTAGTTATTGTATCTATAATTAACCCTTCCGCTCTTATAGCTTCTACGGCTTTTGGAAGTTGCTCTTCAACCTCCTGGGGCTCAACATGACCACCAGGCCTAACGGTAAGATCAACACCATCAAACCCTAGGTTTTTTGCTACCTTGGCCATTTCTGAAAAATGCAACCATTGAAGATGTTTTGAAAAGATGTATACCCTACGTTCTTTGAATTGGCCTTTAGTAAACCTCCAATTGGGAAATCCAATAAAAACCAAACTTGAGGCACAAACAGTATGCTTTATAAAATCTCTTCGTCTCATTGGTTTTAGGAATTTTCGATTACGTTTTTTCAAAAAATGAATCTAATCCTGTTTTATTACTTGTGGGAAATAAAACGAGCATACCTAGTGTCAACAGCTCTATTAAAATTGGATTTACAATCTGTGCAGTACCTAAAGAAAAGCTGCATAAATAATATAACAACAACAAAAGTAGCCCAAAATGTTTGATGGGCTTTGACAAAATTCCCAGAACCAATGAAAACCCCACAATAATCTGTCCCCAAGGGTTTATAATATTTGTAATTCCTAGTAGTATATCATTCTCGCTAATAGAATGAAACAAAGGAGAGAACATATTATTGGATTGTTCTAGAAAAGCCTTTGCAGACCAACTTTGTTGGAATGCTTTTTCCAAACCTTCATGTAAAAAATGCCAGCCAATAGCTATTCTAAGTCCTGTAAGCACGATGAGTTCAAGGTTTGAGTATACTTTGGTCCTGGATTCTAAAAAAAGGGGATTCATGCCTCTAAGCCTTTATCAATTATATCATTATTACTTTTTCTTCGGTTTCATCCCAATCCACACGTTTCCCATTTTGATAAGCTAGGTTCCCCATAATAAAGGTAACAGACTCCTCAAAACCAGCTTGTATATCGCAACTAACTTTAGTTCCATATCTAATGGCATCTATCCATTCCTTTACATGAAGATACGTTGAATCTACTATAACACCACCATCTAAAGTTGTTCCAAGGCCTCTGGACTTATAATAATTTGCTGTTGCTCCAGAAATACCATCTACCTTCTCCACTTCAAACGGAAAAGTATATATAGGGGCTCCTTCTTTTCGTTGTAGATTCATATAAGCTTCATTATATAAATCAGGGAAAACATGTACCTCTGCTCCAATTTCCATTTGCGCCTTGGTTCCTAATAAGTGTATTCCACGGTCAAATCTACTTTTTAGGGTACAATCATAGGTAAGCGTGAGGCCTTTATCCGGATAGTTATAAATTACGTTATAAGAATCAGGGATATCCCTAGGGTCTTTAAAATAATAATTACCCCCTAAGGCTACAGCAGATTTTGGAATGCCAACACCTAAAACTTGATTTACACCATCGAAAGCATGTGTAAATTGGTTTCCTCCCGGTCCAGTACCAAAATCAAAATACTTCTGCCAATTAAAAAACTTGTCTAAATCAAAAGGCACCTTACCTGTATTTCTGATATACTCTTTCCAATTTACATTTGAAGCATTGGCTTTTGGGTCAATGCCTCTTATCCAGGCGCCAAAATCACTATTTCTATCGGTATAGGTTTCAATAGCCGAAACCGTACCAATAACACCCTGATCCAGTAATTGTTTGGCCTTTATGTAACTAGCTTGTTGTCTGTTTTGGTGCCCTAACTGAAAAACAACCTTACTTTGCTGAATAGCTTTGCGTAATGCTACTGCTTCCTCAATAGTGCGAGTCATTGGTTTTTCACAATAAACATGAACGCCTCGTTTTGAAGCTTCTATGGCTATTTCGGCATGCCACAAATCTGCTGTTGCAATCATAATGGCATCTATACGATCATTATTTAGCATGTCTCTATAAGTAGGATAAATTATAGGTGGTGTCACCTTTACAATTTTTCCACCAATCAATTTCTTGCTTCCAATTTTAGCACCGCGCTCTGCTCTAAGCGAGTACAAATCGCATACTCCCACAATTTCTACGTTCAAGTCTTCTTGCACTTTCATTTCCTCAAGAGTATAAGGATCTTCGGCTATTAATTCATCATCAATATAGCCCAAAGATCGCATCAGATCCGGACCGCGCCATCCTAGTCCAACCACCCCAATACGAAGTGTCTTAGCATCCCCTATTGGCTTGAGCTGCTTTTCTTTTTCTACCTCATCAAAATCAAGTCCAAGTTTCTTAAGCGCCTCTAAATAGTTGTCTGAATTACCGCTGTCTTGTACCTGACCAAAGTGCTGAAAAAACAATCCTAAAAAAGGTAGTCCAATCAGTCCCTTTATCAAGTTTCTGCGTTTGGTATTTCCAACGGTAACCTTTGGTGTAGCTTCTTGATACGTCTCTTCTGATTGAGATTGTTTTTCCATAGTTTTCTAAAACAGTTTACTTTATGCTAAAACTTTAAAAACAGATTAATAAACACCATGAATATGCTGATGCACTTGGTTGGCATAAAAGGCTTCTAAGCGTTTCATTAGACTATCCGGTAATGGATCTAAGGTGCTTGCCGTGGCGTTCCCAATCACCTGTTCTGTTGAACTTGCTCCGGGTATTACGGTTGATACGGCATCATGATCTAGGGTCCATCGTAGGGCCATTTGCACCATGGTCATATTGGGCGGACACAGCGTTTTAAGATATTCAGAGAGCGCTAGGCCCTTGTCAAATAGTAAGCCTGCAAAAGTCTCTCCAGCATTAAAAAACTTGCCGCCTTGATTAAAGTTTCTATGATCATTCTCGGCAAACTTCGTGTCCTTATTAAATTTTCCAGTTAGCAAACCGCTGGCTAAAGGCAATCTCACTATAATGCCGACACCTTTGGATTGGGCTTGCGGTAAGAGTGCTGTGCTAAGCTTTTGCCTGAAAATATTATAAATCACCTGTAGTGACTGCAGTCCGGGTTGTTCCAAGCAAATTAGGGCTTCTTCTACACTTTCCACGCTGGCACCAAAATGGGCTATCTTCCCCTCGCGTTGCAATCTGCCTAACCAGTGGAATATAGCGCCATCTTCCAGCACGGTTTGGGGTACGCAATGCAGCTGAAGTAAATCTATGGTCTTTTGGCCCAAACGTTCTGCCGAAGCCTCTACAGACTCCCTTAAAATAGCTTCGTTAAAATTGTTCCCCACCTTAACGGATTTTCCGAATTTGGTAGCAACCTTAATATCCACATCGGTAGTTTTTAAAAAGGCTCCTATTAAAGATTCACTCTGTCCTTCCCCATATTCATCGGCCGTATCAAAAAAACGGATACCCTGATCTACCGCAGTCTGAAGAATTTTGAAAGCCCTGTCATTATTCATATCGTCACCCCAATTTTTACCGCCCAGCTGCCAACAGCCAAGACCTACTTCGGTTACATGAAATCCGTTCCTACCTAATTTTCTACTTTTCATTTTTGCTTTTTTTTGATAGATCATTCTGTAAAAGGTCATTTCAAATACAGTATAAATCCCTTTTTATTTTTTAGAGTTTTAGGATTATTAGTTTAGGTTTAGTTTTACAGGTTCTCTTATATCTGTTTCAAGCCATACAATTAGGTCTTTAGATTCTAAAGTTTTTCTAATAGCATATCTAAACCTATTTGATAGAGGCCGAAGCTTATCGTTTACCTTTAAGGCGGGAATGTTATTCCCCCAGTTTTTTATGACGATGACCGGATTTACCAATGGAGCATCTTCCGAAGCATAAATAGCCATATTCAAACCATCTTTTTTAGCGTCTTTTTTAATTAAATGATACGCTCTGTCATTTCTGTTAAACCCTTCGTAAGTATACCCGTTACTTAGAACTTTTAACTCAGGAGTATTAATCCAAAACTTTGCAAATCCCGACAGATTTTGAATGGGTTCATCACTAAGCCCAAGTACAAAACGCCCTTCTAAAGGACCATTTTCAGTTTCGCGCTGCATTCCCGCTTCAGGCGATGTAATGGCAGAGCTGGTTACCCTATCGTTGGCCAAAACAAAACGTCCGTCACTGGGTATTTGTGATACGGGCCAATGATTCCTCCAATGAAATTTCGATAAACGATAGTCAATTTCCTTTCTCCCGCCTCCATAAGGCCCAATTACCCCTTTCTTTTCATAAATAAAAAAAGGTTTTGTTTGGGCCTTTACATTAATAACAGACAACACTTCATTCTCTATGGAATTTTTAAAACCACCACCTTGTAATTGTTCAGACGGCCATGTCTCAAAAGAATGGCTACTGGTTTCGCCGTCAAGGTTCATAAGGGTAACGGCAACCATATCTATATTATCTTCTGGCCTTTCGCCCTGTCCAGACAATAAGGCGGGTTCTGTTATGCTATAGCCATCATCATAGCCATGTATCATATAATACCTTACGGCCATACCGTCTGGATATATATAGTAATATTCATCGGCCCAATCGCCCCAATTGGTTACCGGATCCGTATTTGCAATGTTGTAGTTCACATCGGTAAGCGCATAGCGCCAATGTACCACCACTCGGGCGGCACTATTTTCTACAATACGAATATGGCTGTAGCGGTTTTGCTTATCAGACATATGTTCCATACAACCTAAATCTCCGAAAGTTTCCGCACTTTGGTCGGCTATCCACTTCCCATTTTCAGACACCAAATTCATGTTGTAATTGGTACCTTTCCAAAAGACCATGGCATATTTTTTATCATCGAATGTAACAACCACATCCGGAAATTTATCATCTCTCCAAAGTCTATCCCAGTCCTCATCATAGTTTAACTTGGTATAATAGGCGCCAAATTCTGGCTGTTCAAGCTGTATTTCGGGTAGCTTGCGCCATTTTAACTGCGGTGCATTTTTAGGTTCTAGTTTCCTGTAGGTATGTTCCAGTTCCGCTTCAGACTTAACGGCGGCTGTAATCTTTAATTCATCAATCAACCCATCGAAAGAATATTTAACGGGCACATCCACAAAGCCTGCTCTATTGAGGGAGGAAGGAGGCATGGGCCTATGGTTTCTGGCTATCTGCATGGGAAATTCGCGATCATAAAGCAGGTCTCCTTTTACAGCTAATGCTCCCGCTAATTCCCCATTGATATAAACCTTCATTCCCATTTCAGGATCATAGGTGGCAGCAATATAAGACCATTGCATAAAGGGAATGGTTTCCGTGCTAATACATTGACGCCACTGCCTTGCAATTGCAGCATGCAAACCAACCCTTCCTTCGGCATCGATACCAAAGAAAATACCGCGGTGCTTTTTATATTCTTGGTTATATATGGCACACCAGTTCCATGGGTAGGCCTGAGGGGCCACCCAGGCTTCAATGGTAAAAGGCCCGGTAATTACAGGAGCGGTTTCTGCTTCCCGCTGTATGGCCGTGGTAAAACCATCGCATTTAAGTGCCTTGCCTTGAACACCTTCAACCAATCTGTAATACCCCGTTATACTATCTGAAACTGCACTGGCATGATCCATTATGGCATCATCTGCAACCGCATCAAAGTTCCAATATCCTAAAAGCGGTGCATCAGTTTGCCCATGTAATTGGATGCCCAATATGGCCATCGTTATAAAAACTTGTACTCTTTTTGTAATCTTCATAATGCTATAACTTAGTAATTAACCATCAGTATACGCTCCCTGAACCTAGTTTTAGTCTTTAACCGAAAACTTAAAAATAGTCCGTGTTGCATAGGTATCTTCAGGAGCTAATACGATTTCCGGAAAAGCAGCTTGGTTCGGGCTATCGGGAAAATGTTGCGTCTCCAGGCACAGCCCAGCGTATTTTCCATAGGAACCATTAAGGTAATTCCCTGAATAAAATTGTATGCCCGGTTGATCTGTGTAGACCTCCATAAACCTACCACTCTTTTCATGGTAGACCTCTGAAACTAAGGGACAGGCTGCTTCATCTGTGGTGAAATCAACCGATTCATTTATAACCCAGCAGTGGTCATACCCCTGCCCTATTTTCAGTTGTTCATTTTCTTGATCTATATCCTTTCCAATCTTTTTAAAGGCCCTAAAATCGAAGGGGGTATTTTCCACATCGGCTATCTCGCCAATGGGTATGAGCGTTTCATTTACGGGCAAATAACGATCGGAATAAATCCTTAATTCGTGGTTAAGCGTGTCTTCCTCGGTGTTTCCCGATAAATTAAAATAAGCATGCTGGGTTAGGTTAATAATGGTCTTCTTGTCTGTGAAAGCCTCATAATAAACCGCTAAGGCATTGTCGGCTGTTAACTCATAGGTCACAAAAGTCTCTAGGTTTCCGGGATAACCTTCTTCACCATCTTCACTATAATAGGACAGTGTAATGGAAACGGCATTGGCTCCCACGATTGTTGAAACAACTTCCCAGATTTGCTTATCAAATCCGTTTTCACCGCCATGTAGGCTATTGGGGAATTCATTTTTAGGCAACTGGTAGTGTTCCTCATCAATATAAAAGCTACCATTGGCTATTCTATTACAACAACGGCCGGCCACGACCCCGAAATAAGGACCATTATCTTCAACATATCCTTCTAGGGAGTCATGTCCTAAGACTACGTTTTCTAATAACCCTTCTTTATTGGGTACATTAATCTGGGTAATGATGGCACCGTAATTAATTATTTCCACTGCTACATTATTTTTGTTTTTCAGAATATGGCTTTCAATCTTTTCTCCGTTTGGCATTTGGCCATAGATGCTTTTTTCAATGGTTGGTCTGTTGGTATTCAATGTACTTCTTTTACGTTATAATTTCCGTTTAATTTCATAATGATGCCGCTTGGGCTGGTTGGCTATGTAGATGGCATCAACCATAGTCTTTGATTTGGATTCCAGGGCACCCACAACCGAGTAGAACTCCTTCTTTAAGTAGTTTTCTAGGCCCATGTTCCGCACCCTTAAATAGCGCTGGTAATCCGGGTCATTTACTAAATCTTCCTCTTCCTCTTCTTCTTCCTCATCTTCGTCTCCCAATTCCAAACCTTTACGCAACAACCATTCGTCCCGTATTCTTTCTACTATTTGCTCGTTCCGTTCTTTATTGATCTGGGCCACCTTAAGCGCCTGTTGGTATTGCGGTGTTTTTTCATTGTTTTGTAATGCGACACCCGCTGCAAAATCTAAATGGGAATAGGTACCTACAAGGGAGCCATCAATCATCAACTCATAGTCGCCCGGTTCCAATCCAACCACCTGCAAAAGTTCCTGGCCCATTTTAGAACCTGCCTCGGCAAGCTCAAAGGCCATTTGGGCATCATTGAGCACCACCCATGGCAAGGCGTTCGCTTTAAAATCAAAAGCAATATTTGTTGGACTCTGACTACTGATCATACCATTTTCTGCGGTATAGGTCCAAGTGCCATCTTTATGATCGATTAGAATCTTAGAAACCGTGGTATTCGCTTCAATACCCTTGAGGAAGGAAAGCGCCATGATAAGCTGTCCATTATTTTCAGGATGCACGGCGTCTGACACAAAAGTGAAATTGGGATCCTTTTTCCTGGCCATACGGGTATAATGTGTTAAATCGCCATGCAAATCGGCGTAACCATATCCTTTTAATCCCGCTATTTCGGCACACCAAGCCCCAAAAAATGATAGTACCGCATCATAATGTAAATCTTTAACTTCCTCCTTTTCAACCCAATTTTCACCAATCAAACCTTGCTGGGTATCATATATTGTTGGTGTTAAAAGTATGGTCTTGACCTTAGCTTTATCAAGCTTATTGGTCAGACTGGTCATGCTGTTCTTGTAGGTACTAAAAATAGAATCCTGCCATTTTACATATTCGCCATCATTCATCCCAATTAAAATACTCACATATTTAGGCTGGTGCTTTAAGATGTCCTCATCTAATCTTGTAAGGACATGTTCGGCAAAATCACCAGATACCCCGGCATTTATTAAATTGATCCGTTTATTGGGGTATCGTGTATAAAAATAATCCTCAACATATTGGGTGTAGGCACATTGATGGGTGATACTATTTCCTATAAAGACGAAGGTATCACCATCTTCCAAGACTATAGGACTCAAGGTCTTTTTAAAGTTTTGGGAACCTGCATATAATGGTGCTAAGCATAGCAAGAGCCAAGCAACTCTAAAAATTTGTTTTAGTTGTCCTGTATACCTTATATGCATAGTTATTTTTTCTTAAATCGAATGGCCAAACCACCACTTCTGGCAAGCTTTATTTTTAAAACATCGGTATTACTGACATCCTGAGATTCTATGATATAAGCCATGGGATTTTGAGCATAATCGGCCGCATCACTATCTCTATAAATTTGTGCTTCATAAGTTCCAGCCTCCAAGAAATCTAGTGTTATTTCTAATGTTCTGGAATGCGCATCTGTAATAGCTCCTAGAAACCAATCCTCAGAGTTTATATCCTTTCTGGCCGTTACAATATAATCTCCTATTTGTGCATCTAATATTTTGGTTGTTTCCCAATTAACAGGGACATCTCTTATAAATTGAAAAGCATCTAAGCGCTTTTCATAATTTTCAATTAAATCTGCTGCCATTTGTATGGGACTATAAATGACCACATATAAAGCCAGTTGTTTGCAAAGTGTTGTATTAACCTGGTTATGCTCCTGTTGCGGAATATCAATTTGAAAAATTCCAGGGGTAAAATCCATAGGCCCTCCCAATAATCTAGTAAAGGGCAGAATGGTTAGATGTTCTGGCGGATTACCGCCGTTTTCACCCCAAGCATTAAACTCCTGACCCCTAGCAGATTCCCTAGCAACTAGATTTGGATAGGTCCTTCTTAAACCCGTAGGTTTTATGGCTTCATGGAAATTAATAGCAAGATGATACTGCGCTCCTTTTTCGACAACTTTATTAAAATAACTTACCCCGTATTGACTGTGATGAAACTCCTTGGTGTCTAAAATGCGGTTTACATGCCCCACCTTCACGCTCTTGTAGCCTAAGTCTTCATAGAGTTTAAAAGCATCATCAATTTGATTTAAAAAATTTGTGGTATTTGCACAGGTCTCGTTATATGCCTGTATGGTTACATCCTTAGACATCGCGTAGTCTTGCAAACCTCTTAAATCGTATCTATCATGAGGTTTTGTGAAATTTTGATTTGGCCCCCAATCGCTATGCCAGTCTTCTTCGAAACCTTCATTCCAGCCTTCTACCAAAACTTCGTCAAAACCGTACTTGGCGGCAAAGTCTATATATTTTTTTGTGTTTTCTGTAGTAGCGCCAACATTTGGCCCAGGATTCCAGGTCCAATTACCAATATGTATACCCCACCAAATGCCGATGTATTTCATCGGATTTACCCAAGAAACATCTCCTAATTTATTTGGTTCATTTAGATTGATAATCAGGTTTGACTCAATTAAATCACCTGGTTTATCTCCTATTTGAATGGTTCTCCACGGTGTTTTAAACGGTGTTTTAAGCTTTACTTTTACCCCATCTTGCCAAGCATATAATTCACTTTTCAATGTTCCAGCTTGGGTTGTCTTTAAAGCCATACTCGAATAATCAACCAAGGCCGCTTCATGTAAACTAATGAACTTCCCATTCAGGGTCTTTATGGTAATTGGTGTTTCGGCTGTTTCAATGGCTCCTAGCTTTGATTTTTTGTAATACTGTTCATATTTCCCATGGAAAAATGCAGGTATATGCCATGCTTCATGCTCTTTAGTAAAGGCAAATTCTGTAAGTTCATTCATAATATTAACAGAATCTATCTTTTCTTGTTCAGGCACTAAATATCTAAAACCAACCCCGTCGTTAAATACTTTGAATTCTAATGAAAGCTTTCTTAAAGATTCTTTTTCTTCCAAATGAACTAGCAGACGTTTATGATGATCTCTTACCAAACGATTTTGTCCCCATGGTTGTTCCCATGTTTCGTTGGCTTCGGTAACTTGAAAATCTTTTATTTCCAGATTAGACTTTAAAGACGGGATGTTTTTAAATTCAAACCCTAAATTGGCATTAGATATTAAAGTGTCATTTTTATGAATAATAGAGTAAGCCATATTGAAGTTTGAGTTGTCAAATTCCAATATGATATTGTTATCAGGTGAGCTAATTGATATTTTGTTCTGTTCCGTTTTATCACAACCTAAAACAACGGTAATTATAACTGCCGATAATGCACACCGCACCAGGCATGTAATTCCTAATTTATTTATCATTATATCCTAAAAGTTAATTTGATGTGATTCCCCTATTTCACCTTGGAAAGGAATTACTTGATCTCCGAATTTTATCTTGGTAGAGCGCCCTGCTTTTGAAGTTATGGAGACTTTAAAAGGTTTGCCTTCCTTCCATTCCATATCTACAACAAAACCACCCCTGGCGGGTAAGCCTTTTACTTTACCATTAGGCCAGTCTTTTGGCAATGCGGGCAATAACTCTATTTCATCTAATGTTGATTGCAATAACATATAGGACACCACTGCTGGCAGACCACCACTTATATCCATATTGAAAATACTCTCGGGATCGTGATAAGACACAAAACCAGGTGTCCAATAGGAGTTTACCAGCCAATTAACACATTCTTTTGCCAATGCGGTATCTTTAAGATGGGCCGAGGCCATTCCCAGCTGTACCAGCCCAAAGGCCATGACGCCGCCATTATTATCACGTCTGTAAACCATTCTTGCTTCTATAGCTTTTCTGGCAGCCTCTTGTAGTGCTTTATCATCTTTAAATTCTGGATCCATGCCGTCATACAACGGATATAGATGTGAGGCGTGCCTATGGTCATTATTGTTTTCATAGCCATCCCATATCCACTCTTTTAACTCTCCATTGTTATCTATGGCGTATTCTGGTAATGCTTCTAATATACCTTCATATTCTTCAATGCTCTCTTTTGGTATATAGCCTTGTTTTGCCAACGTTATTAAATTTCTGAGTAACTGTTTCATGGCCGCCACATCCATAGTGGCGTTAATGGCCACAGGATGTTTATCCAAAGGTCCTATTTCCGGTGAGTAAGAAGGAATAAACATATAATCTCCTTCTCCCGTTTTATATAAAATCTGACTTAAAAAGTCGTAAGCCTTTAGCATAAATGGTAGTGCCTTGTCTTTAAGGTATTGCTCATCCATGGTGTATAACCATTTGTCATAATGAAAATGGGCTGCCCAGGCTGTTCCAGCATACCAATATAAGTGCGGAAAATATTCGGCATAATGGAATACACTTCCAAACTCGCTAGCTCTTGAAGGCACATAGATACCATCCAGCCCATACATGGCCCTGGCATTATACTTAAAATCGTCCATCATGCTATCCAACATATTTAAATAGGCATCTGTCAACTCTTGATAGTTGGTATTTAATCCTAATGCTATTACCGAAGGGACATTACCATTTAAAGTAAAATCACCTGACCAAGCAGGTCTCCATGTACCACCCCATATACCTTGCAATGCTGGAGGCGTAGCCCCGGTGCTGCTAATAACATTATATCTACCTGCTTTAAGGGCTTGTACTATTAAATCTGGATTGGTACTTTCAAAACTGGAGGAAGCCAGCAATTCATTAGATGTAAGGTATATACTCTTATTCTCTCCCAGCTCAAGACTAAATCTGTTGAACATTTCGCCATGAATCTTTGCATGTGGTGACAAAAGCTTATCGTAGGAAGGCTCCAGGGCATCGAGTTTATTTTTTAAAGCTTCTTTTTGGTTGCCTTCTGCTTTATCGTAACTTAATTTTATAGCTGAAAGCACCAAAATTTCATCGGCATTTGTTACTTCTATGGAATTTCCCTTTAACTTGACAGAACCATTTTTATTTATAATCTTAGAAAGCACGCTGTATGATTTTAAAGACCCTTCCCATTCCTTTTTAAAAGTGGTCTGGTACGACAAATAATGATCTTCAGCCGATATATTTAAACTGGTGAATGCCGTAGGGTCAAATACTTCTTCGTCATCTTCGGCTTCCAACTGTGGTAATTGATTTAAAAGAAAGGTGTAATTAAGTTTGCTACCCGTTGGGCTCTTAATATGAAAAACAGCAACATTGTCTTTTCTTGATACAAATGCTTTTCTTGTAATGACTTCGCTTTCCGTGCCATAATTCACAGCTACTTCTCCCGTTTCATAATTTACAGTTCGCGCATATTTTTCATTTTTAATAGGCTTTATGGCCTGAAATTCCAACTGGCATGCTGGAATATGCGGGTTGGTCCATACAAAATCATCTACAATACCTATTTTCTTTCCTTCCTCTACAGCCACCATTGAAGCCTCTTTCTCCTTACCTTGAAAAATAAGCGTTCTTATATCATCCAATCTACTTCCTAAATTTGGAGCCTTTAAGGGCTCATATTCTGGCATGAATAGTTTCTCATGACTTAATACGATTCTATCTTTATGGACATCACCTGGAATTAACATGCCTATGGTACCATTACCGCTAATAGCAGATTCTTCCCATTTAGAAGCCGGAGCCTTACTTAAAAACCCATGCTTCGGAAAAGCTTCAAAAATTTCTTTTGTATTTGTCTGGTTTATTTTCGACTCACAGGAGCACAAACAAATAGCAGCTATCAGATATATAAAAGGCTTTCTCTTCATTGCAATAAATGTATTCTAATTTTTTATACGTCAAGGTATTAAAAAGCACCATGCCAAATGATAATCAAAACTCTGACATGGTGCTAGCAAAACTATTAAAACAACTAAATTTCTTCTTTGTTAAAGACTATCAACACGCAATCTTTAATAAAGACAGTTTGCATTAATTAGCTTGGTTGGGCTTTAAATTGGCATTCGTATCAAGTTCTAATTGCGGAATTCCGGCAACCTCATCTTGGCCATCAGTAAATGTCGCAAAATTAGCATCTTCAACTTGCTGCGCATTATTGTATTTCCCCCAACGCCTTAGGTCAAAATATCTCCAGTTTTCTCCTGAAAGTTCCAGGATACGTTCTTGCTCCAACTGATCTCTAAAGGCTGTCTGACTTCCGGCAGCTCCAGGATAAGCAGTTAGTAATGCCGGTCTTCCGGATCTTGCCCTTACCTGATCTACATAGGTTACGGCCTGTGCCGTATTACCGCCGGCATTTAATGCTTCGGCATACATAAGCAAGATGTCGGCATATCGCAGAACAATATAGTCTGTTCCGCCATCTTCTTCGAGCGCGGTACCATTACCATTATTTTCTACATGTTCCTGTTCCGAATATTTATAGAAACCGGTTAATAATTCTGGATTCGGGGCAGCTTCGGCCCATACATCTCCAGTTAACCCGTAATAAGTAAGCTCTGAACCAGGATAGATAATGGTTTGGTCCATTCTGGAATCCTTGCTTCCGGAAGCAGTTTCTTCCCTAACAAAAGCATTAAATATCATATTGGTACATTGTATATCTCCAAATGCACCGCCTTGTTCAGATACACTGAAGATTTGGTGACGTCTGTTGTTATCTGTTTCATTTGTTGGACCGTTTTCAATAAAGTTTACCACAAAGATAGCCTCTGGGTTCACCTCACCGGTCTCTCTAAAGTTATCGGCAAAATTTGGCAATAAACTGTATTGGCCTGAATCAATAATGGCCTTAAGTAAAATTTCGGCATCTGCATAGCGTCCTAACTGAAAATAGTGCTTGGCCAACAGGGCCTGAGCGGCTCCCTTGGTAACTTTACCATATTCGTTTACCGGCCAGCTCAATGGCAATTTATCAATTGCCGATATTAACATGCTCTCCATAAGGGTATAGATCTGTCCATTTTCAGCAGAAAAAGGTCGATCTGCCGGCACCTGCACTTTATCAACATATGCTACGTTTTCTCCAAAAAAGTTCACTAAGTTGAAATAGCCAAGTGCAATCATAAACTCGGCCTGACCGGCAACTTCCGGCTTATTGAAGTTAGGCTCATTTTGTAAAACCTGATAGGCCCTACTAATTAAGGTATAATTACTGGCCCAGTGGGGTCCACCGAAGGCATTGGTATCCGATAAGGTGAAACGCACCAAGGCATTAAACTCAAAGGGGTGTTCATTGGTACCTTCATCAGAAAGTCCGGAATATAGGATATGTAAATTTTGGCCGTACATATCTCTTGATTGTAGGGCATCATAGGTTGCAATAACCCCCTTATTAAGATCATCTACCGTTTGCCAAAACGTAGCTTCTGAAACGTTAATAGGATCAATTTGGTCCAATTCAAAACACCCAAAGAATACCGTGGTTAACGCTAAAATGTAAATAGATTTTATTTTATTTTTCATAATCATGTTTTTATAATGAAATATTTAAACCTGCAGAAATTGAACGTACAACAGGATATCCTAAACTGGCTTCACCTGCCGTAAAGAAACCGCCTTCAAATTCTGGCTCTACACCGTTGAAATTGGTCCATGTGAATAAATTTTGTCCAGACACGAACACTCTAAGGTTATCCACGCTCTTCCAAGGTACGATATAACCGATCTGTAAATTTCTCAGCTTAACAAAACTGCCGTCTTCTACATAAAGGGTACTAGCTCTGTAATTACCGTGATTCCCATCTGTCTGTGGTCTTGGATAGGTTCCAACACCATCAATATACGGGTTATAATCTGCGGGATAATTACTGGCAATATCGCCATGTAAGCCTTGAAGGGTGCCATTGAATACATCACGACCAAAAAGCCCTGAAAGGAATACCGTGAAATCCCAATTCTTATAATTAGCACTGAAATTCAATCCGAAGTTTACATCGGGCAATGTATTTCCGTAAGCAACGCGATCATTTTGGTCAATGATATTGTCACCATTAACATCTCTATACTTGGCATCGCCAACCATGGGCTCAAATTCATCTACAAGGAACCCTGGAGGCAAGGCATCGATTTCCGCTTGGGTATACAAACCTTGATACTCCCAAAGGAATAATCTTGCTCTTGGCGAACCTACCGTTGTAAGAGAGTTTCCAACAATTCCGGTAAAACCAGCTGGTACACTCTTAACCGAGGTTCTTGTAGCAAAAGCATTGGCACTAAGCGTATAAGTAAAATCACCTTTTAATTTTCTATAGGTAAGCGCTGCTTCCCATCCGTTCTGCTCATTGGTAACCGCATTTAATTTAATGGTATTTTCAAATCCTACACCCGCTGATGCCGGAATGGTAATGTCTGCCAATAAATCTTCGACCTCACCAAAGTAATAGTTACCTTCAAAGGCTAACCTACCATCAAACATTTCCAGGTCAACACCAAAGTTATATTGCTTAACCCTGGCCCATGTTAAACTGGGGTTCCCTAAAGCACTAGCTCGTGTAGCGCCTGAGGCTGAAATGCCATTCGGGCCTAAGTTATAGTTAGGACCACCTAATCCTTGGTTTATGCCTGTTACACCAATATAGGCGTTACTATCGGCATCATTGTTTCCTACCTCACCGTAAGCAGCTCTTAGTTTTAATTGGGAAATGTTCTTGACATTAAAAAAGGATTCGTTATGTAGGTTCCACCCTAAATCCAATGATGGAAATATATCGGATCTATTATCTAAAAATATAGAATAACTATCCCTACGCACCGAGGCCTTTAACAAATACCGATTATCATAATCATAGGTAAATCTTGATATCAAGGACTGCGTAACGATAGTACTGCGATCACTTCCCACGGTTGGCACCCCGGTAGTGATAGGCGACGCCGACGCCAGCTCAAATAAACCTGCCCTAAAAGCATCTAAGGTTTGATCAAAAGAAACACCCGATGAAAAGGCTGTCTCCTCTAACTCATTATAAGCACCCATTAAGGAAAATGCATGTTTTCCAAATGTTTTTTCATATGTCAATCTATGCTCTAGGTAAGTATTCATAGATTCTGAATGCCCTACCGCTAAAGCGGAACCAACAATGGTAGTTCTTCTAATTTGATTTCTAGGGTTATACGCTTTTGTATAACCATGGGTCTTTTCTATACCCACACCAAAATGATAATCAAGTCCGTCAATTATATTAAAATCAACATTAAGATTCCCGAAGATGTTAGTGCCTTCATCCGTATTCTTATACAAATCGGCGTAACCAATTGGATTGGCCGTAAAACTTAAATTGTTAAAATCGCCATGTCCATAACCACTTAACCTGGTTGGGTCGTACACAGGAATAACAGGCAACATATCGATGGCGGCACCAACACCCACACCTGCTGTTGCCGGATTATCTTCATCTACGGATCCACTAGCCCTAGTTCTGTTAATGGATAAGTTTTCGCTAACCGTAAGACGGTCCTTAATAATATCAAATGAACTATTTAAACGGATACCCGTTCTATCAAATTTTGGTCCTGGCACCGTACCGTCCTGATAGGTGTAATTCACACCAAATAAAATGGTATGACGATCGCCACCACCAGATACGTTAATATTGGCATCTTGCAATGAAGCGGTTCTAAAGACAGCCTTTTGCCAATCTGTATCTACACCTGGCAAATTAAAGGCATCAGCTGGCTGTAAACCACTGGCATTTGGCGAGTCAAAAGCCGCTCTAACGATACGCGACCAACCGGCGGCATCCATCACGTCCAGGCCTTCTGCAATTTGTTGAAAACCTGTTGTTAAATTGGCATTAACGCGCAGTCTTCCCTTTTTACCTTTTTTGGTAGTAATAAGAATAACCCCATTTGCTCCACCGGCACCGTAAATGGCCGCAGAAGAAGCATCTTTTAATATCTGGATATTCTCTACATCATTAGGTCCTATGGTAGGCACACCACTGAGTATAACGCCGTCTACAACGTAAAGCGGTGTATTGTTATTAAAAAAGGCTGAGCCACGAATTCTAATATCACCTACAGATCCCGGCTCACCATTGGCGGTAACATTTACCCCGGCAGCCCGTCCCTGAAGACGATCGGTTATATTGGTATACTGGCTCTTTTCTGTTTCTCCAACATCAATAATGGAAACCGCACCCGTTAAGGAGCTTTTCTTTTGTCTACCATACCCAACTACAACAACTTCATCAAGTTGGTTGCTATCCTCTTCTAAGGTAACATTTACTGTAGTCTTACCAGCAACATTTACTTCCTTAGTAACAAAACCAATATAGCTAACCACTAAGGTGGCGTTGGCATTACTAACTTCCAATGAAAAGGCCCCATCAAAATCTGTAGACGTTCCATTCGTTGTAGATTTTTCAATTACGGCCGCTCCTGGCAAAGGCTGTCCACTGCCATCCACAACCTTACCTGTTACGGTAGTTTGTGCCCCGGCAATAGATTGCACTCCAATAAAAAGCACTAAAAGCATTAGCACCTTCTTTATATCTTTTATATATTTCATGTTATCGTATTCTTGTATATTAATTATTGTTGCACCCCTAGCTTTATGTTATCAAGCCTAAATGTATCCCCTGATTTATTGGTATTAAATCCAATACCGGCAACAGAAGAAAAATCGGCGTCATAACCGGCATTCTCTAGCAACTCCTGAAAATTATCTACCCTGATATTATTAAAATTAGGATCGTTCAAGACCAAATCCAGGCCAAGCTCGGACAGAGGAATAAAGAACTCTTCTCCAGCTACAAAAAAGAAAGTAATAGCAGTTGGATCGGCTATACCGGCATAGCTGAACTCAAATCTCGGCTCTTCAGAAGCGTCTACAGGCGTAAAGAATATCTCGAATCCGGCCCAGGTATCATCTCCTGCGGCCACAGCAGGACCGATCAACAGGTTACCAGAGTCTATAAATGTCGTGGCTGGTTCCCCAGTCCAAATATCGGTCGCACCTGCAATTTCGGCCAGCTTTTCTGGCAAGGGACCATCGGTTAAATCAAAATTATAGTCTACCAGGAAGTCTAAATCCTCACCCGGTTCAACCGTTACATCGACCGTAGTTTTAGCCTCATTTCCGCTTGAGTCTATAATAGTAATATCTAAAACCGTTGTACCTATTGCAACAGACTGCAGCACCAATATGGAACCATTCATACTTGCTTCCACAATATTAGTATCTCTTGAAACCACCGTATAGGTTAGGGCATCGTTTTCCTGATCCCTTACATTTGTAGATAAATCAAACTGCTTAGGCTTGCTTATCTCCTTAAGAATCTTGCCCTGAATAGCAGTAACCGCTGGCGGCTGATTAATGATTAATACATCTGCAAACTCTAGTTCAAGTGGATTCTCGCAGGACATAAGCCCCAATACGAGAGCGACCACCAGAGTCACACAAGTAAATTTTTTGTCGTTTTTTCTCATAATCTTAACTTAGTTTAGTATAAAAATTTTGGTAAATATAGATAATTTAATTTACTTTTTAAACATTAGTAAGAAAGATTTTTTATTTCATATTT
>NZ_JANQJQ010000032.1 GCF_028281565.1 Seonamhaeicola sp.
ATATTCTAACCAACTGAACTACCAGACCGTTGCATGATTGCGGATGCAAATATACACGCCTTTTTTAATATGTCAAATCTTTTTTTAAGTTTTTTAAAATTAGCTACAGGTTTTAGTTCCTAAGCCGGGCCTGTATTGAGCGCTGTAGAAATAGCGAGGTTAGAAGCGCTTTTAGGCAAACTTTTGACGCTCTACCATATAGGTGGTCAATATATGGTTAAAGCTATCATTTATATCGGCCTCAACATACTTAATTTTATATTGCGCACACTTTAATTTCAAGGCGGTAAAATAAGCATCTACCTTTTTATTGTAATTCTCTTTAATAGTATCCGCATACAAATTAATATACTCACCGGTCTCCACATCGATAAAACGCTTTGGAGTATTATCAAAATCAAAAGCGTATTCCTTTTGCTTATCAAATACATGAAAGAGGATCACCTCATGCTTATTGTATTTTAAATGACGAAGGGCTTCAAACAACTTTACGTCATCTTCAGCCGTTTGAAACATATCCGTAAACAAAAAGATCATGGAACGCCTGTGGATCTTTTCAGCTATTTCATGTAAATAGGTATAGGTTTCGGTTTGTTTGTTTAAAGGTTTTGAAATGACCACATCGCTTAGTTGATTTAACAACATTTGATGATGGCGTTCACTTCCCTTTTCCTGAGCATAAAAATCGTAGGTGTCACTGTAAATACTCAAACCGACTGCGTCACGTTGCCGTTTCAGCATTTGCATTAATGCCGCCGCCGCCAATGCCGAAAAGGCTATCTTATTCAACCGGTCAATTGAAAAGTTGGTCATTTCCGGATAGTGCATAGAGCTACTGTTATCTACAATAATATGGCAACGTAAATTGGTTTCATCGTCATAACGTTTTGTGTATAGCTTATCGGTTTTGGCGTAGAGTTTCCAGTCTATATGACGTGTGCTTTCGCCTCTATTGTAAATTTTATGCTCGGCGAACTCCGAAGAAAAGCCATGAAACGGGCTCTTATGCATACCGGCAATAAACCCTTCTACCACCTGTTTTGCAAGTAGCCCGAGGTTTTTAAACCCTTCAGCTTTATTAAGTTCCTGCCGTAAGTCCATATAATACCGCTCCTAGCCTCCCAAAAAGGGGAGGAATCCCACTCTTAATCAATATTAAAATAAGAAAGAATTATTAGGTAATATTTATTTTAATTTTTATCAATTATACTAAAAAATAGGTTTACTCTTTTAAGGTACGAGTAAAGTTCCCCCTATGGGGGTTAGGGGGCCAATACTTTATCTACAATACCATACGTCACAGATTCGTCTGCACCCATCCAATGGTCCCTGTTAAAATCCTTCATCACTTTTTCAAAGGTCTGTCCGCAATTATCTGCTAAGATCTGAGCGCTTAATTCCTTGGTAAGTATAATTTCTTTGGCTGTAATTTCAATATCACTGGCCGGTCCGCGAGCCCCACCGCTGGGCTGATGTATCATGACCCTGGCATGTGGTTGAATAAAACGCTTCCCTTTGGTTCCGGCCGATAAGATTATAGACCCCATAGAGGCTGCAAAACCGGTACAAATGGTAGAGACATCACTCTTTAACGACTTTATGCAATCATAGATAGCAAAACCGGATGTTACATAGCCTCCGGGACTGTTAATATATAAATGAATATCTTCCGTACCCAAAGCGTCCAGGTACATCAATCTATCTACTACGTGCTTAGCAGAATCGTCATCAACCTGTCCCCAGAGAAACACTTTTCGGTCTTCTATCAGTTTGGCATCTATAGCGTCCTGTACTTCGCCTTTTTTACTCATATCAAAAAAATTTATGGAATTTTAAATCGCATCTAAAATAAAAAAAGGTTTGCCATTACAGCAAACCTTCTTCATTTTCTTTTTCTAAATATTTTAAAGAAGCGATTCTATGGCGTCTGTATAAGAATTTTTAGGGGCTACACCCACTTTTCTATCAACAACCTCACCGTCTTTAAACACTAAAACAGTAGGAATATTACGCACACCATATTTAGCAGCAAACTCTTGATTAGCATCTACATCAACTTTCCCAACAACAGCTTTTCCTTCATATTCACCACTAATTTCTTCAATAATAGGTCCAACCATTCTACATGGTCCGCACCACGCTGCCCAAAAATCTACCAATACCGGCTTATCGCTTTGTAAAACCGTTTCTTCAAACGTTGCATCTGTTATCTCTAATGCCATAATATGTCTTTTTAAGATTCTTAATTAATTTAATAACACAAAATTAGTCAAAAAAAAGTCTAATACTTACAAACTAACAATTTGTTTTACTTATAACGTTATTATTTCGTTTTATTTTAATTTCCAGGGTACATCCACATTATATTTCGAGCGTATTCCACTGCGATCGGTACGCCTCAATGACTCGTGGTCGGGCTCTCGCAAGTCGCTTTACAATAAAGTTGTAAGAGCTCCAACAAATGCTCTATCCCTTGTGCGTTTTTTAAATAAGCAACCAAAAAGTTGCGTATTTAAATTTTTTATCTTACTTTAGCAACCATAAAGTTGCATATTAATCTAAAAAACGAATACTTATGAACGATGTAATCAACAAAGAACACGTATTTAACCATGCCATTGATACCGTATGGCGTGCTATTACCAATGCCGATGAAATCTCAACCTGGTTTATCAAAGCCGATTTTAAAGCTGAAAAGGGCTATAAGTACACCTTTACTTCAGAGCCTAATGAAAAAGGGTGTACCGTGATAAGCGGTGAGGTAAAAAACGCCAATCCCTATACCTTAATATATACCTGGATTGTAGCCGACACTAAAGTGGAAACAACTGTGAAATGGGAATTAGAATCTATTGCCGAAGGCACCAAACTTTATTTAGAGCATTCGGGTATATCAAACTATGAAGGCGAAACAGCCGTGAAAATGTTTGAGAGCTTTAGCGGTGGTTGGGCCAATTGCATTAACCTTCTAACGGACTATTTAAAAGAATTAGTAAATGCAGGATAAAATAACCAAACTCTTTAAAGCCATAGCAGATCCCACAAGGCGTGATATTTTTCACGCCCTGGTGATTGCTACCTCAGCCCTGTCTATTACGCAGATCTCCAACCAGTTTGACATGACCCGCCAGGGGGTTACCAAACATATTAAAACGCTGCAGGAAGCCGGTTTGGTTCATATTGAAGCACAGGGTCGCGAACGGTTTTGCAATGCCACTCCCAAACCCCTGAAAGAAGTGGACAAGTGGTTGAAGTTCTATTCACAGTTCTGGGATAAGAAATTAAATGCTCTGGAACATTTCTTAGACACCAAAGACTCCTAAAATGGAAACACTTTCAAACTACTCAACGGAAATAGAAGTACCCGTCAGGGCCAAAGAGGCGTTCAAAGCTTTGAATGAAGGTTTGGATGCTTGGTGGGGACAGATCAGTCATGCTGATTTTAGTTTGAATGGCGCGTTTACCATCACCTTCGATAATGCTTATTGGTGGACGTTCAAGATCATCGAATACGTACCGGACAAACGTTTGATTTGGGAATGCATTGCCGGTGAACCGGTATTTAATAAAGAATGGATAGGCCATACTTTGCACTGGAACATTGAAGAACAGCCCTCTAAAACACTTGTAAAATTTCTTCAAAAAGGGTTAACACCCAGGCTACATTGCTTTGATGTTTGCACTGCTACCTGGGATATGTTTATTACCCAAAAACTTGTGGCTTACCTGAAATAGTACCGGGAAAAGATAAAAAAAATCAAGAATAATTTTTTTAGTTAGGATTCCTTACTATATTTATATCATATTAATTTTAAAAAATAACAAGATGAGTAAATCAATTTTCTATCACGCCGGTTGTCCTGTTTGTGTAAGCGCAGAACAAGACATAGTCACTTTAATTGGAACTGACAATGTGGACATTGTTCATATTGGTGAAGACAAAACAAAAATTTCTGAAGCGGAACGCTCAGGAGTAAAGTCTGTCCCTGCTTTGGTAACTCCTAATGGTAACGTATTGCATATTAATTTTGGAGCTTCCATAGAAGACGTAAAAGCTTAATTTTTGCTTTTTATTGTTAGGATTACTAACTTTGCCTGTCGCTTTAAAACGGCGACGGGTTTTTTTATGAACAAGAATATTTTCAATCCTGGCTTTCAGGATATTGATATTACCAGTAAGATCGTCGCCGGATTAGAACGCATTTCCGAAGTCTTTAAAGTACTGCTTTGGGAAAAGGCAAAATTGCTGGGGTTAAGTCCTATTCAAATTCAAATCCTCATTTTTATCAAGTACCACAGGATGGAGCTTTGTAACGTCAGTCATTTGGCAAAAGAATTCAACCTTACCAAACCAACCATTAGTGACGCCGTTCGTGTTTTAGCCAAAAAAGGACTCATTAAAAAAGTACATGCTTCATCTGACAACAGAAGTTATGCCATTAAATTATCCGATTCCGGAAACGCTATAGTTTCTGAAACCGAAGACTTTGCACAACCATTAAAAGGCATCTTGGATACTTTAGACCGCAACGATTTGGAATCTACCTTTAAAACCATTAGCCGGCTTATTTTCAAACTCAATAAAAGGGGCATTTTAACGGTGCAACGCACCTGCTACGCTTGTAAATTTTATAGCAAAAATGGCGACCACCATTTTTGTAATTTATTGGAAAAAGCATTGCAAAACGCTGAAATACGATTGGACTGCGAAGAATTTGAGCTCATCCAATAAACAAAAGCGCCATCTTTTCAGACAGCGCTTTATATTTGGGGCACACTATATATTAGTGTTTTCTCTTTTTTCCTAACGTCACTTCTGTTACTGTGCCGTCGGGAGCAGTTTTGGTAGCGATCCTATCGCAGGTACCGTCCCCATAATCTAGTACAGTAGTCCCTTCTGTTCTAGTATATTCTTTAACACCTGATGCTATATATCGGCATTCGGCAGGTTTTACCAGTGGTGTTGTAATTTCTACACTAAAGGTATTCCCTTCAGCATTGGTGTAAGTACAGGATCCTGTAATGGTCTTTTCATCATCAAACCAGAAGTACGTATCGCCTCCGGCCGTAATTTCAACCGTTCTGTTTCCAACTTTGGATACGGTACCATCTTCCGTTTCAACAGTAATATCCACAGAACCTGACATTTCCGGGTTACCGTTTCCGTTTTCCTCGGTAAAGGTATATTGTTTGGTTCCGTTCACTAAACGACCATTAATATTTACATCGGTAAACGTTACAGTTTTTGTTCTGCTACTATCACTCTTTTCCCATACTTTGGTAATGGTTCCTGTAATAACATTACCGTCTTCATCTTCACATTCGCCCGTAAAAACAAGCGTGGTAGTTATAGTAGTATCCGTTTCTTCAACTGTAATATCGGCACATTCTCTAAAGAAACCTGAGTGGCCGTGTCTGTCCGGCCCTTTTGCAGTAGCATCATTAGTTTTAGAAGTAATACCATAGGCACTTTCGGAATACAGTGCAATATCATCTAAAACGGCCTCTGTTTCCTCAAGGGTAACTTCGGCATCAATAGATAGAGGGTCTGGATTGTTTACATCATCCTGGGTTCCTTCATTATCGCAGGCAATAAAAAATAATGAAAGCAAACATGTTAAGCTTAAAATCTTTTTCATAGTAAAAAATAGGTTTTTAATGAATTCACTAATAAAACAAGTGACTTCCAAAAATTCCTACCCCGCAATTAAAAAAAATTTAATTTAGCAGAATCATGAACTAAGCAAGTTGTGCCAATGACGAACTCAGAATATCTAGAGACCGGTTTTTTTTCAGGCATTATCCTTATGGCGTTCTTCCATGGGATGTTATTGGCTGCCATATTCCTTTTCCATAAAAGGCTCAATACCAAATCCAACAAGTTCTTGGCCCTCTCCATATTGGGAATCTGCGTAATCTTAGCCTATGAATTTGTGTTTTGGCTGGAACTAGAAGACTATATTGCCGTTTGGATACAATATCTCCCAATCTATATTAGAACCGTTATTCCTGTAGGCATATTCTATTTTGTAACATTTCTGATACAGCCAGAACATAAACTATCCAAGTTTGAGAAATTGGGTTTTGTATTTATTGGTACAGAAGTATTACTGCACCTTATGGACTCGGCCATAAGCCTGTTGGTTAACGATGCCATGTATGAACTTATCGAAGCCTACTTTATATTGGTCTCATGGTTTTTGAGTATTGTTTGTTGTGTGCTCTATTTACCATTAGCCTTAAGAAAAGTGAACTCCTATCAAAAGTATTTATACGACCACTACTCTACTACCGGAAAGAAAAGCTTAAGTTGGTTAAAGACCTTTTTAATAATTCTTATAGGCATCATGTGTGTAACTATCGTAAGTTTTGTGCAATATTGGTTTGGGTATGATGACCAAGGCGATACAACTTTTAGCATTATCACCATTGCTTTTGTAGTGCTATTATTTTGGATTAGCTACTTCCTTATTATCCATTACAGCTGGTTTGAAATTGTTTCAATAACGCACACTGACTCTGAAAAGGTTCCTAACCAAAACAAGCTATCGGCAAACACATCGCATTATTATAATCAATTACTACAGTTGATGACTGAGGAAAAAACTTACGAAGATGTAAATTTAACCCTTGATAAAATCGCAGATAAACTTCAGATCAGTAGTGGTTATCTTTCACAGATTATCAAAGAAAATGAACAGAAAAACTTTTTCGAGTTTATAAATTTTTATCGCATAGAAGCGGTAAAGAAAAAGTTATTAGCCGTAGACTATAATAAGTACACCATTATGGGTGTAGCCTTAGAAAGCGGATTTAATTCTAAGTCTACATTCAACGCCGTCTTTAAAAAATTCACTAATGAAACCCCTTCTGCTTTTAAGCGCCGTAATGTAGGCGTCCTGAATGAGGTCTGAGTATCCCCAAAATGTCCGACTTTCCATAGTTTGGTGCATTTCGCACCTCCAATCCCCTTGGTATATTGATTTTTGCTGCATAAACTATTTAATGTACAAGGAATGAAACTATGTTTTAAAAATCGAAAATTCATTAGCCTCATCTCAGCGGCTCTTCTTGTAATATTACATGCATGCTCAGATAATGATGTCGCTATTGTCAGCAATCCGGTTATAACGGTAAACCCATCCTCAAATGCACGGGGGGCCTTAATATCGTATCAAGAAACCGGAAATCTTACAGCCAACGCCATTGCCGCAAATGCCACCAATATAGGGGATGTGGCTGCTTTCACTACAAACAATGTCACCTTATATAGGGTTCTATATAATTCGTTATATGCTGGTAATATCATTAAAGTTTCAGGGCTAGTTTTAGTACCTCAAAATATGTCCGGTCCTTTAAGTTTAGTGCAACATCATCATGGTACGATCATACCCATGGAAGGTTCTGAAGCGGAAGTGCCCTCTAACTATAAAGGCGGTGCAACCGAAAGTGATGTAGAGACAAGCTTTATAGGCGCCGTTATGGCTTCAAACGGATATGTCGTATCCTTACCGGATTATGTAGGCTATGGAGAAACAGCCACCCTGGAACACCCGTATACGGTACATCATGAACTAGCTGAAGTATCTGTTGATATGATAAGAGCTACCAAAAGTCTCTTAAACGAACTTTCCATTAGCTTTACCAACAATGTCTTTTTAACCGGATGGAGCGAAGGTGGCGGTGCTGGTTTGGCTACACATAAATACCTACAATTAAACTACCCCAATGAATTTCGTATAAAGGCAAGTTCTTTGTTAGCCGGACCTTATGATTATTTCACATTTGTTTCGGATATTCTAATAAACAAGGAAACAAGCTGGGATAATATGGATAT